>MSHE01000001.1 GCA_001941025.1 Lachnospiraceae bacterium Zagget3
GGTCATATCATTTTAACACATACACCTTTCCCTGCAAAAAACGACAAAAAGGCGTTGACAAGGCCGCCCATTAGCGATAAAATGGTAAAACGCTGAGAGAAAGGGGGGGCGTTCTGTGCCGGAGAAGAAGGGCATTAAAATTGTGGCCACCAACCGCAAGGCCCGCCACGACTATTTCATTCTGGAAACCTACGAAGCCGGCATCGAACTGGTGGGTACGGAAGTGAAGAGCATCCGGGCCGGCCACGTCAACCTGAAGGACGCCTTTTGTCAGGTGAAGAACGGCGAGATGTACGTCTATCAGATGCACGTCTCCCCCTATGAGCAGGGCAACATTTTCAACAAGGACCCCATGCGTCCCCGGAAGCTGCTGCTCCACCGGCGGGAGATCACGAAGCTCTACGCCCAGGTGAAGCAGGACGGCTTTGCGCTGATTCCGCTGAGCATTTACTTCAAAAACTCCAGATTGAAGCTGGAAGTCGGGGTGGCCAAGGGCAAAAAGCTGTATGATAAACGGGCCGCCATGGCGGAACGGGACACGAAGCGGGAGATGGACCGGGCCATGAAGGCCAACCGGTTCCGCTGAGTGCAACACTGAGGAGGTTTTTACGATGAGTCAGAATCCAATCGTCACCATTGAAATGGAGAACGGCGGCGTCATCAAGGCGGAGCTGTATCCTGAGGTGGCGCCCAACACGGTGAACAATTTCATCTCCCTGGTGAATAAGGGCTTTTACGACGGCATCATCTTCCACCGGGTCATCGCGGGCTTCATGCTCCAGGGCGGCGACCCCAAGGGCACCGGCGTGGGCGGCCCCGGTTACTGCATCAAGGGCGAGTTCACCAGCAACGGCTTCCGGAACGACCTGAAGCACAGCCGCGGGGTGCTGTCCATGGCCCGCACCGCTGTGCCGGACAGCGCAGGCAGCCAGTTCTTCATCATGCACGCCGACGCGCCCCACCTGGACGGGCAGTATGCCGCCTTCGGCAAGGTCATCGAGGGCATGGACGTGGTAGACCGGATCGCCTCTGTGCGCACCGACTGGAGCGACCGCCCCCGTCAAACGCAGAAGATGGCCAGGGTCACGGTGGACACCTTCGGCGTGACCTATCCTGAGCCGGAGAAGTGCTGAGACGTAAGCAGGTTTTCTTTCCGCAGGCCCCGTGCCTGCGGACCATATGGGGATGTACCGGTTTCGACGGGGATGTTGAGGCTGGATAAGCGGGCAGCGGCGCCCAGCCGCTTACCAATGGGCACCTATAAATTAAAGAACAACGATAATCAGAATTACGTTGCTGCCGCGGCCTGATTAGGCTCTGCGACCTCCGCCCACTGTGCGCGGACGCCGATCCCGGGAGGGCCACGAACCGGGCTGGGTGATGCCTTTTAGTGGCGAACGTGAGGGGCTTAAGCTTTGCGGCCTCCATGCATAAATGAAGCTACCAAGCCGTCTAGTGTGTCGGTTCACGATTCGGTGAGGGAATGTAAATAAGCGACTGCGCCCGGAGAAGGTCCAGAGGAGGCATTTTCGGACAGGGGTTC
>MSHE01000002.1:0-7924 GCA_001941025.1 Lachnospiraceae bacterium Zagget3
TGGTGACGACGGCTTCGCCCTTCGTAGCCTGGAGTAGCCAAAGCTGTTGACCAGCGCCTCGATGCGCTGGCCCGCCTTGCACATGGGGCAGCTGCGGGAGTCGTAGCTGGCGTAATCCGGCAGGGTGCTGGGGTCGAAGATGGAGCTGACCGGGTAGCCCATATACTCATGGCAGGTGGAGAAGATGGCCGACAATCCGGCCACCATGCCGCCGTAATACTGCACCGCCTCGATGGCAGCCTGCACGGTGTAGCCGGTTGAGATGGATGCCGCCAGAATCAGGACGTGTTTATCCCGCACCATGGGGGACAGGTTGTCCCGCAGGATGAGCTGGCTGCCGGAGGTGATCTCCGGGGTGATGACGTAAATGGTCTGATGGGCGTTCATGTTCCGGAAGCCGTCCTGGGTCAGCTCGTCGGCGATGCAGGTGCCGATGACCTGGGTGCCGTCCAGACAGAGAACGGTGTCCACAATGGTGGTGGTCTGGTAGGTGCGCACCAGTTCCTTCGCCACCTCCTTCGCCTCGGACAGGCGGGTCTTCTGGGTGGTGACGTCAATGTAGTAATTGATATGGCTGTGGCTGGTGGCGAAATGACCCTGTGCCACGCGGAGGATCAGGCGGTTATTTTTGGTGGGAATCCGTATCATATGATTCATAGTCAATCCACTCCTGTTTCTTGGGCCTCGGCATGGCGGGCCGTGATGATGGTTGTATGAGGTGGGGGTCGGCGCGGTTCCGGGGACGGATTTGGCGGCGGAGCCCCGTGTCATGGTAGTATTCTACCATAAAATACCGGAGGGGGCAACAAAAATTTATGAGTTTTTTTGAATATTTTTGTAATTGAATTGCGGGAATGGGGCGCATCACCGCTTCGGATTCTTACTGTGCTTTTCTTCCTTGGATAAGGATAGATGAAGGAAATGGGTTTTTGCCCTCACGGCGAGGCTTGTTTCCTTAGGGAAGGAAGGATATAGGAACTACGTTTTGCCCTCCGGGCGGGCTGGATTCCGCGTTCTAACCTTTCTGTTATCCTCCTCGGTCAGTGAGCCTTGCCAGCGTAGCTGGCTGCGGTTTTCGGCTAAAAATATGCCGCTGGCATATTTTCTGAACGCCGCAAACTCGCTCCGCCGAGAAAGGGGGGAAAGAGGGCGGCTCAGGGAGGAGCTCGGGGCTCTTCTGTTATCAAGGACTTTAAGGTACTACCTATCTTTTTAAGTGGCTTCGCCAGCAAGCTGGCTCAGGATTTTGCTAAAAATATGCCCCCGGCATATTTTTTACGCAAAATCCTCCCTAAGAACCCTCCTCCTATCCCGCTGGGGCTTCGCGCTATCCAGTCCATAGGTGGTCTGTCAGGCAACAGACGAAGTAACTTTTAACTGGTGAGACTGCCGCCGATGGCGGCTGGCGGGGATTGCCGCCCACGTTCCAGCCTTACGGCGGAACGGGCGGCAATTTTGTTGCCCTTTGGTCGTGGAAATCTGACGGTACAACTGCGTTATTCCCCTCAACCCAAGGCAGATTGTGTCCTAAGTTGATGGCATTTCCTTTCAGGGGACGGAGAGGTTACTCACAGCTTTTTCCCCATCTCCTTCCTTTCCCGTTTAAATCCGGAAAAACCGGCATAGAATAGAGGAAACCTGTGAGGAAAGGATGAGACCCTTTGAATTGTGATTTGACCTTCCGGGCCCAGGAGTCCCTGCGCCTGGCCCAGGCGGAGGCCGGGCGGCTGGGTCACGGCTATGTGGGCAGCGAGCATCTGCTGCTGGGACTGATGGAGGAGGGCCAGGGGGTGGCCGCCCGCACGCTGGCCGCCGCCGGGCTGAAGGAGGACACGGTGCGCACCCTGGTCTCCTCCTTTGTGGGGGTGGGGGCCTCCGGCAATCCCCCCTCCCAGGGGATGACCCCCCGGCTGCGGCGCATTGTGGAGCTGGCCGCGGCGGAGTGCTGCCGCAGCGGCGCCCGCTATGTGGGCACCGGCCATCTGCTGGCGGGCATTTTAAAGGAGGGGGACGGGGCCGCCGCCCGGATTCTGGGGGGCAGCGGCATCGACCTCCACACCCTGTACCGGGAGGTGTACGCCTCCGCCGGGGACAACTCCTCCTTCCGGGACAGGAAGCCCAGAGAAGGGGATGCCGTCCGGGAGAGCCGCCTGCTGGAGCAGTTTTCCCGCGACCTGACCCGCATGGCGGAGACCGGCCAGCTGGACCCGGTGGCAGGCCGGGAGGCGGAGCTGGATCGGGTGATTCAAATCCTGTGCCGCCGGACGAAGAACAACCCCGTCCTCCTGGGGGAGCCCGGCGTGGGCAAGACCGCCATCGCCGAGGCCCTGGCCCAGCGCATCGCGGCGGGGACGGTGCCGGAGGGGCTGAAATCCAAACGGCTCATGTCCGTCGACCTGACCAGCACTGTGGCCGGGACGAAGTACCGGGGGGAGTTTGAGGAGCGGGTGAAACGGCTCATCAAGGACGTGCAGCGGATGGGCAACGTCATCCTCTTCATCGACGAGCTCCACACCATCGTGGGGGCGGGCAGCGCCGAGGGCAGCATCGACGCCGCCAACATCCTGAAACCTGCCCTGAGCCGGGGGGAGCTTCAGGTGCTGGGGGCCACCACCCATGAGGAATACCGGAAGTATATCCGCAAGGATGCCGCCCTGGAGCGCCGCTTCCAGCCGGTGACGGTGGAGCCGCCGGACGAGTCCACGGCCCTGTCCATTTTAAAGGCCCTGCGGCCCAAGTACGAGGCCCACCACCGGATGAACATCACCGACGAGGCCCTGACCGCCGCCGTCGCCCTGAGCCAGCGGTACCTGCCGGAGCGGTACCTGCCGGACAAGGCGGTGGACCTGATGGACGAAGCTGCCGCCCGGGCGAAAATCGCGGCGGAATCCCTGCCGCCGGAGCTGGCCGCCCTGGACCGGAAGCGGAAGGAGGCGGTGCAGGCCCTGGAGACCGCCATCCGGGAGCAGGACTTTGAAAAGGCCGCCCTCCTCCGGGACGTGGAGCAGAGCTTCCGCCGGGAGCTGGAGGAGGGCAAGGCCCGGTGGCGGCAGCGCTCCGGCCCCCGCCACGGCAATGTCACCGGGGAGCATATCGCCCAGGTGCTGTCCCTGTGGACGGGGGTGCCCGTCTCCGCCCTGACGGAGGACGAGACCCGGCGCCTCCTGACCCTGGAGGACACCCTCCACCGCCGGGTGGTGGGGCAGAGCAGCGCCGTCTCCGCCGTGGCCGCCGCCATCCGCCGGAGCCGCTCCGGGTTGAAGGAGGAAAACCGGCCCGTTGGCTCCTTCCTCTTCGCCGGGCCCTCCGGCGTGGGCAAGACGGAGCTGTGCCGGGCCCTGGCCCAGGCCCTGTTCGGCAGCGAGGACGCCCTGCTCCGGCTGGACATGAGCGAGTTTATGGAGGCCCAGAGCGTGGCCCGTCTCATCGGCTCCCCGCCGGGGTATGTGGGCTACGAGGAAGGGGGCAGGCTCACCGAGGCCATCCGCAAGCGCCCCTATCGGGTGGTGCTGTTTGACGAGCTGGAAAAGGCCCACGGCGAGGTGTGCAACCTGCTGCTCCAGCTGCTGGAGGACGGCATCCTCACCGACAGCCACGGCAACCGGGCGGACTTCCGCAACGCGGTGATCGTCATGACCACCAACGCCGGGGCGGAGGCCCTGGCACAGAACACCCATCCCCTGGGCTTCGGGGGCGGCACCCCCCAGGACGGGGAGCGGGCGGTCCACGCCGCCCTGCGGCAGCGGTTCCGGCCGGAGTTCCTGAACCGCATCGACGAGGTGATCTGCTTCCACAGCCTGACAGAAGGGGAGATCCTGCAAATCGCCGGGCTGCTGGCGGAGCAGTGCGCCGGGCGGCTCCGGAGCCAGGGGGTCGCCCTGGCCCTGGAGCAGTCCGCCTTGGCCCTGGTGGCCCGGCAGGGCCACGACCCGGTGTACGGCGTCCGGCCCATGCGGCGGTATCTCCGCCAGAATCTGGAGAACCCGGCGTCAGAGCTGCTGCTGAGCCGCGCCCTGAACCGGGGGGATACCCTCCGGGTGACGGCGGAGGGGGAGGAGTTGGTGCTGACCCCCGAAGCGGGGGCATCCTGAGAGAAGGATGGTTGAAGGAAACAGGGGGTTGCCTTCCCGGCGGGCTGGCTTTCTTAGATAACGTTCGCTGTAGAGACTTTGCCCGGCCTTCGCCGTCAAGCGGCATTTCCGCTGCGCTCCCTACCCTTGCCAGGGAAGCGGGGGCCTGAGTTCCGCGTTCTAACTTTTATGTTATACTCCTCGGTCAGTGAGCCTTGCCAGCGTAGCTGGCTGCGGTTTTCGGCTAAAAATATGCCACTGGCATATTTTCTTGATGTATTGTATGAAGGGTACTTTTTAACAGTCCCGAAAATACATCATGACTGAGGCTCGTTTGTGACGAAATGAACAGCAGTTATGAAGATTGGGGTGATAATCCCGGAATTATCGTAGCTACAAATCTTCGTCTTGAAAGGAGCCTAACATGAACATCACTTACACAAAATGCGGGGACTATTATATCCCCAACATCGCACTCTCTGACACCACGCACTACCACATCGGCAAATATGGCAGGATGCGCCGGACATTTCTCCAGGAGCACCGTCCCATTCAGTACAGTGAGCTGGTGCTGACGGAGAAGCTGTTTCCCCACCTGGCGGAGATCGACGAAGCCTGTCATCAACGGCTGGGCGTCATGATCCCGGCTATGGCTGAAAAGGAGGGCGTGACTGTCGCCCTGAAAAGAACCGATCAGATGGAATGGGTGCGTCGTATGAACAGCATCAAAGTCAGGGCTGAGGAGGTCATTTTGGCGGAGCTGGTCTATGCCGATTAAAAGAAAAGGCAGGTAGATATATGAGCAGTGGTAAATCCTGAAATGGAGATTTACCACCGTATTTTATCCCTCTTGCCTGTATTCGATTGTGCTTTTTCAAGAGGTCGATTTGACCTCTTGATGTTGGCATTTATGGCAATCATTCTGCTATCAAAGGAGCGATTATCAACGCAGGGTGGTAAGTCTCCCCGAAGGGGATTTACCACTCTATACAATTTCCTGGTTCTATTGCTCCTGCTCATATTCAACCATTGTCCTTGTAAGAGGTTAATTTGACCTCTTACAAGATTCCTACTCAAACAAGCCCTGCAAATGGTGGTTTTGAGAAGGTTTTGCCACATAGCGAAAGTGCTTGCTGTGAACGCCCTCCGTTTCATTGTTCAGCGATTCTCTGTCCTGCGTTCCGGCTGCACTGTTTGGCAGGGAATCACACCCATCAAAACAAAAATGCTGAGATCAGCGAATCGGAACATCTGCCGTATGTAGAGGACATCGGCAACCGCCAATAAAATCACCTATATGCGGATATAGGACATTATAATCAGACCGCCCGTGCAATGTGAGGCGGTCTGATTATTTTCGGTAGCGGCTACTGAAATCCAATTTTCCCAAATTGACTATGGCCGGAGGTGTATGGAACACCGGTATACTAATGTGCCATCTTCTCCAATTCCTCCACAGCGGCAACCGCCTTGCGATGACACTCTGCGTTCTCTGAGTCGGCGGCAAGCTCTTTGGTAGTGTTGCGGATAGCCCGAATTGCCTTCTCGACTTCCCGTGTTGTATGATTGGCCTTTACCGCCTGCGCCGAAAGGTTCGCCACATAGATGCAATCCTCCTCAGCGATATGATCCTGCTCCAGCATCCTCCCGATCTGCTCCAAAATGCCCTGCCGTCCGCCTGCTGTGTAGGTAGCGTCATCGGAATGCCACAGCAGATCGCTATCAGGAATTTTATCCCCGGCTCTGGAAAGCAGAAAGACACCATCGAACATACACTTGGCATTTAGCTGCGCCCTCCGGCTGGTCGCAAGCGAACTGGCGACACTTGCGTCGATCTTCGGCCTGCCACGACCTCTTTTTTCATTATCCATTGCACAGCCCTCCCCATCAATGTTCCGTATATGTCTATCATACCACGTCGCGAAACGCCTGTCCAGAATTACGGTAGCCGCTACCAAAAATAAATGATAGCAAAAAAGAAACCGATGTATCGCATTTTTCGACGCATCGGTTGATGATATAGAGGTATTTTACCTTCTGATTAATATATAGGCTCATGTGAGGGACGCTTTTAGTCGTTATCAAAATGATAACGACTAAAATTTCCATGTTTTGGTAATACCGTGAGATTATTCATCAAGCCTCAAGTTGTCATTTTGACAACTTGAGGTAGTTTTTGCTGATCATGTTGGCTGTTTCTAAAACAGAAACAACAAGTCTGTCCCCGCAAGTTCCCATTTTGGGAACCTGCGGACAGCCTCTATTATAGCTTATTGCTATTGTTGCTTCTGGTGTTAGCTGATTCAATTTCACGCATGATCGGCGCTGAAGGGTAAGTCCTGATTTTCAGAACTTACCCTTATCGAGCAAATCACGGCTACATGATCTCTGTGCTAAAGCTAACAGGCTTACTCGTCATTGTGTAGCTCATCCATCATCAACTCGCTTAATCCCTGCGGCAGCACCCTGGCTCGTACTTGGGTGGTGTCCAATTCAGGGTAGTGATACCTCCAGCGATCATAGTCCTCTTTGGTGATCTCCCCAGCCTCCAGCTTTGCAGCCTGCTCCTGCCATACGCAGAGCATCCGGTGCAGTTCAGCGGCGTCCTTCCCCTGCCGTACATCGACATGGAGGACGATCTGGCCGTCCAGTTCTGTGACCTTTAGTCCGTATACATCTTCCAATGTAAACAGCGTGTGCATCAAACCGGTATAGCTGTCGATGTCCGGAACAGTCAACGCCTGGGGTGAAACATCCAGCGTTTCCGCTAACCGGTTTGTGATGTCGGCTTTCGGCGTTCTGCTGCCCGATTCGTACTGCGCCATGCGCACATCGGCGTTGCTCTCAGGAAACCCAACAGCCTGCCCTAACTGTTTCAGCTTTAATCCCCGCATTTTACGGAAGAAATGTATCCGTTCCCCGATTGCCATTGCTGTTTCGCCCTTTCTTCTACGATGATCTCAGTATAGCGCACATGTTTATGAAAGTCAAGAAGAATTAAATGAATTTGCTTTAAATTTTCTGTAGGCCGCTTGACTTAAACGGAATTGCGTAGTATAATCACAATAGCTAAACCATTGTGCTTAATTTACAACTGAATGATCGTCCGACAGATATTTTCTCTGGGGAAGCAGGCCATGACAATAGGGCTACCGAAAAGTCGTAAGACTTTTGGGGAAGAGGAGGAGCAGCGAAATGAGCGAGACCTGCCGCTTGCGGCGGGGCGAGGGATATGGAGCTTGCGATGACGAGAGAGCGTGCCAAGGGGAGAAGCAAACGACACGGCGGCCGAACAGGGTCTGCCTGTCAGAGTCTGAGCGGGAAACCGGCAAAGGAGAAGTATGTGGACAAAATGTCCACTTAGCAAAAATTCAGGAATATGGGGTGGTGGACAAATTGTCCACCACCAGCAACATCAATGAAAGCAATTTCGGTAGCCGCCGTGACTCAAGTTACGAAAAAATAGCTCGATTTCGCTATTTTCCTTACTTGATCTGAGGTCTTTTCCTCAAAATGAAGAATTGACCAACAACTTAGGCTACAGTTTCTATGTAACTTTTTACTGAAAAAATGGTTTTCGGTAGCAGCTACCGAAATTTATACAATGAAGTCCTTCCCCATTCCGAACATGACCAGAGAACATACATATCATGAAGGGAGGCTATGAAGCAGATGGAGAAATTATGTTTGTTCGGGTGCAGCGCTGGGCGCTGCACGATGGGAGGAGGACTGATCGCATTAACAGCAGCTTTTGCATGACCCGACACATCGGGTCGACCACCTACAAGGTGACGGTGTTTCTGGCAGAGAACGGAGACGAACCGATGGCGGAGAAATTTTGCGGATGATGCAAA
>MSHE01000002.1:8101-8275 GCA_001941025.1 Lachnospiraceae bacterium Zagget3
GAACAACACGGGCATCTGGAGGTGTCAATCTGAGCTATGTGAAAAGTCGGAGAAGTGCAACATGACTACGCAAGGTGTGTAATGTGCTACTTGATTTTAACATAGTACGACTAACTGTGATGGAGATATTTGCGTTTCTCTTCTTGGAGTACTTAAGGAACCTCTGATTTAATC
>MSHE01000003.1:0-1647 GCA_001941025.1 Lachnospiraceae bacterium Zagget3
TTTCTTTTTGTTTCTTGCGCTTGTATTCGCGCATGTACTTTCTACGCGCTTCAAGCCCTGCTTTGGTTAGTTCCACCATGAAAGTCACCTCACTCATTCTCCTCTGATACCCACGGCCCCTGCGTCGCCGCTGCCTCCCTGGCCTTTATCTCTTCCAGCCGTTTTTCGTCCACTATCAACCCCCCTACACTGTCAGCGTGTCCTTTGTCTTTGGCATCTCGATCTCAACCCCGCAGCGATCGTGCAAAAACTCAAGCACCTCCGCAAGCCCGCAGCCACCCAACTCAACCGGTCGCATTGCCCACTCGACCGTGTGTGGCTCGGACGCCTGGAGCCGGACAAGGCGGTCGCGCTCGTCGGGAAATTGGCAGCCAAACATGCAGAGCTTGCAGCCGGTGCGCTGCTCGCCGGTAAATTGCAGGTTGCCGTTCAGTAGCCGTGCCAGGTCGCCGTACATGCAAAAGTGCGGCAGCCGGTAATGGTCGTGGTACGCCAAAACATCCTGCTCGAGCCACGGACTCATTGGCTTGGAGCGGACTTTGTCGCCCTCAAAGGCATTGCATCCGGATTCCATCCAGGAGAATTTGCGCTGCCGGCTTTCGGCGGCCGTGGTGGCGACCATCGAGGATAAACCCAACTCGTTCTCAATCGCGTGGATCGGGGCCTTTTTGATGATGTCGCAGCACACCTCGGACACCGGCGGGGCGTCGGGGCCGCAGAGCGGCCACCATGTCCTGGCGAGAAAAAAGCCGTTGCTACGCTTGAGTTCGCTGTTTATTCCGGTCAGGTATAAGATCGTCCCGTCCGGGCAGCCCATGCCGCGCAGTCGAAATACCGTCTTTTCGTCCCGTCCGAGCGTCCGTGAAAACTCCGGCCAGTCCACCCCGGACTGCTCCACCCATTCCCGGACATACCGAATCGCCTTGGCGGTCTTTTTGCTGCCGATGGGGTACCCGAGAGTAAAGTCCGCGATCCACTCAGTCCCGCAGTGCGGGCACTTGCGGGCCTGTTGCCGCTTTTTCACGCCCTTGTGGCGCTTGAGGATCTCGTGGTCTGTGCTGTCGCAGTGGGGGCAGCGGCGTTTTTGGGTGACTATACTGCGGAAATCATTGCCCTTGCCCGGGGTGGTGATATGCAGGTCGATCGCTATGCCGTGGGTCTCCTGGATATAGGCGCAAAACTCCCGGACAAAGCGCACCATGCCCGCGTGCTCCATGCCGGTGTTGGCAAACACCACGGTTAGCGGGGCGTCTCCGTGCGCCTCCTTGTTGATGGCCCACACCCGCGCCGTCATGTCCAGTAGCACGGCGGAGTCCTTGCCGCCGCTAAAGGACACGGCAATCCGCCAGTTGCAATGCATGCACGCCTCGATGATTTTGGCCTGGGACCTTAACACCTTTTGCTGCCATGGGTAGGACTGCATGCGTTGTAGGTCCTCGGCGGTAAATTTGTATGTCTTTGTTGCCATATGATCCTCCCATCAAAGGGTCTCCACTTTATGGACACCCTTTTCATCTTCCTCAAGCCCGCGAACGGCGTGCGTTGCGTCTGCTATTTCTAACACTCGCGCTATATCCGCCGCCACAAACCAAGGCTCACCATCTGCGCCCGTCACTGTCCGCACCTTCCCGAACTCACCATTTTCAA
>MSHE01000003.1:1663-1994 GCA_001941025.1 Lachnospiraceae bacterium Zagget3
AAATCTGCCATAATAAAACCCTCCTGAAACTAGTTGAAGCCCTCCCATGCGCGACCAGACACATGGAAGGGCTTCTTATTGCTATCTCACGAAAGCGTGAGGTAACTATCGGTATTTGTAGCGTCTGGTCGTCCGCTGATGTTAGTATAGCATATTCGGCCGAGCTTGTCAATAATATTGGAGAGGGGGTGACCATATCAGTTACCCCCTCTCCCGCTCTCACGCCGCCGGGAATAGGCCTAGAACGCGTTTTACGCCTTAGGGGTATAGTTATACTACCTTACCGCTTAAAACCGATTCTAGGCTTATTGTGGAGGCTCTGAGAGACTCA
>MSHE01000004.1 GCA_001941025.1 Lachnospiraceae bacterium Zagget3
TGTATTCCGTATTTTCTTCAGGCGTTGAAAAACGTCGTCGGAACCCTGGCGGATGTTCAAATCGGCCACGCTGTCAAAGCCGGTGTGGCCCGGATTGATTTGGACGATGGCCGCATTTCTTTTCCGGTAACTCCAGTAAACGTCTCCGAAGTTGCCCCGTGTTCCGATGACAAGAATCAGGTCAGCCTTTGAAACCCATTCTCTGGCCTTCCTGACATCTGCATCCCACAGACCGATGTGGCTGTAAAGCGGCCAGGGAAGAATCTCCCCGCCGCAGGCTTCGCACCGGGGCAGCTCCTCCTGCTTCCAGATCTCATACCCGTCAGAATGACGGCCGCACTGGGCGCAGCAGTTGACCTGGAGACTGCCCTGAATTTCCGCCACATTCTTTGACCCTGCAATCGTATGCATACAGTCCACGTTTGTGGTGATAATGCCGGTGAGCTTGCCCTCCGCCTCCAGCTCTGCCAGGGCATAGTGGGCAAAGCTGGGCTGATAGGAGAACATCGTCTCCAGATAGGTGGGCAAAAAGGAGCCTGCGTCGGAGCCTCGTCTGCCTCCTCTGCGGGAGAAGAGCATCTGTCCATAAGTGACCCCGCCGCCGCCAACGGAAATGCCTGCGCCGGTGGTGGCGACAATGCTGCCGCTCCGGTCAATATAGTCGGCTAACTGTTGGATTTTGTCCATACTCTTCCCTTCTCTGGAAAATATCATGGGCGTCACCCGTTTAGGACGGCGTCCAGCGCTTCGGCGGCGTCCGCCCGGATGTTCAGGTCGGCGATTTGGTCGAACTGCGTCGCAGACGGATTGATTTGCACCAGCTTTGTCCCGGCCTTCATGCGGCTTAAGTATTCCTCGCTGCGGAAGCCGGTGGTGCCAATGACCAGCACCAGATCCGCCTGGGAAATCAGGTCAGCGGCCTTCAGCATGCTTTCCCGTGTGACTTCGGCGCCGGCGCTGCTGTCCCGGCAAAAGGCGGTGGGCATCAGGGGTGCGCCGCACTTCTCACAGCGGGGCATTTTTCCCTGATTCCACACCTGATAGTCATAACAGCGGGTCCCGCAGTCAATACAGACGTTGTCCCGGAAGCTGCCCTGAAATTCAATCACGTTTTGGGAACCGGCGATGGTGTGCAGGCAGTCCAGATTTTGCGTGACAATGCCACAGAGCTTCCCCTGCCGCTCCAGCTCCGCCAGCTGCCGGTGAACGGTGCTGGGCCCCTTGACAAAGGTGGCATCCAGAAAGGCGTCCTTCATGACCGCATAAAACTTTTCCGGGTTCCTGCGGACATAGGACGCGGAAAAGATACGCCCGGCGTTCATCCTGCCGACGCTCTGCTTCAGCCTGCGCATCCCGTAGAGATAGGAAATGCCTGCACCGGTGACGGCGACAGTGCTGCTGCTCTGGGCCATGTAATCTTTTAACTGAGCGTATTCTCTTTTCATGATTGATCCCCTCCAAGCCACGTTCCGACCTTTTCCTCATCGCACTTGTTCAAGCGGAGCCCCGAATGAACGGTTGCCCCCTTACAGGCGCTTTTCAGCAGTTCTACGGCCTGCTCCGGTCCGCTCATTCCGCTGGTGCAGAACGGATAAACCTCTTTCCCGGAAAAATCATACTGTGAGATAAAAGACAGAACTAATTGCGGACACTTGCTGTACCAAATCGGGAAGCCGATGAGGATACGGTCATAGGAATCAAAATCGGCCACTGTCTCTGTTACCTTCGGAAGTTCCTTTTCGGCGAATTCCTTTCTGGCAATCCCCAGCGCAGTGAAATAATTACCATAGTTCTTTTCGCCTTTGATCTCAAATAAATCTCCGTTCGTAATAGACTTGAGCTTTTCTGCCGCCTTTCTTGTTGCGCCGGCTCTCGAATAGTATGCGATCAATGTTTTCATGTTGAAATTCCCTCCATAATTCTGTAATGAACAGCGCCCACCGGGGAACGGTTATCTTCTTCGGTGGGCGCTGCTTGCTTTTATCAGATATAGTTCGCGCTGAGTGACATAGACAGTTCCCTCGGCTCCGGGCTTCCGCTGAGGCTATAGCCCAGCGCTGCGGCGGAGACAGGCTTGAAGCCCTCCGGAATCCCCATCTTTGCGCACAGTTCCGGATTCCGTGCCAGGGCCTGCACCGCACCCCAGAGGTAAATGTTGTCTACCCCGGCGTCGGTGGCGGCAATCAGCATATTCTCAATGACGCAGGCGGCGTTGGCATACTCCACGCTGGGCGCCATCTGCTTGGGCGCAGCGGACACAAAGACCACGACAGGCGCACCGTAGAAGAAATCCCGTGCATCAATCTTCATGGCGGCGGCAGTGGACTGGTTGATCTCATCTAAAATGTCCCTGCTGCGGCAGACCGTCAGGTGCAGAGAATCCCGCTGGTTCCCGCCGATGGGGGCCTGACAACCCGCCTTTACGATGGTGTCGACGACCGCATCCGGTACAGACTTGTCCGGGTCAAAGTTCCTCGTGGATTTTCTTTTTGCAATAGCTTCCAATGTTTGCATAGAGAATGCCTCCTTAATGTAATTCGATTAATTACATTATAGTGCATTATAATCGTAATGTCAAGTGTTACAATTGCTTTTCCGGAAAAAATCTGTTATAATTCTGTTAACACTGATATGAGAGGAAGCGGTGGTCATATGCGTGTCAGCAAAAAATTCCCAACAGCGGTTCACGCGCTGCTCTATGTTGCGGTTTTATCTCCGAAGCGCCGGGTGACAAGCGCTCTTGTTGCGGAAAGCACTGGCTCCAATGCCGTCACGATCAGAAATATCTTTCTTGATTTGTCCAAAAGCGGCCTGCTGATGGCATCTGCCGGAAAAAACGGCGGGGTCCATCTCGCCAGGGAGCCAAAAGACATTACCCTGTGGGATGTGTACCAGGCTGTGGAGACCAACGATGTGGAGGAGATTTTCAAACTCCACGAAACGGACAGCACCTGTCCTGTTGGGAAAAATATCTATCAGCTTTTGTATCCGCATATGCTTGACGCTGTAACCGCCATGAAAGGCAGTATGGAGCAGGTGACGCTGGAAACGCTGCTGAATGAACTAAAAACGCTGCTGAAAGACGTTCAGACAGGAGACTGCGCACAGAATTTAGCGCAGCCGCAGGAGTATGCCTTATAACCGGTTTATGATTTTACATCCTTGTCCCACAGCCGGAAGGTCTGCACGTAGGTGCAGTCCTTCGGCAGGGTGGGATTGAACAGCACTGTAAACAGGTCGACCTTCCCGCAGTGGTCACACTTGCGGAAGCGGTCCTCAAAGACCCGGCACAGATGTGTCTCCGTGTCCAGATGCTCACAGGGGCTGTTATAGTGGATGATGACCTGGCCATCCTCCCCAACGGAACGAATGTAACAGCATTTGCCGCAGCAGTTACACAGGGCGTCCCAGTCCTTCCGCCACTTGAGCCATGCCCTGAAAATTTGAAGCAGCATTCAGAACACCTCCATGCGGCGTCAACGCCACTTAAAATTCTCCTTCCCTGCGCCAAGCTCAAAGTGATACCTGCAAATGCCCAAATCAGCACCCGAGAAGGAGCCTTTGGCGTAGGTCATGGATACCTGATTGCCCGTGCCCCGGATGGTGAATCCCTGGTGATTCATCGCAGTTGGGGCCAGCAGCGCAGCAGCGACCCCCGCCTGGAACCAGTCCGGAGCGTCGCCCTCATAGGAGGACACCGCCTCCGCCGCCTTGGATTTGTGGGGAACGCCCTGTTCCTCCCCATAGCCCACGACAACAACGCCGATGATTTTGGCATTCTCGCCTGCGGTGGAATTTTTTCTCGCCCCCTTGTGGCTGTACATGCCGCCCACCCACCAGGTGTTCAGCCCCAGCGTCTGAGCGTAGAGCATCAGGTCGGCGCTGCTGTATCCCAGCTTTTCGTCCACGTCCGCGGTGTTCGGCCCGGCCAGAATCATATAGTTGCGCACACCTTTGGACATCGCCATGCCAATCAGCCCCGGCAGGGCGTCCGTGTTCTCCGTGACGAGCTGAATGTTCAGGCCGTATTTCTCATTGTGCGCCTGAATCCGCTCATTGAGCTGGCGAACCGTGTCCGCTGGCAGAGGGTCCTTTTTGTACTTGCGCACGGTATGCCGCGCGGCCATCGCTTCCTGTAAAGTCATAGCAGCCTCCTTGTTTGATTACGTTTTTTCGTTCCATAATCCCGTTGTCTGTGTATGGGGGGATTGGTCGCTTCCCATCACCATGCGCCATGCAACAGATGTTGTATATTACTATTGTATGGTACAATGTGAATTTTATCAAGCAGCAACAGCGCGTAAGTGTCGCATGATTTTCCCGGCTTACCGCATCTCACTTCTTCCAGAAGGAGGGGTACTTCTCATAATACTTGGCGTCGGCAAATGCGAACGCACCCCTGTCCTGCTTGTACACCCACTTTTTCAGCGGCGTCTCCGTCAGGGCGATGCAAATCAGCATCATGATGATGAATAGGATGATGGCCCAGAGCCAGTCGCTGCCAGTGACGTTTTCCAGATGGGCCACGATATAGACCCCTGCGGGCAGGAACATCATCCAGGAGGTGGCGAAACCGGGGTGGTAGATGGTTTTCTTGCCGTCCTTTCTCAGCCAGAAGTAGGTGAGGATGCCGGCGCCGGTGTGGGCGCACACTTCGATGAAGCACAGCAGCATCATACACAGGGCGGTGGCGTTGGAGAGGCCGGTGAAGAGGCTGAGCACCAGGTAGCACAGCGGAATCCACTGCAACCCCACGTTGGTGATCATATCCGTCAGGCGGCTCATGGGGAACCGGTCAAGC
The DNA here is from genome assembly GCA_001941025.1 of Lachnospiraceae bacterium Zagget3. The sequence goes on from MSHE01000004.1 coordinate 4,802, forward strand.
TGCTGCTTTTCGACCTCCTTCGGCCCCAGCAGCACGTTGTAAAAGATATGGAGGCCGCCGGGGAATTTCCACTCCTCCAGCACATGGAAGGGCATAATCATCGCCACAAACACCGCGCCCTGTGCCCCCAGGGGCATTTTGTCCCAAAAGACGGCGGCGAGTACGCCGGTGACGACCCCCGTCACGCAAATGAAGATGATCCAGTTGATGTCACACCATTTGTCCAGTTTCTTAACCATTGTCAGTTGTCCTCCTTTGCAGTCTTTGCTGTCAAGCAGCACTTCCGTCACTTCGTGCTTCCCTGTGCGGCCTTCGCGGCTTTCCGTTCTTCCCACAGCGCCGCGACGTGTTCCCTGTTGTAGCCGTACAGCTCCCGGTCCTCAAAGGGATAGGGAGAATTTTTGTCCTTCATCACCAAAATGGGAACGATAAAGGTGAGCAGCAGCATGAGAATGGAACCAGGAATGCCCCACCAGAGCTGTCCCGCCTGCTCCGGCATGTAAGTGCAGACATACCAGATGTAGTAAATCGCCACCGGCGTCTGCAAGATTGCCGTAGACGCCAGGCCGGGGTTGTACTTGCTTTTCAGCCGCACATTCATGGCAATGCCATGTCCCGGCAGCTGCCACACACCGGCCAGCACCTGACTGGCCCCCATCCAGACCAGATTGGGGAAACAGATGGGGATGATATAGCTCAGGTAACAGAAGATGACGTTGCTCACAAAGCTCTGCCTTGCGTTCAGCGGGTAGCGCTCCGGGTGTTCCGTCTCGCCCAGTCCGGCCATGTTGGAAATCAGGGGAAAGCCGCCGGGAAACGCATATTCCTCAAACTGATGCATCAGCATCCCCATCCAGCTGAAGATCAGGATGACCCGGAGCCTGTCCAGGTGATAGCAGCCCCACAGCCCCATGACAAAGGCCAGCAGCACAAACAGGACGCCGCCGATGTAATACCAGTTTCGCCTCCAAAATCTCATTTGATGAACCTCCTACAGAGCATAATGTTGACAAATCTCTGTAATTTCATTATAATAGACGAAAACGGTTTAAGTCAACAGACTGTTGGCGTTAAAATGCTTTGTGGACGACACTGGCCCGCTTATTTGTGTTAAAGTCAACAGTGAGCAAAAATTTGTCGAGGTGAACCAAAGGAATGGAAAACCAGAGGGTACGCATCAGCAAAACCATGCTAAAAACGGGGCTGCTTAAGCTGCTGCGGGAAAAGCCGCTGAGCCAGATCACAGTCTATGAGCTCTGTAAGGTATCGGAAATCAACCGCACCACGTTTTATAAATACTACGGCAGCCAGGAGGAACTGCTGAGCGAAATCGAATCAGACTTCCTCCATCAGCTGGACGAGGAGTTAAAGCAGGTCATCACCCAAAGCGACAACGCCCTGCTGCTGATTTTGCAGCATTTGTATGACCAACGGGAATTGTTCTGCCTTCTCGTCCGGTCTGCACCCATGCAGGAGTTCGCTGCGCATCTGTTCGCCATCCCCAGCATCGGCATTATTTTTCGAAATATGCTTGATGAGAGCAGCTATTCGGAGACGGAAGCGAAGTATATTCGACAATTCGTCTTTCAGGGTACCTTTTCCGTCCTCTATGACTGGCTGAACAGCGAAAGCCCGGAGCCGGTGGAGAAAATCGCCGACGTGCTGGGGCTGCTGAAAAGCAAATTGTAAGCGCCTCTGAACAAAAATCGGCCTGTTGGGTGCGTGAAATGCATCTTACAGGCAATATTTCCCCTGGAAAGATTCCAAATTTGGGGCTTCGCGCCGCCTGACCTGTAAGTGGTCTGTCAGGCAACAGACGATATAACTTGTCACCCGCCAAAGCTGCCGCCGATGGCGGCTGGCAGGGATTGCCGCCCGGCCGCACGGCCAGGCGGAGGGGTTTCTTTGGCAGAATTCCCGCGTCCAATCCGTTGCCTTCCCGGCCAAACTGCATTATAATGAGGCTGAATGAAATCATTGCACAGGAGGGCTTCTCATGAAGGAAATCAGCATTTTGGACATTTGCGGCGTACAGGTGGGTCACGCCCAGGACGAGGAGGCAGGCACCGGCTGCACCGTCCTTCTCTTCCCCGGCCTCTGCCCGGCGGGGTGCGACATCCGGGGTGGCGGCCCCGCCTCCCGGGAGACGCCGCTGACCGACCCCCGGATGGCCTCCCAGGGGCTGAACGGGGTGCTGCTGTCCGGCGGCAGCGCCTTCGGCCTGGACGCGGCGGGGGGCGTCCTCCGCTACCTGGAGGAGCGGGGCATCGGCTTTGACGTGGGGGTGACAAAGGTGCCCCTGGTCTGTGAAAGCTGCGTCTTTGACCTGGCGGTGGGAGATTTTCGCGTCCGCCCGGATCAGGCCATGGCCTACGCCGCCTGCCAGGACGCCCAGCGGGGCCTCCTCCGGGAGGGCAACGTGGGGGTGGGTACCGGCTGCACCGTGGGCAAGCTGCTGGGCGCGTCCTATGCCATGAAGAGCGGCGTGGGCATCTGCGCCGTCCAGGTGGGAAGCATCCAGGTGGGGGCGGTGGTGGCCGTCAACGCCCTGGGGGACGTGTATGACATCGACACCGGCGCGCAGTTGGCGGGCCTGCTGGGGGAGGACGGGGCCAGCCTCCGCTCCACCGAGCGGACCAGCTACGCTGCCATTGAGCGGCCGGTGGAGAACGCCTTTGTGGGCAACACCACCATCGGCTGCGTGGTCACCAACGGCAAATTCTCCAAGGCGGAGATGAACAAGCTGGCGGCCATGGCCTCCAACGGCTACGCCCGCACCATCCGCCCGGTGAACACCACCGCCGATGGGGACAGCCTCTATGCCGTCTCCGTGGGCCGGGAACCTGCGGCCCTGGACGTGGTGGGCACTCTGGCGGCCTACGTCACCGGCAGGGCGGTAAACCGGGCGGTGCTGACCGCAAAGGGAGCCTACGGGCTGAAGGCGGTCTGCGACCTGCTCCGCTAAAAAACAGTTGCAAACCGGAGCGTTTTGTTTTATAATGAACCAGCCTGTCCGGACGGCTCCCGCGATACTTCCCGATGGAAGATGGCAGGGAATGCCGGAGAAGGGTCGGGCAAATAAAACTGTGCTGTATTTCCCAGGACGGAAAACGGCAGCAGGAGGTAATTTCATATGAAAAACGCAAACACCCAGAACCCGTCCCCCAAACGCACCAACGTACGCAGGCTGTGTGAGCTGGCCCTGCTGGTGGCCCTGATTTTGGTCATGGCCTACACGCCCCTGGGCTACCTGGTGGTCGGCCCCCTCTCCCTGAGCTTCCTCACCATTCCGGTGGCCATCGGTGCCATGCTTTTAGGCCCCTCCGCCGGGGCGCTGCTGGGGGTGGTGTTCGGCCTGACCAGCTTCTTCAACATGATGCAGGGCAAAAGCGTCATGGGCACCGCCCTGTTCGCCGTCAGCCCCTTCCGGAGCTTCATTCTGGCGGTGGTAGCCCGGCTGCTGTGCGGCCTCTGCGCCGGGCTGGTCTATCTGGCGGTGAAGAAGCTGCTGAAGGGCAAGACCAAACTGTGCTGCGCCATCGGCGGCATCGCCACCCCGCTGCTGAACACCTTCTTTTACATGAGCGCGCTGGTGCTGCTGTTTTATAACTGCGAGTATGTTCAGAACCTGGTGGTCAGCCTGGGTGTGACCAACCCCTTCTCCTTCGTGGTGGTTCTGGTGGGCTTCCAGGGGCTGCTGGAGGCCGTGGTGGGATGCATCATCTCCACCGCCGTCACCGTGCCGCTGCTGAAATATGTGCATAAGGAAGGGTAACAGACCGGTTTTCACTCGCTGACGGGGCAATGCTGTCAATTTTAAGAAATCACTCCTTAGGTAACGTTCGCTGTAGAGAATTTGTCCGGCCTTCGCCGTCAAGCGGCATTTCCGCTACGCTCCCTACCCTTGCCAGGGAAGCGGGGGCCTACTTTTCTCGATTCGTCGAGAAAAGTAGCAAAAGAGGACGACTCAAGAGGGGGACCTGTGGCCCCCCTCTTGAGAATCTCCCCGTATCCCGCTGGGCTTCGCGCCGCCCGACCTGTAAGTGGTCTGTCAGGCAACAGACGATGTGACTTGTTACGCACCAAAGCTGCCGCCGATGGCGGCTGGCGGGGATTTCCGCCCACGTTCCCGCCGTCAAGCGACATTTCCGCTGCGCTCCCTATGCCTAGCGGCGGGACGGGCGGCAATTTTATCATCCTTTGGTCGTGGAAATCTGACTGTACAGTTTTGTTATTCCCCTCAACCCAGGATAGATTGCATCTTAAAATTGATGACATTTTCTTTCAGGGGTGCTGCCAGCCACTCACCACTACAAAAAACTGCGAAACGGAGGGAACCCCCATGATTCTCTGCATCGACATTGGCAACACCAACATCACCTTCGGTAGCTACGAGGGCATGGCCCTCCGTTTCCAGGGCCGCTGCGGCACCGACCGCCGCAAGACCGAGGAGGAGTATGCCATGCTGGTGGACGGCATCCTGCGGCTGCGGGGGGTGGATCCCTCCGACATTGAGGGGGGCATCCTCTCCTCCGTGGTTCCCTCCCTCCGGGCGGTGATGGGCGGCGCCATGGAATTGCTCACCGGCAAGCGGTTCCTCACCGTCACTTCCGGCATTAAGACCGGGCTGAACATCCGTATGGACATCCCCAGCCAGCTGGGCAGCGACCTGGTGGCCGACGCGGTGGGGGCCATGGCGAAGTATCCCAAACCCATCGTGTTCTTCGACATGGGCACCGCCACCACCCTGTCCGTCATCGACAGGCGGGGCAGCTACCTGGGGGGCATGATTATCCCCGGCCTCCGCACCTCGGTGGACGCCCTGGCCGACCAGGCCGCCCAGCTTCCCGCCATCCCCCTGACCCCGCCGGGGCATATGATCGGCCAGAACACCGTGGAATGTATGCAGTCCGGCGCCCTGTACGGCCACGCCGCCATGCTGGACGGCCTGGTGGAGCGGGTGGAGGCCGAGCTGGGGGAACCGGTGTCCGCCATCATGACCGGCGGCCTGGCCGGCATCATCCAGCCCTACTGCCGCAGGAAAATCGTGCTGGACCAGCGGCTCCAGCTGGACGGCCTGCGCATCCTCTACGAAAAAAATTTGCCCCGCCGCCGGGAAAATCCTAAAATTTGACTTGCCATTTCCCCGGAACCGTGGTATAATCAGTTTGTTTCCGGGAGATGCAGATGTAGTTTAGTGGTAAAACTCCAGCTTCCCAAGCTGGCCTTGTGGGTTCGATTCCCATCATCTGCTCCAGTACGGCAGGCGTTCACAGGTTTGTGGACGCCTGCTTTTTTGTTTTTGCCGGGAGGCTGCGTCATCGGCGTTATCGTCCCCTTGCCTTTTTCCCCGTCATCCGGTATAATGGTGGCAATCACAGAAAAGGTGGGATGCCCCATGACCCAAGCCCTTCTCACGGCCCTGGCCACGGAGATGGTACACTATTATCAGGACGACCTCCAACATATCCAGCACTTCATCAAGGTACATTCCTTCAGCCGTCTGATTGCCCAGCTGGAACAGCTGGACGAGGATACCTGCTTCACCCTGGAGGCGGCGGCCTACGTCCACGACATCGGCATCAAGCCCGCCCTGGCCCGGTATCAGTCCTCTGCCGGGCCATATCAGGAGCGACTGGGGGCGCCCATCGCCCTGGAGCTGTTGACACGGCTGGGGTTCCCGCCCGCTGTGGCCCAACGGGTCAGCTATCTGGTGGGCCATCACCACACCTACACGGACATCGACGGCCCGGATTACCAGATTCTGGTGGAGGCGGATTTCCTGGTCAACCTCTATGAGGACTTCCCCAACGATGCGGCGGCCCGGCGTCACGCCGCCAGCACCGCTTATCAGCGCATCTTCCAAACCGACGCCGGAAAGCGGCTCTGCCGGGAGATGTTCGGCCTATGAAGATACACACTTTGCCCTGCTTTGACCCCTTCCGCTGCGCCGCCTCTGCCTGCCGGGACAGCTGCTGCATCGGCTGGGAGATCGACATCGACCCGGACACCCTCAGCATTTACCGGCAGGTGGGCGGCAGCTTCGGGGAACGGTTACAGCAAAACATCGTCACGGAGCCGGACGGCACCAGCCACTTCCGCCTGACAGCCGGGGAACGCTGTCCCTTTTTAAATGGGGACAACCTGTGTGACATCATCCTCCGTCTGGGGGAGGGCGCCCTCTGCGACATCTGCGACCAGCACCCCCGGTTTTACAATGACTACGACGACCTCCGGGAAACCGGCCTCGGCCTTTGCTGCGAGGCCGCCGGGCGGCTGTTCTTCTCCTCTGACCGGCCCCTGACCATCCGCGCCGCGGAAACCGACGAGGATGCGCCGGACGAGGGCTCCGCAGAGAGCCTCCCCCTCCTGCTCCACCTGCGGGGGCAGCTCTTTTCCTTGCTCCAGGACCGCAGCCTTCCCCTGCAGGCCCGCTTCACCTCTATGCTGCTGTACGCCCAGGCCGCTCAGGAGGCTTGGGACGGGCAGGATTTGGACACCCTCTGTGACGCGGAGCTGCTGCTGGCTGACCTGCTGCCCTTCTATGACGCCCCCTGGGAGGAAGGGGAACCCGACCGCCTGCCCGCCGAGCTGCTCCGGTTCTTCGGCACGCTGGAGTCCATCAACGGCGAGTGGGACACCCTGCTGCGCTCCGCCGTGGACTGTCTTTCCCTGCCGGACCGGGCCGCCCTGGAGGGGCAGTTCCAGACAGACATGGCCGGGCGGGCCTGGGAATACGAACGCCTCGCCTTCTACTTCCTCTACCGCTACTTTCTTCACGCGGTGGACGATGGGGACTTTCTCAGCCGGGTATGCCTCGCCCTGCTCTCCGTCCTGACGGTGGGGCAGCTGGACTTTGCCCGCTGGCGGGAAAACGGGGGCAGCTTCACCCCGGAGGACAGAATTGCTGTCGCCCGCATCTTCTCCAAAGAGCTGGAATATTCTGAGGAGAATATGGCCGCTTTTCTGGGGGAAATCAGGGATTCGGAACTGTTTTCCCCGGAGCGGCTGCTGGAGGCCCTGTCCGGCGGGACGCTTTGACCCCCGCGAAACAGTTTCAGGGCAACAGCATTTAAAATTCAG
>MSHE01000005.1:0-29621 GCA_001941025.1 Lachnospiraceae bacterium Zagget3
AACTGACAATTTCGTTACTCCATTCACTTGTTCGGCGTTCGGAATGATGGTACGATAGAATCACAAGGAGTGAAAAATATGTCAGAAAAAATCATCGACCTGCACACCCATTCGACCGCATCCGACGGGAGCTTCACACCGTCCGAACTGGCGCGGGAAGCCGCGCGCGCGGGCGTGGCGGCAATTGCGCTCACCGATCATGACTCCGTTTCCGGGATCGCGGAGATCACGGCGGCGGGAGAGGAGTGCGGCCTGGAAGTGATCGCCGGCGTGGAGTTGTCCACCGAGTATGAGAACGAGGAAGTCCACGTCGTCGGCCTGTTTATTGACCCGGAAAACGAAGCGCTGCGCGGGCAGCTGCGACGCTTTGTCGAAAATCGTGACAACCGAAACGTACAAATAATAGAAAAGCTGGCGGAGGCCGGCTTTTCCATCACCCCGGAAGCGGTCTATGAGGCGAATCCCGACTCCGTCGTCGCGCGTCCCCATATCGCGCGTTATCTCGTCGCGACGGGACAGGCCGCGGACGTTGCCGAAGTGTTTGACCGTTATATCGCTGCCGGCAAGCCATGCTATGTCGAACGCTATAAGATAACCCCCGTGGAAGCGGTACACCTGATCCACGAGGCCGGCGGGCTTGCCATACTGGCCCATCCCTGCCTGTACAAGCTGCCGCGCGAGACATTGCTTTACATGATCACGGAGCTGAAAGAGGCCGGGCTCGACGGGATCGAGGCACTCTACTCCCGCAATGAGGGAACCGACGAAGAGGAGTATCTGAAGATCGCCAGAGACTTTGATCTCCTCGTATCCGGCGGGTCTGATTTTCACGGCTCGTCCAAGCCGGATATCGCGATCGGGACCGGCATGGGAGATCTCTGTGTCCCATACACTTTGTTAGAAGATATGAAGAACCGATTCTCCTAAAAATCTTGACGGTATCATATCCTTGTTTCGAATCCGCGCGGGAGAGAGCAGGTACAGCCGCCGCTTCGCCCGTGTCATGCCGACATAAAAGAGGCGGCGCTCCTCCTCCACATCCTCCGCCCGAACCGCGCGTTTGTAAGGGATCACATTTTCACAGAGATCGATCAGGAACACGGTGTCATATTCCAAACCCTTGGCGGCATGATAGGTACTGAGCGTGACCGCTTCCTTTCTGTCGCGATCCGTGGCGGCGCTTTTTTTGGCAGCCGCATCGGCCCAGGCGCGCCGGGCCTCCTCCTGATGCGCAAGCCAATCCGTTACGCGTTCAAAACGTTTCGCGTTCTCCATCAGTTCCTCCGCCACTTCAAACAGCTCCTCCGCGCGGATCTGCCGTGCAGCCGCGTGCTCCCGCAGGTACTTGTCATAACCGACCGCTTTTCGAATATAAGTGAGAGCGGCGTAGGGCCGCAGATTTCCGAGCCGCGTGAGGTCCTGTTCCAGTTTTTTTATCTCCGCCACTCTGGCATTTCCCCCGCCCCGAAAGGACGAATTCCATGACTCTTCCGCGATAAGCGGATCGTGATAGTACTGCTCCCAAACGGCAAAGTCCACCTCCTCGTAGGGGAGGCCCTCCCGGGAAAGATCCCGGTTCGGACGGTTTAAGACACGGAGGAGATTCGCGCGTGTCATTTCGCCCATGGCAAGCCGCAGATACGCGTTGATATCCCGCGTGATCCAATGGTCATAGAGAAGCGGAAAATGATCTCTTGAGACAAACGGCAGATTGCAGGAAAGCAACTGCTGGCTGAGTAAACGCGCCTCTTCATTCGTACGGTAAAGGATCGCCATTTCCGAAAAAGGCACACCGGCATCCCGGTGAAGCCGTTGGATCTCTCCGATCACAAACCTGTTTTGCTCTTGCTGAGCCGGGAAGAAGCGCGCGTCCGGCTGGATATCGCTGGCCGCGCCCGCATGAATTTCTTTTTTAAAACGCTGGGTATTATGCGCGATCAGCGCTCCCGCGGTATCGACGATCGACGCGCCGGATCGATAGTTCGTCTCAAGGTGGATCCTCGCCGCGTTCGGATAATCGTTCGAAAAGCCCAGCATGTACCGCGGACTCGCGCCGCGAAATCCGTAAATGGACTGATCGTCATCCCCTACGATAAACAGATTGTTTTCCGGCTGCGCCAACATGCGGATCACCTCATACTGAATCCGGTTGATGTCCTGAAATTCATCGATCAGGATATGGCGAAAACGGTTCCGCCATGCCTCCAGCACGTCAGGCCGCTCCAAAAACAAATCTCTTGTCAAAAGAAGCATATCGTCAAAATCGAGCAGCCCGTTTTGGCGCAGGAATTCCTGATAGGCATCCCGAATCATCGGAAAGGCCTCCTTCCCGCAGAGGAGATCCGGTTCTTCCCCGCAATCCGCGCCGCTGTTTTTTTCACGGCTGATTGCGGAGATAAGACCGGAGATAAGATCGTCTTCCTCCGCGGTTTCCAGACGCAGACGTCGAACATATTCGCGCAGAAAGCGCCGTTTCGCGTCTTCCCGCACGACCTGTTCCGCGGTATATCCGTATGAGTTTTGTAAAATGTGGAAAAATACGGCATGAAAGGTGCCGAAGTTGACCGGTAAGTGCTGCCGGTCCATCTGAAGCAGGAACCGTTCCTGCATTTCCCGCGCGGCTGCGCGGGAGAAAGTGATGACTAAAATGGAGGAGGGGTCGATATGCTCTTCGACGATGAGAAAGCGCAGGCGCCCGGTGAGGACAGTCGTTTTGCCGGAGCCCGGCCCGGCGAGGACCATGGCGGGCCCGTCGCGATGACGGACCGCGGCTTGTTGGGCTTTGTCAAGCATCATACAAAAAGCCGCTACATCTCCTCAAATTCTTCCTCATCCAGAAGCTGGTCAAACATATCCGTGACCGCCTCAAACTCCTCGTCGCTCTCGATGTTGTCGATATAAGGCGTGCCATCCTCATCCTCATAGTGGCGGTAGAAGTAGACAGTCTCTTCATCCGAAAGCGGACAGACTGCGATATAATCCTGCCCGTTTACCGTAAAGATCCGGATGATCTGAAACGTTTCCTCCCCGCCTTCATCGAGCTCCACCGTAAGGAACATATCCTCGGGGTCAATGATCTCGTCATCCACCATCGGTTTTTTGTCCTGGCTCATTTTTGATACCTCCGTTTTTCTTTTCAACCAGTATAAAAAGCGACTGGCGAAAAGTCAAATATTTTCCATGGCAGATTATTGACGGAGGGTGGGAAATCAAGTATACTTCGTATGGCAACAGCAGTTGGGAAATATTTATAAGTAAGGAGATTCATTATGTACGACAAACTCAAAGAAATGATCGTGGAACGCTTATCCATTGATGAGGATAAGATCACTATGGATGCACGCTTTAAAGAAGATCTGGAAGCGGATTCCCTGGATCTGTTTGACCTTGTGATGGCGTTGGAAGATGAATACGACATTGAGATTCCGACGGAAGAGTTAGAACAGCTCACAACGGTCGGCGCGTTCCTGGACTACTTAAAGGAGCACGGGATCGAGTAAACAATCCCTGCCAAAAAGGACATCGCGGGAATGAACACCTTGAGCAAAGAATATCCGGCGATCCCATGCGTCGCCTGTCTGAATGGCCTGATCTTAAAGATCATAGCCGTTGTTACAATGCTGCTCGATCACGTGGCATGGGTCTTTTATCCGGAGAACATGCTGCTGCACGATATCGGGCGGCTTGCCTTTCCGATCTTTGTGTTTTTAATTGTGGAAGGTTTTTTCGGTACGAAGAATGTCCGGAAATATGAGATCCGGCTCCTGGTTTTCGCGCTTGTATCCGAGATCCCGTTTGATCTGGCATTCAGCGGTATCGCTTTCGATTTTTCGTATCAGAACACATTCTTTACGCTTCTGATCGGCCTCGTGATGTTGGACGTGATCACAGCGGTACGCGAGAGAATACCCCAGGACGCGTATGGGATCATCCTCGAGCTTGTGATCCTGGTCGCCTTTGCCGCCCTCGCCTTCCTGGTGAAGTCCGATTACGGCGCAGGAGGCATATTGATCATTTATTGTTTCTATCGATTCCGGGACATGCATGTGATCAAGTATATCCTGTTTGCCCTGATCCTGATTTTGGTTTACGCGAGAGAAACGCCATACGAATTGTTTGCCCTGTTTGCGATTATCCCGCTCCTTTTGTATAATGGACAGAGAGGCTTTCCCCGGATCAGGGGACCCTACGGCGGAACGAACAGAGGCGCCGCCTATCAGGTGGTACGCTATGCGTTTTACGTTTTCTATCCCGTCCATCTGATCATACTGTATGGGATTGCCGTTTTCACCCGATAGGAATATCTGCAAGGAGGCGCGCTTGCTTTTCTGGGAACGTTTTTGGGGACATTTTAAAACGATTAATCATCACAGGCAGCTGGTCCGCAGGTCCTGCTTTGATGTAGGCCTGTATCGGCAGGGTCTTCTCCACGACCTTTCCAAATATTCCCCCACGGAGTTCCGGGTGGGGGTAAAATATTTCCGCGGCGACATGAGTCCAAACAACGTGGAACGCGAGGATCGCGGGTATACCTCCGCGTGGCTGCATCACAAAGGGCGCAACAAGCATCATCTCGAGTACTGGGTCGATTACGGAAAAAAGGACGATCCGTCCCCGTTTCCCCTGGTCGGAATGCGGATGCCGGACAACTATGTGGTAGAGATGTTTTTCGACCGCGTGGCGGCCTGCAAGAACTACCAGAAGGACGCTTACACGGACCGCAGCGCGCTCGACTATTACAATAAGGGCAGAGCAGGTTCGCTCCTTCATCCGGAGGTAAAGGAACTCCTGGAGCGGCTCCTCACCATGCTGGCAGAACATGGCGAAGAATACACCTATGATTATATTCGCAGGGAAGTCCTGCACAAGAAGTGATTTTAAGGGATGGAAAAATACTATGTATGATGGAAAGAAAGTGCTGTTCAGCGGCATGCAGGCAACCGGAGAACTGACGCTCGGCAACTACCTGGGCGCGTTAAAAAACTGGGTATCCTTAAGCGACGAGTATCAGTGTTTTTACAGTGTGGTGGATATGCATTCCATCACGGTGCGCCAGGATCCCGCACAATTGCGCAAACACGCGAGAGAACTTCTGATCCTGTATATCGCGGCCGGACTCGATCCGGAAAAGAGCTGCGTCTATTATCAGTCCCATGTCTCCGCGCACGCGGAACTCGCATGGATCTTAAACTGTTTCACCTACATGGGCGAGTTAAACCGCATGACCCAGTTTAAGGACAAAGCGGCAAAACACGAGGACAACATCAACGCGGGCCTCTTTACCTATCCCGTATTGATGGCGGCGGACATCCTGCTGTATCAGGCGGATGTCGTGCCAGTCGGCATCGATCAGATGCAGCATCTGGAGCTGACACGCGATATCGCGCAGCGCTTCAACGCGCTCTATGGAGATGTCTTTACCGTCCCGGAGCCGTATGTCGGAAAGATCGGCGCGAAGATCAACAGCCTGCAGGACCCGGAGAAAAAAATGTCAAAGTCGGATGAAAATCCGAACGCCAGCATCTTTCTGATGGACGATCCGGACACGATCATGAGAAAGTTTAAGCGCGCCGTGACGGACTCGGAAGCCTGCATTGCGTACCGCGACGAGCAGCCCGGCGTAAAAAACCTGATCGACATCTACTGTGCCTGCAACGGAAAAACGCCGGAGGAAGCCGTGGCGGAGTTTTCCGGCAAGGGGTATGGAGACCTGAAGGGCGCGGTCGCGGAGGCCGTTATCAATGTCCTTGCGCCTCTCCAGGCGGAGGTGAAGCGGCTGTCAGCCGACAAGGCCTACATTGACCGCATAATCAAAGAAAACGCCGAAAAGGCGAACTACTACGCGACAAAGACATTGCGGAAAGCGCAAAAAAAAGTCGGCTTCCCCGAGCGCATTCGCTAAACGCTGTCAAATGGCGAGCAGAAAAATGGGAGAGAGGACAGCATGAGAGAAGGCATTGCATGCGGCGTGGATCTGGGCTGGGTCTCGCAGCTTGAGTCACAGGGATATTCGTGGATTGACGAGGACGGGACGCGGATCGATCCGATCCTGGCATGCAAAAACAAGGGTGCCAACGCGGTGCGCCTGCGCGTTTTTGTAAACCCTCCGCCGGACGCCTACTGGCAAAAGGGACCGGACGAGCGCTGTATGCTCGGTTTTTGTGATGTGGATCACGTGTTGGAGATGGCCGGACGGGTGAAAGAGATGGGCATGGACCTGATGCTCGACTTTCACTACAGTGACCACTTCGCGGATCCGATGATCCAGGACATCCCGGCCGCATGGAAGGATGACTCCGAAAATAATCTGCTTGCCCATCTTTACTCCCATACGGCCGACACGCTGGCACGCTTTGCGGAATGGCATCTCGAGCCGCGCTGGGTGCAGATCGGAAATGAGATCAACAACGGGATGATGTGGCCGAGCGCAAAGCTGCAAAACAACCCGGACTTTCTTATTTGGTGTCTCAACGCCGGATATGACGCGGTAAAGGAGTTCTGCCCGGACACCCTTGTTGTCACACATTTGTCCGCCGCGCATGACGAGAGCCTGTGCCTGCCGTTTTTAGAAAATTTCCTGTCACGTGACGGGAAGACGGATCTGTTCGGCTTTTCCTACTATCCCTACTGGGCACAGATACCGAGCGACCGAAACAGGTTATATGAAGCACTGGCGAACTATCACGGGTTGACTGGAAAACCGGTCTTGATCGCGGAAGTCGGCGGTCCGGATGAGGACGAAGAGACAAGCTATGCCACGGTTTGTGACTGCCTTGCGGCGGTACGGGCGCTCCCTGCCGAACAGGGGGTTGGTGTGTTCTACTGGGAACCGGACGCGCACCGCTCGGTCGTGCCGGACGGCTATCCGCTCGGCGCCTGCGTGCCGGCGGGAGAGAAGCAGCTTCGTTTCACAAAAACGCTCACGGCATTCCAATCCTGAAGATTTTCCAAGGCTCCCCCGGGGGCCTTTTTTATTTTCCGCGTGCATTTTGAACGGATCCATGCTATATTACGGTTAGCGGATCTGTTTTTTCTGTTTTTTCGAAACCATTCCCGTAAAACAATTATGTACAGTGTCATAACAACGGCTATTCACCGTGGTCTTCGCGCCGTGCCCGTAAACGTGGAGGCAGACGTAAGCGAAGGAATGCCCGGTTTTGATATGGTCGGTTTTCTGTCCTCCGAAGTAAAGGAGGCAAAAGAGCGCGTGCGGACAGCGCTGAAAAACTGCGGCTATCCACTTCCGGCGAAGCATATCACGATCAACTTAACCCCCGCGAACATCCGAAAGTCCGGAACCGGATGTGACCTGCCTCTTGCCGCGGCCGTGCTGGCTTCGCTTGGGCACATCAACGGAGAGGTCTTAAAAAACTATCTCATTCTGGGCGAAATCGGCTTAAACGGTCAGATCCTTCCCGTAAGCGGCGTCCTTTCGGCAGCAATCCTCGCAAAGGAGACGGGATACGACGGAATTATCGTACCGCGGGAAAACGCGCGGGAGGCGGCAATCCTGTCCGGCCTGAACGTCATCCCGGTGCCGGATCTGCCCACGTTTCTCCATTACATGTGGGACGGGTTCCCCGCGCCCTTTTCCAATCAGGAACAAGCAGACCTGTGGACAACAAAGTACCCGGTTGATTTTCGTGATCTTTACGGGCAGCCTCTGGTACGGCGCGCCTGCGAGATCGCGGTGAGCGGAATGCACAATCTTCTTATGATCGGTCCGCCGGGCTCCGGCAAGACGATGGCGGCAAAACGGATCCCGACGATCCTGCCGGAACTTTCCCGTGAAGAAAAACTGGAACTGTCGCAGATTTACAGTATCGGAAATCAGTTGGATGAAACGCGCATCATCCGAAACGAGCGGCCGTTTCGATCCCCGCATCACACGACGACTCCGGTCGCGATCGCGGGCGGCGGGAGAGTGCCGCGGCCCGGAGAAATATCGCTGGCTCATAACGGGGTGTTGTTTCTGGATGAACTGCCGGAATTTGCGCCGGGCGCGCTTGAGGTGCTTCGGGAGCCCCTGGAGGAAAAACAGATTCATATCGCGCGGCAAAACGGGACGGTGACGTATCCGGCTGACTTTATCCTCGTCGCTTCGATGAATCCCTGCCCCTGCGGATACTATCCGGACCGCAATCGATGCAGTTGTACCCCTCACATGATCCATCGCTATGTAAACCATGTTTCCCAGGCGCTGCTCGATCGGATCGATCTGTGTGTCGAGACAAAGGAACTGTCCTTTGCGGAGATGAAGCGGCACGACACACCGGAATCCTCCGGGGAGATCCGCGCGCGCGTGGAACAGGTCCACGCGCTTCAGGCAGAGCGATACCGGGACCGGGGATATCGATTTAACGCGCAGATCCCCAACGAGGATATGGCCTGTTTTTGCGCGCTTGACGTGGAATGTGAGGCATTTATGCAGGAAAAATTCGAAGAGTATCACTTAAGCGCCCGCACGTACAACCAGATCCGTAAGATCGCCCGTACGATCGCGGATATGGAGGGCAGGGCGGAAATCGGAATACGACATCTGGAGGAAGCCCTCTGTTTTCGCAGCCCGAACAAGAAGTATTGGAGGTGAACGACACCATGAAACAATTACAAATAAGCGAAGCAAACGAATACCACGACCTGTCATCCGCGGAAATGGCATACGAATATTGGCTCGCCTCCCTCTATCCGATCAGCTGCCAAAAAAGGCGGGCTGTAAAGAAACTCCTTGGCAGCGCAAAACGTTTTTTTCAAACGGACGACGCCCGGCTGCGCTCGCTGGGGCTCCTGACAGACGCGGAGATCCGATGCGTCGTAAAAAGCCGCGGTGCTTTTTTGCCGGAAGCGGCGTGTGATTCAATACAGCAAAGCGGCATCCGTTTTATCCTCTATGACAGTCCGGACTATCCGGAGCGATTAAAAAATATCTACGATCCGCCGTATGCTCTGTTTGCCTATGGGAGGCCTCCGTCTGACGAGCGAAAGAGCATCGGCATTGTGGGGGCGCGCGGCTGCTCCGAGTATGGGCGCAGCGTCGCGACAAAACTCGGCCGGACGCTCGCGGAACACGGAGTGCAGGTGGTAAGCGGCCTGGCTGCGGGCATCGACTCCGCCTCACAGGCAGGCGCGCTGCAGGCGGGCGGAGACACGTTTGCCGTTCTTGGCTGCGGATGCGACATCTGCTACCCGCGTTCCGCACACAATCTCTATGAAAACATACGCGGCGGGCACGGCGGAATTTTATCCGAATATCTTCCCGGGACCAATCCGCAGCCCTTCCTGTTTCCACTGCGGAACCGGATCATCAGTGCGCTCTCGGATATCCTCGTCGTGGTGGAGGCGCGGGAGAAGAGCGGTTCGCTCATCACGGCGGATCTTGCCCTCGAGCAGGGGAAGGATGTCTATGCCGTTCCCGGTCGTTATCTGGATCCCTTAAGCGTCGGCTGCAATCACCTTATCGAGCAGGGCGCCGGCATCTTTGTCGATATGGACCGATTCCTCATAAGCAGCGGCATTGTACCGCAGCCCAGCGGAAAACGAAAGGGCGCAGAGAAACCGGAACTGACCGGAGAATCGCAGCGTGTCTATGACTGTCTGGAATTAAGCGTCAAGCATATCGACACGATCACTAAGGAGTGCGGGCTGGACTTTTTGACGGTACTCCATGCGCTGACATCCCTGAAACAGAAACATCTGGCGCAGGAAACGTTTCAAAACTATTTTTGCCGGATGATCTGATTTCATAGTATTCTGATAAAAATGACTATTGTTTTAAAAAGATAAAAAATTGATGCTTAAATTCTTTAATTTAGGGTTGAAAAACAAGAACTGATAGTGTATAGTGTGTTTGTTTAAGCCCCGACGGAATAAAAAAGCCCGCCGGGATTCAATGAATCAGCGCACTGAGGAACTATCATGGCAAAAAATTTAGTGATCGTGGAGTCTCCGGCAAAGGTAAAGACCATCAAAAAGTTTCTCGGGAGCAACTATGAGGTGACTGCTTCCAACGGCCACGTACGGGACCTTCCGAAGAGTACGATGGGTATTGACGTCGAGCACGATTTTGAACCCAAATATATTACGATCCGGGGTAAGGGCGACATTCTCGCCAATCTCAGAAAAGAAGTCAAAAAAGCGGATAAGATTTACCTCGCGACCGATCCGGACCGTGAAGGAGAGGCCATCTCATGGCATCTCTATAAAGCGCTCAACTTAGAGGACAAAAATGTCCGCCGGATCACGTTTAATGAGATCACAAAGAGCGCTGTAAAAGAGTCTTTAAAGAATTCCCGGGAAATTGATATGGATCTGGTGGATGCCCAGCAGACGCGGAGGATCCTCGACCGCATGGTCGGATACCGCATCAGTCCGCTGCTCTGGGCCAAGGTCAAGCGCGGTCTGTCCGCCGGACGTGTCCAATCAGCCGCTCTGCGGATCATCTGTGACCGGGAAGAGGAGATTGCGGCATTTATTCCGGAGGAGTACTGGACCCTCGAAGCCGAACTTCTGCCGGAAAAGGCAAAGAAGCCGGTCAAGGCCACCTTCTACGGCGACGCCGGTGGCAAGATCGAGATCCGGGATAAAGCGCAGCTGGATGGCATCCTGAAAGAACTGGAGGGCGCGGAGTACCAAGTCCTCGAGGTCAAAAAGAGTGAGCGCAGGAAAAAGGCGCCTCTTCCGTTCCGGACCAGTACACTCCAGCAGGAGGCGAGCCGGCATCTGAATTTTTCGACGCAGAAAACGATGCGTGTTGCGCAGCAGCTCTATGAAGGCATCAGTGTAAAAGGAAGCGGCACCGTTGGTCTGATCACCTACCTTCGGACCGATTCGACCCGCGTCTCCGCCGAAGCGCTCTCCTCGTCCGCCGCCTATATCAAGGAAACTTACGGGGGGCAGTATGCGGCAAAGAGTTCGACGGGTGGGCAGTCCTCCGCCCGGATACAGGACGCGCATGAGGCGATCCGTCCGACCGATATCAGCCGTACACCGGCCTCCATAAAAGATTCTCTTTCAAGGGATCAATTCCGTCTCTATCAGATGATCTGGAATCGCTTTGTCGCGAGCCGCATGACGCCGGCAGTTTACGAACAGACGGCGGTTACGATCGGTGCCGGATCCTATCGGTTCCATGTGTCGGCTTCCAAAGTCGTCTTTGACGGATTTCTGTGCGTCGACACTCTGGATGAACAAAAAGAGGATCGGGCGGCACTTGCGAAGGGTCTGGAAAAGGGTGCCCTGCTCACCAGGCAGGACCTGATCCCCAACCAGCATTTTACGCAGCCTCCACCGCATTTTACGGAGGCAAGCCTTGTGAAAGCCATGGAGGAGCTCGGCATCGGCCGTCCGAGCACGTACGCGCCGACGATCACGACCTTGCTCAGCCGTCACTATATCATCAAAGAAAATAAGAATCTCTATGTCTCCGAACTCGGAGAGGTAGTAAACCGCATCATGAAGGACGAGTTTTCCACGATCGTCGATGAGCGTTTTACCGCCAATATGGAATCGCTGCTTGACGATGTGGAGGCGGGCAGTGTCGATTGGAAGACGGTCATCCGCAACTTTTATCCGGACCTCGACGCGGCAGTAAAGGCCGCGGAGCAGAATCTGGAAAAAGTGGAGATCGCGGACGAGGTGACCGATGAGATCTGCGAACTTTGCGGAAAGAATATGGTCATTAAATACGGCCCTCACGGGCGCTTCCTCGCCTGTCCCGGATTTCCGGAATGCCGCAACACAAAACCCCTTCTGATCAAGATCGACGTGCCGTGTCCGAAGTGCGGAAAAGACCTTGTATTAAAAAAGACGAAAAAAGGACGGCCATATTATGGCTGTGAAGACTATCCGAACTGTGATTTTATGTCCTGGCAAAAACCATCCGCGACGAAGTGCCCGCGCTGCGGCGGATACATGGTGGAACGAGGCAGCAAGCTGGCCTGCGCCGACCGGAACTGTGGATATGTAACGGAAAAAACAGAAACCGAACCGAAAGAATCATAGGTGAGCCAAATGAGCAGTGTACAGTTATTGGATAAAACCAGAAAAATCGGGAAACTGCTTCACAACAACCGCACCTCAAAAGTGGTCTTTAACGATATCTGCGGCGTGATGGCGGACATTCTTTCCTCCAATGTTCTGGTCCTCAGCAAAAAGGGAAAGCTGTTGGGCATCTCTTTTAAAAAAGGGATTGATCCGATCGGAGAACTTCTGTGTGACCAGGTCGGAGAGTTGATTGACACGACCTTAAACGAACGACTCCTTTCCATTCTTTCCACCAAGGAGAATGTCAATCTGGAGACGCTTGGCTTTTCTTTGAAAAAAAATGACCACTATGACGTGACCATTGCTCCGATTGATATTGCCGGAGAGCGTCTGGGCACACTTTTTGTCTATCGCCGGGAGCAGCCATACGATATCGATGACATCATCCTGTGCGAGTACGGGTCCACCGTGGTAGGGCTCGAGATGATGCGTTCCGTCAACGAAGAGACAGAAGAGGAGACCCGCAAGGCACAGATCGTAAAGTCGGCTTTCAACACCCTTTCGTACTCGGAAACGGAAGCGATCCTTCGCGTCTTTGACGAACTTGACGGACAGGAAGGCATTCTCGTCGCCAGCCGGATCGCGGACCGCGCCGGCATCACACGTTCCGTGATCGTAAACGCGCTGCGCAAATTCGAGAGCGCGGGCGTGATCGAATCACACTCGTCCGGTATGAAGGGTACCCATATCAAAGTAATGAACGACGCGCTGTTTGACGAACTCGCGAGCCGGAATGTATGACGGTTTCTTCCGGACTTCGGAAGTTCGCGTCTGACTCATATTTTTCTTATAAAAACCTTGAATCCACTTGGCTGCTGTGCTATACTTGCTAAGTCTGGGATTTTGGGTTTTTCTTTTTCCCGGACAGCACTTATCAAACACACGTGCGGACTGAACGGCATGGTGCCCGTATACGCGGGTGAACCGGACGGTATGATGCATGTGGAAGACTTTAACCATGGAGGAGAAAAACATGAGTGTCATTTCAATGAAGCAGCTGCTGGAAGCAGGCGTCCATTTCGGACATCAGACAAGACGGTGGAACCCGAAAATGGCTCCGTATATCTACACGGAGCGCAACGGCATCTATATTATCGACCTGCAGAAATCGGTCGGAAAAGTGGATGAGGCGTACAACTTTATTTCCGATGTTGTATCGGGCGGAGGAACGGTCCTGTTTGTCGGGACAAAGAAACAGGCCCAGGATTCCATCGAAGCGGAAGCACAGCGCTGTGGTATGTTTTATGTCAACGAAAGATGGCTCGGCGGCATGCTGACAAACTTTAAGACGATCCGCTCCCGTGTGGACCGCTTAAAAGAACTGGAGCGTATGGAAGAGGACGGCACGTTCGATGTCCTTCCGAAAAAAGAAGTCATCTCACTGCGCAAGGAGATGGATAAGCTGAACCGCAATCTGGGCGGCGTGCGGGAAATGAGTCGTCTGCCTGACGCAATCTTTGTCGTGGATCCGAAAAAAGAACGCAACTGTGTTCTGGAAGCGCACATCCTCGGCATTCCCTTAATCGGCATCGCGGACACCAACTGTGATCCGGAAGAACTGGACTATGTCATTCCCGGCAACGACGACGCGATCCGTTCGGTTAAACTGATCGCCTCCACGATGGCGGATGCCGTGATCGAGGGGAAACAGGGCCTTGTCGAAGTGGATACGGCGCAGGAAAACTATGACGAGCTCGGCAACTACGTGGCTCCCGATGAATTCTATGAAGAAGAAATCGCGAAAGAGAATGCCGGGGAAGAGGCAGCCGTAGAAGACGCATCCGGGGAGACTGCGAAAGAAAAAGCCAAAGAGGAAACGGTCGAGGAGACCGTGGAAGAAGCTGCAGAGGAAGCTGCGTCCGAAGAAATCATAGAAGCGGAAGCGGAAGAAGAGGCTGTGAAAGAAGCCGTAGAAGCGGAAGTGGGAGAAGAAGCAATTGAAGAAAACGTGGAAGGCGAAATATTAGAGGAAGCATCGGAAGAAACCACGGAAAACGAAGCGATAGAAGATGCGATGGAGGAAGCGGCGGAAGAAGCCGTGGAAGAGGAAATCGCCGAAGAAGATATTGCAGAGGCTGCGGAAGAGGCATCCGAAGAGTAAGGCTGCGGCCGGATAAAGAGCGGGAGGATACAATACATGGAAATTACAGCAGCAATGGTAAAAGAATTACGTGAAATGAGCGGTGCCGGCATGATGGACTGCAAAAAAGCACTCACAGAGGCCGACGGCGATATGGAAAAGGCCGGTGAGGTCCTGCGGGAGCGCGGCCTGGCGAAAGCGGTAAAAAAGGCCGGCCGGATCGCGGCGGAAGGGATGGTTACGCTGAAAGTGTCCGATGCCGGAGACAAGGCGGTAGCCGTTGAGGTCAACTCCGAGACCGACTTTGTCGCGAAGAATGAAAAGTTCCGGACCTATGTATCCATGGTCGCCGATCAGGCGATGGATACGCCGGCGATGGATGTCGAGGCGTTCCTGGAAGAACCCTGGCATGCGGATACAACGAAAACCGTCAATGAGGAACTCGCCGGACAGGTAGCGGTGATCGGGGAAAATTTACAGATCCGTCGTTTTGACAAGCTGGAAGAACCCGAAGGTTTTATCGCTCCGTACACGCACATGGATGGCAAGATCGGCGTATTGGTAGATGTAAAGACGGATGTCATCAACGACGAGATTCGCGAGATGGCAAAGAATCTGGCCATGCAGGTCGCGGCGCTTCGTCCGCAGTACACCGATCGCTCCGAGATCAGCGACGAATATATCGCGCATGAGGAGGAGATCCTTCGGGCACAGATCATGAACGATCCGAAAGAGTCCCAGAAGCCGGAGAACGTGATCGACGGCATCATCAAGGGCCGTGTAAACAAAGAGCTGAAAGAGATCTGTCTGATGGATCAGGTCTATGTGAAGGCCGAGGACGGCAAGCAGACCGTCCGCCAGTATGTCGAGCAGGTCGCGAAAGATACCGGCGCTGACATTTTTGTGAAGGGCTTTATCCGTTTTGAGACCGGAGAAGGCATCGAAAAGAAAGAGGAAGATTTCGCCGCGGAGGTTGCCGCGCAGATGAGCGGCAACTAAAGCGCGCTGAAAAGGAGAGCGGAATATGAATCAGCAAGGCCATGGTGGCAGCGGAAGAGCAGCCGTTTCTGTTATATTCGGAATTATCGGGATCGCCGCTTCCTTTATTCCAGTGGGAGGCGGGATCATCGCTTTTATCCTTGGCATCATCTCGATTGCCGTTGCGGCCGGGTCCAGAAGACGCGGCGGGGGCGGTCTTGCGGTCTTCGGTCTTATTCTGGGAATTATCGCGGTCCTTTTCGGTCTGCGCGGTGTCCTGGTTTGTGCCGGTATCCTCAGTTGTGCCGGATGCGCCTGCGCGGCTCTGGCATAAACAACATCAGATCCTGTTTGTAATGGAATCATTTCCAGCCGGCAAGCCGTGTTGCGCCTGCCGGCTTTTTGTAACTGCGGAGGATCCTCATGCATCCCTATGTCAATCTGTTTGGCTATGAAATGTCGTCCTATGCGCTGATGGCTTTGATCGGATGTGTTGTCAGCCTTATATTTCTGCTGTTTTACTGCAAGACGCAGAGTGTGCGATCAAGCGACATGCTCTTCTTTTTCGCGTTCGTGCTGGTAGGCGTTATCATTGGGGCAGTCGTGTTATATTGTCTGGTGAACCTCCCGGGCGCCATCGCGAATCGCGCGGAGGTATTTTCCGACTGGAGGACGGCGATCAGCACTCTCTTCGGCGGCTTTGTCTACTACGGCGGACTGATCGGCGGATTTGTCGGCGCGATCTGCTACGCGAAGTATTTCAAGGTAAACACCGTGCGTCTCGCGGATTCGTTCGTTCCCGCCATTCCGTTGTTTCACTGCATCGGACGGATCGGATGTTTTCTCGCGGGGTGCTGCTATGGTATCGTATACGAAGGACCGCTTGCGGTCACCTTCACAAACGCGCTTTCTGACGCGAACGGACCGAGCCGTTTTCCCGTGCAGCTTCTCGAGGCCGCGATCAACCTCGTTTACTTTGTCATATTGCTTGTCTACATGCGTGTTTCCAAAAAGAGAGAGCGGTGGAAACCACTCGCAAACTTTGGGCTTTACCTTATTTTGTACGGGATTGCGCGCTTTTTCCTCGAATTTCTGCGCGGCGACACGGTACGAGGATTTCTGGGCCCGCTGTCCGTTTCCCAGTGGATCAGCATAGCGATCATTGCAGCCGGATTGTATTTCCTTATCCGCAGGACGGAACGCAACGTTGTCGTACAAAAAATATTTAATGGAGTTATGCAAGATATGAATTAATATTATCGAAAAAATAGCTTAAAAAAATAGGCAACGGAGTAATTTTGTGATAGAATTTTTATGATTTTATAAATATTTAATTTTTCTAAATTACGAAGGGAGATGTATAAAGTTATGGAGCAGAACAGCAGCAAAGTAAGTGCAACAGGTATCATATCTTTAATCTTGGGTATCCTCTCCATCATATGGCCGTTTTTGATTCCGGGCGGAGCACTCGTTGGGGTGATCCTTGGGATAATCGCCATTATTCTGGCCGGTGTATCCAGAGGTCGGAACGGAGTGAACGGCTTTTCAACCGCAGGTCTGATTTTAGGAATCATCGGTGTTATCATCTTTGTTATTTGCCTCATTGTCGTGCTTCTTATCGGCGGTGACATGGGAACCATTTTTATTGGCCTGCTCTTTGTTTAAGGGATTTCATTCCTGACTGTCCGACTGCGTACTTTAACTAATTTAAAAAAATAGTAGCCAACTGTTCTTTTTTGTGGTACAATATGTTGTGGTTTTAAAAAATTAAAACACAAGGAAGGAGAGGTGAAAGTTATGGAAGAGCAACCAAAAAGAATTGACACACCCGGTATTGCTTCATTAGTTTTGGGAATCATTAGTATTGTTTTATGCTTCCTGCTTCCGTTTGTCGGACTTATTTGCGGTATTATCGCGATTGTAATGGCGCATGTTTCCAAAAAACATTACGGTCCAAACGGTTTTGAAAAAGCCGGGCGTATCTGCGGCATTATCGGTATCATCCTGTTTGTTGTTGCAATAATCCTTATTATCTTACTTCTGGGTGCTGCCGTTGGACTGGCCATGACATCCGGTATTATTACGGTACTTTAATGGGAATGATTGCTGAACTGAATTTAGGATTGGGCGCAAGCAGATTGCTTGCGCCTTTTCTTCCACTTAAAAAGAGGTGCTTATGAACAAGCTGGCCCTGCCGGATGAGATTCTGTTATCGGTCGAAAAGCCGGCACGCTACATCGGAAACGAAGTAAATATCGTCAGGAAAAGTCCGGAGGAGGTCGACATCCGGACTGTTTTCGCTTTCCCGGATGTCTACGAGATCGGCATGTCGCATCTGGGCATGCAGATCCTCTATCACATGTTTAACGCGCGCGCGGATGTCTGGTGCGAGAGGGTGTTTTCCCCATGGCCGGATCTGCACAAAATCATGAAAGAACAGCATATCCCGCTTTTCGCCCTGGAGAGCCAGGATCCGATCCGGGAATTTGACTGGCTTCTTATAACGCTGCAGTATGAGATGTGCTATCCAAACATTCTGCAGATCCTTGATCTGGCACAGATTCCCCTGCGCGCGGCCGACCGGAGCGATCGGGATCCGATCGTGATCGCCGGCGGCCCCTGCACCTGCAACCCGGAACCGTTCGCGGACTTTTTTGACCTGATCTATATCGGAGAGGGAGAGACGGTTTATGACGCGCTCTTAGACCTTTATAAGGCACACAAAAAGAGCGGCTCCTATGACCGGCAAGCCTTCCTTCGGGAAGCCTCCCGGATCGAGGGAATCTATATTCCCTCCCTCTACAACGTACGCTATCACGAAGACGGCACGATTGCCGACTTTTCCCCGCTCGCGGACGATGTGCCGCGGCAGGTCACGCGACAGGTGGTGACGGACTTGTCGGAAGCCGTGTACCCGGACAAGCCGATCGTTCCGCTCCTGCAGGCAACGCAGGACCGCGCGACACTCGAGATCCAGCGCGGCTGCATTCGTGGCTGCCGCTTTTGTCAGGCGGGGATGATCTATCGACCACTCCGGGAACGGAGTCTGTCTTCCCTGGAAGAAAAGGCAAGCGCCATGATCTCCTCTACCGGGTACGGGGAAATCTCCTTAAGTTCCTTAAGCTCCAGCGATTACTCACGGCTGCCGGAACTCCTTGCCTATCTGCTCGAAGAATTTCAAAAAGAGCACGTGAATATTTCGCTCCCGTCCCTTCGGATCGACAATTTTTCCCTCGATGTGATGGGAAAAGTGCAGGATGTCAAAAAGAGCAGCCTGACCTTCGCGCCGGAAGCGGGATCGCAGCGGCTGCGCGATGTGATCAACAAAGGAATCACGGAGGAGGATATTCTCACCGGCTCCGGGATGGCGTTTGACGGGGGCTGGCAGAAAGTCAAACTCTATTTTATGCTGGGCCTTCCGACAGAGACGGAGGACGACATCCGGGCGATCGGAGATCTCGCGGAGCGGATCGCGGAGCGATACTATGAAATACCGAAAGACAAACGGATGGGAAAGTGTCAGATCACGGTCAGCACCTCCTTTTTTGTGCCAAAACCGTTCACCCCGTTCCAGTGGGTGCCGATCTTCGAAAAAAACGAATTTCTTGACAAGGCGCATATTGTAAACGACCACATCAAATCCCTGTTAAACAAAAAGAGCATCCGCTACAACTGGCACAACGCGGACGAGACGATCATCGAGGGGATCCTGGCGCGCGGTGACCGGAAACTTTGCGATGCTTTGCTTCGCGTCTATGAAAAAGGGGGCATATTCCCCGCGTGGTCGGAATTTTACGACGATCAGATTTGGATGGAAGCGTTTCAGGAGACCGGAATCGATATATCCTTTTATACCACACGACCACGGGAGCGGGAAGAGATCTTCCCCTGGGATTTCATCGATGCCGGCGTAAGCAAAGACTTCCTCTGGAAGGAGTGGGAGAGAGCGCGGGAAGGCGTGACTACACCCAATTGCAGGGTGGCCTGCAACGGGTGCGGCTCCATGCGGTATCAGAGCGGCGTGTGTCTGAGTGAGCGAAATCCCATCGCCGGACAGGAACCGGGCCGCACGGATCCAGTTCCGGGGAAAGGAGGTGCCCTGTGAAGATTCGCGTTAAATTTTCAAAAACCGGTGCGATGCGTTTTGTGGGGCATCTGGATTTCATGCGCTACTTTCAGAAGGCGCTGCGCCGCGCCGGAATCCCGCTGCGCTATACGGAAGGGTATCATCCGCATCCGATCCTCTCGTTTGCCCTGCCGCTCGGCATCGGTCTGACAAGCGAAGGCGAATATTTGGACATGGAAGTACTTGATACCCCTTCCTCTGCGGAGGCACTGCGCGCGATCAACGCGCAGATGGTGGAAGGGGTGACTGTTACAGAATATCTGTTGCTGCCGGAGACGGTCAGAAAAGCGATGGCCTCCGTCGCTGCGGCAGACTACATTGTCACGTTCAGACAGTGCGATGACCGGATACCGAGCGCCTTGCTGCAAGGGATTCCGGCCTATTACGAAGAGCGGGAGGAAATTCCCGTAACGAAGACGGGAAAGAAGAGCGAGAGAGTGATAGACTTAAAGCCCTTATTATACCAACTGTCACCCTTTGATAGTAACAGGGGTCTGTTTATCCGCTCGAGCGCGGGAAGTGTAGAAAATATCCGGCCGGAACTGGTGCTGGAGGACTTGTATACTTATCTCGGGATTCCGTTTGATCCCGGCAATTTTCAGATCCATCGTCTCGAGCTGTATGAAAATACGGATAACGGTCTGCGTCCTCTTTCCGAAGCAGGTGTGCCTGTCTTCGAAAAGGAAGTATCGGAGTCCACGAATTTTTAATCGTGCAATGCGCTCAAATAAGGGAAAAAGTGTTGACATAAAACACGCGCCTGTGCTAATATATCATGGATGCCGCACAGCGAGGTTCAAGCCTGCAAATACGCAGCACCACAGCTGGCGAGTAATGATAACAGGAGGTGCTATATGTACGCGATCATTGCAACTGGTGGCAAGCAGTACAAAGTCTCGGAAGGCGATATCATTACCATTGAAAAGCTTGATTCTCAAGCGGGAGAAAGCGTTGTATTTGATCAGGTCTTAGGTGTCAGCGACAAAGATCTTCAAGTGGGCGATCCTTATCTGAAGGATGCTTCCGTTGACGCGACCGTACTCGAACAGGGACGCGGGAAAAAGGTAGTCGTCTACAAGTACAAGAGAAAAGAGGGCTATCACAAGAAAAAAGGCCACAGACAGTGCTATACCAAAGTACGGATCGACAAGATCAACTCATAACGAGGCCATAGGCTTATGGTTAAGATCACATTTTTTCAGAACCCGGACGGCGATCTGATCGGGTTTGCATGTACCGGTCATGCCGAATTCGCGGAAACACAGGATATTGTCTGCGCGGGCGCGTCCGCGCTGGTGTTTAACTGCATCCATTCCATTGAAACATTGACTTCGGATACTTATTTCTGCGACCGGGAGAGCGAGAGCGCCACGATCACGTTTCGTTTGGCGGAAGGCTTCGGTGACCGCTCACAGCTGCTGCTTCGTTCCCTCGCGTTAGGTCTGGAAGAAATGGAAGACGAGTACGACGAACACATTGATTTGATCTTTGAGGAGGTGTAAGAGACATGTTAAAAATGGATCTTCAGTTTTTTGCTCATAAAAAAGGAATGGGCTCCAGTAAAAACGGCCGTGATTCCAAATCGAAACGGCTGGGAGCGAAACGGGCGGACGGACAGTTCGTACGGGCCGGAAACATTCTGTACCGGCAGCGCGGCACCCGGATCCATCCGGGAGAGAATGTCGGCAGGGGCAAAGATGATACCCTTTACGCGAAAGCGGACGGCATCCTGCGGTTCGAGCGGAAGGGCAGAGACCGGAAAGTCGCTTCTGTCTATCCGGTATCCGATGACAACTAAGCAAGACGCGACAGACCCGACTGTTTAGTCGGGTCTGTTCTTTTCTCATATGGATGGAATGACATGTTTGCGGACAGAGCCAAAATTATCATCAAATCGGGACACGGCGGGAACGGACATGTAAGTTTTCGCCGTGAGAAATATGTGCCGGCGGGCGGACCCGACGGCGGCGACGGCGGCAAAGGCGGCGATATCATCTTTGAGATCGACGAAGGACAAAATACGCTGACCGAGTATCGTCATCGCAGAAAATTTGAGGCCGAGCCGGGCGCGGAGGGAAGCAAAAAAAACTGCCACGGCAAAAACGGCGCGGACCTCGTCTTAAAAGTCCCGCCGGGCACCGTGATCAGGGAGGCGGAGTCCGGCAAAGTGATCGCCGATATGTCCGGAGACCAGACACGCCGGGTGATCCTGCGCGGAGGCCGCGGAGGCAAAGGCAACCAGCACTATGCCACATCGACCATGCAGGCGCCGAAGTACGCGCAGCCGGGCGGGGACGCGATGGCGCTCGAAGTGATCCTGGAATTGAAATTGATCGCGGATGTCGGTCTGGTCGGTTTTCCCAATGTCGGAAAGTCCACCCTGCTCTCGCGCGTGACGAACGCGCAGCCAAAGATCGCGAACTATCATTTCACGACACTTTCCCCGAATCTGGGAGTCGTCGACCTTTCGGATGGACGCGGTTTTGTAATGGCAGACATTCCGGGTCTGATCGAGGGCGCGTCCGAAGGCGTCGGCCTGGGGCATGAGTTTCTGCGCCACATTGAGCGGACAAAAGTGATCGTTCACCTTGTGGATGCCGCCTCCTCGGAGGGACGGGACCCGATTGAGGATATCTACGCGATCAACCGGGAACTGGAGGCCTACGGTTCGGACCTTTCTCAAAAACCGCAGGTCATCGCCGCGAACAAGATCGATCTGATCTACGCCGGGGACGAGGATCCCGTCGAGGCGATCCGCGCGGAGTTTGAGCCGCAGGGCGTTGCTGTGTATCCCATCTCCGCGGCGACCGGAAAGGGCATACCCGAGCTGTTAAACGCGGTTTGGGACCTGCTTCGGGACACAGAGGAGCAGCCGGTTGTCTTTGAGCAGGAATATTTTCCCGAAACCGCCGTGTTTCAGGAAGAGCCCTATACGGTTTCCTATGACCAGAAGGAAAAGACATATGTTGTGGAGGGTCCCCGCATCGAGCGGATGCTCGGCTATACGAATCTCGAATCCGAAAAGGGATTTCTGTTCTTTCAGCGCTTTCTGGAAGACCAGGGAATCCTCGAGGAATTAAAAAATCTCGGTATGGTCGAGGGGGATCTCGTCGATGTGTGCGGACTGACGTTTGAATACTACGAATAATAAGCGTCGAGCGCCCGGAGCGTTCGGAAAGGATCTTTTATTATGACAAGCAAGCAGAGAGCCTATTTGAGAAAATTGGCCAATGAGCTGGACCCGATCGTGCAGATCGGAAAAGGCGGCGCGACACCCGAAGTGGTGGCGAGTGTCGAGGAGGCGTATCATACACACGAGCTGATCAAGCTTGGCATCTTAAAGAACTGCGCGGAGGAGCCCAATGCGGTCGCGGACAGGATCGCCGAGCGCACGCACTCGGATGTGGTGCAGGTGATCGGGAAAAAGATCGTGCTCTACCGCGCCGACCGGGAAAACCCGAAGATCGTACTGCCCTGAGGTATTCGCGATGCGAGACGAAATTGATCAAATCGGTGTCCTTGGCGGCACCTTTAATCCGGTCCACAACGGACATCTGGCGCTGGCAAAGTGCGCCTGTGAGCAGTATGGCCTGCAGCGTGTCCTTTTTCTCCCGACCGGACAGACCTACTACAAGGAATATTCCGGGGAGGAGATGAGCGCGCATCGCAGTCAGATGGTCACACTGGCGATCGAAGGGGATGCCCGTTTTCAGATTTCGTTTGCCGAGATGGAGAGCGACGCGGTCAGTTATACCTATCTGACATTGCAAAAGCTGAAACAGTCCATGCCCGGGGCAACGCTTTATTTTTTGCTTGGAGCGGATTCTTTGCGCGATCTGCCGAACTGGCGCTGCCCGGACCGCATCTGTGAGGCAGCCGTTCTGCTCGTAGGGGAACGGGAGGATTTACAAGCCGATCGGCTGGATCAGACGATCGCTGATCTGCGCGAACGCCTTCACGGCGACATCCGTCGACTGGATCAGCCGATGCCGGATGTTTCCAGCCGGGAGATCCGGGAACGCGTAAAACGCGGCGAAGAGATCTCCGGTTTTGTGCCGGAAGCGGTGGAGCAGTATATACGAGAGAACCAATTGTATCTTTGATCAGATTGTGAGAATATGAAATATAACGATATTCAAAAAGAACTGAAAAAAGAGCTCAAGGCATCCCGCTACGATCATACGCTCGGTGTCGTCGAAACGGCGGAAGCGCTGGCAGAGACATACGGCTGTGACGTGAAAAAAGCGAGATACGCGGCTCTTTTACACGATTGCGCGAAGTCGCTCACCGATGAGGAAAAAATCGCTCTGTGCCGCGAATACAACGTCGCGGTAAACGAGGTGGAGCTGCGAAACCCATCGCTGCTGCACGCCAAGTGCGGCGCGATCCTCGCAAAATACAAATACGGAATCGATGATCCGGAGATCCTCCACGCGATTGCGGTTCACACGACCGGTGTGCCGGAGATGAATCGGCTCGATGAGATCATTTTTGTGGCGGACTACATCGAGCCGGGTCGGGAATCACTCCCCAATCTGTATGAACTGCGCAAGCTGGCCTATAAAGACCTTGACAGGACGGTGGAACAGATTCTCGCGGATACGGTCGCGTATCTCAACACACGCCGCGAACAGAGCATGGATCCGACCACTCTGTCGGCGTACGAATACTACCGAAATAAAGTAGACACAAATCCATAAGGACAGAAAACGCAAAAAAAATTTCAAAACAAGTTTCTGTAAAACAACGAGTCAATCTATGTTAAACTAAAGAAAGGTGAAAGGAGAACAGCACTTATATGCAGGAAGGTTCAAGGGAAAGGGCCGCAGCGGCCTGTAAAGCACTCAGCGATAAGAAAGCGGAAGACATCAAGGTGATCGATATCCATGAGATCTCCCAGATCGCGGATTATTTCGTGATCGCCAGCGCCGCGAATGTGAACCAGCTGCAGGCCATCATCGACGCGGTGGAAGAGTCCCTTCACAATCTGGGCTATACGCTCGACAAGCTCGAAGGCAACCACCGTTCCAGCTGGGTCCTCATGGACTATCAGGACATCATCGTCCATCTGTTCTCGCGGGAGGACCGGCTGTTTTATGACCTCGAACGGATCTGGCAGGACGGAACGTTTGTGGAACCGGAGGATCTGTAAGGCAGAAACGTGTTTCCCGGCAATTTAAAAAAGCGAACGTATATTCCGAATATACGTTTGCTTTTTTCTTTTTTCTGTGTTACACTGTGCGTAGTGAGAGAGGAGCGGGTCGTTTCCGTATCCCTGATTGAGAGAGATTCCACAGGAGGGCTATCTATGGCAACAGGAAAGATCAGCAAAAAGCAGCAGGAGATTCTGGATTATATCAAGTCGGAAATTTTGGCAAAGGGATATCCGCCGGCTGTGCGGGAAATCTGCGAGGCGGTAAATTTAAAATCGACTTCCTCTGTGCACGCGCACCTGGAAACACTGGAAAAGAACGGTTACATCCGACGTGACCCGACAAAACCGCGGGCCATCGAAATCGTGGATGACACCTTCAACTTAACCCGGCGCGAACTGGTCAACGTTCCCGTCGTGGGACGCGTGGCCGCGGGTGAGCCGATCCTTGCCGATCAGAATATCAGCAGTTATTTTCCAATCCCATCTGAGTTTATGCCCAACGTCCAGACATTTATGTTAAACGTCAAGGGCGACAGTATGATCAATGTCGGCATCTTCGACGGGGATATGGTACTCGTGGAACAACAGAACACAGCGGGAGACGGCGACATTGTTGTCGCGCTGTTAGAAGATTCCGCGACCGTCAAGACATTCTACAAGGAAGCGGACCGGGTGCGCCTGCAGCCGGAGAATGACACGATGGACCCGATCTACGCGACGGATGTCGCGATCCTCGGTAAGGTGATCGGGGTGTTCCGTTTCCTGTAAATTACAGATTCACACAGAAAGGCAGTGCTGCTTTTGCAGCGCTGCTTTTTTTGTGGTGTGTGATACGTTCACTTGTCGGTTTCATCTGTGGGTGGTTTTTCTGATGATTTCTCCCGCAGGGTGACTGCTTTGGCAGCCATACGGCGCCGCTCGTCATCCTGAGCCGCGTAGTGGCGGCGCGTTGTGTTGACATCGGAATGACCGAGGACATCGGCAACCAGATAGATGTCGCCGGTCTCCTGATAGAGATTCGTTCCATACGTGCTCCTGAGCTTATGCGGCGTGATGTTTTTCACGGTCGTCACAAGACGGGAGTATTTTTTAACCAGATTTTCGACCGAACGCACACTGATCCGGCGATTCTGGAGGGAGAGGAAGAGCGCATCACGGCTGTCCTCCAGCGGTTCCATCGTAAGCCGCTCGTCCAGGTAGGCGTCCAGTGCCTCGGCAACCTCGTCGCCGAAGTAGACGACCATCTCTTTTCCGCCCTTGCGGTGGATCCGGATGCCGTTGTTTTTCGCGTCAATGTCATCAATATTAAGGCCCACGCACTCGGATACGCGGATCCCCGTGCCGAGCAGGAGCGTAAGGATCGCCACATCACGCAGTTTTGTCTTTTCATGGTAGATCTTCTGGCGATCCGTCAGCTTTTCTCCCGATTCCGCCTCGTCCAAAAGAATCGCGATCTCGTCCACGTCAAGACGCACAATTTCCTTTTCGTGGCGCTTCGGCATCTGCACAAGCGATGCCGGGTTCTTCTCGATCATCTGTTTGCGGAAAAAATAGTTGTAAAAACTGCGCAGCGTGGATAACTTCCGCATCTGGCCGACCTCATCGTTCGTGTGCTCGGCGCCGTCGCTCCCTTTATAATATTTCAGATACTGTAAATATTCCTCAATATCGATCGGGGTGATCTCGTCCAGAATCTCAATCGGAAAATCCACGATCTCTTTTTTGGAAAGCGCCGGGTTGTTTTCGTGCAGAAAGTTGAAAAACACACCGAGGTCGTAAGCGTAGGCGATTCGTGTCCGGGACGAAGTAGAAGGAGTGATCCCGATAAAAAACTCCCTGCAGAAGCGGGGGAGTTCACTTGTCAACTCCCGCAGTTTCACCTCGTTGTCGATATTCACCTGTTCATGGTAGGGTCGTTCTTTCATTGTAAATTATTCCTTAAGGGATTGGGTTTTCATCCTCTTCGGAATCGACCGCGTCAGCAGACGT
Source organism: Lachnospiraceae bacterium Zagget3 (assembly GCA_001941025.1). The sequence goes on from MSHE01000005.1 coordinate 26,371, forward strand.
CCAACCGGGCAGATTGCTGCGCACGATAGCCGTAAACATACGATTTTTCACGCCCGGCGCCTCCGATTCCATCTGTTTGAGCAGTTTTTTCGCGAATTCCCGCTGCGTAGTACCGTCCGCGGGGCATGGGTTTTTGACCACCGGAAGGTCATATTTGTTCCGAAAACCGATCACATCCGCTTCGGAAACGTAGATCAGCGGGCGGATCACGGTCAGATCCGTGCGGTCCAGATAGGTCTTCGGTGGAAAACAGTAAAAATGTCCCTCATAGATCAGGGAGAGCAGCATCGTCTCCACGAGATCCTCCTTGTTGTGGGCATAGGCCACTTTATTAAATTCCAGCTCCTTTACCGCCTGGTTGAGAGCGCCTTTTCGCATTTTCGCGCACAGCGCGCAGGGATTTTTCTCTTTTCGTTCCTCAAAAATGATCTTCCCGATATCCGAACGTACGATCGTATGGGGAATGTCAAGATCCTCGCACAGGGCGGTCACCGGAGAGAGATCAAATCCCGCAAAGCCGAGATCAACACTCACGGCGGCCAGTTCAAAGTGGTTGGGATAAAATCTCTGCAATCCGTGCAGCGCGTGGATCAGGGTGAGCGAATCCTTTCCGCCGGAAACACCGACCGCGATCCGGTCACCGTCGTCGATCAGGTGATAGTCATCGACCGCCTTTCTTGTATAACTTAAAAGTTGCTGCAGCTTCATGGAAAATACCCAGCTTTAAAGAAGTAGAGGCATCCATAACCCCAGTTTTTGTTGGCTTAAACTTAAGGCTTTGAATCCCTCAGCTTCTGTATTGGAGCTTTAACGAAGCAGTTGGACGCACCCAAACCGTTCGTGACGTTCCGTAACGGTTGAAATCCCTCCGCCTCAGTAATACAGCTTTAACGAAGCAGTTGCACCGGGGATTCGCTGTTTTGATTATATCACAGTCTTTTTCCCGGTGCAACTCTTCGTTAAAGCTGTCTTTTGCGAATAAATAGGTTTCAGCAGGGGTAGTATTTACACATCCCACCCCATCTCTTTCGAGTCCAATATGATGGTAAACGGCCCGTCATTGACCAATTCCACTTCCATCTCAGCGCCAAACGATCCGGTCTCGACCACCGGAACCTGCTCTTTACACGCCGCGACAATATACTCGTAGAGTTCCTCCGCAAGCGCGGGGTTCCCCGACCGGATAAACGAAGGCCGGTTTCCCTTCCTGCAGTCCGCGTACAGGGTAAACTGCGAAACCAAAAGCACCCCGCTGCCGACATCCGCAAGGGAACAATTGGTCTTTCCCTCCGCGTCTGCGAAGATACGCAGTCCGATCATCTTTTTGATCATTTTATCGGCAATTTCCCGCGTGTCCGTCTCCGCAACGCCGATCAGGACCAAATACCCTTGTTCAATTGAACCGATCACCTCATCTTCCACCGTCACGGAGGCGCTCGACACCCGTTGAATCACAAATTTCATTTCCGGCTCCCGCTCTCTATGCAAGATGTCTGCCGCAGCGTTTAGTAGAATGCCACCTCAGAGATACACGTGTCCTCGTATTTGCTTCCCTTGTAAACGGAACGAATCGTGATCGTCACGGACGAGGTGTTGACCGGCTTGGAAAACGAAACCGTCTGCTGCTTATCTACATCCTCGAGAGTCGTGTCAAAGGACGAGCCGTCAGAGAACGTGATCGTTATCTCCTTCGGTCTGCAGTTTTCGTAATAAAGCGATTCGCTTTTTTGATAGCCATTGTTAATGTTCATTCCGCTTACCGTATACGTACCGTTAAACTCGACTTTTGCCCACTGCCCGATTCCGTCTCCGGGGGCATCTTCACACCAGGCGTTTTTCAAAGAGCCATCGACCAGGTTCTTGGGATCGTGGCTGATATTTACATTGCCTTCATACAGATAGGAAGACGCGGTCACATCTTTCACATCGGACATACTGACTTTCGGCGTTGACGACCCGCCGCCCGAGCCACTGCCGCCGCCGGAGCCACTGCCGCCACCGGAACCACTGCCGCTGCCGGAACCGCTGCCGCTGCCGGAACCGCTTCCACTTCCGGAACCGCTGCCGCCGCCGGAGCCACTGCCGCCACCGGAACCACTGCCGCTGCCGGAACCGCTGCCGCTGCCGGAGCCGCTGCCGGAACCACTGCCGCTGCCGGAACCGCTTCCGCTGCCGGAGCCGCTGCCGCTGCCGGAGCCGCTGCCGCTGCCGGAGCCGCTTCCATTATTGCCCGATGTGCTTTCCACTTTGGCTGCGCCGTTGCTGATAAGTGTATATTCCCAATTTTTCAGATCCACACTGTAAACGGTTGCCTCATTATCTGTTACAGCCTTTGCGCCGTCTTCCAGGACATTGTCGGGCCCATAATAAACCGTTGCTTCATTGCCGGAGACCGAGATCTTATAGGGCCAGAGATTTGTCTCCGTCACCTCTTTCAGGTCGTCAAACTCGTCTATTTTTCCAAGCGTATCGCCATCGTAGGAGATTCCATAAATTGCGGGGCCGTCATATCCGCACAGATACAGACCGTCCGATCCGTAGGCCCAGGAATTTTCTACCGGCGAACCACCGTAATCGCCGTTCTCCCAGAGCGTATCTCCAGTCGATTTATCAAGAGCCAAAACCGAGCCGTCCTGAATCAACAAGTAGGAATCACCGTGGAGCCCGATATCGCTGGTTCGATCCAGTTCCGCCATAGCATACTCCGGCGTCGTGTATTCCCAGACAACGTTCCCCTCCTCGTCTGTCGCTGTGACAACGGCATATTCCTGATCGTTCTCCGTGGTTTTACGATCAAAGGAAATATCCGACACGACCACAGGCGTCTCTTCCTCCTCGTCAGCTTCTTCCTCTTCCTTGAGCTCCTCTTCCTTAAGCTCCTCTTCTTCTTGTTCCGCTTCGGACAGATTTTCCGTGTTTTCGGTCGAGGTTCTCTCTTCCCTGTTTCCGCGCGTGGCCCATACAAGCAGAATGATCACTACAACCACAATGATGGCGATCACGATCCAAAGAGCGATCAGGCCGCCCCTTCTGCGTCTGCCGCCACCGTTTTCTTCCGGCACGGCTGTCTCTTCGCTTTCCCCGGGCGGTACGGCAGGCTCTTCCTGCATCTCTTCTGACGCGAAAGCTTCTTCCGGCTCCCCGGCCGCCGCGAAAGCCTCTTCGGGCTCCTCAGCCGCCGCGAAAGCCTCTTCGGGCTCCTCTTCCGGTACGACCGCCTCTTCGGGCTCCTCTTCCGGTACAGCAGCCTC
>MSHE01000005.1:29763-154626 GCA_001941025.1 Lachnospiraceae bacterium Zagget3
TCCTCTTCCGGTACAGCAGCCTCTTCGGGCTCCTCTTCCGGTACAGCAGCCTCCCCCGGTTCCTCTTCCGGTACAGCAGTCTCTTCGGGCTCCTCTTCCGGTGTGGCAGCCTCTTCCGGCTCTTCGGCTTCCACCTCTTCCGGTTCCGGCACATAGGGTTCCGCGCCTGCTAACATATGGCCACAGTTCCCGCAAAACGTAGCGAGGGTAATGTTTGGTGTTCCGCAATTCGGACAGACGACCATATCCAGCTCAGCGCCGCATTTGCAGAACCGATCCGAATAGATTACATCTCTTCCACAATATGGACATTTCATAAACAAACACCTCCTGTAAATGTGTCAAACCAAGGTTAAGCGCGAAAACGCGCGAGCAATTCCTCAAAATAGTCCGGAAGCGGTGCTGAAAACTCCAGATACTCTTCCGTCGCGGGGTGAACGAATCCAAGCGTCATGGCATGAAGCGTTTGTCCTTCCAGCCCCTTTATGGCATATTCCTTCTTCATGCCTCCATAGAGTTCATCTCCGAGCAGCGGATGATGCGTCACATCGGCCATATGGACCCGGATTTGATGCGTCCGCCCTGTCTCCAGTTCAAATTCTACATACGTATAACGGTTAAAACGTTCCAGCACCCGATAATGTGTGACCGCGGGGCGGGCGTTAATTCCGTTTACAGCCATTTTTTTACGGTCAGACGGCTTCCTCCCCACCGGCGCGTCAATCGTGCCTGTATCGTCCTTTAAAACGCCGCAGACGATGCCTCGGTACAGGCGCTTTACGGTGTGTTCCCGAATCTGATCCGCAATTCGCTCATGCGCGAAGTCGTTTTTGCACACAAGCAGAGATCCGGTCGTGTCCTTGTCGATCCGGTGGACAATTCCCGGCCGCAGTTCCCCATTGATGCCGGAAAGACTGTCCCTGCAGTGGTACAGAACCGCGTTTACCAGCGTGCCGGTAAGATGTCCCGGCGAGGGGTGCACGACCATCCCCTTCGGCTTGTCGACAACGAGGAGATCGTCATCTTCGTACAAAACAGAAAGCGGGATGTCCTCCGGTTCGATCGACACGGAGACCGCCTCCGGGATCGCAACACGGATCATATCGCCCGTCTCCACTCTCTCACTGTTTTTCGCGACAGGCTGACCGTTGCGGGCAACATGTCCCGCGGCGACCAGTTTTTGAAAAAACGAGCGGGACTGTTCCGTATAAATCTGTGCCAGATACCAGTCGATCCGGGCGCCGTCATGCGCCTCCCCGACCTCAAATTCCTGGATAGGTGACCGCGTGCTCATATCAGGAGTCCTTCTTTTTGAAGCGGATACTTTTTCCCATCTCGGTATAATCCGCGTCTTTATATTTAAAAATAAGCACGAGGATCAGCACAATGACCGACACGGTCACGTAGCAGTCCGCCACGTTAAAGACCGGAAAATTAATGCCATAAAAGTATAAGAAATCAATCACATAGCCCCGCGCGATACGGTCGATACAATTGCCCAGCGCGCCAGCCGCGATAAACACCATAAGAATCCGAAGGAGCCGATATTTTCGTTCGAACGGAAGCCGGGCATACAAAAAAACAATCACCGCCAGCACCACGATCGTAATAATAAGAAACACGGTCTGCCGTCCCTGCAAAAGGCCCAGCGCGGCGCCCCGATTCTCCAGATAGTAAAATTGGAATACGTTTTTTATGACAATGATGGGGTCCTTCTTATACAAAAACAAAACTGCCCACCTCTTCGTGAGTTGATCGAACAAAGTGAGCAGAACAAAGCATACGATCCCGCTGATGGCACTCGGGATCCATATTGCTTTTGCCGATTGGGTGTCTTGATTCATAATAAAGGAAAATCAAATGTCCGACTGAAGCGAGGAACCTCCGAACGCGCCCATAATATTCTGAAAATCCCCGGAAATATCCACGTTGGCAGGTGTCACAACGAAAATATACGTCGAAATCTTCTGCAGATTGCCGGAGATCGCATAACAGGATCCGGATGTAAAATCGATGATACGCTGCGCGATCTCAAGATCCAGCCCCTCGAGATTTAAAATGACGGTACGGTTTGCGATCAACGTCTCCGTAATCTCCCGCGCGTCCTCAACCGAGATCGGCTTGATCACGCAGACTTTCATGGCATTGCCTGACTGACCGTCGGAATTTCTGCGAGCGGAACGCATCGGAGTAATCTTGGAAGAACTGTCCTGGGAAGCGGAACGAGCCGAAAAGGTTCTGCGGGGAGTGTCATACTCATCCTCCTCTTCCTCCTCGTCATCGTAGTCAAACTCGTCCATCCGGTCCCGACGGGAAGCGAAAAAGTTTCTTCGACGCGGTTCGTAATCGTCCTCTTCCTCCTCATCGAATTCCATATCATCATAGTAATCTTCTTCTTCGTAATATTCGTCATCCTCATCCGAGTTTAAACGCACCGCGTTTAAAAATCTGTCCATTACGCCCATGTCTTTTCTCCCATCTGTTCGTTTTGATACTCTCTTTCGCCAAAAATACCAGTCCCGACACGAACCATCGTGGCGCCTTCTTCAATCGCCACCTCATAATCCCCAGTCATGCCCATGGACAATATACGCACATCTATATTATCCATTTTTTTCCGGGCAATGTCAACAGATAATTCCCGGATTTCCCGAAAATAAGAACGATTATTTTCGGGGTCCGTCACATAGGGTGCGATCACCATAAGCCCTCGAATATGAACGCGCGGAAGCTTCGCGATCTCTTCCACAAGAGCCATCGTACCATCCCGGGATATTCCGAATTTACTCTCCTCACCCGCGATGTTAACCTCGATCAGGATGTCCGTGTCTACGTCCCTTTTCACGGACTGCGCGCTGATCTCTTCGGCCAGCCGCAGGGAATCGACAGAGTGGATGAGATGGACTTTTCCGATCAGATATTTCACCTTGTTTCTCTGGAGGTGCCCGATCATATGCCAACGAATATCCGAAGGCAGTTGATCATATTTATCCATCATTTCCTGCACTTTGTTCTCGCCAAAGTCACGCACGCCCGCGTCGTAGGCCTCCCGGATCATCTCAACAGGCTTGGTCTTGCTGACGGCAATGAGCGTTACTTCCGATTCCTCTCTTCCCGCCCGCTCGCAAGCGTCCCGGATCCGTTTTTGCACTTCCGATAAATTTTCTTTCACCATAACATCCGGTCCCCCTCTAATTCACATATTCCCCCTCTTCGATATCATCGCCGTTTAACGCGACACGATCGTAAAGAGACAGCCCATAGCTCGTTCCGCTCTCCACAATGGAATACTCTCCGTTGGAAGAAATGATATTGACCAGTTTAAAGACGGCATATCCCTTGTTTACGTTATATACTCCGTCATGCGCTTCCGTTTTGCCGAGGATATACCTTCCGTCGGAATCCACGCTCTGCAGCGTGTCGCCGGCCTGAAGCTCCTCCCCCGCGATACAATACTCTCCTGTCTCTTCATCGACATAATAGATATCCACATCGACAAATTCCGTATCCTGTACTCCCTGCTTGTCCGTAACGATCCGGTTTACGCCGATATCGGTCGAACCGTCTCCGCTCGCGATATACTCCTCCGGAACAACAAAAAATTCTTTTTGCGTAATGGCGGAATTCGGAATCTTTAAACCCGTATCGTCATCGGAACCCAATTCCACATCGAGATAACGGTCCGATATGAAGCGGACCATGGAACTGTTAAAGGACAGCACCAAAAACGGTTCTCCTTCATAGAATTTTACCGTTGTCGTCGCGTAGGTCTGCGTCTCGTCTTTCTTGAACGTGACAAGGAGCAAAAACGTGCTGTCGCTGTTCTCCATCCGGGAGAGATACTGCGCGGATATCTCGCTGGACAGCGGGATCATCATATACCAGTTTTCATCCGTGACCGTCTTGTAAAGCGGCTGTCCCTGCGAAACGGTCGTGTTGCCGGTCAGCGTATCTCTCGAATAATCGGAAACCTGATAGAGGTCCGCGGTAAATGTCTCGGGAGAGACATCCTCGTACCCGTCCGTATAAAATGCCAGAACCCCATCCTCATCGGCGGCAATCATTGTAAACGAATCGGAATACACCTGCGCCCCCAGATCCTCCAACGCAGACAGGTGCAGTCTGTCCCGAACTTCCGCGTTTAAGTTTTCACCAAACGAATAGACATCGTAAAACTGATCCGAAGAGTACTCCTCCGAAAAGCTTGTGACCATTTCCTGTACATTGAGCAGATCACTCATCGTCAGGCCCGTACCGTCCAGTCCGGCTGCCGCAATCTGCTGATAAAGCGATCCTTCGCTGTCGATGGAACAGATCAGATCACCAACTCCGACTTTCTCGCCTTCCATACTGTAATAGCTGAGTTTGCCGGGCTCCTCCGCGTAAGTTACATCCTCCGTGCGCAGCACCAGACCGCTGTACTGGGAACTCACCATGATCTCACCCTTTTCCACTTCGTAGACGGATACATGATTGGCGGTCAGATATTGCACCAGATAAATCAAAAAATAAACCAGCACAATCGCAAATACGACGATTCCCACATTGATGCGGAACCGTCTTCTGTATCGGACAATATTATTTTTTTGGTCGTCTTTTTTTGCCATGTCCCCGTCTCAAAAGAAAAACGTACTCAACCGAAAAAGGTGTCTTAAGGTTTCCTTAAGACACCTGACTCCGACCCGCTTTACAGGGAAATCAAAATCTTTGGTTTGGCCGACTCGGGCAGATCCGCTTCGTTTCTGGAAACGCTTAAAATAAATTTGACCCGGAACTCTTCGCTGATGGCCTCGAGCGCGTCGATCGTCGAGGCAACCTGATCGTCATCGAGATTGGCGATCGTGAGGAAGCTGTCCAGGTACATCTCTTGCAAATCATAATCCTGAGAAACAATGCCGCAAATAAAACCGAGGAACTCATCCCGGTTTGTGATCGGGTAATCCGTCACATTGATCAGCCGAACTTTGTTCGTCAGTTCGTGCATGTGTTTCTGATTCTTGTCAAGATACACAATGTTTCCGGTGGCATTTGCGATGGCCGCATTCACTTTGTCGAGCAAATACTTTGTCTTGCCTTTGCCCTTTGCCCCGGCAATGATTTCAACCATTGGCATACCCTCCTTTGCCTAAAATTATCATATTATATCCCCCCTCAAAATACAACCGGAAATTGTCAATTTGCGAAAACAGGAAGCAGTTCCGTCATACATTCATACAGCGCGTCGTGATCCGTCGCGTCTAACACGATGGAGACAACCGGCGCGCCGGACGCGTTCTCGGAATACAGGACCAGACAGGCTCCCGCCGCGTCCGTTGTGCCCGTTTTTCCGCCGATGACACGGACCCCCTCGGGGACTTCAAATTCACCGGTCAGATAGCCGTTCGTATTCTCCCAGTCCTCCAGGATCGTATACCCATCCGCACTGGTTATGGTCCCGGTATATCTGTCCGTGGAGATGATCTCCACAAACTCCGGAATCTGAATGGCTTCCTGAAAGATCAGATATAAGTCATAGGCCGTCGTATAGTGTTCGTCATCCGGCATGCCGTGGACATTGGTAAAATGCGACTGGGTGCAGCCAAGCGCCTTTGCCTCGCTATTCATCAGATCGACAAAGGCAGGGATGCTTCCGGCAACCGCTTCCGCGATCGCGTTCGCGGCATCATTGCCGCTGGCAAGCATCAGTCCGTAGAGCGCGTCGCGCAGCGTAAGCTGATATCCGGCAGCCAGATTGGCCAGGGAGCCGCCCGGCTCCAGCGAATCGATCGCGTTATCGGACACCGTGATCACCTGATCCGGATCCCCATACTTGAGTGCCAGATAACATGTCAGAATCTTTGTGGTGCTCGCGGGATACCGTCTCTCATAAATGTTTTTCGCGAAGGCGACTTCTCCGTCGTCAAGGGTAAACACCGCTTCGGTCGCCGCGTTATCACCCGTCGCAAGCGAATCGGTCGAGTTGACCAGGCCGCCGACACACAAATTCTCCGCAAACAGAGGAATCGTGTCCTCTGACGCGTTGACCGCGTCGGGTTCATATGTGAAATAGGCATCCGTCGTATTAAACACCGCATAGGAATCATCCATCCCATCCTGCCAAGTACAGCTGCACAGAGCAAGACAGACAAAAAGCGCGGACAGAAACAGACAAAGTTTCTTTTTTGCGGATTTCTTTAGCATACGCTGTTCTCCTTCATAGCCTGATCCGATTGCCTTCCACCAATTCATCCGTTTCCCGGTTGCCGGCCTGCAGGCCGACATTTAGTACCAGTCCGATTCCGATAAACAGGCTGATCAGTGATGTCAGACCATAACTCACAAACGGCAGCGGCAGCCCCGTGTTTGGCAAAAGCCCCGTCGTTACCCCGATATTGATAAACGCCTGAAACCCGATCAGGGCGGCAACGCCGCAGCAGATCAGTCTCCCGCCGAAGTCCTTGGCGTTTCTGGAAATCCAGATACACTCGAATACGATGAGCGCGAACAGAATGACCACCAGTATGCATCCCAAAAAGCCTAACTCCTCTCCGATGACCGTAAAGATAAAGTCCGTATGCGGCTCCGAGAGATAGTTTCCGTTTTTCAGGGAAGTGATCGACGAGTTGTTCAGCCCCTTCCCCAGCAATTGCCCGGATCCGATGGCGATGATGGAGTTTTGCTGCTGTCTCGCCGCGTCCGTGTATTTGTCCGGATTGATCCAGGAGACGATCCGGGCGTACTGGTAGGGCTGCAAAAACGGAAACGATTCCCGCAGCATAAGGACCAGACTGACGATGGCTCCGACGACCACAACCCCCACTACCGGCAGAACGATCTTGTAACTTAACCCCGCGATAAAAATGAGGCTGACAAAAAGCAAAACGATCATGATCGTCGTGGACAGATCCGGTTCGCGCAGCACGAGAAAGATCGGGATCGCTGCCAGAACGAGAGCCGCGACGATCACTCTCCATGTGTTGAGCTTTTCCCGATAGCGCATAAAAAACGCGGCGAAAAATACGATAAACAGAATTTTGCACAGTTCGGACGGCTGAAACTGGAGCCCGGCGACCGAGATCCAGCGGGTCGCTCCGCTCACCTCGCGGCCGACTCCCGGAATCAACACCACGGCAAGCAAAATGATCATAACGAGATACCAGATGCGCCGCAGCTTCAGGATCGCGCTGTAATCGATCAGCGAGAAGATCACCATGAGGATGAGGCCGACGACCATGCCGGCGATCTGCCTGCTCTGTAGATCCTCCTGCGCGCTGCCGATGATCAGGATGCCGATGATACACAAGACTACGACGTAGGCAATGAGCCGGAACTTATAATCTTTTATTTTGTACGATTTTAAAATTTTCATCCGGTCTCCCAGCCGATCAATCGGTAAATACATTCGCGGACGACTCGACATTCGCGGCCTGTCCCGTGATCAGTTCTTCCGCGGTGGCTTCCCCGAAGTAATAGCGCATCACCGTGTCAGCGAAAGCGCACATATTGGATGAGGTATATCCGTACGCGATGCGGGTCGCGATCGCGATCTCCGGATCGTCCGCCGGCGCGTAGCCGATAAACAACGCGTGGTTCGGACGTTCCTCACTCTCCTGCGCCGTACCGGTCTTCCCCGCGATGACCGTGCGCAGGTCGTCAAACTCCGTGTGGGATTGGATCACCTCTTTCATTCCCGTTCGGAGGGCTTCCCACGTCGAAGACGAGATATCCGTCATCTCATTGCGGACCTCCGGCTCGTAAACGGAAAGCGTATGCCCCTCCGAATCCGTCACTTTATTAAGCAGTGTCAGATCGTAAACCGTACCCTGATTCGCAAGCGCCGCCGCGTAACGGCAAAGCTGCACGGTCGTGAACCGGTTGTCGCTCTGTCCGATGGCCGCGCTGACAGGGAACTCATCCGCCACTTGGGAGGTGCCTTCCGAGATTTCAATATTCGTGTCTTCCCCGAGGCCGTAATCGTGACCATATTCCTGCAGATAGGAAATGCCGACATCCTCCTCAAATTCCCCGTCCACAAGACTTAACAGATATCCGACTTCACAGAAAAACGTATTGCACGAATCCCGGATCGCGCCGATCACGGTCTCCGTTCCGTGTCCGCTCGGATAGACCCAGCACTTGAGGTTATAGTCGAGCTCGGTAAATGTTCCGGGATCATTGATCTCTGTGGATGTGGTGATCACGCCCTCCGTGAGCCCCGCAGTGGCCGTGACCAGCTTAAACGTGGAGCCCGGCGCGGTTGCCTGCTGCGTCGCGTTGTTATATAGCGGAAGGGACTGATCCGCTAAAAGCTGATTATAATAGGCCGTGTCCATGGAATTTGCCAACCGGTTCGTATCATATCCCGGATAAGAGACGCAGGCGAGCAGTTCCCCCGTGTTCGGATCCATGATGACACAGGAGCCGGTGCAGGGATCCAGCGCCAGCTGCGCGGGCGTGATCTCAAGGTTTTTAATCTTTTCCTTCAAAAACGAATAAGCGTCCACCTCCCCGCTTTCCAGGCGGGAAATCGAAGTCTCGTTATAATCCAGCACACCCTGTTCGAATAAAATCAGGCAGAGCGTTGTCCCGGAGATCCGATCCTGCGCGATCAGATATTTATAGATCAGCCGGTCAAAGGCCGTACTCGACTGGATCTGTTCCACGGCATAATCGATAAGGGCAAGGTACGTCTCCCCGGTATCCACATACTGCTCTTCCATCTCGAACGCCGACACTTGGATCCAGGAAGTCTCGATCGCATATTCCAGATACTCCTTTGCCGACACCCCGCCGTTCTTCCACGCGACATACATGTCGTCTTCCGAGGAGACCGCCGAGGCATCAAATACACCGGAATCCTGCAAATAGGTGATGACAAACGTGATATACTCCTGCATCTCTTCGGACAGTTCTTCGTAAGGCGTGTCACCGGAAAGCGCGTCGGCCAGAGAGGAATAGACATCGTCGCGGTACTCGAGATACGCCAGATAGGCGGAATACTGCCGGGAGTCCGGCGCCGCTTCCGAAAAGCGGGTAATGTCGATCACGCTGTTGGTCACAAGCGCCTCGTAGACATCGTAGATCGGAATATAGAGATCGTCCCCGTAAGACTCCCTGCCCTCAATGATATTGGTATACAATATGCCTGCCAGTTCCTGCTCCAGCAGGTCGTAAACGGTCATCTGCAGCGTCGCGTCCAGGGAGAGCCAGACATCATTGCCCGCCTTGGGATCCGTGGACTCTTTGACCTCCAGCACTTTCCCGACATTGTTGACATACACGGTCTCCGATCCCTTTTCCCCCTGCAGCTCCTGCTCCATGACCTGCTCGATGCCGGCCTTTCCGACGGTATCATTTAAGGTATAACTGTCATCCTCTGCGCTTAATGTCTCATACTCTTCCGCCGATATTTTGCCTGTATACCCCAGAATGTGAGAAAAATATTCCGGATAATTATAAACCCGCTTCGTGCCCTCATTGACACCAACACCCTCGAGTTCATAGAGATGCTCCTCGACCATGGCGACGGTCTCATCCGAGACATCTTCCGCCACATCCGTGGAAATGTATTGCTGATAGGAATTGAGAGACAGGGCATATCGGATCACAACGATCTGGTACGCGCGGTACCGATTGTAGATATTTGTATCCACGCCGAATTCATCGAGCAGATACGTATACATCTGTTCCGTGGTCGCGCGGGCCTCATCGTAGCCGAGTTTGGAATTGACGATCAGATCCGAAACACTCGCGCGGCCGTATACATCCCTGCGAAAGCCCTGGAGAGCGGACCCTTCCACCAGAAACGACAGTTCCCCGTTTTCATCCATGTAAAGAGACAGATTGTTTGTAATGGAATCCCCGTTTGCCTCGATCATATCGATCAGCGTACTGATCTCGGCATTCAACGCCTCGTTTTTCTCCGCGGTCGTATCATAAGTGCCGGCGTCTTCCAGCGTGATCGTGTAAGAAAGCTCGTTGTGCGCCAAAAGCAGTCCGTTCTTGTCGTAGATGTTGCCGCGGGCGCCTTCCTTTGTGATCTCCTTTTCAATACTCAGCGTATAATTGTTCAGGTAATCCTCCCCGTTTACAACCTGCAGAACAAACAGACGCTGAACCACCAAAATAAAGATCACGATCAGGATGATGCCAAGCACAAACAAACGGGAACGTGCCGCAGTCTTTATAAATTTGATTAATCCGTTTTTTATGAATTCAAACAAACTTTGACTCGCCCCTCTTCTCAATCTCCTCCAACTTCTGGTTGATCTTCAGCAGCACAAAGTACAGGACAATCGCGACCACCATCGTGTAGACCAGTTCCGGCAGGATCGTATGTCCGAGATAATAACCAAACGCGAATCTACCGCGCGTCAGGAATAACACAAAATAGATTACGAGATTGCTGAAAAAATCACTCGCCGCGATCAGGATGATCGGCAGACGGATGTCTTCCGGATAAAAGTTGGTTTTGAAATAGCCGTTCGCAAAACCGATAAACATATACATGAGAGCATATACACCGATCACGCTGCCAAAGAGCAGATCGATCAAAAGACCACAGAAAAACCCGACAAAAAGCCCCTCTTTATAGCCTCGCATAAATCCGACCGATGCCGTCACCACGATCAGCAGATTCGGAGAGATGGAACCGATCGCGAAATGTTTAAAAACGGTACATTGCAGCAGGAAGCAGGCAACAATGATCGCGGCGTACACCAGAATTCTTCTCAACAGGAACATGATCTACTCCTCCCCTCCTTCCGTCAGGCCATCTTTTGTCTGTAAGATCACAAAGACCTTTTCCAGGTGGGAAAAATCGACCACTGTCGCGATATTGCCCGATTTGGTTAGATTGTTCGCGTCCATGGAAATGTCGGTGATATACCCGACCGGGATATTGGGCAGATAGATGTCACTGATATCCGACGTTACGACCTGATCTCCAACCTGCGCGAGATCCTCGGCATCACGCAGGTCGGAAAAGAGAATTTCACTGTCCGAGTTCATCGTACGCAGACTGCCGCTGACTACCATGAGACCGCTCGTGGTGAGATCTTTGCAGCTGATATTGCTGCTGTCATCCACAATCGACCGGATCGTCGCGTAGTTCGGCCCGACTTCAATGACGACACCGACCAGCGCCCCGTCCGCAATGACATTCATCCCCTCTTCCACACCGTCTTTGGTGCCCTTGTCGATCAAAAACGTGGAGAACCAGTTGCCCGCGTTCTTTCCGATCACACTGGCCGCGATCTTGTCATAATCGGCGTAGGCCTGATCCATGTCGTACAGCTCCCGAAGCTGGTCCAGTTCGGCCTGGTCGATCTGCACCTGGTTTAACTCCTGCCTCGCTTCGGCCAGCTGCTCCGTCAATTCCTCGTTTTCTTCCAGCAGCTTTTGTTTGGAAGTCATATTGTCCTGCAGATTGCGCAGACCGGTCCCTACGCGGTTGATCCCCTTTTGCATGGGAACGACCACATAGCCGACGGCTGTATTGACCGCTGTATCGGAAACAGACAACCGAATGGTGACCGCGATTATGATGATGCAAAAAATGGCCATAAACAACAGCACATATTTTGCCGGAAAGTTATTCTTCTTTTTGCGTTTCATAAGCAAACCGCCTTCATTATCGGAAGATGCGGGCCCTCAGGCTGTATGCGAGGTGCTCGAAGCGTTCACTCGTAATGACGAGACTTAACCCCCGCGCGACGGTGAGTTCCGGGTCCTCACAAGTGTTGACGGGTATCTTGGTAAGATCGGTAAACAGCGTATCCAGACTTTTGACCTTCGATCCGCCACCGGTCAGATAAATGCCGTCGCGCAAAATGTCCTTTGACACCTCGGGAGGCGTCCGCTCCAGAATCATTTTGATCGCGTTGCAGATGGCAGACAGGCTGTCCTTCATCGCCTCGTAGACAACGGAGGCGTCAATCGGCATTTCGACCGGCAGGCCGCTTACGACATCCATGCCGACTACCTTCATCATGCGGTTGACATCCGCGAGCGCGCTTCCGATCTCTTCCTTCATCTGGCAGGCCGTCTTTAAGCCGATGGTCAGGTTGAACTTCTTCTTGACATAGGAGGCGATGGACTCATCCAGACGGTTTCCGCCGAAATGAAGCAGTTCGCTTAAGACCAGACCGCCCAGAGAGATCACGGAGATCTCGGTCGTATCGGCTCCGATATCGACAACCATCACACCGGTCGGCTCGTTGACATCGATCCCCAGACCAATCCCGTCCGCGATCGGCTTGTCACACAGCAGCACACTGCGCGGATTTATTTTGCTCTTGTAAAACAGATCAAAGAAGGCCTTTTTTTCGACCTCCGTGATATCGGTCGGAACCGCGACTACAAATTCGGATCCCCGTACATGTCCCCGCGATCCGCGCTCCAACAGCTTTTGCAGCATTTGCTGCATATTGTTGTAATCCGCGATCACGCCGCCGGAGACCGGAAAAGACACCTGAATGGCATCCGGTGCCTTTTCAAACATGGAATACGCGTCGTTTCCGTATGCATAGAGCTGATTCTTATTGACAATTGCCATGGTATCTTTTTCCATGGTGATCTTGCCGGAATGCTTATTAAAAATTTTCAGATTACAGGTACCGAGATCCACGCCGTACGTGTTAGGCATAGCTGTCTCCTTTGTTTATCTGCCGTTCCCGGCGGCTGAAACTGTAATAACAGTTATCGCCGATGATAATGTGATCCATCAGCGGGATCTCCAACAGATCCCCGCATTCCCGTATCCGCCTTGTAACCTGTTCATCCTCTTTGCTCGGATGCGGATCACCGCTCGGATGGTTGTGAAGAAGCACGATAAACTCGGCTCTCTTTCGCAATGCGCTCCGAAATACTTCCGACGGTGAAACAAGAGACGCGTTGGAGGTGCCGACCGAAACGACCTCGTCACCCAGGAACATATTCTTGCGGTCAAACAACACCAGCAGCAACAGTTCCCGGCTCTCATGGCGCAGCCGCTCCATGTAAAAAGAGGCGATCTCATCCGGACCGGAAAACGTGGGGCCGACATGGCGCGAGGCAGCCGCTATGCGGCGGGACAACTCTCCCACACACTTTAACTGAGCCGCTTTGACCTGTCCGATCCCGCGGATCAGCATCAGATCCTCCGATGTGAGACGGATCAGATTCAACAGGCCGTCCGGTCCGGCGCTTAAGACGCGCGCAGCCACATCGGTACTCTTTTCTCCGGATGCGCCGGTGCGCAGGATCACGCTGATCAGCTCCGCGTCCGAGAGCATACACGGTCCGAATTCCAGACATTTTTCGTAGGGTCGTTCCCGAACGGGAAGTTCTTTCATTGTCAATGTTTGTTTCATAAATGTCCTTACTACTCTCTCGCTTTGCGGACATCTTCTATAATACCATAAATCATATACCCTGTACACCGAACGAAATGCGAAATCAGATTGCCGAATCGAGCAATCCTTCCGCGCGCAGTTCTTCCAGTGACCGCAGCACACCCAGTTTCGCGTGCGGCCAGGTGAGGCCACCCTGAAAATAGACGCGATACGGCTCCCGAATGGGCGCGTCCGCGGAAAGCTCGATGGAAGAACCCTGCGCGAATGCTCCCGCGGCCATGATGACCGGATCTTCGTACCCGGGCATGTCCCACGGCTCCGGAAGGACATGGGCGTCTACCGGTGCCGCAGCCTGGATTCCACGGCAAAACGCGATCACGCGCTCCTTTGAGCCGAGCGTTATGGACTGGATAATATCGCTGCGCGGCGCGTCCGGCTCCGGGCAGACGGAAAAACCGAGGCCGTTATAAAGCGCAGCCGCGAAAACAGCTCCTTTTAACGCGCTCGCCACCGCCTGCGGAGCCATGAAAAGGCCCTGATAAAACGAGCGGTTCGCGTCGAGCGAGGCACCGACTTCCCGTCCCAGTCCCGGAGAAGTCAGGCGAAACGCCGCGTTTTCCACAAACTCTTTTTTGCCGACAAGATACCCGCCGGTCTCCGCCAATCCGCCGCCGGGGTTTTTAATCAGAGACCCGACGATCAGATCCGCCCCCACATCAAGCGGTTCCCGTTCCTCCACAAACTCTCCGTAGCAGTTGTCCACCATGCAGATCACATCGCTCTTGGCAGACCGGATCATCCCGATCAGCGATCCGATCTCCTCCACGGAAAAGGTGGGGCGCGTCTGATAGCCGCGGGAACGCTGGATCAGGATGAGCTTTGTCTTCTCAGAGACCGCCGCGCGGATCCGTTCCGGATCCGGGGTGCCGTCATCCCTCAGGTCGACCTGCCGGTAGGTGATGCCATACTCCGCGAGTGAGCCCGGTGACGGACGGATCCCGATGACGCTTTCCATCGTGTCATAAGGCTTTCCCAGCGGCGACAGCACCTCATCGCCCGGACGAAGGTTTGCCTGCATCGCCAGCGCGAGCGCATGGGTGCCGCAGGTGATCTGCTGGCGCACAAGTGCGGCCTCGCCATGGAAACAGGCAGCATAGACGTTCTCTAAAGTATCCCGGCCGATGTCGCCGTATCCATAACCGCTCGAAGACTGAAAGCATTCGCTGCTCACCCGGCACTCCTGCATCGCGCGGATGACACCCAGCTGATTATACTCTGCCGTCCGGTCGATCGCGTCAAAGCGATCCGCGAGCGTATCTTCAACTCCCTCTCCGTAAAAGAAAACATCATCCGAAATGCCAAGGGCGCGGTACGCCTCGCGCGTACGGTTGATTTCATCATCCCTCTCTTTCTCATCTGTTATTTTTTTTATAAGTTCCCTGGTTTTTTCATTGTCTGTCATGCTGTCTCCTTCACGCCGATATAAATGCATATTTTCAGATAATCCGTTTCCCCCGCAGGATCTCCAGCATATGAGCCAGAATGCGCTCCTCGTCCCAGTCATAGTCCGCTTTGTCGATCCAGACAACGTCGCGTTCCCGGCGAAACCACGTCATCTGACGCTTCGCGAAATGGCGCGTATCCCGTTTGATCGTTCGAATCGCCTCCTCGTAACTGATCTCCCCGTCAAGCCAGGCGAGCAATTGTTTGTATCCGAGTCCCTGCATCGAGACGAGGTCCCGGCTGCAGCCATCCTCACGCAGCGCGCGCACCTCCTCCACGAGGCCGTCCCGGATCATGCCGTCCACTCTCTCATCGATCCGCGCGTAGATCCGCTCGCGATCCTCCGTCAGCACAAAGTAGCAGAACCGATAGGGAGATTCCTTCTGCCGTTCCCGTTCGTTGTGCGACGAAATCGTAACCCCGGACTGTTCATAGAATTCCAGCGCACGGATCATGCGCTTTACGTTATTCTCATGGATCGATTCGGCCGACACCGGGTCGATATCCTCCAGCATCCGATGGAGCTCCCCGGCCCCCTGCTCACGCGCGATCGCCTCATATCGCGCGCGAAGCGCGGGATCCTCCTCCTGTTCGGTAAAATCGATATCGTACAGAAGCGCCTGAATATAAAATCCGGTTCCGCCCGTGAGGATCGGGATCTGTCCCGCGGCATAGATCTCCGCAAGCGCCTCCCTGGCCAGTTCCTGAAAGCGGACGACATGAAACTCTTCCCTGGGATCCAGAACATCGATCAGGTAATGCGGGACTTCTTCCCGCTCTTCCGGACGGATCTTGGCGGATCCGATGTCCATCCCCCGGTAGACCTGCATGGAATCGGCAGAGATGACAGCGCCGCCGATCGCTTTGGCCAGCCGGATGGAAAGCGAAGTTTTGCCGACCGCTGTGGGGCCGGCAAGCACAATCAGTTTTTTCTCGTTTTTATCCTCCATCGCTTTATCGCGCCCCCCCAAAAGCCTTGGAATCAGACGATCCGCTTAAACTTCTTCTCAATCTCCTGCCTCGTCATGGAAACGATCACCGGCCTGCCGTGGGGACAGAAATAAGGATTTTCCAACTTCAACAGATCGTCGATCAGACGATCCACCTCCGCGCGGGAAAGCCTCTGGTTGCCTTTGACAGCCGCTTTGCACGACATACTCGCGATCTTCTCCGCCACCAGCTCCGGCGTATCCTGCTCCGTGACACTGCCAAGCTCATCGACAAGGTCTTTTAACAATTCCTCCCCGTCCAAACCGTACAGATTGTCCGGCACGGCACGAACGGCATACTCTTTCCCGCCGAACGGCTCGATCACAAAACCAAGCTGTTCAAAGGCAGACTGATAACGGGTAAGCAGTTCCTCCTCCTGCAAAGAAACGGTTAACAGGATGGGCGGGCTCACCATTTGGGAGGTGAACTCTTTTTGGTGATAATTGCGCATTGTCTCCTCGTAGAGCACCTTCTCATGCGCCGCGTGCTGATCGATCATATAAAAGCGGTCCGCATACTCGACAAGCCAGTAGGTATTAAACAACTGTCCGATCACGCGGTGCGCGGCCCTGGCCTCCTCGCTGAGCAGCGGCGGCACTTCCTCTTCCCGAAGAGAAGAGGCCTCCTCGTTCCGACCGGGAGAAGCCTCCCCGCTCTGCGTCGGCGGATTCTCCGCGGCAAAATCGGACAATTCCATCTGCTCCGAATCGGCGGAGGCGGACCGTTCCATCTGCGCCGAATCGGCGGAAGCGGACCGTTCCATCTGCGCCGCTTTTGCGGACGCAGGCAGTTCTCCAGCGCCGTATTGAAGCGGTTCCCGCGCCTGTGACGCGGCAGGCCCTGCCGTTTTCGCGCGCCGTTTTTCCTCAAACGGCTCGGGGATCTCTTTCTTATCAACGGCCGGACGCGCGGCGTTCTTCCCTTTTCCCGGCTCTTCGTTCACCGACACATCGGCGATCAGTTCCCGTTCCGACAGCGCGCGGCGGATCAGGTCACGCAGCTGGCGATACATCTCCTGCCCATTGGAAAAACGCAGTTCCATTTTGTTCGGATGGACATTGACATCGACCAGTTCTCCGTCCACACGCAGGTGCAGTACCGCAAACGGAAACCGATGCTGCATCAGGAATCCGTGATAGGCGTCCTCAATGGCTTTTGAGATCAGGCTGCTCTTGATATATCTCCCGTTGATAAAACAGCTCTCGAAATTTCGGTTTCCCCTCGACAAATTCGGTTTCCCGACAAAGCCGTAAACTGAAAACGTGTCAAATTCTCCGTTTACCTCCAGCACGTTTGCGGCAGCCTCTTTCCCGTAAACCGCGTAGATCACATCCAGCAGCCGGCCATTTCCGGACGTGTGCAGACGGGTCTGCCCGTTGTTCTCATACTGAAAGGAGATTTCCGGATGGGACAGCGCGATCCGCTCCATCAGATCACCGATGTGCGCGGCCTCCGTCTGAGGGGTCTTTAAAAACTTTTTTCGCGCCGGTGTATTGTAGAAAAGATTGTTTACCAGAAAGGTCGTGCCGTTCGGCGCGCCGATCTCAGTCAGAGAATCCTCGCGGCCGCCCTCCAGGAGATAACGGCTTCCGGTCAGGGAGTCCGCTGTCTTTGTAATGAGCTCTACCTGCGCCACGGAGGCGATGCTCGAGAGCGCCTCACCGCGAAAGCCAAGAGACGCGATCGTAGAGAGATCCTTCAGCGAACGGATCTTGCTCGTGGAATGCCGGCAGAACGCCGCCCGGATCTGGTCCGCGTCAATCCCGCAGCCGTTGTCGGTCACACGGATCCTCGTTGTTCCGCCGTCCCGTATTTCCACATGGATGGCCGTCGCGCCCGCGTCAATCGCGTTTTCCACAAGTTCCTTCACAACGGAAGACGGCCGCTCCACGACCTCCCCCGCCGCGATCTGGTCAATTGTCTGCTCGTCAAGCAATTGAATCTTCGGCATAGTCACACCTTGCTCTCTTGTATTACCAACGGTTTTTGATCTTGCTCTGCAGCTCCTGCAGTTTGTTTAAGGCTTCCAGCGGGGTCAGGTTTGTGAGATCCAACTCCTCGATCTCACGGAGAATATCCGCGTCGCTTTTCGCGTCAAAAAGAGTCATCTGGCCCAATTCCAGTTCGTCCGTTCCCTGCGCCGCGTCAAGAGCCGAATCGGGCAGCGGGATTCCCTCCACCGCCAGATAATTTAAATCCGTCCGTTCCAATTCGGCGCAGATCTCTTTCGCCCGCCGGATCACCTCATCGGGTACGCCGGCCAGTTTGGCCACCTGTATTCCGTAGCTCTTGTCCGCTCCGCCGGGAACGATCCTGCGCAAAAAGACAATCTCGTCGCCGCGCTCCTTGACCGCGATGCGGTAGTTATGGACATTTAAGAGCCTTCCTTCCAGCTCGGTCAGTTCGTGATAATGGGTCGCGAACAGGGTACGGGCACCCAGTCTTCCGGAATCGCTTATGTACTCCACGACGGCCCACGCGATCGACAATCCGTCCATGGTACTCGTTCCCCGCCCGATCTCGTCCAGGATCAACAGGCTGTTCGCTGTCGCGTTCTTTAAGATATTCGCGACCTCCGTCATCTCCACCATAAATGTGCTCTGTCCGGAGGCAAGATCATCCGATGCCCCCACTCTGGTAAAGATGCGGTCGACCAGTCCGATATCGGCCGAGGCGGCCGGCACAAACGATCCCATCTGCGCCATCAGGACGATCAGCGCGTTCTGTCGCATGTAGGTGGATTTTCCGGCCATATTCGGGCCGGTGATGATGGAGATGCGGTTTTCCTCCTTGTCAAGGACCATGTCGTTGGCGACAAACAGTTCATTCCCCATCATGCGTTCCACAACCGGGTGCCTGCCATCCCGAATATCCACAATGCCGCTCTCATTTACGGACGGCCTCACATATCCGTTCCGTTCCGCGACCATGGCAAGCGAGGCAAAGACATCCAGCGCGGCCACACATTTCGCGGTCCTTTGAATCCGCTCCACCTCGGCAACGATTGTTTCCCGCACCCGGCAGAACAGGTCATACTCCAGCGCAAGAAGTTTTTCCTCCGCGCCCAGGATCTCCTCTTCCAGCTTTTCCAATTCCGGTGTGACATAGCGTTCCGCGTTGGCGAGCGTCTGCTTTCGGACAAAGTAGTCCGGCACAAGATCCCGGTTGGAATTGGTCACTTCCAGATAATATCCGAACACGCGGTTATAACGGATCCGCAGGTTCTTGATGCCTGTCTTTTCGCGTTCCTCCTCCTCCAATTGCGCAAGCCAGTTTTTCCCCTCGATGCGGGCACTGCGAAGCCGGTCCACATCCGGATCAAATCCGTCCCGGATCAGGCCTCCGTCACGCAGCGTGATCGGCGGATCCTCCGCGATCGCACGGTCGATCAGGTCACAGAGATCCTCGAGCGGATCCAGATTTTCCCCGATATGACAGAGCAGTTTTGCGTTGAAATCGGAAAGCAATGTCCGGATCGCCGGCAGCATGGAGAGGGAACTTCCCAGCGCGATCAGATCCCGCGCGTTGGCCGTATGGTAGATCACACGACCGATCAGACGTTCCAGATCATAGATCGGATTCAGATACTCCCGCAGCTCTTCCCGCGTGATCAGATTTTTATACAATTCTTCCACCGCGTCGAGACGTCGGTCGATCGCGGCCGGATCGATCAGTGGCTGCTCCAAAAATCCGCGCAGCATACGGGCTCCCATGGCAGTCTTTGTCCGATCCAGCACCCACAGAAGCGACCCCCTCTTTTGCTTCTCCCGCAGCGTTTCCACCAGTTCCAGATTGCGCCGGGCCGCCGCGTCGAGGATCATATATTTCCCGCCAAGATACGGCTCCAAACGGGAAATATGGGAAAGCGTGGTCTTCTGCATCTCCTGCAGATAAGACAACAGAGCTCCCGCCGCAAGAATGCCGCAATCAAACGCGCCCAACCCGAGGTCGTCCGTCGAGGCAACGCCAAAATGCGCACAGAGCGTTTCTTTTGCTTTTTGATCGTCGAACAGGGACGCCTCCGGAAAATAGATCGCGATCCCGTATCGTTCCCGCAATTCTTCCAAATCCAGGCCGCTCATCGCGAACGCTTCATTTCCGATGATCTCCGAAGGCATATATTTACTGATCTCGTCAAACAGTTTGCGCGGCGAGTCGACCTCTGTCACAAAGTAGTCTCCGGTTGTCACGTCCGCAATGGAAAGTCCGAAACGGGAATCCATACAGACAACACACATGATGTAATTGTTTTTGCTCTCGTCCAGCGATTCGGTGTCGAGATTCGTGCCGGGCGTCACAATGCGGATGACATCGCGCCGTACGATGCCCTTTGCTTCTTTCGGGTCTTCCACCTGCTCACAGATCGCCGCCTTGTAACCGCGGGATACAAGCTTTGTAAGATAGGAGTCAACCGCGTGAAACGGGACCCCGCACATCGGCGCGCGCTCCTCGAGACCGCAGTTTTTCCCCGTAAGCGTAAGTTCCAGCTCTCTCGACGCCGTAGTGGCATCCTCAAAAAACATCTCGTAAAAATCTCCGAGACGATAAAAAAGGATACAGTCCGGATAATCGCGTTTGATATCCAGATATTGCTGCATCATCGGGGTGACCTGATTGTAATCCACTTCCGCTGCATTCATACGCATTTATTCCATGTCTGTGTCTTCCAGTCTCTTACAACACGCTGTCCGCGCTTCCGCTGCCTTTACTCTGTCCTGCCGCGTGATGCCCGGCCAGATAACCGCTTGTCCAGGCCCACTGCAGATTATATCCGCCACAGATCCCGTCCACATTCAGGATCTCCCCGGCAAAGAAAAGGCCGGGCACCAGCTTCGACTGCATATCGGGACCGATTTCCCGCAGTGGGACACCGCCGCATGTCGTCTGCGCGTGCTCCATGGATCCGGTCCCGCTGATCGGAAGAATGGTTTCTTTTAGCAGCGCCGCGAGCTGCGCCGCCTGCTCCTGCCCCGTCTCGCGGGAATATTGATGCGCGGGGGCAAACGCGAGATTTAAGCTGTCACAGAACATGGCCGCCAGCTTCTGATTGCAGAGTCCACATAGGATGTGATACCAGCTCTTGTAGCTGCCGAGGCGATCGGCAAGATCCATAAGAAAGGCGGCCAGTTCTTCCTGCGCAGAATCAGGAAAAAAGTCAATCCGCGCCTCCACTTGTCTGTGGTCGGCGAGCGCGATCGACGCGAACCGGCTCACCTGAAACACCGGAATCCCGGAGACGGACGACTCGGTAAACTGCAGTTCTCCCCGGTCGGAAGACACTTCTTCCCCGTCCACATACAGCGCCACCGACCCGTCGCAGCGGACGCCCGCGGTCCGCCGAAGCCACTTCTCCTTGGATGTCAGAGGCACAAGGGCAGGCAGAGGGTTCTGCACGCTGTGCCCGAGCCCCATTGCGTAGAGATAACCGCTCCCGTCACTTCCCGTCTTCGGCGCGGCCTTGCCGCCGGTCGCCAAAATACACTTGCGCGTATCGAATTCGTCGGTACGCATGGCAATGTGAAAAACGCCGTTCTCCACTGTCACATCAGAGATGTCGATATCGTTTTGGATCTCCACCCCTTTGTGTTCCGCCTCTTCCAGAAGCGCTTCCCGGATCGTGGAAGCCTGGCTGCTGAGCGGATAATAATAGCCGTCCCGCTCTTTCGCGTAAACACCGATCTTCTCAAAAAAGGCGATCGTATCCGCAGACGAAAACTGCCCGAATGCATCGTCAAGCAACGCCGGATCGTCGCTGCGATAACAGGAAGGATCCTGAAACGAATTTGTAAAATTGCATCTCCCGTTTCCGGTGGAAAGAATCTTCTTTCCGGGAACGGAATGGTGATTTAAAACGAGAACCGAAGCCCCCTCTGAGGCTGCGGCGATGGCAGCCATCAGGCCGGACGCGCCCGCTCCGATCACGATCACATCCCGGTATTGATTGGACATGGAAGAATTTTTTCTCGGCAAGGGAACTCCCTCCTATCTCAACAAATGTAATTTTTTCGCGACGCGCGCGATGCCGGCGCCCCGCGGGAAGCTCTGCAGCTCCTCTTCCGTGATGCCGCGGACCAGGAGAAGGAACACGGCATAGACGATGACTCCGACAACGATCCCAATGATCGTCGCGAGCGCGTTGCTTCCCGAAAACCGGTTGATCAGGAAATAGACGACATAGACGATGACGCCCATCAGCACGGCCGCGACAGCCGGCAGGACATAGGTCCGTTTTATGTTTACCTTAAAGCCGGAATATTTGTGCACGGACAAACCGTTTAGGATACACATCACAAGAGAAAACACAATGTTTCCGACGATCATGGTGTAGATGTTCAAATGGAACACATACAGGCAGATCGGCACGGACGCGATGTTGGCCGCCAGAGAGATCACCGCGTTGCGGATCGGGATCCGCATCCGGTCAATGCTCTGCAGCACCGCGTTCGACAGAGTCGAGATGGAATAAAACAGCACCGTGATCGCGCCGGCCTGAAGAAGCCGCGCGGCCAGCACGTCCTGCGTTGTGTTATATAAAAGGTCAATGATCGGCCTGGCCAGCACTGCCAGACCCACCGCGCACGGGATCGCGATGATCATGATAAAACGCAGCGCCAGATTGATACGGTGCCGGACCTGATCCGGATCTTTCCTCGCGAACGCGGCGGACACCGCCGGCACAATACTCGAGGCGATCGCGGTAGAGATCGCGATCGGCACATTGATCAAAACGCGGTAATAGCCGGAATATACACCCCACCACAGGGATACCGTGTCTGCCAGGTTGCCCTGCGCGATGGCCAGGTTTTTAAACAGTCCCTGGTCCACGATTGAGACCAGATTGTAAAGCGTGGTGCTCAAGAGGATCGGAAAGATCGTCATAAGCAGAACTTTTATGACCGATCCGAAGGGCTCCTCCTCGGTCTGATGCAGGCTTTGCTCGCGGCGGATGTCCTTTTTAAAGTTTCTCCGATAAAGGACAAACATGATCGCGATACAGATCAGGCCGACAGCGGCACCGACACCTGTCCCCAGCGTGCCTCCGGCCGCGCCGTAAGCCTCCGCGTAGTGTTGGTCTCCGCCCAGCACGGCGGCGATCCTCGTCCCGTATCCGAACAACACAAAAGCCGCGGCGACACTGACGACCGCGTTGACGATCTGCTCTAAGATCTGGGAAATAGCACTCGGCACCATAGTCCCCAGACCTTGGAAAAAACCGCGCAGTACCCCCAGGATAGCGACGATAATCAGTGTCGGGGCTAACACGCGAAGAGCCAGAAAACTGAGCGGCGTCTGAAAAACACGGGTTAAAAATCCGGCGCCGAAAAAGATAAAGATACAGCCCGCGGTACCGGTGATGATCGCGATGAGCATCGCGCCGAGATATACGCGATTGGTGTTCTGTCGTTCCCGTCTGGCCATGCGGATCGAGACCAGTTTGGAGACGGCCATCGGGAGACTGTAGGAAGAGATGAGCAGAACCAGACTGTAAATCTCGTAAGCGCAGCTGTAATAGTCATTGCCGTATTCCCCGATGATATTGGTCATCGGGATCCGATAAACCATTCCTATGATCCGGCTTACGATCGAGGCAATGGCCAGCACGGACCCCTGCACCAAAATGGAAGTGTCGCTTCTTCTATTGTTATTCATATATACCTCGCTTGAACGATTTCATGGCCTGTCACGGCACACGATCATCTCGTTATATTTAACACATCCAGAATCCGGCTTTGACGCGCTTCCATCTCCGCTCTTTCCTTCGGTTCCATGTGATCATATCCCATGAGGTGCAGCATGCTGTGCACCAGCAAAAACGCATACTCACGCCTCTCGCTGTGCCCGTAGGCATCCGCCTGCGCATGCACTTTGTCGACGGACAAAACGATATCGCCGAGCGGCACTTCCCCGGTGTCCGGATCGGCGTAAATCTCCCACGCATTCTCCAGGGCTGAAAAATTCGCAGGGCTCTCATAAGGGATCATCGGAAACGAGAGGACATCCGTTGCCGCGTCGATCCCGCGCGTCTCCTGATTGATCGCGCGGATCTCCGGATTGCCTGTCAACAAAACAGACACTTCCGCTTCATAGGGAAACCCTTCCTGCTCCAACACGGTCTGTACGACCCGCTGCGCCAGCTCACGGTAGTGAAACGTAAATTCCGGCTTTTTTTCACAGGTGATCCAAACCGTCATCCCGCTCTCCTACTTTCGATTCTTCGACTGGTGACTCTTGTCGCGTGAGGATTGATGTGTCTCATACTCCTCATATGCTTTGACAATCTTCTGGACAAGTGGATGCCGCACGACATCCTGACTGGTCAGGCGGCAGGTGGCAATGTCGGGAATCTTTTTTACCACCTTCAGAGCCACATCCAGCCCGGACTTTGCGCCCGGCGGAAGGTCTTTTTGGGTGAGGTCTCCGGTCACGACCACCTTGGATCCGAAGCCGATGCGCGTCAGGAACATCTTCATCTGCGCCGGCGTCGTATTCTGTGCCTCATCAAGGATGATAAACGCGTTGTCAAGCGTCCGCCCGCGCATATAGGCAAGCGGCGCCACCTCGATCAATCCCCGCTCCTGATTCCGCAGAAAACTTTCCGGCCCCATGATCGCGTAGAGCGCGTCATAGAGCGGCCTGAGATACGGGTCGATCTTGCTCTGCAAGTCGCCGGGAAGAAAGCCCAGCCGTTCCCCCGCTTCGATGGCAGGCCTTGTTAAAATGATCCGGCTGACCTGCTCCTTTTTAAAGGACGTGATCGCCATCGCCATGGCCAGATAGGTCTTGCCGGTGCCGGCCGGTCCGATCCCGAACACGATCATCTTGTCGCGAATCTGCTCCACATAATCTTTTTGTCCGAGCGTCTTGGGTTTTACCGCTTTTCCGTCGATCGTGTGACAGATGATCTCGCTGTCCGCTTCCAAAAGCGCATGTCGATTGATCGCGCATGTCTCCAACGCATAGGTAACATTTTGCTGCGTGATATCATTTCCCCTCTTTGAAAGCGCGAGCAATTCATCGATCACGGCACAGGCGGCGTCCACCCCTTCCGCGGAACCCGCCACTTTCATACCGTTATCCCGGGCGGTAAGCGTCACGCCCGTATCTTTTTCAATCATCTTGAGCCAGCTGTCAAATTCACCAAACACATTGGTCATGTGCGCTATGGGGATTTCAATCGTCTGCTGCGTCAGTTCCATGGATGCTTCCTTTCTCTTCTCAGGACAAACTTTCCTTTTTCTATCATACCATGATTTGCTGAAATTGACACCCGTTTCTTATGTTATTTTTATCACCTGACGATCCCCACATTCTTCCCGATGCGGTTGAAACCGACTTGCAAATATTGTAAAATAATACCACATCTAAACGCGTTCATTTTCAAATTTTTCTATATTTACAGGGAGTGCTGGCCGTGGTATTTTCCAGTCTGTTTTTTGTGCTCTTGTTTCTCCCGGTTTGCCTTGTTGTATACCGGTTTGTGGGAGGCATAAAGAAAAAGAATATTGTCATGCTCGTATTCTCCCTTGTGTTTTACGCATGGGCAGGGCCGAAGTATGTGGTGCTTCTTTTGGGCATGGTGTTGATCGCCTGGCTCGGAGCGCTCGCGTTCTCCCGCTTCAAGGAGCGCAAAAAAATCGTATTGGCCATCACCGTCGGCCTTATGCTGTTTTTGATCGGCTATTTCAAATACGCCGGTTTTATCCTGACGGGATTCAACGCGCTTACCGGCCTCCCGAAAGTGGTCCCCGAGATCGTGCTGCCCATCGGCATCTCCTTTTACACGTTCCAACTCATCTCCTATGTGGTTGATGTCTTTCGGGGCGAGGTAAACGCGCAGAGAAAATATTGGCTGCTTCTTTTGTACGCGGCCATGTTTTTCCAGTGCATCGCCGGACCGATCGTGCGCTATCGCGATGTACAAAAAGAGATCACCCACCGAAAGGTAAAAAATCCGGAACTCGCGAACGGCATCAAACGCTTCTGCATCGGGCTGGCAAAGAAAGCGATCCTTGCCAATGGGTGTGCCGTCATTGCGGATACGTTCCTGATTACGGACGACGCGTCCGCTCTGTCTGCCGTTCCCGCCATGGGTCTCTGGCTCGGTATGCTCGCGTTTATGCTGCAGATCTACCTCGATTTTTCCGCCTATTCCGACATGGCGATCGGCATGGGCCTTATGATCGGATTTCACTACAAAGAAAACTTCAACTACCCTTACGTCTCCACTTCCATTTCCGATTTTTGGCGACGATGGCATATCTCCCTCGGCAGTTTCTTCCGGGATTATGTGTACATCCCGCTGGGCGGCAACCGCGTGGGATACGCCAGGCTGATCTTTAATCTGTTTGTGGTATGGTTTCTGACCGGCCTCTGGCACGGGGCGAGCTGGAACTTCATTTTCTGGGGACTTTACTTCTTTGCGTTTATGGTCCTCGAGAGGACCTTCCTGCTCGAACGCCTTCGCAATCTGCCAGTCTTTGTCTCCCATATTTACGCGATGGTTGTCGTCTACTTCGGATGGATCATATTTAAATTTGAAAGGCTGACCGACATCGGTCTCGTGTTTAAGGGAATGTTCGGTTTCAACCACAACACCTTCAGCAGCATGACGGTTGGTCTGACCTTTCGAAACAACCTGTTTTTCCTGATCTTCGCGGTTGCCGCCTCCACTCCGCTCATGAAATGGATCTACGGCAAAGTGAAAACGGCAACCTCGAAAAACGGCCGGGTGCCCTATCTCATCTATGCCTATGATATTGTGGCCCCGGTTGTGCTGCTCATTCTGTCCATTTTTGCGTTGGTAGGAAACAGCTACAACCCGTTCCTGTATTTCCGCTTTTAACCCGGCACGGCCAAGTTGATTAACATTTGCCGGAAAAGGAGAACACCTTGCGAAAGAAACGAAATGCCGAAGAGAGAAATAAGATAAGAAAAAGTTCCGTCACCCTGCGGATCGTTGTGTTTTTCGCCGCGCTGGCGGTCTTCGCCGTGATCGGCCTGCTCTATCCGCTCCGGCCGACACAATCCGATCTGGAAAAGCGCACGCTCGAAACATTCCCGGCCTTTACGGCGGCATCCTTCTGGGACGGCGACTATTTCGACACCCTTTCCATCTGGTATTCGGATACCTATCCGTTCCGGGAGAAACTGCTCTCGGCTGACGCGGCGTTTGAAAATCTCTACGGATTAAAAGGAGAACAGATCTACATATCGGGCGAATCCGCAGCCGAGGAGGCTGTTACGGAAGAGACATCGGAGAATACACTGGAAGATGCCCTTACGACGGGCGAGACGATTGAAGGCACCGTATCGGAGCCGGAATCGTCCGGAGAGACACAGACAGAGGATCTCTTCGGGGAGGACTATGTCGATGCCGCGATCGATGTGGAACCGGAGAAGCTCGGATCCGTTTATGTGTCAGGCGACACCGGATTTGTCCTGTTCTATGACAACTATCCCGCCGCGGATAACTATATCACCATGCTGAACAAGATGCAGTCGGATCTGAGCGGCACCGCGAATGTTTACTCCGTCCTCGCGCCGGTTGACAGTGGAATTGATCTCTCGGAAAAGATACAGGAAAAACTTGGTCTCGGTGACCAGAAGGCATTCATCGAGTATATTGCGGACGGGACCGACGATTCCGTAAATGTGATACAGACATTTGATCTGCTCAAGGCGCACAACAGCGAGTATCTCTATTTCCGCACCGATCACCATTGGACGGCGCTCGGCGCGTACTATGCCTATACCGCCTTCTGCAATGCCAAGGGGATCACGCCTACCCCGCTGGACGAGTTTGAAACCGTGGAATTCCCGGACTTTCTCGGAACGCTGTACTCCGGCAGCAACCAGGCGGCCGCCCTCAAAAACAATCCGGATACCGTCGTCGCTTATATCCCGCAGGCAACGAACGCGATGACGTTTTGGTCTGCCGACTACGGTATGGTGGACTGGGAGGTGATTCACGATGTCAGTACTTACCGAAGCAGTGAAAAATATGCCGCGTTTGTCGCCGGAGATCCGGCCTTCGCGCAGATCGACAACCCCGATCTGCATGACGGATCGGCCTGCCTGCTCATCAAAGACTCCTACGGCAACGCATTTGCCCCGTTCCTCGTGGATCATTATGAGCATGTATACCTTGTGGATTATCGGTATTTCGCGAACTATCCGGAGTACAACGGCAGCCTCTACAGCCTGATCGACGACAAAGGCATCACCGATGTGATCCTGCTCAACAACACGGAATTTGTACTGGACTCGGAAATCGATATGATCAACGCGATCCTGCATTGATCTGCTGCTCATTCAGAGCCGAGAAAGCTCTTCAGATTGGTGTCGGTAAAGAACGTGTTGCCGCTGTAAAGGAACAGCGTATCCGTCACTGCGTAGGAGTAGGTGACATCCTCGATCGTCCCGACATAATAGCGCGGATCCACCACAACGATCCTGCTGTAATACGGGATCAAAAACGGGATATAACAATTGGCAAAGGAATCCTTGACCACGAGGAGTACACGGTCATTATCCACTGCCGAATCGATCGTAACCAGAGAATGGTTCCCACCCATAAAGACCGCGTATTTATCTCTTGTGTCCAGCGCGTCCGTGCTGTAAATGGACGGTGACTTCGTCGCCTCCTCGTCGTAATTCACGAGATAAAATGTCTGTTCCTCCGGAAGGAAGACATCGATCGTCTCTTTGTAAGCGGGCATAAAACCGCTTGTGCTGGACAGGGTCCCATTGAAGTTATATGCCACACAGCGCTCCTCATAGGAAATGGCAGAGGCGTCCTCAATGCCCAGATCGGATGCCGTATCCACGAACACATCATACGCACCCTGTGTCGTCCAATGGTTGTCGGTCTTATAATACAGCTTTTCGTCCGTGTGGCTCTCCATAGAGGACAGCGCGTCCATCCAAATGATCCCATCGTCTAACTGTGTCTGCAGCTGATTAAACAGTGCTTCCTGATCCGCGACGTTTGCGAACATGGGCAGCTGATCCGGCAGAACCGCCGCCGCGTCCGGCACGAGAAGGATGTGTGTGCTGACATCGGGGAACGCCTGCGCGTAACTGTTGATTCCGCTGACATCCGAATTCAAAAGATCCGTGTCCGGCACGGCAATATCCTCCATAAGCTGACGCTTTCGGCCCCGGAACACATCGTTTTCCTCCCGCGATCCGCCAAAGCGGGAAAAACCAACATCGATCTCACGGAATACGTTTCTGGCGAAAAACTGATCGGACACATAGGACTCAAACCGATCCATATAGGTGCCGCTCGACACGGACTGCCACGTGAGCGCCGGGCGCTGTGCAAGGCTGCGGTTTTCCAGGTCGGAAGTATCGCGATCCCTTTTTACAAGGTTTGCCACAAAGAAAAAGATAAGAATGGCGACAAACACCAGACCCAGTATGCGGTTTGCTTTTTTTCGCTCTCTTTTTTTCATAACAAATCCTTTTCTCAGAACCGAAAATACAGGAACGGGTTATAGGTCTCCGTGATCAGACAGGAGATGGACAGGACCAACAAAGCGCACATCACACACACATAAACCACTTTGCGACGTGTCCCCGCATATCCGATCCGGTTCATAACGGTGAGCGGAATGGCCGTGGAACAGACAATCCCCACCAACAGAAGGAGCCAGTTGGAGGTCAACACATAGGCGATCGTCTGCAGGCTGCCGTAAACATCCACCGCGCCAAACATGGTGCCCAGATAATGTATGGCATCCTTTAGGGAATCACTGAAGAAGAACACCCATCCGATCAACACGATCACAAGAGAATACAGGTGCTGCACGATTCTTGGCAGCTTTTCCAGTCCCTTTCCCCAGACATACTTCTCCAAAACGAGCAAAACGCCGTAGTAGACGCCCCAAAATATAAAGGTCCAGGACGCGCCATGCCACAATCCGGTCAAAAACCATACGAGCATCAGATTGAAGATGTGGCGCGACACCGTCACGCGGTTACCGCCGAGCGGGATGTACACATACTCGCGGAACCAGCTGCTTAACGAGATATGCCATCTGCGCCAGAACTCCGTGACGCTGCGGGACACATACGGATAATTGAAGTTTTTCCGAAGCTGGAATCCAAACATATACCCGAGCCCGATCGCCATATCGGAATAGCCGCTGAAGTCAAAATAGATCTGCAGCATATAGCTGATCGCGCCGATCCATGCCACTCCCGCAACGGCACTGTTTGCGGATACCTGCACGTTGATCGAGTCAAAAATGGCCCCGATCCCATTCGCCAGGATCAGTTTTTTCGCGAGACCGATCAGAAACAAAAAGCAGCCGTGTCCGAACTTGTCCCAGCTGAAGGACCTGTGTTTTAACTGGTGTTCGATGTCTGTATAGCGGACGATCGGCCCGGCGATCAGCTGCGGGAACATCGTGATATACAGCGCGAAATTAATCACGTTCCTCTGATACTGCGCGTTGCCGCGGTACACATCGATCAGATAGGAAAGCGCCTGGAATGTATAGAACGAAATGCCGATCGGAAGGGCCAGCTGCGCGACCGAAGAATCGACCGGCAGAACGGATCCGAAGAGTCCCACTAGGAATCCGGTATATTTGAACACCCCCAGCAGGCCAATGTTCACAACGATCGCGATCACCAGAGTCGTCCTCGCCGCCTTGCGGTCGTCTCTCTTCTTTGCGATCTCTCTTCCGCATACATAGTTAAACGCGATGGAAAGGACCATTAAGATCACATAAACCGGCTCTCCCCACGCATAGAAAAACAGACTGGCTACGAGCAATGCCAGATTTTTAAAACGTTTCGGTACAAGATAATATACCAGAAGCGTGATCGGCAAAAATAAGAATAAAAATGTGACACTGCTGAATAACATGGACTACGGCTCCCCTACAGCCCCTGAATAAATGCCTGTTGATATGCCTCCGCATCTTCCGAGATCACCAGAAAGATATAATTTCCGCGAATCGTAACGATCGCTTCGTCTAAAAGCAGCACCTGTTCGGGAAGGTATCCCTCGAAATCGTTCCGCCTGTTCTCGATTCGCTTGTCGATCGCTTCCTCCACCTCGAGCAATTGGTCCTCGTTTTTCACCTCGACCAACAGGAGCTCCTGGGCCTCCAGATAATTCGCGGATACATAGAGCATGACCCCTTCATAGTCGGCCGCGTTTAACCCATAATCCTGTTTGAATGTCTGGTCGTTCGCCCATACGAGCGAAGAAGTGTCGATCTGAGACTCGACAGATGCTTCCACTTCGTCAAACGGCTTGCTGCTGCCGGTATTAAACACAAACATCAGCACGACAAACACGACAAGCGCCGCGATAAAAATATATTTCCAGCCGCCGGCCGACAGAATCTGCGCCAGGCGGTTTCTGCTGCGGATATTTTCATTCGCATTCATCCGATCAGTCCAGCCCCTTTCGCCATATAGTATGCCCAGCCGTAATAGAAGTCAGGAAACATATGCATGCCATCCGTATCATAATACTGATCCATCACGGTAAAGTTCAGATTCATGTAGTAAGTTCCCTGATTTTCACAGGCTTCTATGATCGCCTGATTG
The DNA here is from genome assembly GCA_001941025.1 of Lachnospiraceae bacterium Zagget3. The sequence goes on from MSHE01000005.1 coordinate 61,140, forward strand.
AATTGATCAATGTACTGGAAACGGGAATCACTTTCCAACGCCTTTTCCTGAACGGGAAAGATCAAAACCGAGTAGATCGTGGTGTTCGGCATCAGTTCCTTCGCCTTCGCCAGAAAGTCCTCATAGCTTTCCTCAAATGTGTCCAGCTCGTCCCAAAAGGCGAGGGTATCATTTAAACCATAGGCGGCAAACAGGATCTTGGGGTTCATGGCTGCCGCCGTGGCAAGCTGGTCGCGGGTGGCCTCGAAGGTGAGGCTGCCAATCTTGGTGACCGTCTCGGAAGAGGCGAGGATACCGAAAGAGTCCAGTCCCGAGGCGATCGAATCGCCCATCACGACACAATTGGCATAAATTTCTTTGTAGTTAAACTCCTCCAGCGTCTCAAGCGGCAGCATTTCGGTACTGGAAAAGACAACTTCATTGCCGGCATACTCCACCGTGGTAGTTTCTTCCACAGCCGGTTCTTCCTCTTCTTCCTCTTCTGCCTCTTCTGCCTCTTCTGCCTCTTCTGTCTCTTCTGTCTCTTCTCCCTCTGCCGTGACTTCCCCTTCCGCGGTCGTCGAATCCTCACCGACCTCACCATAAACCGCTTCCGTAACCGTACGCTTTAAGTCAATTTCCTCCTGTATCGAGGCAGTATCCTGCTGTGCCATGGCTTCCAGCGTAAGACGTGTCTCTGCCGCTTCCGATTTCTTTTGACTGTTGGTAATCGTGCGGATGCGCGCGCCGACCAGGATGGCGGCAGCGATCACTATAAAAATGATGACCCAGGTTCTGACCTTCATAAACAACGTTCTTCTCTTCTTTCTCTACGGCATTGTGTGGCAGGTCGCGCTGCTTTACTTGTGATAGGGTTCCCCCTTCATGATACGAAACGCGCGATAGATCTGTTCCAATAAAATAACCCGCATGAGTTGATGCGGGAAAGTCATGTCCGAAAAACTGAGCGTAAAGTCGGCGCGATGCAGGACAGCATCAGACAGCCCGACGGATCCACCGATTACGAATCCGATCTCCCGGGTGCCGTAAAGACCCAGTTCTTCGATTTTTTTGGAAAAACGGATGGAATCCATACGTTCCCCGTCAATCGCGAGCGCGATCAGGAAGGCATCCTCCCGCACTTTCGAAAGCAGGCGCTCTCCTTCCTTTTCCTTTACTTTTGTAAGCGTCGCGGCATCCGCAGGCTCGGGTACGCGTTCATCCGCGACCTCAACGATCCGCAGTTTGCAGTATCGGGAGAGGCGTTTCTCATACTCCGAGACGGCGAGACGGTAAAAATCTTCTTTCAATTTTCCGACGCAATATACAGTAAGGTCCATGAGACTCCCCATAAAAACTCAACTTTAGTTTACCATCACAAATACTGTTTGACAAGGAAAACACCTCAGAAAAAACGTAAAAAAAGCGGGCGGTACGGCAAATCGTACGCACCCGCGTTCAGTTTCCGATATACGATGTCTAATGGATCGCGCCGACTTCAAATCCGGCGCTTTCGATCGCGTTTTTCATCGCGTTTTCATCCACCTCTTTGTCCAGTGTGACCACGGCACATTTTTTGCTGCGGTCCGCTTCTGCAGACGTGACACCGTCGATCGCTTCCAAAGCCTCCCGCACATGCCGTTCGCAGTTTTCACACATCATACCGCTGACTTCGATTGTTTTCGTCATCGTTTGTTCCTCCTTTTTGGGTTCTTTTTTAACAAAGTTTAAACGCAGCGCGTTCAATACCACGATCAGGCTGGATACGCTCATCGCCGCCGCGGCAAACATCGGATTGAGCGTCCATCCAAAGAAATGATACCACACTCCGGCCGCGAGGGGAATCCCAATTACATTATAAAAGAGCGCCCAGAACAGATTCTGCCGGATGTCGCGGAGCACTCTGCGGCTTAAGCGCAGCGCTGCGGGAACATCGTCCAGCCGGCTTTTTACGAGAACGACATCCGCCGCGTCCAGCGCGATATCCGATCCGGCGCCGATCGCGATCCCGATATCGGCCCGGGTCAATGCCGGCGCGTCGTTGATCCCGTCCCCCACCATCGCGGACTTTCCGCTGTCGGACAACTCTTGTATGATCCGCTCCTTGTCGCCCGGCATGAGATCCGCGCATACACGGTCCACGCCGGCCTGCGCCCCGATCGCTTCCGCCGTACGTGCATTGTCTCCAGTCAGCATAACGACCGAAAGACCCATGTCATGAAGCTGTCGGATCGCGTCCGGTGCCTCCGGCTTGATCACGTCAGCCACTGCGACCATACCGCGGATCGTTCCATCCGCCTCGAAAAAGAGAGGGGTCTTCCCCTGCGTGGATACGGACTCTGCTTCCTGCTCCAACGCGGAGGGAATTTTTGCCACTGTGGAGATGTAGGTCAGGCTGCCGCCGTGCAGGCGGATCCTGCCGCTTTCACTCTCTGGCATAAGCGCGGTCAGCCCGCTCCCTGCCACAGCCTGAAACTCCTCCACTTCCGGCAGGGTGATGTCCCGCTCCGCGGCGCACTGCAAAATGGCACGCGCCAGCGGGTGTTCACTGCCCTTTTCGAGAGCGCCCGCCAGGCGGATGAGTTCCTCCTCCGTAACACCATTAACGGGAAAAAGGTCTGTCACGCGCGGCTGACCGGTCGTGATCGTCCCGGTCTTGTCCATCGCGACAACGGATACTTTTCCGCACTCCTCCAGGGAGACCGCCGTCTTGAACAAAATGCCTCCTTTCGCTCCTCTCCCGCTGCCGACCATGATCGCGACGGGCGTCGCGAGACCGAGCGCACAGGGGCAGCTGATCACGAGCACGGAGACGGCACGTGACAGACAAAAGCCGAACGGCTGTCCGACCAGGATCCAGACGACAAGTGTCACCGCCGCGATCAGCAGGACCGAAGGCACAAAGATACCGGATACGCGGTCCGCCAGCCTCTGGATCGGTGCCTTCGTGGCATTGGCGTCGCTGACCATCTGAATGATCTGCGCGAGCGTCGTATCCTCGCCGACGCGTTCGGCACGGCAGGTCAGGAATCCGGAGCGGTTGATCGTGGCCGCGGAGACGCTGCTTCCCTTCTCCTTATCCACGGGAATGCTCTCACCGGTCAACGCAGACTCGTCCACAGCGCTCATTCCATCCGTGACAACCCCGTCCACCGGGATACTCTCACCCGGCCGCACGACAAAGACATCTCCAACGCGCACCTGCTCGACCGGAATGGTCCTTTCAGCCCCGTCACGAATCACGTTAGCCGTCTTCGGCGTGAGCTCCATCAAACCCTTTAAGGCATCCGTCGTCCTCCCCTTCGAGTAGCTCTCCAATGTCTTTCCGATCGAAATCAGCGTCAGGATCATAGCTGCCGACTCAAAGTAGAGATCCTCCATGTATCCGGCAACGGCAGTATCATTCATTTGCATCTGCGCGCCCGTCATCGCGAACAACGCCCAAGTGCTGTATGCGAACGAAGCCGCCGATCCCATGGCGACAAGCGTGTCCATGTTCGGTGCGCCTTGAAAGATACTGGTAAATCCGCTGATAAAGAACTTTTGATTGATCACCATGACGAGAATGGCAAGCAGCATCTCATACAGCCCCATCGCGACATGGTTATTCGCGAAAGAGGCCGGCAGCGGCCAGTTCCACATCATGTGCCCCATGGAAACGTACATAAGCGGAAGCAGGATCACGATGGACGCGATAAGCCTGCGCAGCATCTTCGGCGTCTCGGTATCTTTGAGGTTCTCTGCCATCGCGCGGGTCTCGGCATACCCCATACCGGTCGAGGCAGATTCCGAACCAGACAAAGCAGAGCCCTTACCGGCGACGGCGGATCCACCGTCGCCGGACTGCGCGCCGCCCCCAGCGGAATCCGGGTTGTCCGGCCCTTTGCCGGCCCCGGCAGCAGACTGCGCTCCCTGTAAAGACGCCCCGTAGCCAGCCTTTGTGACGGCCGCAACGACCGCGTCCGGCGAGACATCGCCGTCCACACGCATGGAATTTGTTAAAAGGTTGACCGCCACATCTGTTACGCCCTCCACCTTGCGCACCGCCTTCTCGACGTTCGCGCTGCAGGAGGCGCAGTGCATGCCGGTCACATGGTACTGTTGCATGTACTGCTCCTATTTCATCAGTTTCTGAATCGTCTCGACCAGTTCGTCAATCACTTCGTCATTTCCGGCGCGCACGTCATCGACCACACAGCTGCGGATATGATTGCCCAGTAATTCTTTATTGAAACTGTTTAACGCGGAATTGATCGCCGAGACCTGGATCAGGATATCCACGCAGTAGGCGTCGCGCTCGAGCATGCCCTTGACACCGCGCACCTGTCCTTCAATCCGGTTTAAGCGATTCATCAATGCCTTGTATTCCTCTTCGCTGCGCTCCTTTGTCTTGCCGGTTACGCAGCAGCAGTTTTCTTCACTCATCTCATCTGCCCCTTCGCTTTGATTGTTTTATTATATACCCCTATGGGGTATTTTGCAATGTAAATTTGACATGAAAAAACCACCGCGATTGCGGTGGCTTCTACTTCTAAAATTGTAAGGTAAGAGCTTATTTAAGGCGTTAGCAATCCGCACTCGTTATGAAATCAGCAGCCTCTCTTTCATAACTTCTTCATGGAATCCACTGCCTTCGTTCACTTCATGAATCTCATAAACATCCACTTCTTTTTGAAGGGATTCTCTTAATTCTTCAGCAAAAGCAAAAATATTTGTCAACTGAAATTGTGAACCTCCAAAAACCAATATATCTATATCACTGTCAGCTGTTGCATTTCCCCTTGCATAGGAACCAAACAAATATACAGATTCAACCTTATATTTTTCTACAAGATCCTCCACTGCACTTTTTATTTCATTCACTGTAACAATCTTATCCACAGGTCGCAAAAGAATCACCTACAATCTTCTCCAATATGCACTTCGCCGCGTCTTGTTTGGTCATAAGCGGGAGTTCCTCCTCCCCTTTCGACGTAATCAGGGTGATGACATTCGTATCCGTGCCGAAGCCGGCCCCTTCCGTCTTTAAGTTGTTTGCAACGATCATATCAAGATGTTTCTTGCTTAATTTCTCGCGAGAGTGTTCCAGCAGGTTTTCCGTCTCCATCGAAAAGCCGCAGAGAATCTGTCCAGGCTTCTTGTTATCTCCCAGCTCCTGCAAAATGTCCGTCGTACGGACGAGCTTCAATCCCGCCTCGTCGTCCGCTTTTTTGATCTTTTCCTCACTCACCTCGACAGGCCGGTAGTCCGCTACGGCGGCCGCCATCAGAATGATGTCCGCCTCTTCGCGGCGCGCGTCCACCGCTTCGTACATCTCCTGCGCAGAGACGACGGGAACGACATCCACAAACAAGGGCGCTTCGATCGCGCAGGGTCCGGTGACAAGCGTCACATCCGCGCCGCGCAGCATCGCCTCCCGCGCGACGGCGTATCCCATCTTTCCGGTGGAATGGTTTGTGATGCAGCGCACCGGATCGATCGCCTCCTCGGTCGGGCCGGCTGTCACGAGCACGTTCTTTCCAGAGAGGTCCTTCTCCCGCGCGATCGTGCGCAGGATATACTCGAAGAGCACGTCCGGCTCCGGCATCTTTCCCTTTCCGAACGTGCGGCATGCCAGCATGCCCTCCGCGGGATCAATGATCTCTATTCCGTAGGACGCCAGCTTTTTCAGATTGTCCTGCAGGATCGGGTTCTCATACATGTTTGTGTTCATGGCGGGCGAAATAAGCATCGGCGCCTTATTTGCCATGGCCGTCGTGGTCAGCATATCGTCCGCGATCCCACCGGCGATCTTTCCGATCACATTTGCCGTAGCCGGAGCGATCAGCATGACATCCGCCTTCTCCGCCAGGCTCACATGCGCTACGTCAAACTCAAAATTCCGGTCAAACGTGTCCACGAGACATTTATTCTTCGTCAGCGTTTCAAACGTGATCGGATGGATGAAATTTGTCGCGTTTTTTGTCATGATGACGTGCACTTCGGCATGCTGCTTTACCAGCATACTGGCAAGGTTCGCGATCTTGTATGCCGCGATGCTGCCGCTTACGCCGAGTACAACCGTTTTTCCTTCCAGCATGATTGTCTCCTTTTTCTCTCCGAGGGCTCATCTCGGGAACTTCGTTCCCCCCTCTGTGCGCTTTCACACTAAGCTCGGCATGCCCTCGTCGCTTATGCGATCATGAAATTATCTATTAGTCTGGTATCTCCAATATATACCGCCATCGCGACCAAAAGGGGCGCGCGCACGTCTTCCACAGGTTGCATCGTGCGTCCATCGACCGCCTTCACATAGTCAATCCGAGCCAGCGGTTCCGTCCCAATGAGCGCTTTCATTTCGTCGACTAATTTTACCGCGTCCCGCTCTCCCTCCGCAACCATTTTTTCGCCGAGAGAGACGGCTTTGGAAAGGATGAGCGCGGCTTCCCGCTCTTGTGGAGAGAGATAGGTGTTCCGGGAACTCATCGCAAGGCCGTCCTCTTCCCGCACGATCGGACAGCCGACGATTTCCAAATCCATGTTTAAGTCTTCCACCATATGCCGCACGACGGCGAGCTGTTGGGCGTCCTTTTCGCCGAAATATGCCCGGTTCGGCGAGACAATGTGAAACAGCTTCGAAAGGACCGTACACACGCCGCGGAAATGCGTCGGCCGGGAAAGCCCGCACAATTCCTCCGTAAGCACAGTCATGTCCACATAAGTACTGAATCCCTCGGGATACATCTCTTCCGGCTCCGGAGCGAACAGGAGATCCGCGCCCAGACTTTCACAATACGCGCGGTCCTTCTCCGGATCCCGCGGGTAATCCGCCAGATCCTCCCCCGGACCAAACTGCGTCGGATTGACAAACAGGCTCACCACAACGCGGTCGTTTTCCTCGCGCGCCCTCTTGATCAAACTGCCGTGCCCCTCATGCAGATACCCCATTGTCGGCACAAGACCGATACTCCGGCCCTCCTTGACCCAGACGCGCACCTGCGCCCGAGTCTCGTCTATCTCTCTTACAAATTCCATATATGATACCCCTACTTCAACTTTTCTATAATATCATCCTCTATCTGATACGTATGCTCCGGCGCGGGAAAGGATCCATTTTTAACTTCTTGCATATAGTCCGTAAACGCCTGCGTCATCACATCCCCTACGCTCGCGAACTGCTTCACGAACTTCGGCACATAGTCGGAAAACATCCCCAGCATATCCTGATACACGAGCACCTGCCCGTCACAGTCAGCCCCGGCCCCGATCCCGATCGTCGGAATCGAAACAGTCTCTGTGATCAGCGCCGCCAGCTTCGCCGGAATGCCCTCCAGCACGACAAGGGAAGCGCCCGCCGCCTCCACACTCTTCGCATCCTCGATCAGCATCCGCGCCGCCTCTTCGTTCTTCCCCTGCACGCGCATTCCGCCAAACGCGTTGACAGACTGCGGCGTCAACCCGATGTGGGCACAGACAGGAATATCCGCCCGCACGATCGCCTCGATCTGTTCACACATACGGACGCCGCCTTCGAGCTTCACGACATTCGCGCGGCCTTCCTTCAACAGACGCCCCGCGTTGCGCACGGCATCCTCCGCGGATACCTGATAGGATAAAAACGGCATGTCGGCGATGAGCAGGGCATTTTTCGCGCCGCGCGCCACGGCTGCCGTGTGATGGATCATATCCTCCATTGTAACCGACAGCGTGTCCTCGTACCCGAGGATCGTATTGCCAAGCGAATCTCCGACCAAAAGGATCTCGATTCCCGCCTCGTCCATAAGCTTCGCCGTTGAATAATCATAGCAGGTAAGCATCGTGATCCGATTGCCTTCCTCTTTCATTTTTTTCAAGGTTGCGACCGTCGTTTTCATTTGCCTTCTCCCCCTCCGGTTGGCGACAAAAAAAGCAGCGGACAGACTACCGCTGCAAACATTGCACCTGTTTATATAAAGCGGTACAGTTTCTTCTAACGAAGAATACCATCCGCGTGTGATTATACTACGTTTCGCTTTTTCTGTAAACAAAATCGCGATAATTCATCCCGCCGGGTCAGATCATCTTGCGGTACTCCCTCCGCCAGTCGGCAAGAAGATCCGCCTGCGCGGACTTCCAGTCCACGGCATCCGCCGCGATCGACGCTTTTTTTCGCTCCTCATAATAATCCGGGTCATCCGTCACCGCGGCCAGATGGGCAAGCACATCCCGCATCACATTGAAGTTGAGGTCCATGGCCTGCTCATCGACCGGATTTTCTCCCTCAATAAAATTGACGGCATAGAGATAGGCATCCCGGCTTCGGATATCTTTTCGCAGCGCATAGGCTCTCGAAAAGGCTTGGGCGGCCTCGTCAAACAGGAACATATGCGCGTACACCACCCCCAGATTGTGATAGATATTGCCACGCAGTTCCTCCGTCATATGCATCGCGTACTCATCCCCCAAAAGCTCCATATAGGTATAGGCCGCCTGCCGGTATTTCCCCGCGGACAGGGACAGATCTCCGCTCATCTTCCGCCGCTCGATCTTCGTCTTGCCGCGCATCTGGTTCAACAGACCGGAAATATCTTCCAAATCTTCCGCGGAATAGTTTCCGGACGCGGCAAGGATCATCTCCACGCAGGTAAACTCATCCTCCTTCCTGCGCCGTGCCGAGCGAAGCCGTTCCGCCAGTTTCGGTTCCCCCAGTTCCTTTTCGATCCAGGAAAACAACGACTCCCCCACCCAGATCGCGTCGATCAGATAGATATGCGTTTCCAGAAAGAAGCACAGTTCTTCCATCGAATAGAGGTGGACGGAGATCGTCTCATGGTAAAACGGTTTTTGTACAATTGCCTTTTCAATCAGACGAAGCATCTTGGTTCCTCCGAAAAGCAGTTACATAAGAATCGGGAATTCCCACACTTTCCCGGATGATTCAAACAATTCTCCGAAGCCGTCGTCCATCACTTTCAAGACGACCTCTCTGCCGTTGAGCGGAAACGCCTGCACGCAGAGGCGAATGCTCCGCGGCGTGCGCTCCGGCATAAATTCCAGTATAAAAGAATCCTGTTTGGCATTCATGCGCTGCCGCATCCGCGTCCATGTCTCCAGCGTCGGGTTGCCGTCATAGAGGAAATAATATTTTTCCGTCGGCATAAACCAGTTCTCTCCCAAATGTGTCAGATGAAGGTAGGTCGGCTCCCCGTCCTGCATGACCTGCAGCGAGATCTCTCCCTGCAGCTTGTAAGGGCAGTCGAAATAAAATTTCATTTCTTCCGCGTGAAGACTGCGCCAGGCGCCATAGCAGGCCCCTACCGTATAGAGATTCTTCCCTTTAAACACGCGCTTATTCGGGCCGATCATACGCAGGGACGCGTTCAGCCATCCGCCGTCGAATCCTTCTCCGACAAAAAACACGCCGGAAATAATACTCTTCTCAAATGCCTCCTGCACGATATTGGAGAAAAACTCGTCCATGGCATTCTTCTGCCCTTCCAGGTACCCGGGAAAATCCCAGTCGTCCTGGGTGGCGGTCACGCGGCGGATCTCACCGGACGGATCCGCATGAAGCAGGATATAAGAGATGTGTTCCTTTTCATAGTCAAACATTGCCACGTCATGCCGGTAGATGGTGGCATCCAGACTGAACACATACGAGAAAAAGCTTTCCGAATAGTCCATAAGGCGAAAGCGTTCCACGGGAAATTCCAGATCCTTTCGCACCGTGTCAAACAACGCGACCACTGTCTCGTCAATCTCCGGAACGGCGATCGCCAGAAACGGGGTCAGGTCATACTCGTCATACCGTTCGGAAAACCGGATCAGGCGGCGCAGATAGGATACAAGCATGTTGCGATAGATCACGTTCCCCGGATCCAGTGCCTGATCGTAGAGGTTGGAAAAATAAGATCCGTCCGGATTGTCCCGGCGGCGGACCGCCTCATCCCCGTAAAAATACTGCCCCTGTTCCGAACAGAAAACAGCGGTCGGTATGCGGAAATGTTCCTCTCCGGGGACCGTGGAGACCGTTTCCGGTTCCTTCATGCCCTCACAATAGAAGCTGACCATCGCTCTGGCATAGTTCAAATCGATTCCGATAAACAGGTTGTCCTTTTCCTTCATTTTTTATTCCTCTGTCGGTATAAATAACGCTTTCACGAGGTCGCTTGTCTCGGCATAAGAATACGCCTCCCCCGCGTCCCCGTTCTCCAGGCCGATTTTCCCAAGTCTGCCATAACGCGTATCGCGAAACGGCGCCGCGATCTCAATCACACGCGCGATTTCCTTCATGCGGATCCTGCTCTCTTTATCCACAACGGAATATTCGCACGCCTCCCCCGGAAGAATCTTAAGCGGGTAGGTGTACAATCCCGGCAGGACCTCTTCAAACGATTCTCTTGTACCATTCGAAAACTGTACATAGAACGCTTCATTCGGTTCTCCCCGGTAGGAAAGGATCCGGATCCCCATCATGAGATAGCGAAGGCGCATCTCATCCGGATACTCCGAAAAGCACGGAAGATACACTCCGTGGAACAGGTATTCCTGATACAGCCTGCCGGCAAGCTCCTCATAGACTTCCTGAGGACACATCGCGTACATCGTGAGAAACGCGGCTTTGTAATAGGGATTGGTATCATGCTGTGTCGTCAGCCGTTCATACAAAAACAGGCAGACCGAATCGTCGAGCGGTGTGTCGTTGATCATAAGCTCCCGGCACAAAACGCTGACATACGCATGGATCAGCTCTTCCGAATCATGATCGTTCTGAATGATCCGAAAGATCTGATGGTGCCGCGCGCCCAGATGTCCGGTGAACAGCATCCGGGTCATCAGCTGCTGCGCTTTCTCCAGAACATCTTCTCCCTGTTCCTTGTGCGCCAGCACAAGCTCCGACATGTCGTCAATGGAACCGGCCATATTTTCGTAGCGTTCTTCCGGATCGATCTGCAGGGACTCCTCTTTTGGCTCCTCACGGATGTCCTGTTCTTCGGCATCGATCCGCGGCAGGTGGTTGCCCGGAAGCATTTTACTGACGCGGCATTCGTTTCCTGTCACGTACAGCAGGCCGTTCTTTCCTTCATACAAAATAACATAAGGGCTGCGGTACAGATGAATATAGGCCCCTTCACTGGTGATGGGCACACGCTGCATCGAAAGATCCGGCAGGTTCTGCATAACGCGGACCGCGGAAAATTCCGTCTCGACGATATGCACCTTATAACAGCTCTCGGCCTCGTGTTTGACCTGATCCCACTCGTCCCTTGTCATCATGCGGCGGATTTCCTCATAAATGATCGCGAGATCATCGTTCATGTGATCTTTCGCGAGTTCACTGATCGCAAAATCCTTCACGATGGAAATGTAATCCTGCCAATCCTCCTCGAGACGATCCTTATTCCGCACGATATAGGCATAGAGCATCGCCTTTTTTCTGGCCGGAAGCGTACTGCTCATGGAGAAGTACCGGACGACCTCGGCGGGCAGCTCTCCCTGCGAACGGCTCCAGGACAGCATGTAGGCGTCATAGAGTCCCGCGATCTTTAAATGCTGTTCGACGCCCCTGCGGAACCACGGGAAATAGATCTCGCCATAGCGGTTCGTATGGATCAGATAGACACAGATCGAGCGGACAAAACTCTCGTCTCCGAACTTTTTAAAGCACTTGCTTAAGACCCGCAGATAATTGCGGTTGAAGTTCTGCTTGCCCTCTGCCATGCCCTGAATCCGAATGGCGATTCCCTGCGTCAACAGATTCTTTTTCGACATCCATCCGATGAGCCGCGTGTCAAAATCGTCGTTGCTGTTTAAAAACTCAGGGTATTTCTGAAGGATCCGCGCCGCTTCGAGATAGAACAGCGGATCTTTGCTGCCCGATTTCATATACTGCCGGATCACCTCATACTTGCGCTGCGGATTTCGCGTCAGGGAATCATCCAACTGCAGCTGGATCCAGTTGAGGATCGGATGCCGGCGATACTTTGTCTGGACCTCGCCGATCCGCGCGAGCACATCCGCGCGCGTCTCCGCTTCCCCGTCATACAGAAACAACAGGTAGTGATAGAAAGCGGCCAGCGGCGTTTTCGCGTTGCGCATATTGCTTGGAACGAGATCAATCTGTTCCTTCAGATGATCATAGTCTCTCGCCTTGATATAAAGATAACAAAGGTACAGGTTCAGCCATTTGTTTTTCGGATCCTCCTCCACCGCCTGCAGGAGCAGGTCTACCGATTCCAGGATCCACTCGGTTTCTGCCTTCTCCCCGAGTTCATAGGCCAGAAAACTGCTTTCCAGGCGGTAGTGCAGATACCGCCTTTTCCACTCCTCGGAGTGTTCCGTGACCAGCTCTCCGCGAATACACTCCAATTCCACTTCCTCTTTCTGAAATCCGTTGTCCAACGTGATGACCGCGAAATTCCGTCCCTGGTGCATGGCCTCCGGGAGCATCCGAAACGAAAAATCGCTGTGTTTTCCGAAAAAGTCATACATCTGCAGCTGATTTTTTCCGAGATCGACAAACGTTTCCGGACAGGAAATGCGAATGTCACAATACCCCCACTCCGATTTTTTGACCAAAATGGAATCCAGCATCGGCTGGTCGTTTACATAATAGGTGCGGGAGGTTCCCTCGACCGCAAACGCGCAGCGGCTCTTTTCCCCCGTTGCGATCAAAAACTCTTCCAGTTCGTGAGAGCTGCATTTAAGCTGTGTGACCGATTTGTACAGGAGTGTGTAATACTCGGTATTCTCGTGAAAAATATTACAAAAATAACGGGAGGAAAAGACATCCAGCGCTTCGTCCCAATTCAACTTGCAGAGATTGTAAAAATCGTTTAATGTCTTGATCCTGCCGATGGATGTGGCCAGATAGTGACGCGAGGTCTGCGCGGAAAAGGGAAAAAGATATTCCCCCGCGCTGCTCGTCACAATGAAAGTGCCGGACTCCGTCTCGTCATCGGTAATGGGCCTTCCGGCAAAGGTAAAGTGGATTTCCGCGTTCGGAGCATCAAACTCCGGATTCGGGATTTGGATGCTGGGATGCTCACAGGTCACAATCCCGCGGATCGGCTCCCCGTTGCTGCTTTTGATATGGAAGGAGCCTCGGTATACCTCGTTCTCGATCACGGGCAGTTCCAGCTCTTCTTCCTCAAGAAGCAGGACCGGGCGGTCATATTCGAATTTTCCGCGGATGATATCCTGAATCTTCTGTCGCATATTTCCCTCTCAAACAGCCGAAATCCGAAGAGAACGGCCCGTGTATCATAAAGGTACACACAAAATTATTATATACGCTTTTCGCCATTCTTGCAATCTGGAATTGCACGCTTTTACGCAAAGAATTGCCCGCCTGCACACAAAAAAAGTCCGGTATGACGCATCGTGCGCATACCGGACTCTCTTTTTTAGATCAATTGGATCGACCAGAGTCAGATTCGAATTACTGGGCAGAGTTAGCAGCCTTCGCAGCATCTTCTTCTGCTTTCTCTTCATCCGCGTTGGCCTTCTCTTCTTCCTTCTCTTCCTTCTCTTCAGCCTTCTCTTCGGTCTTCTCTTCCTTTTCTTCAGCCTTCTCTTCGGTCGTCGCTTCTTTCGCTTCTTCCTTCGCTTCGGCATCGGTCTTGCCTTTTTCCTCGTCTTCCTCTGCCTTAGCTTCCTCTTTCTCTTCCTTCTCTTCGGCCTTCTCTTCTTCTTTGGCTTCTTTCTCTTCGGCCTTTTCTTCGGTCTCAGCTTCTTTCTCTTCTTCCTTGGTCTCTTTCTCTTCTTCTTTCTCTTCCTGCTTCACCTCTTTGTCAGAGTTGTTGCAGCCAGCGACCGTTACCATGCCTGCGCCAAGCGCGAAACAAAGTGCCAAGATAGCAATTCTCTTCTTCATGTGATTTTACCTCCTGATTAAATTGAATTTTTGGAAACGCATTTTCGTTTTTCAACAAACGTATTTTACTCCCATACAAACCTCATATCAAGAGAAAATACAATCTTTTTGTATCATTTTTGTATCTTTTTTTATGCCCCAAAAAAGTACAATATCTTGTTAGTTGGATAAATTGATCACTTTATTTAGTGTTTGCTCCGCCTCGCCATTGTCGATCAGCTTCGCGGCGAGCGCGATGCCGTCCCCGATCGAGTCCGTTTTTCCCCCGATGTAGAGAGCCGCTCCGGCATTCAGCAAAACCGCGTTTCGTTTTGTGCCGCGCTCCTCCCCACTGAGAACCGCCCGCGTGATCCGCGCGTTCTCCTGTGCCGTGCCGCCAACCAGGTCTTCCAAACTGCCGGATACCAGGCCGAAATCTTCGGGACAGATGTCGCAGGTTTGATATTCTCCGTTTTGAAATTCGCAGACCAATGTCGGCCCGCAGGCGGAGATCTCATCGAGCCTCTCCCGTCCATAGACGACCAAGCCCCGCTCTACGCCGAGGTCAGCAAGCACCCGCGCCAGCGGTTCCACAAGGGACGCGTCGTAGACGCCCAAAAGCTGCCGTTTCGGATGCGCCGGGTTCGTCAACGGTCCGAGGATATTAAACACCGTGCGGATGCCGAGCTCTTTCCGGATCGCGCCGACATACTTCATGGACGTGTGATACTTCTGTGCAAAGAAGAAACAAAAGCCGGCCTCATCCAACAGCGCCATACATTGCTCCGGCTCCAGATCGATGTTGATTCCCAATGCCTCCAGACAGTCGGCCGCGCCGGATTTGGAGGAGGCCGCCCGGTTTCCGTGTTTCGCGACCATCATCCCGCCTGCCGCCGCGACGAACGCGGAGGTCGTGGAGATATTAAAACTCATCGAGCCGTCGCCTCCGGTCCCGACAATCTCAAACAGATCCCGCCCGCCGACCTCTACGGGAATCGCGTGCTCCCGCATGGCAGCCGCGCATCCGGCGATCTCATCGGTCGTCTCTGCCTTCGTGCTCTTGGTGGAAAGCGCAGCGAGGAACGCCGCGTTCTGGGTCTGGGTCGTCTCCCCGCTCATGATCTCGTTCATGACGGCATGCGCTTCTTCGTAAGTGAGATCCTGTTTGTCGACAATCTTGCAAATGGCTTCTTTGATCATACGGCAATCCCTTTCCTTACTCGTTATGGCAGGCGCTTAAAACTGAGTTTTGAAGTCCTGTACATAGTTCTGCGCTATATCAAGGTTGTAGCCCGTGGACTCCATGAGGTTAATAAAGTGAGATCCCACGATCGCGCCGTCGATCAAGTCCCGCATCGGCGCGACATCCTTCGGGGAGGTGATCCCGAAACCCATCATGACGGGAATCGGGGACTGGCGTTTGACCTCCGCGAGGTAAGAAAGGATCTCCCGGTGATACTGTCCACTCTGCCCGGTCACGCCCATGGCGGAGACACAGTACACAAAGCCGCGTGCCCCGTCAAGGATCTGCGGAATCCGATCGGCGGACACCGGCGCGACAAGTTCGATCAGAATCGTCTCCTCCCGTCCGGCAAGCGCCGCCCGGAGCGTATCCTGTTCTTCCAGGGGCAGATCCGGCACGATCAGTCCGTCCACGCCGACTTCGGCGCAGGTCTCGACAAAGGCTTCCACTCCATAACGCACGATCGGGTTGTAATACATCATAAAGACGATCGGCATCCGGACCCCTTCACCACGCACTCTTCGGACAAGTTCAAACGTACTGCGCAGGGTGGTGCCTTTCTGAATGGAACGGTAGGACGCGTCCTGTATGACGGGTCCGTCTGCCACGGGGTCCGAAAACGGCACCCCGAGTTCCAAAATATCCAGACCGGCCCGTTCCAGCGCTTTGACGAGTTCCGCGCAGCGGTCCATATCGGGAAGCCCCGCCGTGATATAGGTGAGAAACGCTTTTTCTTCTCTCTCTTTTAACTGATCCAGTTTTTCTTCGATCCGGTTCATGCGCCCCTCCTAATTCAGATATCCCTTTCCGGCCAGATAGTCGGCAATCGTGTTGACATCCTTATCCCCTCTGCCGGACAGGCAGATGATCATGGACTGCTCCATGGTCATCTCTTCCGCCTTCTTAAACGCGTAGGCCATGGCATGCGCGCTCTCGATGGCCGGAATAATCCCTTCCATTTCCGTCAGTTCCATCAGCGCGTTCATCGCCTCCTCATCCGTTATGGGCACATACAACGCCCTCCCGCTGTCATGCAGATAGGCGTGCTCCGGTCCGACGCCCGGATAATCCAGGCCCGCCGAAATGGAATGCGCCAGTTGGATGTTGCCGTCGTCATCCTGCAGCAGATAGGACCGGGTCCCGTGCAGAACGCCCGGGATCCCTTTTGCCATGGACGCGGCGTGTTCCATCGTGTGAAGGCCTTTCCCGGCCGCCTCCACACCGATCAGTTCCACGTCCGGTTCGTCGATAAACTCCGCGAACATTCCGATCGCGTTGGAGCCGCCGCCCAGGCAGGCCATGACGACATCCGGCAGCTTTCCTTCCGCTTCCAGATGCTGTCGCTTTGCCTCGCGGCTGATGGCTGACTGGAATTCCTTGACCATCTTGGGATAGGGATAGGGTCCGATCGCGGATCCGATGATGTAAAACGTATCCTCCGCGGTCCGGGCCCATGTGCGGATCGCCTCGTTTGTCGCGTCTTTTAACGTGTTGCTCCCGGACTCGACCGAGACGACTTCCGCGCCGAGCATCTCCATGCGCATCACATTGAGCGCCTGCCGCTTCACGTCCTCCTCGCCCATATAGACGGTACACTCCATGCCAAAGAGCGCCGCGCCGGTCGCCGCCGCGACCCCGTGCTGCCCCGCGCCGGTCTCCGCGATCACTTTCGTCTTGCCCATGCGCCGCGCGAGCAGGATCTGCCCCATCACGTTATTGATCTTGTGCGCTCCCGTATGGTTTAAATCTTCCCGCTTTAAATAGATCTTCGTGCCGTATTTTTCGCTCAACCGCCTCGCGTAATACAGCGGTGTCTCACGCCCGACATACTGCTTTAAATAGTAGGCGTACTCCTCCTGAAACGCGGGATCGCGGATCGCCTCCTCAAAGGCCGCGTCGATCTGCGCGAGCGGGTTCATCAGAGATTCCGCCACGTACTGTCCGCCGTATTCGCCGTAATATGCCTTCTCGTTTTTCATGCCTCTCTCACCTTTCGCACAAACTCCATAACCCGATCCGGGTCCTTCCTGCCGCGCCGCGCTCCGGCGGCACCTGTTGTCCCGTCCGTTTTCCGTTCTTCTCCAACAGCGTCTGCTACGCCGTCCGCAGTCCATTCCACGCCGGCGGCGTCTGCCGCTTCGTCCGCAGTCCATTCTACACCGCTGCTGACATCCACCACGTCCGGCGCGAACAGCCGGATGCCCTCGTTCACATTTTCGGGAGTCAGCCCGCCGGCCAGGATAAAACGTTTGCCACCGGTCCGCCGCCGGATTTCTTCCCGCAGCTGCTCCGGCCGTTCGCCGGCAACCGGATCCACAGCAGGCTCCTCCGCGTGGCGCGCTTCCGCATCCGCATTCTCCCAGCCGAAAGACTTTCCACCACCGTATTCGGCACTGTCGATCAGATATCCGGCGATTTTCGGATGAAGCAAAATCGTTTCCAGTTGGGCACGGTCGGATAAGTTCACTGCCTGCCAGACCGGGATCCGGACCGCGTTAAGCAGGTCCGGCGGAATTTCTCCGTGAATCTGAATCACAGAAAAGCCAAGCGCCTCCATTCGGGCGATCCTCTCCGCGTCGGGGCTGACACAGACTGCCACCGATGTGATCGCCGGATCCAAAGAGGCAAGCAGGTGTTCCGCCTCCTTCTCGTCGATCCGGCGTTTGCTCTTTTCATAAAACACAAAACCGGCATAGTCCGCGCCGGCCGCGTTGACAGCCTCCACATCCGCCAGAGTGGTAAGGCCGCAGATCTTCACTTCTACCGCCATCGCTTTCCTCTTTCCGTGCGCAGCGACAACCCTTTCGCAGAGGGCTCTTCTTACGCGCTGCCGATACGCCTGTCATAAATTTCTTTCCAGTGAAGCGCGAGATCCCGTGGATTCTCCGATTCCATAAAGGCTCTTCCAATCAAAAGGGCATCCACTTCGCATTCGGCCAGAAATTCGATGTCCTCATCGGATACGATCCCGCTCTCCGCGACGAACACGCGGTCCTCCGGCACCATGGCCGAGAGGGTCTTTGTCGTCTCCAGACGGATCGTAAAGTCAGTCAGATCCCGGTTGTTGACGCCGCAAATCTCTGCGCCGCAGTTTAACGCGCGATCCATCTCCGTCTCGTTGTGGGCTTCAAAGAGCGCTGCAAGGCCAAGCTCTGTTGCCAACTGATAAAAATCTTTTAACTGCGCGTCATCGAGGATCGCCGCGATCAAAAGGATCGCGTTGGCACCGATCGCCTTCGCCTCGTAGAACTGATACGGATCGATCATAAAGTCTTTCCGCAGGATCGGAAGCGGTGTACGGCTTCGGATCTCCACGAGATCGTCCGCCTTCCCGAGGAAGTGATCCTCCTCCGTCAGACACGAGATCGCGTCCACGGCGTCGTTGTATTCCTCGATCCGCTCCGCGATGTCGATCCGGCTCTCGATCTTTCCGAGACTCGGGGATGCTTTCTTACACTCCCCTATGATCGAAATACCCGGCTTCCCGAGCGCCTCACGAAAGCTTGGCGCGGGGCCGTCATATGCCTCCGCTTTCCTGCGCATCTCCTCCGGGCTGACCTTTGCCTTGTGCTCCACCAGGCGGATTTTTTTGTCTTCTACAATTTGATCAAGAATCATACTTTCAAAAAGTTCTCCAGGATTTTTTTGCCGTGTTCCGTATAGATTGACTCCGGGTGAAACTGCATCCCGAACACCGGCCACTCCCTGTGCCGCATAGCCATGATCTCTCCGTCATCTGTCTCCGCCTGGATCTCCAGACAATCCGGCAGGTCTTCCCTCTGCACCGCGAGCGAGTGATACCGCGCCACCCAAAGCGGTGTGGGGACCCCTTCAAAGATCCCGGTGCCCGCATGCCGGATCTGGGAGCGCTTCCCGTGACACAGAACCTTGGCATAGGATACCGTTCCTCCGAACGCGGTCCCGATGCTCTGATGCCCCAGGCAGATCCCCAGGATCGGCACTTTGTCGTAAAACGCGCGCACCGCCTCCACACAGACGCCCGCGTCCGCAGGGCCCTTCGGCCCTGGGGACAGCACGATGCGCTCCGGGCGCATCGAGGCGATCTCCTCCACGGTGACCGCGTCGTTTCGCACGACTTCGATATCCTCCGTAAAGATACCCATATATTGATAGAGATTGTAGGTAAAGGAATCGTAATTGTCGATCAGCAGGATCATATATTCTCCTCCTTCACGAGCGTTCGTGCCAGCGCCATGACTTTATTGCGGCATTCGTTGTACTCGTTTTCGGGAACGGAGTCCGCGACGATCCCGGCTCCGGCCTGCAGCCAGACCTGCCTGCCCTTTTTGATCATCGTCCGAATCGTGATACAAAAGTCCATATCCCCGGAAAAATCGACATACCCCGTCGCGCCGCCGTAGAGGCCGCGCCGGACGGTCTCCAGCTCGTCAATGATCTCCATGGCACGGATCTTCGGCGCGCCGCTTAACGTCCCCGCCGGCAAAAACGAGGCTATGAGGTCAAACGGATGACTCGTTCCCTTCTTTCTGCCCTCCACCAGAGAGACGATGTGCATCACATGGGAATAGTACTGCACTTTCATAAATTCCGTCAGCTTGACGGTTCCCGCCTCGGAGATCCGGCCCATATCGTTCCGCGCCAGATCGACCAGCATCACATGCTCCGCGAGTTCCTTTTCATCGGCCAGCAGTTCCTCCGTGAGGGCAAGATCCTCCTCCTTTGAGGCGCCGCGCGGCCGCGTGCCGGCAATGGGGCAGGTAAAGACCCGCTTTCCCTGCTGTTTTACGATCATCTCCGGCGAACTGCCGATCACCTCAAAGTCGCCGTAATTAAAATAATACAGATAGGGGGAGGGATTTAACTCCCGCAGCTGCCGGTAGAGCGCGAACCCGCTCTGTCCCGTCTCGATCGTCCATCGCTGCGACAGCACGGTCTGGAAGACATGTCCTTCCCGAATGTAATATTTGATCTGCTCTACCTTGCGGCCGTATTCGTCCTGACTGTCTGTCCTTTGTACGATCCGGCCGTCCAGCCGCTCCTCCGTCCCCCCGTGATCGTCAGAGGCCGTCATCGCTTTTTGAAGCAGCTGCTCCGCCTCTTTTTGCGCCCGCGCTTTTCCTTCGGCGGAATCCTCTCCGAGCACAACGGCGGTCATCGTCTCCGCGATGTGATCCATCACAAGGAACCGCGTCATCAGCATCATTTGGATCGTCTCGATCCCGATCTCGTCCGGATTGCTGTCCGGCAGATGCTCCGTATAGCGGACATAGTCGTAACCCAGATTGCCGACCAGCCCGCCGGAAAAGGAAAGTTCGTCATTTTCTTTTCGGATCTCAAACTCGTCGAAGTATTCTTTCAACAGGACATGCGGATTCCCCTCCCGGATCTCCTCACTGCCGTCCGCGCGCGAAATGACAAGCGCCTGTCCCCGCGAGGTGATGATCTCCTCCGGATCCGCGCCGAAGAGCGTGAACATGTCATAGTTCTTGTCGTAGCTCTCCAGCAGAAAACCCTTTCCTTTCCCCGCGAGATTCCAATACATCCGCGTGGGCGTCTCATTTATGATGCTTGTGGTCTTCTTGTATACTTTTAAGATCCGCTTCATAGGGTCTCCTTACGGCACGCAAAAAACATGCTTTATCGAACGAGCAGTTCCTCGAGCACATCCTCCCAGGTGATGTCAACCTCCGCCATCAGGACCATGAGATGATAGACAAGGTCCGCCGCCTGGAATTTCGTGTTTTCAATATCGAAACTCATGGAGGCAAAAATGAGATCCAGTGTCTCATCCCCCACCTTTTTGACAATACCTTCCAGCCCCTTTCCGAACAGATAGCTGGTATAGGAGCCGGTTTTCGGATCGTTTTTCCGCTCCAGGATGGTGTTGTAGGTGTTGTCCAGCACCTCAAACAGATTGCGCTGCCGGTACTCATCCGTCGCCAGGTCCGTATGGAAACAGCTGTGATTCCCGGTGTGACAGGCCGCGCCGATCTGTGACACTTTCGCAAGGATGCTGTCGCGGTCGCAATCGACCACGAGAGATTTGACATACTGATAATTTCCGGATGTCTCCCCCTTTAACCAAAGCGATTTGCGGCTTCTGCTGTAATAGGTCATCTTTCCGGTCTCAAGTGTGTTGTAAAACGCCTCCTCATTCATATAGGCGAGCATCAACACCTCGTTGGTCTGATAGTCCTGCGTAACGACCGGGATCAGACCGTTCGCGTCGGCCGTCAAGTCGCTCCATTCCATTGTGGCCGTCAGATGATTCGTGCGGATCCCCTGTTCTTTCAAATAGTTCTTGATATCTGACACGAGCTCCGGGTGTTCGCTGAACACCTTGCAGGAGATCCCCTTGATATTCTCGTCCGCCGTCAGCACCCGGCAGATCTCTTCCCTTGTGACCTCGTTCACCAGGATGGAGTACGGCATATCGGTCACATCGCTCATCGTACCGGCAAGCCGCTCATCGAGCACGATGATCTCGCTGATATACTCCTCGACGGAAGCCTTCTGTTTGAAAAACACATCGACACTGAAGAGCGACAGGGCCATCCGGTCCGCGCCAAAGCGCTGGGCCCCTTCCCGGGCGAACTTTTCCGTCTGCTCCTTCAGGGAGTTCAAGACGACTTTATTGCACCCGGAATAGAGGATCCGGCGCATATCATCCATCGAGTTGATATTGCCGCCGGCATAGACCGGCAGTTCGGAGATCAGCGTGATCTTTTTTATGACCTGAAGATTTTTCTGCTGTTCCCGATCGTCGTCTGACAGATCGTAGAGAATGATCTTGTCCACGCCGCAGTCATTATAGGTGCGGATCAGCTCCTCCGGATCGCCGGCCGGCGAATGATCGTGGAAGTCCTTCACCAGGCCTCCATCCTTTAAAAATAAGGTGACGATGATGTCTTTTTGCTCAATCTTCATCTCTTATAAACTTCCTTTCGTAGATAAAACTCCCTCAACACGCGGATCCGGGGATACCGCTTCACTGAGCGCTCTGGCAAACGCCTTAAACATGGCCTCAATGATGTGGTGGCTGTTGTTCCCGGAGAGTACGCGCAGATGCAGGTTCATCCCGGCTGTCGCGCTGAGCGCGAAAAAGAATTCCGGAACGACGGCGGTCTCCAGATCGCCCACCCTGTCCTCGTCAAAGTAAGCTTCGGCCGCACAGTACGGGCGGCCGGACAGGTCGACCGCAGCCAGCACCAGCGCGTCATCCATGGGCAGGATGCAGCTCCCGAACCGACGGATGCCCACCTTGTCACCCAGGGCGTTTCGAATCGCCGTGCCCAGCACAATCCCAATGTCCTCCACCGTGTGGTGACAATCGACATGCAGGTCTCCCGCGGCCTGAAGCGACACATCAAAAAACCCATGCCGCGCGAAGCTTTCCATCATGTGGTCGAAAAACCCGATGCCGGTCTGAATGTCCGCGTTTCCGCTGCCATCCAGATTAAGGGTCAACGTGATGTCTGTCTCCTTTGTCGTTCGCTTTTCCGTCGCTGTTCGTTCGCTCATTTTTCCTCCTCCTCAAATCGAATTCGTATGGAATTGGCGTGCGCCGTCAACTGTTCCATCTCCGCAAAACCGGCGATGTCTTCCGAGACATCCCGCAGCGCGTCCCGCGAATACGAGATCACGCTTGATTTCTTGATAAAGTCGTCCACGGAAAGCGGGGAAAAGAACCGCGCCGTTCCGTTCGTCGGCAGCACATGATTCGGCCCGGCGAAATAGTCCCCGAGCGGTTCGCAGCTGTAAGGCCCGAGAAAGATGGCGCCGGCATTCCGGATCCGCGGCAAAACCGCCTCGGGATCCCGGGTCAGGATCTCCAGATGCTCGGACGCGATCTCGTTCGCAAGCGCGATGCCCAGATCGAGATCCGGTACCACCAGAATGTATCCGTAATTTGTAAGCGCTTTCCCGATGATCTCCCGCCTGGAGAGCGTCTCCATCATGCGATCCGCCTCTTTCGCGACCTGTTCAGCCAGCGCGGCGCTCGTCGTGATGAGAATGGCACTCGCCATTTCATCGTGTTCTGCCTGCGACAGCAGGTCCGCCGCGGTAAAACGGGGATCGGCCGTCTCGTCCGCCAGCACGAGGATCTCGCTCGGTCCGGCCACGGCATCAATGCTCACATAACCGAACACGGCTTTTTTCGCGAGCGCGACATAGATATTCCCGGGGCCGACGATTTTGTCGACACGCGGAATACTCTCCGTGCCATACGCCATCGCCGCGATCGCCTGCGCGCCGCCGACTTTAAAGACGCGGTCCGCTCCGGCCACGGCCGCCGCGGCAAGCGTCGCCGGATGGATCCGCCCTTCGCGGTCACACGGGGTCGTCATGATGATCTCATCGACGCCCGCCACCTTTGCCGGGATGATGTTCATCAGAACCGAGGAGGGATAGACCGCCTTTCCGCCGGGCACATAGACGCCCACGCGCGCGAGCGGCGTGATCTGCTGTCCCAGCACGATGCCTTCCCGCTCCCGGTCATACCAGCTCTCCCGCCGTTGCTTCTCATGAAACGAGCGGATATTTTCCCCGGCCTTCGACAGGACTTCCAAAAATTCCGGCGGCAGGGACCGGCGCGCCGCGTCGATCTCCTCCGGCGTCACCTCCACATTTTCCGCGGAGAGGGCTGCGCCGTCAAACTCCGCGGCATAGTCAAACACCGCCGCGTCGCCGCGGAGACGCACATCCGTGAGAATATCTTTTACCCGCTCCTCCTGTTCCGGATAGTTTACGGGACTTCGCTTTTTTAAATCCGACAGGATCTTGCTCTCTATATTTTTATCCCATGTGACGATCCGCATAAGCTATCCCTCTTTGACCGCGACCGTTTCCCGCAAAGCGGCAATAAGCGCACTGATACGCTCCTGCTCCAGCTTCATGCTGACGGGATTGACCACCATGCGGGCGGTCAGCGGACAGATCTCCTCCAATACGACCAGCCCGTTTTCCCGCAGCGTGGACCCGGTCTCCACGATATCGACGATCACATCCGCCAGACCGACCATCGTCCCGAGCTCGACGGAGCCGTTTAATTTGATGATCTCAACGGTCTGATATTTCTGTTCCTGAAAATATTCCCGCGCGATCCGCGGATATTTTGTCGCCACGCGGATCTGTTCGTGGTGCTTTAAAAGATCCGCGGCGGACTCCGGTCCGCAGACGCACATTCTGCACTTGCCAAACCCGAGGTCCAATACCTCGTAGATATTCCGCTCTTCTTCCAGGATCGTGTCCCTGCCGACAATGCCGATATCGGCCGCGCCGTACTCCACATACGTCGGCACGTCGGGCGCCTTCGCGAGGAAAAAACGAAGCCGTTTTTCTTCCGTCTCATAGATCAGCTTGCGGCTGTCCTTTTTATTCATCTCTTCGCACGGGATCCCGATCTGCTCAAACAGCGCCATCGCCGATTTCGCAAGCCGTCCCTTCCCAAGCGCGATCGTCAGGTATCGCATGCGTCCTCCTTCGTATAAAACAAAATTTCCTTTATATGCATCGCCTCGGCGTAGCGCTGATAACTCTCCCGCGTATTGGATCCGCCGAGTGGCATCAATTCCGCCTTCTCTCCGGCCTCCCGGAGGCGGACCGCCTCCCGGATCGCCGTCTCGCGCCCCGTCTCGTCATAGACCAGCCATCTGGTACCGTTCGCGAAGGGGACCTCGATGTTCTGGTGCTTGAGCGCCGCCATCAACTGTTCGATCACGACCGCGAATCCGATCGAAGGCGCGGATTTGCCAAACGCCTCCAGCAGATGATCGTAGCGGCCGCCCTTCAACACAGCCTCCCCACTGCCGAACGTATACCCGGAAAAGATGATGCCGGTATAGTAGTGAAGCTCCAAAACCATCGCCATCTCGTAAAACACATACTGTTCCACTCCGTATACGCGGAGCAGATCCTCCAACTGTTCCAGACGGGCAAGCGCCTGCCCGATCTTTGGGTAGTTTTTCGCGCGCTGCCTGGCTTCGCTCAGTTTCTCTCTTGTCAACATCACATCCTTGAGCAGGCCGAACAGCCAGACCAGATCTTCCGGCAGATCCGCCCGCGCGATGCAATCCTCCACCCCGTAAAAATTACGGTTCAGCAGCAGCTCACGGATCTGGTCTTCCGTCTCCGCCCCGAGCCCGGCCGCTTCGAACAGACCGATCAGAAAATCGACATGTCCGATGCTGATCTGAAAATCCTTAAGGCCGGTGCTTTTTAACACTTCCACGCTGAGCGCGATCATCTCGGCATCCGCGTCGACGGAACCGTCTCCCACCAGTTCGACACCGGACTGTGTGCTCTCCTTGTCAAGTCCTTTGTAATTGCCGCTGTTTAAGAACGTACTGCCGTTGTAACAAAAGCGGACCGGGATCTCGTCATCCATGTAATATTTTGCCGCGCAGCGCGCGATGGAAGGCGTAAAATCCGGGCGCAGTACCAGTGTATTCCCATCCCGGTCAAGAAACTTATAGAGATCCGAGGATGCGGTCGTGCCAATCTCGCTGCCGAAAATATCAAAAAATTCGAACGTCGGCGTCTGGATCGGATGATACCCAAACAAACGCATCGTCTGATCGATCCGCCCCTCGATCACATGCTTTTTTTCGTATTCCTCACTGTAAATATCCCGCACCCCATCCGGTGTGTGCAGCAATTGATTGGCCATAGGTCCTCCCGGTAAGCCACGCGCTTTAGCGTGCTACCATGCTAACATAATAAATCTCGATTATTATATTGCAGGAAAATGGAATTGTCAAGCGCTTAAGGTGTCTCCATAAAACGAATCACGAATTTGGACCGGAGTAGAAAATAAAGTGTGTAAGCTTTCTGATGACTCACACACTTTATCCACTCTCGTCTGATCGACATATTACCACGTCAGTGTTTTTTGCTCAGTCGTACTGTACCTCGCAGTAACCGGTGCCGGAGGATTTGATGCCCAGATGGTAGCAGGAGCCACATTTATTTTCTTTTGTGCCGTTAGCACAACTGTACCAAGTGCTCCTCAGGCCTTTAAAATCGTCTCTTATAGGGGTAAAATGTGGACATCCATTCTGCCACTTTCCGGTAAAGCAATTAGTGTCGCAGGTCACCACCTTGTACTTCTTGCCGTCCACTGTTGTGGAGCAGCCGCCGGAGACATTCTCCATCTCCTCATCCGACATCTCGCCGGACGCGTGCATCTGCGCATAGAGATCCTCTGCATCCTGCATCGTAAAATCGTCCATGCCGTTGTCCTTCGCCAGCTGGAGCAGCTCCTCCGCCGACTGTGCTTCTTTTGCTTTTGCGATCATATCCTCTGTCATAATCCTGCCCTCCTATAAAAGTATCGTAAATTTGGTTGCCGATAAAATTACCGTTCGATGCCATGTCGGGATTTTTTGATTAGTCGAACTCGACCTCGCAGTAGCCGGTGCCGGATTTGAAGCCCAGATGTATGCAGGTGCCACAAGTATTATCACCAGTGATACTACCTGACCAAAACCACCTCAGCCCTTTATTATCTGATCTCAAACAGGTATCCCCATCATATCCACTCTCCCACTTCCCGGTAAAGCAATGCAGCGCGCTGGTCACCACCGTGTACTTTTGCCCGTCTACTTTTGTGGTGCAGCCGCCGCCGGAGACATTCTGCATCTCCTCATCCGACATCTCGCCGGACGCATGCATCTGCGCGTAGACATCCTCGGCGTCCTGCATCGTAAAATCGTCCATGCCGTTGTCCTTCGCCAGCTGGAGCAGCTCCTCCGCTGACTGTGCCTCCCTTGCTTTTGAGATCATTTCCTCTGTCATAATCCTTCCTCCTGTAAAAGTATCGTAAATTTGGTTGCCAATAAAATTACCTTTGTTGTCGTTTTACAGACGACACCCTCGGTTGGTCAATCGTAACCGGCAGCAAGTCTGAAAAATCGAGTCCCCGATCAGTTGTACTGGACCTCGCAGTAGCCGGTGAGGGCTTTGGTGAAGCCCAGATGTATGCAGGTGCCACAAGTGTTATCAGTCGAGCTCCACATATACCAATTACTCCTCAGGCTTGTCTTATCTGATCTTATAATGGTACGATTGTAATTTTCTGCCGGTGCTTTTCCATCCTCCCACTTTCCGGTAAAACACTTCAGGCCGCAGCTCACCACCGTGTACTTTTGCCCGTCCACTGTTGTGGAGCAGCCGCCGGAGACATTCTCCATCTCCTCATCCGACATCTCGCCGGACGCGTGCATCTGCGCATAGAGATCCTCGGCGTCCTCCATCGTGAACTCGTCCATGCCGTTGTCCTTCGCCAGCTGGAGCAGTTCCTCTGCCGACTGAGCTTCTCTTGCTTTTGCGATCATTTCCTCTGTCATAATCCTGCCCTCCTCGTATAAAAGTATTACACTTCGCTGCAGATAAAATTACTTTCCATTTTATTTAAAGACAACACCCGCTGTTAGTCAATAGCAATCAACAGCATGCGGCTCTTATCGCTCTTGCTGGCCAGAGAGCAAGATTACTTATATACGTCTCGTCTGTGACCTATTTCCAGAATCAGGATTAGAACCCGCTCATCATTTATATCCGCGATCAGCCTGTAATCTCCAATCCTGTAACGCCATTCGCCACTTCGGTTTGCTGTCAATCCTTTCCCGAATAACCTTGGGTCTTCACAGCCCTCAAGGTTTTTCCGTATCCATGCGGTGATCAAAAGCGCAGTATGTTTATCCAGTTTCTTTAAGGATTTTAATGCGTCTTTGGTAAATTCCACATGGTATTTCATTTAAAGCCGAGTTCCTTTTCAACATCATCGAGAGAATATGTGACCGGATTGTCTTTAAATGCACTTATAGCTTTTTCATATGCCTTCAGATCATATTCGTCTTCTATACGTTCCAATGCACTTTCACGCAAAAATTCGGAAACGGAGATCTTATGTAATTTGGCATATTCTTTTATCAATATGGATTCTTCGTTATCAAGTCTTAAAGATATTGTCATAGGTGGTCTCCTTTCGCACGTGTAATACATTGTAATACGTAATCTTGCTTCTGTCAACTTACCCTACCATGTCAGTGTTTTTTACTCAGTCGAACTCGACCTCGCAGTAGCCGGTGCCGGAGGATGTGATGCCCAGATGGTTGCAGAAACCGCAACAACCCGAACCGCTACACATAGTCCACATGACTCTAGTAGTTTTGTGGTCAGATCTGACTTCTCCAGAACCATCATACTTCCCGGTAAAGCACTTCAGACCACTGGTCACCACCGTGTATTTTTTGCCGTCCACTTTAACGGTGCATCCGCCGCCGGAGACATTTTCCATCTCCTCATCCGACATCTCACCGGACGCGTGCATCTGCGCGTAGAGATCCTCGGCGTCCTGCATCGTGAACTCTTCCATGCCGTTGTCCTTCGCCAGCTGGAGCAACTCCTCCGCCGACTGTGCTTCCCTTGCTTTTGCGATCATTTCCTCTGTCATAATCCTTCCTCCTTATAAAAGTATGTAAATTTGGTTACCAATAAAGTTACCTTACACTTTCCCTGTCATCGATGCAGCGATATTCGATCCCGCTCTGTTCCTTAATGCGCCGGAACATCTCATCGATCTTTTGCAGGTACCCTTCTTTAAAAAACAGGCATTTTGCGTCGTCCGGGGCCAGATAGTCCCCCCTTAGCATGAGTGCGATCGTGCGGCAGCCGCCGGCGCACAGTTTCAGGTGCTCACAGTCGCAGCAGACGCCGTTTCTCTGACACAGCGCGTCCACCGTACAGCAAACGGTATCCATATAGGTGCTTTCCTGCAAAAGCGGACGCAGTGGTTCCTCCTTGAGATTGCCCAGATGGACTCCCATCTTCTTTAACTTGCCGGACATCTGGTTGCACGGCACTAAAGAACCGTCGGCGGTGATGCCGATCGTGCCGCGGTTGCCCCGGCAGACCGGCTGCTCTTTCCGAAAACTATGCTCTCCGCCAAACACCGGATGGCAGGCGTAGATCTTCGCCTCCGGGTTAAATTCCAGAAACTGCCAGGTGTCGATGATCATCGGCAGGCCGGCCGCCGCGTACCGCTCCGAAAATTCCAACATCCGGTCATAGTATTCCGTGATGTCGAGGCACGCGTCGCCCGCGTTTTCCGTCCACCGCGGCGACTCCGTAGTGCGTATGATCCGCATAATATCCACGCCCAGATTCGCCATTTCGACCGCCGTCTCATAGAGCGTGTCCAGATTGCCCCGGTGGACGCAGGTCTGCGCCCCCACCGGAAAACCGCGCTCCTTGCACATCTTGATGGCGGAAAACGCCTGCGTTTCCGCGCCGGGCATCTGGCGCATCCAGTCGTGATGGCCCAGCCCGTCAAAGGAGATTTTGATCATCGGATGGGCGCCGAGCGCGTCGAGTTCATCCAGAATTTCCTCCGTGAGCAGGCTGCCGTTAGTGTTGATGTCACAGATCTCCATCCCGCGCCGGGTGATCTCACGCACGATCTCCATAAAATCCGGATGCAGCAGGGGTTCTCCGCCCGTGAGCGTCACCTGCTGTACGCCGCATTGATCCAGATCGGCAATGGTCTTTTGCCATTCCTCCCGCGAAAACTCCTGCATCATGGGCGCATTGTCCGCGGCCATAAAACAGTGCAGGCAATTGTAGTTGCATTTGCCCGTGATCGCCCAGTTGGCTTTCGGAAAATAGTGGTTGTCACAATAGCGCGGCTTCTGCCATTCGCTCCACCGCTCCCCCTCCTTCGCGGGACGGATGATGCCATTGCAGGTAAGCGGGGGCGGTACTTCCTCCACCGGAATGTCCTGTCTCCCGTCGCAGCGCATCAGAAAAAAATAGTCCTCCTCGGGGAGTTTGATCGCTCCGAGCCGGCCTTTTTTATAAAGCGCGTAGGGCACCCGCCGCCAGCCGCGCAGCGCGATGTCGTCACATAAGATCCATTTCGCCATTATTCTTCTCCCGTTTCCTCTCCGGCATCCAGTCTCTGCCGCTCCACGAGCTCCGCAAAATAACCGCCCAGGGCGATCAGCTCGTCGTAGGTCCCGTCCTCCACGATTCCGCCGTCCTGCAGCACAAGGATGCGGTCGCACTGACGTATCGTGGAGAGCCGGTGCGCGATCACGATACGCGTGCAGTCCAGCTCTGCCAGCGCGTCGGACACCTGTTTTTGCGTGATGTTGTCAAGCGCCGAAGTCGCCTCGTCCAGCATCAGGATCTTCGGGTTCGGCGCGATCGCACGGGCGATCATCAGCCGCTGCCGCTGCCCGCCGGAGATGCCTCCCTGTCCTTCCGAGATCACGGTGTTCATGCCCATGGGCATGCTCCGGATGTCGTCCGCGATGCCCGCGATCTCCGCCGCGCGCCACGCGTCATCCAACGTCAGCTCCGGCGCGGAGATCGTGATGTTGGAAAAGATATCCCCCTGGAACAGGCTGCTGTTTTGCATCACCACGCCGACATGGCTGCGCAGCGACTTTAAGTCCACCCGGGTGAGGTCCTTCCCGTCGTAATAGACCGCGCCCTTTTGCGGTGTCTCGAATCCGAGCAGAAGGCGCATCAGCGTAGACTTGCCGCAGCCGGTCGCGCCGACGATCGCCACATACTGCTTCGGGGCAATCTTTAAGGAAAAGTCGTTGAGCACGAGCGGCATGGTCTCGCTGTAGCGGAAAGAGACGTTGTTGATCTCGACGGCTCCCGACAGGCGGGTGATCATCTCTTTCCCCTCGGACACTTCCGGCTCGGCGTCCATGATCGGTTTGATCATACCGAGTATCGGCTGGATCTGTGCCATGGAGACCGCAAGGGCCGCCATGCCCATAAATGCCCCGGAGACATACCCGTACGCCGTATTGAACGCGTAGTAGTCCGCCACCGAAATGTGGCTGAACAGGGCGGCGGCATAGAGAGCCAGCGTGCCAGCCAGCGAGATGGCCGTGGTGATCACGCTGTTGATCTTGATAAATGTAGGCGGATTGTATGTCAGCTTTGCGCTCTGGGAATAGAGGTTCGCCCACCGGGCAAACATGCGCTTCTCCGCGCCCGCCAGTTTGATCTTCTGGATTCCGGAAAGCAGCGAGTAGGTCATGCCGGACTCCTGTGCCGACAGTTCCATCTGTCTTTTGCTAATCCGCATCTGTACAAACGTCGTCAAGAGCGTCACCCCGACCGTCACGAAGATGATAATCAGGGACGGAATCACGAGAGCCGGCGCATAGATAAAGATCTGGCTGATATAGACCAGCGAGAAGATTGACGTCAGTCCCGTGGACATAACGTTCGCGATCAGGGTCTGACAAAACGTCCCGACATAGGAGGAACGGTTAGAGAGATCGCCCGCGCTGTATTCCTTGAAAAATTCTGCCTTAAGGGAAAAAATCCGCATCATCGTTGCCGACTCCACGGCGATGTCGATCCGCGTGTTGATGCGCCCCAAAAGCAGCGATTCGATCGTCGAGAAAAGGAGCGAACTGAGCGACACCCCGATCATAAACACCGCCATCGCAATGACCACCCGTAGGTTCCCGCTCACCACGATATTGGAAAAGATCACATAGTTTAAGCGAGGGAGCAGCATGCCTAACAGCGTCACCACCGCGAGTGCCGCGATGTACAGGATAAAATCCGCCGCCCGAAGCGTATGCACCATATAAAAGATCAGATCCCTGACACCGATCGATTTTAACGGAAACGGCTTGTAGAAGATCATGGCGTCTTCTTCCAACAGATCTTCCGTCTTCTTATTTACTTTCACACGCTTTCCGGTCTTGTGGTCGATAAACGAATAGCCGACCAGACCGGTCGGGATCAGCGCCACCAGGCTGCCGTCGTCCTTGCGCACGCCGAGCATCGCGCCGAACGCGTCCTTGTACCACCCTTTTTTCAATGCGATCTCCCGACGCATGATGCCGTAAGGGCGCATCAGGTACTCCAGCTGTTCATCCGGGTTCTTCACCTGATCCGGGATCTCCCGCTTCCTGATGCGGAAATATTTTAAGATCGCTTCAAAGGCGTCACGCGTTGCCTGCAGATCGTCCTTCATGGCGTTCGAGAACCGGTTGCTGATCACGGCGCCCGCGAGATTAGCGAAGGATTCGTTGAACACTTCGTCATCGCTTAGTTTTCTTTTTCGGATCTGTTCGTCAAACCAAGCCATACCCGCGCCCCCTTAATCGTTCGTCACGAGCTGTGTATAATAGCCGCCCTTGGCATACAGTTCTTCATGCGTCCCGCGCTCTACGACCTCCCCGTGATCAAGGACGACGATCTCGTCGCAGTCCCGGATCGTGGACAAACGGTGCGCGATGACGATGCAGGTGATCCCGCGTTCCTGAATGGCATTGACCACCTCGTATTCCGTCTTCGCGTCCAGCGCGGAGGTCGCCTCATCCAGAATGATGATCGTCGGATCCTGTGCCAGCACCCGGGCGATCTCCAGGCGCTGCCGCTGTCCGCCGGAAAAATCTTTGCCGCCCTCGATCAGGCGGTATTGATAGCCGCCGTCGCGCTGCATGATGTCCGTGTGGATCTGCGCGTCCCGGGCAGCCAGGATCATCTCGAAATCTTCGATCGAGTTATCCCACATTTTGATGTTGTTCGCAATGGTGTCTTCAAAGAGAATGATATCCTGATCGACGACCGCAAGGGATCCGGTAAACACGCTGCGGTCAATCTGGTCCTTCGTCTTGCCGTCAAAGAGAATCTCGCCTTCCCACGGCTGATACAGACCGGAGATCAGTTTCGAGATCGTAGATTTGCCGCAGCCCGTCGAGCCGACCAGCGCAACGCGGCTCCCCCGTTTCATCTGCAGATTGAAGTCCCGGATGACCGGTTCCGCCAGGCGGGAATAGCCGAACGTCACATGGCGGATCTCCACGTCGCCGGAGAGCTTCGCGTAGGTCTCGTCACTTGCCGGGGCGTCAAGATCCTCCTCCACATCCGCCGGATACTGCATCACATCTTCGATCCGCTCCATCTGTGTGCGCATCTCCTGCACCGTCTGGCTGGCGGTGATCAGCGACTGTGCCGGCTGGGTAAACGAAGCCAGGAAACCCTGGAACGCCATGATCATACCGACGGTAAACTGTCCGTTTATCACGAGCCACACGCCGGTCATCAACACCAGGGTGTCGGTCAGCGTGGAGATAATGGACGGCACCATGCCCAGATGCGCGTTCATCCTGGCAAAGCGCACTTTCTGCGTATTCACACTCGCCTGATATCCCGCCCATCGCTGAAAGTATCCGTTCTCTGCGCCGCTGGCCTTGATCGTTTCCACCATCTCGATGCCGGATACCGTGGCGGCGGAAAGTTTTCCCATGTCGCGCATCTGTACGCGCGTGACATTCACGCGCCTCTTGGAGACCTGGCGCGAGACAAAGAAGTTGAGTGCGACGGAAGCAAGACCGATCAGAGACAAGGTTACGCTGTAACGCAGCATCACGACGAGATAGAAGATCATCATGATCGAATTGAGGACCAGCGGAACGAACGTATTGATCAGTTTCTCCGCCGCGCCGGCATTGTCGGCCTGTCGCGACTGGATATCACCGGCCAGCCGCTGTGAGAAGAATTCCATCGGCATGCGCAGCACATGCCACATAAACGAAGAACTGCCCACCACGGTCATCTTGCCGTTGATGCGCAGGGAATAGACAGTATTAGCCCATGCGACGATCACCTGCACAATACACAGTGCGGCAAACGCCCACAGGAATCCTTGTACCCAATCGGGGTTCTGCCCCGTCAGCAGACGGTCCAGAAAGACCCGGGAAAAGCCCGGACTGATGATGCCGATCAGCGAAGTGATCAGCGTTGTCAACACCACAAAGGTGATGGCGACGGCCGCGCCCGAAAGGCGTTCTCTGGCGAAATCCATGACAGAGCGCTGCTTGCCGTCGGGCACAAACTCCTCCGTCGGCTCAAACATCATGCAGACACCGGTGAAGGATTTATTGAAGTCGTCAAGGGAGACGGTATAGCTGCCCTTGCCTGGGTCGTTTAAATAGGCTTTGTTGCGCCCAAAGCCGTCCAGGACGACAAAATGGTTAAAATTCCAATGGATAATGCACGGAAAGGTCCCCTCTTTCTGCAGCTCTTCCGGCTCATAGTGGTAGCCCTGCGCCTTCAGGCCGTAACTGCGCGCGGCCTTAAGCACGTTGCGCGCGTTCGAGCCGTCGCGGGAGACGCCGCAGTCCGTGCGCACCTGTTCCAACGGAACCCACTTCCCGTAGTAGGCGAGGATCATCGCAAGGGATGCCGCGCCACATTCGAGCACTTCCAGCTGCATCACGACAGGCACCCTTACGTGCCCTTTTCGAATCGGTTGTTTTACCGTTGCTTTCCGTTCCATAGCTGTCAACCATTATTCCGTGTCCGAATCCATGATAAAGGACATCGGGGCCACGCTGTCCGTCACGATTTCCGCCGCGTAATAGCCGTCTTCCAGACGGTCGCCGGACAGTTCCATACTGTAGACATATTCGCCGTCCTCGAGCTCGCCGATCGAGCGCAGGTTCTCGCTTAAGTCCTCCGCCGGCATCGCGGAGGAGGAGATCTCCTCCACCTTGTAATCGGCATCGGCGACGGTCACATTCATCCCGACTTCAACGGAGCTGACCTCCGAGGAGGAGACATAGCAGGTCACCGTGCCGCCCTGCGCGTGCGCTCCCAGCGTCACGACCGTGTCCAGACGGCCGAAAATGCCCCACACACAGAAGCCCGCCAGCAGCACGATGATCGCCGCCAGCAGCACCCAGATGGCAGGATTTGTCACCCGCAGGTATTCATTTAACTGGTCCGGGGAGTTTACACGGTCCAGACTCGACTGCCGAAAGATCTGTTTTTTTTGTTCTGTGGATTCCTGTTCCATGAAACCGTCCTCTTTGTTCTCTGTGTCCTTTAAAGTGTCCTTTTGTTAGTCGTACTGGACCTCGCAGTAGCCGACGAGGGCTTTGGTGAGGCCCAGATGTAAGCAGGTGCCACAAATATTACTAAGATTTAAGACAGAACCTTGCCATAACTTCCTCGTAGCACATTCATCCGTTCTCAAACAGGCGCTCCCATTAAATCCGCTCTCCCACTTCCCGGTAAAGCATTTCAGACCACTGGACACCACCGTGTACTTTTGCCCGTTCACTTTTGTGGAGCAGCCGCCGGAAACATTCTCCATCTCCTCGTCCGACATCTCGCCAGACGCGTGCATTTGCGCGTAGAGATCCTCGGCGTCCTGCATCGTGAACTCGTCCATCCCGTTGTCCTTCGCCAGCTGGAGCAGTTCCTCCGCCGACTGTGCTTCCCTTACTTTTGCGATCATTTCCTCTGTCATCGTTTTGCCCTCCCTTTTGTTATTGTATCTTCGCAAATATATGTGTAATATGATTATAGCATGCCAATAACCGGGCCTCAATACCATCCCGAAAATATTTATCCACTGGATTCCCTCACAGAAAGATAAAGTGTGTAAGTTTTCTGATGACTCACACACTTTATCCGCTCTAGTCCGATCGGCGCATTGCCATATCGGGGTTTTTGATCAATTTCACGATACCTCGCAGTAGCCGGAGCCGGATTTGAAGCCCAGATGGACGCAGCTGCCACATGAGTTTGCACCGCTACTCAAAGTATCCCACGTCTTTCTCAGTGACTTATTATCAGTCCTTTCCCAGACCTCTTCAAATTCCCCGCTTTTGGTCGTCACATAATGACATGCCTTATATTGTCCTGTAAAGCATTCCGTCATAGAGGTCACCACCGTGTACTTTACCCCGTCCACTTTTGTGGAGCAGCCGCCGGAGACATTCTCCATCTCCTCATCCGACATCTCGCCGGACACGTGCATCTGCGCGTAGAGATCCTCGGCGTCCTCCATCGTGAACTCATCCATGCCATTGTCCTTCGCCAGCTGGAGCAGCTCCTCCGCCGACTGTGCTTCCCTTGCCTGTGCAAGCATTTCCTCTGTCATAATCCTGCCCTCCTCGTATAAAAGTATTACACATCGCTGTAGATAAAATTACCGTTTATTTTATTATAGAGACATCACGCGCGGTTAGTCAATGTTAATCCACGCAAACATATTTCTTACATTCATTCAGACACCTTTTGCGCCCGGAGCAGAGCGTAGACCCGGACCGAAATAAAAAATAAAGTGTGTAAGTTCTCTGATGACTCACACACTATATCCGCTCTCGTCTGGTCGACATATTACCATGTCGGCGTTTTTTGCTCAGTCGAACTGTACCTCGCAGTAGCCGGTGAGGGCTTTGGTGAAGCCCAGATGTATGCAGGTGCCACAAGTATTATCACCGGCGAAAGTCATACTAGTAAAATCACCTCTCCATGTACGTCTCAAACTTGAATTGTCTGATCTTAAACAGGTCTTCCCATTAAATCCACTCTCCCACTTCCCGGTAAAGCATTTCAGGCCACTGGTCACCACCGTGTACTTTTGTCCGTCTACTTTTGTGGTGCAGCCGCCGGCTACATTCTCCATCTCCTCATCCGACATCTCGCCAGACGCGTGCATCTGCGCGTAGACATCCTCGGCGTCCTCCATCGCGAACTCGTCCATGCCGTTGTCCTTCGCAAGCTGGAGCAGTTCCTCCGCCGACTGTGCCTTCCTTGCCTGTGCAAGCATTTCCTCTGTCATCGTTTTGCCCCCTTTGTCATTGTATCTTCGCAAATATATGTGTAATATGATTATAGCATGCCAATAAACGGGCCTCAATACCATCCCGAAAATATTTATCCACTGGATTCCCTCACAGAAAGATAAAGTGTGTAAGTTTTCCGACGACTCACACACTTTATCTGCTCTCGTCCGATCGACATATTGCCATATCGGTATTTTTTGATCAGTCGAACTCGACCTCGCAGTAGCCGGTGAGGGCTTTGGTGAAGCCCAGATGTATGCAGGAGCCACAGTGATTATGGTCGACACCTGTATTCCACGTCGTTCTAAGACTAGAATGGTCTGTTCTAATCAATTCGAAATTATATTTATTACTCGTACGATTTTCCACCCACTGTCCGGTAAAGCATTTCGTCTGATTGGTCACCACCTTATACTTCTTACCGTCCACACTAACGGTGCAACCGCCGCCGGAGACATTCTCCATCTCCTCATCCGACATCTCGCCGGACGCGTGCATCTGCGCGTAGAGATCCTCGGCGTCCTCCATCGTGAACTCGTCCATCCCGTTGTCCTTTGCCAGCTGGAGCAGTTCCTCCACCGACTGTGCTTCTCTTGCCTTTGCGATCATTTCCTCCGTCATAATCCTGCCCTCCTCGTATAAAAGTATTACACATCGCTGTAGATAAAATTACCGTTCATTTTATTATAGAGACATCACGCGCGGTTAGTCAATTGTAACCTCCCTACATTCAGGATTCAGGGCAGCTGCTCTCCCCGCAGTTCCAGATCCCGTTTCATCGGATCGAGATACGGCACCATAAGCCCTCCACGCATGCCAAAGAAAAACTGCTCGTCCAATTCCTCGAAGCGAATACTCTTGCGCCCGCCGGATGTGCTGCGGTTCCAAAACCCGTTCAGTTCCGACAAACGCATATAGTAATAGATATCCCTGTGGGAAAAGAAAAGGAGCAAAAAGGCAACGCCCCCCTGTTTCTCAAAGTCATTCATGAATCGCACCTGGTGCGCATGAACATTCTGCAGCGGGAAGGTGTCCGTTTGACATTCCTTCGCGTCGAAACACACCGGGATCCCCTGTACGGCACCGATATAGTCCACCGTGCTTTTCTGCTCAAAATAAGCAAGCGTGATCTGGCGGCTGTCTTTATCCATCCGGACCGGCGTGATCGGCGTCGGAATCTTCTGGATCAGGGCAAGCCCGCTCTCCTGATATTTGTCATTGGTCCGGTTGATAAATTCCTCCAGAGCGGAGCCCCGAAGGCCTCTCGAATTCCATGTGGGCATCATGCCCTCCTTTTCTCCGCGGCTAGAGAATCCCGCGGAATGACTGCTCACCTTTCTCATAATAGAGGCGCTTCTCTTCCAACAGGGTAAATACGCCATCCGACAGCGCGATCCGATTGATGCTGCAGTTCGGCTGGCTGATCGTCCAAAATTCGTCGAGCGAAAATCCAAACAGACAGTGAAAAAACGCGCGGATCACCGTGCCGTGGCAAACGACCAGCGCGGTCTCTACGACCGGATCCTCCTCCAAAGGCAGCAGGACATCTTCGATAAAGTCTTCGATCCGTCGAAACAGATCTTCATAGGACTCGCCGGTCTCATCCGCCACAAAGAGTGTGGGCCTTGAAAAACAGTTTACGATGTTCTCATCATATAGAACGCGTTCTTTTAAAAGAATGCCTTCGTATTTTCCAAAATTCATCTCCTTAAGCCGGTCATCGACCAGAAACGGTTCCCCGGCGGATGGATGTAAATCCATTTCGGAGATGATCCGCGCCGTGGTGACAGCACGGCACAACGGACTCGTGTAGATCCGATCAAACACAATGCCGTCCCGGCAAAACCCCTCGGCGGAACACACTGCCAATTCCACGCCGTAGTCGTTCAGCTCGATATCGGAAGAGCCCTGAATCCTGCCCTCTTTGTTCCAGCGGGTCTCCCCGTGACGCATAATATAAATCTCCATACAAATCTCCCTGCTTTATACGATCACCGGTCAGCCCTGTTTTCTTCGGAACGCGCAAGCCACTCCTCCGCGATCCGGAAGGATTCCGGATCCGGAATCTCGAAAATCCTTCCATCCGGAAACTCCATGCGGCAGGCGCACAGCAGCTGTCCGCGTATCCCGGCTGCCTCTTCGAGCGCGCGGTTGCGGGTTTCGTCCCCGTATTTCCCGTCACCGAGGATCGGGTGCCCGATCGAGGCCAGATGCGCGCGGATCTGGTGTGTTTTCCCGGTGATGAGACGCACCTCCAGAAGCGTCGCGTCTCCATAGGATTCCAACGGGCGGTATGCCGTCTCGATCCATGCGCCCGCCTCTTTCCCGGAGCTGCCTCCGAACTCCGGTTCATATGCTTCCGGGGATTCCGCCGCCTCCCGCTCATCCGGGTTCACGATCCGCACCCGGTTTGTTTTTTCGTCTTTGATCAGATATCCCGACAAGGTCTGTGAATCCGAAACACGTCCCGCGACAAGCGCGTGATAATACTTTTTCAGCGCGCGTCCGCGCAAAAGCTCCGCCGTTTCCTGCAGCCCGCGCAAAGTCTTTCCCGCGATAAGCAGCCCGGACGTATTGCGGTCGAGGCGGTTGCAGATCGAGGGGCGAAAGGTACGCAGATCCTCCTCTGTCATCTGTCCGCTTTCCAACAGATAGGCAATCACACGGTCGTTCGCGGAATCATCCTCCGGCTTTGCTTTCTGTGAGAGCAGACCCGCCGGTTTGTTGATCACCAGAATATCCTCGTCTTCATAGACGATCTCCAACGCTGTCTCACCGCTCGCGTTGGACGGACAGGCCGCCCCGTCATCCCGCAGACCGGCAGAATCCTGCGCGTCGGTGTTTCGCGCCGCGAAAGACGGCGCAAACTTCAGAAACGTTTCCTCCGAGAGGTAGAGGCGCACTTCATCGCCCTTCGCCAGGATTTCCGCGCCCGACGCTTTCCGCTCGTTTAACACGATGTTCTTTTTTCGCAGCATCTTGTAGACAAATCCCGCCGGCGCCTCTTCGAGCACACGAAAGAGATATTTGTCCAGCCGCCCTCCGGCCTCCCGGTCCGTGATCTGAAAACTTCTCATGACTCTGTATCAGAACAGCTCCGTAAAATCATCAATATAATAATCCGCCAGTTCCTGTTTTTCTTCTCTCATATCCGCGGAATAGCTGTCCTCTACCGCGCACACACGCATGCCGGCATTTTTCCCGGCCAGGATTCCCATCGGGATGTCCTCAAAGACCAGGCACCGCCCCGGCGGGACGCCCAGCTTTTCCGCTGTCGCCAGATACACATCCGGCGAGGGCTTTCCCGTGCTCACATCACAGACCGTCGTGATCGCGTCAAAGCGATCGGTCACACCCCGGCAGGACAGAAACTCATCCACGAGCAGCTGCGAGTTGCTCGTCGAGATGCCGACGCGGATCCCGCGGGCGCGAAGCAGGTCAAGAAACTCCCGCAAGCCCGGTTTTAGTTCCGTCTGCAAACGATATTTATCAATTGCCATATCGTTCCAGAAGTCTTTGATCTCCTCCACGGATGCTTCCATGCGGTATCTCTCTTTAAAGAATTCCGCCGTCTCCGTAAAGCCCAGACCGTCGATCTCGCTGTCGTCGTAACCCGACGAATCGATTTGATATTTTTCAAAAAACTCGTTGTCAACGCCCTTCCAGATCCACATGGAATCCACGATCGTTCCGTCCATGTCAAAGATCACGGCATCGATTCCGTCCAGCATTGTTTCGCGTAAAGTATCTGACATAACTCCTCTCCCGACCTTGCATCAGGAGGCGGCCGCCCGGCTCCTGCCGCGCGGGTCGGGTGCCGCGAAGCGGCAAAACTCCTCTCCCGACCCTGCGCAAAATAAAAAGCGGGTCTATCTATACAAGATACACCCGCGGTTAACCCCGTTATATAAGATTAAATAAGATCCAACGCTTCCTCATTCCCAGCATCCGGTTCCTGCATCGTTTCGATCGGAGTCTCCTCTTCCCCGGCAGAAGCGGAAGGAGACAACTCACCGCGGTTCATCTTCACGATATCATAGCAGTCCTGAAGCGAAGACAGGACACCCTCATACTGCTCTTTCGTGCTGCCGATGGCATTGGCCATGATATTTTCCAAATTGCTGAGGAGATTATCCGTATATTCAATGGACGCGCTGCGGATCGCGTTGGCGTCTTCCGTGGCCTTATCCAGAATTTCCTGCGCCTGGGAAGTCGCGATGGAGACCACCTCGTTGGCCTGCGCGTAGGCTTGCTGCATGATCTGATGCTCGCTGACCAGTTCATTCGTCTGCACCTGCGCCTCCGCCACGATCTCGTCCGCCCTCTGCTGCGCGTCCGCAAGGATTGCGTCCTTGTTGGCGATGATCTTCTGATAGCGTTTGATCTCTTCGGGTGTCTTTCTCTTGAGTTCCATCAGGAGTTCCGATAACTCATCCCGGTCCACGATGATCGTGTCTTTTGAAAACGCCTGCGTTTTGCAGGTGTCGATATACTCCTCAATCTCCGCAATAATCTGTTCTAATCGGCTTGTCATTGAGTTCCCCTTTCTTTTCCTGCTTCATACGGAAAATTTCCTGTAAATTTGATCCCTGATCTCCGGCGGTACAAAATTCGAAATATCGCCGCCGTAGGAAGCGACTTCCTTCACGATGGTAGAACTGAGGTAGGAGTACCGCAGATTCGACACAAGGAAGATCGTATCAATATTGTCGTTGATCACATGGTTCGTCTGCGCGATCTGAAGTTCGTACTCAAAATCGGTGACGGCACGAAGGCCTCTCACTACGATCGTTGCCCCGTTCTCACGCGCAAAGTCCGCCGTCAGACCATCAAAAGAGCGCACAGAAACATTCGGAAATGGCTCTGTCAGCTTCTCTATCATAGTAACACGTTCTTCCACAGAAAACAACGGATTTTTTGTATTGTTTTTTAAAACCGCCACGATTAATTCGTCTACCATCTGCGCGGATCTCTTGATCATATCGAGATGCCCGTAGGTCGGCGGATCAAAACTTCCCGGATAGATTGCCTTCCTCATATCCCGTCTGCGGCCGGGTCGGCCGCCCTCCTTCTTCTCAAAAAAATATGCTGATTGGTTTTATAGTTTTTCTTTCGAATGATTTCAAATCCATCCGCCGCAAGATCCTCCGGAGGAAAGTCCACCGCCTCTTCCAC
Source organism: Lachnospiraceae bacterium Zagget3 (assembly GCA_001941025.1). Next base: position 102,955 of record MSHE01000005.1, read on the forward strand.
GATCACAAGCGCGTCATCCCCACAAAGGCCGGATGTGGAAAGGGCATCCAGGGCACGCGCGGAAAGTCCTTTTCCGTATGGCGGATCGAGAAACACAAGGTCAAACCGTTCTTTTCCGGCAAGCGCCTTTATCGCGGCCAGATAATCCATGCAGAGCACATCGCACTGCGTGTCAAAGCCGGTAAAGTGAATATTTTCACGGATTACGGAGACCGCTTTCCTGCTGTGATCCACAAATACGGAGCGTTTCGCGCCACGGCTTACCGCCTCCAGGCCGATGGCTCCGCTTCCGGCAAAAAGGTCGAGAAAGACGGCATCCGGCACTTCCGGCGCGATGATGTTAAAAAGCGTCTCTTTGATCCGATCCGTTGTCGGCCGCGTATCGATCCCGTCCACTGTCTTTAAGGGCAGGCTGCGGGCCGTACCGGCGATGATCCTCATCCTCTTTGCTTCCCCCCCCTTAGTCCTGCTGTTTAAATACCTCTCTGTTTTTTACAAGATAATCGATCATGGAGATCACGGTCAGCGCCACACAGATGTAAAACGTGATCAGGGCCAGCAGCAGGACGATAAAATAGAACCAGTCAACCGCGGCAGCGTTAGCACTCCTTATTCCGACGGTAAAGGAACTCACCGGGAGGGCCACAAGGAAGAGAATGACGGAGACCATCTGAAACACGGTCTTTAATTTCCCCCAAATGCCCGCCGCGATCACGATCTGATGCTGCGCCGCGATCAGGCGGAGTCCGCTGATCACAAACTCCCGGCCGACAATGATGATCACGCCCCAGGCCGGAACCATCCCGATCGACATAAGACAGAGCAAGGCGGAACAGACCAGCAGTTTGTCTGCCAGCGGGTCCATAAATTTTCCGAAATCCGTGACCAGATTGCGTTTCCGGGCGATGCGGCCATCCAAAAGATCCGTCAGACTGGCCACCACGAAAATAATAAGCGCGATGATATAATCCCACGGTCCCAGTCCATTTGGCAGCAGCATAAAGATAACAAAGACCGGCACCAGGATGATGCGAAACAAGGTCAATCGATTCGGCAGATTCATGATTCTCTCCTATCGTTCACCAACCGGTACAGCGATGAGGTCATACTCATACGCGGCGGTGATCTCCACTTCCAGCACATCCCCGCTTATGAGTTCCCGCGTTGTCTCCACAAACACATAGCCGTCGACGTCCGGCGCGTCGCGGTAGGTCCGGCCGATGTATACATCCTCATCCGCCACCTTTCCCTCGATCAGAACAGGCAGCCGGCGCGAGACCATCTCCTCATTTTCCGCCAGAACGATCTCATGCTGCAGTTCCATAACCTCCGCCTGCCGGGCTTCCTTTGTCTCTTCGTCCACCTGATCCGGGAAAGACGCCGCCGGGGTGTCTTCCTCCGCGGAGTAGACAAACGAGCCCAGCCGGTCAAAGCGCGTCTCTTCGATAAACCGAAGCAGTTCCGCGTGCTGTTCTTTTGTCTCTCCCGGGAACCCGCAGATCACGGTTGTGCGAAGCGCGATGTCCGGGATCTCCTTCCGAAGCAGCGCGATCGTGGCAGCAAGGCTCTCCTTATCCGTCTGCCGTCCCATTCGCTTTAAAATCTCATTATTGCAGTGCTGGATCGGCATATCGATATAATCACAGACCTTTTCACAGTCACGAACAGCCGCGATCAGTTCCGGATAAATCTCCTCCGGATAACAATATAACAGGCGGATCCACAGGAGTCCGTCAATCTCATTGAAACGCCGCAGCAAACGATGCAGCGCTTTTTCCCCGTAAAGGTCCACTCCGTAGCAGGTCGTCTCCTGCGCGACCAGGATCAGCTCCTTTACCCCCTGCGCGGCAAGCTGCTCCGCCTCCGCGATCAGCTTGTCCATGGGGAGGCTCCGATAGCGTCCGCGGATCCTGGGTATAATACAGTAAGAACATTGCTTCGCGCACCCCTCCGCGATCTTCAGGTACGCGTAATGCCCGCCGGTAGATATCATTCTCCCGGCGGTGTGCTCTTCGATCCGGTCAAGCGGTTCGAAGCATTCGTATTTTTCTCCGGCGAGCGAGCGTTCAACCGCGTCCAGAACAGATTCCGTGGCATTCGTGCCGAGTACGGCATCCACTTCCGGAATTTCACGTCGGATCTCCTCGCGGTAGCGCTCGGACAGACAGCCGCAGACGATCAAAGCCCGGCAGCGACCCTTCGTGCGATATTCCGCCATCCCGAGGATCGTCTCGATGCTCTCCTCTTTCGCGTCTCCGATAAAACAACAGGTATTGATGACGATCACATCCGCTTCCGACTCATCGTCCGTGACGGAAAACTGATTTTGCGCCAGTTTCCCGAGCATAAACTCGGAATCCACCCGGTTTTTGTCACATCCGAGAGAAATAAACAAAACGTTCATGGCCCGGATCAGAACTCTCCCTCGTCGTCATCGTCCTCCCCGAGGATGTGGATATCCTCATCGTAGAGTTCCTCCACGGCGATGGAAAGCGGCTTTTTATTTTCCGCGTCCTCCACCTTGGGGACGGCTCCGTCAATGAGCTGACGGGCGCGTTTCGCCGACGCGATCACGATGGAATAGCGGCTGTTGACAACCGGCTCTTCCCCGATGTTCTCGTCTTCTTTGTTAACTACTTTCATCAATTCTACATAGGACGGATGGATCATATCGTGTCTCCCTTCACTATCTTTATCAGGTCTTCTTTCATGGCGTCAATCTGCGCAGAGCAGTATTTCATCCGATGGTGCTCATTTAAAATAATCTGATGCGTGGTCTCCACACAGGCATCGAGATCGTCATTGATGATCAAATAGTCGTAAGCTTCGCAGGCGTCGGCCTCCTCAATGGCCCGTTCCAGTCTGGCCCGCATTTCGTGTTCCGACTCCGAGCCGCGCTCGGAAAGCCGCCGGACCAGCTCGTCGACCGACGGCGGTACGGTAAACAGCAGCAGTGTGTCAGGAAACTGTTCATACACCTGCATGGCCCCCTGGATCTCAATCTCCAGAAGGACATTTTTCCCGAGGGAAAGCTGCTGCTCCACGAAGGCGCGCGGCGTGCCGTAATAGTGGTCCACATAACGGGCATATTCCAACAACTCCCCGTTTTCGATCATTTTTTTAAACTCGTCCTCGGTCCGGAAAAAATACTCCTGCCCATCGGTTTCCCCGGGGCGGGGGCTTCTCGTTGTAGCCGAAATGGAAAGCGCGTAACAGTCCGGATACTTTTCCACCAGCTTTTTCATGACCGAACCTTTTCCCGATCCGGCAAAGCCGGACAGGACGGTCAAAATCCCCTCTTTTTTCATAATACTCCTTTATTCGATGTTCTGAATCTGCTCCCTCACCTTTTCAATCCCGGTCTTTAATTCGATCGCGAGATCCGATGTCACAAGATCGTTGGCCTTGGAAAGGATCGTGTTCGCTTCCCGGTTCATCTCCTGCGCGATAAAATCGAGCTTTCGGCCGACATCGCCCTCCGCTTGAAACGCTTCGAGCATAGCGTCGATGTGAGACCGAAGGCGCACCGTTTCCTCGTCCGTGCAGATCTTATCCGCAAAGATCACGATTTCAGAGGCAAGACGGTTCTCGTCAATCTGTACGTTGTCCAACAGATCCCGCACCTTCTGTTCCAACCTTTCCCGGTACTCCGCCACGATCTGGGGGCCGCGTTCCTCCACCTGATCGACGGATTCGCGCATGCGGTGGAGTTTTTCCTCCAAATCGGCCTGCAATGCCTGTCCTTCCCGCTCTCTGACTTCCACAAGCTGATCGAGCGCCGCGGCAAGCGCCTTTTCGATAAGCGGCTGGACCTCCTCCTCGTTGATCGGAGTATTCTCCACGGAAAACACTTCGGGATAATGAGATAAGGTGCTGACCCGGATATCGTCCTCCAGCGAGAACTCTTTTGCCATTTCCCGCAAATGGACGAGATATTCTACCGCAACGGAACGGTTGTACTTTACGTTTACCTCCCCTTCCGCAAGATCTTCGTAATTGACATACACATCCAGTTTGCCCCGGCAGATCCGCTCATTGAGCGCGGCGCGCACCGATGCCTCAAAAACGTTCATATTTCGAGGCATTCGGATATTGATGTCCAGATATCTGTGATTGACCGATTTGAGCTCCACCGTGATCCTGCGAAATTCATCGGAACATTCGCCGCGGCCGAATCCGGTCATACTTTTGATCATACGCTTCTTCCTCAAAAATGTGCATTGGAAAAGTCACTTCATTATAAGAGTTTTTCAATATGAAGTCAAATGCACTTTTCTTTTGAAAATAATTATTTTATACTATTTGTCGGAAGGAGAATACTATGCCAATCGACGGAACCGTTGTCGCCAATCTGGCGCAGGAACTGAATACCGTACTGTCCAACGCGCGCATCAGCAGGATCGCGCAGCCCGAAGCGGACGAGCTTCTTCTGACCTGCAAGACCTCTGCGGGACAGTCCCGCCTGCTCTTATCCGCGAACGCGTCCCTGCCGCTCGCCTATCTCACAGACAGCAATAAGACATCTCCCATGACGGCTCCGAACTTCTGCATGCTCCTGCGCAAACACCTCGCGAACGGGCGCATTCTGTCCGTAACGCAGCCGGACTTTGAACGCGTGCTGATCTTTACGATCGAGCACCTCGATGAACTCGGTGACCCCTGCACACGCAGGTTGATCCTGGAACTGATGGGCAAGCACAGCAATCTGATCCTGGTCGATGAAGACGACGTGATCCTTGACAGCATCAAGCATATCTCTGCCCAGATCAGCTCTGTCCGGGAAGTACTCCCCGGGAGGAACTATTTCATCCCGCTGCAGGAGGGAAAAGTGGATCCGCGCGAAGAAGGCGGGACGCAGTTTTTGGAGCGGGTGCAGACCAGGCCGGCCTCTGTCGCGAAGGCGCTCTACAACTCCTATACGGGAATAAGCCCGCTCTTTGCCAACGAGCTTTGCTACCGGGCCGGCATTGACGGCGACGCGGCCTGCGCGTCCCTGACCGACGGGGAATGGCATCGTTTGACGGACGCCTTTCAGGATGCCATGGAACAGATCCGCGCCGGCGCGTTTGATCCCCACCTCTACCGCGAGGACGGGGTGCCGGTCGAGTTTTTTTCTTTTCCCCTTCGCTCTTTTTCGGACTGCGAAGAGGAAGCGATGACATCCATCAGCGTCGTTCTGGAGAGTTTTTATGCCGAAAAGAACACCTATACGCGGATTCGTCAAAAATCTGCCGACTTAAGACATATCGTGAACACCCATCTGGACCGCGCGCGCAAAAAACAGGAACTCCAAAAAAAGCAGTATGCCGATACGGAAAAACGCGATCGATACAAGCGCTATGGCGAGCTGATCCACACATACGGTTACAACATCCCGGCCGGGGCAAAAAGCTTTGAGGCAATCGATTACGAGACGAACGAACCCGTCACGGTGCCGCTCGATCCGACGCTCTCACCGATGGATAACGCGGCAAAATATTTCAACCGCTACGGCAAATTAAAGAGGACCGCCGAGGCGTTGACCGGACAGCTGGAAGAAACGCAAGCCGAAATTACGTATTTGGAATCCGTTGCCACGGCATTGGAGCTCGCGCAAACCGAGTCCGATCTGGCGCAGATTCGGGATGAGCTTACCGCCAACCGCTATATACGCGCGCGTGGCGAAGGAAAAAAGAAGCAGCCCGCGAAAAGCGCGCCCTGCCACTATCGCAGTTCGGACGGATATGATCTCTATGTCGGAAAAAACAACTTGCAGAATGACGAGCTGACATTCCACTTCGCCGAGGGCGGCGACTGGTGGTTTCACGCCAAGCAGATCCCCGGTTCCCATGTGATCGCGAAAGCCAAAAACGGAGAACTGTCCGACCGCGCCTTTGAGGAGGCGGCCGCCCTCGCGGCCTACTATTCCAAAGCGCGGGGGGCGGAAAAAGTCGAAGTCGATTATGTCCAAAAAAAGCATGTCAAAAAACCCGGTGGCGCGAAGCCCGGGTTTGTCGTATACTACACAAATTATTCTATGGTGGTCAAGCCGGACATCTCGGCTTTGCAGCTAATTTCCGAATAGTCTAAATATTTAACAACACATCGTCCTCCCCCGCATAACGGCGCAGCCGCTCGCGCAGCGCGCGATGCTCCGGTTCCGTAAGCGCCGGGTCCTGCCCGAGGACCCTTTTTGCCTCCTCGGAGGCCTGCTCCATGATCCGCGCGTCCCGGTAGATATCCGCCACGCGAAAGCTCAGATCCCCGCTCTGACGGATTCCAAAAAAGTCTCCCGGACCGCGCAGTTTCAAGTCTTCGCTGGCGATAAAAAATCCATCGTTGGAGTGGTTCAGGATCTCCAGTCGTTCCCTCGACCTTCCTGTCTCGCTGCCCTGCATCAGAATGCAATAGGACTGCGCGTCCCCGCGGCCGACCCGGCCGCGCAGCTGGTGGAGCTGGGCCAGTCCGAAACGCTCCGCGTTCTCCACCATCATGACGGTCGCGTTCGGCACATCAACACCCACTTCAATGACTGTCGTGGACACCAGGATCTGAATCCGATTCGCAAGGAACTCCTCCATGATCCGGTTTTTCTCCTCCGCTTTCATCCTGCCGTGCAGCACCTCGATCCGGATCTCGTCCGGAAAGACCTCCCGCATCGCGTCGGCATAGTCCAATACATTCTCGCCCTCACTGCGCTCCGAGGATTCCACGAGCGGACAGATCACATAGACCTGATGTCCCGCCTTGATCTCCTTTGCCATAAAGCGGTAAGCCGTATCCCGATAGGACGGATCCACAACGCAGTTCTTGATCGGCAGGCGCTTCGCGGGCACTTCATCGACCACCGAAATATCGAGGTCTCCGTACAGGATGATGGCCAGCGTTCGCGGTATGGGTGTGGCGCTCATAACGAGGATATGCGGATGGGAACCCTTCCGCGAAAAGGTCTCCCGCTGTTTCACGCCGAAGCGGTGCTGTTCATCCGTAATGACAAGCGCCAGGTCCCGGTAATTGACATTCTCCTGAATGAGCGCGTGCGTTCCCACGATCAACGCGTCTGGTTCTCTTTCCAACACTTCGTAAGCTTCCTTTCGCTCCTGCGCGCGAAGAGATCCGGTGAGCAGCACGACCGGATGCGTAAGTCCCAGATCCGCGCACAGCCGGCTCAGCTTTTGATAGTGTTGTCCGGCCAGCACATCCGTCGGTGCCATAAGCGCGGACTGCAGCCCGCTGCGCGCGCAGTCCAGCATGGCCAAAAACGCAAGGATCGTTTTGCCGGATCCCACATCGCCCTGCACCAGGCGCTGCATCACTTTCTCCGAGCGCATATCATCCCGGATCTGTGCCATCGTACGCCTCTGCGCGTCCGTCAGTGTATAGGGCAGCTGTTCGGACAAGCGCTCCACGTATCCGGGTTCAGCGAAGGAAAACATGTTTTCCCAGGAGTTCGCGCTTTCCCTGGACAGCTGCATGCAGAGCAAAAAGAGAAAGAATTCATCAAATACAAACCGTGACCGGGCTTCGAGGAGGCTCTCCTCCTCCGCGGGCAGGTGGATGTTGGGAAACGCGAACGCGTAATCCCGCAGGCCGTTCCGGGTCCGGATCTCCTCCGGCAGATACTCTATGCCGGACGGCATATCCGCGAGGACCGTCTGTACCGTTTTTTGCATCTGGCGGTTGGAAAGGCCCTTGGTCAGACTGTAGATGGGCCGCAGCGACACACGCATCCTCTCATACTCTTCGGGCGGGAAGATCTCGGGCTGCTCCATATAAAACTGATCGTTTCTGACCGAGACGCGCCCGTAAAAGACATAAGTGGCACCCGCTTTTACAAGAGAGCGGATATAGGGCATGCGAAACCAAATGATCCGAAGCAGGCGCTCGCTTCCCATCACATCAAGCGTCGCCGTCTTCAGTCTTGACCGTGTATTTACGTTCGGCGCCTTGGGCACGCGGACACAGATCGCGTTTTTTTGATCCGGAATCACCTGATCGACGGGAACGACCTCCGGACACCGCTCATAATCGCGCGGAAAATATAGGAGTATATCACCTGCCGTGTATACTCCCAATGATTGAAACAACTCTTCTGTTTTCGGCCCGATCCCCCGGATGCCGCTTACCGGATCATCCCATTCCATCGCAAACTCCTCATTCGACCGAAATGATATAGTAATAAATCGGCTGTCCGCCGCGCTGCACTTCCACTTCGCAGTCCGGGTACTCCTCTTCGATAAGCTCTCCCATCGCCTTCGCGTCCTCGCCGGCGATATCTTCCCCGTAGTAGATACAGATAAAAGAAGACGCTTCGTCAACCAGACCCTTTACCATGTCCTTTACGACTGCGTTCAGATCATCGCCTGCGGCAAGGATCGCGGAGTCTCCGATTCCCATGTAATCCCCTTCGTGAATCTCCTTTTCTTTGAAGACGGTATCCCGGACGGCATAGGTGACCTGTCCCGTCTTGACCGTTCCGATCGCCTCATTCATCAGCGCCTCGTTCTGTTCCACACCGGCTCCCACTACATAATTGATAAGCGCGGTGACCCCCTGCGGCGCCGTGGTCGTCGGAATGACAACGATCTGCTTGTCTTTCGACAGTTCCGCCGCCTGATTGGCCGCGAGAATGATATTTTTATTGTTCGGGAAGATAAAGATCGTCTCCGCGTTCACCTGATCGATGGCCTTCAGCATGTCATCCGTGCTGGGGTTCATGGTCTGCCCGCCTTCAATGAGGTAGTCGGCGCCAAGCCCCGTAAACACTTCGTTCATTCCGTCGCCTACGGATACGGCAATAAACCCGATGTCTTTTTTCGGTTCCGCGTCGTCCGCTGCGGCAGGCTCCTTTGCCTGTGTCTCATCGGCATGCTCCGGCGCCTGTGTTTCTCCGGCATATTCCACCGCCTGTGCCTCTCCGGCAGGTTCCGCCGCTTGTTCCCGCGCCAGGCGATCCGCATCCTGAATCACTTTTTCCTGATGTTCCTCGCGCATATTGTCAATCTTGATCCGGCTGAGAGGACCATACGAAAGAGCCTTTTGCAGCACGAGGCCCGGATCGTTCGTATGCACATGCGTCTTGACCAGATCCTCCTCCGCAACGAGCACGATCGAATCTCCCATCGAGTTTAAGAACGCGCGATAGTCATCCTCCTCCTCGTCCGAGAGCGAACCGTCAATATTGATGATAAACTCGGTGCAGTAACCGAATTCGATATTCTCTGTTGAGATCCCGGTCTTCGGAACAACGCGTTCTTCCACGATCGGGATATCCGAAAACGTATGCTCAATCTCCTTGCCGCCGTAAGCGTCTCTGGCGCCATGGAAGATCTCCACAAGTCCCTGCCCGCCGGAATCCACCACACCAGCCTCCTTTAACACGGGCAGCAGATCCGGTGTTTTTTCCAACACCACTTCCGCTTCCTCAACGATCGCGTTGACAAAGTCCTCCATGGAACAGCTCTCATCGGCGGAAAGTTGCACAGCCTTGTCTGCCGCTGCCCGGGCCACGGTGAGGATGGTCCCTTCCTTCGGCTTCATGACGGCTTTGTAAGCAGTATCCACTGCCTTCTGAAACGCTTCGCCTATGATGACCTTGTCAATTTCCTCCTGCCCTTCGATCGTCTTGGCAAAACCGCGGAGCAGCTGAGAGAGGATCACACCCGAATTGCCGCGCGCGCCGCGCAGGGAACCGGACGAGATCGCCTTTGACAGCTCAGCCATTGTCGGCTGCTGTAATTTTTCCATTTCATGAACCGCCGAGAGAATCGTCATGCACATATTTGTCCCGGTATCGCCATCCGGCACGGGAAACACATTCAGATCATTGATCCAGTCCCGTTTCGCGTCCAGACTTTGCGTTCCGGCAATGAGCATCTTCTTAAGAAGCGCGGCATCTATCGTCTTTTCATTCACCTGTTGCCCCTCCTTAATCGATCACTCTGACACCTTCTACAAAAATATTGATCCGTTCCACTTTCATCCCGGTAAACTCTTCCACCTTATATTTGACCGTGGTCATCAGATTCTCGGCGACAGCCATAATGCTTACGCCATAGGAAACGATCACATGAAAATTCAATGTGATCTTGTCCGCGCCCGTGATCTCAACGGAAATCCCGTGATGAAGGTAGTCTTTTTTCAACAGTTTAACGAGTCCGTCCCGCACATTGACAGCCGCCATCCCGACGATGCCAAAACATTCCACCGCAACCGAACCGGCATACGTTGCCACAACTTCGGAATCGATGCTGACGGTCCCCATTTCATTTTCCAGCTGCCCTTTCATAAAGCATCCCTCCTTACGATTGATCGGATCCTTTCGCCCATGTATCGCAAAAAGCCGTAATAAATTATACCAGTTTTTTCCCGGCTTGAAAACAGGCAATTTGCCAATTGTACAAATTCCGCTCTTTTCATTGAATTTGTAGTTGCAATCTCCCTTTTCTTCTGCTAAAATACACTTGTTGCGTGCGAAACGGCACGAGGAGACAATCCGTATCAGGGAGGTGGAATCATGGCAAAATGCGCAATTTGTGGAAAAAGTGTCCAGTTTGGCAAGCAGATCAGCCATTCTCATAGAAGATCCAATAAAATGTGGAAACCGAACTTAAAAAAAGTCCGCGTCAATATTGATGGGACGCATAAGAGAATGTATGTGTGCACAAACTGCTTAAAAAGCAACAAGGTCGAGCGGGTTTAATTGCCGCAGCGCAAACGAAACGGGAAGCAAAAGACGATCCTGCGAAACACTTCGCAGGACCGTCTTTTTTACGCGTTTCCTTCCGATTTTCATTCCTGTTCTTCCTCCGGGATGTTCAACTTTTCTTTGAGATCCTTACCGGCTTCCTCGCGCGCTTCCTGCCGCGCCGCAAACCCCTCCGGGTCCCTTCGCTCGTCCATCCGTTTCATGAACTTGTCGACATAGTCCGGAATCATATCAAGGATCTTGGAGATCGCGCTCTGATCCTTGACGCTGACCATACGGGTCACGCCATTCTGAATCACAAGCACCGCGCTGGGTGAGATCTTCGCTCCCACGCCGCCGCCGCTGTTTTTCCTTTTCTCTCCGATAAACGCGCCGGCACCCATGCCGAAAGATACATCCACAAGCGGAAGCAGGATCGTCTCATTGATAAAGATCGGCTCCCCCACTACCGTTTTGGAGGAAACAAATCCGTCCACTCCCTTCATCAGGGATTCCACTGTCTTCTGAAAAGTACCGTTGCCGTTCCCGTTGCCGTTGCCATTGCCGTTTCCGTTTGTCTCTGCCATTGCTTCTGTCCTCCTGCCCGTTGTTATTTGCGCAGCGCGCCGATAAATGCTCTGATATTCTTTTTGCGGATCAATCCGATTCCCAAGATGAGCGCGTATAACAGTAAGATGTGTCCCCGCGCGTGAATGTCTCCTTTGATATAAGTCTCTTCCGTTTCAAAATCCGGAATCACCGAAAGGTCGGTCTGATAAATGACCGGTATCGCGGCGACCGCGCCGACGATCTCTCCGGTCCGTGCCGGATCCCGCATACCAAACGCCACCGTTCCACGAACGTCTCTGGGTCTCGCGCGGTACAAAAACTTCCGCAAAAGAGGCATTGCCTCCCGGATCACCTGATAGTCCCGCACCAGAGACAGCATATGCGTCACCGACTTCACAATGCGCAGAAAACGATGGTCCTTGCCCCCACGCTCCTCTCTGCGCTTTTGATTCCTTTGTTCCCTGCGCTCTCTGCGCCGGGCTCTTCGCTCTTCATCCATAAAGTCGAGAGAGAAAAAGAATATGCCCAGAGCAACCGTCGTCTCCTCGTCAAACTGCAGTCGGAAGCGGATGAGCCGAAACAGCCAGCCGGCCAGAAAACGGCCGTTCCGATTGTCCAGATCCACATCCACACGATACGTGACCGGGAAAAAGAGGAGCAGGATCACAATTGCCACGATCACAAACACTACAATGAGGACGATTCTCCATACGAGCAGCATATCACTCATACCGTTTCCATCCTCCGGTTTCCTGCGCGGTCCCGCATAAAAGACTCCACATCGAGATCCCCGCGCGAGTTATAAGTCTCCCCGATGATCTGCTCCGTGAGCCCGACCGCCTCTTCACGCGTAAGCGCCATGCCGACGATCCGCAGATCATCGGTCGGATACTCCCGCTGCAGCAACTGCGCGCTCGGAATGATCTCCAGACATTCATGTTCCCGCGTCGGCAGGGTGACCAGATACACCCCGGGATGCGGGCGGCGCTTCGTGATCCGGCGCTTCAGTGTCTTTTGTTTTGACTGACATCCCGTTCCGAGGAACAGCGATTCATACCAGACCATCCAAAACACCCCTTACTCCGGCAGACTTTGAAAAATTATCCATACTTAGTGATATTATACGCTTTTTCCGCACATCTTGCAAGATAAACCGCAACACCAACCTGTAAAACCGGCCGCCCCGCGGATCGCGTGATCCTGCCTTACTGATTGAAATACACGTCAAACACACTCTTCGCCACGGGAACCGCGCTGCTGCTTCCGCTCCCTCCGCCTTCCACGATGACGGCTATGGCAATGTCGTTGTAACCGTCCTTGGATCCATAACCCACAAACCATCCGTGACTGTTGCCTTCGCTGTCGTACTCGGCCGAGCCTGTCTTTCCGGCCGCCTGATAACTCTGCCCGGAGAGCAGCGTCCCCGTTCCGTACTGCACGACGCCGGTCATATATTGCTGCAGAAGCTGCGCGTCCGAGGACGAGAGCAGTTCCCCGTATTTGGAAGGCCGGTACCGCCTCACCGTCGCGCCTCCCTCTGCCTCCGTGTGGTCGACGAGATAGGGCGTGTAAGCGGTGCCTTCCTGATCGATCGCCGCGGCGATCATTGCCATGTGAAGCGGCGTGACAAGCGTATCCCCCTGCCCTATGGCCGTCTCCATGACGGTGTCCATATCGTCGTCTTTCGTCAGGGTAAAGCGGCTCTGCGCTCCCGAAAGCGAGCCGGGCAGCGACTTGTTAAACAACATATCGTTTAAGAGCGAGCGGAATTCCGGAATATCCAGCGTCTTTCCGATCGTGGCGTAGGAGGTGTTGCAGGAGTTTTCAAACGATTCGATGAGATTCTCCTCCCCGTGTGCCACATTGTTATAACAGTGGATCTCGATCGTGTCTCCCTGCAGGACCCCGCGGCAGTCGTAGGTGTAGCTGTCATAATCCGGGTTTTCATGAACGAATTCCAGTGTCGTAAAGATCTTGAATACAGATCCGGGCGGATACAAACCGGATGTCGCGCGGTTTAAGAGAATGGAGCTGTCCTCATCCCCGACGACCTCATCCCAGTCGTAGGCCAGCGTATTCGGATCAAAATCCGGTTTGGATACCATCGCGAGCACTTTTCCCGTATCCGCTTCCAACACGACCACCGCCCCGTCGTTGTCTCCGAGCGCGGAATAGGCCGCCTCCTGCACATCATAGTCCAGGGTGGTGACTACCGTATCCCCCATGTTCTTCTCGTCGATCACATCGTTGTAAATCTGCTTAAATATAAACGAGTGGGATCGCAGCAACTGGAAATTGGAGGTCGACTCGATCCCGGACTTGCCGTTGTTGACATAGCCGACCACATGGGCAAACATGCGCCCATACGGGTAGACACGGGTCTCCGACCCGTCAGAGCCCACTTCGGTCGTCGCGAGTACGACACCGTCACCGGAGACGACATCGCCGCGAATGACATGCTCCGCGTACAGGTCCTGCCTGGCGTTATAGGGCGAACTGATCACGCTGTCACTCCGGAAGACCTGGAACCAGACCAGATAGCCGATCATGACAAGAAAGGCGATCAAAAAAATGTAAAAGACGAACAGTAATCCCCTGTTCCTACCAGATCTCCCCGGGGTCGTCGTCCCAGTCGTCCGGTTCGGATTCGTCGGGTCGGTCCGGTTCGTCGAACGCGTCCGGGTCCGGCTTCCAGTCGAGTTCGTCGTCCCACTCTGACTCGTCGCCCCATTCCGGCTCGTCGTCCCGCTTTGGCCCGTCGTCCCATTCCAGTTCGTCGCCCCAGTCCGCCTCGTCGTCCCACTCCGGTTCGACATCGTCGGTTCGCTCTGCGCTTCCGCGCGGCGCCCGGTTCGGTTTTGCCTGTTGTTGGACTTGCCGTTGCTCATCCGTTTCTCCTTCATCCTGCCTGTATAAATAAAGTCCTTGAATAATCGCGAACATAATGATCGTACAGAAGATCGAACTGCCGCCGGAACTGATCAACGGCAGCGTCACCCCGGTCGAAGGGATCAGTTTGATCACCCCGCCGATGTTTAGAAACACCTGAATCCCAATGACACAGCCCAGTCCAAGGGCGATCAGTCTGTAAAACTGATCCCGGATCTGCATCGCGACATTCAGGAACATCATAACGCAGCTGAAAAACACCAAAACAATACAAATGCCAAAGAGGATGCCCATCTCCTCCGTGATCGCGGCAAATACAAAATCCGAACTGGCGACCGGAATATTATTCGGCAGGCCCTGAAACAGTCCCAAGCCAAACCATCCGCCCGTTCCGATCGCGAACAGAGACTGGGCCACCTGCCAGCCTCCGCCTTCGATCGTGCCAAACGGATCCCGCCAGGCCTGCACACGGACACGGACGTGCGAGAACAGGCGGGTGGCCGCAAAGGCCGCAACCACCCCGACGCCGAGTCCTGCCGCGAGATACGCAGGCCTGCGCGTTGCCACGAACAGCATGATGACATACGTGATGAAAAAAATGAGCGCCGCGCCGAGATCAGTGGAAAACACGAGGATCAGTATATGGATCGCCGCCACGATCGTCGTGACGCACACTTGTCGGAAGTTCGTGGACTTGTAGAGCATACACGCCACGAAGAACACAAAGATGATCTTGACAAATTCGGACGGCTGCAGCGTGATGCCCCCTATGGTAAACATGATGTTGGCCCCGCCCGTGATCTGTCCGAAGCCCAGGACGGCCGCGAGCGCGACGATGCCGACCACCGCATAGACCCACGTGAATTTGCGGAGAAATCTTAACCTTTCCACAAGCAGCGGTATGAAGATCGTGACGACAGACGCGATGACCGCGATCTCAAACTGCCGTATGGCCGTATCAAAGTCGAGCCGCGTTAAGATGATAAAGCCGATGACCATCAGCATGCACATGTGATTGACGAGCAAAGGAGCCGCCCGTCTGTAAACAAGCCGGTATAGAATGAATAAAAAGATCAGCAGAGCCAATTGCCCCAGATAAAAGACGAGGTAACGGATCTCCTGCTGGCTGAAAAACATTACAAAAAAAGCGAGCAGATGAAGCAGGAAAATACATGTCATCTGCCGGCGAAGAACCCTTCTCTGCCTGCCCTCCTCTTTTACGACCAGCACGGAAAAGCTGTAATACGTATAGATCATGAGCAGGAAGATTATCAAATATTTAGATATCTCGGTGATCAGATGGGTCATAGCGTTCCCTCTCCCTACTCACCTTCTCCTCTTTCCTTCCAGACGCTCCAGCATCAACTCGGTTTCCGCAAGCGTCTGCTTCACCCCAGCGAGTTCATTTTCCTTGAACTGAAGGTCTTCCTCAAGCTCTTCCACACGCTCCTGCGTCCGGATGAGCTCCTCCGCGATATTTAACTCAATGAGGAGCGGTTTTAAGTCCGTGGGGAGACTGTGATACATCTCGGTCCCTTCCAGTTTTTTGATCATGCGGTTGACACACGACGCGACACGCTGGATCTGCATCTCATCTCCGTGCCGGTCATCGTGAGCACCTTTCCGTCGATCACTACCTGTACTTCATTCTTTGGGTTCATGCGTCTCTCCTTCACAAGGCAAACCAAAGTGTTTATATGCCAACTCCGATGCCACCCGTCCCTTCGGCGTGCGGTTGATAAAGCCGTTTTTGACGAGATAGGGTTCGTAAACATCCTCAATGGTTCCCGCGTCCTCGCCGATCGCGGCGGCCAGCGTATCTATGCCGACCGGTCCGCCGGAAAACTTCTCAATGATCGTAAGGAGCAGCGTGCGGTCGTTCTGGTCAAGCCCACAGGAATCCACCTCCAACAGGTCCAGCGCAAAGGAGGCCACCTCCGCGGTGATCACGCCGTCATAGCGGACCTGCGCGAAATCACGCACCCGTTTTAACAGGCGGTTTGCCAGACGCGGCGTTCCCCTGGAACGGCTGGCAAGCTCCAACGCGCCGGCCTCATCGATCTCTACATCCAGTTTTTTCGCCGAAGCGAGCAGGATCGTCGTAAGCTCTTCCACAGAGTAAAAGTCGAGGCGTGAGATCACGCCGAACCGGTCGCGCAGCGGCGCTGTCAAAAGTCCGGCCCTTGTCGTTGCCCCCACCAGCGTAAAGCGGGGAAGTTCCAGACGGATCGAGCGTGCCGCGGAACCCTTGCCGATCATGATATCGATCGCGTAATCCTCCATCGCCGGATAGAGCACCTCTTCCACCTGTCGGTTTAAGCGATGGATTTCGTCAACAAACAGAATGTCATTTTCCTGCAGATTGCTGAGGATGGAAGCCATCTCTCCCGGCTTCGCGATCGCGGGGCCGCTGGTCACTTTCATGTGCACGCCCATCTCATTGGCGATGACGCCGGCGAGCGTCGTCTTTCCGAGACCGGGAGGCCCGTAAAACAACACATGGTCGAGTGCCTCACTTCTCTGTTTTGCCGCCTCGATATAGACCTTCAGCTCCTCTTTTATTTTTTCCTGTCCGATGTAATCCACGAGAGTGGTCGGGCGGAGGCTGGCTTCCGTACGCGCATCCTCGTCCCGGATCTCCGTGGATATCATTCGATTTTCCATGTCGCGCCCCCGATGGGAAAGGCTCAGATCCTTGCCATATTCTTTAATGCCTGCTTTAAGACCTCTTCCACTTCATCGTCCTCGGAGATCTCGATACAGGAAAGCACACGCGCCGCGTCGGATGAAGTATAGCCAAGCGCCACCAACGCCTCCACGGCCTCCTTCTTTACCGAAGAATTGCCTTCATAAACAACCGGGCCCGTCTTGCCGAACGCGTCAACGGCTTCTTCCAGATCGACTTTGTCTTTCAACTCGATAATAATCCGCTGCGCCGTCTTGCCTCCGATGCCGGACGCTCTGGATAAGAGCTTATCGTCATCGCTCGCGACAGCGAAGCGAATCTCGTTGGCCGAATAAGACGACAGCAGCGCAAGCGCCCCTTTGGGCCCAATGCCGGATACGGTAAGCAGCAGCTGAAACATGGCGATCTCATCCTCCGACGCGAACCCGAACAGGATAAGCGTATCTTCCCGCGCCTGCAGGTATGTGTAAATCTTTACCTGGGAACCAATCTCCGGCAGCTCCTCATGAATGCGGAGCGGAATGTATAACAGATACCCGATCCCGTGGTTGTCCACCACGATCGAATCCTCTCTCACCTCTTCCAATGTACCGCTGATATAAGAATACATAGGCTCCTCTCACTGCGCGATCACATCAAACTCCGCCGCCTCGTCGGAAGAGATTACCTCCACCACGACCTGATGCGGCAGACACACAATACTCTCCCCGGTTCCGGAAATCGGGTCTGTGTTTACACAGGTCTGATCCGGACAGTCCGCCCAGATCATATCCGCTTCCCCATCCTTGATCAGCAGAATATTGCTTACATCCCCTCCGGTTTCAATCGGAATCTCCTGCTCCTCGGAAAGATCATATTCGCCGATTAACTCTCCCGCCGCCGAGACGCGGATCCGGGTACCGGGATCCCTGTGCATCCGGTGAAAGCCAAACCAGATCAGGAAGAGAACGACAAACACAATGACCAACAGCAGAATTTCTCTTATTCCGAGCTTCTTGTTCATGCAACCCTCATTATTCGGGCCCGAAATTCGTAAAATCGGATGTAAACACGTGTGCCCTTTGGGTATCCGTTTTACGACTTTTCGTCCCCTTGTATCATACCATATCTCCGAGATAATAGAAACCCCTGCACTCGCTTAAGCGGACCGGGACGATCTGCCCGATAAGGCTCTCATCTCCGGGCAAATGGACGACGCTGTTGTTGGCCAGCCGTCCGGTAACCAGGCCCTTCTCCTGACGATTAAGTCCCTCCACCAATACCTCCCGGACCTGCCCCGTAAGCCTGTCCGCTTCCTCCGCGGCAATGTCCTGGACTTCCTTCAGCATGCGTTCAAACCGCTCTTTCGCCGTCTCCTCCGGTACGATGTCTTCCATTGCCGCGGCCGGCGTGCCGACGCGGGGCGAATAGAGAAAGGTAAACGCGCCCGCAAAACGCACGCGGCGGATCACATCCATCGTCTCCGCGAAATCTTCCTCCGTCTCACCGGGAAATCCGACGATCAGATCCGTCGTGATCGCAATATCCGGTATCGCTGCCCGTATTTTCTCCACCAAAGCAAGATACTGCTCCTTTGTATAGTGACGGTTCATCTTTTCCAACAGGCGGGTGCTCCCCGACTGAAGCGGAAGGTGCAGATGATGGCAGATCTTGTCGGAGCGCTTCATCACGTCGATCAATTCATCGGATAAGTCTTTCGGATGCGATGTCATAAAGCGGATCCGCCTGAGTCCTTCAATCTGCTCCACCTGCAATAACAGATCGGAAAATGAGACCGGATCAGGCAGATTCTTGCCGTAAGAATTCACATTCTGTCCGAGCAGCATGACCTCGATCACGCCGTCGTCCACAAAATCCCGGATCTCTTCCAGAATATCCTCCGGCGCGCGGCTTCTCTCTCTTCCTCTCACATAGGGAACGATGCAGTAGCTGCAGAAATTGTCACAGCCATACATAATGTTCACGCCGCTTTTAAACGCATAGTTGCGCTCGTTCGGAAGCCGTTCCACCATGCCGCGCGCTTCGGGCCAAATGTCCACCACCATCTCCCGTTCCTCGTAAACACGGCATAAAAGTTCCGCAAACGCAAAAAGATTGTGGGTCCCGAAGATGAGATCCACAAACCGATACTGTTCTCTGATCCGCGAGACCACCTGCTCTTCCTGCATCATACAGCCGCAGAGCGCGATGATCATGCGCGGATTTTCTTTCTTAAATCCGTTTAAATACCCGAGCCGTCCATAGACACGATTGTTCGCATTCTCCCGCACCGTGCACGTATTCATAATAACGAGGTCCGCGTCTTCATCGTCCGCTTTGGAATAGCCAATGGCGCACAGAATGCCGGCAAGCTTCTCTGAGTCCCTTGCGTTCATCTGGCATCCGAAGGTCGTAATGTGAAACGTAAGACGCCTGCCCGCTTCTTCCTCCATCCGCAGGACTGTCTGCCGCGCCCGCGCGATAAAATACGACTGCCGCGCGGCCCCTTCCTCCGGCGGTGTACCTGTGATGTCGATGCTGTCATAATTTACTGTATGATCCATAGATATCTTCTCAATAAACGAGCACACATTCCCCGCCTTCAATATATCCGTACAGCGTCTCCGCGACGGAGGCGGGCAGGTTCAGGCATCCATGCGACCCATTGGACAGGTAGATTGAATCACCGAACGAACTCCTCCAGGGGGCGTCGTGAAAGCCGACCCCTGCATAAAACGGCATCCAGTAACTGACCGGAGAGGAATAGCCCTGTCCCTCCAGCACCTGGTCGCGCGCCTTGTACGCGATCTGATATGTGCCGGTCGGCGTCGCGTGTCCCGTGTTCGGATTGCCCGACACGAAGTCGGAATCCAGTGTCAGCACCCCGTCGCGATAGTACCAGAAATGCTGTTCCGAGAGGCTGACCTCCAAATAGGTGGTTCCGTAATCCGGAAAATCGAACTGTGCCGCCCGCTGTGTAAATATCGCTTCCCCGGTATAGTCCTCTTCCGCGTCCAGGAAGCCGTTTAACTGCTCCAGGGTTGCCGCCTGGTCAAGGTACCAGCCGTAGTTGCCGCCGTCGACCGTCACGGTCTCTCCGGTATGGGTGACCAGGTCATGATACAGATACTTGGTGTTGTGATCATAGGCCAGACCGTAGACAAATTCGGCAAGCCTGTCCTGATCGAAGGACACCGTCAGGCGGTCAAGATCAATGCTCCCCTCGCTGTCCGCGGCCAGCTCGTCTATGGATACAACCCGCGCTTCGTCATCGGAACCTTCCTCCGGTTCTTCCCGGATCACGACCCACTCCGAGAGCTGCGCGCCATCCAGGACCTCCTGCTCCGAACCGAATTCATAGGTGATCGTATGGTTGATGTGCTCATTGAGAAGATCCTTTACCCGGACAAGCCGCTCATATTCCGTCTCAAAATCAGACTGATCATAGCAGTCCGTAAAGATCAGATCGACGGTGGGGCTCAGGGTTTCCACAGCTTGCCGCAGATTCGCGAGCAGTGTCTCACGATTGACCTCATTCCCGTATACCGGCTCAGTGACCTCATAACCAACCCCTTCCGTATATCCGGTCAACTGCGGTGCCGCCGAGTGCGTGACATACTCCTCGTTGAGGCAGTCCAGCGCGTCCATCGCGGCAGTCAGAGCCTCCTCATCATAGAGGACCTCAGTATCAATGTTGATCTCCGCAGGGACAAAAAGATGGGAAACCCATGCGAACCCATTCTGCTCATCAATCAGTTCCTGCAGGGTTTCCTCCGGCTGAATCTCCAGATGGATGTCATCCGCGCCGATCACTTCCGTTTTTCCATCCTTTTCATACAAGGTCAGCGTGTAGTCCTCTACATTTTTCCGCAACAAATCATTGCTCATGGAAGCGGACTTCCATGAGCAATTGATTCCGTTGACCACAGTACGTGGAAAGAAAAAATTTGAAAAGAAATACGCGCCGGCAAGATATACCGCAACGATCACTGCGACAACAATGATGATACGCACGGCAATCTTTTTCCGTCTCGCCACGATCTTGTCGTGGTTGTGTATATCTCTTATTTCTTCAAACTTGGTTTTCTGACGGAACGGAGCCATCGAACCCTCCTGTCGCGACAGCTTCGCCTAGTCAAAACCGGTTGCTATCACAGTTCTTTGTTTACGACCCTCTTGACATAACTTGTGTGAAGCAGGTGATGTGCCTTTTCACTGTTGGGCTCGCCGAGATACGTCTCATACAGTTCCTTGATGGCGGGATTCTCATGCGATTTTCGAATCGCGCTTTCCTCGTCGAGATCGTACAGCACCTTGGCCCGCTCGGCACGTATATCAACCGTATTGCGGATATGTCCGGGTTGCTGAGGCTGTCCGCCGCCGTTGACACAGCCGCCGGGGCAGCACATGACCTCGATAAAGTGATAATCCGCCTCTCCGTTCTGGACGGATTCCAAAAGCTGCCGGGCATTCGCCAGACCAGAGCAAACCGCCACTTTCACGTCGAGGCCAGCCACGTTGTAGGTGGCCTCCTTGATGCCCTGCGTACCACGCACTTCGGTAAACTCCAGCTTCTTAAGCTCCTCCCCCGTCAGTGCCTCGACAGCGGTCCGAAGAGCCGCCTCCATCACGCCGCCGGTCGCGCCGAAGATGACCGCGGCGCCCGTGCCGATGCCCAGAGGCTTGTCAAACTCTTCATCCGGCAGGGAATGATAGTCGATGCCGGCCTGCTCGATCATGCGTCCGAGTTCCCGCGTGGTCAAAGCGATGTCCACATCGGGCACGCCGTTTGCCGCCTGGTCGTCTCGCTGGATCTCAAATTTCTTCGCCGTACACGGCATGATGCTGACCACAACGATCTTCTCCTTATCGATGCCGTTCTTCTCGGCATAATAGGATTTCGTGATCGCCCCGAACATCTGCTGCGGGGATTTGCAGGTCGAAAGATTGTCCGTAAAATCAGGAAAATAATGTTCGCAGAACTTGATCCATCCCGGAGAACAAGACGTGATCATCGGCAGCTTGCCGCCGTTTTGTACCCGGTTGAGGAACTCATGTGCCTCCTCCATGATCGTTAAGTCCGCGCCGAAATCCGTGTCAAACACTTCGTCAAAACCAAGCCGCCGCAGGGACGCCGCAAGCTTGCCCTGCGCGTCGGTCCCGATGGGATCGTCAAACATCTCGCCCAACGCCGCGCGCACGGACGGGGCCGGCTGCGCGATCACAATCTTGTCCGGATCCGCGAGAGCGGCAAACACTTCCGCCGTGCTGTCCTTTTCATAGAGGGCACCGGTCGGGCAGGCGGTGATGCACTGTCCGCAGCAGACACAGCTTGTCTCTCCCAGTCCCATCTCAAACGTGGAACCGATGTTTGTCCTGAATCCTCTCTGATTCGCGCCGATGACTCCGATGCTCTGCAGGTTGACGCAGGCGCCAATACATCTGCGGCAGAGGATACATTTGTTGTTGTCCCGTACCATATGAATCGCGGAGGTGTCCAGATCGAACTGGTTCATCTCTCCGGCGTATGCGGAGGTATCATCTACCTTATAGGTGTGGCAAAGCTTCTGGAGTTCACACTTGCCGCTGCGCACGCAGGCCAGACAATCCTGGTCATGATCGGACAGGATCAGTTCCAGTGTCTTTTTTCTGGCCGCCAGAACTTTCGGTGTGTTCGTCCACACTTCCATTCCCTCGTTTACCGGATAGACGCAGGCGGTAACCAGCGTTCTCGCGCCCTTCACTTCCACAACGCACATCCGGCAGGCGCCGATCTCATTGACGCCCTTTAAGAAACAGAGGGTCGGGATCTCAATGTTGGCCAGTCGGGCCGCTTCCAAAACCGTGCTCCCTTCCGGAGCAGATACTTCCGTTCCGTTAATCGTTAAATTTATATTTGCCATATCTGTCCCCTCCCTCAGTCTGTGTAGATCGCGCCGAAGCGACAGTATTCCATACAGGTACCGCACTTGATGCACTTCGAGTTATCGATCACATGCGGCGATTTCGCCGTGCCGCTTATGGCTTCAGCCGGGCAGTTGCGCGCGCAAAGGGTACACCCTTTACACTTCTCCGGATCGATCTTGTACTCGATCAGGTTCTTGCACACGCCGGCCGGGCAGTGCTTGTTGACCACATGTTCCATATATTCATCGCGGAAATAGCGAAGCGTGGAGAGCACGGGATTCGGTGCCGTCTGCCCCAGGCCGCACAGCGCGTTTTCCTTGATATAGAGGCAAAGCTCCTCGAGTTTATCGAGATCCTCGACCGTACCCTTGCCGTCCGTGATCTTCTCGAGCGTCTCCAGAAGGCGTTTCGTGCCGACACGACACGGCGTGCACTTTCCGCAGGACTCATCCACGGTAAACTGCAAGAAGAACTTCGCGATGTCGACCATGCAGGTGTCCTCATCCATGACGATCAGTCCGCCGGATCCCATCATGGATCCGATACTGATCAGGTTGTCATAGTCGATGGGAATGTCAAAGTTTTCCGCTGAGATACATCCGCCGGAAGGACCGCCGGTCTGGGCTGCTTTAAACTTCTTTCCGTTCGGGATACCGCCGCCGATCTCCTCAACGATCGTGCGAAGCGTCGTCCCCATCGGGATCTCAACGAGGCCGGTGTTATTGATCTTGCCGCCCAGCGCGAACACTTTCGTGCCGTGGGACTTTTCGGTACCCATGGCAGCAAACCACTCGGCTCCGTTCATGATAATTCGCGGAACGTTCGCCAATGTCTCGACATTGTTTAAGATCGTCGGCTTCGCGAACAGACCCTGGTTTGCCGGGAACGGCGGTCTGGGCCTCGGCTCGCCGCGGTTTCCTTCGATGGAAGTCATAAGCGCCGTCTCCTCACCGCAGACAAACGCGCCGGCGCCAAGCCGGATAT
The DNA here is from genome assembly GCA_001941025.1 of Lachnospiraceae bacterium Zagget3. Next base: position 126,636 of record MSHE01000005.1, read on the forward strand.
CAATATCAAAGTTAAAGCCGGTCGAGAAAATATCCTCGCCCAACAGGCCGTACTCTCTCGCCTGTTTCAGCGCGATCTGAAGCCGCTGTACCGCGATCGGATACTCGGCACGCACGTAGATATATCCCTGATCGGCGCCGATCGCGTATCCCGCGATCGCCATCGCCTCGAGGACCACGTGCGGATCGCCCTCCAACACGGAACGGTCCATGAATGCGCCCGGGTCACCCTCGTCGGCGTTGCAGCAGACATATTTCTGTACGTTGCCGCGGTTGCCGGAGGCGAATTTCCACTTTACGCCAGTCGGGAAACCGGCACCGCCTCTTCCGCGCAGGCCGCTGTCCGTGATCGTCTGGATCACCTCGTCCGGCGACATCTCGGTCAACACCTTGCCGAGCGCTTCATACCCGCCGGTCCCGATATATTCTTCAATGTTCTCCGGATCGATCACACCGCAGTTGCGCAGCGCGATCCGGAACTGCTTCTTGTAAAACACCGTGTCTTCCAGCGACTCGATATGTTTCTTTTCCTCGCCTTCCTGATAGACGAGCCGATCGACAACGCGCCCCTTTAACAGATGCTCCGTCACGATCTCCGAAACATCTTTTACCGTAATGTTCGTGTAAAAGATGCTGTCCGGATAAACGATCACAACCGGCCCCACGGAACAGAGCCCGTGACATCCGGTCTGGACGACACAGACCTCTTCACTGAGGTCGTTTTTCTTCAGTTCTTCGTTGAATGCCTGCAGCACATCTTCGCTTCCGGCTGAGGAACAGCCGGTTCCGCCGCAGACCAATACATGTGCTCGATACATATTCTACCCGCCCCCTTTACTTGGTTTCATCTGCCTGGAGCAGATATTTGTTTACAACGTGTCCGCCGATCAGGTGCTTCTCAACGATCTCATCCGCCTTCTCTGGGTTCATTTTCACATAAGTGACTTTCGGCTTGCCCGGTTCAAACACTTCGACGATCGGTTCATACTGACACAGGCCAATGCAGCCGGTCTGCGACACGACGACATTGTCCAGATGTTTTTCCTGCACGTCGTCCGACAGACGATTTAAGACCGGGCGGGCACCGCTCGCGATGCCGCAGGTGGCCATCCCAACCACAACACGGGTCTTATCGGAATCGTCCGTTCGCTGTCCGATCTCTCCCTCCATTTTCTCGCGAATTTCTTTTAACTCTTCCAGTGATTTCATACCTACCTCCGTTTGATGTGTGACATAACCAATTCTTTTATTGACGAGACAGTTCGTTCTCGTTTTCCTCCAAAAACTGAGTCAGAAACTGTGTAACCTCCGGCGCGTTCAGCGGCAGATCTCCAAGGATCGCCCGGATCTCCCGCGTATCCATAACAAACGATTTCCCGTCCACGATGCGGGTATAACAAAAATCGATGTCCGGATTCATGGAAACAAGTGATTGGATCGTCGCGTTTATATCCCCGAGCGGCATACAGTCAATGTTGTCCGTACAAAACTCGGCCGTAACGGTTGTTCCGCTCCCGGGTTCGGATTGAATGGAAAACGAACCGCCCGTACACTCCGCCTCCTGCTTTAAGAAGGGAACGCCAAGCCCTACCTTGCGCGTCGTGCGCGTCGTGTAAAACGGGTCTTCCACCTGTTTGATCGTTTCCTCGGTCATCCCCGACCCATCATCCGCGATGGTCACGATGAGCCGCTGCTCCTTTGTGCGCGTCTCCACGGTGATCCCGACCAGCGAAGCGTTCGCGGAAATCGAATTCTGCGCGACATCCAAAATATTGAGTGAGATCTCCGGCAGCATCAGTTGTACTTCGCGAAGATCCCGTCAAGATCGCCCACGGTCAGGCGGCCGTACACTTCCCCGTCGATCATCATGACCGGAGCGAGGCCGCACGCGCCGACACAACGGCAGGCATCCAGAGAAAATCTTCGATCCGACGTGCACTGTCCGCCTTCGATGCCAAGCTTGTTCTGCACCTCCTGGAAAATGTTTCCCGATCCCTTGACGTAGCAGGCGGTACCGAGACATACCGCGACCTGATGCCTTCCCTTCGGATACAAATTAAACATGGAATAAAATGTCGCGACCCCGTAGATCTTCTCCATGGGGATCCCCATGTCATCCGAGATCATCTTTTGCACCTCATAGGGAAGATAGCCATAGATGTCCTGTGCCTTCTGCATGATCGGCATTAGACATCCCTTCGTGTCACGGAGCTCATCGATCGCAGCGTGCAACTGCGCCCTTTGTTCCTTTGTCCCCTCGAACGGGGCTTGATTCGCTAAAGCCAAAATGACACCTCCAATACGTATAAGATTAAAAAATGGGTACTTATTAATATTATCATTTACAGGGAGAATACGCAAGGAAGATTCCCGATATTTTGCAAATAATTCCATATTCGGATGAAAAACGACCGCCCCTTCCCTCCGCACCTGCACCAAAAGCATTTTTGTTGAACGGGAAAAGGTCCTATGCTATAATCAAGGCGAATGAAATCTTTTGATCGCATTCATTAACAAAAGGAAAATTGGAGGTTTTTATGACGATTGAAAATGTGATGGAGCTATTGGACGCGCAGGTGCTGACTCCAGCACTTGACTCCGGTCTCGAAATTGAAACGATCTGCGGCTCGGATATGATGAGTGACGTACTCGCTTTTGTGAAAAAGGACGCGCTTCTCTTAACGGGCCTTACCAACCCCCAGGTGATCCGCACCGCCGATATGACGGACATCATCTGCATCTGCTTTATCCGCGGCAAATCCCCGTCCGACGAGATGGTCGAGATGGCCGAGGAATGCGGAATCTTTGTCATGCAATCGGACCTGACCATGTACGCTGCCTGTGGCAAATTGTATGAGAAAAGAGGCTATTGAAAATGGATTCGATCCACTATCAGTTTCCGGTTGACGCCACCGACTTTACCCGTGCAGGGGAAGCCAGCAGCGAACTGAAACAGAAGTTAAAGCAACTGAACGTTCCACCGGATGCCATCCGCCGATGCTCCATTGCCATCTATGAGGGCGAAATCAACATGGCGATCCACGCCGACGGCGGTAACATCGATGTCGATGTCTATCCCGACCGGGTCCATATGGTCTTAAAAGATGTCGGCCCGGGCATACCGGATATCGATCTGGCAATGCAGGAGGGCTATTCCACCGCCGACAATCAGGTGAACGAGTTGGGCTTCGGAGCCGGCATGGGGCTGCCGAACATGAAGCGCGCCTGCGATGAATTTCTGATCGAGACCGAACTGGGTGTCGGCACAACCGTCACCATGGAAGTCGATTTTTGAGTGGGAAGGTTTTGATTGAGGTGATTGGATTACATGGATAAGTTTTATCACTCCGTATATCTGGATGAGGAACGCTGTGAAGGCTGTTTCACCTGTTTAAAGCGCTGCCCTACCATGGCGATCCGGATAAAGAATCACAAGGCATCCATCATACCGGAATTCTGTATCGACTGCGGAGAATGCGTGCGGCACTGCCCGCACCACGCGAAGCGCTGCCGACGCGACCAACTTGACGAGATTCGCGCGGAATTTTCTTATCTCGTCGCGCTTCCGGCCCCCGCGCTGTACAGCCAGTTTAACAACATGGAGGATGTCAACATTATCCTGACCGCCATCCTGCAGTCCGGTTTTGACGATGTGTTTGAGGTGAGCGTCGCGGCGGAGATCGTCTCCGAGGCTTCCCGCGCCTACATCGCGGAACATCCGGAGACCCGGCCGTTCATCAGCACGGCCTGTCCGACGATTGAGCGCCTTATCCGGGTGAGGTTTCCGAATCTCATCCCGCATATGCTTCCGCTCCTTCCTCCGATGGAGGTGGCGGCAAGCATCGCGCGGCGGGAGGCCATGAAAAAAACAGGCCTGTCCGCGGAAGAGATCGGCATTGTCTTTCTGTCCCCGTGTCCCTCGAAAGTCGCTTTTGTCAATTCGCCGCTTGGATTGGAGCAAAGCAACGTGGACCGCGTGATCGCGATCAAAGACTTCTATCCGGTTTTGCTCTCCCACATGAAGGAGGCAGCCGCCGACCGGAAACAATTAAGCCGGTCCGGCAGTCTCGGCCGCGGCTGGTCGGTCAGCGGCGGAGAGTCGATCGGCGTACTTTCACACGAATATCTGGCGGCGGACGGCATCGAGAATGTCCTTCGCGTGCTCGAGGACCTGGAAGACGAAAAGTTTGAACACAGCCTGCAGTTCGTGGAATTAAACGCCTGCTCTCCCGGCTGTGTGGGCGGCGTGCTTAACGTGGAAAACGCCTATATGGCTAAGACAAAGACGATGCGGATGAATCTGAATGAGGAGTTTTCTCATCCGGAAAATGTTGAAGAATATTCGTATCCGGGTCTGCTCGACTGGTCGGAACCGATCACCTATGAACCGGTATACCGCCTCGGGGAGACCATGGAGGAAAGCATAGAGAACCTGGAGCGGATCGAGGCCATTCTGGAAGCGCTTCCGGGTCTGGACTGCGGGTGCTGCGGCGCGCCGACCTGCAAAGCGCTGGCAAACGATATCGTGATGCCGGGCCTTAATGCCACGATTGAGGATTGTATCTTTTTAGATCTAACAGATAAAGAGGAGGAACCAAAATGACCGTAAAAGAATTGATCGACCACTGTGGACTGGAGGTCATCCATCCGGGCAACACCGAAGCGACTGTCACACAGCCCTATTGCTGTGACCTTTTGAGCGTTGCGATGGGGAATGCGCCGGAAGGCTGCGCCTGGTGCACCGTGATGTCCAACATGAACACCCTCGCCGTCGCGTCACTGGCGGACAGCGCCTGCATCATTCTGTGCTGTAATGCCAACGTGGATGACAACATGAAATTAAAAGCGGTATCTCAGGATATCTGCCTGCTCCGCACAGACCAACAGATCTTTGATACCGCGCTGGAGGTGTATGAGCTGATTCATGGTAAAGCTGACGTATGACCTTCACATCCATTCCTGCCTCTCACCGTGCGGGGATGACGATATGACCCCGGCGAATATCGTGGGAATGGCCAAAATCATCGGTCTGGATCTGATCGCGCTCACGGATCACGGCTCGTGCAAAAACTGCCCCGCCTTTGCCGCCGCAGCCGAAGAATACGGCATGAACGTACTGTTCGGCATGGAACTGACAACCGCGGAGGAAGTCCATGTGCTGTGCTACTTTTCCTCCCTCGATGACGCGATGGCGTTTGATGCCGCGGAATACGAACACCTGCCCGACATCCCAAATGACCCCGCGTTTTTTGGCAATCAGCTGATCTACGATACAAACGACGAGATATGCGGAACAGAGCAAAAGCTTCTGATCTCCGCCACCGATATCCCGTTTGACGCTGTCTACGACTTCGTAACAGCCTACAACGGGGTCATGGTACCGGCGCACATCAACAAATCAACCACCAGTCTGCTGCAAAATCTGGGCTTCATCCCGGAGGGCAGCCGTTTTTGCTGCGTGGAAGTAAAAAATCCCGACGACTGGCCCGCCCTTTGCGAGGCCTATCCGTACCTCAAAAACTGCCGTATGATAAGCAGTTCCGATACGCACAGCTTGAACGGGTTTAACGAACCGATCCGGTTTTTGTCGCCGGATGAGGCTTCGCCGGAAGCGATACTAAAGCATCTGGAACAGAAAGAAAGCTGACAGCGCTCGCTGTCAGCCTTTTACAATTTGGATCATAAGGAAGTTCGCAAGTTGCTTTCGGTCTCAATCGTTGTTGACATCCGAGTCTTCCAGATCGCTGTCGGTTATTCCAAGAGCGTCCCGTATGCTCCGCTCGTGCGCCTCCTTGAGATTTTCAACCGAACCGTCCGGATTCTCGATGTCGATGTTGTCGAGCTGACTCTTTAAGTTCCGCCGGAACGTGGACAGATACGTTTCGCGAAGCGCCGCCTGTTCCTCCTGTTCCTCTTCCGTTAAGCCTTCCGTCTGTTCCTTGTGGTAAAGCTCATTGATCCGATCGAGCATACCGTTTTCCATATTGTCCCCCTCCGCATGTCAGCATATGATCTTTTTCGGGCACTTCTCGGCACACGCGCCGCAGCCCGTACACTTTGTCTGATCGATATGCGCGATGTTGTTCTCCACCGTGATGGCATCGTATTCACAGGTCTTCTGACACATCTTGCATCCGATGCAGCCCACTTTGCAGACCTTCATGACGACCTTGCCCAGATCCATGGAATGACAGCGCACCATATGCTTCGCGTCATAGGGAATGAGCTCGATCAGCTGCTGCGGGCAGGCGTGGATGCATTTGCTGCACGCTTTGCAGCGTTCTTTGTTTACCATGGCAATGCCCTGATTTACCTGAATCGCGTCAAACCCGCAGGCTGCCACGCAGTCGCCAAAACCAAGGCACCCGTGATTGCATGCCTTCGGCCCGCCGTTGGAGATATTTTTTACCATCTCACAGGACAACTCGCCGATGTAATTGTAATCTTTATTGGCGTTTTCATCCGTGCCCGAACACATGACAAAGGCGGTCATGCGGACAGATTCGCCGACATCCTCTCCCATGATGGCACCGATCTTTTCCGCGACCGGCGCGCCTCCGACCGGGCAGGCATTGACCTCCGCCTCGCCTTTCGCGATGGCCGCCGCCAGACCGGAACAGCCGGCATAGCCGCATCCGCCGCAGTTGTTTCCGGGCAGAACGCCAAGGATTGCCTCCTCGTTGGGATCCACTTCCACTTTAAACCGCTCTCCGGCAATACCCAGGATGATGCCGATGACGATTCCGACGATACCAACGACAACAGCCGCTATGATGATCGCTTGTACACTCATCCCATCACCTCCTAAATCACACCGGAAAAGCCCATAAACGCGATGGACATGAGACCGGCTGTCACAAGGGTGAGCGCAGACCCTTTAAACGGCTGCGGGATACCATTGTATTCAACCCTTTCCCGAATGCCTGCCATGATCACGATCGCCAGCGTAAAGCCGACCGCCGTCGCAAACCCGTTGATCACACTCACGCCGATCCCGTAACCGTACTGCACGTTGTTCAACGCCACGCCGAGCACTGCGCAGTTCGTGGTGATCAGCGGCAGGAACACGCCCAGGGAATTGTACAGGGGCGGCATGGACTTCCTTAAGAACATCTCGACAAACTGAACCAGTGCCGCGATGACCAGGATAAATACGATGGTCCGCAGATAGACCAGGTCAAAATTCTGCAGGACAAACTTATCCAAAATACTTGTCACCAGGGATGCGACCGTGATAACAAAGATCACCGCTACTCCCATCCAGGCTGCCGTGTTGACTTTTTTCGACACGCCAAAGAACGGGCATAAGCCGAGGAACTGGCTCAGGACGACGTTATTCACAACCGCAGATCCGATCGCAATCAAAATGACTTCTCTCATCTGAACCACCTCCTATTCTTCGTTTGTATCCGACGCGTCAGACGCGGCTTTTTCCGCGTCCTCTGCGGGAGTATCCGTTGTCTGTGCTTCTTCGGCGGCCGGAGCTTTCTCCTCTACCGCTTCGGCAGCCGGAGCTTTCTCCTCTACCGCTTTGGCGGCCGGAGCTTTCTCCTCTACCGCTTTTTCCGGTTCTACCCCGGCCAGGAAGACCTGCTTCTTATCCGGTTCCAGGCAAACCGTCTCCTGACAGGAGGCGCAATCGCCGGCCAGGCAGCCCTGCGGCTCCGTTACCCGAAGGCCCCTCTTGCGCCGCCACTCGCGGAAGCCATTCTGAATGGCGACCAAAAATGCCAGCACGAAGAACGCGCCGGGAGCCAGCACGAAGATGGTAAACGGGGTAAACCCAGGTGTTCCCGCGGCGCGATCCGCCAGCGGAAGAATCTGAAAACCAAACGCCTGTCCGGATCCCAGGATCTCACGAACAAGGCCGATGCAGGTCAAAGCAAAGGTAAAGCCGATGCCCATGCCGACGCCATCCAGGAGGGACAGCACCGGGCCATTCTTGGAGGCGTAACTCTCCGCCCTTCCGAGAATGATGCAGTTTACCACGATCAGCGGAATGTAGATGCCCAGCGAGTCATAAAGGCTGGGAATAAATCCCTGCAGAATGAGCTGCACGATCGTAACCAGTGAGGCAACGATTACGATATAGGCCGGCACACGCACCTTGTTCGGGATGGCCTTGCGAAGCAGTGAAATGATCAGGTTCGACAAGACCAGCACCACCGTCGTGGAACCTCCCATGCCGAGTCCGTTGATCGCGGATGTTGTGACGGCAAGCGTCGGACACATACCGAGCAGGAGGATGAAGGTGGGGTTCTCTTTTAAGAAGCCGTTGTAAATCCGTTCTACATATTTATTCAACCAGCTCACCTCCCGTCTCTTCCATCAGGTATCGATAGTACACGAGACCTGCGTTGACCGCGCGCGTTACCGCGTTCGAGGAGATGGTCGCGCCGGAGATGGCATCGATCTCCTCCTCGGAGACCGCACCAGTCTTGGTCACGGTAAATTCCTCAATATTTTTGTCTCTGAACTGAGAGGAGAATGCCTCGTCTTTTGCTTTCATGCCGAGTCCGGCGGTATCATTGATGTCCGTGATGGAGTATCCGTTCACGGTACCGTCCACCGTCACACCGAGGGAAAGGGTAATGTTGCCGCCGTAGCTGTTGGGGTCTGTCGAATTGATGACATAGCCAAGCAGGCTGCCGTCCGAACCGACCGCCTGCATACAGGCATCGATGGAATCGTCAGCGTAACCGGCATCGATTACCACTTCATCCGCCTTCTCCTCGTCAAAGTCGGGATATTCGACAAAACTCGCGGCATCCGGGAACACGTCACGATACGCCTCCTGCTGGGCTTCGTAATCCGCCGCGGCAATAGGCTCCAGCGTAATCTCGTGAACCACGCCGAGCGCGAAGCCGGCAATGATCGTGATCGCGAAAAGGATGAGGGCGTCACGAACGATCGTACGTTCTTTCATAATCATTCCCCTCCTTTCCCGAATGCTTTCGGCACTGTAATTCTCTCATACAGCGGCACGAGCATATTCGCAAAGATAATGGAGTAAGAACATCCTTCCGCGGACGCGCCGAAGAGCCGGAAGACCCCGAGCAGCACGCCGCAGGTGATCCCAAATAGGATCTTCCCGCGTGGCGTTATTGGTGAGGTCGCGTAGTCGGTCGCCATAAAGAACGCGCCGAGCATCAGGCCGCCTCCGCAAAGTTCCTGTGCCACATAGTTCGGCAGATCGCCGGTCGTCAGATGGCCGCCAAACAGGATGATCATGATCACAAAAACGATAATATAAGAAAATGGGATCCGAAAATCAATGATCCCCATCGCGATCAGGAAGACCGCTCCGCAGAGAATGCAGATGACGGAAGTCTCACCGATCGTGCCTGAGATCCGTCCGGTAAACATGGCCAGCGTATTGCTGTAAAGTCCCCCATCCGCCAGATAGGAAAGCGGTGTCGCGCTGGTCGTCGTATCCAGCGGAACCGTCGCGAAGCTTGTCATCGGCGCGGTAAACGCAAGGATCAGGAAACACCGGGCGCCGAGCGCCGGGTTCATGAAGTTCTGTCCGAGACCGCCGAAAAGCATCTTGACGACCACGATGGCAAACACGCCGCCGACGATCGCGATCCAGAACGGGATCGTGCTGGTCAGGTTTAACGCCAGCAGCAGACCCGTCACGATACAGCTCAAATCTCCCACCGACTGTTTCCGATGGGTGATCAGGTTGAAGACAAACTCCGAGACGAGACAGCTCGCGATAGTGACTACGATCACCGCGAGCGCCCGCGGTCCGAAATTAAAGATTCCGAAGATCGCCGAGGGAAGCAGCGCGATGATCACGCAGAGCATGACCTTGTTCGTACTCATTTTTGCCCGCACATGCGGAGATGATGTCACATTATACAATTCATCCACGATCAATCACCTCCCTGTGCCGCTTTGCGCTTGTTGGCCGTAACCGTTTTCTTCATCACCCGGATCGCCTGCACCAGGTTTCTCTTGGCCGGGCAGATATAGCTGCAGCTGCCGCATTCCACACACTCCAAACCATTCCATTTATCAAACAGCTCTTCCTGATGATTCTGCGCGAAGTCGGCCAGTCTGGAAGGAATGAGGCGGGAAGGACAGGCATCCACACAGCGTCCGCAGTTAATGCAATTCGTCGCCTGTTTTTCCGCCTTCTGCACTTCATCTTCCGTCATGCACAGAAGCGCTGAGGTTGTCTTCGTCGTGGGAATATCAAGACTGAACATGGCAAAACCCATCATCGGGCCGCCGGAGATGATCTTTTGCGGCTGCGACTTAAATCCGCCGGCCGCGTCGACCAGTTCCGCGTAGTTTGTTCCGATGTGGATCGAATAATTGGCAGGGTTTACGATGGCGTCTCCCGTAATAGTCACAATGCGGTGCATCAGGGGACGCCCCAGCTTCACTGCGTTATAGATCGCGCAGATCGTATCCACGTTGTCCACGATCGCGCCGGCATCCGCCGGAAGCATCGTGGAATTGACCGCGCGCTTTGTCGTGGCGTAGATCAGCTGCCGCTCGGATCCCTGCGGATATTTTGTCCGCAGCTCCTTGACTTCCATCCGCGGTTCATCCTTGATCATCTCGGAGATCAGCTTGATGCAGTCCTTCTTATTGTCTTCGATCCCGAAATATCCCTTCGCGTTGTCAAAGAGGGAAAGGAGGATCCGCATACCTCCGATGAGCTTCTCCGGCTCTTCCAGCATCCTGCGGTAATCCGAAGTCAGATAGGGCTCACACTCCGCGCAGTTCGCGATCACAAAATCGATCGCGTCCGGATCCTTCGGGGATAACTTTACATGCGTAGGAAAACCCGCGCCGCCCATTCCGACGATGCCGGCATTTTGCACCTTTTCTATGATCTCCTCTTTGGAAAGCGTGGACGGATCGTCCACAGGTTGAAACTCGACGCAGTCATACTCGCCGTCATTCTCGATCACGATCGAATTGACCATATTCCCGATTACAACCCGGCGCGGCTCGATCGCTTTTACCGTTCCGGATACGGTGGCATAGATCGGCGCCGAGACAAATCCGCCGGCCTCCGCGATCATCTGTCCCATCCTGACGGTATCCCCGACCGCCACGATGGGCTGTGCGGGCGCGCCGATATGCTGGGACAACGGATAAACCAGATCGCCTTTTGGCCGGTATTCCGTGATCGGCTGGTCTTTCGACAATTCCTTGCCGTCGTACGGATGTACGCCGCCCTTAAAAGTACATAAACCCATTCCCCAAGTCCTTCTTTCCGGCGTGTTTTCAAACAAATTCCGGGTCCGAAAACCCGCCTTTAAACGCCTTTTTTATTGTATCACATTATAAAAATTTTATGTATATGTTTTAAAAAAAATACACAAAAATAAATGGATTTTTCTCAACGGATTCCGAAATAAGCTATACTGAAGTTGCGCCCGGGACGCAACGGAGGAACGCATGATCCAGGAAAAAAAGCAATGGAAAAAAACAGAACTGCCCGCCTTTGCCCGGGAGTTTCTGACCGAAGAGATGCTGTTGTTTGACATTGAGACAACCGGCCTCTCTCCTGCCCGCGATGCGATCTACTGCATCGGCTGCGGCTGCTGCGAAAAAGAAACCGTCGTCGTGGAACTCTTCTTCGCGGAACGACCGGATGAGGAGGAAGAGGTACTCCGTGCCTTCTTTTCCCTGGCCGCCTCCTTCCCGACCCTGATCACATTCAACGGAGCGACGTTTGACCTGCCGTTTCTGGAAAAACGGGCCTCGCTTCTGTGCGGGGAGGAACCGCACCTTAACGCGTCCTCCCACATCGACCTGTACCGGGAGGCGAAATCACTGCGCCGTCTTCTGAATCTTCCCTCGTATAAACAAAAGGACATTGAGTGTTTTCTCGGCTGCGCGCGCGAGGACGAACAAAGCGGCAAAGAGCTGATCGATCTCTGGCTGCGCTATACCGTCAAGCCGGATCCGGAAATACGCCGGCTGCTCCTGTTGCACAACCGGGACGATGTGCGAGGCATGTTTGACCTGCTCGCGATCCTGGCCTACCGCCAGTTTGCGGACGGAGCATTTACCATCACGGATTTCTGCGAGGAAACCATCCCGGATGGTTCTGTACGCGACAGAGAGTCCGGTGGGGACACGCCGGCGCCTCCCGACCGTTTTCTGGATGTCACAATGGTGCCGCGCCTTCCTCTTCCGCAATCAATCCACCGGACGGAACCCGAGCTTTCTTTCGTGCTTGATCGCGAGCGCTCGCTGCTCCGGCTCCCGATCCGGCACGGCACGCTGAAACACTTTTTCCCGGAGTACAGGGAATACTATTATCTGCCGGAAGAAGATACCGCCATCCATCAAAGCGTCGGCGCGTTCGTCGATCCCGCGCACCGCGAAAGGGCGACAAAGCAGACCTGCTATGTCACAAAGGAATGTGACTACGTGGCCCTTCCCTCCGGGTCAAAAGGTTCTGCGGAAGGAGTTTTGCGAAAAGAGTACACGGACCCGAAACGATATCTGGAGATGCCGGTCTCGAAGGAAGCCCTCAAAGAACGGATCGTCGATTACTTTTCCCAGCTCTCGTAAATCCGAAAGAACGAAAGTGCACCCCGGACTTCCAACCGATAGATTCCGCCCATGTCAGGCGGCAAAAAAAGCCCCTTGCAAATCTGCAAGGGGTTTGTCACGCTTTTTCCAGGACACGGGGTCTTACTCTTCCGTATTCTCCTCTGTGTCTTCCGCCGCTTCCATGAGGTCGTCTTCCACCGCGTCCGCCGCCTCATCGGTCTCTTCAACGATCTGGGCCGCGTCCTCCGCGACTGCTTCCGCCGCCGCGTCTTCCAACACGTCTTCCGACGCTTCCAGTGTATCCATCGTCTCTTCGGCAATCTCGGCCGCATCCTCCGCGACCGCGTCCGAAACGGTTTCCTCCAACACCTCTTCGATCGCGTCCACTTCCGCCTGCTTCTCGGCGATGATATCCTCCGCGTCCTCCGTCACGGCTTCGGCCGCTGCCTCTTCCATGGACGCCTCAATCTCTTCCACCGCTTCGATCGCCTCTTCCTCCATCTCGGCTTCCGTCTCTTCGATCACGACTTCCGCCTCTTCCGGAGTCAGCTCACCCGCGGCGACTTCCTCAGCCACTTCCGCTTCGAGCTCGTCTTCCGCGGCCGCGACCTCTTCCGCCACCGTATCTTCAAGCTCCTCTTCGGCCGCATCCACCTCTTCCGCAACCTCATCCGCTTCCGAGATGATCTCTTCGGCAGCCTCTGACGCCGCTTCCTCTTCGAGTTCTTCTTCTATGGCTTCCACCGCCGCGGCTGCCTCATCGGCTTCCGCCGCGATCTCGTCCGCCGCGCCGGAGACTGCGCCCGCTGTCATCGCCGCTTCCGCTGCAGCCACATCCGACGCAACCTCTGCCGCCTCTTCGTTGATCTCATCCGCAGCGACCTCCGAGGCCGCCTCCTGCACCTCTTCGTGAATCTCCTCCTGCTTCGGTGTAAGCGGAGCCAATGCCTTCATGCTCAGGCTGATCTTATGTTCCTCCGCGTTAAAGTCAACGATCTTCGCCTCGATTTCCTGCCCGATCGAGAGGACATCCGAAGGTTTGTCCACATGTTCTCTGGCAATCTGGGACACATGGAGCAGCGCGTCCACGCCCGGCGCCAATTCAACAAACGCGCCAAAATCGGTCATGCGCGCCACTTTCCCCGTAATAATTGTCCCGGGGGCATACTTATCCGCCGCGTTGTTCCACGGATTTTCCTCCGGGAACTTCACGCTCAGGGCGACTTTCGTGTCCCGGATATCCTTGATAAAGACCCGCACCGTATCGCCGACTTTATAGATCTTTCTCGGGTTATCCACACGGCCCCAGGACATCTCCGAAATGTGAAGCAGTCCGTCCGCGCCGCCCAGATCGATAAACGCGCCAAAATCCGTAATGTTCTTTACTTTCCCCTCGATCACATCGCCAACCTGAATTCTCTCGAGAAGTTCTTTCTGTCTCTGTTCGCGTTCCGCGAGCAGCAGCATCTTGCGATTCCCGATAATGCGCCTTCTGTGCGGATTGAATTCCGTCAGGACAAACTCGATCTCCTGATCCTGATATTTGGTAAGGTCGCGCTCGTAGACATCCGACACAAGACTGGCCGGAATGAAAATTCTGGTGTCATCAATGATCACGCTCAAGCCCCCGTCCAGAACCTGTGTGACCGTCGCCTTTAACACTTCCTCGTTCTCATACGCCTCTTTTAAGCGCTCACTCACTTTTTCCTGCGCGAGACGTTTGTGGGACAGAAGCACCTGTCCGTCTCCGTCATTTACTTTTAAGACTTTCGCCTCCAGCGTGTCTCCCGGTGAGACGACCTCTGTCAGGTCCACACTGGCGTCGTTGGTATATTCGTTTTTGGTGATGATGCCATCTGCTTTATAACCGATGTTTAAGATAATCTCATCCGGCTTCACATCGATCACGGTGCCCTCGACGACCTCCCCATTTCTGATTGTTTTAGAATAGTCATCCAACATTTGTTCAAAATTCTCCGACATACTTTTGAACCTCCTCAATAATATAGTTCGGGGTGGATGCCCCCGCCGTAATACCTACACAATCAAAACGGGAAAAATCGGTGCCTTCCAAGTCTTCTAACGTTTGTATAAAGTAAGTATTGCTGCAATTCTCCGCGCAGATCTCATACAGCTTTCGTGTATTGGAACTGCTCGCGCCGCCGATCACGATCATGGCATCTGCCTGCCTTGACAATGCTTCGGCAGCCGCCTGCCGCTCCCGTGTGGCGGAACAAATCGTGTTATGGACGACAAAATCTCGGTTTTCTGCCTCCATAGTATAATCATAATACGCTTTTTTCCGCACAATTTCAACTATATCTTGAAATTTCTTGTGATAAAACGTTGTCTGCGAGACCACACAGATCCGGTCATATCCGGAGACATCAAACTCCTCCGCCTCCTCGACGGAACCGATTACCGCGGCGGCGTCCGGGCGCGCCCACCCGACAATTCCCTGCACTTCGGGATGGTCCGCGCTGCCGACGATCAATACAAAGTACCCCCGCCCGGCGTAATCCGCCACAATCTCGTGAATCTTTTGCACGAATGGGCAAGTGGCATCCACAAGGGCCGCGCCGGTTTCCATGAGCGCTTCGCTCACCGCCCGGCCCACGCCGTGGGAGCAAAGAATCACGGTTCCTTCTCCGAGTGCTTCCGCTTCCTCTATCGAATGGATCACGCGGACCCCCCTTTTTTCAAGATCCGCGATCACACTTTCATTATGAATGATAGGGCCATAGGTATACACCGGCTGCCTGCCGCTCTCAATCTCCCGGTAGACGGTGTCCACCGCGCGGCTTACGCCAAAACAGTATCCGGCCTTTTCCGCAAGGATCACCTGCATGTTCTGTCTCCTCTCCCGGCGCCCCCCGATCGAAAGGCAGCCTCGTTCTCCCGGGTCCCTCCTGTCACTTTCGCTCCTCATACAGCCGCTTGATGACATCCACCACCTGCTCGATCGTCAGGTCGGAACTGTCTACGGTAACGGCATCCTCCGCCGCGCGAAGCGGCGCGGCAGCGCGCTGCGTGTCCCGCTCATCGCGCTCCAGGAGATCTCTCTCTATCTGTTCCGGATCCGGTGTCTCGCCCCGCCCGGTCAGTTCCAGACAGCGACGCCGCGCCCGCGTCTGAACGCTGGCAGTCAGGAAGATTTTCAACTGCGCGTTTGGCAGAATGCACGTGCCGATATCCCGGCCGTCCATGACCACGTCATGTTCCGCCGCAATACTCCGCTGCAGGGAGAAGAGCGCTTCGCGAACCGCGGGATACGCGCTCACAACGGAGGCCGCGTTTCCAACCTCCTCCCGCCGGATCTCTTCGGAGATGTCCGTTCCGTTTACATACACTCTCTGCGCCCCGTCCTCATATGCCAAAGACACATGGATATCCGGGCAGGCACCGGCGACGGCATCCGCATCCTCCGGCGCGATCCCGCGTGCCAGAATATCGTATGCGATCGCGCGATACATAGCCCCTGTGTCCACATAGAGGAACGACAGCTCTTTGGCAAGTTCCTTTGCGATGGTGCTTTTGCCCGCTCCGGCGGGACCGTCAATCGCAATGTTAAAACTCATAAGAAATGCTCCTTTAAATTGCCCTGCTTATGGCTTATGGCTTATGGCTTATGGCTTACGCCTTACCCCTTACGGCTGCAGGCTCTGCTCCACTTCCTCCTGTGCCTCCGTCTTGAACTCTTCGACCTGATCCGGATCAAGCGTCGGCAGATCCTCCAGCGACTGTACCCCGAAGCAGCGCAGAAATTCCTCCGTGGTTCCAAATAAGATCGGCCGTCCCGGGGCGTCCAACCGCCCGACCTCGCAGATCAGGCTGCACTCCACGAGCCGGTTGATCGGGTGCTCACAGGAAACGCCGCGGATCTTCTCGATCTCCACACGGGTGACGGGCTGCTTGTATGCCACGATGGAAAGCGTTTCCAATAAAACATCCGTCAGCTGGTAGTGCTTCGGCTGTTTGGCGATGCGGATGAGATGGTCATACTGACTCACCTTTGTGCACATCTGATAGGCACCGTCCAGTTCGATGATCTGCAGTCCGCAGTCGTCGGAGGCATAGCGCGCGCTGAGCGCGTCAATCGTCTCCTTTACTTCCTCTTCTGAGATTTCCAGCGCCTCGGCGATCTTGCCGCACTCCACGGACTCGCCCATCGTAAACAGGATGGCCTCAACGGCCGCTTCGCAGTCTTCTTTTTGCATTGTATGCCCTCCTGTAAGTGGAAGTGTGCTCGGAAAAATGTATCCGTGCTCGCTAATATGAGCGATAAGCGGCGAGAATGCGGAACCGGACAGAGGCGTTGACTGCTTGCAGTCATAAGTCTCTGAACGGATACGCATTTGAGTGCAACGGACACCGAAAAAATACAACGTATTTTTGAGGTGTCTCGCCGCTTCGCATCGGATCATTTCTTCCTCGCACACAATCACGGTTTCGCTACCGCAATATATATTTCTGAAAAAGTTTTCTTCTGCTTCGCGGTGATTCGGCCTATTTTCATAAGTTCGAGTACCGCGAGGAATGTCACGATCAACTCCAGTTTACTGTTCTGGCGCTCAAGCAGTTCCCGAAACGAGAACGACTCATGCGTCTCCAAGTATACTACAATGTATTCCATCTTATCATCCACCGAGACCTCTTCCTGTTCGATCGTACCGAAGCCCGAATGAAGCGTGTCTACCTTACGTTCCTGACGGCTCAACACGGATTCAAAGACTTTGTGCAGCGCGCGGAGGGATACCCCTTCCGTCAGTTCGTCCAGATCGATGGGCGGCTCATAAGCCCGCACCTCCTCCGGGAGGTCCTGTGTCCGGTACATTTGACGACCGGCATCAATCTGCCGGTCCTTTAACTCGAGAGACATCTGCTTGTACATCTTGTACTCGAGCAGCTGCGCGACCAGATCGGCCCGGGGATCTTCCTCCTCCTCGCTCTCCTCCCGCGGCAGCAGCCACCGCGCCTTGATGTCAAGGAGGGTCGCCGCCATGACCAGGAACTCGCTCATGATATTCAGATCCTGCCGCTGCATCTCGTCGATATATTCCAGATACTGATCCGTGATCTCCACGATCGGGATGTCATAGATGCTGACCTTGTTTTTTTCCAGTAAATGAAGGAGAAGGTCCAGCGGACCCTCAAACGCCTCCAGTTTGACTTGCAACTCCATCTTCGCGCCTCTCTCCTTGTATCATTGTACTGGATTCGACCCTAAAAGTAAAGGCGCGCGCGGGGTTGCCGCGTGCGCCTTTTTTATAAAAATCAACTCTTTTACAGAAGCCCTCCGATGGCGACGAAGATCGGCGCGAACACGAGCGCCACGATCGTCATCAGCTTGATCAGGATGTTGATGGACGGACCCGACGTATCCTTAAACGGATCGCCGACCGTGTCGCCAACGACAGCCGCCTTGTGAGGCTCGCTGCCCTTGCCGCCGTGCGCTCCGGACTCAATATACTTCTTCGCATTATCCCAGGCACCGCCGGCATTTGCCATGAAGATGGCCATCATCACGCCGGTGACCAGTGCGCCGGCCAACAGTCCGCCCAGTGCCGCCGGTCCCAGTACGATGCCCACCACAATGGGCACCGCGATGGCCACAACACCCGGAACGATCATCTCCCGCAGGGAAGCCCTCGTGGAGATCCCGACACACGCCTTGTAATCCGGTTTGCTCGTCCCTTCGAGAATGCCCGGGTCGGACCTGAACTGCCGCCGCACTTCCTCGATCATCTTGAAGGCCGCTTTGGAGACCGCCTGCATCGTAAGGGATGAGAACAGGAACGGCAGCATACCGCCGATCAACAAGCCCACGATAACCGTAGGAACCAGCAGATTGATTCCTTCATCCGTCAGATTCACCGACTCCGCGTAGGAGACAAACAGCGAAAGAGCGGTAAGGGCCGCGGATCCAATCGCGAATCCCTTGCCGATGGCCGCCGTCGTGTTGCCGACGGCGTCCAGGTTGTCCGTAATGTCACGCACGCTCTCGTCAAGCTCTGCCATCTCCGCAATGCCGCCCGCGTTGTCCGCGACGGGGCCGTAGGCGTCCACCGCCACCGTACTGCCCGTGGTGGACAGCATACCGACGGCCGCGAGCGCGATCCCATATACGCCGGAGAAGCGATACGCCACAAAGATGCCGACCGCGATCAGGATGATCGGGATCGTACAGGAGTTCATGCCGGTGGCAAGTCCGCTGATGATATTCGTCGCGGGACCAGTCTCGGACTGTTCCGCGATCTTTTTCACGGATCTGTATTTTTCAGAGGTGTAGTGCTCCGTCACCTGCCCGATAAAGATTCCGACCAGCAGACCGGCGATGATGGCGCCGCAGGGCTTGTAGGAACCGAGCAGAGGCTTCGAAAGCAGGATCGCCGCAACCACAACGATGATATCCGCGATATACGTGCCGAGATTCAACGCTCTCTGCGGATCCCCGCCTTCCCTTCCTCTCACAAAGAAGATGCCGACAATGGAGGCTACGATGCCGATGCCCGCAAGGATCAGCGGATAAATGGCGCCGCCGAGCTGGCCGTACTGCCCGGAGATCGCCGACGCGATCATGCCGAGTGTCAGCGCGGAGATGATGGATCCCACATAGGACTCGAACAGGTCCGCGCCCATGCCTGCCACGTCGCCAACATTGTCGCCGACATTATCCGCGATCACGGCCGGGTTCCTCGGATCGTCTTCCGGGATGCCCGCCTCGACTTTACCGACGAGATCCGCGCCGACATCCGCCGCCTTCGTGTAAATGCCGCCGCCCACACGGGCAAACAGCGCGACGGACGAAGCGCCCAGGCTGAAGCCAAACAGTATGGTCGTATTTTGCGTAAGAAGGAAGATCACGCTGACTCCGGCGAGGCCGAGTCCGACCACGCACAGTCCCATGACCGCGCCTCCGCGAAACGCGATCTTTAACGCGCCGGCCATGCCCTTTTCCTGTGCCGCATTGGTCGTGCGGACATTCGCGCGGGTCGCCACGTTCATACCACAGTAACCGGCAATGATCGAGAACACGGCTCCGATCGCGAAGCAGACGGCGGTGATCCAACCCCCAAACCATTTGTCCGGCAAGCCGATGAAAATGCCGAGAACCAAAAATACAATTATGATAAAGATGAGCAGAATGCGATATTCGGAAAACAGAAACGCCCGCGCGCCCTCATGAATCGCCGCGGAAATTTCTTTCATCCGATCATTCCCCTCCGGCTGCTTCCTCACATTCCTCGCCAGACACAGCGCGACAATCAGAGCCGCGACCCCGACAATAGGAACGATGATCGGCCACATGACCGTACTAAAGACCATAATTCGATCGCCTCCTTAAAAAATAAAATTTCTACAAACACTACTTATTACTATAACGGATGCCGCGTTTTTTTTCAATATAAAAACGGCTTTTTTCGGCGAAAAAAACATCTTTTTGGCAAAAAGAATCCGCTGCACGCATGTGCAGCGGCTTTTTGAAATGCTTGAGTTATCTGTTTCGTTTTTCCTTCACATCCTGCATGCGGAAACTGATCCGTCCCATACGGTCCTTTCCGAGACAGACGACCGTCACTTTATCTCCGAGCGTCAGCACATCCTCGACGCGGTTGATCCGCTCATTTGAGATGTTGGAGATATGGACCATGCCCTCCTTGCCGGGGGCAAACTCAATAAACGCGCCAAACTCCTTGATGCTGACCACCTTTCCGGTGAGGACCTGGCCTTTCTCGAAATCAGTCACGATAATGTCGATGTAATTCTTCGCCTTGTCCATCATCTCCGGATCCGTACCGCAGATGGAGACCATGCCGTCGTCGTTGATGTCGATCTGTGTGCCGGTCTCTTCGATGATCGTATTGATGGTCTTGCCCTTCTGGCCGACCACATCGCCGATCTTCTGCGGGTCGATCTGCATGGAGATGATCTTCGGCGCGTACTCGCCGACCTCCGGACGCGGCTTACTGATCGCGTGATCCATGACTTCGTCAAGGATAAACATCCGTGCCTCCCGCGTGCGGTGGATGGCCTCTTCCACGATCGGGCGGGTCAGCCCGTGGATCTTGATGTCCATCTGGATGGCCGTGATGCCGTCCCTTGTGCCGGCCACTTTAAAGTCCATATCGCCAAAGAAGTCCTCGATGCCCTGGATATCCGTTAAGACGATGTAGTCGTCATCCGTATCCCCTGTCACCAATCCGCAGGAAATGCCGGCAACCGGCTTTTTGATCGGCACGCCCGCAGCCATGAGCGACATACTGGAAGCACACACACTCGCCTGCGAGGTGGAACCGTTGGATTCAAAGGTTTCCGATACCGCGCGAATCGCGTAGGGGAACTCCTCCTCATCCGGCAGGACCGGCATCAGCGCTTTCTCCGCGAGCGCGCCGTGTCCGATCTCCCGGCGTCCCGGCCCTCTGGGCGGTTTGGTCTCACCAACAGAATAAGAGGGGAAGTTGTATTGATGCATATAGCGTTTGCTTGTGATGTTCAAGTCGAGGCCGTCCACTCTCTGATGACTGGACAGCGGCGCCAGCGTGACGATCGTGCAGATCTGCGTCTGGCCGCGGGTAAACATCGCGGAACCGTGGACACGCGGAATCGTATCTACCTCCGCCGCCAGCGGGCGGATGTCCGTGATCGCGCGGCCGTCCGGACGCTTGTGATCCTGCAGGATCATCTTGCGCACGGTCTTCTTCTGATACTGGTAGACCGCCTCGTCGAGGAGGGCAAGCCACTCCTCGTTTCCCTCAAACTTTTCTTCGAGCACCGCCGTGATCGCGCGGATGTTCTCCTGCTCTTCCTGTTTCCGGTCGGTAAAGACCGCTTCTTCCATCTTTTCGGGCGGAACGACCTCACGGATCGCGGCAAACAGCTCTTCCGGTATCGAGCAGCTCTCGTAGATATGTTTTTCCTTGCCGCACTCGGCGACAATTTTGTTGATGAACTCGTTGATCTGCTGATTGATCTCATGTGCCATGTAGATGGCTTCGATCATCTTGTCCTCTTTGATCTCGTTGGCACCGGCCTCGATCATGATAACCTTTTCCGGCGTGGACGCCACGGTCAGCTGCAGGTCCCCCTCATCCCAGTCGAGCTGGGAAGGGTTCACGATAAGCTCACCGTCTTTCATGCCGATCTGCGTCATCGCGCAGGGCCCGTCAAACGGAATATCGGAAATGCAGGTGGCAAGGGCGGAACCGATCATGGCGACGATCTCCGGCCGGTTTTCCGGGTCGACGGACAGGACCAGATTGTCCAGCAACACGTCATTCCGATAATCTTTTGGGAACAAGGGGCGCATCGGACGGTCGATCACACGCGCCGTCAATACGGAATTTTCTGACGCTTTGCCCTCTCTCTTGTTGAATCCGCCGGGAATCTTTCCCACGGAGTACATTTTTTCCTCAAACCCCACGCTGAGTGGAAAGAAATCAATCCCCTCCCTCGGCTTTGCCGATGCGGTGGCCGTCGAAAGCACAACCGTATCTCCATAGTGCATCAGTGCCGCTCCGCTTGCCTGAGCGGCGACCCGGTCGATATCCACACTTAGTGTTCTACCGCCCAGTTCCATTGAAAATGTCTTCATCTCTTCGTCTCCTTCCTTCGTCTCCTTGCACGCAAAGAGCGAGAAATACAAAAAACGTATCTCTCGCCTTCTTTATGATACACTTATTTACGAATGCCTAATTTAACGATAAGCTCACGATAGCCTTCGAGGTTGGTCTCCTTGTAGTACTCGAGCAGTCCGCGTCGCTGACCGATCATCTTGTACATGCCGCGTCGGGAATGCTTGTCCTTCGGGTGCTTCTTTAGATGCTCGGTAAGCTCGTTGATGCGAGCCGTCAGGATCGCAATCTGAACCTCCGGTGAACCGGTGTCACCGGGCTGTCTGCCATACTCCTCGATAATGGCTGTCTTCTTCTCCTTTGATATCATAATTTTGTTCTCCTTCTTTCTTTTAAAACAACCGCCCTTTCAGTGAGCAACCAAGTGCCGGTCGGAGCGTCCATGCACTGAGTATGGGCTCGTATGCTCACGCTTAGATACTATAGCATAGAAACCGCCTATTGTAAACTACATTTTTCGCATATCCCTCTCGCCATATCGCAGTCCCGCGCGATCTGACCACGCAGTTCCTCCACGGAAGCAAACTGCTTCTCCTCGCGCAGGTAGGCGAGAAACGCGACTTTCACCTCCTGCCCGTAGATCTGACTGTCAAAATCAAAAATGTGCGTTTCCACACCGAGCGGCTGCCCTTCCCCGGTCGTCGGCTTCTGCCCGATGTTGGTCGCGCCGTACCACGTGCGTCCATCCACGCTGACAGCGGACGCGTACACGCCGTTCGGCGGGAGCAGTTTTTCCGCGGGAGGCGTCTGGTTGATGGTCGGAATCCCCATCTCATGACCGAACCGGTTCCCGTGGTCCACCGCGCTCGTCATAAAATACGGATAACCGAGCAGTAAATTCGCCTCCTGCAGATTGGCGTCCCCGATCAGGGCGCGAATACGGGAGCTGCTGATATCCAGGCCTTCCGACTGCACCTTGTCCATAACCTTCGTGCGGTAGCCGAATTCCGCCTCGTGCTTTTGCAGGTCGCGATAGGTGCCTTTCCGTTCATACCCAAAGCAAAAGTCCGTACCGGTCACGATCACTTTCGCGTTGATCCGGTCAGTAAAAAACTTCAGAAACGCATCCGGTTCCATGCGCCGCAGTTCCTCCGTGAACGGACACTCGATGACATAGTCGATGCCGATCTCCGCAAAGATCTGCTCTTTTTCCCGGTTCGTCAAGAGGACTTTGGCATTCGGATCCGACAAAGATTTGGGAGAGCGGTCAAATGTAAACACGACGCTTTTATATCCCAACTCTTCGCCCTTTTTGATCTCGCGAAGCAGACACCGGTGCCCCCGATGAATTCCGTCAAACTTTCCGAGCGCGACAGCCGACGGCTCCGAAACTGAAAAATCGAATGTGTCTCTTATATATTTCATATATTTTATCCTTCATGCGAGGAGCGGCCTGCGCTTACCCCTTCCTCCGACAAAAACATCCGGACCGGACGACATCCCTCCGCCGGATCGGTACATCCGTAGATTCCGCAAAAAGTACCCTCCGAATCACGCATGCGGATCCGCGGCGCAGACGGAAGCATTCCCTCGATCCCATCCGCCGAAATGCGATTGCCATTGTAGAGGAGCCGGTCAGAATCCGGTTTGGTCTGCGCGGCCGGACAGTCCGCGAACACCTCCTCGACCGGGTGAACGCGCGTGCCGAGCCGGCCCTCCTCCCACAGGGACTGAATCTCCGCAATGCGAAGGGAATCCGCGACGTGATACCCGCCGCTCTCCGTGCGGACAAGATGCTCCATCGTGCCGCCGCAGCCGAGACGAGCGCCGATGTCCTGACAGAGGGTGCGGATGTAGGTGCCCTTGGAGCAGCGTACCGAAAGAGTGACACGCGGCAGGTCGATCTGTTCAATAATAAGGTCGTAAATTGTGACGCTGCGCGGAGCGCGCTCCACGGCCTGCCCTTTTCGCGCGAGATCACAGAGCTTTTTCCCGTCTACCTTGAGAGCAGAGTACATGGGCGGAATCTGTTCGATCGTTCCGACAAAGCCGGCCGCGGCCGTCCGCACCGCCTCCTCCGTGATACTTTCCACGCTTTCCTCGCGCAGCACGGTGCCGGAGATGTCCTGTGTGTCCGTCTCGACGCCGAGCAGGAGCACGGCCCGATAGGCCTTCTCCCGCACCGTCAGCATCTCGCTCACTCTGGTGGCATTGCCGAACAGAACCACAAGGACCCCCTCCGCGTCCGGGTCAAGCGTTCCGGCGTGCCCGATCCGCTTTTGTCCGCAGATCGCGCGCAGCCTGGCCACCACGTCATGGGAGGTCCAGCCCTGTTCTTTATATACATTGAGAATTCCGTTTATCATAGTCATATCTGTGCGGCGATCCGCGCAAGCAGCTGCTCCCGGATCTCCTCGGGATCACTGCCGCCCTCCGCGCCCGCGGCTCTGGCGTGGCCGCCCCCTCCGAGCTCCCGGGCGATCTGTGCCACATCCACATAGGAGGTGGAACGCAGGCTGATCTTGTATCCGTCGTCCAGTTCATACAAAAAGACCGCGACCTCCACACCTTCCGTGGAGCGCAGTTCACTGACGATCCCGTCCAACTCCTCCGGCGAGGCGCCAAACGTTTCCTGATCCTCTTTTGTGATCACGGAGACAATGCATTTTCCATCCAGGAAAAGCTCCGCGTCACGCAGGGCTTTGCCCCAGATCCTCTGTTGGACAAATGAGCGGATATAATACGTTTCGTCCAGAATCTTTGAATAAGGAATTCCTTTCCCCATCAGAAACCCCGCGATATTCATCGTCTCCGGGGACGTGTTGGAATAGCGGAATACGCCGGTATCATGGGCGATCCCGAGATAGAGGCAGGCAGCGATCGCTTCATTGATCCGCTCCTTATCCATCCGCCGAAAGATCATCTCCGCCGTGGAGCTTGCCTGCGGCTCCACTTCGTTTACATCGGCGAAACTTTGATTGGTGGCATGATGATCGATGCAGACCGTGCGCTTCGCCGATTGAAAAACCGGGTAAGCGGCACCCAGCCGTTCCGCGTCTCCGCAATCCAGACAGAAGAACACATCATAGATATTGGCAGGGTCCGCCTCTTTCGGTTCCCGGATCCGGTCCGCGTTTTTTAAAAAGGAAAACTTTTCCGGGATCGGTTCCAGATATACATCGACACAAATCCGCGGATCCACGGCAAGAATATAGTTATAGACGGCGAGGCAGGACCCCACGCTGTCCCCGTCGGGACGAATATGACCGGCGATTGCAGCCGAAGAAATGTCGGAAAGGCAAGCATCCAAAGTGATCATAACTCCTCCTCTTCCGATGACGACCGCGCGTTGACCTCCTCAATCTTTTGAATCATCTCAACCCCATGTTCGATCGACTGATCCGCGATGAAGTGAATCTCGGGTGTGTTGCGCAGATTGAGGGACTGCGCGAGACATTTCCGCGCGTATCCGGCAGCGCTCTTTAACCCTTCCATCGTCTCCTGTTGGGCCTGCTCGTCACCGAGCACGCTGATATATACTTTACACGTTTTTAAATCGGGCGCCACCACAACATCGGAGACGCTGGTCATCGGATGGATACGCGGATCCGTGATCTCCTCGCGGATAATATGCGTCATCTCCCGCATCACATCCTCATTGATCCGATAATTCTTTTTGCTGTTTTTTTTCATCGCTGTCTCCCGCTCACCCGCCGTCTGTTAACGCGGGATCTCAAACATCTTCGCGGCCTCAACGACATCCCCTTCCGCGATATCGTTGAATCCGTCGAACACGAGACCACACTCAAAGCCGGATTTGACCTCTTTCGCGTCATCCTTAAATCGTTTCAGCGAGGCGAGGGAACCCTCGTAAATCTGTTCGTCGTCCCGCGTGATACGGATGATGCATCCGCGCTCGACCACGCCGTCCGTCACATAGGAACCGGCAATATTGCCGACACCGGACGCCTTGAAGATCTGACGGATCTCGGCGTGACCGATCACCCGCTCCTCGTAAACAGGTTCCAGCATGCCTTTCATCGCCGCTTCCACATCCTCAATGGCCTTATAGATGACATCGTAGAGCCGGATATCGACATGTTCCTGCTCCGCCGTTGACTTCGCGACAGCGTCCGGTTTCACATTAAAGCCGATAATGACCGCGTTGGACGCGGCGGCGAGTGATACATCGGACTCGTTGATGTTGCCGACTCCGCTGTGGATCACCTTTACGAGCACCTCTTCGTTGGAAATCTTTGAGAGGCTTTCTTTTAACGCCTCGACAGAACCCTGTACATCCGCCTTCACAATGAGATTAAGCTCTTTTAAGTTCCCCTCCTGAATCCGGGAGAAGATATCGTCCAAAGACATTCTCTCCCGCGTTTCCCGCAGGAGTCTTTCCTTGTCCTGTGCCACAAACGTCTCGGCAAACTCTCTCGCCTCCCGCTCGGAGTCACAGACCACGAACACTTCTCCGGCGTTCGGAACGTTGCTCAAGCCCAGTACCTCCACCGGCGTGGACGGTCCGGCCGACTTGACACGCTGGCCCTTGTCATCGATCATCGCGCGGACTCTGCCGTAGCAGCTTCCCGCCGCCATACACTGGCCGACTTTCAACGTTCCCTTCTGCACGAGGACGGTCGCGACGGGACCGCGCCCCTTGTCGAGCTTCGCTTCAATGACCAGTCCACGCGCGTTTCGATTGGGATTGGCCCGCAGTTCCAACACTTCCGCGCTTAAGAGGATCATCTCCAACAGATCCGTGATGCCTTCGCCGGTTTTCGCGGAGACCGGCACACAGATCGTCGAACCGCCCCAGTCTTCGGAGACAAGCTCGTACTCTGTCAACTCCTGTTTTACCCGGTTGATGTCCGCGCCTGACACGTCAATCTTGTTGATCGCGACGATCAGTTCCACTCCCGCGGCCTTCGCGTGATTGATGGCTTCAACCGTCTGCGGCATGATGCCGTCGTCCGCCGCGACCACAAGGACCGCGATATCCGTCGAGTTCGCGCCGCGCATACGCATGGCGGTAAACGCCTCATGCCCCGGCGTGTCGAGGAACGTGATATTTTGTCCGTTAATGGATACCACGGAGGCACCGATTGCCTGCGTGATGCCGCCGGCCTCCTTATCCGTAACACGCGTATTCCGGATCGCGTCAAGCAGAGAAGTCTTGCCGTGATCGACATGACCCATGACACAGATGACCGGGGGCCTTGCGACAAGATCCTCTTCGGCCTCCTCGTCCTCCTTCAAGAGTTCCGCGATCTCATCGACTTTTTCCTCCGGTTCCGCGATACAGTTAAATTCAAGCGCGATCTCCTCCGCCCTGTCGTAATCAATCTCCTGATTCACGGTGACCATGATCCCCTGCAGGAAAAGTGTCTTGACCACATCCGAAGCGGGAACTTTCATCGCGTCTGCCAGTTCACGCACCGTCATATATTCAGGCAGAACGATCGAGCGCACTTCATCCGTCTGCTTGGTACCCGGTGCCTGCGGTGTGGCATTCCGCTTTTTGTGCCCCGTCTTTTTTTCCAGATTGACGTAATTCTCCTGATTGCGGGTACGCTTATCGTAATCCTGTTTTTTTCGTTTGTTGGCATTTTTGCCGCCTGCGCCGCTCTTGGAGCCTCCGGCACCGGTGTCGCCTACTTTTGCTCCTGTCTCTTTGTAACGATTTGCGCGATCCGCAGAATTGTTTCGATCACCTTGACTGCGAGCGGGAGCAGGGCGAGTACGAACATCACTCTGTTGATTATCACGTTCGCTTTTTTCAGTCTTTCCATTTTTCTCCCCCTCCTGTCTTGCCGGTCTCTTAGTTGCTGTTTCTCCCGCTTCCGGCGGTCTCTTCGGTCTCCTCGGTCTCTCTCCGTCCGGTCTCGGCGG
>MSHE01000005.1:154662-218642 GCA_001941025.1 Lachnospiraceae bacterium Zagget3
CCGGTCTCGGCGGACGGGGGTGTGTTACACGGCTTCTCTGTCCTCCCTGCTCTCCCATCGAACTGTTTTGGGGATTGTACACGGCAGAGATATTCGACTTCTTCTTTGGACGCGGCTTGGGCTCGGCTTCTGCCGAAGACGCGGCCGGTTCTTTCGTCTCTTTCGGTTTCGCGGCCGGTTTGGCAGCAGATTTTGCATCCGACTTAGTGGTCGTTTGTGCCGCTTTCGGCTTTGCGGCCGTCTTCTCGGTCGTTTCTGCCGCCTTCGGCTTTGCGGCCGTCTTCGCAGCCGTTTCTGCCGCTTTCGGCTTCGCGGCCGTTTCTGCCGCTTTCGGCTTCGCGGTCGTTTCTGCCGCTTTCGGCTTCGCGGCCGGCTTCGTGGCCGTTCCGGTCTCCTTTGGTTTGGAAGATTTCGGCACGGCATCCGCTTTCCCGGCTTTCTTCGCGGAATCTGCCGCGAAGTTTTTCCTTACAAGCTGGGCGACATCCTCCTCCACCGAACTCGAATGGCTCTTTACCTCCATGCTCTGATCGGCGAGGAAAGAAAGCACCTCCTTGCTCGAAACATCCAGTTCTTTTGCCAGCTCATATACTCTTATTTTTGCCATGCGTTATACTCCTCCTGTTCCCCTGCGGTACCTCTTTCAAATGCAGCGGTTTATTCGTCCTGTTGTTCAATCAGCGCAGTCATCTCTCTCTGCAGACTCTCGGCAGTCTCTTTCGGTATACGTGAACGAAAGGACCGTTCCAGACCGTGGTTTTGAATCGCTTTCCCGAGACAGTCCGGATTCTTGCAGAGATAGGCGCCCCGGCCGTTTCCTTTTCCGGTCGGATCGATGACAAACGCGCCGTCCGCTGTGCGAAGCACCCGGATCAGCTCTCGCTTTTCTTTCATCTCGCGGCAGCCGACACACATACGGTGCGGTGTCTTTTTACTCGTCGGCATCCTCTTCCTCCGCGCCCTCGCCATCGTACGCTTCTTCCTCTACTTCGATGTCGGTGTCCTCATCGTACTCTTCATCGGCGTACTCTTCGTCGGCGTACTCTTCGTCGTCATACTCCTCGTCGTATTCCTCGTCGTACTCTTCGTCGTACTCTTCGTCGTACTCCTCATCGTATTCTTCGTCGTACTCCTCATCGTACTCGCCGTCATAGTCTTCCTCGTAATATTCGTCCTCGTAGTACTCGTCCTCGTACTCGTCATAGTCCACCAAGTCACCGGCTTCTCTCGCCTGTGTTTCGCTCTTGATGTCGATCTTAAAACCGGTCAGCCGCGCGGCCAGGCGCGCGTTCTGTCCTTCTTTGCCGATGGCCAGAGACAGCTGATAGTCAGGAACGACGACTTTTGCTGTTTTCTCATCGCCGTCCGCGATAACGGACACCACTTTCGCCGGGCTGAGCGCGTTCTGGATCAGAAGCGCAGGGTTTTCATCCCAGCTGATAATATCAATCTTCTCTCCGTTTAAGAGATCTACGATGGCATTGACGCGGGATCCGTTCATGCCTACACAGGCGCCGACCGGATCCACATCCGGGTTGTTGGACGCGACCGCGATCTTCGTCCGGCTGCCGGCCTCGCGCGCGATACTCTTGATTTCGACCGTGCCGTCACGTACCTCGGCAACCTCCTCCTCAAAGAGCCGTTTGACGAGTTCCGGATGCGTGCGGGAGACCAGGATCTTCGGTCCCTTCGTCGTAAGCTTCACATCCAGGATATAGACTTTGACCCGCTGCGTCGGCTCAAAGGTCTCTCCGCGGATCATCTCGCTCTCGTTTAAGATCGCGTCGGCTTTGCCCAGATTGATCGCCACATTCCTGCCGATATAACGCTGCACGATGCCGGTCACGATATCTTTATTCTTGCCGCTGAACTGATCGTAAACCACCCTGCGCTCCTCCTCGCGGATCTTCTGCAGGATGACGTTCTTCGCGTTCTGCGTGGCGATGCGGCCGAATCCTTTCGACTCCACCTCTTCGCGCACAATATCGCCGGCCTCATAGTTTTCATCGCGCAT
Source organism: Lachnospiraceae bacterium Zagget3 (assembly GCA_001941025.1). Next base: position 156,677 of record MSHE01000005.1, read on the forward strand.
CTTTGCCTCCGCCAGGCTGATCTCGAGCGCCGGATCCTCCACCTCTTCAACAACTGTCTTCTCTGCGAACACATGGTACTCGCATGTATCGGGGTTCATCTCGACCTTGATGTTGTCGGATTTTCCGAAATGGTTTTTGCATGCAGTCATCAGAGAGCTCTCGATCGCTTCCAGCAGCACCTCTTTGCTGATGTTTTTTTCCTTTTCCAAAAGCGTGAGTGCCTCCAACAGTTCGTTGCTGTCACTCTGTGTCTCGGTCTTGGCGGTCTTTGCCATTTTTCCGTCCTCCTTAAAAAATAACCTAAAAATCCAATGCCTGTTTTATGAGCGCGATGTCACTCTTCTCAAAGCTCTTTGTCTCTTCCTGCTCCGTAAGGATCGTCACCGTGCCGTCCTCGTAGCCGGAAAGGGTCCCCCGGAACAACTTTTCTCCGTCGATCGCCCGGTAGGTCTTGATCTCCACTTCCCGTCCCATACACCGGCGAAAGTCATTCTCTTTCTTAAGCGGCCGGTCCAGACCGGGCGAACTCACCTCAAAGACATAGGAATCCTCAATAAAGTTTTCCTCGTCCAACAGATCATTCATCCGCCTGGACACCGTTACACAATCCTCCAGCGTGATGCCGCCTTCCTTATCGATGTAAGCGCGCAGGAAATAGGCGTCGCCCTCTTTTACATACTCCACATCGACGAGCAGAAAGCCCAACTCGTCCAGGATCGGCGTGATCAGTGCCTCCGTACGGGACGCATAGGCCTCTCGTTTTGCCATGCTGCTTTCCTCTTCAAACAATTGAGAGTGGGCCGCGCCCACTCTCATAACAATGATCTTATCCTTCAATTACTTTAGCACAATCCCGCGAAATGTCAAGGATTTTCGCGCGAAAAGGCCTATAACGCCTCGATATCCACGTCCTTTAATCTCTGATTCGGATAGATCGTGGTCTCCTCCCCCTCGAGCAGGCACACCCGGTGGATCAGGACACACATCTTCTCCCCGACCTCGACGGGCCGGCGCTCCAATGACCGGTTCGTCGTAAACGGGATCCCGTCCACATCCAATGTCACCTCCAGATAGCTCCCGCGAAACGAGATGTCGGTGATCACGCCCGCTTCCGCGTCCGGGATCAGATCGCGAAACTTTTCATTGTCGCTCTTAAACGCCTCCACATACTCGGGGCGCACAACGGCCTGCGTATCCTCTGGGACCTCCTCAAAGCCCTTGAGCGAGCGGATGCCGGAGAGAACGGTGGAGGTGCCGATAAACTGTGCCACAAACGGGGAGGTCGGGTTCTTATAGATCTCGATGGGATCTCCCATCTGCTCGATCCGCCCTTCATTGATCACCAGAATCTCGTCCGCCACCTCGACAGCCTCGTCCTGGTCGTGGGTCACGAAGATGCTCGTGATCCCGACCTGCCGGATCATCTGCTTCAACCACTGCCGCAGCTCCTTCCGGATCTTCGCGTCAATGGCCGCGAACGGCTCATCCAGCAGCAGAAGCCGCGGGTTGGGCGCGATGGCCCGCGCGAACGCGACTCGCTGGCGCTGCCCGCCGGAGAGCTGGTTCGGATACCGCTTTTCCAGTCCCTCCAGTCCGATCAGCTGCAGCAGTTCCGTCACGCGGTCCCGGATCTCCTCGCTGCTTTTCTTTTGTACTTTCAGTCCGAACGCGATGTTATCGTATACGTTCATGTAGCGAAACAGCGCGTAGTTCTGGAACACGAAACCGATGCCGCGGTCACCGGCCGGGACATCGTTGACCACTTTTCCGTCGATGATGACATCACCGGAGTCCTGCCTCTCCAGGCCCGCGATCATCCGAAGGATCGTCGTCTTGCCGCTGCCGCTCGGGCCCAGAAGGGCTACCATCTTTCCCTCCTCGACGCCGAAGGTGATATCCTTCGCGGCTTCGACCTTTCCAAACGATTTCGTGATGTGATTCATCTGTACATACATCGAATCTGCCTCCGTTTCTGCAGGAATCTACATGTCCGTATCTCTCCCCGCATTTTACGACTCCTCTGCTCTCTTCCCTACGTACTCTACGATCTGCCTGACAACCAGCACGGCAATGGCAATGATCACCAGCAGCGAAGATACGGCAAAGGCCTGCGTGATGCTGTCGGCGGTCCCGGACATATACAGGGCATCCACCTCGAGCGTTAGGGTAAACGTCTGTCCTCTGGCCTTGGAGACGGCGTACACGGCGCCGAACTCCCCGATGGCCCGCGCGGCGCATAGGATCATGCCATAGACCAGCGTCCACTTGATATGAGGGAATGTGACTTTTCGAAAGATGGAAAATCCCCTTGCCCCCATCATGGCCGCGGCCTCCTCCTCGCTGTTGCCCTGCGCGGTCATGACCGGGATCAACTCCCGCGAGACAAACGGGAACGTAACAAAGATCGTCGCCAGTACCACGCCGGGAATGGAGAACACCAGCGCGATGTTCGTGCCGAACAGGTTATTAAACCAGTCTACGATCGGCGTCGCCCAGCCCATGCGCCCGAACATCATGATAAACGCGAGGCCCGCGATGACCGGCGAGATGGAAAACGGGATGTCGATCAGGGTTCCCAGGAACTGGCGCCCCTTAAATTCAAACTTCGTCAACAGCCACGACGCGCACAAGCCAAAGATCGTGTTGACACCCAGCGCCACCCCCGCGGCAATGAGTGTCACTTTAAGGGCCGACAGTGTATTCTTCGCCGTGATGGCGGAGACATACAGCGCCAGTCCGTCCTTCAGCGAGCGGAAAATGACGGTGGCGAGCGGCAGGATGAGCATGATCACAAAGAACGCGGCGCCGATCACAATCAGGAGAACGGGGATCCATTTTTTGCTTTTTGTCTTTTCCATGGAACGCTCCCTCCCCTCTACTTCGTACGACGGCTCGCCGCGACCTGGACCATGTTGATGGCAAACAGCAGGACAAACGAGATAATGAGGAGGATCAGCGCGATCGCTGCCGCCCCCTCATAGTCAGCGCTGCCGGAGTTTAACTTCTGCATAATGATATAGGAGACCACCTGGGTCCCGTTTTTTTCACTGTTGCCGGAGATGTAGATGACGCTCCCGTACTCTCCGATCCCGCGCGCCAGCGCCAAGCCGAATCCGGTCAAAAGCGCCGGGGTCAGCTCCGGAAAGATCACGCGCCAAAACGTGTAGACCTTCTTCGCGCCGAGCATCGTGGAGGCCTCCTCGAACGAAGCGGGCAGCTTTTCGATGACTGGCTGCAGCGCGCGCACGACAAACGGGATCCCGACAAAGATCAGGGCGATGACAATACCGATCTGCGTGTAGGAGATGCGGATCCCGAAGTTGTCAAAAAACTGTCCCAGGATCCCCTGCGTGGAATACATCCTGGAAAGCGTGATGCCCGCGACAGCGGTCGGGAGCGCGAACGGCAGCTCGATCATGGCGTCCATGATCCGTTTCCCCGGAAAATCATAGCGCACGAGGATCCATGCCAGAATCGTCCCGAACACACAGTTGATGAGCGCCGCGACGACCGAGCAGACAATGCTCGTGCGAAACGCCCGCAGGACATTCGAACGCGTGACGACCTCCCAGAACTCCGCCCACGACAGGTGAAACGAGTAGGCAAGGATCGAAGCCAACGGGATCAAAATGAGGAGCGAGAGCATCGCTATCGTTATACCCAAAGTAAGCCCGCGGCCGGGAATGACCCCGGCGCGGGCTCTGAACCTGCGTTTGGTTTTCGTCTTCGCTGTAGAATTCATGGCGATCTGTTACTCGTTACTCCCCACTGATAATCCGATCAAAGATGGCGCCGTCCTGGAAAAAGTCCTCATAGGCCTGATCCCATCCGCCGAAGTCGTCGATCGTACACATATTGATCGACAGATCAAATTGATCCGAAAATGTCTCTAAGATCTCCTCGTTGGTCGGCCGATAATAGTATTCGCCGATCAACTCCTGTGCCTCATCGGTGTAGAGGTAATTCAGATAGGCCTCGGCGACTTCCCGCGTACCGTCTTTGTCCACGTTCTCGTCGACAACCGCCACGGAGGGCTCGGCCAGAATGCTGACGCTCGGTGTGATCATCTCATACTCGCCAGGGTATTCGTCCATCGCCATCAGCGCTTCATTCTCCCATGCGATCAGGACATCCCCCTGGCCGTTTTCCACGAACGTAGTCGTGGCGCCGCGGGCACCGGAATCCATGACAATGACATTGTCATACAGTTCACTCTCAAACGCTATGATCTCCTGCTCATCCCCGTCGTAAAGGAGATCCGCGTAGTGCCAGGCCGCAAGGAAGTTCCAGCAGGCCCCGCCGGAAGATTTGGGATCGGGGGTGATGACTTCCACGCCGTTTTTGGTCAGGTCATCCCAGTCCTGAATGTCTTTTTCATTTCCTTCACGAACCAGAAATACAATCGTCGACGTGTAAGGGGAGGAATTGTCCGGGAACTCCTCGATCCAGTCCGGCTCGATCATCCCCGCGTCCTCGATCAGTGTGATGTCATGCGCCAGCGCCAGCGTTACCACATCCGCCTCGTTTCCCTCGATCACGGAGCGCGCCTGGGAACCGGATCCGCCGTGAGACTGCACGACCTCGACGTCCACACCGGCCTCTTCCTTGTAGTAGTCCTGAAACAATTCGTTGTACGCCGCATAGAATTCCCGCGTCGGGTCATAGGATACGTTCGTAATTGTGACACTGTCGCCCGAGCTGTCCGAGCCCGAGGCGCTGTCAGAACCCGACGAACTGTTGCCGCAGGCGGCAAGTCCAAAGGTAAGGGCACCGGCGAGCGCGCCGACCAGGATCACTTTGCCAAGTCTCGCTTTCTGTCTCATCGTTTCCTCCTCTGTTAAGCAAACGTTTGCTTGAATTTGACTAATTTAAAGTTATGTGTTACACTGCCCTTGGTTCTTGGAACCATGGAAATAGTAGCAAATACATAGGAAAATTTCAAGCACAAATTACGCAAACGTTTTCTTTTTTATTAGCCCGCGACCGCCTGACGGCTGGGCCGCGCATCGGAAAGCGAAAGAAGGGAGAAAATAATGTCGCTTAAACAGATTGCTGAAATGACAGGCGTCTCCGTCTCCACCGTCTCACGCGTCTTAAACGATGCCTCCTCCACCTGCGCCTCCAAAGAGACGCGCGAAAAGATCTGGGCGGCCGCGCGAGAAATTGGCTATACGCCAAACGAGGCGGCCCGGCAGTTAAAAAAGTCGGGAGGGCCGGCTGCCACTTCCGAAGAGCGCCGCGTCACGATCCTTTTGGACCGCATGGCCTCGCTCGAAGCGGATCCGTTTTTCTCAGAGCTGTTTCAAAGTCTCGAAGTGGAACTAATGAAGCAGCATGCCACGATCGACCAGATAGTCTACAAGGTGAACGACATTGCAGACGCCAGGAATAATCCCCTGAAGAATTCAAACGGTGTGATCCTGCTCGGCCGCTGCTCGCGGGAACTGTTAGCCGAGATCACGAAACAAAACCGCAACGTGGTGGGCATATGGAGAAACTCCATGGACTTTGACGTAGACGAAGTGCTCTGTGACGGTGAGGCGGCCGCGCGCATGGCGATGGACTATCTCCTCTCTCTCGGGCATAGCAAGATTGCCTACATCGGGGACTGCTCCTATGAGAGCCGCTATGTCGGCTACTGCAATGCGCTGATCGGAAACCATATCTCCATGAACTACCCTCTTGTCAAGGAAACCAACCAGACGGCCGAGGAGGCGGAGCCCGCGTTCCTCGAGCTTCTCGATGAAAAGACATCCGGACGGGCGGATTTTACCGCCGTCTTCTGCGCGAACGACGTGACGGCCATCCGCGCGCTGGAAGTATTAAAAAAACAAAAGAAGAGCCTTCGCGACGCGATCTCGGTCATCTCCATCGATGACATCGAGGAATCGCAAAACACGAAGCCTCTTCTCACCACCATCCACATTCCAAGGGATGAGATGGCGCATATGGCAGTTATGCTGCTCTTAGACCGGATCGAGCGTTCCCACAGGGAGCCGGTGCGGATCGAATTCCCCTGCCGGCTGATCGAGCGGGACAGCTGTTATACCGTGTGACCGTTCTCTATTATTCATCCGCGATCGCTGCCTGTGCCGCCGCCAACCTTGCGATCGGCACACGGAACGGACTGCAGGAAACATAATCCAGTCCGATCCGGTGGCAGAACTCCACAGAGGTCGGATCTCCGCCGTGCTCGCCGCAGATGCCGCAGTGCAGTTCCGGGTTAGCCGGCTTGCCGAGATCCAGCGTCATCTTCATCAGCTTGCCAACGCCATCCTGGTCGAGTTTCGCGAACGGATCGCTCTCCAGGATCTTCGCGTCGTAGTACGCCTCGAGGAACTTGCCCGCGTCGTCGCGGGAGAACCCGTACGTCATCTGCGTCAGGTCGTTCGTGCCGAAGCAGAAGAACTCCGCCTCGGGCGCGATCTCATCCGCTGTCACTGCCGCGCGCGGGAGTTCGATCATCGTGCCAACTTCATATTTCAGGTTCGAGCCGGCCGCCTTAATCTCCTCGTCCGCGGTTTCCACGATGAACTGTTTGACATATCGCATCTCTTTGACATCGCTGATCAGCGGGATCATGAGCTCCGGTACCATGTTCCAGTCCGGATGCGCGTCCGACACCTTGATCGCCGCGCGGATGATCGCTCTCGTCTGCATTTTCGCGATCTCCGGGAACGTGACGGCCAGTCGGCAGCCGCGGTGTCCCATCATCGGATTGAACTCTTTTAATCCCTCGATGATCGCCTTGATCTCCTCCACGGTCTTGCCCTGTGCCTTGGCCAGCTTCTCAATGTCTTCTTCTTCCGTGGGGACAAACTCATGAAGCGGCGGGTCCAGGAAACGGATCGTCACCGGATCGCCCTCCATCACTTCATAGATCTGCTCAAAGTCGCCCTGCTGATAGGGGAGGATCTTCTCGAGCGCGGTCTCCCGCTCCTCGGCGGTATCCGCGCAGATCATCTCGCGGAACGCCTCGATCCGCTCCTCCTCAAAGAACATATGCTCCGTACGGCACAGGCCGATGCCCTCCGCGCCAAGCTCTCGCGCTTTCTGCGCGTCGGTCGGGGTGTCCGCGTTCGTACGGACTTTCATCGTGCGGTATTTGTCGGCCCAATCCATGATACGGCCAAACTCCCCGGCGATCTGCGCCTCCACGGTCGGGATCGCGCCGTCGTAGATGTTGCCGGTCGTCCCGTCAAAGGAGATCACGTCGCCTTCATGATATTCTTTCCCGCCAAGGGTAAATTTCTTGTTTGCCTCGTCCATGACGATGTCGCCGCATCCTGCCACACAGCAGGCGCCCATGCCGCGGGCCACGACGGCCGCGTGGGAGGTCATGCCGCCCCGCACGGTCAGGATGCCCTGGGAGGCCTTCATGCCCGTGATGTCCTCCGGGGAAGTCTCCAGGCGGACCAGGACGACCTTCTCGCCCCGTCCGGCCCACTCCTCCGCGTCATCCGCGGTAAACACGATCCGGCCGCATGCCGCTCCGGGAGCCGCGCCAAGCCCTTTTCCAATCGGCGTTGCCGCCTTGAGCGCCTCCGCGTCGAAGGTCGGATGAAGCAGAGTGTCCAAGTTTCTCGGGTCGATCATGGCGACGGCCTCTTTATCCGTCCGCATGCCTTCGTCCACGAGGTCGCACGCGATCTTTAACGCGGCAAACGCGGTCCGCTTACCGTTCCGGGTCTGGAGCATATAGAGCTTCCTGTTCTCCACCGTAAACTCCATGTCCTGCATATCGCGGTAATGTTTTTCTAACGTATCACAGACATTCTCAAACTGCGCGTAGGCTTCCGGGAATTCCTCCGCCATCTTCTCGATGGGCATCGGGGTCCGCACGCCGGCGACCACGTCCTCGCCCTGCGCGTTTACCAGGAACTCTCCCATCACATGTTTTTCCCCGGTCGCCGGGTCGCGGGTGAACGCGACACCTGTGCCGCAGTCATCGCCCATGTTGCCGAACGCCATGCTCTGCACGTTGACGGCGGTCCCCCAGGAATAGGGGATGTCATTGTCGCGGCGATAGACGTTCGCGCGCGGGTTGTCCCAGGAGCGGAACACGGCCTTGATGGCGCCCATCAGCTGTTCCTTCGGATCGTCCGGGAAGTCCTCGCCGAGCACCTTTTTGTACTCGTCCTTAAACTGCCCGGCCAGCGCTTTTAAGTCGTCCGCGTCCAGGTCCACGTCAAACGTGACGCCTTTTTTCTCTTTCATCTGATCGATCAGCTCTTCAAAATATTTCTTGCCGACCTCCATCACGACATCGGAGTACATCTGGATAAACCGGCGATAGCAGTCCCAGGCCCAGCGGGGATTATTAGACTTTTCCGCCAGCACATCCACCACGGTCTCGTTTAATCCAAGGTTTAAGATCGTGTCCATCATACCCGGCATCGATGCCCGGGCGCCGGAGCGGACCGATACGAGCAGCGGATTCTGCGTGTCGCCAAACTTCTTGCCCGTCATCTCCTCAAGCGTCGCGATGTACTCATTGATCTGCCCGCGGATCTCGTCGTTGATCTCCTGTCCGTCTTCATAATATTGCGTGCAGGCTTCCGTTGTGATCGTAAAGCCCTGCGGCACCGGAAGGCCGAGATTCGTCATCTCCGCCAAGTTGGCGCCTTTGCCGCCGAGAAGTTCCCGCATGTCCGCGTTCCCTTCACTGAATAAATAGACCCATTTCTTCATTTGTTTTTTCCCTCCTATGCACTGTACAAAACATGTGCCTCCGTATTTGCTTTCATTCTAACATACTACCCTTGGAAAGCAAAACGTTTTTTCCGGGCGGCCGCTCTGTTTTGAAGAAAAAACAAGGGGCCGCCGCCCGGCCGGTCCATTTCCCAGCCAAGGCGGCAGCCCTTCCGCTCTTCATCCTTCGAACGTCACTTCAGGTCGTCGTTCTTAATGATCTCTTCTTTTTCTTTCTCGATCTCTGCCTCACGCTCGGCCTCTTCCCGTTCCAATTCCTCGCGGTCATGCACGAACTTCTCATGCTCCATCTCGGCGTGCGCCACGGGATCAAACTTTTTAAAGCAGAACCAATAAACGATATTCATACCCACGACGACGATTGCGACGATTACCATGCCGACCCAAAAGCCCATGGCAATGCCGTGCCACTCTGCGACACCGAAGATATTTGTCCATAATCCATCCCAATTTACATTCATACAAATACCTCCTTTCTCACAACAGCTCGCCGTAGTGTCGTACGTACGCCTTCTTGATACTGGTAGCCAGCAGCATGTATAGTATGATGCATGGTATCAGATACAGGAAGTAACTGCCCATCATGCCGGTCAGTCCGATCATCCGGCCGAATCCGGTGTATGGAATGATCGTCAGCACCGCAATGGCCGCAAAGGTTAGCAATGTCACCGGCATCGAAGCGCGACTCTCGATAAACGGCCACTTCGGGGTACGGATCATATGGATGACCAGCGTCTGACTCCACATGGATTCCACGAACCATCCGGACTGGAACAGCGACGCGTACTGCTGCTGCATCTGCGCCAGCTGGTCTCCGGTATAGTAGTTCGCCAGCTCGTTGTACCGGTGTCCGCCCGTGAGCATCGGACAGAACACAAAGAACATGAATAGGTACGTGGTCCAGTCGAAGATCGAACTGGTGGGTCCCAACCAGATCATGAAGCTTCCGACCGAGGACGCGTCCCATGTACGTGGCTTCTCGAGGAACTCTTCATCGACGTTGTCCCACGGAATGGAGGTGCAGGACAGGTCGTAGATCAGGTTTAAGAAGATCAGATGCGTCGGCATCATCGGCAGGAACTTTAAAAGCGCCGAAGCCGCGATCACGGAAAACATGTTTCCGAAGTTGGACGATGCCGTCATCTTGATGTACTTGATCATGTTGCAGTAGGTCTTGCGGCCTTCGATGATGCCGCGGTCTAAGACCATCAGATCCTTCTCCAAAAGGATGATGTCCGCGGACTCTTTCGCAACGTCCACCGCGGTGTCCACGGAAATGCCGATATCGGCGTTCTTTAAGGCCGCCGCGTCGTTGATGCCGTCGCCCATGAACCCGACGCAGTGTCCGTTTGCACGCATCACCTGTACGATCCGCTGCTTCTGATGCGGATTCAGCTTGGCAAAGACCTGCGTGGTCTCTGCGATGTCAGCCAGCTCGCCGTCGCTGAGCTTTTCGATATCCGGCCCGAGCAGCATGTTGCGGACCTCCAGGCCCACCTGCTGGCAGATCGTCCGCGTGACTTTCTCGTTGTCGCCGGTCAGGATCTTTGTGGTTACGCCGTTCTCTTTTAATGCCGCGATCGAAGCGGCTGTGGACTCTTTCGGCGGATCCAGGAACGCCAGATAACCCAACAGGACCATCTCGCACTCGTCGTCCACACCGAATTCACCGACCGGAGCGGGATTGCTCTTTTGCGCGAGCCCGAGCACGCGGAAGCCTCGGTCGTTTAATCCGTCCACGGCTTTTAACACGCGTTCCCGCATCTCCCCGTCCAGAGGTTTCACTTCATCATCCGCCTCGACAAAGGAGCATACCTCCAGCATCTCCTCGATGGCGCCTTTTGTGACCATCTGCGTCTTGCCGTTCTTGTCGGAGACAACCGTCGTCAACCGTCTCCGTACGAAATCAAACGGGATCTCGTCGACTTTCTTGTACTCCTCATCCAGATGCTTTAAGATCGGATGTTCTTCCTGCTCCTCCTCGGTCCGCTTGATGATCGCCAGATCCATCATGTTCTTATATCCGGTCTGGAAATAGCTGTTCAAATACGCGTGACGAAGCACACGGGAATCCTCCTCGTTGTTCACGTTCAAGTGATACTCGAGGATGATCTCGTCCTGTGTCAGCGTACCGGTCTTGTCGGTGCACAGGATATCGATCGCGCCAAAGTTCTGAATGGAGTTCAGGCTCTTTACGATCGTCTTTTGTTTACTCATGGCTACGGCACCTTTGGCCAGACAGGTCGTCACGATCATCGGAAGCATCTCCGGTGTCAGACCGACGGCGATGGAAATACCATATAAGAAAGCGTCAAGCCAATCCCTGTTTGTGATACCGTTGATGACAAACACCAACGGGACCATGACGAGCATGAATCGAATCAGTACCCACGATACGGCATTCACGCCCTTGGTAAAGCTCGTCTCTACCTCTGCCTCCTGCAGGGTCTGAGCCATCGTACCAAAGATCGTGTAATCGCCCGTGGAAACAATGATTGCCTTCGCGCTTCCTGATATCACACTGGTACCCATGAAAACAATGTCGCTGTAATCGGTTAAAACTTTCTCTTCCCCCTCCGGCAAATCGGGATATTTCTCGATCGGCTCGGATTCACCGGTCATGCCCGACTGACTGACAAACAGGTCTTTTGACTCGATGATTCGGGCGTCTGCAGGGATCATCGTGCCGGCAGACAGATGAATGATATCACCGACGACCAGCTCGTCGTTCGGGATATCGACCTCTTCCTGATCCTTCCGGGTCACCGTGGTGTTCGCCGTGATCATGGCCAGCAGGGTCTTCGTGGCATTTCCGCTTCGGGTCTCCTGTACGAAACGAAGGGTACCGGAGATCGCCACCATGACGAGAATAATGATCACCGTCATCGGATCGAAGTCATCCGGCGTACTTCCCGCTAAACTGAAGAACGGGAAAACCATATCCGTAAACGCGGACACGATCGCCAGACAGGCCAGAATCGCCGTAAACGGATTGACAAACGCGGACGCGAGGCGCTGGCCCAGCGTCTTTTCTTTGCTGTGCGTGACGGCGTTCCCGCCATATTTTTCACGGTTTTTCTGGATGGTCTCCTCATCCAGGCCCCGCAGGCTGCCGTTGATCTCTTTTAACAGATCATCGAGCGGCGTAATAGCAGCATGATTGATGCGTTCTTCCGTCTCGACCCGGATCGCTTCGTTTTTTGCTTCTTTCGCGACATCGGATCTGCTCTTTTTATCCTTCGGCATAATCTCTCACCTCTTTTCTGAAAATACTTATATGATAAACCGCGCAAAAACGCGGATAAAATGCCTACCGTCTCCTCGTGGCCGGTGTTGTTGTGGAATCCACCTTAAACCGTTTTCCCCGCTCGATGTAGACCAAGTCGGCGGCGCAGGCCACCATCCACCCGATCATGCACCACGCGAACGCGTTCTCTTTAAACGCGGTCCAGATGCCGCTCGCCAGAAAAACGACCCCGCACAGCATGATGACAACCCCGATGTTATGGCACAGCGGCTTGATACGCACTGTCGCCTTCTCCTCCTCCGGCATGTTCTGCCATGCTTTCACATGAATATGTATCTGACCGACAAAAAACAGAATGCCTACGATCAGGAATATGATTCCGAATATAAGACAGGTCCAATTTAATGAATCGATCATGTTCTACCTCCGACACTGAATACTCCAAACGGCCGCACGACTTCCTTGGGTGCGCACATCCTTTTCTAGGGTATCGGATGTGTGCGCAAAAAAAAATGACTAAATTCTTGCTTTTTCTGTAAAATATGAAAAAAATGCAAGAATTTAGCCAAAAAAATTCACAGCAAAACACAATTCCGTTTGCGGCCCTGTGTTTTGCTGTGACGCGACATAAAAAGCGGTCAACTTTTTACAATCTCATTATACCGAACTTGGGAAGAAAAAGGAACCCCCAAATTTTTATTTTTTCAATACAAAAATATTTCAGCAGATCCGCGGCAACAATTCCCCGCCCGGCTGCGGCAGTATGACCTCCGCACCGATCCCGGTCGTTACGGTCACCTTCCCGGGCATGGCATCCGTCACCTCGCCGATCACCGCCGCGTTGGCGGAGTACTTGCCATCCCGCAGGACGCGCACCAGCCGCTCGGCGCTCTCTGGCGGCGCGATGACGACCATCGTGCCCTCGTTCGCGAGATACAGCGGATCAAGGCCCAGCATACCACAGACACCCTGGACTGCCGGATCTACCGGAATATCCTCCGCGTTTAAGCGAATCCCCACATTGCTCTCGTCCGCGATCTCATACAGGACGGTTCCCACACCGCCGCGGGTGGCGTCCCGGATCACATGGATATCCCGCGTCTCGGCAATCATGTCCGCGACGGTTCCCCACAGCGGAGCGCAGTCGCTTTGAATGTCCGCCTCAATGCCCAGATTCTCCCGCGCGAGCAGGATCGTGCAGCCGTGGCGGCCGATATCGCCCGTCACCAAAACCGCGTCGCCGGGGCGTGCAAACGCGCCGGAGGTCGCAAAACCTTCGGTCAGTTCCCCGATCCCGGTGGTCGTGATAAACAGTTGATCGACCTGACCGCGTCCGGCCACTTTCGTATCACCCGCCACAATGTTGACGCCGGCCTCGTTTGCCGTCTGTGCCATGGAGTCCGCGATCTCCTCGAGCTTTTCCATGGGAAACCCCTCCTCGATGATAAACGAGCAGGTCAGATAGAGCGGCCGGGCACCCATGCAGGCGAGGTCATTGACCGTGCCGCAGACGGAGAGCTTTCCGATGTTCCCGCCGGGGAATTCATAGGGCGAGACGATAAAGCCGTCCGTGGTCATGGCGATGCGGTTTTCTCCGATCTCCAGGATGGCGGCGTCATCGGATGTCAGCGCCGGGTTCGCGAAATGCGCGGCAAAGATGTCCCGAATGAGGGCGGCGGTCTGGCGGCCGCCGGCACCGTGGGCCAGGGTGATCGTGGTGTCGGACATGATGAAATCTCCTTTACAAAGTTCTGGTGGGGTCTGTGCGTTTTCTCTGACATCCCCCTTTTACACAATGCATAGCCGAAAATGTACGCTCAACTATACTGATAATAGGCGGAACATGCGCCCTCCGAGGACACCATGCAGGCACCGACGGGTGTGTCGGGCGTGCAGGCTGCACCAAATAACGGGCACTCCGACGGCTTGCATTTGCCCTGCAGCACCTCGCCGCAGCGACAGGCCGGATTGGACGCGCCCTCCTGAGCGGGAATCTCATACTTGATCCGCGCGTCATAGGCCGCATACCGGGCACGCAGCGTCAGACCGGAGTCCGGGATCGTGCCGAGGCCGCGCCATTCGGCATCGCAGGGTTCCATCACCTCCCACATGATCTCCATCCCGGCAGGGTTGCCTTCGGGACGGACCACGCGCGGATAACAGTTGACGAAAAACGGCTCGCCCTCTTTCGAGCGCTGCGCGATCACGGCCAGGGCGGTCAAAAGTTCCGCCGCCGTGAACCCCGCGATGACACCGCTTACCCCCTCCGCGAGCAGTCGGCGGCAGTCCGCCTCTCCGGTGATCGCGTGGACATGCCCCGGATAGAGAAACGCGTCCGCGCTTCCCTTCAACGCATCGTACGCGTGCGGCATTGTTTTGTTCGCCACGAGAAGGGAAAAATTTGTAAGCCCTTGCTCTTCCGCCTTTTTTGCTGCAAGGCAGCATGCGGGCGTGGTGGTCTCAAAACCGACCGAGAGAAACACGACCTCGCGGTCCGGATGCTCCGCCGCCACCTCCACCGCGTCCAGCGGCGTATAAACCATTTGAATCTCCGCGCCCTGCGCGCGGGCACCCGCCAGACTCATCCGGCTGCCCGGCACACGGATCAGATCGCCGAACGTGCAGATGACGCAGCCGCGTTCCAACGCCAGCCAGATCGCCTCATCCAGATAAGCGGGCGGCGTCACGCAGACCGGGCATCCCGGTCCGGAGATCATCTCGATCGCGTCCGGCAGGATCCCGCGGATGCCGAGACGAAAGATCTCATGCGTGTGCGTGCCGCAGACTTCCATGATCCGCAGCGGCGGGCCGTCGTAGTGTTCCAGGATCCCTCTCGCCTTTTGAATTGCCTCTTCCATAATCGTACCCTCTTACAGGAGATCCAGGATCTCCTCGCTCTCGCTCTCGTCGTCTTCCTCGATCTTCGCGATCGCGATGCCGGCGTGCACCATGACATAGTCGCCCGGCTCCAGCTCGTCGAGCAGTTCGGCCGAAACCTCACGCTTCGCGCCGGACGCGTCGACAAGCGCCTTGCCGTCCTTGACGCCGAGTACTTTTGCGGATAAACCAACGCACATAGTTTTATACCTCCTAGATATGTTTGTGAGAGATGTGCAAAATACGAATTCCACGCGGGGCGCTTTCGCTCCGTTCCGCACGCAGCGGGCACATAAGAAGCCGCTTACGCGCCTTCAAGTGCCGGCGTGCTCCAAGGCCCGCGTGTGAATTGTATTTCTGCGCATATCATGTACAGTTTAATAATGCCTGAGCATAAACAGCCTGACCGAGAGATAGTCCTCCGTCGTTAGGAGGAATCAAACGGTGGCGATATACCATGAGACCGGCGGCGGTCAGCCCGTCCTCACACAAGCGCAGCAACAGGCGGTTTTGAAATACCCCGCCGCTTAAAGCGCAGGCGCGGATTCCTGTTTCCTGTGAAATGGCCTGGCAGGCGGCAACGATCTGCCGCGCCAGAATCTCATGAAATTCATAGGCCAGCTGCCGGATGTCCGCGCCGGCGAGGCGCTGCTCCACCAGCCAGCGAACAATCTCGTCCGTCGGAAGCAGGAGTCTGCCATCCTCTATTGCGTGGACCGGATCCACCGGGACGGACGCTGCTGCCCGGCCTGCCTCGTCTCCTCCAGTTTTCCGCGTTTCCTTCCACGCGTTGTAATCCGGCTTATACTCCTCCGCCCGGAACTCGAGCGTTGTGGCCGCCTCTCCCTCAAACGTGGATCGCAGGCGGATACCCAGAATTGCGGCAGCCGCGTCGAACAAGCGCCCCGCGCTTGTGGAAATCACGGTATTGATCTGTTTTTCCGCCATCTGCAGATACACGCGCCGCGTTTCTTCGTCACACAAGTTCAGTCCGCTGATGAGCTCTTCCGCGTGCTCCGGATCGAGCGCCTGGATCATGGCGACCGCGATCCGCCAGCCTTCCCGTGCGGAGGCATCACCCCCGATCTGCAAGAACGGTACGATGCTGCCGACACGCTGATAGTCGGTATAGTCCGCGGTTAGGATCTCGCCACCCCAGATCGTCCCATCCGTGCCGTATCCGGTGCCGTCAAACGAGACGCCGATCACACGCTCTCCCACCGGCACATCGTTTTCCGCCATACAGGAGAGGATATGCGCATAGTGATGCTGCACTTGAAGGAGCGGCACCTTTGCTTCCTCCGCCAGTTCCTTTGCCACCGTCGTTGTATGGTAGCCGGGATGCAGGTCGCAGACGATGGCGCCCGGCTGCGCCTCCAACAGTTCCTCCATGCGGTACACGGACTCCGTCAGTGCCTGCACCGTACGGATATCCTCCATGTCGCCCACATAGGGAGAAGGGTAAAACAGCCGGTTTCGGCCGATACAAAACGTATTTTTCAACTCGCCTCCGATAGCAAGCACATCCCCGCTCCAGTCGGTCTCCATCATGACCGGCAGCGGCGCAAAGCCGCGGGAACGGCGGATCATGTATGGCTCGCCCCGATAAAAACTCATTACCGAGTCGTCCGCCCGCAGGCGGATCTTTCGATCGTGGGACAGGATCAGGTCACAAAAGCCGGAAAGTTCAGCCATCGCGTCCTCTTCGGTCCGGCAGATGGGCGCCCCCGAGACATTGCCGCTCGTCATGACAAAGCAATCCGTTTTCAGATCCACCTCATCCTTGTAGTCAAATAACAGCATCTGGACCGGCGCGTAGGGAAGCATTACCCCCACATCCGGATTGTCCGGCGCCACGGAGGGAGCCAGGGAACAGTCTGCCTTCCGTTTTAACAAAAGAATCGGCTTTTGCGGTCCGTCCAATATGTCCCGCTCCGTTTCCGAAAGGACACACGCCGCGTCGACCGCCTCCATATCCCGCATCATCACGGCAAACGGTTTCGCCGGACGGGACTTTCGCTCACGCAGCAGACTGACAGCCTCTTCATTGGTCGCGTCACAGCACAGGTGAAAGCCGCCGATCCCTTTGACCGCGATGATCTGCCCATCCCGAATCGCCAGGCGGGCCATTGTGATCGCCGCACTGCCCCGCTCCGATCTCCCGAGCAGATAGACTTCCGGCCCGCACTTGTTGCAGCAGACCGGCTGCGCATCATAGCGACGGCTCCCGGGGGAGTAATACTCCCGCGCGCAGTCAGGGCACATAGGAAACTCCTTCATGCTGGTCCGTTCCCGGTCGTAGGGCATGCCGTCAAGGATCGTCACGCGCGGCCCGCAGGACGTGCAGTTGATAAACGGATGCAGATAACGCCGGTTTTTCGGATCAAAGAGCTCCTCCCGGCACTTCGGGCAAGTGGCGATATCCGGGGAGACAAAGATGTCACCCGCTTCCTTTTTGCTGTAGATGATGTCAAAGGAGGTAAACGGGATATCTTCGCAGTCCCGCTCATCCACTTTTAACACAACCGAGCGAGGGGGCGCGTTGTGTTCCAGTTCGTAAAGGAACCCGCGCAGGCTGTTTTCCTCCCCGCGGAGAAAGATCTCCACATAGGAGCCCCGGTTTGCCACCGTTCCCGTGAGTCCGAGCCGCATCGCCGTCCGGCTCACAAACGGCCGGAAACCGACGCCCTGCACGATCCCGTGAACCCGGATGTGTTTGGTTGTAAGGTTGTCTGCCCTCTGTTCGCTCACGCGCTATTCCTCTTCCAAAATGCCCGACACCGCAAAGTGCGGACACGCGATAAATGTTCCGTCAAAGTTTCGCAGCGCCCGCCGAAACCGCGGGTCGCCAATCACCACATCAAATTGTCCATCTTCCACGTAGAGAGCAAATTGCTCCTCCTCGTCAAACGTGACGTCCCCTGGTTCCGCCAACTCCGGGAGCTGCAGGAACCAGGTGCCGCAGACGATCTCCGCGTCACTGCCGCTGGGCCGCGCCGCCGGGTTTATCTCCTCACTCGCGCGCCCGCCACGGAGAATCCGCCGTATCTCGTTGGCCGCCACCTGCTGGTGGACGATCAGGATTCGCCTGTTGCCGGAATGGCTTTCGCCCGAAGCATCCCCATCTGTCACACCCTCGCGCAGACTGCGCAGCGTTTCCAAAAACGTCTCACTGAAAAACGGATAACCGACCTCATAGGGTGTACCGAAAGTCTCCTCCAGGTACTCTGCCGCGGCAATCCCCGCCGGAGAGACGACCAGATTTTTCTCCACGCTTCCGGCTTGCCTGACTTCCGCAAGACCCGCACCCATACCATAGCAATAGGCCTGGGAAAAGCCCTGCTCTCTCGCATACTGTTCGAGTGCCGGCCCCGGCTCCGTGCGGCTGATGTCCAGCGGCGTACTGCCGATGATGCCAAGGATGCCGTCTTTCTTGTCCGCCGCTTTCGCGAACGTGCGAAACAGTTCCAGATACGCTTCCCGTTCCCCCACATCGTAGAGGCGTGTTCCCGTGCAGGGAAACGTCAGCACCGGCAGCCCGGTCCGCTCTTCTGCCATTTTTCGCAGCGCGTCGAAATCCGTCGCGATCACGGCGGGCACCGGCGTGCCGATCAGCACGGCAAATGAGGTGTCCATATGATCTGCCGCGTCCGCGAGCTTTTCGATGAGAAGCTCATCCCGCCCGAGGATCGCGTCCATGTCGCGCAGGCCCGCGGAAAAAATGGCGTTTGGTTTATCTCCCTGCCCGGCAAACCATCGCGGCTCGTCAAACCCACAGATGTTGCCCGTGCAGCCCCCGGCATCGCAGATGACGAGGAGCCCGTCAAGGCCGTAGAGGGCCGAGACGACACCGGACTGATCCGGGGCAAAGGGGGCAAGGGTTTTCAAAAGTCCTCTCATGAAAACATTCCTTTCATTAAGCCGGCTGTTTCCGGCTCGTCATGATCTGGTCCATCTCCCGGAACAGATCCCGCAAGCCCTGATACCCGAACGGTTTGCGCTCCGCGTTCCACGGAAGATTCGGCGCGTCCGGATGATAATACGCGGCGTCCTGTCCGAGCGTAAGGTCCGGTTCGCCCTCACCGCAATGGTAGTTGAGCATGGTCGGCGAGAGGTTCGAGTAAATCCTCGTCTCGGGACTTTGTTCCGCAATCCGCTTTATATAGATAAAGTTGGCCGCCGTAACGGTTCCATAGATCTCGCTCACCCGATGCCCATAGCGCAGGAGCGCGAGGGAAAGTTCGAACGGATCCGCGTTGATCCACTCTCCCACGGCAAAGGTCGTCTGCGGAAAGTGTTCCGAAAACGCGTCCACGGCCTCCTGAGCCTCCGCGTAGTAAGTTTCATCGTCAATCGCTCTGCCGATAGCCGATCCTAGAAGTTCATACTGATTCCGAATCTTGTCGATCTGGTAGACGCGCGTCAGTTCTATGGACGGGATCCCCAACCGCTCCTTAAAATCCTCCGCCGCCAACCGGCTCTCCGGATTCAGAATAAGATTAAAGTTCGCCTCCGCCATGGCCTGATAATCGGCAAATGTTTCACATCGGGAGATCTCACGGATCGTCTCGACCCCGGCCTGCCGCAGGATCGCGTACAACTCCGTGCTCTCCTCATACGGCGCAAACTCCCCAAGAAGGTTCGCCGCGCGGGGTTCCCGCTTTCGCGGCTCCAGCAGCTCATAAACAGTTTTTCGCACCGACGCCATCGGCGGAACGCGGCCCTCGCGGGTCAGCGCGTACATATAGCAGGGAAGCACCGGCACGCCGACCGCCTCCGTCGCCTGCCGGCAGACACGCTCCATATCCGTGCCGAGCAGCGCGTCCACACAGGTGATGCAGATCATCACCGCGGTCGGTTTTTCCGGGCAGGTTTCCACCACTTCCCGCACGGCATCCGTGATCCGGTCCAGATGGCGCCCGGTCACGATGTCCGTCTCGTCCTGCAGGAGGTAGAAAAAGCGCTCGCCGTATGGGCCGGTCGGATCGAGCATCGTCGTATTGCGTCCGCAGCAGCCCGGCGACACAAGGAGCATCACCGAACCCGGGATCGCGAGACCCGCGCGCTTCACCCCGAATCCCTGCGCGCCCGGCGAATTAAACGCCAGCGTTGCCGGGGAACTGTAGATCAGGTGCTTCGCGGACTGCAGTTCGGGCGGGATGTTGTCTTTCCCTTTTTCTGCAAGGGCCTCAGCTGTAATAAAATAGGGCTTATTGTTCATGTTTTACAACCAATTCATGCTAAAGTCTAACGCTTCTATATCTTGTAAGTCGAACGTTTGTTTGTTATAATAAATATAGGCACTGCCGAATACGGTAGGCGGTTAGTCTTCTACGGAGGACTGCGACCTCCGATTACATAGAAATCTCTACGGAGAAATCTACGAAAGGAGGATCTGCTTATGCTAACAATCGAAATCTTGATTGCAGTGATTTGTCTCTGCTTAACCTCTTTTGGTCTTGGTTACTCGATTGGTAAGAGTAGCTGGGCAAAAAAATAACCGCCCATAGCCTGAAAAACTTGGCGGTTATTTTATGACTGCAAGACCAGACTAGCCGTCTATCGGCAGTGCCTTTCTATCTAGTATAATAGCACTACTGACCGCCAAAGTCAATTTATATGAAACTGCTAATTTAGCAGTTTCCCTGCCAAGGCAAGATACCCTTGACTGATAGGAAGATCCGAATCTCCCTCAATTACTGTCACGCCCTCCTCCTCAAATCGTGTGATGTCCGAACTGCGAGGAATATCCGCGATAATTTCAAGTCCATTTTCCTCCGCGAAGGTTTCCACCTTCTCACGCTCCCGCTCGACATCCCTGCGGTTTAGAACGATACCCCGCACCTTGGCATAGCCGCGGTCGGCGAAGTTGTTCACCGCCGTATTGATGTTGTTCGCGGCATAGAGCGACATCTTCTCTCCCGAGGTGACGATCAAGACCTGTTCGGCATATCCCTGTCGGATCGGCGCGGCAAATCCGCCGCAGACCACATCGCCCAAGACATCGTAAAGTACCACATCCGGCTGATAGGTCTCAAAGAGTTCCAAGTTCTCCAGAATGCCGAACGTCGTCAAGATCCCGCGCCCCGCGCAGCCGAGTCCAGGCGTCGGTCCGCCGGTCTCGATGCAGAGCACACCGCCGAAACCCTCGCGCGCGATCTCCTCCAGCCGCTCCGGCTCCGCGTCATGCTCCCGCATATAATCCATCACAGACGGCAGCGGCTGTCCGCCGAGCAGATGAATCGTGGAGTCCGCTTTCGGATCGCAGCCGATCTGGACAACACGCTTTCCCTGCAGCGCAAAGGCCGCCGCCAGGTTCGCCGTGGTGGTGGACTTTCCGATTCCGCCTTTTCCGTAAATTGCCAGTTTTAACATATCTGTTTACTCTCCAATCAGGATAATTTTCTTGCGATCAGGTTCGGCATCTCCTTCTCATAGATCCGCCCGGAAAATGCTGTATGCGGCAAAGGATAAAAAGTCTTCCCCGCACAGAGCGGCCGATACAGCGGATCCGCGATCACCGCGCCCGCCTTCGCAATCTCACGGACCACATCGTCCTCCTCCGGTGTGGCTGCATCGTCTGGGCGAAGCAGCTCCGCTCCGGACTCCAGCGGGCACAGGACCCGCACATGTATACCGCATTCCATCTCGATTGCCACCGCGAGCGAGGCAGCGGTGACCGCTTCGCCAATGATCACGCGGGAAAGCTCCCAACGCGAGTTTTCTTCCAAAAGGTCGCCCCGGTAAGCGATAATGCCTTCTTTCGAATCGTCCGGATGAGACGCGGCCCGCCGCACCGTCTCCGCAAGCGCTTCAGAAAAATCTTCACCATACGGAACCCCGATCACATAGGGCGTACCAAAGCGTTCCTGCAACCATTTCGCCGCGGCCAGCCCACCTGCGGAAACCACAAGGTTTACCTGCGCGTCCGGCAGACGCGCGATGTCTTCCAACGCACAGCCCATCGCGAGGCAGGTGCCGTTTCGCATCCCATGATCCGCGACCCACCGCTGCATCGCCTCCACATTGCCATTCACGGAGAAGTCGAGCGGCGTTGCGCCGAGCAAGTTCACGGCTAGACCTGCGTCCTGCCCAGTCGCAGAGACCGGGTTGCTCCTCCCATGCGGCTTCTGCTGGCCGGCCTCGTATAAACTGCCAGGCTGCGCCCCAGCATACGCCCGCACGATCTCTTCCAGCGCTTTCGACACACCAAGCGTGTAGTCATGCATCCCGTTCGCGTAAAAGGCAAAGCCCGGTATTCCTGTCCGGTTTTGCACGATCCGCGCGATGGCGGAAAGGTCCGTTCCGATCATATAGGGGATCGGGGCGTCCACAAGGGCGATAAACTTCGGCTGCAGCTTCTCCGCCGTCTCGAGAAGGTCCCCGATAAACTTGTCGTCATCCCCGAGGATCGCCTCCTTCTCGGAGATCGCGGAGATATAGATCATACTGTCCATATCGTACCAGCGCGGCTCGTCGTGCGTCGTATAGGTCGAATTACAGCCGGAGGCATCGTGCATCACGATCATCCCGCCGAGCTCATACAGCGCGGAGCAGACGCCAAACACATCCGAGGAATAGGTTGAAGTAAGTCCCGTCACCTGTCTCATACGCAGCTCTCGCACCCGTAGCCCTTCTGCTGGATCAATGTCTTCCGGTCCTTTGTGTGAAGGAAAGCGTCCTCCATCAGTTCCATGACCTGTACGATTCCGTCAAACCCATAATATCCTCCGCTCTCCGCGACATTCACGAAGTGATCTGTGCCGGCGAAGTACGCCGCCTTCTGGCCAACCGCGAGGACTGGGCCTGCCCGGCGGTCAATTGCTCCCGCAAAGCTCTCTGCCAGGGCGCCTCCGTCCGAGGCTGGAGACGCCTCACCTTCGCCAGCCGCCCCGTGCACAAAGCGCATGGCCGGACGGGCCGTCGCGGAGATCCGGATGTCCGGGAAATGTTCCCGGATCCACAAAAAGTTTTCTTCGTCTTCCGGCACAAAGGCATCCGCGTAGATCTCCGTCACGTGAAAGCCATGTTCCAAAAGCATCCGCGCAAAGCTCAAGATCCGAAACGTAAACGTATAGTCCAGTACGCTCGGGGTCTCCCCGATCACGTCCGCCGCATGCGCGATCGCGCGTTCGGCGCGTTCACGGTCCGCCGTCAGATCGGGCGGATCGATCCCCAGTGCCTCCGCGAGCCGCCCATACGTTTCCTCCAGCTCGTCCGCGTCATAGGAAAAGGGCAGATAGAGATAGTCCATTCCCAGCCGCCGCTTCACATCCTCGGCCGCCTTGCGGCCGGTCGGATCATAGACGAGGTTTAAGCGGGCGTCCGCCATCCGCAGATAATCGTCAAACGTCTCGCACCGATGCAGGTCCCAGAACTCGTATCCGGCCTCCTCCACGATCCGCACGAGCTCCGAGGAGCGCGCCGTCATAAGATTGCTGCCGATCAGATTGACCTTCTTCGTGGCACAGGCCTCCTCCTCTTCTCCGGCCGCCTCCGTGTCGCCACCGGTGTCTTCCTGTGCCGGCTTGCCGGTGTCTGCCCGTTCCCACATCCGGTACATCTGGATCTGCATCCGTATGGTCGGTGTCATCCCGCTCTTCCGAAGTGTCGGGATCATATAACAGTCCAAAAAGTGAATATCCGGAAACCGTTCGCGAAGCGCGGCAAATACCGGTTTCTGCTCATAGGCCAGGAAAAAGTGCTGGCAGCTGATAAAGAGCAGGATCGCCCGCGGTCGGTACGGCAGCTTGTCGATGATGTCGGCGACACCCTCGATCATCAACTCCTCCATGCCGCCCTGCAGCACGTTTTCTTCCCGCACTTCGATCGCGGAGTAACGGTCGAGCGCGTTCATCTCCGCCGCGGTGAGAACGACGCCCCGCAGGCACCCCTTCGCGCAGACAAAGATCTCATGGGCTTCCGGGATCAGCATCCCCGTATGAGCAATATTCCACATACCGCGCGCGGGGGAGCTGTACTCCAGCCCTTCATAAAACGGCATCGGAAAAGCCGCTTCCGAGATGGGAAGCTCTGCCTGTTTTGTCTTTTCGCACTCTCCGACCTTTGTTAACATCAAGTTCCCTCACACCGGGCCATTCTCCCCGCCCGGGTCCGTGCCGTTTTCTGTTCGCAGCAATTGATCCAGTTCTTCCATCGCCTGTTCGCGGTCGCGAAACACGATCCCGTGAAACCCGAACGCCTCCGCGGCTTTCACATTTTCCTCGGAATTGTCCAGAAAGACGGCTTCCTCCGGTTGAATCTGCGGAAACCGCTCCACAAACGCCTCGTAGATCTCCGGCTCGGGCTTGACCTGCTTCACCTCATAGGAAAACAGGCCGCCGTCCATATACGGCAAAAAGCCCAGCGCGTCTCGCGTCCGTTCGACCATAAGGGACGAGTAGTTCGACAGGTAATAAACCCCATAGCCCCGCTCTTTGAGCGACTGAATCCACGGAAGCGACTCCGGCCACGGACAGATCGACCGATGCGCGCCTTCAAACACGCGAAAGATATCCTCGCGGTACTCCGGCGGGGCGAGCGAACAAAACGCCTCCATCAGCTCCGGCAGGGGGATCGCCTCGCGGTCCAGTTCCGGCCAGTACGGGCTGCGAAAGGTCGCGCACAGGATCGTCTGTTCCTTTTCCGGGGAAAAACCAAAGCTCTTCAGATAGGACCTGCCGTCATAGCCGACCAGCACATCCCCAATGTCAAAAACGATATTTTTGATCATGACGCGGGTTCCTCACAGCTTCTCATATAAATACGGGAACACCTCCACACATCGCTTTAAAATTCCGTTCAGATACGCGATCAGCACGCCGTAGTTCGTAAACGGGACGCCCTGCTCCAGCGAACACTTCATGCGGTGGCGGACCTCACGCTCATTGAGCATACAGGCGCCGCAGTGGATCACCATCCGGTATTTTGTCACATCCTCCGGAAATTCCGTCCCGGACGTCGTCTCAAACTGAATGTCCTTCCCGGTATAATTCCGAAGCCAGCGCGGGATCTTGACCGTGCCGATGTCATCACACTGCCGGTGATGCGTGCAGCCCTCGGAGATCAGGACCGTATCCCCGTCCTTTAAATCATCCACGTTGGTCACGCAGTCGACCGACGCGTCCAGAAATCCCTTCCACCGCGCCATCAGGATGGAAAACGAGGTCAGCAGGATGTCGTCCGGCACGGTCTGCGAGACCTGCTCGAACGCCTGGCTGTCCGTGACGACAAGTGTCGGCTTCTTTCCGGCGTTTTTTAATGTCTCCGCCAGTCCGTTCTCTTTTACGACGAGCGCCGTGGCATCCGCCTCCAGCACATCCCGGATCACCTGCTGCTGCGGCAGGATCAGCCGGCCTTTCGGCGCTGCGGAGTCGATCGGCACGACGAGCACGACAAAATCATCCGGCTCGATCAGATCGGCGATGATCCGGAAGCGCTCCTCGTCCATCTCCACCGCGTTGGCGATCCGCTCTTTGAGCTCGTGGATGCCGTCCCCGGTCAGGGCGCTGACAAACAGGTCGTGCCCGACCACATCGTCCGGTTCGCCCACTGCCTCGTTGAGAGCGTCTTTCTCCGAAAGCAGATCCGCCTTGTTGTAGACCACAAGGTAGGGAATCTCTTTCTCTTTGAACAATGAGACCAGCTCTTCGTCGGAGGGGTGTATCCCATCCACCGCGTCCACGACGAGCACGGCCACATCCGTCTTGTTTAAGACCTGCCTCGTCTTTTTCACGCGCAGGTCGCCGAGGCTCCCCTCGTCGTCAAATCCCGGCGTGTCGATGATCACGACCGGCCCCATGGGCAGGAGCTCCATCGACTTGTAGACCGGATCCGTCGTCGTCCCCCGAATCTCGGAGACCACGGCCAGGTCCTGTCCGGTCACGGCATTTACAACGCTTGATTTCCCTGCGTTTCTCTTTCCAAAAAATCCGATGTGGATCCGGTTTGCCACCGGTGTGGTGTTAAGGCTCATCTTCTTACTCCTTTCATTCATAAGATCAATGCAGGCACCATTATATTGCGCGGCATACAAAAACCCCTGCACCACCGAAGGGATGCAAGGGTATCATAATCTGTTATGACACCATCACTCGTCTTCCCCTTCAGGTGATTGCCTTGTGGTCAGATGCATGACGCGGTTCACTTTTTATTGTTTTCTGTAATTATAAGGCGTATACGCCTGTTTTGTCAACGAAAACCCGCTCACTTCGCCTTAATGTAGTCCTGAGCCACGAGCAGCTCCGCGCACAGCACCGCGCCGCCGGCTGCGCCGCGGATCGTGTTGTGGGACAGTCCGATAAACTTCCAGTCGTAAACCTTATCCTCGCGGAGGCGTCCGACGCTGACGCCCATACCGTGCTCATAGTCCACGTCGAGCGCGACCTGCGGGCGGTCGTCCTCCTCCATGTAGCGGATAAACTGCTTTGGCGCGCTCGGCAGATTCAGCTCCTGCGCCGCGCCGGAGAACTCCGTCATCTTCCGGATGAGTTCCTCCTTCGTGGGGTTCTGTCTCATCTTTACAAACACCGCCGCCGTGTGGCCGTATAAGACCGACACGCGCACGCACTGACAGGTGATTCTGGGACTCGTCGCCGGGATGATCACGTGCGCTTCCGGATCGATCGTGCCCCAGATCCGCAACGGCTCCATCTCGGACTTCTCCTCCTCACCGCCGATGTAGGGGATCACGTTCTCCACCATCTCCGGCCAGTCGGCAAACGTCTTGCCCGCGCCGGAGATCGCCTGATAAGTCGTCGCCACGACCTCGTACGGCTCGTATTCCATCCACGCCGAGAGCACAGGCGTGTAGGACTGTATGGAACAGTTCGGCTTCACCGCGACAAACCCGCGCGTCGTGCCGAGGCGCCGCTTCTGGTATTGGATCACGTCCATGTGCTGTGGGTTGATCTCCGGTATGACCATCGGGACATCCGGCGTCCAGCGGTGCGCGCTGTTATTCGATACGACCGGTGTCTCCGTTTTGGCATAGGCCTCCTCGATCGCGCGGATCTCGTCCTTCGACATGTCCACCGCGGAAAACACAAAGTCGACCTCAGCCGACACCCGTTCCACCTCGTTGACATTCATCACGACGAGATCTTTTACCGCCTCCGGCATCGGGGTCGGCATCTTCCACCGGCCGCCGACGGCCTCCTCATACCGCTTTCCCGCGGAGCGCGGGCTCGCCGCGATCGCCGTCACCTCAAACCAGGGATGATCCTCCAGCAGGGAGAGATATCTCTGCCCCACCATGCCGGTTCCGCCAAGTACTGCTACCTTTAACTTTTCACTCACGTTTTTCTCCTCCCTCTTCCTCCGGCGGCCATTTTTCAGCGAGATAGGCCCGCTCTGCCGCGAGGAGTGCTTCCATGGCTTCCTTTCCGGGCGCCCCCATCGTGAGGCGTCGGTTCACGCAGGACTCCAGCGAGATCACATCGTAGACATCCGCCTCGAACGCCTCACTATAGCGCTTTAAATCCTCCAGGGACATCTCCTCGATCGCGATCCCGCGGTTCAGACAGGCCAGTACGATCTGTCCAACGATCTCGTGCGCGTCGCGGAACGGGATCCCTTTTCCGACCAGATAATCCGCCACATCCGTGGCATTGGTAAATCCCTGCCGCGCGCTGTCGGCCATGCGCGCTTTGTCAAAGCGCATCGTCATAAGCATCCCGGTAAACAGGCTCAGACACTCTTTCACCGTATCGATGACGCCGAATACGGGCTCCTTGACCTCCTGCATGTCCTTGTTGTAAGCGAGCGGCAGGCCCTTCATCGTCGTAAGGACCGAGATGAGCCCTCCGTACACCCGTCCGGTCTTGCCCCGTATGAGCTCGGCGATATCCGGATTCTTTTTCTGCGGCATGATGCTGCTGCCGGTACTGTAGGCGTCGTCGATTTCCACAAACCGGTATTCGTCCGAGTTCCACAGGATGATCTCCTCGCAGAAACGGCTTAAGTGCATCATGACCACGGACAGCGCGGACAACAGCTCGATCAGATAATCGCGATCCGAAACCGAATCCATGCTGTTGCGCGTCGGCTCCGCAAAGCCCAGTTCCCGCGCCGTAAACTCCCGGTCGAGAGGATAGGTCGTCCCGGCCAGCGCGCCCGCGCCAAGCGGGCACTCGTTCATCCGCGCGCAAAGGTCGTGCAGCCGGCCCCGGTCGCGCCGGAACATTTCAAAATAAGCGCCCATGTGCAGCGCCAGTGTGACGGGCTGGGCCTTTTGCAGGTGTGTAAAGCCCGGCATTACAGTCTCTTTGTTCGTCTCCATGATGGCCAGCAGCGCTTCCAACAGGTTTTTTAAAAGGCTGTCGAGAAAGAGTACCTCCAGCCGCGTATACAGACGCATGTCCAGCGCGACCTGATCGTTCCGGCTGCGCCCGGTGTGGAGCTTCTTTCCCGTATCGCCGATCCGCTCGATGAGCTTTGCCTCCACAAAGCTGTGGATGTCCTCATACTCCCCCGTGATAAACAGTTGTCCAGCCTCCACGTCGGCACAGATCTCATCCAGCGCGCGCAGGATGTCCTCCGCCTCCTGTTCTGTCAGGATGCCCTGTCGGGCCAGCATACACACATGCGCTCCGCTGCCCTCAATGTCCTGCCGGAACAACCGCCGGTCAAAGGAGATCGATGCGTTAAAATCATTGACAAGCTTGTCTGGTTCCTTTGTAAAACGTCCTCCCCACAACTGTGCCATTTCAGTTTCCTCTCTCTTTGATCTGTTTCGCCTGTTCCCGCTCCCGCTTCGAATAGAGGCACCCGCAGTAATCCTGCCGGTACAGCCCATACTGTTCGGAAAGCTCCAGGGAGCGTTTGTATCCGTCCCGCTTTTTAAAATCCGCGTTCAGGTATTGGAGCCCATCATATCCCGCCGCAACCCGCTCTCCGATCTCGTTGATCGCGTCCGCGTCTTTTAACGGGCTGATGGAAAGGGTGGTCGTGAAATAGTCATATCCTTCCCGCTCGGCCAGCATGGCGGTCTCAAACAGCCGCAGCGCGAAACACGCCCGGCAGCGCTCGCCGCCTTCGGGGATCTCCTCCATGCCTTTTGTCAGGACCAGAAACCGCTCCGGGTCATAGGTGCCTTCCACAAACGAGACCGGATGCTTCACCGGGAGTTCCCTGATCAGGCGTCGCTGCTCAGCTACCCGTTTTTCGTATTCCGCCGCGTCCGTGATGTTCGGATTGTAGTAAAAGACCGTGATGGAAAAATAGTCCGAAAGGTATTCGAGCACATAACTGCTGCACGGCGCGCAGCAACTGTGGAGCAGCAGCCGCGGCACGGCACCCTGTCCACATACTCTTTCGATCGTTTGCTCCATCTCGTTCTGATAATTTCGCCCCATAATGGAATCATTTTATCCAATTTTACGCGTTTTGACAATAGCCGGATCAGACCTGGCGCCAGATCTCCCCTCCGTTCGCCGGCACCCGCACCGTGAGTTTTCCCTCCTCCGTGCGGACCCGCTCTAAGGAAAGCGCCCCGATGTATTCCTCCACGCCCGCGCCATCGACGGTAAAAGTCGCGTCGATGTCGTCATTGTTGACCGTAACGATCACTGTGCGTCCATGGAAGCTCCGTGAGAACGCGTATTGCCTGTTGGTCAGATACAACTCCCGATAGTCCCCGTAGGAGAGCTCCGGCGTCTCCTGCCTGAGCCACG
Organism: Lachnospiraceae bacterium Zagget3; assembly: GCA_001941025.1. The sequence goes on from MSHE01000005.1 coordinate 186,186, forward strand.
CGAGCCTGACGATGATCGTCGTCAACGGACTGCCCCAACTCTCACTTTGCAGATCATACGAGTTTAAATACGGGCGGAGCGAATCGTCCGAGAACCGCTCCTTCGGCCCATCAATGCCAAACTCCGATCCGTAATAGATGGACGGTACTCCCGGCAGGGAGAAAAGCAGGATGTGAACCGGCAAAAAATGGTCCTTGTTGTTCAGTTTTGTATAGATCCGCTCGACGTCGTGATTGTCGACAAAATTATAGAGCCGCCGGGCGCGCGCGTCCCAGTCGAACATCGTATTGATCTCGTTTACCGTATGCGCGATCTCAAAATAGTTGTGATCGTTGTGACCGGAAAACAGCGCCTGATGGAGACGATAGTTCGTCACGGAATGCAGCATCTCGTCGTTGACCCAGTCGCAGTACTCGCCGTGGATCACCTCGCCCATGAGCCAAAAGTCCGGCTTAATAACGTTCGCGAGGCGGCGCAGCGCCCGCCGGAAATCGGGGTCCAGCACATCCGCGGCATCGAGCCGGAGCCCGTCGATATCAAACTCGTCTACCCAAAAACGGACCACGTCGCAGATATAGGCGACCACCTCCGGATTTTTCTGGTTGAAGCGCGCCATCAGGTTATAGCCGCCCCAGTTATCGTAGGAAAACCCGTCGTCATACTCATTGTTTTCTTTAAAATTGACACCGCTGTACCATGCGGCGTAGGGGGATTGCTCCTTGTGCTGCAGGAGATCCTGAAACGCGAAGAACTCACGCCCCGAGTGATTGAACACCCCGTCCAATATGACCCGGAGCCCCTGCTCGTGACAATAGGCGACCAGTTCCTTCAGATCGTTGTTGTCGCCTAATCGGCTGTCCACTTTATAATAATCGGACGTATCGTAGCCGTGACTCGACGACTCGAACAGCGGCCCGATGTAGAGCGCGGTGCATCCGATGCCCTTTAAATGATCCACCCACGGCCAGAGGTTGCGCAGGCGGTGTACGGTGATCTCATGGCTGTTTTGCTCCGGCGCGCCCGCAAGCCCAAGCGGATAGATGTGATAAAAAATGGCTTCCTCATACCAGGCCATGTCGCCCTCCTTGTATATGTTTATCATACTCCAATACAGGGAAAAACTCAACCACGCGCGCCTGAACGGAGCCAATTGTTAACCACGTATTTTATTTTTGGTTGACATTCTGTCTCCTGTCCTTTATACTACCCTTCGTAATATTTTTTTCGATTGGAGTATTGTATGAATCAAAAATTTTCTGCCAGGGAACTGACAACGATGGCACTTCTTGCCGCACTTCTGTGTGTATCCTCTTACATCAGCATCCAGCTGCCGATCTCCGCCGTTCCGATCACGGCACAGACGCTCGTCATCAATATGATCGCGCTGCTCTTGAAGCCGAAACGGGCGTTCCTTCCCGTTTTGGTCTGGCTGCTTTTGGGCGTCGTCGGGCTGCCGGTCTTCTCAGGCGGACGGGGCGGCATCGGCGTGCTGGCCGGCGCGACGGGCGGTTACATCGTCGCGTACCTCGTTGCCGTCACGATCATTTCCTTGATCAAAGGCGGACGCAACAAGGTGGCCATCAACATCGGCGCGACCCTTGTCGGGATCCCCGTCATCTACGCGATCGGGATCCCCTGGATGAAAGTATCGATGCACATCGGCTGGGGCGCGGCCGTGATCTCCGGCATGCTGCCGTTCCTCATCGGCGACATCTTAAAATGTATTGCCGCCGCGTACATATGTAAACCGCTGTACCGTGTCGTGAATGTACCGGAGGAGGAGTAGAAAAAAGGGCTGTGGACGCATCCACAACCCTTTTACGATCTTCGAAGGGAACTCGGATCCCCTTAATCTCACAATCTTTCCCTATATAAGTATGCCGTTTTTCATTTCGCTTTGCAGCTCCTCGCAGCTGTCACTCAGACGAAGGTCCGTGTGCTCCGTCAATTCCTCGGCGAAGCGCTGCGACTGCTGAATGTCATCGTCCGAGAGGACCACCCAGAACTCCCGGCCGCCGGCCCGATACCGGACCGAAAATATCCCGATCAGATCGCTATTATCACCATCCACCGGAGCCCTCGGGATCAGCTCCTTTACGTCCTTCGCCGGCATCTCGCAGTGGCAAAGGAAAGCCATATCGGCGTAAGGAACCGTCATGATGGCTGCGCCATCCGGATCCCGCATCTTTAATCCCACCGTCTCCAGCCTCGCGACGACCTGATTGCCGCATTTGAAATCCTTAACATCACACAGTGACTGAAATATCGTTCCTTGCATTTCTTCATCCATGTCCATTCCTCCTGTGTTTGTTGACATGCTGGTAACTTCACTTACAATTATATGCAATATTTTACAAAGAGTCAATAAAAGGCACCCCGGAAACCGCCTCAACAGGCAATTTCTGAGGTGCCCCCGAGCTTCGAATGGGACTCGAACCCACGACCTACGCATTACGAGTGCGTCGCTCTACCAACTGAGCCATCGAAGCAAGCAACCATCATTATAAAGAATCCATATAAAAAAATCAACTGTTTTTCGATTTACCGCTTCTTGCGCTTATGTTTTTCCTGCTTCACGCCCTCGGTTGCCGATGTGACAAGCGTATTGCCGGTGAGTTCGTCAAACTTGTGCAGGGTATCTTTCGCCTCCTGCGAAAGCCGCGTCGGCACCTGCACCACGAGCGTCACAAAATGATCGCCCCGCTGGTTTTTATTGCGCAGGGAGGGGACTCCCTTCCCTTTCAGCCGGATCTGTGTGTCCGTCTGCGTGCCGGGCTTTACGGTACAGATGACATCGCCGTCCACCGTACTGATCCGCACTTCCCCGCCCAGTGTCGCCATCGCGTAGGAAATCGGCGCGGTGGAATAGATGTTGATCCCCTCCCGCGAAAAAATCGGGTGCGGGGCAATATGGATCTCCACCAGCAGATCCCCTCTGGGTCCTCCGTTGACCCCGGGCTCGCCCTTCTCACGGATACGGACACTCTGCCCTTCGTCGATACCGGCCGGAACGTTCACCGTGACCTTCTTTCTCGTCGTCACATAGCCGGTGCCGTGGCATTCCGGACATTTTTCCTTTATAATGGACCCCGTGCCGCCACAGTCCGGACACGGCCGTACGTTCTGCACCATGCCGAACAGGGACTGCTGGGTCATCACCACCTGCCCCTTTCCCTTGCATTTCGGGCAGACTTCCGGCGATGTGCCGGCTTTGGCCCCCGTCGCGTGGCACGCGTTACACGGGTCCTTTAACATCAGCTCGATTTCCTTCTCGCAGCCGGAGACGGCCTCCAAAAACGTGATCGTGACCTGCGCCCGCAGGTTCGCGCCCTTCATCGGACCGTTGCTCGTGCCCCGGCGTCCGCCGCCTCCTCCCGCTCCAAACAGGTCGCCGAAAATATCGCCGAAACTGCCAAAGATATCATTGATATCCATATCGGAGAAGTCGAATCCGCCGGCTCCGCCCGCGCCGCCCTCAAAGGCGGCATGACCGAACTGGTCATATTGTCTTCTTTTTTCCTCGTCACTTAAGACCGCGTAAGCCTCTGAAGCTTCCTTGAACTTTTTTTCCGCTTCCGCGTCACCCGGATTCGCGTCCGGGTGATACTTCTTCGCCAATTTGCGGTACGCTTTTTTGATCTCCGCTTCATCGGCTCCGCGGTCTATGCCGAGAACCTCATAATAGTCTCTTTTTTGATCTGCCATTTAAACCTCTTTAAAGTCGGCATCCACGACGTCGTCGTCATCGCCGCCGCCGTCCGAGCCGCCGTCATAATATTCACCGGAATCCTGGCCGCCGCCCATATCCGGGCCGGCACCCATGTCCGGGCCTGCGCCGCCGGAGGCCTGTGTCCGCTCATACATCTTTGTGAACACGGTCTGCGCGCTGTTCATCAGCTTTTCTTTCGCGGCGTTTAATTCATCGATATCCATGTCGGACATCTGCTCCGCTTCGGGATGCGCTTCCAGGATCGCTTTGACCGCGTCGATGTCGGCCTGCACGTTCTCCTTCTCGGAGGCGGATACGTTGTCGCCGACCTCATCCAGGGCTTTCTCTGTCTGGAATACCAGCGAGTCGGCATCGTTTCTCGCGTCGATCGCCTCTTTGCGCTTCTTATCCTCCGCCTCGTACTCGGCCGCTTCTTTCACGGCCTTGTCGATATCATCATCCGACATATTGGAGCCGGCTGTAATCGTAATGTGCTGTTCCTTTCCGGTCCCAAGGTCCTTCGCGGAGACGTTCACGATGCCGTTCGCGTCGATGTCGAAGGTCACCTCGATCTGCGGTACGCCGCGGGGTGCCGGCGGAATGCCGTCTAAGCGGAACTGGCCGAGGGACTTGTTGTCCTTCGCGAACTGCCGCTCGCCCTGCACCACGTTGATGTCCACCGCAGTCTGATTGTCTGCCGCCGTAGAGAAGATCTGGCTCTTCCGCGTCGGGATCGTTGTGTTCCTCTCGATGAGCCTCGTCGCGACACCACCCATCGTCTCGATGGACAGGGACAGCGGCGTGACATCCAAAAGCAGCACTTCCCCTGCGCCCGCGTCGCCGGCCAGCTTGCCGCCCTGAATGCAGGCACCGATCGCCACACACTCATCCGGGTTTAAGTTCTTGCTCGGCTCTTTGCCGGTTAAGGATTTCACCTTTTCCTGCACGGCAGGGATCCGGGTGGAACCGCCCACCAGGAGTACCTGTCCCAGGTCAGCCGCAGTGATGCCGGCATCCTTGAGCGCGGTCTGCACCGGCTCGGTCGTCTTCTCGACCAGGTCGTTCGTCAGCTCGTCAAACTTCGCTCTGGTCAGGTTCATCTCAAAGTGTTTCGGCCCTTCCGCGGTCGCCGTGATAAACGGCAGGTTGATGTTTGTCGTGGTCGCGGAGGACAGTTCCTTCTTCGCCTTCTCCGCCGCCTCTTTTAACCGCTGCAGCGCCATCTTGTCCGTGGAAAGGTCCACGCCTTCCATCTTTTTAAATTCCGAGATCATGTAGTCGGTCACTTTCTGATCGAAGTCGTCGCCGCCCAGGCGGTTGTTGCCGGATGTGGCAAGCACTTCAATGACGCCGTCGCCGATCTCGATGATGGACACATCAAATGTGCCGCCGCCCAGGTCGTACACCATGATCTTCTGCTCTTTTTCATTGTCCAGGCCGTATGCCAGAGCCGCTGCCGTGGGCTCGTTGATGATCCGCTTCACATCCAGGCCCGCAATCTTGCCGGCGTCTTTCGTCGCCTGCCGTTGGGCATCATTGAAATAAGCCGGGCAGGTGATGACCGCCTCGTTTACTTTCTCGCCCAGGTAGTTCTCGGCATCCGCCTTTAATTTCTGAAGGATCATCGCGGAGATCTCCTGCGGAGAGTATTTCTTGCCGTCGATATCCTTTTTATAATCCGTACCCATCTCTCTCTTGATGGAGGTGATGGTCCGATCCGCGTTCGTAACGGCCTGCCGCTTTGCGGGCTCGCCTACCAGACGCTCGCCGGTCTTTGTAAACGCCACGACAGACGGTGTGGTCCGGGAGCCTTCCGTGTTGGTGATCACGACCGGCTTTCCGCCTTCCATCACTGCTACGCAGCTGTTTGTTGTCCCTAAATCAATTCCGATAATTTTGCTCATTGTTCTTTCCTCCTATGATCTGAATTTTTAGTTTGCTACTTTTACCATACTGTGCCGCACGACGGAATCGCGGTAGGTGTACCCTTTCTGCAATTCCTCTGCGACCATATTCTCACCCAGATTTTTGTCTTCCACATGCATGACCGCATTGTGGAGATTCGGGTCAAATTCTGCTCCTTCGGTCTCGATCGGCTTGACTCCGATCTCATCCAAAACACTCATCATCTGGCGATAGATCTTTTCCATGCCTTCCGCGACCGGTCCGTCCCGCTCGTCCTCGGGGATGCTGTCAAGTCCCCGTTCCAGATTGTCCACGACGGGAAGCATTTTCTCGATCACGCTCTTCGCGCCGGTCTCAAACATCTGGCTTTTTTCCTTTTCCGTCCGTTTGCGGAAGTTTTCAAATTCTGCCAGCTGCCGCCGGTAGCGGTCGTTTAATTCCTCGATCTGCTCGTCCTTCTTGTCTTTCTTTTCTTTCCTGCGAAAAGGTCCGCCTTTGTCGGCTGCGCCGTCTTCCTCTTCAGCCGTCTCTTCGGCCCCGGCCTCCGCGTCGGGCCCAGCCTCCTCTTCGGCCCCGGCCTCCGCGTCGGGCCCAGTCTCCTCTTCGGAGTCGCCTTCCTCTGCGTCGCCTGCTTCGGGTTCGGCCGTCTCGCCGTCCGGTTCCTCTCCCGGTTCCCCGTCCGGTTCCTCGAGCGGCTTATCGAGCGGACTCTCATCCTGTTCCCCCTCCGGCATTTCCACGGTCTCTTCCGCAAACGCCTCGTCGTCGTCCAACCGGTTGATCTCTTTGCTCTCGTCCATAAGAAATCCTGCCTTTCCGTCAAGATGATCCATCTTGTTTCCTCATCTATGACTGTTCTTCCTTTTTATGAAATATCTCGTCCAGCTGGCGCTTTAGTGTCGCCAGATTGTCGAGTACCATCTCATAATCCATCCGCTTCGGCCCGATGATGCCCACGGTTCCGTGAAGCCCGTCTCCCAGCTCATAGGAGGCGGTGACCACACTGCAGTCCCGCATCCGGCGGATCGGAGATTCGTCTCCGATGTAGATCTGGATCCCGGTACCGGACTCATCCTCGTCATTGGAAAACAGATCCCGGAATTCTTCTTTCTCCTCCAGGGCGCCGAGCAGGTCGCTCGCGCTCTGCGAATCCGCCAACTCCGGATACTTAAAAATATTCGTCGCGCCGCTCGTGTAGATCTCAAGCTCCTCATCCTCCCGGATGAGCTCGACCACCGCGGCCAGAACGCTTCCGATCACCTCGCTGTGGATTCCCGCCTGCTCTTTCAGGCTGGCGATGGTCATGAGGTTGATCTCTTCCATGGTTAAGCCGTTCAAACTGCCGTTTAACAGGATGTTGAGCTTTAACATCGTTTCCTGATCCAGCGGTTCCTCCGAACGGATGACCCGGTTCTTCACGATGTTGCCGTCCAGCATGATCGTCGCCAGCACCTGCTCCTCATCCACCGCGGACAGCTGGATAAACTTCACTCTCCCGCCATGTGTCTGCGGCGCCGAGACGACCGTCGCGTAGTTCGTGTTCGCCGCCAAAAGCTTCGCCACATTCTGCAGGACTTCCTCCATCTTCTCCGTCCGCTCGATGACAAACTCCTTCAGCTCCGAGACTTCCCGATCCTTCTGTTCAATGAGCCGGTCCACATAAAACCGATACCCCAGATCAGAAGGGATCCGTCCCGCCGAAGTATGGGGCCGGATGATATAGCCCATCTCCTCCAGATCCGACATCTCGTTTCGGATCGTCGCGGAACTAACGTTTAAGTCCGGTGCCTTCGAGATCGTCCGGGAGCCGACCGGTTCGCCGGTCTGCATGTAAGTGCGGATGATCACATCTAAAATTTTAATCTGCCGTTCGCTCAGTTCGTTCATCTCACCACTCCGAAAATTCTCCCTTTCAGAAGTATTAGCACTCGATCGCTCGGAGTGCTAATATCTTCTGTGTATAATGTAACACGTTATATTTACTTTGTCAACCAATATTTTAAAAAAATATGCTCCTTATTTTCGCTCCTATTCCGCCCCCATCGCCGCGATCCGGGCCTTGATATAATGAAGAAGCTCCTCGGCCGCCCCGTCCACGCCGAGGCGGGAGGAATTGATGATCAGATCGTAGTAGCGGGACTCTCCCCAGTCGTGATCGGAGTGGCGGTTGTGATAGGCTTTCCGCTGGTGATCGACATGCGCCCGTCTTGCCTTTGCCGTCTCCTCATCCGCGTCGATCTCCGCCATGATCCGCTTGACCTTAAAATCCTCATCCGCCGTGATAAAGATGGAGATCATGCCGGGAAAATCGCTCAAGATCTCCTTGCCTCTCCGCCCGACGATGACAAACGATTCCCCGCTCTCCGCCTTACCCCGGAGGAACTCGACTTGTTTTTCCTCGAGGACATCCTCCATGGCGTTGGAATATTCCCCGACCGTGCGGGTTAAAATGCGGTTTTTCGCCCGCTCATCATATTTTTCCAGTTCCTCCTCATCCATATCCAGTTCCTGCGCGATCTCATCGGTCAGACTCTTGTCGTACATCGGAATGCCGAGCGTCCCGGCAAGAAACGTGCCGATGTCATGACCGCCGCTGCCGTACTCCCTGCTGATGCTGATGATATATTGTCTGTTCATGTTACTCCCCTTTCCGGTAAAACCAAACGACACTTCCTGTCCAGAAAAACATCCTTACCCTAACAATACCGCACAAAGACCAGCAGCATACAGATCGCGATAACGATGATCATGGCCGGGACCGAGGCCCGGCAGAACTCGCCCCAGCCGACCGGTTTCCCGTTCTTCGCCAGAACCGAGGTGCCCACCACGTTGGCGGAGGCGCCGATCGTTGTCGCACTGCCTCCGATATCGGTGCCGAGCGCGAGCGTCCAGGCGAGCGTCGTCAACGGCACACCCGTGGTCGCGGCCAGACTCTGGATCACGGGGAGCATGGTCGCGGCGAATGGGATGTTGTCCACAAACGCGCTCGCGATCGCGGACACCCAGATGACGATCGCCACCATGACAAACACGTTGCCCCCGCTGACCCTGGCGATGAAGTTCGCGATAAGCTCCAGGATCTGCGTCTGTTCCAGGCCTCCCACGACGATAAACAGCCCGACAAAGAATAGCAGTGTCTTGTAGTCTATCTTCTTGATGATCTCCCACATATGTTTGCCCGATGTCAGCAGGGTGGCCACGGCAATGATGATCCCGATGAGCGCGACGGTAAGCCCCGTCCTCCCATGGGTGACCAGCAGAATGATCGCCGCGGCAAAGATGACCGCGCTGACCGCGAAACTGCCTTTGTTGACGATGGCCGAGCCCGGAGCCGGCATGGAACTGACATCCACATTCTCCGGGATATCCTGCGTCAGCTTCTTTCGATATACAAAATAGAAATAGACGAGCGAGAACGCCAGACAGACAAAGGCGATGACACCCGTATTCTTAAAGAAATCGACAAAGGTATAGTGCAGGGATGTCCCGATGATGATGTTCGGCGGATCGCCGCACATCGTCGCGGCGCCTCCGATATTGGCGCAGAAGATCTCCGCGATGATCATGGGCACCGGATTAAACTTGATCAGTTTCCCCACTTCGATCGTCACAACGGCCAAGAACAGGATGACGGTGATGCTGGAGATAAACATCGACAACACCGCGGACATGACCATGAATACGAGAAGCAGCGGGATTGGTTTATAGCGGACCATCTTTCCCATGAGCAGGCAGAGCCAGCGGAAAAATCCGGCCCTGGCCATCCCCTCCACCATGATCATCATGCATCCGATAAACACGATCGTCGCCCAGTTGACCCCGGACGAGGATTCCTCCGCGCTTCCGTACCAGAAGCCCGATGTGGCAAAATCTCCCAGGTGGATAGTCTCCCAGATAGCGGACCCGCTGTGCATCAGGATCCCGAACACGACAATGATCACCGCCAGTGCGCACAGCAGGGTGATCCACTGTCGTTCGATCTTCTCCATTATGATCATGACGAACATGAAAACGAAGATCACGACCGCTACGATTTGTGCTGCTAACATTCTTTTTTCCCCCAAATTCCAAATACAATTTCCAAGTTGCGTCCTGACACGCGGGCATGCCCCTGTAAGCGAGCTTACAACAGCAGCCGCGAAAACACCTGATTGCTGACGTCCAGGCCGCGCGAGGTCAGATAGATCCGTCCCTCCAGGGCCTCTAGCAGTCCCTCCTGCATCAGGTCATACAATGTGTTGCCGTAGATCGCCTCCGGCTCGGTGCCAAAGCGGTCTTTAAAATCCTGGCGGGAAATCCCCTCCGTCATGCGAAGCCCCAGGAACATGTACTCTCCGATCTTCCCTTTGCGGTCCCGCAGTTCTTCGTTTTTGCGCGAAAACGGCTGCTTCAGATACTCCTGCATGTCGGACGTGTTCGAGAAACGAACATCTCCGATCAGAGAGGACGCGCCAAGGCCGAGCCCCAGATATTCCTCGCCGATCCAATAGCCGATGTTATGGCGGCACGCGTATCCCGGTTTCGCGAAATTGGAGATCTCATAGCAGGGATACCCGTGTCCCTCCAGATAGTCCCGCGCGACGAGATACATTTCCCGTTCCTCCTCCTCCGAGGGAAGCAGTACAGGGTCTCCGCCCTGCTCCCGGACGAGATCATCCTCGTGATAGCGGTCATAAAACGGGGTCCCCTTCTCGATCATGAGGCTGTAAGCGGAGATGTGCTCGGGCCGCAGGATGACCGTCTTTTTGAGCGACTCTTTCCAGTCCTCCACGCTCTGCCCGGGCAGCGCGTACATAAGGTCGATATTGATGTTGGAAAATCCGGCTTTCCGCGCCTCCTCAAAACTCTTTAAAAAATCCTCGAACGTGTGGATTCTTCCGAGCAGTTTCAGTTCGCTGTCCTTCACGGACTGCAGGCCGAAGCTCATGCGGTTGATCCCGGCACGGCGCATGATGCGCGCGTTTCCGCCGTAGATGGTGCCCGGATTGCACTCGATCGTGATCTCCGCGTCCCCGCGAATGTGAAAAAACTGAAACAGGTCTTCCATCAGCCGCTCGATCATTACTGCTTCGAGGGACGACGGCGTTCCGCCGCCGATATAGACCGTACTCACCTCGTAGTTGTCATATTCCGGCGCGAGCGCCTGTATCTCTTCGGAAAGCCGGTGCATATAGAGGCTTTTCACCTCATAACTCGCAGGCCCGGACAGGAAGTCGCAGTACAGACATTTCTGCACGCAAAACGGGATGTGTACATAGAGTTCCATTTGTTTCATAAACATCTCCCAATCTATAAAACCACTTTATTTGTCGTCCAGTTTTAACACGCTCATAAAGGCCTTCTGCGGGATCTCCACATTTCCGACCTGGCGCATCCGCTTTTTCCCCTCTTTCTGCTTCTCGAGCAGCTTCTTCTTGCGGGTGATGTCTCCGCCGTAACACTTGGCAAGGACATCTTTCCGAAGTGCCTTGATCGTCTCTCTGGCGATGATCTTTCCGCCGACGGCCGCCTGGATCGGAATCTCAAACAGATGCCGCGGGATCTCCTCCTTTAAGCGCTCACACATGCGCCGCCCACGATCGTAGGCACTCCCCGCAAAAACGATAAAAGAAAGCGCGTCCACTTCCTCGTGGTTGATCAAAATATCCAATTTCACGAGGTCGGAACGCGTGTAGCCCGCCAGTTCATAATCCAGGGAAGCATAACCCCGGGAACGCGATTTGAGCGCGTCAAAGAAATCGTAGACGATCTCATTTAAGGGCAGCTCGTATTTGAGGAGGGCGCGCGTCTCCTCCATATATTCCATGCTCTGATAGATGCCGCGGCGCTCCTGGCACAGATCCATGATCGTGCCGATGTATTCCCGCGTCACCATAATCTCCGCGTTGACGATCGGCTCTTCCATATAGTCGATCAGTGTCGGGTCCGGATAATTCGACGGATTCGTCAGCTCGATGACACTGCCGTCCGTCTTGTGAATACGGTAGACCACGCTCGGCGCGGTGGTCACCAGGTCCAGCCCGTATTCTCTCTCCAGCCGCTCCTCGATGATTTCCAAGTGCAGAAGGCCCAGGAATCCGCAGCGAAATCCGAACCCCAGCGCCACCGAAGTCTCCGGCTCAAAAAACAGGGAGGCATCGTTTAACTGCAGCTTGTCCAGAGCGTCCCGCAGGTCCGGATACTTGGCTCCATCCGCCGGATAGAGGCCGCAATAGACCATCGGATTGACTTTCTTGTATCCCGGAAGCGCCTGCGCGCAGGGGTGATCCCGGTTGGTGATCGTATCGCCGACACGGGTGTCCGTTACGTTTTTGATGCTCGCAGTGAGATACCCGACCATGCCGGCGGCGAGTTCCTCACAGGGAATAAACTGGCCCGCACCGAAATAGCCGACTTCCACGACTTCCTCTTCCGCTCCCGTCGCCATCATGCGGATCGGCGTTCCCACGCGGACGCTGCCGTCTATGACGCGGAAAAACACGATCACACCCTTATAGGCATCATAAACGGAATCGAAAATGAGAGCTTTGAACGGGGCGTCCGGATCTCCGTGCGGTGCCGGGATCTTCTCCACGATCTGACGGAGCACCTCGTCCACGTTTTCCCCGGTCTTTGCCGAAATCCGCGGCGCGCTCTCGGCCTCGATGCCGATCACATCCTCAATCTCCGCGACGACACGCTCGGGATCCGCGCTCGGCAGGTCGATCTTGTTGATGACAGGCAGGATCTCCAGATCGTGATCCAGCGCCAGGTAGACATTCGCGAGCGTCTGCGCCTCGATGCCCTGCGCCGCGTCCACGACAAGGACAGCGCCCTCACAGGCGGCGAGGCTGCGCGAGACCTCATAGTTAAAATCCACATGGCCCGGCGTGTCGATCAGGTTGAAGATGTACGCCTCCCCGTCAGCCGCCTGATAGATGATGCGAACGGTCTGCGCCTTGATCGTAATGCCGCGCTCGCGCTCCAAGTCCATGTTGTCCAGGACCTGCGCCTGCATCTCCCGGCTGGTAAGGAGGCCCGTCATCTCGATGATGCGGTCCGCCAGCGTAGATTTTCCGTGATCGATATGCGCGATAATGCAAAAATTCCGGATCTTGTCCTGATCTGTCACAATGTACCTCTCGCATCGAATGCGCGGCAGATTTCCAGTAATCACAATACGGAATAATTATATCATTATTTCGGGAAATTACAACAGCACATCCGCGGAAAAACGACGGATTGAGGGGAAATTTTTCCGCGTAAAGTATTGACATTTACGCGGTTACGGATTAGAATGTGAACGCATAAGCGACGAGCGCAGGCTTTTGCCGTAAACACGGCGTGGCTGCTTGCAGGCAAAGACGTGTTTACGAGAAAAGCCTGATGTGAGTGCAACGAACACCGAAGGAACGAAGTTCCTGAGGTATCCGCTCGGAGCACAACAGATAGGAGGTGTACGGATGGCCAACATTAAATCGGCGAAAAAGAGAGTGATCGTTTCCCAGAAGCGGGAAGACCGGAACAAGTCGATCCGCTCCGGCGTGAAGACGTCCATCAAGAAAGTCGAAGCGGCTGTCGCGGCAAACGACAAGGAAGCGGCCGAAGAAGCGCTGCAGGCGGCGACTTCCAAGATCGGCAAGGCGACGTCCAAGGGCGTGTATAAGAAAAACAACGCCGCCAGAAAAGTGTCCCGTCTGGCCAAGATGGTAAACACGATAGCTTAAGGGAAACTTATTATAGCAGCAAACACGAACGACCTGTGATCTCACAGGTCGTCTTTTATTTTATTCGTTATGAAAGCGCAGCCTGGCTGCGGAATCGCGGCAGGACGCGCGGCAATTTGCCGTGTCAGGATGCATACTTGACCAGCAGCAGCTCCACGGCCAGCCGGTCGTTCATCCTCCCCGTCTTGATATCCTCTTCCGCCTGGACCCCGTCGCGCACGGCGTCGAGAAGCCGGCTGTCGTAAAACTTTCCCGCCTGTGCCAAGTACTTTCGGACCGCGAACTCCGGCACCTTCACGCCGGACGCCATGGCCTTGCGGTCATACCCGCGCTCCTTCATCTCGCTCAGTTGCAAAAGGATCCGAAACTGCCTTGTGATAAGGAAGAGGATCCGCATGGGCGCCACTTTCAAAAGGAGGAGGTCATAGTAGAGCGACAGCGCGCGCTCCTTTTGCTTCCCCGCGATCGCGTCCACCATCTCAAAGATCCGGTCGGCCGTCTGGTTCGCGCAGACCGCCTCAATGTCGGCCTCCCCGATCGTTTCCCGTCCCATCGTGTAACAAAAGAGCTTTTCCAGTTCCTGGTCGATCAGATCCATATCGTTTCCGGTCCGCGCGAGAAAGTGCTCCGCCGTCGCCCGGGTGATCTGTTTTCCTTCCTTCTTTGCGCGCTGCGCGATCCACTGCAGCAGAACGGACTCCGGCTGGCGCGCGAACTCGACGGTGCTTCCCGCCTTTTTCACCTGCTTATACAAGCGGCTTCGCCGGTCCACCTCCGTCTCTGTAAATATAAGATACGTCGTCTCCGGGATCGTCTCCACGTAATCGGCCAGCGCCTCGCCGCCTTTTTTAAACATGCCGGTGTCATCCAGAAAGATCACGCGGTGCTCTGCGAAAAACGGCATGGTCTCCGCGAGGTCGATCACTTCGCCCGGATCGATGTCCCGCCCGGAAAAGCGGGTCATGTTGACGTCGTCCCCCGGGGCCGCGAGCGCGTCACGCAGCCGCCCGGCATACTGACGGCGCAGGTAGTCCTCCTCTCCGTAGAGAAGGTAGACGTGTTTCAATTGTCCGGTTTTTAAGTCTTCCGCGAGTGTTTTCATTGTCCACATGATAGCATAAACTTTTAATTTTATAAAGTTTGTGCTGTGAGCCGGAAACTTTACAGCAGTTTCTGCGAAAGAAGATAAACACAATACTGATTCATGCTTATGCCCTCTTCCTTTGAACGTTCTGCCAATTCCTTGTGCAGGCTTTTCGGCATACGCAGTTTGAAACATCCGGAATATTCATCTAGCCGCTTCGGCTCGTTAATCGGCATACCAATCTCAAGCATTCCTTCAAACCATGTACGCTTCGCATCCTCAATGAGCACAATCAATTCCTCCATTGTTTCGGCAAACGTCAAACACCCCGGCAGATCCGGGAAGGAAGCAACATAGCCGCCCTCGTAAGGATCTTCGATAATTTCCAGTTTATACGGCAGCGCCATATACTCATCTACTGTTCTCATTTTTTTCCTCCTCAATAATCTCCTTAACCCTTTCCAGGTACACACGTTTGACGATCCCGTGATTAGGGATGACAATGATTTCGTTCCCTTTCTTAACAAATTTATAGTGACTGCCGCCACCCCTCGGTGCAACAGTTATGTACCCACAATATTCCAGCACCTTTCGTACTTCGTCAAAACGAATGTCATTCGGCAACCTGCAGATTCGCTCGATTAACTTGTCCATCTGTGACATACTTCTATTCCTTTCTGATTTTATATGACATCATATATGGTGTCAAGTGTTGGTAAAAAATCCTATTAATTTCTATTGTTCACTGCGGTATAGGTGCATAGTTTCCACACCCCCCGCTTCTCATAAAACGTGATCTGCCCACTCTGTGGGGTACGGTAGATCTCACATCCGGCCTCCTCGAGACGCTCCAGCGTCTCCGGCGCCGGATGGCCATAGTTGTTGTTCGCGCTGCAGGAGATAACGGCGTACTCCGGCGAGACTGCCGCGAGAAACTCCGCGTCGCTCGAGTACTTGGATCCATGATGCGCCACTTTCAGAACGGTGATATCGGAAAGCATGCCGCGCTTAAGCAACAGCTGCTCCTGCTCCGCGCTGATGTCCCCGGTAAAAAGTGCAGACAGGCCGTCCTTCTCAAAGCGCCAGACCTGAGAAAATTCGTTGGCGTCCTCCCCGCCTGCAGCGGCGGTGACTGCTGCTGTGCTGTTCGCCTCGCTGCCCGCAACGCCGCCTGCCGCAGCGCTGTCCACCTCACTTGTGCCATCTTCCGCCGCCGGATAGAGGCAGGTCATCGTGCCGCCGTCAATCGCGATCGCATCCCCCGCCGCGACAGACACGACCTCCGTATCGTTCGCATCAGCCGCTTCGACCAGTTTCGCCCAGGTATCGTCATGCGGCATTGCCGCTGCCAGGACGAGATAATCCACGCTATAGCCGTCCTCTAGAATCTCCAGCAGGCCGGAGTAGTGATCACTGTCCCCGTGAGTCAGAATCCAGGCATCCACTTTCCGAATGCCGTGTACCTTTAAAAAGGGCTCGATCTCATATTCTCCCACACTGCTCTCGCTGCTGCTGCCGCCGTCGATCATGACATACGTTCCAGAGCCATCTGTCAGAAAGATTCCGTCCCCCTGCCCGACGTCAAGGACGTCGATGCGGCAGACCTGCCGCTCGGGCACAAAAAGAATGCAAGCCATAAGCGCAAGTGGCAGGAGCCAATGGAGCACAGCGCTCCGCGCGGGCGGAAGCAAATAGCCAAGGACTACAAATCGCAGGGGCGGGAGAAACCGGGCAGACACAACGCACCGCATGGGCTGCGCAGTCCGCGCCCACCGCATATACAGAACGCACGCTCCCACAAGTGCCGCGTAAAATGCCAGCAGCAGCCACACGGACGGCTGCCCCGTGATCCAGTTGCTGAGCGGCAGGTGGTCAATCACATGAATCGCGGCCTCGTAGATTTTAAGAATGACATGGCAGGGGACAAGCAGCCACTTGGCCGCCTGCGGGAGAACGATACCGAGCAGTCCGCCAGCCAGACCAAAGCCCAGCAGCGCACTGCAAAGAGGAAGGATGAGCAAATTCAGAAGGGTGAAATAGAGCGGCACCTCAAAGTAATACCACGCGGTGAGCGGCAGGAGCGCCAACTGCAGAAACGCGCCGAAGAGAAGCCGCTCCTTGAGATTCTCCACGAGCCGGGCGAGCGGACCCGGGTCGGGGCGTTCCTCAAAATTGCCAGCCGGATCCGTGGATCGGCGCGCAGTCGCTTCAGGGGCGGATCGCTCCGAATAATCGCCGGCCGGGTGGGCAGACGGGCTTCCGTCGGCAGACCCGCTCTCCCGCCGCTGCGCCTGCTCCCGCTCTTCCCTCGCCTCCGCGGCCCTTCGAGACATCTCGCGAAACAGCGTGATGGCCGCCATAGCCAGAAAGGAAAACTGAAAGCCGCTCCGGTAGAGATTCAACGGATTGGGCACGAGAAGCACGAGCGCGGCCAGCGCCAGCGCGTTGACGGGATCATAGGTGCGCCCCGACGCGTGCGCCCCCATGAGCAACAGATACATGACAAGCGCGCGGATGGAGGAGACACTTCCCCCGCTCATGATCACAAAGAGAAACACGATCCCGCAGCCCAGTGCCTCACAGAGGTGACAGGGCACGCGCACTCTCCGAAGAAATCGGTAGACGCCAAACCCCAAAACGGAGATGTGCAGACCGGAGATCGCGAGGATATGCGAGATCCCCGCCTCCTGATACATCGCCTTTACCTCCGGATCCATCAGGCCCTTGTTTCCCACGGTCAGCGCGGACAACACGCCAGCCTCGCCCGCGCCCAGCGAATCGGAAAACACCCGGCTGATCCGCTGCTGCAGACGATACAACCCCTCGCGGAAACTCACGCGCGGCGCTCTCAGTACGTCGATCCTGTCAGCGTAGATCCGAAACGAGATGTTCTGCTCCCGGTAATAGTCCGCGGAGTCAAAGCTCCCCTCATTCGTCGCGGGCGAAAAGGCCTTCCAGCTTCCGTACACCGTCACCTCGGAGCCGATGGAGATCTCATCCGTCTCATAATATGCAATTACCTTGTTATAGGGGGTACGAAGCGTATAGACATATCGCTCCGATTTGAATTCTTTGGAAAGGACGGTGCCGGTAAGTTCCCTGCCCGGACTCGCCGTAAGCATCTCCTGGATGCGCGCGTCGCTGCGGTCCCGTCCGGCACATAGCAGAAACGCGGTCAGGATCAGCCCAGTCATGATACAAGCCATGACGGCCCGCTCACGTCGTTTCCTGACGGTTGCATCCTTCTGCCTGCCCGGCATGCCACAAACCGCATGCCTCAACCAAACCCATAATCCGCCTGCGTTCCCTCGTTTGACCGGCATACCGGTGTCCGCGATCCCAACCAGCAGAAACGCGCCGAGTAAAATAAGAATCGCCGGCCATATAGTCTCCCGCCGGCAATATAATACGATCCCGAAGACCCAGGCAGCCGCGAGCAGACACACATGCCGCTTTTGTTCCAGAAGCACGAGAAGACCTCCACTACTCTCTCTTCGTTTCTCCCAGTCAAGCAGTCATCCTTGCGATTGCAGAAGCGCAAGCCGCGCCACCGCCAGTCCGATGTGTGCCAAAGCGCAAGCCCCCGCGCCAACGCTAGTCCAATGTATGCTGCAGCGGCAGCCGCACCGTAAAGGCAGAGCCGACCTCCGGCTCGCTCTCCACCTTGATGGATCCGCGGTGCAGGACCACCGTGTTGCGCGCGAGGGAAAGTCCCAGCCCCGTCCCGCCGATCTCGTCCGAGCGGGATTTATCCATGCGGTAAAAGCGTTCAAAGATCTGTTCCTGCGCCTCCTCGGGAATCCCGATTCCGTTGTCCGCCACAGTGATATAGCAGTTCTGATGATCCGCGCCCAGTGTGACGCGCACCCAGCCGCCCGCGTGATTGTACTTAACGGCATTTTCGATCAGGTTCGTGATCGCGAGTGTCACCTTTACCTCATCGACCTCCGCCTCCACGGGGTCCGGATCCTCTAAAAGCAGCTGTACTCCCCTGCTCTGCGCGATGGGCGCCATCTGCTTTCGGATTTCTTCCAACATCTCATCCATCCGGACGGAGGCAATGTTTAACTCCGCGGATGTCTTGTCGGTCTTTACAAGCGAGAGGAGATCATCAATGATCTCATTTTCGCGCAGGATCTCTTTTCCGATGTCTCCCATAAACTCCCGGTACAATTCCTCCGGGACATCCTCCTGTTCAACCAGAGAATCCGCAAGCACTTTCATCGAGGTGAGCGGTGTCTTTAATTCGTGGGAAACATTGGAGACAAACTCCTGCTGGGTCCGATCGAGGATCTGCAGGCGTGTCAGCATGGCATCACAGGCGTCCGAAATGTTTTCCGTCTCCGAGTAATTGGTGACCGGCGTAAAGTCGTCCTCGAACCCGTCCTGCACATCGTTGATCGAACGGCTCAGGCGTTTTAATGGTTTTGTCATGTAGTAGGAAGCGAGAATCGCCGCCACGACGATCGCGGCAAATAAGACGACCGCTGCAATGACAACGGTACTGGTTTTATCCGCGTTCAGAGATACGCTGAGGAGCACAATGACGGAAACGATCCCGATGATGATGATCATGAGAAGAATGCGAAATCTGAGACTTTTGAAAAAATAGGCTGCCTTTTTCAAAAACGTCACCTCTGTTTATCAGAGTAATAGAAATAACCCACGCCCCATTTTGTGTGGATATACTTCGGTTCACTCGGGTTCGGTTCCACTTTCTCGCGGAGGCGGCGGATATGCACATCCACCGTGCGGAAATCGCCCGGATACTCGTAGCCCCAGACGAGATTGAGCAGCAGTTCCCTGCTGTACACTTTATTCGGTGTCTTGACAAGGAGCTCCATCAAGTCAAACTCCTTGGCGGTCAGACGCACTTCCTTGCCCTGAATATACAGGCGGCGGCTGTCACAGTCGATGCGGATGTCTCCGTCGGCGATGACACCGGACTCCTCCTCTTTTTCCGTGCGGCTGGTCCGGCGGAGGATTGCCTTGATCCGGGCCTTCACCTCCAGAATATTAAACGGTTTCGTGACATAGTCATCCGCCCCGTAATCGAGACCCAGGATCTTGTCCATGTCCTCCCCCTTGGCAGTCAGCATGATGATCGGAACATCCGAAAACTCGCGGATCATCTGGCAGACTTCCAGCCCGTCCAATTTGGGAAGCATGATGTCAAGCAGAATGATATCGTACTCATTCTCCCGCGCCATTTGCAGCGCTTCTTCCCCGTCATAGGCGCAGTCGACTTCCATATCGTCCTGCATCAGGCCATAACGCAGCCCTTTCACGATCAGCTTTTCATCGTCCACAACCAGTACTTTGTTTGCCATTTCTTTTCCGCGCGTTCCTTTCTTGTATATGCCATGTGACAAGCGCCGGGCGCTGCCATGTTCAGAGCGTGATATTGTCTTTGATCTTGTCGTAGGTCCCTTCGCCGATCCCGCTGACTTCCATGATCTCCTCGAGACTCTGAAAGCTCCCGTGTTCCTCGCGATAGGCCACGATCGCTGCCGCTTTCGCCTCGCCGATTCCGTTTAAAGATGTAAGCGTATCCGCGTCGGCCGTATTGATGTTGACTTTTTCTTCCGCCGCGTCGGTCCCTCCGGACGCGTTCCCGGTGGAAGCCGCGGATGGATAAGCCGAGGCATCGATTCCGGCCGCGCTCTCCTCTTCGGTCGGAATAAAGACCATCGCGCCGTCCTCCAGCGCCTGCGCGAGGTTGACGCTTCGCTCGTCCGCGTCCGGGGTAAAGCCCCCGGCCATCTCCAGCAGTTGATAGACCCGGCCGCCTGTCGGCAGCTTATATACGCCGGGCTCCATCACAGCGCCGCAGATATAGACGCAGATCCCGAAAGAATCCTTCGCCGTGTCCGCGTCGGCAGACGCCTGCTCTCCGTTTTCGGACTCGGCCGCCGCGTCCTCTTCGGATGCCCCGTCGTCCCCCAGAGGGCCCTCTCTGCCTTCGGCATTCACCTTGCTTCCGTTCCCGTCCGCGCTGGCTTCGCCCGCCTCATCGTCAATCGCTTCACTCTCCTCGTTCTGCAGGATCACATCCGCCTTTGACCCGCAGCTACAAAGGAGTAAAAAAAAGATACAGCACAATCCGACGATCCCTTTTCTCATCCGACCGCACCTCCGCGGACCGGACGAGATGAACTGCGGATGTCCCGATGTCCTGTTTTAATTGTAACATCATTGAAAAATATTACAAGAGTATTCATAGATTTTTAAAGAAATGCATGACAGAATCGAATAAAAAAAGATATGCCACTGAAAGTAGCGTACCATACTTTCCGTGACATATCCAGAAAAAATTTTACTTTTTTGAAAGCACCGCGCCGAGTTTTTCCGCCATCTCGTCCACATGCTCCCGCTCGATCACAAGCGGCGGCAACAGCCGGATCACGTTTCCGGCCGCGGTGATCACGACCAGTCCCTCCTCCAGCGCCTGCGCCGCGACCTCCGAGGCCGACACCCCGGGAACCAGTTCCAATCCCTGCATCAGTCCCATCCCCCGCACATCCGTCACGATGCCGTACTTCTCTTTTAACTCACCCAGCCGCTGCTCCAGATACAGAGCGACTTCATTGACATGATGCAGGATCTGCTCCTTTTCGAAAATGTCCTGGATCGCGCTCACCGCCGCTCCCGCGAGAGGATTGCCGCCAAATGTCGTTCCGTGGTCGCCCGGCATCAGCGACTGGTCAGCCACGCGCTGCGTCATAAGGAACGCCCCCACGGGTATCCCGCCGCCGAGCGCTTTCGCCGCGGTGAGGATATCCGGCTTTACGCCGTAGTGCTGCCAGGCGAACATCGCGCCGGTCCGCCCCACACCGCACTGGATCTCATCCAGGATCAAAAGGATGTCCCGCTCGTCGCAGAGCGCGCGGACCCCCATCAGAAAGTCGGGATCGGCCGGATGGATGCCGCCCTCGCCCT
The DNA here is from genome assembly GCA_001941025.1 of Lachnospiraceae bacterium Zagget3. The sequence continues at coordinate 207,529 of MSHE01000005.1, forward strand.
GTATGGTCTCCAGGATGATCGCGCACGTCTGGTCCGTGACCGCGTTTTTCACACTTTCCAGGTCGTTGAATGTCGCGAAACGGATGCCCGGAACCAGCGGTTCAAACGGATCGCGGTACTCCTCCGTCCCCGTGACCGACAGCGCGCCCATGCTCCGTCCGTGAAACGAATTCTCCACGGCGACGAACTCTCCTCCCGCATGGCCGTCCCGCAGAAACGCGTATTTCCGCGCCGCCTTTAGCGCTCCCTCGATCGCTTCGGTCCCGCTGTTCGTAAAAAACACCCGGTCCATGTCCGATACGGCGAGCAGCTTTTGGGCCGCGGTCATCACCGGCACATTGTAAAAGAGATTCGAGGTGTGGATCAGCTGATCCAGCTGCGCCTTTACGGCATCGCCAAAGTCTTTGTTGCCGTATCCGAGCGCGCAGACACCGATCCCGCCGGCGAAGTCCAGATACTCTTTGTTGTCCGTGTCGTAGAGCCGGACGCCCTCGCCACGCGAGAAGACGACCGGAAACCGATTGTAGGTGTGGAGCAGGGCCGCGTCGGCCCCCGCCATGTAGTCCTGTTTATTCATGATAGAACCGATCCTCCGTATCGCTAAGGATCGCCGTGCCGATCCCCTTGTTTGTAAAGATCTCCAACAAAAGACAATGTGTCAGCCGTCCGTCCAGAATATGCACCCGCGAGACGCCGTTTTGCACCGCCCGGATGCAGTTGTCCAGTTTCGGAAGCATGCCGCCCGCCACGTAACCGCTCGCAAGGAGCTCCTCCGCTTCGGAGACCGTCATCTCGGAGATGAGTGAATCCGGATCGTCCGGATCGCGCCGGACGCCCTCGATATCCGTTAAAAACGCCAGCTTCTCCGCCTTCACCGCGCTCGCGATCGCGCAGGCCGCGTCGTCCGCGTTGACGTTGTAAGCATGATAGTTGTCGTCCAGGCCGATGGGACAGACGATCGGCAGAAAGTCCTTCTCCAGCAGATCGTAGAGGATCTTCGGATCCACCTGCTTGATCTCGCCCACATAGCCGATGTCCTCGCCGTCGACGATCCGCCTGTCCACATGCAGCAGACCTCCGTCTTTTCCACTGATGCTGACCGCTCGGACGCCGAGACTTTCCACCAGGGTGACAAGGGATTCCCCGACTTTGCCGAGCACCATCTCCACGATCTCCATCGTCTCCTCGTCCGTCTTCCGAAGGCCGTTAACAAACTCCGGCGTGATGCCCGCCTTTTCGGCCCACCGATTGATCTCCGGGCCGCCTCCGTGTACGAGGATCGGTTTAAATCCAACCAGTTTAAGGAGTGTCACATCCTGGATCACACTCTTTTTTAACTCTTCATCCAGCATAGCGCTCCCGCCGTATTTCACGACGATGATCCGCCGGTTAAACCGCTGGATGTAGGGAAGCGCCTCGATGAGCACCTCCGCTTTCGCTTTCAGTTCTTCCATCTTGTCAGCCATGTCTCACATCTCCTTAATAAAATTATTTAAGAACGGTAGTCCGCGTTAATTTTCACATAATCGTAAGTCAGATCACAGCCCCAGGCCGTGGCCTCCGCTTCGCCCTCGTGCATGTCCGCAAGGATCGTGACGGCTGGCTCCGAGAGGATCCGCGTCGCCTCCTCTTCCGAAAAAGCAAGCGCCTTGCCACCGGAAAAGATCGCGATCCGCCCTGCCGCGCTCTCAAAGAACAGATCCACGCGCTCCGGATCAAAGTCCGCGCCGGAGTATCCCATCGCGCACAGGACCCTTCCGAAGTTCGCGTCATGGCCAAAGAGCATCGCTTTCGTCAGGTTCGATGAGACGACGGATTTGCTTAAGCAGCGCGCCTCCTCCTTCGTCGCGGCATGCACGACCTTTACTTCCAGCAGCGCCGTCGCGCCTTCGCCGTCCCCCGCGATCTGCTTCGCGAGTTCGGTATTGACAAAGTGCAGCGCCTCCACAAACCGCGCGTAGTCCTCGTTCTCTTCCGTGATACAGGCGTTCCCCGCCTGCGCATTGGCGAGGAGCAGGACCGTGTCGTTGGTGGAGGTGTCGCCGTCGATTGAGATCATGTTGTAGGTGTCGACCACATCCTCCCGCAGCGCCTTTAAAAGGAGATCGTTGGAAATGGACAGATCCGTCGTGAGAAACGAAAGCATCGTGCCCATGTTGGGATGGATCATGCCGGATCCTTTGCACATGCCGCCAAGGGTGACGGTTTGCCCGCCTGCCTCGAACGTGACCGCGCACTCTTTCTCGTGCGTGTCGGTCGTCAGGATCGCGCGCGCCGCGGCGGTGCCTGCCTCAATCCCCTTGCAGTCCGCCCCCGGCACAGCCGTTTTTCCACTATCCGCATCCGGCTCGCACAACCGCTTTGCCATCTCATCGACGCCGCTCCGGATCCGATCCATCGGCAGCGCCTCCCCGATCACGCCGGTCGACGCGAGGAGCACATGATCCAGCGGAACAAAAAGAAGCAGTCCTGCCTCCGCGGCCGTATCCCGGCAGGCTGCCTGCCCATCCTCCCCGGTGCAGGCATTCGCGATGCCCGAATTGATGACGACGATCTGCGCCAAACCGTTTTCCTCAACGATCCGCTGATCCCAGAGGACCGGCGCGGCTTTCACCACGTTTTTCGTAAAAGTCCCGGCGACGACGCACGGGGTCGTGCTGTAGAGCATCGCCATATCCAGTTTGCCCTTCTCCCGGATCTCCGCCGCACAGCTCGCCGCGAAAAAGCCATTTGCAGCGGTTACGCCTCCCTGTATTTTTTCCATATGATAAAAATCCTCCGTGAAATAATCTTGTACTATCATAGCACAAGCGTATAAATAATCAAGACTTTTTTCAACAAAACCCCCAATTTTGTGCATTCTTTCTTGTTTGATGTATTTTTATAAGTTTTTTCTGTATATTTTTTCACTTGCCCGCGTCGGTGGATTATAGTATAATCAAACCGCAATGCGAATAACAAACCGTATCTTACGCGAAAGGAGGGGCGCTCCTCCCATGAATGAATTCAAGGGCGTCTGCGCTTAAAACATTATGAAAGAAAAAGTGGTGCTCGCCTACTCCGGCGGGCTGGATACAACTGCGATCATCCCGTGGCTGAAGGAAAATTATGACTGCGACGTTATCTGCTGCTGTGTAGACTGCGGACAGGGAGAGGAACTGGAAGGTCTGGAGGAGCGGGCCGCATACTGCGGCGCGTCCAAGCTCTACATCGAGGACCTCGTCGATGAATTTTGTGAAGACTATATCATGCCCTGCGTGCAGGCGGGCGCAGTTTACGAGCACAAATATCTGCTCGGCACCTCCATGGCGCGCCCCTGCATCGCGAAAAAGCTGGTGGAGATCGCGCGGAAAGAAGGCGCGTCCGCGATCTGTCACGGCGCGACCGGGAAAGGCAACGACCAGATCCGCTTTGAGCTCGGCATCAAGGCGTTGGCGCCGGACTTAAAGATCATCGCTCCCTGGCGCGACGACAAATGGGACATGGAATCCCGCGAAGACGAGATTGCCTACTGCAAAGCGCACGGCATTGACCTGCCATTTTCGTCTGACCAGAGTTACAGCCGTGACCGCAACCTGTGGCACATCAGCCACGAAGGTCTGGAACTGGAAGATCCGGCGAACGAGCCCGATTACGATCATCTGTTGGTTCTGGGCGTTTCCCCGGAAAAGGCGCCGGATGAAGGCGAATATGTCACGATCACATTTGAGGCCGGTGTTCCGACCTCCGTCAATGGAAAGGAAATGAAAGTCGCCGATGTAATCCGCGAGTTGAACCGCCTCGGCGGCAAGCACGGCATCGGCATTGCAGACATTGTAGAAAACCGCGTTGTCGGCATGAAATCCCGCGGCGTGTATGAAACGCCCGGCGGCACGATCCTGATCGAGGCCCATGACCAGCTGGAAGAGCTCGTACTCGACCGGGATACGATGAACGTAAAAAAAGAGATGGGCAATAAGATGGCCCAACTCGTATACGAAGGAAAATGGTTCACGCCGCTTTGCGACGCGATTCGCGCGTTTGTCACCTCCACGCAGCAGGTGGTGACCGGCACGGTAAAAATGAAGCTCTACAAAGGCAACATCATCAAGGCCGGCTCGACATCCCCGTACTCATTGTATAGTGAATCTCTGGCAAGCTTCGAAACCGGCGAACTCTACGACCACCACGACGCGGAGGGTTTCATTACTCTATTCGGATTACCCCTCAAGGTACGGGCCATGATGATGGAAGAAGACGACGAAGACTGATTTCACCGCAACCTAAGCGCGGATGTCCCGGAAAACAGTTCTTCCAAGCGATTATTAGCTGGAAGAACCTGTTTTCGGGACATCGCACAAAAAAGACCGGCAGACAGGCCGGTCTTATTAGCTGGAGGAACTTATTTTTGGTACATCGCATAAAACGTAGTTAACCCCCTATCACTCCCAGTTGGATAAGCAATACGAAGATCAGTAAGATAAAACTTAACAGCGCGAAGACCGAGAAGAATTTGATACCCTTAAAGGAGGTCCGGATCTGCGTGAGGCTGTCCTCGGAGAGTTCCACTTCGTTCACATTCTCCTGCAGTTCCGTGACCAGGCTCTTCATGCTGCGGTAACATGCGACATCTTCCGTATGGATCCTCTCCAGGATCTCGCTCTCGGACTTCTCTTCGGCCTCGGCAAGAGCCTCCTCCTGCGCTTCCAGCTGTTCGATCATCGTCTTGAGCTCATCGATCTTCGCGTTCAACTGGTCTATTTCTTCTCTCTGAGTCGTGTCATTCGCTTCCACTTTCGCTCTCCCCTCTCGCATCGTCGCAATCTGATTCTCCAAGTCGGCGATCCGCGCTCTGGCGGCATCCAACATCTCTTTTAACCGGCCGTTTCTCTTCTGCAGTTCCCTGCTCTCCCGGTCCGAAGTGCCGCCTCCTTTTTGTCTCGCAGAGGACGGATCTCCTCCGAACAGAGACTGCAGACCACTTAACAGGTCCATATCGTCTCCTCCTTCTAAAGGTGTCCTGCTCCTATGCAGTTTTTAAAAACTTTCATCGCTGAAATTGTATCACGAACGCCGTGATTTTACAACGTGTTTTCCTCTTTTAACGCGTTTAAATGCACGCGCACCAAGAGCGCGATGCGAAACAGCATCGCGTCCTCAAACGTGCGGATATCCAGCTCCAGTTTTTTTTCGATCCGCTCCAGACGATAGACAAGCGTGTTGCGGTGAATATAAAGTTGACGCGCCGTTTCGGAGATGTTTAAGTTGTTCTCAAAAAGCTTTTTGATCGTCGTCATGGTCTCCTCGTCCAGATCAAGCTCCATGTTTTCCCCGAGCAATTCCCATAAAAACATCTCGCAAAGGTCCGCGGGAAGTTTGTAGATCAGTCTGCCGATGCCGAGTTTCTGATAGTAAAACACCTGATCCTCCACATAAAAGACCATCCCGATCTTCAGCGCCGTGCACGCGTCCCGGTAGGCTGTGCCCATCTGCTCGAAAGAATCGACCGGATCCCCATAGCCGACCCACACGTTGACCATTGCCTCCGTCTGCAGATTGTCCGCGATCATTCGCGCGTAGGCTTCGAAATCCGTATCGCCCATGTCCGCGACAGCCTTGATGAGAACCGTGCGGAACGCGTCCATCTCGACCACATGATCCGACGTCCCGTCCGCAAAGAGGTTGCGCAGCGTCTCTACAAAAATCTCATCCTTCTCCTCCCCGGACTGAATCACATAGAGCAGGGACTCGCAGGGTTTCAATCCGATCCGGGCGCACTTTTCTGTGCCTGTGGCCCCGGTGATCTCACCGTTTAAGATCTCCCGCAAAACGGAGGAAACACTCTCCCCCTCCTGTATGGCAAGGAAGAGATTGCGGATCGCGCACTGCGCCATACTGCCGAGCACAAAAGACTCCTCCCGGTTTTCCCCCACATTGCATAACAGGACATACTCCGTCCCAGCCTCCAATTCAATGCGAAGGTAGCCCCAGTCCTTTCTGGTCTGCGACTGCTGCGGAGAATCAACAAACAGCCTGATCTCCTCCGCGAAGTCTTCGTCCGGTTTCCTGCCCGCGATCCATTCGCCCTCCGCGGAAAACAGAAGCAGTTCGCGATGCGCGATCTCTCCCATCTCCGCCAGCGCCTGATTCAATTTGTCGATCGTATTTGCCTGTTCCATACTCTCCTCCGGCAAGTACATGAAAAACTGGGTACGGGAAACCGTACCCAGTATCTTGTCACATTTGTCCATCAGTGGCTGATTGTCAGCTCAGTCTCTTTGTCGAAGAGATGTCCTTTATTGATATCGAACGCGATATCCACGGGATCACCAAAACGGCACGGGGTGGCAGAGTCCACTTTTGCTGTGCAGGTCATGCCCTGGAATGTATAGTACAGCAGCACTTCCGCGCCGAGCAGTTCGTACCCGGAGCACTCCGCATGGATCAGATAATCCTTGTGCGCATCGACGAACGACGGAAGATCATCCATGTCCTCGGGACGAATGCCGAACACAACAGTCTTGCCGTCATACCCGCCCTCGCGCAGGGCTTTTGCCTTGTTCCCGGGCATCTTATAATGTATATCCTCAATCTGCAGCTCCACGTCATCGCCGCTCACATGCACGACGGCGTCCATAAAGTTCATCTGTGGAGAACCGATGAATCCTGCCACGAACAGGTTGTCCGGCTCTTCAAACAATTTCTTCGGCGCGTCCACCTGCATAATATCGCCATCCTTCAGGACGACGATCCGGGTGCCGAGCGTCATGGCCTCCGTCTGGTCATGGGTGACGTAAATGATCGTAGCGCCCAGCCTCTGGTGCAGAGAAGAAATCTCACTGCGCATCTGGACTCTCAGCTTCGCGTCGAGATTGGAGAGCGGCTCATCCATGAGAAAGACCTTCGGCTCACGCACGATCGCGCGGCCCATGGCGACACGCTGTCTCTGTCCGCCGGAAAGCGCCTTCGGTTTCCGATCAAGCAGCTTGTCCAGATCAAGGATCTTCGCCGCTTCCATCACCTTCTTGTTGATCTCCGCCTTCGGGACCTTCTGCAGCTTCAGCGCAAACCCCATATTGTCGGCGACCGACATATGCGGATACAACGCATAGCTCTGGAAGACCATGGCAATATCCCTGTCCTTCGGTTCCACATCGTTCATGCGCTTGCCGTCAATGTAAAGGTCACCCGAAGTGATCTCCTCCAGTCCGGCGACCATGCGAAGCGTGGTAGACTTTCCGCATCCGGAGGGGCCGACAAAGATGATAAACTCTTTGTCCTCGATCTCGAGATTGAAATCCGCGACCGCTTCAAACCCATTGGGATACTTCTTGCAAATGTGTTGTAAAGAAAGCTCTGCCATTCTGTGTTTTCCTCCCCAAATACATGTAAAAACCAGCAACGTGTTTTTTCTTGCATGTATTCTATCAGACTATCTGAACGATGTCATTTAGGAGAAATTCCAAAATTCCGGCAAAAACTTTGGTATATCTGACAAACCTCACTGCCGCCCCGTGCTTCCGAAGCCGCCGCGGCTGGCGTTGTCCAGAGATTCCACCTCCTCAAATGTGACAGGCGGCTGATTTTCCACAATGCGAAACTGCGCGATCCGGTCATTCTCGTGAATCACCGTATCCCGGGTCGCGTACACGGGCATGCGCCACATATCCTCATCGCCGCAGTAGGAACCGTCCACAATGCCGCAGCTGTTCGCCTGCAGGATCCCGTAGTTCTTAAATGTCGAACTGCGTGGAAGCAGATGCGCCTCATAGCCCTGCGGCAGTTCCATCGCGACGCCCAGCGGAATGAGGCAAAACTCCCCTGCCGTGAGCTCGACCGTCTCGCTGGCGCGCAGGTCGATCCAATCGGATTTCCCGTCGATGTACTCCAACCGCGTAAGGTTGTCTGAAAAATATTTGATCCGGATGTTCGGCATCGCGCCCTCCTTTTTTTACCAGTCCGTGTCGTCCGTTTCCGATTTCCTGTCCCGCAGCATCAATCCATACACGCCGTCCCGCGCGGACTGTCCCTCAAACAGCACCCGGTTTACCTGCTCCACGATCGGCATGTCCACGCCGTACTGCTCTGCCAGGGCCATAGCCGCTTTCGCGGAATAGACCCCCTCCACGACCATCTGTACCTCGTCCATGGCCTCCTGCATTGTATAGCCCTGCCCGATCAGGATCCCGGCCCGCCGGTTCCGGCTGTGCATGCTGGCGCAGGTGACGATCAGATCACCCATGCCGGAGAGACCGGTAAGCGTCTCCCGCTGCGCGCCCATCGCGATGGCCAGCCGCGAGATCTCCGCGATGCCGCGCGTGATGAGCGCCGCTTTCGTGTTGTCCCCGAAGCCGAGTCCGTCCGCCATGCCGGCGGCCAGCGCGATCACGTTTTTCAAGGAGCCGCCCAGTTCGATGCCCAGCATATCCGGGCTCGTGTAGACACGAAAGACCTCACTCATGAAATAGGACTGTACGCGTTCGGCAGTCTCCCTGGAATGCGCGCCCACAACGACCGTGGTGGGAAGGCCCTGGCCGACCTCCTCGGCATGGCTCGGTCCCGACAGGACTGCCGTCTCCGCCTGCGGGATCTCCTGCTCGACGATCTCCGTCTGGATCATCAGAGTGTCCTCCTCGATGCCCTTCGCGACCGTCACGATAAGCTGCCCGTCCGCGACATGGGGCGCCATACTGCGCGCCGTGGACCGCGTAAAGGGCGAGGGGACCGCCAGCACAAGCATCTCTTTCCCGCGCACGGCGTCCTCCAGATCCGTTGTAAAGGAAACGGAGTCCGGCAGGATCACACCGGGCAGTTTGTCCGCGTGCTCCCTCGTTTCGCGAAGCATTTCCACCTCGTCTTCCAGAATGGACCACACGGTCACCTGGTGTCCGTTTTGCGCCAACAGTCTGGCGAGGGCCGTTCCCCAACTTCCCGCGCCGATCACACCGATCTCAGCCATGATGTTCCTCCTGTATTCTCAGCCATGCGGTTCCTCCTGTATCCTCAGCCATGCGGTTCCTCCTGTCGCTCGCTGTCCGCAGCCGCCGCGCCTACCTCTTCCGCGGCTGCCGCTTCCTTTTCTTTCCTGCTCTTTAACGGGTGGAACTTGCGCTCCGTCCCGTTGATCAGACGTTTGATATTCTCCCGGTGTACGAAAAAACCGACCCCGGTCATGATCGCGGTCACAATATAAGTCTCCGCCAGAAACAGTGTCCCGCCGTGCAGGATGCCCAGCTGTCCGAACACGATCACCTGGACGAAGATTCCGGCATAGATCCCCAGAGAACCGAGGGACACATACCCGGTCGGCAGCTCCAATATAAAAAACAGTGCCGCGCAGATCGGTGCCAATCGCCAGTCGAAAAACGCGAACGCGGCACACGAAGTGACCACGCCTTTCCCGCCCTTAAACTTCTTGTAAAACGGAAAATCGTGCCCGAGGACCGCACCGGACCCCGCATAGAGCATCAGCACCCAAAAGAAGTCGGGATAACGGTTGTGATAGATGGCCCAGATGATCATGATCGGGACGATGGTCTTGATGAGATCCCCGATGACCACGATAACGCCTGCCCTCCAGCCCAGCACCCGGACAGAGTTTGTCATGCCGGTGTTGCCGCTGTCCTCTTTCGTCAGGTCCGTCTGGTGCGCTCTGCCCACCAGCGCGCCGGTCGGAAACAGCCCGCAGACATATCCCAATATGATGCTGATCACACGACTTAAGATCACGGTCCTAGGACTCCTTTCGCTCTCGAATGATAAATTTCAACGCCGTTCCGCGAAACCCGAACGTCTCGCGGATCTGGTTTTCCAGATAGCGGAGGTACGAAAAGTGCATGAGCTTTTTGTCATTGACAAACAGTACAAACGTCGGCGGTTTCACGCCGGCCTGCGTCGCGTAATAGATCTTTAAGCGGCGCCCTTTATCCGAAGGAGGCTGGTGCATGGCGCACGCCTCCGTCAGGATCTCGTTTAACACGCCGGTGCCAATACGCATCGAGTTGTTCGCGATGACCAGATCGATCAGGTCAAACAGCTTTGTGATGCGCTGCCCGGTCTCGGCAGAGATAAACACGATCTCCGCGTAGTCCATAAAGCTTAAGACCTCGCGGATCTTCTCCGTCTGCCGGTAGATCGTCTTGTCATCCTTCTCCACGGCGTCCCATTTGTTGACGGCGATCAGGATGCCCTTTCCTCTCTCGTGGGCGATCCCCGCGATCTTCGCGTCCTGCTCCGTCACGCCCTGTGTCGCGTCGATGACCAGGATGACCGCGTCGGCCCGCTCAATGGCGGTGACGGCGCGAATGATGCTGTAGCGCTCGATCTCTTCTTTGATCTTGCTTTTCCGGCGAAGCCCCGCGGTATCGATCAGGATATATTCCCTGCCCTGATACGTGATACCGGTATCGATGGCGTCCCGCGTCGTGCCCGGGATATCCGATACGATCACCCGCTCCTCGCCTGCCAGGCGGTTGACGATCGAGGACTTGCCGACATTCGGTTTCCCGACGATGGCCACCTTCGGCCGGTCATCGTCCTCCTCTCCTTCGTCCTTCGCGGGAAAATAAGCGATCACACGGTCCAGCATGTCGCCGATCCCGAGACGGGATGCCGCCGAGATCAGCGAAGGATCGCCCATGCCAAGGTTGTAAAACTCATAGGCATCCGCTTCAAACTTTTGAAAACTGTCCACTTTGTTCGCGATCAAAACGACCGGTTTCCCGGAGCGGCGCAGCAGATCCGCCACGCCGACGTCCGCGTCGGTCAGGCCCTCGCGTACATCGACCAAAAACAGGATGACATCCGCCGTCGCCACGGCGATCTCCGCCTGCTCCCGCATCTGTGTCAGCAGCTGGTCTTTGCTCTCCGGCTCGATCCCGCCGGTATCGATGATCGTAAATGTACGGTCCAGCCAGTCAACATCCGCGTAGATACGGTCCCGCGTCACACCGGGATCATCCTGCACAATGGAAATGCGCTGCCCCGCCAACGCGTTAAAAAGCGTGGATTTTCCAACATTCGGGCGACCGACGATCGCCACTACCGGTTTGCTCATGTTCCACCTCGCCCGGCTGTTTATCGTACTTTTATTGTACCCGATTTTACCCGGCAATGTAAAGAAGAAAAGAAGAACC
>MSHE01000006.1:0-14390 GCA_001941025.1 Lachnospiraceae bacterium Zagget3
GGGCCTCCAACTACATCCATCTGCTATTGCTTTTGTGTTCTCCCTATAAAACACGGTGCCGCCCTTCCATGTGGAGGGCGGCATTGTTTGTTATACTATAATCGGTTGTCCTATCCCCTGTCAATTATGCCAGCGACGATATACTGCCTCCCTGTGGTATGCAGAACTTCATAATCATCATGGATATAGTCGATCACTTTGTAATGATTAAAAAGTTCGATAACGCTTTTCCAGGAAAAAGACGCCGGCCAAGTTTCGTTTTCTGAACTTTAACATCAATGGCACAGAAGCGCATCTGATTACAAATCTGCTTGACCCTAAAATCACAGTTGACGATTTTCAGCAGCTGAATCATCTCCGCCGGGAAATCGAAACAGCTTATCGCACCCTGAAAAGCACGATGGAAATTGAAAACTTCAGAGGTTCCCTATATAAGTATTGTGCAGAACACATCGCGTCTGTCAGCAGGGCAAAAGCATTTAAAATAATCGTAAAAACCACTATAAGCAAAACTTTTTAATAATTTAGGGGTACACATATAACAAGTATAGTCAAATTAGGGCATTGACAATTCTCAACGGATTGCTGATGAATTTTTCTGATGCAACTTTTGAGCTGCCTTTCTGTTGTTATAGCAACATTTTATGCAAAATTTTAAATGCTGTCGCCCTGCGTCTGTCAGCTTCTTTTTCTCCTTCAAAAGTTGTTTATTCAATCAAGGCGCCAGGTATATCACAAACTTCCTTCTGCACACTTTCACTGCAATGAGCCCCGGCGATTTCTTTGTTAAGCTTCTCCTCAGAAGCCAAAGCCTCGGAACTGTCCCCTGTTTTTTCGCCCTCTTTGCGCATTTCACCGGTGCCGCCTTCTACAACACCGTCATGACACAAGACTGCTCCGGCAGTGGCTGGTTCGGACAGGTTGAACCAGCCACTGCGGCAGATACATTCGCAGCATTTTCTCGCTGCCCATGGGCGGACGGCCTCGCGTTCCCTTTGGGGCGTACACTTCGCAGGCCGCTTCTCAGCAATCGACAGACAGGGGAACAAAGGGCTTCGGCGCAACGCTCGATACAGCCATATCCCATCGAACGGATATGGCGCGACAGCCCCTTGCATACAGCAACGCTTACAGAACCTTGGAGAGGAAGAGCTTCGTCCGCTCCTCCTGGGGATTGGAGAAAATCTGCTCCGGGGTGCCCTGTTCCAGGATGCCGCCGCCGTCCATGAAGAGGACCCGTGTGGCGACCTCCCGGGCAAAGCCCATCTCATGGGTGACCACCACCATGGTCATGCCGTCATCGGCCAGCTCCTTCATCACTTCCAGCACCTCGCCCACCATCTCCGGGTCCAGGGCGGAGGTGGGCTCGTCAAAGAGCATGACCTTGGGCTTCATGGCCAGGGCGCGGACAATGGCAATCCGTTGCTTCTGGCCGCCGGAGAGCTGGGAGGGATAGGCCCCTGCCTTGTCCGCCAGGCCGACCCGGCGCAGCAGGACCATGGCGTTTTCCTCCGCCTCCTGCTTATTCATCAGTTTGAGCCGCACCGGGGCCAGCGTCATATTCTTCATGACGGTGAGGTTGTTGAACAGATTGAAGTGCTGAAACACCATGCCCATTTTCTGGCGCATCTGATTGATGTTGGTCTTGGGGTCGGTCATGGACACCCCGTCAAAGATGATCTCACCGCTGGTGGGCATCTCCAACAGATTGAGACAGCGGAGGAAGGTGGATTTTCCGGAGCCGGAGGGGCCGATGATGACCACCTTTTCCCCCACCTGAATATGCTCCGAAATGCCGTTCAGCACCTCGTTGTCACCAAAGCGCTTGTGCAAATCTTTAACGACGATCACTTTCGCGCAGCCTCCTTTCCAGTTTCCCCTGGAGCCAGGTGAGCACCATGACCATGGCCAGATAAATCAGGGCGGTGCCAATCAGCGGGAACATGGCCTCATAGGTGCGGCTGTAAATGCCCTGGGCGGCGTAGAGCAGCTCCTTGCCGCCGATGTAGGTGATGAGAGAGGTGTCCTTCAGCAGGATGATAAATTCATTGCTCAGGGCGGGGAGCACCGCCTTAAACGCCTGTGGAATGACGATGTAGCGCATGGTGTCCAGGTACCCCAGGCCCAGAGAGCGGCCTGCCTCCGCCTGACCTGGGTCCAGCGACATGAGGCCGCCCCGGATGATCTCCGACACATAGGCGCCGGAGTTGATGCCCAGCGTCAGGGCGCCTACGGCGGTGAAGTTGCGGCTGCTGGCGAAGATGACCATGCCCATGATGAGCAGCTGAACCATCATCGGCGTACCCCGAATGACCGTGGTGTAAACGGAGCAGACGGCGTTGAGCACCCCCAGCAGGGGGTTGCGGTGGCCGGGCAGCTGCTGGTCGTGGGCGGTGCGGAGCATGGCCACCAGAACGCCCAGAATGATGCCGATGACCAGGGCCATGGCAGTCACCACCAGGGTGGTGCCTACGCCGCCCAGATATTGCTTCCAACGGTCGGCCTCAATAAAGGCCTGATAGAATTTGACGTAGAACTCCTGCCAGAACGTGACGTCCTCCCCGCTGGAGATCAGCGCCTTCCACTGGGTATAGTAATCCAAAAAAACAGCCCCTTTCTCTCAAATGGACAGCACAAAGAGGGCGAGATCGGTCGCCCTCTTTGTCAGACAGATGCAGTATTACTCGGCGGTGATGTACTTGTCCAGAATAGACTGAATGGTTCCGTCCTCGGTCAGCTCGGCCAGGGCCTCGTTGACTGCCTCAAGGAGGGCAGAGTTGCCCTTGGCCACGCCGATGGCGTACTCCTCACTAACATATTCGGTGTCCAGGATGGTCAGACCGGCATTGGCGGCGACAAACTCCTGGGCGGGGGCGCTGTCGATGACGACGCAGTCCACCTGTCCGTTCATCAGCGCCTGGACAGCGGTGACGCCGTTGTCATAGGCGACCACATGATCTTCACCGTAATCATCCGTGCAGTAGATGTTGCCGGTGGTGGCCCGCTGGGTGCCGATGGCGTAATCCCCCAGGGTGTCAACGGTCACTTCGGAGCCTTCGGGGACAATGACCACCTGCACACCGGTGGCATAGGATTCGGAGAAGTCCATCACCAGCAGGCGATCATCCGTAACAGAGACGCCGGCCATGACGATGTCGCTCTTGCCCTGCTGAACGGCCAGCAGCGCGGAGTCAAAGTCCATGTCGTCGATCTGGAGCTCCAGGCCCAGCTTTTCCGCGATGGCGGTGGCGATCTCCACGTCGATGCCCTCAAAGCCGCCGTCATCGGTGGTCATCTCATAGGGCGGGAAGGCGGCGTTGGTGCTCATGGTGAGGACGCCTTCGGTGACGGTGGTGATGGTGGCAGACGCCTCATCGTCCTCCGCCTCCCCGGCATCATCCTCCGCCTCGGCGTTGGATTCGGACGCGGCGCTGGATTCCCCCTGGTCAAAGGTGTCAGATCCTGATGCGGAATCGTCACCTGTGGAGGCGCTGCTGGAGCCGCAGGCGACCAGGGACAGGCACATGGACAGCGCTAGAAGCATGGCAAGCAGTTTCTTCATTCTAGTCACTCCTGAATTGAAATTTTTCCACTGACCGCCCCACGGCTGGCCGGAAAGCGGCAGCGGAATGTTCGGGGTTCCCACCGGGTCAAAGCAGACAGCCGATGATATGAACCCCGCTTTGACTGATTTATTATACAGCTTCTTTCCCGGTAATGCAAGGTTTATTCGCTTTTTTGCATTTAAACTCAGTAGAAATTAGGTATTCTGACAGATAAGCCGGAGACCCGCCGGAGAAAAACCGGTGGAACGCCCAATCAGCGCAAGAGCGGTTGGCTGGATCTCTGTGGGTTTCACGGGCCGCATGATTGGACCGTTTACACATTTCATAAATTCTTCAAATCTTATTTGTTGTTTCTGTCTGAATCGTGTGGTAAAATGATAAAAATGGGTTATCATGCCGCCGCAGTACAGCGGTGCGGCGCGGTCGAACCGATACCCTGGGAGATGAGCGTTTGTCTGAGAAAAAAGAAAATGAAGCGCATCCGGAAAAACGGGCTGCACGCAGAAAACAGCCGCCCGCAGGGGCGGAGGCAGCCCCCGTCCGGAAGATCGCCGTGGTCTCCGCCGCCCCTGACCAGGGTCTGACCGCCGGGCAGGTGCAGGAGAGGATGGCGGGCGGCTGCCGGAACGTGGAGTTGGATTCCACCTCCAAATCGCTGGGGGACATCATCCGCTCCAACGTCTGCACCTACTTCAACCTGATTTTCTTCGTGCTGGCCATTGCGGTGTGCGCCGTCGGCGCATGGAACGAGATGACCTTCCTCATTGTGGTCATCGCCAACATCTGCATTGGCATCGTGCAGGAGTGGCGGAGCAAAAAGAAACTGGACAGTTTGAGCCTGCTGACCAACCCGAAGGCCAACGTGGTGCGGGACGGGGAGCTGCGCACCGTCTCCGCCTATGACACGGTGCGGGACGACATCGCCATTTTCCGCGCAGGCGACCAAATCTACGCCGACGCCAGGGTGGTGGATGGACAGTGTCTGGTGAACGAGTCGCTGCTGACCGGTGAGGCGGATGAGATCAGGAAGGAACCGGGAGACGACCTCCTCTCCGGCTCCTATCTGGTGTCCGGAGAGTGCCGCGCACGGCTGACCGCCGTGGGCAGGGACTCCTATATGTCCAAGCTGACCCTTCAGGCGAAGCAGACCCAGCAGCAGCCCCAGTCGGAAATGATGCGCGCCCTGAACCGTCTGGTGCTGGCCATCGGTATCGTGATTATTCCCCTGGGCATTGCCATGGCCTATAAGGAGATCGCGGTGCTGGGCAACACGGTGCAGGACGGCGTGGTTTCTACCGTGGCAAGCCTGGTGGGGATGATTCCGGAGGGGCTGTATCTGCTGACCTCCCTGGCTCTGATGGCCGGCGTGCTGCGCCTAGCCCAGCGCCATACCCTGGTGCACGAGATGGGCTGCATCGAGACCCTGGCCAGAGTGGACACCCTCTGTGTGGACAAGACCGGCACCATCACCGAGCCGAAGATGGTGGTGGAGGACCTGGTGGCGGTGAGCGCCTCTCCGCTCAGCCTGGACGAGCTGCGGAACATCCTGGCCGACTACGTCTTTGCCATGCAGAACGATAACGAGACCATGGCGGCGCTGAAACGCTACTTTGACGGCCAGCACTCCCGCCGGGTGGTCACCCAGGCCCTGCCCTTCACCTCCGCCCGGAAGTATGGCGGCGTGACCTTCGTCGGGGAGGGCACCTATCTTCTGGGGGCGCCGGAAAATCTGCTGGGCAGTCAGTACGGGCGGTACAGCGAGGAAATTGAGCACTACTCCCGTCTGGGCTGCCGGGTGCTGCTGATGGCCCGGTGTGAGGGCAAGCTGGAGGGCGACGCGCTGCCGGGGCCTGTGGAGGCGCTGGCCCTGGTGCTTTTGACCAACAAGATTCGGGACAACGCACCGGAGACCTTCCGCTATTTCCGGCAGCAGGGGGTGTCCGTCAAAGTGATCTCCGGCGACAGCCCTGTCACCGTCTCGGAGGTGGCCCTCCGGGCGGAGATTCCCAACGCCGACCAATATGTGGACGCCCGCACCCTCCGCACCGATGAGGAACTGGCCCAGGCGGCGGAGCGTTACACCGTCTTTGGCCGGGTGACGCCGGAGCAAAAGCGTCAGCTGGTGCGTGCCATGCACCGGGCAGGCCACACCGTAGCCATGACGGGGGACGGCGTCAACGACGTGCTGGCGCTGAAGGAGGCGGACTGCTCGGTGGCCATGGCCTCCGGCAGTCAGGTGGCCTGCCAGGTCAGCCATATCGTCCTCCTGGACTCCGACTTTTCCGCCATGCCCTCCGTGGTGGCGGAGGGACGGCGGGTCATCAACAACATCGAGCGCTCCGCCAGCCTGTACCTGGTCAAAAACATCTTTTCCCTATGCCTGGCGGCCATCTCGCTGATTTTTACCTTCACCTACCCCTTCTCCGCCTCCCAGATGAGCCTGGTCAGCGCCATCACCATCGGGCTGCCCTCCTTCGTCATGGCGCTGGAGCCGAACAAGAAGCGGATTCAGGGCCACTTTATGCAAAACGTCATCTACCGGGCGCTGCCCTCCGCTATCAGCGATTTGGTGCTGAGCATCGGCGTGGTGCTGTTTTATATCGTCTTTGAACTGACCGCCGACGAACTGAGCACCATCTGCACCCTGGTGGTGGCGGTGGTGGGCCTGCTGATGGTTCACCGAACCTGCAAGCCCTATAATGTCCTGCGGAGGCTGCTGATGGCAGCCTGTGTGGTGGCCTTCGCCTTCTGCATCCTCTTCCTCCAGCCCATCTTCTCCCTGGACCTGGCGGCCCTGAGCCACGGGGCCTGGCTGGTGCTGGTGGTATTTGTGCTGCTGGCCTTCGAGGTGTCCCTCTCCGCCAACATTATGGTGGACGGCATCCGCAGAATGGTGCTGTGGATTTCCGATAAGGTAAAAAAGCTGGTGCAGGCGATTTTGCACCCGGAAGAGCCGGAGGATGTGCAGGACGTGCAATGAGCGGGGGGCGTATCGGCGCACTCCCGCATCGCCCTCACGGCGCATGGCCCGCCGGAACGGAACGACGGCAATCATCAAAAAACATCACACTTGACAGCAATCGTAATGATTCAGAGGCTCCCTTGGGGAAACCTCTGAATCATTTCAGTTTTACAGTTCTACAACTCCATTTCCGGGATAAAATTTCAGGGTTTGTTGCAGTTCTTTCCAATATTCTGACATATTCCCGCGGAATTTTCGCTTTTCCCAGAAAAAGGACAGCCTCCCCCATACGCCTTACTATCGCATCTCCGTCACGGATTGCACCGTTTGCAAGGCTCGTATCCCTGGGCAATTAAATCATCGCGGCTGCCTGTGTACTCCTGTCGATTCCCCTCGCTGATCTGGTCCACGCTGGAACAGGTGGGGTAATGAAACTTCTTCCCGTTTGTGTTCAGAATATATGTCGTTTCTTCGGTGGAATCTTCCGCTGCGGCGGAATCATCCTCCCAGCTGTCTCCCGTGGCGTAGTCAATCACGACACCCGGCTGCACGTTGTAGCAGTACACATTGAAGAGGATGCCGTCCCCTTCGTCCTCCACCGACATGGCTTCCATCTGCACCCCGCTGGCGACGAGGTTATCGCCCTCGAAAATCGGCGTGACCCGGTACAGGACATGGTTTTCCGTCTCCTGAACATAGTCAGCGACCAGGTTCTCAAAGGGCAGCATACCCTCCACATTCATGTATCGGGTGCCAGTGATCAGGTTTTGCTCATTGGCATTTTCAGCCGTAAGCTGGTATCCAATCAGATGGCAGCGGTTGTAGAGATAGCTCCCGTCCACAAAGTCATACTGGACGCTATGCCAGCCGGTCGGTTTGACAGAACTGATGTCGCCGCGCTCCTCCGTGGGCATCAGGTCGGTGCCAACGTTTGCGAACGCCGCGCCGCATCTGCCCAGCTCATCCAGTTCACTGTAACGCTCAAAAGATGTGGTTGTCAGGTCATCTTCCGTGAATCCCGGCACATTGCCGTTGAGTTCCACATACGGGTCGCCTGAGTATGCCGGAAGATGAGCCAGGTCAATGAGTTCCTCAGTGACTGACGTTGACGCCTCAGCAAGCGAATCGCTGGTGGCCGGTTTGGCACCACAGCCGACCAGGAGCGCAGCGATGAGGCAGCAAAGCGCAGCAATTTGCCGGAAGCTCTCTTTCATCTGGTGTAGACCTCCATTGTGATTTTGTCGTGGGACGAACCCCGGAACTCCTCGGTAGACGTCAAACGCCATCCGTTGCCATGCACATCAATGTCGAAATAGAAATCACCCGGGTATTTACGGTTCCATTTGAACAAAATGATTTTCTCGACCCATTTCTCATATGGCGCAGCGGCAACATCTTCCACGAAACAGTACTCCCCAGAGGCCGCTTCACTCAGGAACCGCTCATCCACATTTATTTGCGGAGCATCAGATTCTGAGAATTGTTTTTTCGTGTAATGGTTCATCCAGAGCCGGCTGTCGGCCGTCAGCGCAAGAACCCGCTGCCGCAGCACGCGGTCCTGGCTCTGCCGCCGATGATGGAACATCATGCCGTTTCTGTCATCTACAGCCGCTATTATCATCATTTTCAGTGTCCTCCAATGTTATAAATCAATTATCTGCATCGTGCTTTCGCAAAATTGGATGTCACCGGTGTGTCCCCAGTTCTGACAGTAATGTAAGGAAGCGTGTTCCGGCACCTCCCCACATTCAGAATATGCAAACGTACGAAAATTCAATAGCCCCTTGCGCTTTCCTTTCAGGATTTTCAGCAAAAGCCCCCCGCCCTTCCCACCAGGCCCCCGCACAGCGTTTCGAGCCGCCCCTTGGGAGGCATTTTTTTCAGGCACAGCTATTCTATGGCAAAAAAAGAGCGCACAGTCTCCTGCGCGCTCGAAATTTATTGTTTCCTTAACGATGGCGATATAATGTTCAATCGTCAGGCGATCAAGCAGGGCGCTCCTTACAGTTCGAAACAAGGATTTCAGACGGTACCGGACAAATGAACTCGGCGATAACCGTCAGACATTCGCGGTGCTATATATTCCGGTGAGTAACCGGCCTGATTTTTCATCTATCTGGCGGAGAATATCCTGACCGGCCCGTTTTTCGATTTCCGCATAAGCGCGGCCCAGGTTTGGTTTCCGGCTTGTCATGTTATGGCAGTCAGAACCGAGCGCTGCAATTTTCCCCTCCCGCAGCAGGCGCAAGGCCCTCCGGCGGGAAAGCCAGCCATCCAGAAACGCGGCGGCATTCACCTGAAACAGAACTCCGTTTTCACTCAGCAAATCCCAGACATCCGGGTCCTGAAACGTAAAATAACGGTCAACGTGGGCCAACAGAACCGTGAACCCTCTGCCGCGTACAATGTCGATTGCCTCGGCGATCATCCGCTCTGACCACTTATGAAAGGGCATTTCCAACAGCAGAAGTGAGCTTTGCCCTACGCACAGCTGTGACAGACATTCGGTATTGGAAATCCCGTCGTAATAATACACCTCCGCGCCCAGATAAATCTCCGGCATATCCTCCGACAGCCTGGGGGCCAACCGCTCCCAGGCTGCGTCTCGCCGTGCGAGAAACCGATCCGGTGTATCCTCCTGCGCATAGAAATGGGGCGTCGCCACGATTTTTCTGACCCCATCCTGATAGGAAAGGCGGAGCATTTGCACGCTTTCCTCTACGGAGGAGCTGCCGTCGTCCACGCAGGGGATAATATGTGAATGAAAGTCAATCATTTGCGTATGTCGGCCAGGCAGCAGGCCCTTTTGGTGATGCCGCCTGGCATTTCTCCATTTCTATTTTGATTTTCACAGCGATTGTGCATCATGAGGGAGCCATTCCTGTCAGGAACATAATTTATAGCTGCGGTGTTCGTTCTAAAGGAGAAATGCAGAAAGCTGCGATTTGGCTCAATTATCTGCGTCATCTTCTGCCAGTTGATAGAAGAGCTCGATCACACACTGCTTCACAGAATCCTCATCGGCATAAAATTCCATATATTCGTCGCCCACTACCGCTTCTCCGTCAGGACTGATGATTCCTTCACACTCGCAATTTGCGAACTGCTCCACTAAATTGAACAGCTTTGTGGCGGAGCAATCCGACAGCATATAGGATGCGATGTCTATCAACACGCCTGCCATCGAATCGCTGTCCTCGCTCCACTTGACCTGAAGCTGCTCCATCACCTCAAGCATAAACTGTTTCTGGCGCTCCATCCGGGCCAGATTGGATTGATCTCCCACATCTTTTCGTGCCCGGATATAGGTGACGCACTGGCTTCCGGTGAGCGTCATCGTTTCCCCTTCCACCAGGGAGGGATCAATGCTTGAAAAATCGTCCTGTATGGTGACTGTAACGCCGCCAATTCCATCGACCAAGATTTCAACTCCGGTCATATTCACCGCGATATAATGGTCGATTTCAACGCCATAGAGAAAATTGCTGACAGCCGTTACCGAGTTCTCACAGCTGTCCTCCATCCCATCCCCATAGGTATGGGCCAGGGCCAGCTGCATAACCTCGGTGCCCAAATATGCGCCACCGAGGCCATAACACCGTACATCCAACATGGTGTCTCGGTTCAACTGGAGCAGCGAATAACTGTCCGAGTCCTCGTCAAGCACGATTAACGTCACAAAATCGCTTTGAGCCGAGTTGATATAGGAACCATTGCTCTCCATCAACCCGGTTTCATCAATGCCCAAAATCAGCGTTGTCGTGATATGCTCCTTCGGGACGTACGCCTCTCCGTCGAAATAAACGACGCCAGGGGTGTCCGAATTTGCTTCATCTGTCTCGTCAATGGAAGATGAGAAGGCCTCCGGCTCTTCCTCTTGTTGAAGGAGCCAGAGGCCTGCCATCACGAGAGCCATCAACAATACAGACAAAACTAATATGACAACATATTTCTTATTTTGTCCTTTGCGACTCTGCATAAGGGTCTCCTAATTTTAGTTTAAGCACGCTTCTTGCTGACAACGAAGCAAGCCCCAGCGAGAACGACAAACGTCACAGCGCCAATCGCGTAAGCGGGCACGCCGTCAGAGGTCTTGGGGGAGGTGACAGAACCGTCAGAGCTGTCGGAGCCAGAGCCGGACGTGCCGGTATCATCCGTAGTAGAGGCAACTTCCACAATGGCAACGGGGCAGAACTGCGTAAAGGTAGCCGTTACAGAAGAAGCAGTAGCGCTCTCAACCGTGCAGTTGTCCCAGTCCCCGCCGATGCCATCGCACTGAACCAGGACGGAAACCCTGTCGGGATCATTGTAGACCTTGCTGTCGAAGGTAAACGTCAGGCTGCCGCCGGCCGCAAACAGGTTCGCCACGCCGTCGATAGCGGTGCGGATGCAAGTGATATCAAACAGGGCGGAGACAACATAGTACTCGTCCTCGTTGGTCAGCTCGGGCAGACCGAAATACGCCGCCAGATCCTCGGCCTCTTCGATCTCCTTATAGGCGGCTTCCAGCGCCTCACGGGCAGCTGCATCAATGTCTTCCAGCGTGTGAGACTCACTGACCGGGGTGACGATAATGTCGCCATAATCAAACGTGAGATCCAGGGGATTCCCATCGGCATCCTTCATCGTAATGTTCGAGATGGGGGGAGCCTCGTACTGCACAACGCTGCTGATGTAGTTGCTGGCGCTTGCCGATACGACAAGGGACAGAACCGTGGCGAAGGCAAGCACCAGGGTCAATACTTTTTTCATTTTCTTCATGGATGATTCCTCCTTAATTTAGGCTGTTCTCAGCCTGTGTTTCTTCGGTTTCGGTCTCCAAACTTTTATAGACACCCATCACCAAATAGCGCTGCGTATTATCACCACCGAGACAGGTCGATAAAATGACAATACGGTCGCCTTCCTCAATGGTAATGGAAGTATCTACGTTCGCAATCAGGCTCCGTGTTGCGTATACATCTTCGATAAACGACTCCAATTCGGAGAACTGCGTGAAGTCGTGATAGTAGAGAAGGTGTTCATCGCTATATGGAACCGCCGCAAAGACTGTATACTCATATTCCGCTTCCGGCAAATAAATTGTGAAAGTGCGATTCGCTTCAAAGAATGTGCTGTCACTGAATCGCTCTTGCAGGAAGCCAAACATGGCGCCTGACCTCATGTTATGTCCGTAAATCACTGTCACGGGGTCGCTGAAATCCAGACTGTTGTAATCTTCAACGAAAAGGGAACCGGCATTGGAATTCGCCCCATCGCTATCCCGCGTCAGGTAGTACGCATTATCTCCTGCACGATTTAACAGCGGTTCGCTCAGATCCATGCCAGGAATTTCGAGCCAGCCAAAAATATCTGGATTCACCTCCTGGAGCGCTGCAAAATCAATGGGACTGACATAAGGTTCTGGTTCTGGTTCTGCCTCTGACGATTCCTCTTCCACAACGGGCTCCTCAACCACCTCCTCAACAGATGAATCAGATGAATCGGAGCCGGACGCCAAATCCTCCTGTCCCTTCTTGCTGGTTTCGCTCTGGTGCCATGTATTGCGAACAACCAGGGCAACGCAAACACCTGCCAGCAGGAGGAAAATCACGGCCAAAACTTTCAACGCTTTTTTCTGCATATGGGAACATTGTCACCACCTTGGCATCCAAGGCGACAGAGTGCAATCTCTACCGCTTCCCCGTGATCTCAGCCTTTTTTGGAGGCATCTCTGTGTTCGTACCCATATCCATATCCGTAATAATATTTAGACCCCCTGCGATACTCGCCTTTTTCATTGGAATCGCTGCCATTGAACACACAGCCCAACAGCTTGGCGTTCACCAGACGCAGCTGATACATCGTGTCTTCCAACGCCCGCTGATCGCAGGCATTGCGCCGAACGACGACGACATAGCCGTCAACCACTGTCGATACAGCGATCGCATCGGTGACAATAGAAACCGGCGGAAGATCCAGGATAATGTATTGGTACTCCTTGGACAGCCTTTGCAGAACTGCTTTCATCTGTTCAGATCCGAGCAGCTCTGACGGCATGGGCGGAATATCTCCGCCGACAATGACATCGAAGCTAATGCCGCGCGCTGATTTATAGTTCTGAATCACTTCGATGTCAGACGCCTGTCCAACCAGCAAATTGGAAAGTCCTAACCGCCCCTGGTTGGCATCCTGCCGCCCCGTTGCTACCGCAGGGCGCTTCAGGACAAGGCGCTTTTGCATATTTGGAAGCCGCATATCAGCCTCAATGAGCAACGTCTTATTTTGCGCTTCCGCAAAGGAATATGCAAGATTGATGGCGGTCTGTGTTTTTCCCTCGCCCTTCATCGCACTGGTGATGCCGATGATGTTGCATTTTTTCTGTCCTTCTTCCTGCGGCAGCGTCAGGCTCAGCTTTGTACGAAGCATCTTAAAGGACTCCGACATAGAAAAACTCATTTTGTCGCAGAGGGAACTGTCATCATAAAAGATGTCAATGTTCGCCTGCTTTTTTTTCTTGCTCAAGTGTTTTCCCTCCGACAGAAGCAGTCTCATAGTAGCCGTAAGAACTACTCTTTTTGGGTTTTGCGCCGCTATCCGGTATATAGGCCAAAATTGGAATTTCCACGATGTCCACAAAATCCTGTTCTTCGCGAATCGTGGTATTCATCATTTCCAAAAGCACGATGATGCCGACCGACAGCACGAATCCCAGCATCATCCCCATCATGGTATTTCTCATATAATTGGGAGAAACGGGCGCAGAGGGAACGATTGCATGCTCTACGATACGCGCATCTGCGCTCTCAATAATCTCGGCAATCACATCCGGCAGCACCTCACCAATCGTGGAAGCAATCAGCTCTGCCTCCACAGGGTCTGCATTTGTCACCGTCACCTGGAAAATCTGCGTATCGTTCACCGAGGACGTGGACAACATGGAGGAGATCTGCGAATAGGTATAATCCAAACCGGACTGCTCTATGACGACGTCCAACGTATCCTTGGTGTCCAAAATCGCCTCGTATACATCCACCAACTGAACAGATGCCGTCAAATCGCTGGTGGAAATACTCACATTTCCAACGCTGATATCCGAGTTATTCACATAAAGTTTCACGGTGGATTGATACATGGGGGTGACGTAATATTTTGTGCCCAGGTAGGCGCAGGAACCGAACAGCAGCGAAAATGTAATGATAAACCACAGTTTTTTCAAACAAGCCCGGGCAAGTCTCAGCAAATCGATCTCAACAACCTGGTTGTTCTTCCTTTTGTTCGACACAATTTTTCCTCCAACTATATGAAATCTACTGAGCAGCGCGATCCACATAGGAAAAGCGACAGGACAACCATATGGGATCCTGAGCGTCTTTATCCTCACATGGAACGATAACTGCACGAAACATCAGTAGAACCCAAGCGTATCAATGGCAGGCACTGCTTCAATATGGATGTGGATTTTCGAATCAGCACAAAGCCGCGATGGCGGAATTCCTGCAGCCATGAGACGCAGATGCCTCCCCGGTGCAGATGGAACGCAAGCACATCGAAGCCCTCAAGTCTGAATCATTAACCCGGCAGATAGAAAATGGCGGATAGCGCCTGCCGCATAATGCGATTCCAACTATCTTGTTTTACCCTGTCTAATCTGTTCTGGCAATGTTCTATTTTAACAATGCAGACGATAATTCTGGGTGTTCTTTTGTCCAATATTGACAAATCAAGAGGCTGCTGCTTTCCCCTCCCTGGCCTGCGCTCCAGAAGGCGCGAACCGCAGAAGCGCCCTGGACGCAGCTCACTTTGCATTTATAATACTATAATTCTAGAAAAATGTCAACAATCTTGTGCAAGATTCTCAGGGCGACAGCATTTAAAATTTT
>MSHE01000006.1:14485-23990 GCA_001941025.1 Lachnospiraceae bacterium Zagget3
TTATTTTAAATGCTTTTGCCCTGGCAAGATTCTATAGCTTCCTGTATTTGGAGGTCGCAACAACTTGCAGTTTTGCCCGGCAGGCTTCTGCGCTTTACGCTCATAGGAATCTCCCCCCTTGCTGCGCTTTTGGTGTTTTATGACATATTTATGATAACGCCAGAGGGGTGCGTAATAAATGGCATAATGTGCAGAGTAGGCGTCCCCATTTCTGCACGAAATGCAAAAAGCGCCCCGGCGGTTCCGCCAGGGTGCCTCTTGCCATAACATTTACTTTCCGATCAATGCGTTGCTGTGGTACAGGACGTCTCACTGCCCGTTACTGCTCGTGCTTATCCTTTGGGCCTTTGTCGCTTCTGCGTATGCGCCATCCGCGTCCGATGTACAGCGGTTGGATTTTCGCTGAATCCCACAGACACAGGGTCCCCCCTTTTCTGTGGGATTCGGGCATAGGGAATCCAAACAGAAAAGTTCCGATTTTGAAACCGAACCGGTTGACAGGCACAGGGGGATAGATTATAATAAGCTTGAATCATTTTCAAATGTATTTAAACCCGATGTTTCTATCGGAATCGATTCCGTTTGGCACACCGTTCATACGCAAAAGGAGTTCTTTATGTATCATGATTTTCTGTCGATTTGGGGGGATCCCTCAAGCTATTCCCCGGGGCTAAGTGCGCTGACCGCAAACAGGCATTTGCAGTACAGGCAGAACAAATTCAAGGACCAGCTTCAAATTGAAGATGTTGGGAACGGCAAGGCCGTTATACGGGACATCCGTACCGGAAAATGGTTTCTGGATTCGGATACGGGCGTCCAGTCCCGATACGCGGAAGGGTTTCACTGCATGATGCTGGGGGCGATTTGCGGCGATGTTGCCGGATCGGTCTATGAATGGCATAATGTAAAATATTGCATTGATACAGACAAATTAATTTCGCCCCGCGCACATTTTACGGACGACAGTGTCATGACGATCGCAGTGGCAAACGGCATCAGAATCGCCCTCTCCAAGCTGCCGCCCTCCTGGTTGGGGAATGAGGCAATGGAACAGGAAATTTTTGATGCTGTCAGGGCATCCATGCAATTATTCGGCAGACAATATCCGAACGCCGGATACGGCGGCAGTTTTCGGCGATGGCTCGCTGACGCAGATCCTCAGCCTTATAACAGTTGGGGAAACGGTTCAGCCATGCGCGCTTCCTACGGCGGATGGGTTGCGAAAAGCCTTGCGGAGGCGGAACGTCTGGGGGAAATCTCCGCCGCCGTTACCCATAACCATCCAGAGGGAATCAAGGGTGCGAAGGCGGTTACCGGCGGGATTTATACGCTTCGCGTTCACGGGGATAAGAAAGCGTTTGAAGCGTACATAAAGGATCGCTACTATTCTTTGGATTTTACACTGGATGAAATCCGGGAAGACTATCGCTTCGATGTATCGTGCCAGGGGAGCGTTCCGCAGGCGATCGAGGCTTTCCTTGAAGGGGAAAGTTTTTCGGATGTGATCTCGAAAGCAATTTCCATTGGCGGAGACAGTGATACGATTGCGGCTATCGCCGCGAGCTTTGCCGAGGTGATTTATCCCATTCCCGAAGGCGTGCGTGGGAGAGTGATCGATCGATTGGATTGCAACCTGCGTGATACGCTTATCGATGCGATTGACTTTGCGGTACAAGCACAGCAGGAACCCTGATGCGCAAAAGACCGTCCAATCCGGTGACAGAGGCGCCCGTCAGCTTCCGCACCAGAAGGAACAGGCCCCGAAAGTGATCTGCTTTCGGGGGCCTGTGTCGATTCATGGTTCCATTTACCAAAATTTTGTAAACAGGTTGGTCCATCGCGTAAGGCGGCAATTCATCCTGCCGGACAGGGCTGACTGCCTCCCCGGGGCGGCGCGCAGCGCGGAGGATTCCCCGGGCAATCGGCGTCCTGCCTTCGCCGCTTTCCGCTCCGCCGGATATGCCTTGTATGCGGCACACTCCCCGGTCTTGTGACAGCGCATAAAATTTTCTTCCCATCCCGTTCGTTCGGTGCTTTCCCGAATGGACGGGAATTTTTCGTTGTGCCCTTAAAAACAAACAACTTTAATATAACCGCAAAAAGAAAAACCAAAGTGCAAGATTTTGTTCTTTTTTTGGAGGGCTATCTGTTATATTGTTCTTAATCAACAAAACATTCTTTGGATGTCGATTTGAACTGGACAATCTGTCAGAAATCATCTCAGGAAACGATACAAGGAGGAATGGAAAATGCCGGAAATCAGGGAAGCGCTGGTCACCGTCTACGCGCCGGAGGAGGAGCTGAACATGCTGTTTGAGGCCCTGTGCCCCGCAAAGGTCAACTATGTGATGCCCTACCTGCCGGGTGCAAAGGCGAAAATCGCGGAATATGCCAAAACCTGTGATGTGGCCATTCTGAACGGCGACCTCTATGACTTCATGTTGGGCAACCCAAACCTGAAATGGGTGCATTGCTGCCATGCGGGGGTGGACCGCAGCGCAAGGCCGGAGGTGTTTGAACGGGGCATTATCCTCACCAGCTCCGCCGGGCGGAGCGCACCGGCGCTGGCGGAGCACGCCCTGCTCTTCATGCAGATGCTGACCTATGATATGCCCATGCTGTTTCGCGCCCAGGGGGGGCATCGCTGGGCGGTCAGCCAGGACTATCTGCGGAAAACCAACATTTTCGGCAAGACCCTGGGCATCATCGGCCTGGGCAACACCGGTACGGAGCTGGCCAGACTTGCCAAAGCTTTCCGCATGAAGGTCCTGGGCTGGCGGCGGAGCCGGAAGCCTGCGGAAAACGTGGACAGGGTGTATGCCAGCGAGGAGGGGGACGACTTCAAGGCTTTTCTCGCCCAGTGCGACTATGTGGTGCTGTGCGCCGAGCTGAACGACGCCACCTTCCACATGATGGATACCCGGCAGCTGGCGGCCATGAAGCCGACGGCATTCCTCATCAACGTCGGACGGGGCAAGCTGGTGAATGAACCGGCGCTGATTCAGGCGCTGCGGGACGGCGTCATTGCCGGCGCGGGGCTGGACACCTTCGAGACGGAGCCGCTTCCCGCCGACAGTGAGCTGTGGGATCTGCCCAACGTCATCATTACCCCTCATGTCACGCCTGCCCTGACCGACCGGGAGGCCAGAAGCATCGGATACGCCATTCAAAATATCAAAGCCTACCGCGAGGGGGGCGTCATGGTGAACCGGGTGACGGAAAAGAGCATCTATTCCGGCCAGCGCAGCCCGGACAAATACTGAGAAGGTATGGGATAGCTCACGCCTTCCTGAAGGAGGACTATTATGGCACATTGGTGGAACGATTACCCCTGGAGGATGGTGCAGACCAACCTTCGGGAAATCGACATGGCGGATATGGACGCCGCAGCCTACGCACGGGAGCTGAAGGAGTTCGGGGCCACCGTGGTCACGCTGAACGCGGCGGGTATTATCGCCAGCTATGACACAGACCTGGCGTACCAGACGAAAAGCGATTACCTCTCCGGCGACGGCATCGGGGAGATGATCGATGCGTGCCACAGAAACGGCATCCGGGTCATTGCCCGGACGGACTTCTCTAAAGTCCGCTATCCGATTTATGCGCAGCACCCGGACTGGGCCTATCGGGACAAAAACGGAAATATCCTGAATTACAACGGCGACGTCCAGTGCTGCCCCAACGGAGCCTATCAGCAGGAGAAAATGCTGGAAATCCTGAAAGAGGTGCTGACGCGGTTCCCCTTCGACGGCGTGTTCTGCAATATGTCCGGCTTTTTGGTGGTAGATTACAGCGGCGTCTATCACGGCCCCTGTCACTGCGAGAACTGCAAGCGCAAATTTAAAGAAAAGTTCGGCCTGGACATTCCGGAGAAGGACGACCCCCGCAATCCGGACTACCTCAAATACTCCGCCTTCAAGGGGATGGTGCTGCGGGAGCAGAAGAAACGCCTTTTGGAGACGGTGCGGGCCATCAGCCCGGAAATCGCCGTCAACGGGGTGGATTACATCCGCACGGAGTCCGGTACGGAAATCGGCGTGCCCCAGTGGCAGCTCTCCGCCAGCTCCAACTGCCGCCTGACGGTAGGCAGCGGCCACAGCCGCCCGGCGGACAACGCCAGCGTGGACTTCCTGGGCTTCCGCTACCGGGAAACCTCCGTCAGCCCCGCCCAGATGTCGCTGCGCCAGTGGCAGAACCTGGCCAACGCTGGTTCCACAAGTCTGTACATCATGGGCACCTTGGGCAACCATTCCGACCGCTCCTGCCTGGAGGCAAGCAAGCCGGCGTTCCGATTCCATGCGGAGCATGAGGGGTTGTACCGGAACCTGTCCTCCGCCGCCAAAGTGCTGGTGGTTCACAAGGGCCTTCTGGCAAGGAGTGACCCGGAGGTGAACGGATGGATTCGGGCGCTGACCGCCGAGCACATTCCCTTCGATGAGGTGAAGCTCTCGGAGCTTACCCCGGCGCTGCTGGCGGAAAAGGCGGTTGTGGTGCTCCCGGACGCAAAAATGCTGGGGGACAGCCAGGCGGCCATGCTGGACGGGTTTGTGCAGGACGGCGGCACTCTGGTGGCCACCGGAGAGACCGGCCTGTACACCCAGACCTATCAGCCCCGCGCGGGGCAGGCGCTATGCTGCATTGGCATGAAGAACGTGAAGGAAAAGCAGCATGACCACGCCTCCGCCGTCTTTTACGCCGCCGGGGACGGTCGGTTCCCCGCCTGCCAGTCCGCGCCGCAGATTGCCTTCGGGCCGGACTACCTCCTGGCGGAGTATGAGGATGGGGCGGAAACGCTGCTGCCCATGATTCCGGAGCATCCCTTCGGGCCGCCGGAGCGGTGCTACTATACCGAGCTTTCCGACGACCCCGGCGTGGTCATTCACCCCTACGGAAAGGGCAAAGCGGTGTATCTGCCCTGGATGGCGGGCACCTTCTACTGCCAGGAGGGCTATCAGAACACCCTGAACGTAATGCTGGACGTGATGCACAGCCTCTGCGCTCAGGCCAGCCTCGCCCCCAACCTGCACCCCACGGTGGAGGTCACCTGGAAAAAACAGGGAGAAAGCCGGATTTTGCAGCTGGTGAACGGCTCCGGCTGCTTTGCCAACAGCTATTTCCCGCCGGTTCCCATGACAGAGCTGCGCTTCGTCCTTCCGGGGCAATTCTCCGGCGCGGAGGCTTATCACGGCGGAAAAGTAACCATAGAACCTGCCGGGGAGGGCACAGCCCTTGTGCTGGACCGGCTGGAGGAATATGAAATCATAAAACTGGAGGTAGCAAAATGAAAATCGGACTCATCGGCCTGGGCATTATGGGCAAGCCCATGGCGAAAAACATCCTGAAGGCGGGCTATGACCTGACGGTGTGCAACCGCAGCAGGGCCCCTGTGGAGGAGCTGGCGGCCTGCGGCGCAAAGGCGGGCACTTATCAGGAAATCGGCGAGGGCTGCGACGTGGTGCTGACCATGCTGCCCAACTCCCCCCAGGTAAAGGAGGTCATGCTGGGCGAGAACGGCGTCGCACAGTATATGCACGAAGGCCAAATCTTCATCGACATGAGCTC
Organism: Lachnospiraceae bacterium Zagget3; assembly: GCA_001941025.1. Next base: position 20,048 of record MSHE01000006.1, read on the forward strand.
CATCAACCCCGTGGCCAGCAAGGAGATTGCCGCCGCTCTGGCGAAAAAGGGGGTCGAGATGCTGGACGCCCCCGTCTCCGGCGGGGAACCCAAGGCCATCGACGGCACGCTGAGCTTCATGGTGGGCGGCAAACAGGAGGTCTTTGACGCCTGCAAGGAGCTGCTGCTGACCATGGGCTCCTCCGCGGTCCGCTGCGGTGAGGTGGGGGCAGGCAACACCACAAAGCTGGCAAACCAAATCATCGTGGCCTGCAACATCGAGGCCCTGGCCGAAGCGCTGACCCTGGCCCAGAAGGCCGGTGTGGACCCGGCGCTGGTGTTCCAGGCCATCCGGGGCGGGCTGGCCGGCTCCACCGTCATGGAGGCCAAAGCGCCCATGATGATTGCCGGCAATGACCAGCCCGGCTTCAAAATTGACCTACACATCAAGGACCTGAATAACGCCCTGGACTGCGCCCACAGCGTCGGCGCGCCGGTGCCCATGACAGCACAGGTGCAGGAGGTTTTGCAGTGGATGCATCACCACCAGGGCGGGCAAAAGGACCACAGCGCCATGGCGCAGTACTATGAATCCCTGGCCGACCTCAAAATCGGGCGGGAACAGTAACCCACCCGTAACATAACCGAAGAAAAAAGGAGGGCATCATGGAAGACAAAACACTGCAAAAGAAAGGGCTTCTCAGCAATTTCCTGAACGGAAAATTCTGGGATTCCAAATCCACTTCCGCCAACGTGACGAAGCGGGAGCTGTGGCTGGGCTATGTGGCAGGCCCCTTCGGCGTCATGCTGCTGCAATCCATCGTCAACAGCTATTTTAACCAGTACCTGACCGACGTGCTGGGCTTTACCGTCAGCCGGGGGGCCTGGATTGCCCTCTTCATGGTCTGGTTCCCCATCCTGAGCAAGCTCATCGACGCGGTCACAAACCTGCTGATGGCAAAGCTGCTGGATATGACCACCTGCCGCCAGGGCAAGCTCCGTCCCTGGTTCATCCTGAGCCTGCCCATCGTTGTGGTCAGCATCCTCCTGATGTTCTGGATTCCGGTGCAGAGCGTGGTGGCCCAGGCGGTGTGGATTGTGATTTCCTACAACCTGTTCTACTCCGTGGGCTACACCATGTGGTACATGGCCTATGAGATGAGCGCTTCCCTTTCCACCAGAAACGTCAAACAGCGCTCCACCAACTCCATGGCCGGTCAGATCACCAAAAACATGGGCACCGGCATCATCTCCATCACCTTCCCCCTGATCCTCACCGGAGTTTGCGGCCTGGTGGGCGGCGAAAATCAGCAGGGCTATCTGCTGACCATGGCCATCATCTGCTGCATTGCCGTCCCGCTGACCTTCCTGCAATACTTCTACACCCGCGAGCGGGTCACAGAGGAGCGCCGCAATCAGTTCCAGGGCAGCGCAGAGGTCAAGAAGGTAGAGGAAGCCAGCTTTCTGACCCAGCTGAAAGCCTGCCTGAAAGACAAGTACTGGATTATGCTGGTGATCATGATTCTGGCCTACCAGGTGCTAAACGCGCTGAAGAGCGTTTCCCAGGTCTATTATTCCGGCTGGGTGGTGCAGGGCAACTCCTACGGCACCTATGCCACCATTCAGGCCAGGTTCACCATGATCGCCATGGCACCTATGGGGCCGGCGCTCTTCGTGGTGGTCCCCATGATTCGCAAGCTGGGCCGCCGTGTCACCATGATTATCGGCGGCGTGATGAGTATGATAGGCTCCGGTGTCGCCTTTATGATGGCAGGCAACACCGCCGCCGTGTACGGCGGGACCGCCATCAGCGGCATTGGCACCATGTTCTTCATGTACAGCATGAACACCTTCATCGGCGACTCCATCGACCATGTGGAGTACAGCCAGGGCATCCGGGCCGAGGGCATCACCGCCGCGCTGGTGGGCTTCGTCCACAGCTTCTCCAACGGCATCGGCCAGGGCCTGTTCAACCTGGGCCTGATGATTGCCGGGTATACAACGCCGGTTCAGATCGGCACGGACGCCGACGGCATTGCGCTGTATGCCGACCAGACAGCGGCGGCCACCACCTGGATCAACTTCTCCTATCAGGGCGCCTTTGTGCTGATGGGCCTGCTGTTCTTCGTCCTGTTCGCCTTCTTCAACGACATCGAGGCCCATATGCCGACGGTCCACGACGCGCTGCAGGAGCGGAAACGTGCAGAGTGTGAGGCACAGGGCATCGAGTACATCCCCGCCCAGGAGCTTGAGCGGAGGGAAAAGGAGGCACAGAAGGCCGAGGCGGAGGAGAACCGGATTCGGGAATTGAAGGAATACTGCGCCAAACGCGGTAAGGACTTCGACACCGAAAACCAGAAGGTCCTCGATAAGCGAGCGAAAAAAGCCGCAAAAAAGGCCGCCAGAAAGGCCCGTAAGAAGTAAACTGACCATTTTCCCGGCTACACAACAGTTAGCCGGGAAAATGCCGTTTACATCGGCAGGAAAATAGATTATACTATCATCATAAAGAAAAAGCCGACAGGAGGGGCAGGATATGTACGATTCCGCTGATTTAAACGCATTCCGGACGCTGGCGGGCAGCTGCTGCCCTGTCTGGCACTGGGTCATTGACCCGGACCTACGGGTTCTGGAGGGCGACTGCCCGGCCCCTGACGCCTTCCTGCACCTGCTCACCGGGAACGGCCGTGGGAATGTCATCACCAGGCACTGGGAAAAGGGCGGCAAGCCTCTTATCCTGACCATCCAGCCGCTGCTGAACTGGGTCATTGCCTTTCAGGGCGCAGGCGACACGCTGTGCGCCATTCATGCGGTGGGCCCCTTCTTCTCCGTGGTCAACGAGAGCAAAAATCACGCCAAAATCCTGCAGGACCCGTCCTTGGCCGAGGCAGACCGCACCGCGGTCCGCGCCTGGATCGGGGAGCTTCCCGGCGTCGCCCCTGCCGTGGCCGTTTCCTGGGCGCAGATGCTCCACTACTGCCTGACGGGGGAGAAAATCACCTCAAAGGATGTGGGCGGCTATATCAGCCAGTCTCCCACCAGGCAGCCCCGGGTTCACCTGTCGGTGGACCCCTTCGACAAGCAGACGGGGAACTGGGAGTTTGAGCAGGAAATTCTGGAGAAGATCCGCAAGGGTGACCTGTCCGTGATGGACACCATTGCGCGGGCCAACGCCCACACCCCCAAGGGCATGCCCCAGGAAACGATAGAGGATTTCCGTCAAATGGAGCATTTGCTCCTGACGCTGGTGTCCCGGGCGGCGGTGGACGGCGGTATGCCCCAGAAATCCGCCTTTTCCCTGTGTACGGAGTACCGGGAGAAGCTGAACGCCAGTGAGACCCAGGGAGAGATGGCCATTATCGCCAATCAGATGCTGGAGGATTACGCCCAACGTGTGCACCGGGCCCAGCAGCTGGCGACCTGCTCCGCCCGCATCCGGCTGGTCTGCGAGTACATCTCCAACCACCCGGAGGAAAAGCTGACGCTGGAGCTGCTGGCCCAGAAGGCGGGGTATACCCAGACCTATCTGTCCAGACGGTTCCGCCAGGAGATGGGGATGTCCATCGTGGATTACATCCGCCAGATTCGCCTGGAACGGGCCCAGTACTGGCTGATCTATACGGACAAAAGTATTGAGGAAATCTCCGATGCGCTGGGCTTCGGAAATCGCAGCTATTTTTCAAAATCCTTCCGGGACGCCACAGGGGCCACCCCCACAGACTATCGGAAACAGCACCAGAAAGTGTGAGGAACGCTTATGAATCAAACGCTTCGTTCGGACGCGGAATCCATTGCCCGCGCCGCCATTGACGCCGTCAAACCGGATGCGGCGGTGAAATCCGCCCTGGGGGGCTTTGCCCCGGCAGGGCGGCTGTACCTCTTCGCTGTGGGCAAGGCGGCCTGGCAGATGGCCAGGGCCGCCCTGGAGCTGCCCGGCATCCGGCCGGAGGCCGGCATCGTGCTG
>MSHE01000006.1:24130-26745 GCA_001941025.1 Lachnospiraceae bacterium Zagget3
CCCGCATCGCCCCGGAACGGATGGAGCAGCTCACCAAGCTGCTGCTGGCCTCCGGCGCGGACATCACGGAGATCAATACCATCCGCAAGCGGCTTTCCATGGTGAAGGGCGGTCAGTTCGCCGCCTGGTGCGCCCCGGCACGGGTCTATACCGTGGTGCTCTCCGATATTCTGTGGGACCCATTGGACATGATCGCCGGCGGGCCTACGGTTCCGGACGCCAGCACCGCCCAGCAGGCGATTGCCATCGCGAAAAAATACCGGCTGCCCCTGACAGCGGAAGAAAGGCCTCTCCTGCGCACCGAGCTGCCCAAGGCCCTGCCCAACGCCGAAGCCCATATCATCGGCAGCGTCCGGCAGCTGTGCGGGGCGGCCATGTCCGGCTGCGCCGCCCTGGGGTACGAGCCGATTCTGCTGACCGACCGGCTGGCCTGCGAAGCCAGGGAGGCCGGGCGCTTCCTGGGGGCGATTGCCAGGAGCCACGCCGCCGACGGGAAAAAGCTGGCCTTTCTGGCCGGCGGCGAGACGGTGGTGCACCTCCGCGGCAGCGGCCTGGGAGGGAGAAATCAGGAGCTTGCCCTGGCGGCGGCATCGGAGCTGGCGGGGATACCAAACGCAGCAATTCTCAGCGTCGGCTCCGACGGCACCGACGGCCCCACAGACGCCGCCGGAGGCTATGCCGACGGCGACACCTGGGGGGAGCTGGAACGGCTTGGCATTGACGTTGAAGCGTATCTCAACAACAATGATGCCTATCATGCGTTACAGGCTGTGCAGAACCTCATCATCACCGGCCCCACCGGCACCAACGTGAACGATCTGTCCCTGGTGCTGATTGACGGGGATGCAGGAACCTGCGCCGCCACATAGGAAGAAATATTTATGCGTCAGAGTTTCGATCGGTCCGCCAGGTTGTCCGCCGCGCCCCGCAAGTCCCGTTTCTGATTTATTTGAAGCAAAAAGAGCAGGCCCCCGAAAGCAGATTGCTTTCGGGGGCCGCGTCAGGTCATGGCGCTATTTACCAAAACTTTGTAAACAGGTTGGCCAGCCTCGTGAAGAGGCGATTCATCATGTTGGTCAAGAGGGTGGACAGTGCGCCAGAGCCACCCCATCCGCTCCAACCGGAGCCGCCCGCGCCCGGCTCCTCTGCGCCGCAGACGGTGCAGACGCCGTTCACATAGTGGTGGCCGGTGGCGGGGATGACCTCGGTGTAGCTGTCGCCGCACGCGCAGGTGTAGGTCATGAGGCCGTCCTCCGTGCAGGTGGCGGCAACGGTCACTTCGGCGGTGTAAGAGTGGGTGTGTTCAACCGGTTCCTCCACGCCGCAGACGGTGCAAACGCCGTTCGCATAGTGGTGTCCGGTGGCGGGGATGACCTCGGTGTAGCTGTCGCCGCATTCACAGGTGTAGGTCATGAGGCCGTCCTCCGTGCAGGTGGCGGCAACGGTCACTTCGGCGGTGTAAGAATGGATGTGTTCGCCTTCGCCCGGTTCCTCTGCGCCGCAGACGGTGCAGACGCCGTTCACATAGTGGTGGCCGGTGGCGGGGATGACCTCGGTGTAGCTGTCGCCGCACGCGCAGGTGTAGGTCATGAGGCCGTCCTCCGTGCAGGTGGCGGCAACGGTCACTTCGGCGGTGTAAGAGTGGGTGTGTTCAACCGGTTCCTCCACGCCGCAGACGGTGCAAACGCCGTTCACATAATGGTGGCCGGTGGCGGGGATGACCTCAGTATAGCTGTCGCCGCATTCACAGGTGTAGGTCATGACCCCATCTGTGGTGCAAGTGGCGGCAACGGTCACTTCAGCGGTGTAAGAGTGGGTGTGTTCAACCGGTTCCTCCACGCCGCAGACGGTGCAAACGCCGTTCACATAGTGGTGGCCGGTGGCGGGGATGACCTCAGTGTAGCTGTCGCCGCATTCACAGGTGTAGGTCATGACCCCATCTGTGGTGCAGGTGGCGGCAACGGTCACTTCGGCGGTGTAAGAGTGGGTGTGTTCGCCCGCGCCCGGCTGCTCCGCGCCGCAGACGGTGCAGACGCCGTTCACATAGTGGTGGCCGGTGGCGGGGATAACCTCACCGGCGGTCACGGTCTCGCCGCAGACGATGCAAACCTCATCGCCGGTGTAGCCGTCCTCCGTGCAGGTGGCGTCCACAGCGTTCTGAATCTCGGTGGTGTGGCCTGTGGCGGAGACAGTGACCGTTGTACGGCTCAGTTCCTCGCCGCAGACGGAGCAGTACACCACAAGGTCATAAGAGCCGTCTTCGGTGCAGGTGGCTGCAACCTCGTTCTCTGTGACGGTTTCGCTTTCGCTGTGGCCGTCAGCGGTGACGGTGATTGTCTCGCGGCTCAGTTCCTCGCCGCAGACGGTGCAGTACACCACAAGGTCATAGGAACCATCTTCGGTGTGGGTAACTGCAACCTCGTTCTCTACAACGGCTTCACTTTCGGTGTGGCCCGTGGCGGAAATTTCTTCGGTCCTAGTGTCGCCGCAGACGGTGCAGGTGTAGGTCATGACGCCGGGTTCAGTGCAGGTGGCTTCCGTGGTGACCTCGCCCTCGTTCCAGCTATGACCGGTGGCGGGGATAACCTCACCGGCGGTCACGGTCTCACCGCAGA
>MSHE01000006.1:26874-28642 GCA_001941025.1 Lachnospiraceae bacterium Zagget3
CAGGTGGCGTCCACAGCGTTCTGAATCTCAGTGGTGTGGCCGGTGGCGGGGATGACCTCAATGGTAATTACCGCGCTGCACACAGGGCAGGTATAAGTTATGGTGCCGTTCGAAGTGCAGGTGGCCCCGGTGGTCTCTGTGTTTCCGTTCGTGAGGTAGTGGATCTCGGCGTTGTTCAGATAGGTGTTGCCGCTGTCAATGCTGATTTCCTCCCAGTCTGCCGCGGCGCCGACATAGTGAACGGTGGCCAGTTCTGAGCAGTTCGCGAACGCACTGCTGCCGATGGACGTGACCCCGCTGCCAATGGTTACGTTGGTCAGGCTTGTGCAATATCGGAACGCATAAGTACCGATGGAGGTGACGCTGCCCGGGATGGTCACATCGGTCAGGCTCTCGCAGTAAGCAAACGCATAGCTGCTGATGGAAGTGATGCCGCTGCCAATGGTCACCCCGGTCAGGCCTGTGCAGTTATAGAACGCATAGGTACCGATGGAAGTGACGCTGCCCGGGATGGTCACATTGGTCAGGCTCGTGCAGTACGCGAAGGCATAGTTGCCGATGGTGGTGACGCCGCTGCCAATGGTCACGCCGGTCAGGTTCGAGCAGTACTCGAAGGCATAGTTGCCGATGGTGGTGACACTGTCCGGAATGATCATGCTGGTCAGGCCCGAGCAATACGCGAACGCATCGATGCCGATGGTGGTGACGCTGTCTGGAATGGTCACGCTGGTCAGGCCCGTGCATTTATTGAACGCATAGTCGCCAATGGTGGTGACGCCGCCGCCAATGGTTACACCGGTCAGGCCCGTACAGCTTTGGAACGCATAGTTGCCGATGGTGGTGACGCTGTCCGGGATGGTTACGCTGGTCAGTCCCGTGCATTTATAGAACGCATACTTGCCGATAGTGGTGACGCTGTCCGGAATGGTCACAACCGTCAGGCCCGTGCAGCCGGAGAACGCATAGTCGCCGATGGAGGTGACGCTGCCCGGGATGGTCATACCGGTCAGACCCGTGCACTGATAGAACATGTAGTCGCTGATGCAGGTGACGCTGTCCGGGATGATTATGCTGGTCAGACTCGTGCATTTATAGAACGCATTGTCGCCGATGGAAGTGACGCTGTCCGGGATGGTGATACCGGTCAGGCCCGTGCAGGCATAGAACGCATTGTCGCCGACGGTGGTGACGCTGTCCGGGATGACATACTCCCCGGTTCTCCCTTCCGGGCAGCAGACCAGTGTCGTTTGTTCCCGGTTGAACAGTACGCCGTCCAGCGAAGCATACGTTGTATTCTCCGCATCCACAGCGATATTGGCCAGGCTTGTGCAGTTACGGAACGCAAGATCGCCAATGGAGGCGACGCTGTCCGGGATGTCCACGCTGGTCAGACCCGTACAGCCATAGAATGCATAACTGCCGATGGAAGCGACGCTGTCCGGGATGGTCACAACCGCCATGCCCGTACACTGATAGAATGCACGGCTGCCGATGGAGGTGACGCCATCGCCAATCGTAACAGAGCTGATGGAGCTTCGATAGCTGTACCAGGGTATTTTGGAGCCGCTGCTCCAGTCCGTCATAGCCCCGGTGCCGGAGATGGTCAGCGCATAGTCGCTGTCCAGCGTCCAGGTCAGGTCATCCCCGCAGGTGCCGCTGTCCAGAATGGTGGCGTCCTCGGATGCTTCGGATTCCTCCGAGGTCAGAGAAACTCCCTCCTCTGCCTCCGGCTCTGCCGCCCATGCGCTGACGGACAGCATGGACAGGC
>MSHE01000007.1:0-1851 GCA_001941025.1 Lachnospiraceae bacterium Zagget3
AATCCTGAGCCAGCTTGCTGGCGAAGCCACTGAAAAAGATAGGTAGTACCTTAAAGTTTTTGATAACGGAGGTGCCCCGAGCTTCCCCCTAGGCCGCCTTCTTTTGCTACTTTTCTTGGCGGAGCAAGAAAAGTAGGCCCCGCCCTGGCAAGGGCAAAAACGTTTTTTCTTTCAGCAGTCTTGTCTAGAAGGCAAACGTTGAGCCGGGCGAACGCGGTTCTTCCCTACTGGATGGAGGAACACCGCGTTTCCGGCCACCACCAGTCACTAACCGCTGTTATCACCAACTGGAGATATTCCTCCGTTTGGTGATAAAATATGGCATTTTTCTGCAATTCCGCCGTCAAAACTTTTCCACATTTTCCACAGAGTTTTTCAACATGTGTGTTGCGTTATGTGCAAAACATTTTTTGTCCCGGCTCCCCTGTGGAAACCTGTGGACGGCTGTGGATTTTTCTGTGGACGGTTTTTTCCTGAGAAATCAGGGGTTTTCCACCCTTTTCCACTTTTCCTTGGCCCCTACTACCACTACTATTTTATAGATCTCTTTCTTCTGCGCGCAAACGGAGGTATCCCACTATGAAATTTTCCTGCGAAAAGGCTTTGCTGCAATCCATGATCAACATTACGTCCCGGACGGTGGCGGTGAAAAGCTCCATCCCTGCACTGGAGGGCATCCTGGTGGAGGCCGGGGAGCAGCTCCGCCTCACCGGCTACAACCAGAAGACCGGTATACGGGGGGTATTGTCTGCCGACATCCGGGAGCCTGGCTCCATCGTGGTGTCTGCCCGACTTTTCGGTGAGATCGTCCGCCGCCTCCCCGACGATATGGTGACGGTGGAGACCAACGGCTACAACATCCACATCACCTGCGGCATGAGCGACTTCCACATTCTGGGCACCGACGGGGAGGACTTCCCGGATCTCCCCACGGTGGAGTATCAGAACACCATCCTGCTGCCCCAGCGCACCATGCAGCAGATGATCAACCAGACCATTTTCGCCGTCTCCACCAACGAGAGCCGCCCCATCCACACCGGCACCCTGTTTGAGCTGGATGAGGAAGGGGTGCTGACCATGGTCAGCGTGGACGGCTTCCGGCTGGCCCTCCGGCGGGAAAAGACCGACCGCCTGCCGAAGAAGGACCCCTTCTCCTTCGTGGTGCCCGCCGCCGCCCTCAGCGAGGTCAGCAAGATCTGCGGCGACACCGACGAGCCGGTGGAGATTGTCCAGGGCATGAAGTTTATTATGTTCAAGATGGGGGACATTATGCTGATCTCCCGGCGGCTGGAAGGGGAGTTCCTGAACTACCGCCAGGCCATCCCTCGGGACAACCCCATCTGCCTCACCGCGGAGCGTCGGAAGCTCATCGCCTCCATTGACCGCTGCTCCCTGATCATCTCCGAGCAGCAGAAAAGCCCCCTGCGCTGCACCTTTGGGGACAATCAACTGGAGATCCGCACCACCACCGCCGTGGGCAGCGCCTACGACAGCTGCCCCATCGTCGGGGACGGCGGCGGGCTGGAGATCGGCTTCAACAATAAATACCTGCTGGACGCCCTGAAGGCGGCCCCCGCCGACTTCCTCCGGGTGGAGCTGAGCCGCCCCACCTCCCCCTGTATTCTCCTGCCGGAGAAGGAGGAGGCGGAGCATGACTTCCTCTATATGGTGCTGCCGGTGAGGCTGTCCGGGAGGAATTGACCTTCCCGGAGAGGAGAGGCGGCGTTCCTTAGACAAGGAAAGATAAAGGAACAACGTTTTGCCCGACCGGCAGGCCCTCCTTAGACAGCGTTCGCTGTAGAGGATTTGTCCGGCCTTCCCTTGCTAGGGAAGCGGGGGCCTACTTTTCTC
>MSHE01000007.1:1993-29585 GCA_001941025.1 Lachnospiraceae bacterium Zagget3
CGCCGATGGCGGCTGGCGGGGATTGTCGCCTACGTTCCTGCCTTACGGCGGAACGTGACGTCAATTTTGTCATCCAACGATAGATAACATCTGCCTGAACCGCAAGGTCACAGCCCCTGATGGAAAAAGTGTGATAATCGATTGCTTTTCTTATTAGGAATAATAACGTACCCTTACAGTCAGATTTCAGCGACCAAAGGGCGATAAAATTGCTCGTTCTGCCCGCCTCCGGCAGGGCAGAACGGCAATCCCCGCCAGCCGCCATCGGCGGCAGCTTTGGTGCGTGGCAAGTCCCATCGTCTCTGACGGAACAGACCACTTATGGGCTTGACAGCGCGAAGCCCCGGCGGGATAGAGGGAGATTCTTAAGAGGGACGCACCGCGGCCCTCTTGAGCCGCCTTCTTTCCCCCATTTCTTGGCGGAGCAAGAAATGGGGCCCCCGGAGGGGAACAACGTAATTCCTTCATCATTCCTTGTCTAAGGAACGAGCGCCCCGCCGGTAAGGCAAAAAACGCTGCCGGCCTCCGGCAAATCACCAAAGGAGCATCCCATGAACACCGAAACCATCAAAATCACCACCGACTATATCAACCTGGACGCCCTGCTGAAGCTGGCCGCCCTGGTGGGCTCCGGCGGGGAGGCCAAGGTCCGCATCCAGGGGGGCGAGGTGCAGCTCAACGGCGAAACCTGCACCATGCGCCATAAGAAAATTCGCCCCGGGGACACCGTCCGGATGGCGGACACCCTGATTCGGGTGGAATAACAGCCCTATGTATGTGAAAGAGCTGCAGCTGGAGCGGTTCCGGAGCTTTGACCAATTCTCCGCCGCATTCTGCCCCGGCATCAACGTGATTTGGGGGGACAACGCCCAGGGCAAGACCACCCTGCTGGAGGCCATCGCCTACCTCTCCGCCTGCCGGAGCCACCGGGCCAGGTACGACCGGGAGATGATCCAGTTCGACGCCCCCTCCGCCACCATTGACGCCCGGCTGGAGAGCCGGAACCGGGACTTCCACCTGGAGGCCAAACTGAACCGGAACGGGCGGCGGCAGCTCCGCTCCAACGGGGTGACGGTGAAAACCGCCAGCGGCCTGGCCGGTATCCTGAACACCGTGCTGTTCTGCCCGGAGGATCTGAACCTGATCCGTTCCGGGGCGGCGGAGCGGCGGCGGTTTCTGGACGACGCCATCTGCCAGATGCGGCCCCGGTACGCCGCGGCCCTGGCGGAGTACAAACGCCTCCACGAGCAGAAGAACCGCATTTTGAAGGACTGGCACGACAAGCCAGACCTGCTGGGGCCCCTGGACGACTTCAGCCTGCGGATGTGCCAGACCGGGGCCCTCATCGTCCACTACCGCGCCCACTTCCTCCGGCGGATGAACCAGTTTGCCCCCGCCATCCACCGGGAGTTCTCCGGCGGGGCGGAGGAGCTGCGGCTGGACTACCAGACCGTGAAAACCGTCGCCGACCCCCTGGCCTCCCCCCAGACGATTTACGGCCAGCTGATGGACCACATGGCGTCCCACCGCACAGCCGAAATTGAAAGCGGCAGCTGCCTCTCCGGCCCCCACAAGGACGACATGGTGTTCACCATCAACGGCCAGCTGTGCCGGAGCTACGCCAGCCAGGGCCAGACCCGCACCGCCGCCCTGAGCCTGGAGCTGGCGGAGCGGGAGCTGTTCCGGGAGCAGGACGGGGAGTATCCGGTGCTGCTGCTGGACGACGTCCTCAGCGAGTTGGACGCACGGCGGCAGGAGTTCGTCCTGAACCGCATCACCGGCGGGCAGGTGTTCATCACCTGCTGTGAACGGGAGCGGCTGGGGGCACTTCAGGCCGGAGAGACGCTGGAGATACGGAAGGGCTGTTAGGGGCTAGTGGCTAGTTGCTAGCTATTAGCTGTTAGCGTTGGAACTGCTACGTTTCCCGCTCCCAGTAGGGGCGAACAGCGTTCGCCCGGCTGCTGAAACCATTACGATACGCCTGTAGTAGAACGTGAATCCTAAATCTTTACTTTTCTGTAGGGGCGGCCCTTGGCCGTCCGAAGAAACCGCCTGCTTGCCCCGGGCGGCCAGGGGCCGCCCCTACAAAAGCAATTGCAAATGGTAATCGTTGTTTGAATCTATACAATATGTACTGTTCTGAACAGCCGGTTTCCTGCCTGAAAGCCGTTTAAAGTCGCAAACGGGCGGGCGCACACTGTGCGCCCCTACGGGAGACCTGCCACCCTTGAGTGAGAGGCACAGCGCAGATGTACAGTCAGATTTCCAAGACCAATGGAAAACAAAATTGACGCCCGTTCCGCCGCAGGCAGGAACGTGGGCGGCAATCCCTGCCAGCCGCCATCGGCGGCAGCTTTGGTGCGTAACAAGTCACATCGTCTGTTGCCTGACAGACCACCTATGGACTGGACAGCGCGAAGCCCCGAGGTTATAGGAGAGGGGTTCTTAGGGGGGAGCGAGGCCCCGAGCTTCCCCCTGAGCCGCCTTCTTTTGCTACTTTTCTTGGCGGAGCAAGAAAAGTAGGCCCCGCTTCTTGGCAGGGAAGGCCGGACAAAGCCTCTATAGGGAACCTTACCTCAGGAAGAAAACCCCGCCACTCCGTATAAAGAACCACCAAAGGAGCCTCCCATGTATCTGAACATCGGCAACAACATCCTCCTGAATGACAAGGACATCCTTGCCGTCTTTGACCTGGACAACACCTCACAGTCCCACCGCACCAGGGCCTATCTCCGCCGGGCGGAGCAGGCGGGGCAGGTGACCTACACCAACATTGAGGAGATTCCCAAGAGCTTTCTGGTCTGCGCCGGGCGGAACCGCCATGAGCAGCGGGTGTATATCTCCACCCTGAACAGCCAGACCATCGCCGCCCGGCTGGGGAGGCTGTAAACAGACAACACACGCATCACTGAATGCGTTTTCAGATAGAGAGCATTGCGCTATGGGGTCGGATTTTTTCGTCGGCCCACAGGAAAGGAACAACACTATGGCAGAAGAATTATTGGAACGCGGCACAGCCGTGGCTGCGGACAACGAATACGACGCCTCGGAGATTCAGGTGCTGGAGGGGCTGGAGGCCGTCCGGAAGCGGCCGGGCATGTATATCGGCTCCACCTCCACCAGCGGCCTCCACCATCTGGTGTATGAGATCGTGGACAACGCCATCGACGAGGCTCTGGCGGGCTACTGCGACAAAATCAAAGTCACCATCCACAACGGCAACTCCGTCACCGTGGAGGACAACGGCCGGGGCGTCCCCGTGGACATCCAGGCCCAGACCGGCCGGCCCGCTATGGAGGTGGTGTATACTATCCTCCACGCCGGGGGCAAGTTCGGCGGCGGCGGCTACAAGGTGTCCGGCGGCCTCCACGGCGTGGGCGCCAGCGTGGTGAACGCCCTCAGCGCCTGGATGCAGGTTCAGGTACACAAGGGCGGGCAGATTTACGAGATGCGCTTCGCCAGGGGCAATGTGACCCAGGAGATGACCGTGGTGGGCAAAACAAACCGCACCGGCACCACCGTCACCTTCCAGCCCGACCCGGAGATGTTTGACGACCTGGTGTACAACTGGGAGACCCTGCACACCCGTATGCGGGAGCAGGCGTTCCTGAACGGCGGCGTCACCATCGTCCTCACCGATGAGCGGGAGGGGCAGGAGCAGAGCGAGACCATGTGCTACGAGGGGGGTATCCGCTCCTTCGTGGAGTTCATCAACCAGAACAAGGAGCCGATTCACCCCGAGGTCATCTACATGGCCGGGGAGCAGGAGGACAGCATGTGCGAGGTGGCCATGCAGTACACCGACTCCTACAACGAACTGATTCTCTCCTTCGCCAACAACATCCACACCCCGGAGGGCGGTATGCACGAGACGGGCTTCAAGACCGCCCTGACCCAGGCCATCAACGCCTATGGCAAGAAGGCCAAACTGCTGAAGGACGATGAAAAGGTCTCCGGCGACGACTGCCGGGAGGGTCTGACCTGCGTCATCTCCGTGAAGCTGACGGAGGCCCAGTTCGAGGGCCAGACCAAGGCCAAGCTGGGCAACAGCGAGATTCGGACGCTGGTGAACAACGTGGTGTCCAAGAAGCTGGACGAGTATCTGGAGCTGAACCCCGCCGTGGGCCGGGCCATCATCGACAAGGCCATGACCGCCGCCCGGGCCAGAGAGGCCGCCCGGAAGGCCAGGGAGAACGTCCGCCGGAAGAACGCCCTGGACGGGGCCACCCTCCCCGGCAAGCTCAGCGACTGCAATGAGCGGGACCCCCGGCTCACCGAAATCTATATCGTGGAGGGCGACTCCGCAGGCGGCTCCGCCAAGGGCGGACGGGATTCCCGGTATCAGGCCATCCTCCCCCTGTGGGGCAAGATGCTGAACGTGGAGAAGGCCCGGAGCGATAAGGTCTACGGCAACGACAAGCTGAACCCCGTCATCACCGCCCTGGGGGCCGGTCTGGGAGACGAGTTCGATGTGACCAAGCTCCGCTATCACAAGGTCATCATCATGGCCGATGCCGATGTGGACGGCAGCCATATCCGCACCCTGCTCCTGACCTTCTTCTTCCGGTTCATGCGGCCGCTGATCGACGGGGGATACGTCTACGCCGCCGTGCCGCCGCTGTATAAGCTGGTGCGGGGCAAGACCACACGGGTGGCCTTCTCCGATGAGGAGCGGGACCAGATCTCTGCCGAGCTCCGGGGCGGTAACCCCAACGTGAAGGTGGACATCAGCCGGTTCAAGGGCCTGGGCGAGATGAACCCCTCCGAGCTGTGGGAGACCACCATGGACCCCACCCGCCGCACCCTGAAACGGGTGACGCTGGAGGACGCCGTCCGGGCGGACGCCATCTTCACCCTGCTGATGGGGGAGAAGGTGGAGCCGAGGCGGGCGTATATCGAGGAGAATGCGTCCAAGGTGGTTAATTTGGATTATTGATGTTAGCTGTTAGCGGCTCGGGCTGCTGTGCTTTCCCTTATTCCGTAGTGGAGCGTGAAGCCTGAATCTTTGCTTTTTTGTAGTAGAGTGTGAAAACTAAAACTTCGCTTCATTCAACTGTCGCAAAATGACAACGGAATTGCCAATGATGCTGTTCAAACAGGCAAAAAGTTCCGCTTTTTGCAACCATGTGTGTAGGGGCGGCCCTTGGCCGCCCGCAGAAACCGCGTGCTTGCCCCGGGCGGCCAAGGGCCGCCCGGTAGACCAGTTCCGCATGGAGGGCTCATGGAAGGGGCAAACGGGCGGGCGAACGCTGTTCGCCCCTACGGGTGACGGAAACGCTGTGGTTCCACCCACCAACATCCACTGAAACAATCACTGTCCAAAAGACAGGAGGAAGATACCTTGAGTAAGAACAAAGATTACAAACCGGAAGACATCGCCTATCCGGAACAGAAAATCGTCGAGATCGACCTGGAGCACGAGATGAAAACGGCGTACATCGAGTACGCCATGTCCGTCATCGTGGGCCGGGCCCTCCCAGACGTGCGGGACGGCCTGAAGCCCGTCCACCGCCGCATCCTCTACGCCATGTATGAGGACGGGCTGGGCAGCGACAAGCCCTTTAAGAAGTCCGCCACCTGCGTGGGCGACGTGCTGGGCCGGTATCACCCCCACGGCGATGCCTCAGTCTATGACGCCATGGTGCGCCTGGCCCAGGACTTCTCCATGCGGTACTGCCTGGTGGACGGCCACGGCAACTTCGGCTCCGTGGACGGCGACCCCCCGGCGGCCTACCGTTACACCGAGGCCCGTATGAGCAAGATCTGCAACGAAATGCTCCGGGACATTGACAAGGACACCGTGGACTGGGACCCCAACTTTGACGAGAGCCGGAAGGAGCCCCGGGTCCTGCCCAGCCGGTTCCCCAACCTGCTGGTGAACGGTTCCACCGGCATCGCCGTGGGCATGACTACCAACATCCCGCCCCACAACCTCCGGGAGGTCATCGACGGGGTGGTCTGCGTGCTGGATAACCCCAACGCCACCCTCTCCGACCTGATGGAGCATATCAAGGGGCCGGACTTCCCCACCCGGGGCATCATCATGGGCCGCAGCGGCATCCGTCAGGCCTACGCCACCGGACGGGGGAAGATCATCGTCCGGGGCAAGTGTGAGTTTGAGGAGTTCGGCAACGGCCGCACCCGCATCATTGTCACCGAGCTGCCCTATGCGGTGAACAAGGCCCGGCTGGTGGAGAACATTGCCGAGCAGGTCCACGCCAAGCGGCTGGAGGGCATCTCCGGCCTCCGGGACGAGTCCGACCGGGAGGGCATGCGCATCGTCATCGAGGTGCGGAAGGACGCCAACGCCCAGGTGGTGCTGAACCGGCTGTACAACCAGACGGCGCTGCAATCCAACTTCTCCGTCATCATGCTGGCCCTGGTGAACGACCAGAAGCAGCCCAAGGTGCTGACCCTGCGGGAAATGCTGGACGAGTACATCGCCTTCCAGATGGACGTGCTGACCCGCCGCACCGTCTATAACCGGAGGAAGGCGGAGGAACGGGCCCACCTGCTGGAGGGGCTGCTCATCGCCCAGAATAACATTGACGAGGTCATCCGCATCATCCGGGAGAGCTATGACAACGCGAAAGAGAACCTGATGAACCGCTTCTCCCTGGACGAAGTGCAGGCCCAGGCCATCCTGGATATGCAGCTCAAGCGCCTCCAGGGTTTGGAGCATGACAAGCTCCAGACGGAGTATGACGAGCTGGAGTCCAAAATCGCCTGGTACAACGAGCTGCTCAGCGACGAGGGCAAGATGAAGGGCCTCCTCCGGCAGGAGCTGCTGGAAATCAGGGACAAGTACGGCGACGACCGCCGCACCGCCATCGAGATGGTGGAGGACGAGATCGACGTGGAGGACCTGATTCAGGAGGAGCAGAGCGTCTTTACCCTGTCCCAGGCGGGGTATCTGAAGCGCACCTCCGTGAAGGAGTACCGGGCCCAGGGCCGGGGCGGCAAGGGCGTGAAGGCTCAGTTCTTCCGGGAGGAGGACTACGCCCAGAGCGTGTTCACCTGCTCCACCCACGACACCATCATGTTCTTCTCCGACAAGGGGAAGGTGTACTGCCAGAAGGGATACCGCATCCCGGAGGCGGGCCGGACGGCCCGGGGGGTGAACCTCATCAACCTGCTGCCGGTGGAGCAGGGGGAGCGCATCGAGGCCATGCTCCACTTCCGGGAGTTCAGCGAGGAAGAATACCTGGTCTTTGCCACCCGGAACGGTACGGTGAAGCGCATGGCCATCAGCGCCCTGGCCACCAACCGCAAGACCGGTATCCGGGCCCTGACCCTGGAGGATGGGGACGCCCTCATCGCCGTCCGCAAGACGAACGGGGCAGATGAGATCATCCTGGCCACCCGGAACGGCATGGCCATCCGGTTCCCGGAGCAGGACATCCGCTGCATGGGCCGGGACGCCGTGGGCGTCCGGGGCATCAAGCTGCGGGAAGGCGACTATGTGGTGGGCTGCGAGGTGGCCGGCCACGGCTCCGCACTGCTGACGGTGACGGAGCGGGGCTACGGCAAGCGCACCGGCGTGGGAGAGTACAGCCTCCAGAGCCGGGGCGGCTACGGCAACAAGAACTATCAGATCACCGCGAAAACCGGCCTGGTGGCCGGGTGCGCCATCGTCAACCCTGAGGACGATGTGCTGACCATTACCGACGACGGCACCATCATCCGCACCACCTGCGGCGGCATCAGCCAGTACGGCCGGGTGACCCAGGGCGTCCGCATGATGCACCTGGGGGAGGAGAGCCGGGTCATCGGCGTGGCCAAGACCAGGGCCATGGACGCCGACGCCGGGGAGAACCAGCCTGACGAGGGCGGCGAGGCTCCCGGCGGTCAGGAAGAATGACAAATCACCCCCTCTCCCGCGCAGGCGGGAGAGGGGGTGTTGGTGTTATGTTCCGTTTTGCTTAGTCAAACGAATCCCCGGAGGATTCCGCATCATCGTCAAAAGGTTCCATTTCGTCGTCGTCATCGTCGTCATCATCATCGCCGCCGTCGCTGAGCCGCTCTGCCAGCCGCTGCGCCAGCAGGTCGGACAGCTGAACGTTTTCGCCGTCGCGCATGCTGTCAAGGAGCCTGCGGAGCTCGTCGGACGGAGACTTTTCGCACTGCTCGATGGCCTCCTGCGCGGAGCATCCGGCGAAGAGAATGGACGCGACGCCGTCGCCGTAGCGCCGGAACATGGCGGCGGTGCAATAGATGCTGTCCTTGATGACCTCCGACGGGGGAATCATGCCGTCGCAGTCGATGAAGCTCTTAAACCGAATCTCGCCGTCCCGGAAGTCAAATTCAAAATTTCCGTTCCTCAGGCCGTAGTTCGCGCGGCAGATAAATTCTGCCATCTCCGCCATTTCCTCCTTGTCCTTCGGGTCCGCGCCGACGGGACAGATGCCGTAAACGATGATTTCGCTCTTCTTGATGTCGATCAGATACCTGATCTTCCGCAGCTTGCTCTTGACGTTCAGATTGAAATCGAACACGCCCTTGTCGCTGTCAAAGGAATAGTTCCAATCATCTTCGATCAGAAACCGGTCAACAGCATTTGCGAGCTCATCCGAGTATTCATACTTTCTCATGCCTGGCACCTCCTCAAATAAATGATGGCATGGGTGAAACAGACGCCTGCAGTTCGCCGGAAAAGGAAACCGCAGGACAACGATTGTTTCACGATTCTGTTGTTGGCGCCCATCACGCTGAGCGCCAGGGATCTGATTGGGACTGATCCTGAGAGGTAAGGAACACAAAAAAGTTGTGTACGGCTACTATAGCACAGAAAAACAGATTGTGTCAAGTAAAATGTTTAAAACTTTTAACATATTTCGTGCTGAAAGGATGGAATTTTTCGTCATTTGGTCCAATATTGTTCGCCTAAACGGAAGCGACCTTTTGAAAGAATCCTCCGTTGACGCACCCATCCACCAGCCACTGACAGCTAACAGCAAATCCCCCTCCCGCGTCTGCGGGAGGGGGATGCATCGCTTTGAACTTAAAACTCCGCGTTGCCCACCGTCCTGGGATGGGGCAGCACGTCCCGGATGTTGGACACCCCGGTGAGGTACATCACCATCCGCTCAAAGCCCAGGCCGAACCCGGCGTGGCGGCAGCTGCCGTAGCGCCGCAGGTCACAGTAGTACCGGTAATCCTCCGGGTTCATGCCCAGCTCGGCGATCCGGGCCTCCAGCAGGTCCAGCCGCTCCTCACGCTGGGAGCCGCCGATGATCTCCCCGATGCCGGGCACCAGACAATCCGCCGCGGCCACCGTTTTGCCGTCCTCGTTCTGGCGCATATAGAATGCTTTGATCTCCTTGGGATAGTCGGTGACGAACACCGGGCGCTTGAAATGCTCCTCCGTCAGGTAGCGCTCATGCTCCGTTTGCAAATCGCACCCCCATGACACAGGGTAATCAAACTTTTTGCCGGACTTTTGCAGGATGTCCACCGCCTCGGTGTAGGTGACCCGGCCAAAGTCGCTGTCCGCCACATGGAGGAGCCGGTCCTTCAGCCCCTTGTCCACGAAGCTGTTGAAGAAGTTCATCTCATCGGGACACTTCTCCATGACGAAGCGGATGATATACTTAATCATGTCCTCCGCCAGGTCCATATCGTCCTCCAGGTCGGCGAAGGCGATCTCCGGCTCAATCATCCAGAACTCGGCGGCGTGGCGCTGGGTGTTGGAATTCTCCGCCCGGAAGGTGGGGCCGAAGGTGTACACCTTGCCGAAGGCCATGGCGAAGTTCTCGCAGTTCAGCTGGCCGGAGACGGTGAGGCTGGTGGCCTTGCCGAAGAAGTCCTGGCTGTAGTCCACTGTGCCGTCCGGGTTCCGGGGCGGGTTCTGGGCGTCCAGGGTGGTGACCCGGAACATCTCCCCGGCCCCCTCGCAGTCGGAGGCGGTGATGATGGGGGTATGGACGTAGACAAAGCCCTGGTCCTGGAAGAAGCAGTGGATGGCGTGGGCCGCCACCGACCGCACCCGGAACACGGCGGAGAACAGGTTCGTCCTGGGCCGGAGGTGCTGGATGGTGCGGAGGTACTCAGTAGTGTGCCGCTTCTTTTGCAGCGGGTAGTCCGGGGTGGAGGTGCCCTCCACCTGAATTTCGGTGGCCTTCAGCTCGAAGGGCTGCTTTGCCTCCGGGGTCAGGGTCAGCACCCCCCGGACGATGAGGGCCGCGCCCACGTTCTGCCTGGCGATTTCGTCATAATTCTCCAGGGTGGACTTGTCCATCACCACCTGGAGGGGCTGGAAGTGGGAGCCGTCGTTCAGGGCGATGAAGCCGAAGGTTTTCATATTGCGGAGCGACCGCACCCACCCCGCCACGGTGATGGTCTGACCGGCAAAGGCGTCTGGGCTGGCAAAGATGGAAGCAACAGTTGTGCGTTTCACAGGGAATCCCCCTTCTCTATTCCTGGGGGCGGCGGGCCGCCCCATACAGTCTGCACCTATTTTACTACAAGAGGGCCGGTTTTACAAGGGAAATGTGTGAGATGTCAGGGCGACAGCATTTAAAATTTTGCATAAAATGTTGCTATAACAACAGAAAGGCAGCTCAAAAGTTGCATCAGAAAAATTCATCAGCAATCCGTTGAGAATTGTCAATGCCCTAATTTGACTATACTTGTTATATGTGTACCCCTAAATTATTAAAAAGTTTTGCTTATAGTGGTTTTTACGATTATTTTAAATGCTTTTGCCCTGGTGAGATGTGAGCCGGCGGAGGGGGCACTGACAGCTCCGCCCCGCAGGGGCGGCCAGCCACGCCCTTGAAAATTTTTCCAAATTTTATAATTCTGTAACATTTTCTCCCAAACTTCTGTAACAACCCAGGTGTATCTTAATACATGAGCAGAGCAGCTTCTTCTTTTTTCATTTTGTCCTCCCTAATTTCCCCTAAGGAAACAGCGGCAATCAAACGATTGCCGCTGTTTCCTGTCTTTTCAGGAAAGGGAATGCCCCAGATCGGCGGGGCCGGTCACGCCTCGTCGGGCTGCTGGCCGTCGTGGGCCTTCCACTGGCATTCCAGCATTTGGGGGTGGGAGAACTCCGCCTGAAAGGAGGAGTCCTCCGGGGAGCAGGCGTAGACGCCGAAGCGGATTTTCCCGTCCCCTCTGTGCAGATGGCAGATACGCATTTGCCGGAAGGTCACGCCGTCCTCGGAACACTCGATGCGGTAATCGTCCTCCCGACGGCTGAGCCGGTACCACATGGATTTGACCGCGGCGGGAATCTCCGTGGTGGCCCAGTCGGAATAGCCGCCGTTGGTGACCACGCTGCCCAGGTGCTGGAACACGCCGTTTTCATACTCCACCGACGCCTTCAGCCAGTTGTCGCTGTCCAGGTACAGGACGACGCCGCACTGGTCGAACCGGTGATGGCTGTCCGAAAAGTCCGTTTTCACCACAAAGCTGAAATACGGCTCCTCCGTCTCCGTCTGGAACACCGGGGCGTTGTCGTTCCGGAAGTGGTAATAGGTGCGCTGCCACAGGTCGGTGTGGGGCTTTGTCACAACGGTGAGGGTCTCCCCTTCCGTGCGGCTGGACGCGGGCTCCCGGGTCCAGGTAAAGGCTGCAAAGTCCATGGAATCCTCCAACAGCCCTCAGGCGTGCTCCGCCTCGAACTGTTTCAGGCAGTCCACCAGCGCCTCCACGCCCGCCTTGGGCATGGCGTTGTAGATGGAGGCCCGGAGGCCGCCTACGGAGCGGTGGCCCTTCAAATTGTCCAGCCCGGCGGCCTTGGTGTAGGCCACGGCCTCGGCGTCCATCTCTTTGGAGGGGGTGACGAAGGGGACGTTCATCAGGCTGCGGAAGGGCTTCTCCACCGTGCCGGAGAACAGGCTGGAGTTGTCCAGGAAGTCGTAAAGGATGGCGGCCTTCTCCGCGTTCTTCTGTGCCATGACCTCCAGACCGCCGCTTTTCAGCAGCAGCTTGAACACCTTGCCGCAGACATAGATGTCCCAGCAGTTGGGGGTGTTGTACATGGAGCCGTTGTCGGACTGCAAATCGTAGCGCAGATAGGCGGGGACATGGGGGTCCAGGTCGGAGCGGATCAGATCCTCCCGGATGATGACGATGGCCATGCCGGCGGGGCCCACGTTCTTCTGGACGCCGGCGTAAATCAGGCCGTAATCCGCCACGTTGCAGGGACGGGACAGGAACATGGAGCTTTGGTCGGCCACCAGAATCTTCCCCTTGGTGTTGGGGAGCTGCTGGAAGGTGGTGCCGTGGATGGTTTCGTTCTCGCAGATGTAGACATAGTCCGCATTCTCCCGGATGGGCAGGTCGGAGCAGTCCGGCAGGTAGGAGAAGTTCCGGTCGGCGGAGGTGGCCACGCACTGGACGTCGCCGTACTTCTTGGCCTCGGCGAAGGCCTTCTTGCTCCACGCGCCGGTGACGATGTAATCCGCAGCACCATTCTTCATCAGGTTCATGGGGATGCCCGCGAATTGCAGGGTGGCCCCGCCCTGGAGAAACAGCACCTTGTAGTTATCCGGAATGCCCATCAGGGTGCGCAGGTCGGCCTCGGCCTCGTCCGCGATCTGCTGGAAGGCCTTGGAGCGGTGGGACATCTCCATGACGCTCATGCCGGTGCCGCGGTAGTTCAGCATTTCATCCCGCAGCTCCTCCAGCACGGATTCCGGCATGACGGCGGGGCCGGCGGAGAAGTTATAAATACGATCATACATTGTGGTATGCCTCCTGGAGTTCAGTTTCCCGTCTAGTATACCGCAAAAATGCCCGGGACGCAAGCGGGAGAGGGAAGGTTTTTGACACTGCCGTCAGGCGGGGAACGGCGGGGTGGCTTTTCTGTCGCCCATCCTTTTCTTCAAGATTAGTGTTGATAGTTTTCAGCTTGTAGTTGTCGGCTTTTAAACCGAGCTTGCCGGAAACTTGATTTCCGTGTTTTTCATTTGAAATTCCTTGAATGTTGAGGGGATAGATGGTATACTATCCCTACCCCCCTCTCGGTTTATGGTGGGGTGCAACTTGTGGGCGCAGCGTGAAAGTGATCCAGGCCAACACGTTGCGCCGCTTGATTGGATTTGCTTTTTCTTCTCCAACTGTTCCAAACGTGCGGGAACATTGATTAGGCAGGCTTTACCTGACATGATGCGGGGAATTGTCCTGGCTTTGCAGCCTGGAATAAAACAGATAGCTGTGTTGTTTTCTGATGCTTTGGATAGCCCAATCAGGGCCGTTTGCAATCTGCTTTTGACAAGCTGAACGAGAAGAGGCAACAACGAGTAGCAGCGGAATGAGCAGAAGAACTTGCATGGATACAAGACCACCAAAGGGATGAATCATAATGCCTGAAATATCACTATTCTATGGAATTAGAATCACAATGTATTATAATGACCATAATCCGCCCCATTTCCACGCAGAATATGGAGGGTATAGGGCATTGATTGACGTGCTGAGTGGTTGTGTGATTCGTGGTTTCCTTCCTGCACGACAGCTGAAGCTTGTCCTTGCATGGAACGAGCTGCACAAGGACGAACTTATGCAGAACTGGGAGCTTGCCAGAGATGAACAGCCCTTAAACCGTGTAACCCCGCTCTAATGGAGGTGCTTCTATGGAAAGTTATTACCCCACAGTGATTCAGGCCGTACCAGGTGAAGGCAGAAAAGTCTATGCGTACTTCACAGACGGGAGCATCAAACTATATGATATGCAGCCCCATATTGACAAAGGTGGAGTATTTGCGCCTTTAGCAGATGAAGTATTTTTCACCGAACGGCTTACTGTCCTGAATGATACAATCGCCTGGGATATATCGGGAAACTATGACCCTACAACCTGTATTGATATAGACCCCTTCACAGTTTATCAGGCTCCTGCTGTCAGTGACCCCTTAGACAGCGCAGGATAAAATATAACCCCCAGTTTTAATAGGTATGATATAGTGGCGGCGAAACCGTGTTAAAATAGAAAACTCCGAAAATAAAAAACACATTTTTCTTAAACTCGGCAGCATATACGAAATATCAAACGTAAGTTCATAAAACCAAAAATAAACCGCCCGAATCGCAAAAATTCGAGCGGTTTTATTTGGAGCTTCTGGTCAGAATCGAACTGACAACCTTCTCATTACGAGTTATAATTACGGTGGTTCTCATGTGTCGTTTGTTGCTTTTTCATAACGCCGTTTTATACTGAAATATCAGCGCCGGAGCCGTTTCGCCTGTCGTTACCTGTCGTTTCGTGTTCTTTGGTTTTGGCGGTGGTTTTTTGGTTGCGCCGGTGGTTTTTTCGGTGGTACACCGGGCCTCAGTCGGTGGTAAAATCGCCCTTGCCATTTGTAGAAATTTGTGTTACCCTGTCAATGGCGCTGTCCAATACGGCGGCGGTTTGCTCCCTCCACGGGGGCAGCTTCTTTGCCCCTGATCTGAAAGGAAAGGGGGCCTGCCCGATGAGTACGATGGAAGTATTAACGCTTCTCCTGGTTATTATCGGCATTTGCAACCTGTTCATACAGCTGTTGTTAAACAAAAAGAAGTAACCGCCCCATTGCCACCGGATACGGTTACTTCTTAATCTAACGGGGGCCAGCCGTTGCCGGACAGCGCCCTTGTTAAGTTTATTATAGGCCAGCGTGGCCCGTTTGTCAACCCTGGGGTTTCCGCCCTGGGGCTTTGCTTTACGCTGCCCAGCGGGCCAGGGCGGGCCGCTGTGGCCTGCTCCGGCTGCGTAAATCGCCCTTGCCTTTTGTAGAAAGCTGTTGTTAAACAAAAAGAAGTAACCGCCTCAGCCTCGCAAGCAAGCGGTTACTTCATAACTTAAACTGCGGGGGCCAGCCGTTGCCGGACAGCGCCCTTGTTAAGTTTATGATAGGCCAGCGCGGCCAGTTTGTCAACCCTGGGGTTTCCGCCCTGGGGCTTTGTTTTACCCTGCACTGTCCAGCGGATCAGCGACGGCCTCCGCCTGGTAGACGGTGAAGGGGGTCAATATCAATGCAGGTTGTAGGGTCAAAGTGGCTGGACACGTCCCACGCAACGGTGTCATTCAGGACGGTTAGCCGCCCGGTGAAGAACCCTTCATCTGCCAGCGGCGCAAATACGCCGCCCCGGTCAATATGGGGCTGCATATCATAGCGCCGGATACTGCCATCGGAGAAATAGGCGTACACTGTCCGGCCTTCTCCGGGGACGGCCTGCACCACGGCGGGGAAATAGGAATCCATTGCAACGCCTCCCTACTGTCGAGCGGGTCAATACCGCTGGTATACCTGGCCCCGGTTCCCCGCGTCAATGACGCAGACGATCAGCGCCCCGCTGTCCACAGTGTAAAGAATCCGATAGCTGCCCACCCGCAGCCGGAACAGGCCGGGGTGGGCCTTCATGGGCTTTATATCGCCCCTGTCCGGCAGCTGCTCAATGGCAGCCACCACCCGGCGCTTCTCATTCATGGGCAGGCTGTCAATGAACTTTTTGGCGGGCTTTTTGAGGATGATCTGATACACTAGGCCAGCCCCCATTCCCGCTTGCAGTCCTCCAGAGAGTAGGAAACATCCTTCTCCGGGTCACTGTTGTACGCCTCCAGCAGCTGCTCACAATAAGCGTCGTCCTCCGTTTCATCGGCGGTGATACCCTGCACATAGGCCAGCACATAGCCCAGCTTATACTCCGGTACGCTGTCCAGCAGGGAGATGATTTTTTCACGGTTGCTCATTCGTTGTCACTCCTTCCACATCCCGCTGCATGGCCTCCGCTATGGCCCGGCTGACAAAGGCGTTGACGCTTTCGCCGCAGGCCTCAGCGTGAGCCTTGATAATTGCCTTCTGACCCTTTGGCAAGGTCAATTCCGTCCTGTCATAGTTATTTTTGACGTACTTGTGAACCGCCTTCTGCTGTGCCTTCGACACTGGCATTGTTTGCACCTCCCTGGGGCCGGGAAAATTCCGACACCTCTTTCATTATAGCTGTATTATACCACAATATTCTACTCCCGTAAATAGGAAATATCAACAAAAATATTCCCGTAAATATGTGCAATCTGCCAATAGACTATTCCCGTGAATAGTGCTATACTATCATTGTCAGGAGGGGAAGCCCAGAACCACAGTACGGAGCGGTTGGATACCAGACACCGCGTCTCGCCCCGGCAGCACCAAGCACCGGGGGCGCTGGATACTACGAAGGAGGTACAGCACATGAACGCTTACGAGGTGACATTCAGGAAGAACGGCGTCTATTGCGTCAACGTGGCAATGGCCAGAACCAGAGAGGCCGTTGAGGCCCACTACACCGGAAAATACGGCTGGTGCGCTGTGGAAGATTGCACGGCCTACAAGCTGGCAACAGCACGGCGCAAGGGCTGCCCCGTTGTAACCATCCGCTAACCACCACAGAAAGGAAGGCACACAATGAGCACCAACGAACTGAACACCACCGCCCGCTCCCTGCTGGAGCTCCGGGCACAAATCGCCCGACTACAGGCGGAGGCGGAGGCCCTGACCGACACCCTCAAGGGGGCCATGGTGGAGGCTGGCCGGGATGAGCTGGCCGGCGACGGCTGGAGGGCCACCTGGAAGAACGTCAACAGCAGCCGCTTTGATCAAAAGGCGTTCCGGGCGGAGAACCCCGCCCTTGCCGCCCGGTACATGAAGGCCACCGTCACCACCCGCTTTCTTGTCGGTGAAGTCACAGCATGAAGCAACCCCCGCGCCACAGGTGAGGCCATGGCGCGGGGGTTGTATTTTGCACGTTGTGACAACGGGGCTTCCTGTGGGCCGCTGGAAGGCACTCAGCGCCGTTTTTATCCTCTGTGTTTATCATTGCCAGACCGCCAAAAGGCTGGCAGAGGCTATTTTGCGGGGCCGTTTTCAGAGGGCGGGGCTTTATGTCTCCCCGTCCGCCCCCTGTTCTGGCAGCTCAGCGGCCTTGCTTTCATTATCCCGCCGCATCTGTTCATCTGTGGCGCGGGCAACAAAAGCGTTTAGGCTTTCGCCCATAGACGCAGCGTGATTCTTTAGCTGTTCTCGCTTCCCTTTCGGCACAACTATATTTATCCTGTCATAATTATTCTTGATGTATTTATTTACAGACGCTTGCTGTTTTTTGGAAACTGCCATATTCGCCACCTCTTTTACTCAAATAGTGAAGTTGCACAACTATTTACTCAAAATTTTGGTTGTTGCGTCAATAGGATTTTTACTCAAATAGTGTTAAACTATAGTAAACCACGCTACACGCAGAAAGGAGGTGCAACACAATGACCCCCTACCAGAAAATATCTCAGGCCAGCAGGGAGACCGGCCTTTCTCAGTACTTCCTCCGGCGCGGTTGCCGGAATGGCACTATCCCCTTCATCCGGGATGGGCGCGTTTACATGATCAACGTCCCCGCCCTGCTGGAGCAACTGGACAGGCAGAGCCGGGAAGAGGAACCGCCCACCCCCACCAACTGAAAGGAGGTGAACCACGATGAACACAATGAACCGCAGGCCCTCCAGAAAGAGCCGCCTGAACGTGATTACCTTTGACGAAAATCCAGACAATCCCTGGGCCGCAGTGATAGCCTACAAGGCCGCATGGAAGGAAAATCTTGCGTATCTGGCCCAGCAATACCCGGGTTCCTGTATATTGCAGCGGGCCAGCGCGGACGGGCTGGCGGTGGAGTATGCTATCCCAAAGAAATGGGTGAAAATCGTTGCCCGCCATGTTTACAGTGACGCAGCCCTGGAATCTAAGGCGGCCTCCTACAAGCGCCGCCGGGAAGAATACTTCGCCGCGCTGGAAGCCGCAGAGGCAGAGACCCCCGCCGCTGCTCCGCAGCCGGGGGAGGTAGAGCCGCCCCCGCAGGAAGAAAGCCTTTAGCGGGCCGCCTGCGGTCCCACAGCAGCAGAAACAAGGCCCCCTGTGTGGCCGCCCTGGAAAGCACCACACAAGGGGCCAGACCCCACCCACAGAAAAGGAGAGGGCAATGTTATTATAACATTTGCCCGTTCCCGTTGTCAAGGAAGGTGTCTCATGAAAGAATCCTTTATCGTCTACCACGAAATTGAAGAACAAACCTCCACCATGTCCGACGCCCAGGTGGGCCAGCTGTTCCGGGCCATGCTCCGGTTCAGCAAAGGCGGAGAGCCTGAGTTCAGCGACCCGCTGGTGGGTCTGGCCTTCGCCTTCGTGAGGCCCATCATGGCGCGGGATAAGCGCAAGTATGAGGAAGTGTGCGAGGCCCACCGGGAAGCGGGCCGCAAGGGTGGCAGGCCCCGCAAGAATCCCATTGTTCACGGCGGGGATTTTTTGCCGGAAAACCAAAAGGTTTCTTCACAACCTGATAATGTCTATGTCTATGTCAATGATCATGATAATGATAATGATAATGATAATGATAGTGATAAAGACTTCTTTACTCGCTCCGCTCGTAAAGAAGTCTCAGACAGTCTTGACGTCTCGCAGCCGCAGCCGCAGGACGCGCCGGACTGCCAGACGGAGGACTGCCAGACGGAGGACACACAGACGGAGGACTGCGACACCTGCGAGCGGGACGCGGAGGATGTGCTTGCTTATGCCGGGAAACAGGGCTACCAGTTCACGGCAAAACAGCGGCGGCGGTTGCGGAGGTGGTGTGCCCTGTTCCCCTTCGAGGTGGTGGTTTTGGCCTTCGACCGCTCGACCTACTACGGGGGAAAGTCTGTCGCTTATGTCTACCGGATTTTGCAGGAGTGGCAGGACAGGGGCCTCCATGACCCGGAGGCCGTGGAGAACTATCTGGCAGCGCGTGAGACGCAGCCGCCGGGCCTCCCCGCTCCGGGGCGGGCAACGGCCTGAGCTGGCCGTCTGCCCCTCCCCCGGAGGCGTACACCGACCCCAAAAAGGCCGTACACTCCCCCCGTTTTCGCCGTACACCGACCCCAAAAGGGCCGTACACCGACCCCCTCCGGGCCGTACACCCACGGCGTTTTGAGCGTGCTATTTCGCACGATTTACCACGATACGCAGGGCATATAGCCCCCAAGAACCGCAAAACACCCCCATTTCCCCGCCTGCGAGCGGGGGAGGGGAGAGGAGGTAACGAAATGTTTGACGAACCCAATATTTTAGAAACCGCATTATCCGCCGTGGCGCTGCTGGCCGGTGTCGCTGCGTTTGCCCTCTGCCCGGCGCTGGCCCCGCTGGGGGTGGTGGGCGTCCTGATTGGGGCCGGTGGCCTGGTCTTTGGGCACTGGTAATGCAGGTGCTGCAAGGGCTGTTTGACCGCCTGGGGGCGTGGGCCGCCGCCTACCGGCCGGAACTGTTTTGCGCCGTCCCCCTGGCCCTGTTGGTGCTGTTCGGCTTCTACGCTGCCCCGTGGTGGGCCTATGCCGTGGTGCTGGCCGCCCTGACCTTGACGGTGCTGTTGTGCAATCCCTTCCACGTTTGGGACAGGCTGTTACCGCCAAAGACCCGGCTGCTCATGGCGGCGGGGCTCCTAATCGGGCTGCTGCCCGTGTCCTTCTACGGCGTGGATCCACTGGCAAAACTGATTCTTTGGGCGCTGGCCGTGGGGCTGTGGGCTGTGGCCCTGTGGCGGCGTGGGCCGTGGCTGGGGCTGTACCTTGTCCGCCAAAGTGCGGAGGTTGACACCGTCCTGGCCCACCTGTCCCACGCCGGGGATTGGGAGGCCGGCCTGGCATGGGAACAGTACGGGTGCAGAGAGACCCGTGCCCTGCTGCATCAAACGTTGTGGGCCGAATGTAACGAAACGGAAATGGGCCGGACGTATATGCCTGTGTATCTGCTGGGGTTTCTCCATGGCAGCGCGGCCCGGCAGGCCCGGAACAGTAAGGCGGCGGCGGACAAGGCCACACAGGCAAAACGGGCGTACAGAATGCAGGAGCTGGAGACGGAGGTTGCCGAACTGCGGGCCGACAACGCCGCCCTGGAGGCCCGGCTGGCCCAGGCGAAGGACAGCGCCACCGCCTACCAGAGCAGGGCTACCCTGTTGGAGCGCCGCCTGGAAGACACCCACCTGGACCCGGCGGCCCGGGATGCCGCCATCCTGGACTATGTGAGGCAGGGCCACAGCTACGCGGAGGCCGGCAAAAAATACGGCCTGAGCAAGAGCGGGGCCGTGGCAGCCTATAAACGAGCGGAACACGCCGCAGCGGCGGCGCACTGAGAAAGGAAGGTAAATCAATATGGACTTTGCATTTTTAAGCCGGCTGGCCCTGGCCTGCTGTGACGGGACTATGCCCTATCACAAGGGCGCAAACCTGCATGAACTGTTCGTATGTACCGAACGGGCGGAGACGGCAAGCCGGGAATTTGCCGCCGCTCTGCAATCCGCCTTTGACGCAGCGCCGCCGGAGAATGAGACCTTGAAGGCCGCCCTGCTGGCACTGGACAGCGCCAACGGCAACGCCATTTGCGACTATGAGGAACAGGGATTCCTCAACGGCTTTCGTTTCGCCGTGAAGCTGTTTACAGAGTGTGGCGGCCCCGCCGCTCGAAAAAATACATAATGCAGCAGGGGCGGCCCACAACAGGCCGCCCCCTTGCTTTCCCCCGGGCCGTTGTATGCTATCTCAGGCCCTGACTGAATGTGATTAAATTCTCCCCCCGCTGAGCTGTCTCCGCCGCCTCAGTATAGAGCCGCGCTACTAGCGCGTTAAGCTGTCCCATTTCCCGCAGCGGGCAGCAGGTCACCGGGCCATAGCGCCATAGGCTCCGCAGCTGCTCCGCCGTCTCCGGCCCCGCTGAGAGAATCAGGCGATGCTCCGGCGGGGTATCGTCCGGCGGCCACCTGGTACTGTAGCAGTATCGGAACGCCACGCCCCCGGCGCGCCGGCTGGCCCGCAGAGGCCGGATCACGTCCTCTGTCAGGAAGTACCGCCCGGCTGCTCTGCTGTGTGGCCCCCGCCCTGGCAGATAGCCAAAGGTGAGGAACAGGCTATTTCCGGTAAAGTTCTGCTGCACAGTGTATGCCGCGCACTGGATCGCCCGGCGCATGTGCCATTGAGAGCGGGTTTTCATGGGTATCTTCCTTTCTGTCTGGCCGCTTAAATGGGCCTCTAATGCCTGTTTCCTGTCGGGGTATCCTACCCCACCCCGGCGGGGTTTGCCTCCGTTGAGGCCGTTTTTATTTGGAAGAATGACGCTCAGACGCCGTTTTCCGCCCCCGCTCTACCAGGGCCGCCCGCTGTCCCTCCGTCAACTGTCTCCCCGCGTTGACCTTTACCCACTGTTTGGGGACGATGTAATCAACCGCCTGGCCGTCACAGCTGATTTTTTCAAGCCTGCACTCTGTCGGGCGCTCCTGGGCCAGCTGCTCCAGCTTTCTGCGGAGGGCCCTGTTGTGGGTGTAGACGCTGGCCGTCTGCTCTGCTTCGTTATAGCAGATAATTGTTTCTCTTTCTTCTTTGGATAACTTCACAGTTGGTTCCTCCTGTTCTGTGGGTGGTGGTTGGTTAATCTTCGAGCGGCCCCGCGTGAGGCGCTTAACGGCCCTCCGGCGGCGTTCCCTGTCGGGGGTATCCCCTACCCCACCCTGGTGGGGTTTGCCTCCAAAACGCCGGTTGTTTGGGCGTTTGTGGCGCTCAGAATTGAAATGGCCGCCGCTGTCTCTCCATGGGCCTCCCCCGCCGCCGCAGCCCTGGCCGCCCATCGTCCAAAATTTCCATGGGGAGAATTTTTCTCACGGTGGGAAGGGCTACGGTGCTGGGGAGGCCGTTCATGATTTTTTTGGGGTGGGGGGAGGGTCTGGAAGCTGGACGCGCCCGCGCCTGGGCCTGCCCGCCCACGCGCCCGCGCCCGAAGCTGGCCGCCGCAGCGCATCGAAGCGCCGCCGGGTTTTGCCCCGGTTTTGACACGCCCGGCCCGGTGGAAACTGGCCCCGGTGACCTGGTGGGCGCTGAGGGTAGCCCGCCCCGGTGTGTGCCCGGTGCCTACAGCTGCCCCCTCCGTCATGGCATGGCAAAGCCGCAGCCGCCCGCCCGGCGCTTTGGGGCCGGTGCATCCTGCTGCGTAAATTTTACCGCATTTTTGAGCGATTGTGAAGGCAATTTGTGGGACTGGTTCTAAAGTTATCCCCTATTACAAGCCCAAATAGTGAGTGAAAACACCCACTATTGATATTATGCGGAATTATTCGGTTATTTTTGGCTAGGTGAAGTTGTCAGGCAGCGAATAAATCAGAACCTCATAACTCATGCCCTGCACTGGCAGCGCGAAGCACTCGCAGCCGGGGAGTTTGCGCGCACCGGCGGGGAGGTTGGCGTCCAGGCTGTAGCTGTCCTCTACCTGTTCCCGCGTCTCAGGCGGGTATGTGACGTTACGGCTTTTGTGCCACAGGCGCGCGTCTTCCGGCCTGTCGGCGGCTTCCTTGACCATGTATA
This sequence comes from Lachnospiraceae bacterium Zagget3, assembly GCA_001941025.1. The sequence goes on from MSHE01000007.1 coordinate 24,321, forward strand.
ATGCATCCGGCCTTTCGTCCGTCTCCAGGCGAACCGGCCTGAACGCCTGGTTGTTGGATGTGCCATAATCCCACAGCGCTATCGCCTCCGCTGCATAGCGAAGGGGAACATTGCTAATCATATGGAAATGATAGCGCCCCGCTCCGTGTTTGTGTTCGATCACATAAATCCATTTCAGTTTTTTTCCGCACCGCTGTTGCATAAAACGCCCCAGCCTTCGGAGGTAACGCGCCATCATTTTCACAGCTTCCTTGTAGTCCTTTGGCAGCCATTTGTCGGAACAGGTGAAGGTTGCAAAGGTGTCCGCTGCTGTGAAATTATGTGCCACGTACATCCGCAACTTAAACCCCGCTGTTTTCATGTTCTTTGTCCGAATTTGCAGGGCGCTCCGGGTTTCCTGCTTCCAGCGCCGCCGCTGTGGCGTGTCGCTCTTATGATAGGACGGGTATTTCTTTTGAATCACAATGGGTCCCGCTCGCATGGTTGATATGGTATACACGGCGTTGCCGCCTCCCTTCTGTATGTAGTCGCAAAATGAACGTAACGTCACCAACCGCAACGAAACGCAAACTAGCCCAAATACGGGAACACGCCCGGAACGCTGATTTTCTCAGCATTCCGAGCGGTTTAAATCTGGTATATTTTGTTTATGAATTGGGGGCGTACTGGCCGCGCAGCTGTTCCTCATAGAGGGGCTCGTCAATGAGATATGCGGTGCCAGGGCCGCCGGGCTGGATGCACGGGATAGAGCCATCCTTGCAGCCTTTCCGCAACTGATACATAGACACCCCAAGGCGGGCGTTTACGGCGGCGAGCTTCTGGTATCGGGCGCGGCCTGGCCGGTCGCAGGTGGGTTCAATGTGATTAAAAGCCATTTGTTTCTACCTCCATTTCTTTTGTGGTCTGTATTTTACGGATTGCGGCGCGGATTGCGTCCTTCTGTTTGGGTGTCAGCTCATGCCGCAGCTTCACAGAGAAGGTACACTGTGAAACGTGCAGTTCATCCGCAACTTGCCACATCCTCACGCCGGAAGCGGCAATTTCCTGTCGAATATCGTTGTTCGCCATAAAAGAATCTCCTATGTTATTGATTTTGTTGTTGACTTAAGTCTTGATTTGTATTATAATCCATTTAAGAGTTTAAGTCAATCTATATTCTATATTTGAATATTCTGCTTTTGGGGGGCGCTTATATGGGAATTGCGATTGCAAAAAGGCTGAAACAAATCAGGAAAAGGGCCGGTATGAATCAAAAAGAGTTTGCCGCCGCCCTGGGGGACGGATGTACACAAGCCACCATTTCAAAATACGAACAAGGGGACGCAGAGCCGCCTCTTGACCGGCTTGTTAAGATTGCAGATATTGGGAAGGTGTCTATTGATTGGTTGGTGGGCAGGACGGAGGACAGGGGCGGCGCTACACCGGAGATTGATCAAATTGGGTTAGACCATGAATCAATTCGTATTCTGGAGGAAATGGCAGACAAGGGCGAACACGAACCGGGCGGCGCGTACTTTAATCCGCTAAACTGGGTGATACAGTCCCCGCATCTGCAAGAGTTTTTGCACGCCATAAAGGAATTGGAGCGTGTAGCTGACAACTTTGCATTTTATTACAGTGAAGAAATGCAGCAGCAGGACAAGCACAACCGGGAAATACACCGGAAAAACTCAGATATTGCCATTGAAGATGTGAAAGACCTTGAACACCACCTCAGTGGCATTGCCCGGAGCTGGGGGTATTATGTTCCTGTCATTGCTGACCCGGATACAGCGATTCAAGTTAAGGCGGAGGCAGTCGCCACAGCCGCTCGAAAAATAGCCACAGACCTTGCAAAATATGACATAACGAATTATTTTGAGGCTCCAGAAGAAGAACCGGAAACCGTTGTCTATATGGCAGCGCCAAAAGAAGAGAAGGGAGAGTGACAGCAATGGCAGCAGTGATTCTTAAAAACAGCCCGCCCAGCAAGAAACACCCATACGGCAAGCGATATTTTGTGTTCCGGGTGTACCGTGGCCCAGGCCGCCCCCGCGCTCAAACAACATGGGATTGGCCGGACGGTTGGTCGGAAAAGGCCGCAAGGCGGGAAGCCCACAAGAGGGCCGCCGAATTTGAACAGCAGGTGAAAAATGGGGAGTACCTTGACAAAAAAGAAAAAGCTGCCAGGGAGGCCGCAGAGGCCGCAGAGGCGGCGAAAATCCTGACAGTGGAACAGTACGCTGAGCGGGTATTCCTCCCCGCGAAAGCGGTGACACGCTCTGAAAAGACAGTGTCCTCCTACCGCTGGACGTTCAGAAAGTATATCAACCCCGCCCTGGGCCGCTGCAAGCTCACGGAGGTCACCAGCGCCCAGGTTACCGCCTTTCTGCTGGACTTCCAGGCCACCGGGGCCGCCCATTCCTCTGTCGGCAGGTTATACGCCGTCTTGAACAGCTTCTTCAAAATGGCCTATATGGACGAGAGCATTGACCGCAACCCCATGGACCGAGTGCAAAAGCCGGAGCCGCGCAAGGATGAACTCAAAAAGTCGGACGCTCCAGAGGCATACACGGCGGAGGAAGTCGCCGGTCTTTTGGAGTGTCTGAAAGAGAACGATGCCCCTTTAAAGTGGCAGGCTTATATCTCCGTTTTGTGTGATACCGGGATAAGGCGGGGGGAAGGCGTTGCTATCAGATGGACGGATATCAATTTTACGAAGTTGGAAATTGACATCAACGGTTCCATGGGCTACACCCCGGAGCGCGGGGTCTACCGCTCCACTCCAAAGTCTCGCAAGACCCGCATCGTGGATATTACGCCCGAAACCGCCGCCCTGCTCCGCCGTCTCCGGGCCGAACAGTCGGAACGCTGCATTTCGGAATACGTGTTCACACAGGACGGAGCCCCGCTTCCCATGCACCCGGACACTCCAAACCGCTACATGAAGGCATTCGGGAAACGGTACGGGATTGAGAACTTCCACCCCCACAAGCTCCGCCACAGCTACGCCTCTATTGCCATCACCAACGGGGAGGACATTGTTTCCGTCTCTGAAAACTTAGGCCACTCCGACACATCGATCACCCTCCGGACCTATAGCCACGCAAACGAAGAGAGCAGGAAGCGGGCAAATGCCGGGTATCATAAGGCCATAGAGGACGCCAGAGGGCAGAGCAAAAGTAAGTCAGGATAACCCCAAATTGCCCCGTTTTTTGGCCCCGCCGGTGGTTTTTTCGGTGGTTTGTGCGTGGCCTGCCCGTTTCGTCAACTTGACGAACAGACGGGAACACGGCTTAAAAGTTCATAAAAACAAAAAGAACCCGCTCGAACTCAAAAGTTCAAGCGGGTTTTATTTGGAGCTTCTGGTCAGAATCGAACTGACAACCTTCTCATTACGAGTGAGATGCTCTGCCATTGAGCCACAGAAGCATTCCAGCGGTGACTATTTTACCACGAAGCAGGGGAAAAGTCAACCGGAAATCCTCTCCGGCCCAGGGCGACAGCATTTAAAATTTTGCATAAAATGTTGCTATAACAACAGAAAGGCAGCTCAAAAGTTGCATCAGAAAAATTCATCAGCAATCCGTTGAGAATTGTCAATGCCCTAATTTGACTATACTTGTTATATGTGTACCCCTAAATTATTAAAAAGTTTTGCTTATAGTGGTTTTTACGATTATTTTAAATGCTTTTGCCCTGCTCTCCGGCCAGGGCGACAGCATTTAAAATTTTGCATAAAATGTTGCTATAACAACAGAAAGGCAGCTCAAAAGTTGCATCAGAAAAATTCATCAGCAATCCGTTGAGAATTGTCAATGCCCTAATTTGACTATACTTGTTATATGTGTACCCCTAAATTATTAAAAAGTTTTGCTTATAGTGGTTTTTACGATTATTTTAAATGCTTTTGCCCTGCTCTCCGGCGTGAAAACTTTTCCCAGTTCCGTACAGCGGCGGCGAAGGGGCAGCACTGCCCCTCACTCCCCTACCTCCACCATCACCCCGTGGAGCACATACCGGGCGTTCTCGAAGGAGTAGGCGCAGGTGGACAGAGTGATGAGCTTCTCCGCACCGTCGGCGTCCACCTGGGCGGTAAAGTCGGAATGGGACAGGCACTGGGTGAGATAGTCCTCCATGGTCTGGCCGGGCTGGTAGATGATGGTATAGGCGTCCGAATCATAGCTGGTGGTGTAGCCGCTGAGCAGCAGGATTTTATAATTTCCCTCCGGGGTCAGCAGCCACATGACCGGGTGGGCCTCGTAGTAGGACTGGTCGGCAAACTTCTCCAGCCCCGCGAACATGGAGCCGTTTCTCATATGGTGGCCGTAGAGGATGATGTTGGCGTCGGAGAAGCCGGCGCTGTTGTTGCAGTCCACAAAGATGGAGCCGGAGGAGTTGTAGGTGCCGTCATAAAGGTGGTTGAGATAGTACTCGTTGTCCGTGCCCTGGAGGACGGGGTAGTTGATGGCGGTGTCCGGGCAGTAGATCCAGCCCACCACCTCCGGGTTGACGGCCTGGAGGCTGTCAAAGTCCACGGAGATGGGTGGCGTCTCCACGGTCTCCAGGGCGGCGGCGCTGCTCTGGGCGGCCTCTACGGTGCCGGTCTCCCCGGCCTGCTCCGGGGGGTTCTCCTGGACGAACTGGGCCGCCGTCTCCGTATAAAGCTGCTCCCCCTGGCGGTAGGACACGAGGATGGAGACGATGTTCCACACCGCCACCAGAAACACCGCCACGCACACGATCAGGCCGATGCGGCCCGCCACCTTCCTCATAACGCTGCCTCCCCTTCCCTTTCCTTTCCGGATTGGACAGGTATCATTATAGCAGGAAGGCGCTGAAAAGTAAAGGCGTTAGCGTATTAGCTGTTAGCTGTTAGTAGCTAGTGGCCGGACCCCTCCACCGGCTGCCGCCGGTCCCCCTCCCCTTTCAGGGGAGACAAAAGCGGCGGTAATCGCTGCGTCAATAGCGCCCCTGAAAGGCAATGTCATCAACTGAAAGATGCAATCTATGAGTATAACGTATCCTCACAGTCAGATTTCCACGACCAAAGGGAAACAAAATTGCGCCCGTCCCGCCGCTTAGCGGCAGGGACGTGGGCGGCAATCCCCGCCAGTCGCCATCGGCGGCAGTCTCACCACCTAAAAGGTCGCTTCGTCTGTTGCCTGACAGACTACCTATAAGCTGGACAGCGCGAAGCCCTGGGGCTATAGGAGGAGGGTTCTTAGGGAGGAGCGAGGCCCCGAGCTCCTCCCTGAGCCGCCTTCTTTCCCCCATTTCTTGGCG
>MSHE01000007.1:29599-31446 GCA_001941025.1 Lachnospiraceae bacterium Zagget3
AGAAATGGGGCCCCCGGAGGGAAACAACGTAATTCCTTCATCATTCTTTGTCTAAGGAAGAAACGTGGCCGGGCGGCCAAGGGCCGTCCCTACAGGGAGTGGAGCAGGTACCCCCCACAGCGCAGGAAACAGGCGGCAGCCTGTGGGCCACCGCCTGTCCCTTTTGGGAAATTAGGGAGGATAGAATGAAAAGAAGAAGCTGCTCTGCTCATGACAATAAGATACACCCGGAGTGTTACAGAAGTTCATGGGAAATTGTTACAGAACTATAAAATCCAAAAAAATCCGGGCCTCCCCTCCCCCGCCGGAAAATTCCCAGATTTCGGTAAATTTCCGCAGAAACAAATTGATTTATCCGCCGATTCACAGTATAATAAATACCGCAGGGGCGATTTTTGCCCCAAAACCCCACAGGAGGTAGTAATATGTACCAGAATATGCAGGATTCCATCGGCTTTCTCGCCGCCGCGGACCCGGAAGTGTCCGCGGCGATGGGCCGTGAGCTGACCCGTCAGCGGGAGAATATTGAACTGATCGCCAGCGAGAATATCGTCTCCCCCGCCGTCATGGCGGCCATGGGCAGCATCCTGACCAACAAGTATGCGGAGGGTCTCCCCGGCAAGCGCTACTACGGCGGCTGCGTCTATGTGGACCAGGTGGAGAACATCGCCATCCAGAGGGCTTGCCAGCTCTTCGGCGCAAAGTATGCCAACGTGCAGCCCCACTCCGGCGCCCAGGCCAACCTGGCGGTGTATTTCGCCCTGCTGGAGGTGGGGGACACCGTGATGGGGATGGACCTGTCCCAGGGCGGGCATCTGACCCACGGCTCTCCAGTGAATATGTCCGGCAAGAACTATCACTTTGTCTCCTATGGCGTCAATGAGGACGGCTTTATCGACTACGCCGCCCTGGAGAAGGCCGTGAAGCAGGTGCGGCCCAAGCTCATCGTGGCCGGCGCCTCCGCCTATCCCCGTGCCATCGACTTTGAGAGACTGGCGGAGATCGCCCACGGCTACGGCGCCTATCTCATGGTGGATATGGCCCACATCGCCGGTCTGGTGGCGGGGGGCGTCCATCAGAACCCGGTGCCCTATGCCGACGTGGTCACCACCACCACCCACAAGACCCTCCGGGGCCCCCGGGGCGGCCTGATCCTGACCAACAACGCGGTGCTGGCCAAGCGGCTGAACTCCGCCGTGTTCCCCGGCACCCAGGGCGGCCCGCTGGAGCACGTCATCGCCGCCAAGGCCGTGTGCTTCGGTGAGGCGCTGAAGCCGGAATTCAAGACCTACGCCCGGAACATCGTGGACAACGCCCAGGCCCTGGCCGCGCAGCTCACCGCCCGGGGCGTGAAACTGGTGTCCGGCGGCACCGACAACCATCTGATGCTCATCGACCTCCGGGAGGAGGACTGCACCGGCAAGGAGCTGGAGGCCCGGCTGGACGCCGTCCACATCACCGCCAACAAGAACACCGTCCCCGGCGAGACCCGCAGCCCCTTCGTTACCTCCGGCGTCCGTATCGGCACCCCCGCCGTCACCACCCGTGGCATGGGCGTGGACGAGATGAAGGTCATCGCCGACTGCATCGCCGACTGCATCTGGCACTATGAGGAGAAGAAGGACGAGATCTCCGCCAAAGTGCTGGAGTTGACCGCCCGCTTCCCCCTGTACGAGTAAAACGGCCCCCTGCGGGGGGCGGAGCTGTTAGCTGCTGGCTGTTAGTGGCGCGGAGGGACCGCTGTGCTTTCCTCCTTCCAGTAGGGGCGCACAGTGTGCGCCCGGCCGACCTTCCCTCCTTAGATAGTGTTCGCTATAAAGGATTTGTCCGGCCTTCCCTGCCGGGAA
>MSHE01000007.1:31507-37601 GCA_001941025.1 Lachnospiraceae bacterium Zagget3
GCGGCTTAGGGGGAAGCTCGGGGCCTCGCTCCCCCCTAAGAACCCTCCTCCTATCCCACCGGGGCTTCGTGCTGTCCATCCTATAAGTGGTCTACCCCGTTAGAGACGATGTAACTTGTTACGCACCAAAGCTGCCGCCGATGGCGGCTGGGTACGATTGCCGTTCCGCCCTGCCGAGGGCGGGCGAAACGAGCAATTTTATTATCCTTTGGTCGCTAAAATCTGACTGTAAGGATAAGTTATTCCCTTCAACCCAGGATGGATTGCTTTTTAAGCTGATGCCCTTACATCTGCGGGACATGGAAACACCTGCCAAACGACCAACCACCGAAAGGAGTGCAAGCCGTGATGAAAATCGGATTTGGCTGTGACCACACAGCGGTAGAACTGAAAAATATCCTGATGGAGCATATGCAGGCCCAGGGCTATGAGTGCGTGGACTACGGCTCCTACAGCCCGGAGGAGAAGCGGGATTACCCTGTGTCCGGGCGGCTGGTGGCGGAGGCCATCCGCCGGGGCGAGGTGGACAAGGGCGTGCTGATCTGCGGCACCGGCGTGGGCATCAGCCTGGCGGCCAACAAGGTGCCGGGCATCCGGGCCGGGGTGTGCAGCGAGCCGTATACCGCCCGCCTGATCACGGAGCACAACGACTGCCAGATCGTGGCCATGGGCGCCCGCGTGGTGGGCAGCGAGCTGGCCAAGATGATCTGCGACAGCTTCTTCTCCGCCCGGTTCCAGGGGGGCCGCCACGCGAAGCGGCTGGGGATGATCGCCGCCATCGAGGAGGATTACGGCTACGCAGATGCCCCGGTGAAGTAAGGGCTGTGTCGGCTCCGCGCCCTTCCCCGGCGGCGGCAGGGCAGAACCGCCGGGACTGAAATAGTTCACAATTTGGAAACAGCTTGTTTTCAACTCATTCACCATTTGCCCCGCCGGATCTGGTATCTTATAAGCGTGGACAGGAACCGACCAAACGCAAGCTTTTTTCTTTTCTTTCTTTTTTCTCCTTTTCAAACCGGGCCATCTGGCGCAAGCCGCCGGGTGGCCTGGGAAACAATCCACGGACTCTGTCCGTTTTTGCCACGCGGCGACGCGGGGCTTTTTTTATGCTGGTGGCTGGTGACTGGCAGATGGTGGTGGCCGGAAACGTTTTGTTCCTCCATCCAGTAGTAGAGCGTGAAGCCTAAATCTTTGCCTTTTTGTAGGGGCGGCCTTTGGCCGCCCGGGGCAAGCAAGTGGTTTCTGCGGGCGGCCAGGGGCCGCCCCCGCAGAGAAACAGGAAACCTGCGGGCCTGTTGCAGCGGTTTTACGCAAGGTAGGGAAAGCCAATGCAAAGGAAACGCCGAAATCCCCCGGAATTTCATGCAAAAAAATTCCACACCCCGCAAAAAAAGGGCTTGTCATTTGGAAAAATATATGGTATGCTAAATCCTGCGATTCCACACACCCGGGGATTCTGCGCCCCCGTGTGCGGCCCAGGCCGCATGGGTGCAGCCCAAACCGGGTGGAGGCAAAAACGAAAGGATGATTTCAAGTATGGCAGTCGTATCTATGAAGCAGCTGCTGGAGGCTGGCGTCCACTTTGGCCACCAGACCCGCCGCTGGAACCCCAAAATGCAGGCGTATATCTATACCGAGCGCAACGGTATCTATATCATCGACCTGCAGAAGACCGTGAAGAAGCTGGAGGAAGCTTATAACTTCGTCCGGGACATGAGCGCCGAGGGCGGCACCCTGCTGTTTGTCGGCACCAAGAAGCAGGCTCAGGAGGCCATCCGTGAGGAGGCCAGCCGCTGCGGTATGTACTATGTGAACTCCCGCTGGCTGGGCGGCATGATGACCAACTTCCGCACCATGCGGGGCCGTGTGGACCGTATGAACCAGCTCAAGCAGATGCAGGAGGACGGCACCTTTGACATGCTTCCCAAGAAGGAAGTGGTCAAGCTGATGCACGAGCAGGAGAAGCTGGAGAAGTACCTGGGCGGCGTGAAGAATATGAAGAGCCTGCCCGGCGCCATCTTCGTGGTGGACCCCCGGAAGGAGCATAACGCCATCGCCGAGGCCCGGAAGCTGGGCATCCCCGTGGTCGCCATCGTGGACACCAACTGCGACCCCGACGAGGTGGATTATGTCATCCCCGGCAACGATGACGCCATCCGCGCCATCCGCCTGATCTCCGGCATCATGGCCAACGCCATCATCGAGGGCCGTCAGGGCGAGGAGACCGATGAGGAAGCCGCCAAGGCCGACGAGTAATCATTACAATTACGGAAGCTGACTGACATCGAGCGCCCGCCTGTACGGGCGGGCGCTTGTTTTCAATACGAATACTGAGCATCCTAACCGATGCGTATGGAGGTTATCATTATGGCGATTACCGCTAAGGAAGTAAAAGAGCTGCGCGAAATCACCGGCGTAGGCATGATGAAGTGCAAGGAGGCCCTGGTGGCCTGCGATGGCGACAAGGATAAGGCCGTTGACTGGCTCAGGGAAAAGGGCCTGGCTGCACAGGTGAAGAAGGCCGGCAAGGTGGCCGCCGAGGGCGTGTCCAAGGCGTACAGCATTGACGGCGTGGGCGTGGTGCTGGAGGTCAACTCCCAGACCGACTTCGTGGCCAAGAACGATATTTTCCAGGCCTATGTGGACGATGTGGCCGCCGTGGTGGCCGCTGAGAACCCTGCCGACGTGGAGGCCCTGAAGAACGCCGCCTATCCCGGCACCGACCGCACCGTGGACGCCGTCACTGCCGACAAGGTGCTGTCCATCGGCGAGAACATTCAGATTCGCCGCTTTGTCCGCTATGACACCGGCATCAACGTCCCCTATATCCACATGGGCGGCAAGATCGGCGTGCTGGTGAACCTGGAGGTCTCCGACAATCTGGCCGGCAGCGAGAAGGTCGTGGAGCTGGGCAAGGACCTGGCCATGCAGATCGCCGCCATGAGCCCCTCCTATGTCCGCTCCTCCGAGATTCCCGCCGAGGAAGTGGAGAAGGAGCAGGCCGTCCAGCTGGCCAAGGCCATGGAGGAGAGCGCCAACGACCCCAAGATGAGCAAGATGCCCGAGCAGAAGCGGGCCATGATTGCCCAGAACAAGGTGAAGGGCCGCATGAACAACTTCTATGCCGAGGTCTGCCTGCTGAACCAGCAGTACGTCAAGGAGAACAAGACCACTGTGGAGCAGCACGTCAAGGCTGTGGCCAAGGAGCTGGGCGGCACCATCAACGTGGTGAAGTTCGAGCGCTTCGTCACCGGCGAGGGCATTGAGAAGAAGGAAGAGAACTTCGCCGACGAGGTTTCTTCCATGATTAAGTAAGAAGCCTGCAGAGGATAAAGGAACCTCTGAATAAATGGACGAGAGCGAATTGCGAGGAAATTTTCGTCAGAAAAAGGCGCAAGCGCGCAGGAATCCTGACGGATTTCAAGCGATTGCAACGCATTTATGGCGGAAATTTACCGCAAGGCGCCGAAGTTCATTTGTTCAGAGGTTCCTAAATACAGGTTTTGGGCTGCGGGGAGGTCACAGGCCCTCCCGCAGCCCTTCTTTGCGCCCTTCGGCGCGGAAAGGGGACACTATGAACGCAAAGGAAGCCGCAGAGCTGCGCCGCCGCATCCAGACCGGGCGGCACAACATCACTTACATCCTGGGCTGCTACGTCAACGAGAACCGGGAGATCATCTCCACCTTCCGCCAGAGCGTGGGCATGATGTCGGAGAACGATGAGGAGAAGTACCTGGCACTGCTGCGGAAGGTGCTGTCCGGCAAGATGGGGCGGAACTTGAAGGACGTGGTGTTCTCCACCCGGCAGGTGGCGGACAGCCCGGAGCATCGGCTCCTCACCGCCCTGCGGGACTCCAAACTCCAGAACGAGGAGGCAGTGCAGGAATTCTATCAAAAAGTGATTGACTCCCTGGTGCTGGAGGGGAATTATCTGATTCTGCTGGCCTGCAACACCTATGACGTGGCCCGGAAGGGCCGGGACGGGGAGTTTGACCGGGAGGGCAGCGAGGAGAGCTTTACCCATATCCTGTGCAGCATCTGCCCGGTGAAGCAGCAGAAGCCCGCCCTGAGCTATCTCCCCCAGGAGCAGACCTTCCACCTGACCCCCGGCGGGGCGGTGGTGGCCATGCCGGAGCTGGGCTTCCTCTTCCCTGCCTTTGACGACCGCAGCACCAACCTCTACGGCGGGCTGTACTACACCCGCAGCATCTCGGAGAATCATCAGGAGTTTGTGGACGCGGTGTTCCACACGGAGATTGCCATGCCCGCCGCCGAACAGAAGGAGGTCTTTCAGTCCATGCTCTCCGACGCCTTGGGGGAGGATTGCAGCTATGCGGTTGTGCAGGCCGTCCACGAGAAGTGCAGCACCCTGGTGGCTGAGAGCAAAGAGAACCACATGGACCAGCCTCTGGCGGTGGACAAGACCACTGTGCGGAACCTTTTGGAGGACTGCGGCGTGTCGGAGCGGCACATGGCCGCCTTCAGCGTCCAGTACGACGAGAACTTCGGCTATGACGCCCAGCTCAGCCCGGACAACCTGGTGGACACGAAGCAGTTCCGGCTGGACACCCCCAGCGTCACCATCCGGGTGGAGCCTGACCGCAGCGACCTGGTGCAGACCCGGATCATCGACGGGGCGCAGTACATCCTGATCCGGGTGGAGGAAGGCGTGGAGGTCAACGGGGTGAATATTCACCTGGAGGGGGCGGCTAACAGCTAACAGCTCACAGCTCCCTCGCGTTCCACTTCTCCACCATCAGGTCGGGGTAATAGCTCCGCTTGGCCTTTCGGAGGTTGGGTTCCCCCAGGTCGTCCTCCCGGTTCAGGTAGACGATTTGGGGATAGGTCTCCCCCACCCACCGGGCGAACTGCCGGTTGATCATGGCATAGGCCCCCTGCACCTCGCCGTAGCCCTTTTCAAAGAGGACGTCGTAGGTGTCCCCGCCCAGGGGCTGGCCCATGCAGAAGGCCACCGCCCGGTCGGGGGTGGGATTGCCCGCCTCGTCGGCGCCGCCGCCGTCGTACAGCACCATGCCGTCCAGCCCCAGGGCCTCCCGGTGCCGGAGGGCCAGGGTCAGGGCCAGCTCCCCCTGGTCCGAGGCCCAGTCCTCCAGGCCGGCCTCCGCCTCCTCCGTCTCCCAGTCCCGGGCGATGGCCTGGCAGGCGGCCAGGTTGTCCTCCCCCAGCGGCTCCGTGTGCCAGTTGGGGTACCGCTCCTCAAAGCGGTGGATGTGGTTGCGCTTGGCGTGGAGCTTTTTGCCGGACAGGGTGGCCAGCTTCTCCACGGTGTAGCAGTAGTCCGCCGCATCCTCCGGGTTGGTGAATCGGAACTGTCCGGGGAACAGTTCCTCCAGCTCCCGGCACTGCTCCGCCGTCAGCCCCGCCAGGGTGAAGGGGACGCCCCGCTCCCGGCTGTCCTGCCGCAGGGCCTCCAGCACCGCCTTCCGGTCGCCCCGGCCGGCGGGCCACAGGTAGCTGCCGCCAGCGCCCACCCAGACCACGGCGAAGCCCTCCACCACGGCGATGCCCTCGTCGTAGGCCTCCGCCCAGGTCAGCAGGTTGGTGAAGGAGTACTCGCAGCTGCGGAAGCCGCTTGCCCGGAGCAGCGGCTCGAAGCCGGCCCGGTCCTCCAGGGTGGGACGTTTAAAGTGTATCATAAAAAAGTGTCACCTGTCTTTTGGATGCCGCGCCGGAATGGGCGCGGTTTTTCCTGCGACTATGCAGGTTGTGTTGTCAAGTTTTTTTGGGGGCGTTGCGTTCATTGAATAAGAATGATAAAGGAAATCGGTGATTGCCCGACGGTTGGGCCTGATTGCCGCTTTGCGTGACAGCCGCTTTTCCGTCTCTCCGTAGGGGCGCACAGTGTGCGCCCGCACGTTGCCTCCTTAAAAAAGGTAGTTGAAAGGAAACAGGTTTTTGCCCTCACGATGGACCTTCTCAAACAATGTTCGCTATAGAGGATTTGCCCGGCCTTCCCTTGCCAGGGAAGCGGGTGCTTACTTTTCTCGCTCCGCCGAGAAAAGTAGCAAAAGAGGGCGGCTCAGGGAGGAGCTTCGGGGCCTCGCTCCTCCCTAAGAACCCTCCTCCTATAACC
>MSHE01000008.1:0-30722 GCA_001941025.1 Lachnospiraceae bacterium Zagget3
GTGGTATGTGACGGGCGGCAAGGTCAACTTCAACTACACCGGCGTCGCGAACTACAAGAACGCGAACGGCTGGTGGTACATTAAGGGCGGGAAGGTGGATTTCTCCGCCAACACCGTGGCCAAGAACAACAACGGCTGGTGGTATGTGACGGGTGGCAAGGTCAACTTCAATTACACGGGCGTCGCGGACTACAAGAACGCGAACGGCTGGTGGTACATTAAGAACGGAAAGGTGGACTTCAGCTATACCGGAAAGGCAAAGAACAAAAACGGAACCTGGAATGTTGTAAATGGGAAGGTTCGATTTTAAATTAACTTAAGCCTAAGTCGCAAAAGGACCGCTGACAAATAGTCGGCGGTCTTTTACTGCTCGGATGTTCCCCTCTTGCAAGGGTGATTTAAGAGGTCTAAGATTCAGTCTCTGTTTTTATAGAATGAATGTCGCCTAATTGTCATTAGGTTCATCGTTTGGTATATATTCAATAATATCTTTGATATCACAGTGGAGTATGTGGCAAAGGGCGTTAATGGTATTCGTTGAAACAGACTCGTCATTCTGCAGGCGTTTAATCGTTTTGCTGTCAAGATTGTACGAACCGCACTTGTTCCGCAGATAATAAGTGGAAATATGTCGTTGCTTTAACAGCTCTCGAAGCGGGGCATAGGAAATCATATAGGGAAAGATCCTTCTTTACTTTTCCCTAATTATCCCATATAATTTGTTATATACGTTATGGGGAATATTCCTCATAATGCAGCGGTATTTAGCCAAAAGGAGGACGATTATGAGAAAGGGTATTTTGAAACGAGTGCTTGTATGTGTATTATCGGCAGGCATGGTATTAGGTCTTGGCGGGATGACTGCCTTGGCGGGAGAAACTGACAATAGCGAGGGCAAAACCCTTGCAACAACGAATGGTTCAGAAGCGTTTGCCATCTATAGCGATGACGACAATTCGCTGTCATTTTATGCGGACGGTACCGTTCCGACAGAGGGGAGTACCTATAACGGAAAGACGGCAACGGAAGTGTATGAGAATGTGGATGAGCTAGAAGCGTCAGTTCCAGCAGAGGTTCCATGGTATAGTGTTTCGGGAAGTATAACGAGTGTGACGGTTGACTCCTCATTTAAGAGTGCTCAACCTATTAGCCTTGCAAACTGGTTTTGTTCTTTTAGAAACTGTACAGAGATTGAGGGGTTAGAGAATATAGATACATCAAACGTTGAGAGTATGCGTCAAATGTTCGGTGCTTGCAGCAGTCTGACAGAGTTAGATTTAAGCAGTTGGGACACATCAAAAGTGACTGACATGCATGAGATGTTCCAAATTTGTGCCAGCCTGACCGAGTTAGATGTAAGCGGATGGGATACGGCAAATGTCACGGACATGCGCAATATGTTCGACGACTGTTCCAGTCTGACAGAGTTAGATTTAAGCAGTTGGGACACATCAAAAGTCACTAATATGTCTGATATGTTTTGCTACTGTACCAGCCTGACATCCCTTGATTTAAGCAGGTTCGACACGGCGAACGTTATGTATATGACCGCGATGTTCGATGATTGTACAAGCTTGACCACGCTGGATGTGAGTGGATTTGACACATCAAATGTTGAGGGTATGAATTGGTTGTTCGCTGACTGTTCCAGCTTGACCACATTAGATGTGAGTGGATTTAATACCTCAAATGTTTCGCACATGTACTGCATATTCGGAGGTTGTTCCAACCTTACCACGCTGGATGTGAGTGGATTTGATACATCAAATGTTACAGACATGGGTTTTATGTTCTTTGAAGATACCAACCTCGCCGATGTAGATGTGAGCGGATTTAACACATCAAACGTTGATAGCATGTACCATATGTTTTATAACTGTACCAGCCTGACATCCATCGATGTAAGCGGATGGGATACGGCAAATGTCACGGACATGGGCTGCATGTTTGATGGCTGTTCCAGCCTGACCGAGCTTGATTTAAGTGGTTGGGACACGTCAATGGCATCCTTTTACGGCGATGAGTTTGCCAATGGTTGTACATTCCTTCAGCATGTCGTGCTTGGTGAGAAAACCGACGTCTTTACCAAGGGGCAGTTTGTAGACCAGCAGAACTGGTATGACGGCGATGTAAACGGGGCCCTCGTATCGAGTAGCTATTTGCAGGATGCGAAATATCCTGGGGAGTATTGGAGCTATACGGAGTCGAGCGGAGACAAAATCAACGGACTCCATAAAGACTCCGACGGAGTCTGG
Source organism: Lachnospiraceae bacterium Zagget3 (assembly GCA_001941025.1). The sequence continues at coordinate 2,256 of MSHE01000008.1, forward strand.
CGTTATTACGTGGACGGAGTAGCCACCAACTATACTGGGTTTGCTAAGAACGACAATGGCAAATGGTATGTAGAAAATGGCGTGGTGACATTCAAAACAACTGGTGTAATCAAAGACACGACTGGTGCAATCGGAGAAAAAGGTGCTTGGTACTATGTGGTCAACAGCAAAGTACGGGAAGATTACACTGGCGTTGCAAACCATAAGAACGAGAACGGCTGGTGGTATGTGAAGAATGGTAAAGTCGATTTCTCCCACACTGGCGTTGAAAAGAACAACAATGGCTGGTGGTATGTCACGGGCGGAAAAGTAGACTTTAACCACAACGGTGTCGACAAGAACAGCAATGGCTGGTGGTACATCGAGGGTGGCAAAGTCAACTTCAACTACACAGGCGTTGGTAATTACAAAAACTCCAACGGTTGGTGGTACATCAAGGGCGGCAAGGTCGATTTCTCCGCCAACACCGTCGCCAAGAACAACAACGGCTGGTGGCTTGTCGAGGGTGGCAAAGTCAACTTCAATTACACTGGCGTTGCCAATTACAAGAACGCGAACGGCTGGTGGTATGTGAAAGATGGCAAGGTCGACTTCTCCTATACTGGCAGAGCTCAGAATAAGAACGGCTGGTGGAATGTCGTAAACGGAAAAGTGAAATTTTAGAATCGATACGTAAATGCGCGAGACGGGAGGGTCTGCCCCAGGACGCGTAAGCAACCGAGGGCGCTCGAACAGAAACGATACGTAAATGCGCGAGACGGGAGGGTCTGCCCCAGGACGCGTAAGCGTCCGAGGGCGCTCGAACAGGTTCGACACCGAACCTGTTCGGGTCCCGACCGTCTCGCTTACAAGAAAGAGGCCATCCTTTTGGATGACCTCTTTCTTGCAACCGAGAGCGCGAGACGGGACTCGAACCCGCGGCCTCGACCTTGGCAAGGTCGCGCTCCACCAACTGAGCCACTCGCGCACACGTGCTAAGCACGGGAATTAGTGTATCTTATTTTCCAAGTCTTGTCAAACCTACTCTTCGTCAAAGAAAGTATTGATCGCCGTCATATTGACTGAGATGGGTGTGACCGTCCGCCGTTCCCGATAAAAATGACGGGCAGAGAACACGATCCATACCACGATGGCGGCCGCGATGATGATCCAGATCGTGCGGACGATAACGCGACGGCGTTTTTCCTTTCTTATCACCTCCGCCCGATTTTGTTTTTCTGCTTTGTGAGCATCAACTTTTTCCTGACTCATTTGGAAAACTCCTTTAAAAATGAACTGAAGAGAGTATAGCACAAACCTCTTTTTTCGTCAATCAAACGACGCCCCTTGGGCGAAACTCCATCTTTACACTTCCCCGGAATTTTTCTATAATGATACTGTGATCAAACCGTTGGAAAAACTGACGGAAGCGGGAGGGACAATATGAGTTACGCGGATCAACTCTTTATCGAGATGTGCAATGACATTCTCGAAAACGGCACGGACACGAGGGGCGAGAAGGTGCGCCCGAAGTGGGACGACGGCACGAGCGCCTATACGATCAAGAAGTTCTGTGTGGTGAATCGCTATGACCTGTCGCGGGAGTTTCCGGCGCTGACGCTTCGCCGTACGGCCATCAAGAGCTGCACGGATGAGCTGCTCTGGATCTGGCAGGAGAAGTCCAACAACATCAATGAACTTCACAGCCACATCTGGGACGCGTGGGCGGACGAGGACGGCTCCATCGGCAAGGCCTACGGCTATCAGATGCAGGTGAAGCATGTATACCCGGAGGGGATGATGGATCAGGTGGACCGTGTGATCTACGACTTGAAAAACAACCCGTACAGCCGACGGATCATGACGAATCTCTATGTCCATCAGGACTTGCACGAGATGAACCTGTATCCCTGCGCCTACAGCATGACGTTTAATGTGACGAAGAAGCCGGGGGACGACAAGCTTGTCTTAAACGGCATCTTAAATCAACGTTCGCAGGATGTTCTCACGGCAAACAACTGGAATGTGTGTCAGTACGCGGTCCTGATCCATATGCTGGCGCAGGTGTGCGATATGCAGGTGGGCGAGTTTGTGCATGTCATCGCCGACGCGCACATCTATGACCGCCATGTTCCGCTGGTGAAGGAACTCATCTCCCGCGAGCCGTTTCCGGCACCGGAATTTTGGTTAAATCCCGAGGTACACGATTTTTACGATTTTACCCGGGACGACGTGAAACTGCTCAATTACGAAACCGGACCGCAGATCACGAACATTCCCGTAGCGGTGTAAATCGCGCAGGCGTGACGCGTTTCATTTTCCGCAGGCATTTAGAAAGGAATCCATTTTATGAATCTGATCGCCGCAGTCGATGCCAATTGGGGCATCGGCCTCAAAAATAAACTTCTCGTCAGCATCCCGGAAGACATGAAATTTTTCCGCGAGACCACGACGGGAAAAGTGGTTGTCATGGGACGAAAGACGCTCGAGAGCTTTCCGAACGGGCGGCCGCTCCCCAACCGCACGAACATTGTTTTAACCCACGACTCGGACTATGCCGTAAGCGGTGCCGTCGTCGTACACGACATGGACGAACTGCACGCGGAGCTCGCGAAGTACCCCTCGGAGGATATCTATGTGATCGGAGGGGAGAGTGTCTACCGCGCGCTCTTGGACGAGTGCGATGTCGCGCACATCACGAAGATCAACTATTCCTTTGAGGCGGACGCCTACTTTCCGAATCTCGATGAGCTGCCGGAATGGCAGATCGTGGCGGACAGCGACGAACAGACCTATTTTGATCTGGAATATTACTTTTATTTGTACGAGAAAAAGAGGTCATGAGCAACTTTCTATTCAGCATTAACGTAACCATCCCGATCTTTCTGGTCATGGTCGTCGGCTATTTTCTGCGGCGGATCCACATCTTAAACGACAATTTTGTCTCCGTGGCGAACAAGCTGTGCTTTACCGTCACGCTGCCGGTCCTTGTCTATCGCGACCTGGCGAGTGTCAACATCCTGGAAATCTTTGACTGGAAGTATGTGATCTTCTGCGCGGTCGCGACCTCCGCGGGCTTTTGGGGGTCATGGATCATCGCGAAGATCTTTTTAAAGGATCACTCGATGCGGGGCGCGTTCACACAGGCGGCGTTTCGCAGCAGCGCGGCCGTCATGGGACTCGCGTTTATTGAGAACATTTACGGGGCCTCCGCGATGGGATCGCTCATGATCATCGGCGCGGTTCCGCTCTACAATATATACTCTGTTATAGTACTAACGTTTGAGGGAGACTATCCGGAGGGCGAGCGGGACACCGGGCGGATCCGAAGCGCCGGGCTGAATATCATCACAAATCCGATCATCATCGGCATCATCATCGGGATCGTTGTGGCGCTCTTCGGCAACCCGCTGCCGGAGCTGGTCAATTCTACGGTCGATTATATCGCGCGGTGCGCGACCCCGCTGGCGCTGCTCACCCTGGGTGCCGGTTTTGAGGGCAGGAAGGCGCTCGCGAAGATCAAACCGACGATCGGCGCGTCGATCATCAAGCTCGTCGGCATGGCGGCGTGTTTTATCCCATTGGCGGCGTATTTCGGCTTCACGGGAGAGAAGATGGTGGCGCTCCTTGTCATGCTGGCCGGACCGGCGACGCCGAGTTGTTATATCATGGCAGTGGAGATGCACAACGACGGGGAACTCACGGCCAGCATTGTGGTGGCGACGACCTTGCTAGCCTCAGTGACCCTGACCGCGTGGATCTTTATCCTGCGTACGGTAGGGTGGATTTGAGCGCATAAGCGACGAGCGCGGCAGGTACGGAAAGGCACAGCGGCTGCTTGCAGGCAGCTGTGCATTCCCGTATCTGCCGATGTGAGTGCAACGGACACCGAGAAAACGCAAGTTTTCGAGGTGAACGCTCGTCGCTTGTAAGACTCGAGCGCGCTCGTCGCTTTCCAAAAGCTGGTAAAATTTTTCAGATTATGTTATAAATAACATGGTGTGTGTAAATAACGGGGAGGCTTGAGATGGAGAAGAAAAACATCGATTGGGCAAATCTGGATTTTTCTTATCAGGATACGGATCAACGCTTTGTTTCCATGTTTACGAACGGCGCATGGGACGAGGGAGCGCTGGTATCCGACCCGAACATCACGATGAACGAATGCGCGGGCGTCCTGCAGTATGCCCAGACGATCTTTGAGGGATTAAAGGCCTATGAGACCGTGGACGGCCGGATCGTCACGTTCCGTCCGGACTTAAACGCGAGCCGCATGGCGGACTCCGCGAAGCGTCTGGAGATGCCGGTCTATCCCGAAGAGCGCTTTGTCGAGGCGGTAAAGAGTGTGGTCCGGGCAAACGCGGCCTATGTCCCGCCTTACGGCTACGGCGCGACGCTCTACATCCGCCCGTATGAATTCGGCATCAACTCCGTCATCGGCGTGAAGCCGGCGGACGACTATATGTTCCGTATTTTTACCACCCCGGTGGGACCGTATTTTAAGGGCGGTGTCAAACCGCTGCACATCAAGATCTCCGATCTGGACCGGGCGGCGCCTCACGGCACCGGCGACATCAAGGCGGGCTTAAACTATGCCATGAGCCTCCACGCGATCGTGACGGCGCACGAGGAAGGCTTTGACGAGAACATGTACTTAGATCCCGCCACCCGGACGAAAGTGGAGGAGACCGGCGGAGCAAACTTCCTGTTTGTCACACCGGAGGGAAAGCTGGTGACCCCGCTCTCCGACAGCATCCTGCCGTCTATCACACGCCGTTCCCTTATGTATGTCGCCGAGCATTACTTCGGCATGGAGGTGGAGCAGAGAGTGGTCTATAAAGACGAACTGAAGGAATTTACCGAGGTCGGCCTGTGCGGCACGGCGGCCGTGATCTCTCCGGTCGGCGCGATCAACGATCACGGCACGGACATCCTCATCCCGAGCGGGATGGACGAGATGGGGCCGGTGATGGGGAAACTCAGAAGCACGTTGGTCGACATTCAGGACGGGAAGCTCGAAGCGCCAGAGGGATGGATCTTCGAGGTCGAGTGAATTTGAGAAAGAAACGCGGAAAGGAAACACTATGTGCGGTATTGTTGGATATGTAGGTGATAAACAGGCAGCCCCGATCCTGCTGGACGGGCTTTCCCGGCTGGAGTACCGGGGCTACGATTCGGCCGGGCTCGCCGTCCGTGACAAGGACGGGGAGATCCGGATCGTCAAGGCGGAAGGGCGCTTAAAAGAGCTGGCGGAGAAGACCGACGGCGGGCGGGCCCTGCCCGGATGCGTCGGGATCGGACACACACGCTGGGCGACCCACGGGGAGCCCACGGAGCGCAACGCGCATCCGCACAGCAGCGAGCGGGAGATCGGGGAAAAGCCCTGTGTGGTCGGCGTGCACAACGGGATCATTGAGAATTATCAGGAACTTCGGGACAAGATGCTGCGCAACGGATACACGTTTTACTCCGAGACGGACACGGAAGTCCTGATCAAGCTCGTGGACTACTATTACAAGAAATATCAGATCGGGCCCGTCGACGCGCTGGCGAAGACGATGGTGCGCGTGCGCGGTTCCTACGGCCTCGCGGTGATGTTTGACGACTATCCGGACGAGATCTGGGTGGCCCGGAAGGACAGCCCCCTGATCGTGGGTATTGGTGACGGCGAAATGTTCGCGGCCTCCGATGTGCCGGCGATCCTGAATCATGTGCGGAAGGTCTGCTATATCGACAACCTGGAGATGGGCAGGCTGCGCGCAGACAGCGTTACCTTTTTCAACCTCGACGGCGATGAGGTGGAAAAAGAGCCCGTGGAGATCGAGTGGGACGCCGAATCCGCGGAAAAAGGCGGATATGAGCATTTCATGATGAAAGAGATCCACGAACAGCCGCAGGCGGTGGCGGATACGATCCGCTCCGTTGTAAAGGAGGAGGACGGAACCGCGCGGATCGATTTCTCCGAGATCGGATTAACGGATGAGGAGATCCGCGGGTTTTCACAGCTCTATATCGTCGCGTGCGGCTCCGCCTGGCATGTGGGCATGGCGGCGCAGTATGTCTTTGAGGACCTGGCGCAGATGTCGGTGCGGGTGGAGCTGGCAAGCGAGTTCCGGTACCGGAAGGCGCCGCTCCCGACAGACGCGCTCGTGATCGTCATCTCCCAGTCCGGGGAGACGGCGGACTCCCTTGCCGCACTGCGCGAGGCAAAAGCGCGGGGAGTAAAGACGCTGGCGATCGTCAATGTGGTCGGCTCGTCCATCGCGCGGGAGGCGGACTATGTGTTCTACACGCTCGCGGGTCCGGAGATCGCGGTGGCTACGACCAAGGCATACAGCACCCAGCTGGTCGCCTGTTATCTTCTGGCGATGCGCTTCGCGCTGGTGCGCGGGGTCATAACGGAAGAGACCTGCGCGCAGATGCTGACGGAGCTTTCCGCCATTCCGGACAAGATCGAGCAGATCCTCTCGGAGAAGGAGCGGCTGCAGTGGTTTGCCGCGAAATACTCGAACGCGCACGACATTTTCTTTGTCGGGCGCGGCCTGGACTATGCCATCTGTCTGGAGGGGAGTCTCAAGATGAAGGAGATCTCCTATATCCATTCGGAGGCCTACGCGGCTGGCGAATTAAAGCACGGCACGATCAGCCTGCTGGAGGACGGGATCCTCGTGATCGGGGTGCTGACGCAGGAGGATCTGTACGAGAAGACCATCAGCAATATGGTGGAGTGCAAGGCGAGAGGGGCCTATCTCATGGGGCTCACCGCTTACGGAAAATATGAAATAGAGGACACGGCGGATTTTTCCGTCTATATCCCGAAGACCGACGAACATTTCTTCGCGAGTCTCGCGGTGATCCCGCTGCAGCTGCTGGGCTATTACGTGAGTGTTGCCCGTGGCCTGGACGTGGACAAGCCGCGCAACCTGGCGAAGTCGGTGACGGTGGAGTGACGCATATACGGTGGCGGGAGACCGCGTGAACTATTGCGGTAAGAAAGGAGAAAACAACATGGCAAGCGCATGTGATGACTGCGCGGCAGCAGGCAGCTGCGAAGCACAGGAAAACGGTGGGTGTTCCGAAGGGCCGGAGAGCTTTGAGGAGCAGTTAAACGAATATTCATCCGTAAAAAAAGTGATTGGCATTATAAGCGGCAAAGGAGGCGTCGGCAAATCGTTTGTCACGGCATCCCTTGCGACGGCGCTTCGAAAAAAGGGCTATGAGGTCGGCATCATGGACGCGGACATCACGGGTCCGTCCATTCCGAAGATGTTCGGACTGCACGGTCCGGCTCAGGGGACGGAGCTCGGGGTCCTTCCCATCGAGACGGAGAACGGCATCAAGGTCATGTCCGTCAATCTCCTGATGGAGGATGAGGAGGCACCGGTTGTCTGGCGCGGCCCCGTGATCGCCGGGACCGTCAAGCAGTTTTGGTCCGATGTCGTCTGGGGCGATCTGGACTATCTGCTGGTCGACATGCCGCCGGGCACCGGCGATGTGCCGCTCACCGTATTTCAATCCCTGCCCGTCGATGGGGTCGTCATTGTGACGTCTCCGCAGGATCTCGTCCGCATGATCGTCACCAAGGCATACAAGATGGCGGAGATGATGGACATCCCGGTCCTCGGCATCGTGGAAAACTACAGCTACCTGGAATGTCCGGACTGCGGGAAGCAGATCCCGGTCTTTGGCGAAAGTCATATCGATCAGATCGCGGCGGATCTGGGCACGACGGTCCTCGGCAGGATCCCCCTTGATCCGGCGTTTGCCGAAGTCGCGGACGCGGGCCTCTTTGGCCAGGCGGATATTTTATATTTGGATCAGGCAATCGAGCTGATGACTGCGTTATGAGCAAATGGGAAGACAATGTTCGCCGCGTGACACCGTATGTGCCCGGCGAGCAGCCGGATCAGCCCGGCATGGTCAAACTGAATACGAACGAGAATCCTTATCCGCCGGCTCCCGGTGTGGAGCAGGCGATCTGCGGGATGTACGCGGAGGAGCTGCGGCTCTATCCGGATCCGCACGCGACGAAACTCGTGGAGGCGATCGCCTCGGAGAAGATCCTGCGTCCGGAGCAGGTGTTTGTGGGAGTGGGTTCCGACGATGTGCTGGCCATGTGTTTCCTGACATTTTTCGCCGGAACGGATCCGATCCTCTTTCCGGACATCACCTATTCCTTTTATGAAGTCTGGGCCAATCTGTTCGGCATTCCGTATGAGACACAGCCGCTCGACGAGAATTTCGCGATCGTGCCGTCCGATTACAACAAGCCGAACGGGGGGATCGTCATCGCGAACCCAAACGCGCCCACCGGTCTGGAGTGTTCGCAGGAGGATCTGGAGGAGATCGTCGGCAGCAACCCGGACGTCGTCGTGATCATCGATGAAGCCTATGTGGACTTTGGCGCGCGTTCGGCTGTGCAGCTGCTTCGCAAATATGACAATCTCCTGGTGGTACAGACGTTTTCCAAATCGCGGTCCTTAGCCGGGATGCGGATCGGGTTTGCCATGGGCTCGGAGGCGCTTATCGCGTGCTTAAACGATGTAAAATATTCGTTTAACTCCTACACGATGGACCGCACCGCGATCCGCGCGGGCGTCGCTTCGATCAAGGACCGGCACTATCTCTCGCAGACGATGGACCGGATCGTCGCGACACGCGAGTGGACAAAACAGCGCTTGACGGAGCTCGGGTTTTCTGTTCTGGACTCCCGGAGCAACTTCCTGTTCGCGACACATGAGAGCGCTCCGGCGAAGGAGATCTTCGAGGCGCTGCGGGAGCGTGACGTCTATGTCCGCTATTTTGATAAACCGCGGATCGACAACTACATCCGCGTCACGATCGGAACGGACGGAGAGATGGAACTCTTCTTTACCTATTTGAAAGAATATCTGGAATCGCGGGAGCAGGCGGACGGAGAAAGGATCACGGAGGAATAGATGGAGAGTCTGGTTAACTGGTTTGTAAACAGCTGGCTGGGGCAGCATGTATCCCGCGAGGCGCTTGTCTTTATCGTCTCGCTGTTTCCGATCTCCGAGCTGCGCGGCGGGATGCTGGTGGGAACCATGCTGGATGTCCCGATGTGGAGGGCAATCGGGCTTTCCATGCTCGGAAATTTTATCCCGATTCCGTTCATCCTTCTGTTCATCAAAAAGATCTTCGACTGGCTTCGCAATATGAAGCGCTTTCGTCCGTTTGTCGAGCGCATGGAGAACAGGGCGGCGAAACACCGGGAAGGCATAGAACGGGGCGAGTTTTGGGGACTCTTTATCTTTGTCGGGATCCCGCTGCCCGTCACGGGCGCGTGGACCGGGTCGCTGGTCGCCGCGATTTTTAATGTAAAATTTCGAAGAGCCCTACTGGCAGAGTCCCTCGGCATCTGCCTTTCGGCTGCCATCATGACCATCATTTCATATGGGATCATCGGAAACATTATTCGCTAAAAGGAGAAAGCTTATGTCAAACACCATGGACCGCGTGGCGCAGTATCTGATCCGAAACGGGATCACCATTTCCGCGATGGAAAGCTGCACCGGCGGTCTTTTCGCGTCCCGCCTGACGGATACGGAAGGTGTCTCCGCGGTTTTCCCCGGGTCGTTTGTGGCGTATTCCAATGAGGCAAAGGTGAAGTACGGCGTATCCGCTGCGCTTCTCGACAAGTACGGGGTTTACTCGCGGGAGGCGGCAGCGGCGATGGCCGAAGCCTGCCGCGCGCAATACGATACGGAAGTGGGCGTGGGGATCACCGGTACGCTGGCGGATCCGGACCCGAACAATGCGGACAGTACGCCGGGCGTGGTGTATTACGCGATCGTCCGCGGGAAACACAGCTGTATGCAGGAGATGCGGTTTGACCCGTCGGAGGCCGTCCGCCGTGACCTAAAAGAGCGCATTGTGGCGGATGTGGCAGAATCGCTTGCCGCGCTGCTGGAGATTCCGGAGACGGAAGACACCTAGAGAAAAATGGCAGGAATCAATTGACATTGCCCAAAGGAATCACTACAATGAAAAAAACATTTCACTGAAAAAATGGAGGGAATACGATGGCAAAGATCATTGGCGAAGGCATTACTTTTGACGACGTGCTGCTGGTACCGGCCTACTCTGAGGTCACACCGAACATGATCGATCTGACGACAAGGCTGACAAATTCCATCACGCTCAACATCCCCATGATGAGCGCCAGCATGGACACCGTCACCGAACATCGCATGGCGATCGCCATGGCCCGTCAGGGCGGAATCGGCATTATCCACAAAAATATGTCCATCGAGCAGCAGGCGGCGGAGGTCGACAAGGTCAAGCGTTCCGAGAACGGCGTGATCACCGATCCCTTTTCCCTCTCCGCGGACCACACGCTTCTCGACGCGGAAAATCTGATGAGCCAGTTCCGCATCTCGGGCGTTCCCATCGTAGATGCCCAGGGCGTTCTGGTCGGCATCGTCACAAACCGCGATCTGTTGTTTGAGACGGACTACAGCAAGCCGATCAGCGAATGCATGACCAGTGAGAATCTGATCACGGCCAGAGAGGGCATCTCGCTGGAGGAGGCAAAGGACATCCTGGCCCGCTCCCGCAAGGAAAAACTTCCCCTTGTCGATGAAGACTATAAATTAAAAGGCCTCATCACGATCAAGGATATCGAGAAACAGATCAAGTATCCCCTGTCCGCGAAGGACTCCCAGAGCCGTCTGCTGTGCGGCGCCGGGGTCGGTATCACTACGGACATGATGGAACGCGTCGCCGCCCTTGTCGAGGAGGAGGTAGACGTGGTGGTTGTGGACTCCGCGCACGGACACTCCAAAAACATCCTGCGCGCGGTCGAACAGCTGAGGGATGCCTATCCGGACCTGCAGATCATCGCCGGCAACGTGGCCACGGCGGAGGCGACGGAAGCGCTGATCGAGGCCGGCGCGGACGCGGTCAAAGTCGGCATCGGCCCCGGTTCCATCTGCACAACGCGTGTGGTGGCGGGCATCGGTGTTCCGCAGATCACGGCCATCATCGACTGCTATGAGGCGGCAAAGAAGCACGACATCCCGATCATCGCCGACGGCGGGATCAAGTATTCCGGTGACATGACAAAAGCGCTCGCGGCGGGCGCCAGCGTGTGTATGATGGGTTCCATGTTTGCCGGATGCGATGAGGCGCCGGGCGAATTCGAATTGTATCAGGGGCGGAAATACAAGGTTTACCGCGGCATGGGTTCCCTTGCCGCCATGGAAAACGGCAGCCGGGACCGCTATTTCCAGGAGGACGCGAAAAAACTCGTCCCCGAGGGAGTGGAAGGCCGGGTCGCTTACAAGGGCAGCGTGGAGGATACCGTCTTCCAGCTCGTCGGAGGCATCCGCTCCGGCATGGGTTACTGCGGCGCGGCGACGATTCCGGATCTCGTAGAGAAGAGCGAGTTTGTAAAGATCTCCCCTGCGGCATTGCGGGAGAGCCATCCCCACGATGTCCACATCACGAAGGAGGCGCCGAACTATTCGGTGGAGTAAGGGGGCTTTTTGTAAAAACGAGAAACAGTCGGTCGTGAGGGAGAGAGAGTTATTATGAAGTTTCGACCGTGCATTGATCTGCACAATGGAAAAGTAAAACAGATCGTGGGGGGAACGCTCCGCGACCACGGCGACTGCGCCGAGGAGAATTTTGTCTCGGAGCAGGACGGCGTGTATTACGCGAACATCTACAAGGAACACGGGCTGCGTGGAGGACATGTGATCCTCTTAAACGGGCCGGGTTCCTCTTTTTATGAAGCGACAAAAGAGCAGGCGCTTTCGTGTCTGCGCGCCTGGCCGGACGGCCTCATGGCAGGCGGCGGGATCACGCCGGAAAACGCGCGGGAGTTTCTCGACGCGGGGGCCAGCCATGTGATCGTGACGTCCTATGTGTTCCGCGACGGGATGGTGGATTATGACCGGCTGGCACGGCTCTGCGACACGGTCGGAAAGGACCGGCTTGTCCTGGACTTAAGCTGCCGCAAACGCGATGACGATTACTATGTCGTCACGGACCGCTGGCAGAAGTTTACGGAGGAAAAGGTATGGCCCGGGCTGCTGGACGCGCTCAAGGGCTATGCGGATGAGTTTCTCGTCCACGGCGTGGATGCCGAGGGACGGGAGTCCGGCGTGGAGCGGGAACTGGTTGAGATGCTGGGATCGTGGGCGCGGATCCCCATCACCTATGCCGGCGGCGTCGGGAGCTATGCGGATCTGGAGGATCTGCGTGTCTGGGGGCATGACCGGCTGGATGTGACGGTCGGGAGCGCGCTTGACCTCTTCGGAGGGGAGATGGAGCTTGAAAAAGTGATTGAACTTTGTGAGTGAGACTCACAGGGCGGGGATATAAAAAAACTGCCTCTCCGGTTCTCAATGCGGACACGGCAGGATTTTCGCGCTTCCCTGCGCCGCTTATTACCTGCTGCTTCCGCGAACTCGCCTGCTTACGCAGGCTCAAACACGCTCACGCAGCAGGCGCTATGCTCGGGAAGCTGTGCGAAAATCTGCCTAACGGTCCGCTTTTTGAGAACGGAGAGGCAGTTTTTCTTTTTCTCCGGCCAAAGTAGTTACACCTGTTCCGATTTTTCAGTACATATTGACAAGGTGTCTCTACAGAGATATAATTAAACAAAAGTATCTCCACAGAGATACCTATGGACAGGAGAATGCAGGATGTCTGATTTGACCTTATATCATGGCTCCCCGGAGATTGTCGAGAAAACGGCTTACGGGAAAGGGGCCGTTTATAATGATTACGGCAGGGGGTTTTACTGCACGGAAGAAGAGGAATTGGCAAAAGAGTGGGCGTGTTCCGGGAATTCTGATGGATATGTCAATCAATATGAGTTTCGCACGGAAAAGTTGAACATTCTCAATCTCTCCACAGAGGAGTATACGATTCTGCACTGGTTAGCGCTGCTGATGGAGAATCGACGAGTTTCTCTGGCCACGCCGATGATGGAACAGGGGGCAGCCTGGCTCAGGAATCATTTTCTTCCGGATATCCGACCGTATGATGTGATCATTGGCTATCGCGCGGATGATTCCTACTTTTCTTTTGTCCGAGCATTTGTAGGCAATGAGATTTCTCTGGAGCAGCTGCGCTGTGTTATGATGCTCGGCGAGTGGAAGGAACAAATCGCTTTAAAGAGTAAAAAGGCTTTTGAACGAATTCGCTTTGTCTCCTTTGAGCCGGTGGAGTGCAGCGCTTATTATCCGCTTTGCAGGAGGCGAGATGATACGGCGCGGGCGGCCTACCGCGCGGAACTCGAGAAAACGGTGTTGGAAGGATGGTTTATCAGAGACCTGATGCGGGAGGAGGTGAGCGCTGATGATCCGCGCATACACTGATGATTATGCAGAGGATGCCATGAGAAATCTCGGTGAAGCGGTGGACTATGCCGTGAATCTTTGTCAGATGGCTCCCGATGATTTTATGGCAATGTTTGTGACTGGCGGGATCGCCGACCGGTTTGGCGATGGCGTGCCAAAGTATATCTGCGGTCTGTCGGGCACAGAATTGGCGATGAAAGTGATCCAACAGGCCGGAATCGAGCGTGAATTTCCGGGGCCGTCAACGTCTTATGATCGTTCGCCCGAATACTGGGCCGGCTGGGTGTTGGCTTATTATCAATGGTATAGCGGCCGCAGTTTTCGGGAAATTATGAATTTTATTTCCATGGAAGAAATCATTTCGTTGTATTTCCCGCTGCATGAGGCAAGTGAAGACAAATTTGTGGACACGCTGGAACAGATCATCCAGCAGGAACATCCTGCAACAAAGCTGCAGACGTTGCGGCGCCTCGCCTGCTATTCACAAAAGATGCTCGCCGAAAAGTCTGGTGTGTCGCTTCGCATGATTCAGCAGTATGAGCAGCGGGCAAAAGATATCAATAAAGCCTCCGCCATTCATTTGGAGGCGTTGGCGCGGGCGCTGGGCTGTCGCATGGAGGATCTGCTGGAACCGGTGGCATGACGCGCAATCCAAAGACGAACCATAAGCCTTACACAACTTAGACTGGTAATACCGAACAAGGTATGCTATACTTGTACCGCAAATTCAGTATATAAGAACGATGCCGACAAAGAAGTCTCCGACGGGGAACGTGTCGGCTTCTCTTATCGAAAAAAATTTCGCGCAGGAGGGAAAAACCATGAGCATCTACACGAAAGAAGACATCATCCGGATCGTGGAGGAGGAGGATGTCGAGTTTATCCGGCTGCAGTTTACGGATCTGTTCGGGAAGTTAAAGAACGTGGCGATCACGAGCAGCCAGCTGGAGAAGGCGTTGACCAACCAGTGCATGTTTGACGGATCGTCCATCGAGGGTTTTGTGCCAATCGAGGAGTCGGATCTCTATCTGCACCCGTGCCTCGACACGTTTACGATCTTCCCCTGGCGGCCGCAGCAGGGCAAGGTGGCGCGCTTTATCTGCGATGTCTACCTCCCGGAGGGCACGCCGTTTGAGGGAGACCCGCGGCTGGTCTTAAAGCGGGCGGTCGCGCAGCTGGAGGAGATGGGCTACACCTTCGAGGTCGGGGCGGAGTGTGAATTTTTCCTGTTTGACTCGGACGAGCGGGGCCTTCCCACCACCCATACCGGCGAGATGGCGGGCTGTTTTGAGATGGGCCCGAACGACTTCGGCGAGAATGCCCGCCGCGACATGGTCTTAACGCTCGAGGAGATGGGATTCGAGATCGAAGCGTCCCACCACGAAGCTTCGCCGGGGCAGCACGAGATCGATTTCAAATACGAACCGGCGCTGCAGGCCGCGGACAACCTCATGACCGCCAAGCTGGCGATCAAGACGGTGGCCAGGCGCCACGGCATGTACGCGACCTTTATGCCGAAGCCGACTTCCAAAGACACCGGATCCGGCATGCATATCAACATGTCGCTCGAGAAGGACGGGAAAAACGTGTTCTCCGATCCGTCCGACGAACACGGTCTGAGCAAAGAGGCCTACTATTTTATCGGGGGACTGATGAAGCACGTCTACGGCATGTCCGCCGTTACGAATCCGCTTGTCAATTCCTACAAACGTCTGATATCCGGGTTTGAGGCGCCGATCCACATCGCGTGGTCGGTAGAAAACCGGACGCCGCTCATCCGCATTCCCGCCGTGCGCGAGGGCAATATGCGCGTGGAGCTGCGGAGTCCCGATTCCGCGGCGAATCCGTATCTGGCGATCGCGCTGTGTCTGCTGGCGGGCCTGGACGGAATCAAAAATGAGATCCTGCCGCCGTCCGACATTGACAAAAACATCTATCAGCTCTCCGATGAGGAGTGCGAGCGGCTCGGCATCCGCAAGCTCCCGGCCAATCTGAAGGACGCGCTTTCCGCCATGGAGGAGGACGCGTTTGTCCGCGAGGTGCTGGGCGATCACATCACCGATGCCTATCTGGACGCGAAGAAGAGAGAGTGGGACACGTACTGCCGCACGGTCAGTGAGTGGGAGACAGCGGAGTATCTGAACAAATATTAAAAGGCGGCAAACGGCGTGACAGGAATCATTATCGCGTTCCCCAGCCTGGAGGCGGGGGAAAAAATAAGAGCGATCCTTGTCCGCAACGGATTTCATGTGGCCGGAGTCTGCACCAGCGGCGCTCAGGCGATCCAGGAGACGAATGAGCTGGATGACGGTGTGGTGCTTTGCAGTTACCGTTTGCCGGATATGATGTATCGCGAATTAAAAGAATATCTCCCTCCCGGATTTCGTATGGTCACGGTCTCTTCCCGGAATCAGTGGGCCGAGAACGGCGAGGCCGACGAGATCAGTCTGTCCCTTCCCTTACAGACGCACGAACTGCTCTCCACGATGGAGATGGTGGTCTACAACGTGCGCGGGGCGAGGAAGAAGACGAAGCCCAAGGGAAAAGTGCGCTCTCCGGAGGAGCAGGAGCTCATTGAGCGGGCCAAGGGGATCCTCATGTCCCGGAACAACATGACTGAGGAGGAGGCCCACCGTTATCTGCAAAAAACGAGCATGGACAACGGGACGACATTTACGGAGACGGCGCAGATGATCCTGGCGATGCTGGACGGGTGAATGCCCCTGCGCTATAATAGAGCGGAACCAGTAGTAGGAAATAGGAGTAGAGAGTATGTTTAAAATCAACGAAAATTATCAGAAACTGCCGGGGAGCTATCTCTTCAGCACCATCGCGAAGAAGGTGAACGAGTATCAGGCGGCGCATCCGGACGCGACGCTGATCCGACTGGGGATCGGCGACGTGACACAGCCTCTGGCGCCCGCCGTCATCGAGGCGCTTCACAAAGCGGTCGATGAGATGGGGCAGGCGGAGACGTTCCGCGGCTACGCGCCGGATCTCGGCTACGACTTTCTCCGGAACACGATTGCGGAGAATGATTATAAGGCGCGCGGCTGTTCCATCGGCCCGGACGAGATCTTTGTCTCGGACGGCGCGAAGAGCGACTCCGCCAATATTCAGGAGATCTTTGACGTGAGTGACCGCATCGCGGTCTGCGACCCGGTCTACCCGGTGTATGTGGACTCCAACGTGATGGCCGGACGGACGGGCACCTACGATCCGGAGAGCGGGATGTGGAGCGATGTGATCTACATGCCCTGCGTGAAAGAGAACGGGTTTGTGCCGGAGTTTCCGAAGGAGACGCCGGACCTGATCTACCTGTGCCTGCCGAACAATCCGACCGGCACGACGCTTACGAAAGACCAGCTGCAGGCGTGGGTGGACTACGCGAACCGCGTCGGCGCGGTGATCCTCTACGACGGCGCCTACGAGGCCTATATCAGCGAGGACAATGTGGCGCACTCCATCTACGAGTGTGACGGGGCCGAGACCTGCGCGATCGAGATGCGCAGCTTCTCCAAGAACGCGGGGTTCACCGGCCTGCGCCTTGGCTTCACGGTCGTGCCGAAAGCCCTGCAGTGCGGCGAGGTCTCCTTAAACGCGATGTGGACGCGCCGTCACGGCACGAAATTCAACGGGGCGCCGTACATCGTGCAGCGCGCCGGGGAGGCCTGCTACAGTGAGGCCGGCAAAGCCCAGCTCGCCGAGCAGGTCGGCTATTACATGAAAAATGCCGCCGCGATCCGCGAAGGCCTCGCCGAGGCCGGCTTCGAAACCTTCGGCGGCGTCAACGCGCCGTACATCTGGCTGTCCACGCCGGAAGGCATGACGTCATGGGAATTCTTCGACTACCTGCTCGAGACAGCAAATGTTGTAGGAACGCCCGGCTCGGGCTTCGGACCGAGCGGAGAGGGGTACTTCCGCTTAACGGCATTCGGCACCTACGAAAATACGGTAGCTGCACTTGAGCGAATCAAACAACTTTAATAGAGATAGTAAATGCAGCTACACATTGCGAAACTATTTGTGCAGCTGCATTATATTATGGAAAACTGTGTAAAGAAAAAACCCGCCCCGGCGCTTCGAGCGCGGACGGTAGGCAGATTTTCGCGAAGCTTCCCGAGCATAGCGCCTGCTGCGTGAGCGTGTCTGAGCCCGCGACAGCGGGCGAGTTCGCGGAAGCAGCAGGTAATAAGCGGCGCAGGGAAGCGCGAAAATCATGCCGTGTCCGCGGTGAAGCGCCGGGGCGGGTTTTTTATAATACACTTTCCTTTATTTGTTCTGCATCGCCGCGCGCTTCCGCAGCGTCGGATCCAATATCTTCTTCCTCATGCGCAGACTCTCCGGCGTCACCTCCAGCAATTCGTCCGCATCGATAAAGTCCAGGCACTGCTCGAGGCTCATGACGCGCGGCGGCGTCAGCGTCAGCGCTTCATCCGCCGAGGAGGAGCGCGTGTTCGTCAGATGCTTTTTCTTGCACACGTTGAGTTCGATGTCCTCCGTGCGGGAACACTCGCCGACGAGCATTCCGGCATAGACCCGCTCGCCCGGCCCGATAAAGAGCGCGCCGCGGTCCTGTGCGGAAAAGAGTCCGTACGTCACGGCCTCGCCAGGCTCAAAGGCGATAAGGGAACCCAGTTTGCGGTAGGAGATATCCCCCTTGTAGAGGTCGTAGCCGTCAAAGATCGTGTTCATGATCCCGTTGCCCTTCGTGTCAGTCAAAAACTCCCCGCGGTATCCGATCAGTCCGCGCGAGGGAATGCGGAACGTCAGGCGCATGTAGCCGCCGGTGACATTGCTCATGCCCTGCAGCTCGCCCTTGCGCTGGGAGAGCTTGTCGATCACCACGCCGGAGAACTCCTCCGGCACATCCACATAGACCAGCTCCATCGGTTCGGTCCGATCTCCGTTCGCGTCCGCGCGATAGAGCACCTCCGCCTTCGAGACGGCGAACTCATAGCCTTCCCGCCGCATGTTTTCAATCAGAACAGACAAGTGCAGTTCCCCGCGCCCGGACACTTTGAAGCAGTCGGGGCTGTCCGTCTCCTCCACGCGCAGCGAGACATCCGTATTGAGTTCCCGAAACAGGCGGTCGCGAATGTGGCGGGACGTGACATATTTGCCCTCCTGACCCGCCAGAGGACTGTCGTTTACGAGGAAATTTATGGAGATCGTCGGCTCCGAGATCTTTTGGAAAGGGATGGCGACCGGGTCTTCCGGCGCGCAGATCGTATCCCCGATGTGAATGTCCGAGATGCCGGAGACGGCCACGATGGAGCCGAACCGCGCCTCCTTTACATCCACTTTGTCCAGTCCGTCAAATTCGCAGAGAGAGCTGATGCGGACCTTATCCATTTTTTCCGGCTCGTGGGCATTTACCAGGACGGCGTCCTGGTTTACGCGGATCACGCCGTTGTCCACCTTGCCGACCGCGATGCGGCCCACATATTCATTGTAATCAATCGTGCTGACGAGCACCTGCAGGCTGGCATCCGGATCGCCGGTCGGTGCCGGGATGCAGGAGAGGATCGTCTCAAACAGGGGGCTCATATCCTTTGGCTCGTCGTTTAAGTCGGCTAAGGCATAGCCATACTTCGCGGAAGCGAAGATGAACGGACAGTCGAGCTGTTCCTCGGAGGCATCGAGATCCAAAAAGAGCTCCAGCACCTCGTCGATGACCTCGTTCGGCCGCGCCTCGGGACGGTCGATCTTGTTAATGCAGACGATCAAAGGGAGATGTAACTCCAGCGCTTTCATCACGACAAATTTTGTCTGGGGCATGACCCCTTCAAACGCGTCGACGAGCAGCAGGGCGCCATCCACCATCTTTAAGACGCGCTCCACCTCACCGCCGAAATCGGCGTGGCCGGGCGTGTCCACGATGTTGATCTTGACATCTTTATAGGTAACGGCAGTGTTTTTCGAAAGGATCGTGATCCCGCGTTCCCGCTCCAGATCATTGGAATCCAGGACCCGCTCGACGACAGCCTGATTTTCCCGAAATACACCGGACTGTTTTAAGAGATTATCGACAAGCGTCGTCTTTCCGTGGTCGACATGCGCGATGATTGCGATGTTGCGGATGTCTTCTCTTACTGTTTTCATACCCGGCCTCCTTTCGTTTTTTCCAACGTGCAACAGTATACTCATATTTGCCGCGCTTGGCAAGCGGATATTATCTTGCTTTTTTCGGCTTTTTGTTGTTTTTTGGGCGCGGATGTGCTATTGTACAAATGGCTTTCTCTACAGATTGCCATAAGGAGGGATGACCGTGAGTAAGGGAAGAGTGCAGGTGATCTACGGATCCGGAAGAGGAAAGTCGGCAGCCGCGCTCGGCTATGCCGTTATGGAAGCGCGCAGAGGCGGATCCGTTGTCGTGATCGAATTTCTGAAAAAGAAAACGGGCGTGGATCCGGACAACGATATCCTCACCCGCCTGGAACCGGAAGTCCGTGTTTTTCGCTTCCAGAAGTCCGCGCAAGATTACGACGATCTCTCCGAAGAGGAACAGATAGAAGAGCAGAAGAATATGCGCAACGCGCTCGCCTACGTCCGCAAGGTGCTTCAGACGGGTGAGTGCAGCAGGGTGGTCCTGGATGAGGTGCTGGGTCTGGCGGATGACGGTATCGTTACGGAAGAGGATTTGATCAAGCTGCTCGAGATGCGGCCCGATGATATGGATGTCATCCTCACGGGGCGCGTACTCGGTGAGAGGTTGCGCGAATACGCGGATGACATCTTCGAGATCCATGCCGAAAAGAATCGCTAGTGAGAGGAGAAAAGCAAATGGCTATTTTTAAGGGAGCCGGTGTCGCGATTGTGACACCGATGCAGGAGGACTATAAAATAGACTATGAGGCGCTTCGGGCCAACATCGATTATCAGATCGACAACGGCACGGACGCCATCATCATCGCGGGGACGACGGGAGAGAGCGCCACACTCTCGGAGCAGGAGCATGTGGACGTGATCAAGGCCGCCGTCGAGTTTACGAAGCAGCGGGTGCCCGTCATCGCGGGTACCGGCAGCAATTCCACCCAGACCGCCATCGAGCTGTCCGAGGCGGCGGAGCGCTGCGGCGCGGACGCCGTGCTGGTCGTAACGCCCTATTACAACAAGTCCACGCAAAAGGGTCTTGTGGCGCATTATACGGCGATCGCGAATGCCGTCAAGTGCCCGCTCATCATCTACAATGTCCCGTCCCGGACAGGGTGCAACATTCTCGCGCCGACCGTGGCGGAGCTGGTAAACAACGTGCCGAACATTGTGGGGATCAAGGACGCCGCGAGCGACATGGTGCAGTCGGCGCGGATGATGCACTTGTGTGACGGCAATCTGGAACTCTACTCCGGCGAGGACGGGCAGGTCCTGCCGCTTTTGTCCGTCGGAGGCATCGGCGTGATCTCCGTTATGTCCAACATCGCGCCGAGACAGACGCACGACATGGTGATGGAGTATCTGGAGGGCGACCGCGCGAAGGCGAGACAGATTCAGGTGGACGCGATTCCGTTGATCGACGCGCTGTTCTCGGAAGTGAATCCGATCCCGGTCAAAGCGGCGATGAAGATGCTTGGTATGCAGGCCGGGCCGCTGCGCCCGCCGTTGACGGAGATAGAAGAGACACATAAAGAGGCGCTGCGGCAGGAACTCGTCAACTTCGGGCTGCTGTGATGCCCTGCATAAAGCGATCCAAGGTATCATAAACGATAAGTGATTGGCTGATTTTGTATGAACGGATTTGAGTACTGCTTGCCCCCGCCGGCACGGCGGGGGTAAATTTATTATATGGGAGGACAATGATCATGATCAAAATCATTCTAAACGGCTGCAACGGACATATGGGAGGCGTGATCAGCGAATTGTGCGCGGCGGAGGACGATCTCACCATCGTGGCGGGAGTGGATCTCGACGCAACCCAAAAATTCGACTATCCGGTCTGCCATGCGCTTTCGGACTGCGGGGAACAGGCCGATGTGGTTATCGACTTTTCCAATCCCGTCTGTACGGACGCGGTGATCGCCTACTGTGTCTCGAGTCAGACCCCGGTTGTCCTGTGCACAACGGGGCTTTCCGAGGATCAGGAGGAGGTCGTTCGGGAGGCCGCGCGGGAGGTCGCCGTCCTGAAATCGGCGAACATGTCCCTCGGCATCAACACGCTGATCGAGCTCTTAAAGCCGGCGGCCAAGGCGCTCGCGGGAGCCGGGTTTGACGTTGAGATCATAGAGAAACATCACAACAGAAAACTCGACGCGCCGAGCGGCACGGCACTCATGCTGGCGGACTCCGTCAACGAGGCGATGGACGAGGCGTACGAGTACAAGCTGGACCGCTCGAAAGACCGCGAAAAACGCGGGGCGCACGAGATCGGGATCCAGTCCATCCGCGGCGGCAACATCGTGGGGGAGCACGAAGTGCTCTTCTGCGGGACGGACGAGGTCGTCTCCTTAAAGCACACGGCCAATTCCCGGGCAATCTTCGCGAAGGGCGCGCTGGAGGCCGCGCGTTTTCTCGCCGGCAAACCGGCCGGGTTTTATGACATGAGCGATGTGATCCGCGGCTGAGCCGAAAATCCGACGCGGGAATCCCACACAGCCCCTCGAAAAAGTTTTGGCAAAAAAAATCAAGATTTTGGCAAAAAAAATCAGGGGAGGGGTTGAAATAATAATATGTGGTAGTGTATACTGTTCTATGTGTGAAAAAAACCCCAAACGGCGCCCAAAACACTGGGCGCGTGCAGTGGAAAGGGGGTGGTGGATATGAGCGATCTTGCAACAAACTTAAAAGACCAGTTGACAGTGGAGACTGTTTTTACGATTCCGATCGGTCCGGGGATCGAGATCGCGGAGTCCGTGGTGGTCATGTGGGGCGTCATGGCGGCGTTGATTATCGCCGCTCTTCTTTTGGTTCGCAATTTACGGGTCAAGGACCCCAGCGACAAGCAGATCATGCTGGAGTTTGTGGTCGGCTGGTTCTACGGGATGTTTGACAAAATGCTCAATGAGAAGGCAAAGGGCTACGCCCCCTATCTGATGGGTGTCTGCCTGTTCATCGGAGCGGCAAACATTACCGGCATGGTCGGATTCAAACCACCGACGAAAGACCTAAACGTCACCATTGTTCTGGCGGCCATGAGTATGGTGGTGATCGAATACGCTGGTATCCACGCGAACGGTTGGCGGGGCTGGGGCAGGGCCTTCACCAAGCCTGTCGGTCTTATCACACCGATCAATATGATAGAGGTCGTGATCCGGCCATTCTCGCTGTGCATGCGACTGTTCGGCAATGTCCTCGGTTCGTTTGTCATCATGGAGCTGATCAAGACCGTGCTCCCTGAGGTGGTACCGATGGTACTAAGCCTATATTTCGACCTATTCGATGGGTTCATACAGGCATACATTTTTGTATTCCTAACGGCCCTATATATAAACGAAGCAGTAGAAGGTAACTAGGAAATCCAAGCTTTCAGGAAAGGAGAAACATTATGGTAGCACTTGGAGCTGGTATTGCAGCAATTACCGGAATCGGAGCCGGTATCGGCATCGGCATCGCGACGAGCAGAGCCGTGGATGCGGTGGCGAGACAGCCTGAAGCGGACAGCAAGATCATGAGAAACCTGCTGCTCGGTTGTGCTCTGGCGGAAGCAACCGCCATTTACGGGATGGTCGTGGCAATTCTGATCATCTTCATGCTCAACAGTTCTTCATGACCCGGCCAAGATCGAAAGCAGCTTAACGACAAGAACTTCCTTGATTTTATCATGTGAGAGGACGAACACTATGTTACGAATTGATTCAAACATGATCTGGGTTTTTATCAATCTGGTCATCTTCATCGTTGTGATGTGGCTGATCCTGTTTAAGCCTGTCTTAAACATCATTGAGAAGCGGCGCAATATGATCAACGACCAGTTTGCGGCGGCCGACAAGAAAACCGCGGAGGCGGAGAAGATGAAGAAAGAATATGAGGAACATCTGTCTCACGCGAAGGACGAATCCATGCAGATCATCGAGGACGCGCAAAAGCGCGGTGAGACGCAGTATCAGCAGATCGTCGGCGACGCGCAGACGAAGGCGACGCAGCTTATCAATGACGCGAATCTGGATGTGGAACGGGAGCGCAAAAAAGCGCTCGATGAGGCACAGACTGAAATCGGCAATCTGGCGATGCAGGCTGCCGCCAAAATCGTGGCGGGTTCCGATTCGGAGCGGACGGATGAGGAGATCTACAACGAGTTTTTGAAAAAGTCGGAGGATGGATCGGAGGATTGATATGACACAGACGGCTTCCACATACGCGAGAGTACTGTGGGAACTTTCCGTCCCGCAGGAAAGCATAGGGGATACTCTGTCCATTTTTGCGGAGTCGCCGGAACTGCAAAAAGTGCTGGGCGACCCGGAAGTGCATTTGGATAAGAAAGAAGCGGTTGTGGACCGCGTTTTCCCGGAAGCCATGCGCAATTTCGTAAAAGTGCTCTGCCGTTACAAGAAAATCGGATTTCTTCCGGAGATCATCGAGGAATACCGAATTTATGCCGATGCGCACAATCGGATCGTGAATGCGACGCTGACGTATGTAACGCCGCCGAATGACGAACAGATGGAAGGCATCAAAAAGTTTCTCTTAAAGACGTACGACGCGAAGGATGTCGACCTTATAGAGGAGCAGGAGCCGGATCTGCTCGGCGGGTTTATCCTGTCCGTCGGCGACGATGAATATGATTGGAGCGTCCGGGGGCGCATGCAGGCATTGGAAAGGAAGTTGACAGGAGGTGAAGACAGATGAGCACGATCAATTCCAATGAGATCATCTCAATCTTAAAGGAAGAGATTGAAAACTTTGATTTTGAGGCAAAAGATCGTGAGGTCGGTACCGTAATCTGGGCCGGTGACGGAATCGTCACGGTGTATGGCATCGATAAAGCCATGTACGGAGAGGTCGTTGTCTTTGAAAACGGCGTCAAAGGCATGGTGCAGGATGTCCGGACCGGAGAGATCGGCGTCATCCTGTTCGGCAGTGATGAAGAGATCGGTGAAGGCACCAAGGTCACAAGGACGAAAAAAATGGCCGGATTAGGCGTTGGAGATCAATGTCTCGGCCGGGTTATCAATGCGTTGGGCGCGCCGATCGATGGCGGCGGAGACATCGAAACGGATGACTACCGCGCAATCGAACAGCCGGCACCCGGGATCGTGCAGCGGCAGCCCGTCCGGGTTCCCATGGAAACAGGCCTTCTGTCGATTGATTCCATGTTTCCCATCGGAAGAGGACAGAGGGAATTGATCATCGGCGACCGGCAGACGGGAAAAACTTCCATCGCCACGGATACGATCATCAATCAAAAGGACAACGATGTGATCTGTATTTATATCGCCATTGGCCAGAAAGCGTCCACGGTCGCAAGGCTTGTGAATATGCTGAAACAGTACGGCGCTATGTCTCATACCATCGTCGTGATGGCGTCGGCCAGCGATCCGGCTCCGCTTCAGTATGTCGCGCCTTACGCGGGCACGGCACTGGGGGAGTATTTTATGGATCAGGGCAAGGACGTGCTGATCGTGTACGACGATCTCTCCAAGCACGCGGTCGCGTATCGGGCGTTGTCCCTTCTGCTGGAGCGTCCTCCGGGACGGGAAGCGTATCCGGGCGACGTGTTCTATTTGCATTCCAGACTGCTGGAACGGGCCAGCCGGGTAAATGACGAGCTGGGCGGCGGTTCCATTACGGCGCTTCCGATCATCGAGACACAGGAAGGAGATGTCTCCGCTTACATTCCGACGAACGTGATCTCCATCACCGATGGACAGATCTATCTGGAAACGGATTTATTCAACTCCGGCATGCGGCCGGCGGTCAATGTCGGATTGTCGGTGTCCCGTGTCGGCGGAGACGCGCAGACCAAGGCGATGAAAAAGGCAGCCGGCTCGATCCGGATCGACCTGGCCCAGTACCGCGAGATGCAGTCCTTCACGCAGTTCAGTTCCGATCTGGATGACTCGACAAAGGAAGAGCTGGCGTATGGCAACGGGTTGATGGAATTGCTCAAACAGCCTATTTGCAGTCCCCTTTCCATGGCGGAGCAGGTCGTGACCCTCTGGGTGGCCACACATAAGCTCTTGATGGATGTGGATGTCAAAAAGATCAAAAAGGCGCAGATGGATATGCTGCACTATTTTTCGAGTACGCATGCGGAGATTCTGGATGAGCTCATGGAAAAGAAGGAGCTTTCGGATGAGCTTGGCGACCAGATCCTGAGTGTGGCGAAGGAATTCATGGACAGGCAGGGCGACGCCTATATCACTAAGAAAGCGGCCGATTCCGGCGCGGACAGCAGCGCAAGCGCGGACAGCAGCGCAAGCGCGGACAGCGGCGCAAGCACGGACAGCGGCGCAAGCGCGGACAGCGGCGCAAGCACGGACAGCAGCGCGGAGCCCGCCGAGAGCGCGGCAGCGGACAGCAGCGCGGAGCCCGCCGGAGACGACAAGGCGGACAGCGACGCAAGCGCGGACAGCGGCGCAAGTGCGGACAACAGCGCGGAACCCGCCGAGAGCACGGAAGCGGACAACAGCGCGGAGCCCGCCGGAGACGACAAGGCGGACAGCGACGCAAGCGCGGACAACGGAGACGACAAGTAGCGGGGAAACGGCATGGCAGGCGCACAGGAGATCAAAACCCGGATAAAAAGCATAGAAGAGACCAAGAAGATCACAAACGCCATGTATATGATCGCCTCGTCTAAAATGCGGCAGGCAAAAGCGGATCTGGCGGCTACGGAACCGTACTTTTTTGCCCAGCAGCGCGCGGTGTCGCGTTTTATCGATGACTTTCCGGAGAGCCACGCGATCTACTTTGGAAAGGACAAGCCATCGGAGGAAATGACCCGGGGCTATATCGTGATCACGGCGGACAAGGGGTTGTCCGGCGCGTACAATCACAATATTTTAAGGCTGGCCGAGGAGGAACTGGGAAAGCACGACAAGACGAAACTCTATGTCGTCGGAGAACTCGGGCGGCAGTATTTTCTCAACAAAAAACAGAATGTGGACGGCACATTCGCTTACACGGCGCAGAATCCCACGATGTTTCGCGCGCGGCGGGTCGCGGACGAGATGCTGGAGGGGTACCTTCAGGACGAACTGGACGAAGTCTATATCGTTTATACGCGGATGATCAATTCGTTTCGAATGGATCCGGTTGTGTTCCGGCTGCTCCCCCTTAACCGTGGGCTCTATGTGAAGGACGAGACGGAGCAGAATCTGCAGTACATCCCGCTCATGAGCTTTCACTCGACGATCGAGAACGTGCTGGATCAGTTGATGCCCAATGTGGTATCCGGTTACATTTACGGCGCCATGGTGGAGTCGTTCGCAAGTGAACAGAACTCCCGGCTGATGGCTATGCAGACTGCCACGGACAACGCGAATGACATGCTGCACGATCTCAATATTGAGTACAATCGTGTGCGTCAGGCGGGAATCACGCAGCAGATCACCGAGGTGGTCGGCGGCGCGAAAGCGTTAAAGAAGAAGCAATCCTAAGAGAGAGGACAGACGTATGAGTACAGGAAGAATTGTTCAGGTAATGGGACCGGTGGTGGATGTGGAGTTTCCCGAACACGAACTCCCGGCGATCCGGGACGCTCTCGAAGTGGAGAACAATGGAAAGACCTGTGTCATGGAAGTGGCGCAGCATGTCGGGAACGAAACGGTTCGCTGCATCATGCTCGCGGCCAGCGAGGGCCTTCACAAGGATATGGAGGTCACGGCGACCGGCGGGGGTATCTCGATTCCCGTTGGAGAAGTCACGCTGGGGCGCATGATGGACGTGCTTGGCGACCCCATTGATGAGGAGGGCCCCATCGAGTCGGAGGAGCACTGGGTGATCCATCGGGAACCGCCTGCATTTGAGGATCAGAGTCCGGTGACGGAGATCATGGAAACGGGCATCAAGGTCATTGATCTGTTGATGCCTTACGCGAAGGGCGGAAAGGTTGGCCTGTTCGGTGGAGCCGGTGTGGGCAAGACCGTGCTGATCCAGGAACTGATGCACAATGTCGCGACCCAGCACGGTGGATTTTCCGTTTTCACCGGCGTCGGCGAGCGTTCCCGTGAAGGAAATGACCTGTGGACAGAAATGCAGTCCTCCGGCGTTATCGATAAGACCTCGCTCGTATTCGGACAGATGAACGAGCCGCCGGGAGCGCGTATGCGCGTGGCGGAGACGGGCCTTACCTTAGCGGAGTATTTTAGAGACAAAGAACATCAGGACGTGCTGTTGTTCATTGACAATATTTTCCGTTTCACACAGGCGGGATCCGAGGTGTCGGCACTCCTGGGGCGGATGCCCTCGGCGGTCGGCTATCAGCCTACGCTGGCCAATGAGATGGGCGAGGTGCAGGAGCGGATCGCCTCCACCAAGGAGGGATCTATTACTTCCGTACAGGCCGTCTACGTGCCGGCCGATGACCTGACCGACCCGGCACCGGCAACCACATTTACCCATTTGGACGCGACGACGGTGCTCTCGAGAAAGATCGTGGAAGAGGGCATCTATCCGGCCGTAGATCCCCTGCAGTCCAACTCCCGTATTCTGGAAGTGGATACCGTGGGTCAGGAACATTACGACACGGCGCAGCAAGTGCTGGAGATTCTGCAGAGTTACAAGGAACTGCAGGACATCATCGCGATCCTCGGCATGGACGAACTCTCCGAGGAGGACAAGATGACCGTGTATCGGGCCCGTAAGCTCCAGCGTTTCTTGTCCCAGCCGTTCTTTGTGGCCGAGTCCTTTACCGGCACGCATGGCAAATATGTCTCGTTGAAAGATACGATCCGCGGGTTCAAGATGATCCTGGATGGCGAGATGGACGACTATCCGGAGCAGGCATTTTTCAATGTGGGCGGAATCGAGGATGTCATCGAGAAGGCGAAAAACATGGGATATGACCCGAACGCCACGGAGCAGCCGGCGGATAGCGGAGATGCCGCGAAGGCAGAGGCTTCCGACGACACGGACGCGGAATCGGAGGAAGATACAGACGCGTCGGCGGAGGAAAAGGATTCGAAGAAGAGAAGAGGATCCCGGAAGGAAAAAGAGGAGAAGAAAGAAAAAGAGCCGAAGAAAGAAAAGGAGCCAAAGCAGGAAGAGGAGCCGAAGCAGG
>MSHE01000008.1:30800-65860 GCA_001941025.1 Lachnospiraceae bacterium Zagget3
AGGAAGAGGAGCCGAAGCAGGAAGAGGAGCCGAAGCAGGAAGAGGATTCCGGGAAGGAAGATGAGTCATGAGCACCTTTCATCTGAAGGTTTTGGCATATGATAAAACCTTTTATGACGGGGAAGCGGAGTCGATCAAGCTTCCCGCGTTGGATGGCGCCATCCAGTTTCTCGCCGAGCATGAGCCCTATATCGTGGGGGTCACGGAAGGGGAGATGGTTGTCGTGACGGACACCGGACAGAGTATGCCGGCCGTCTGTGGGAGCGGATTCGCGGAAGTGCTGGCGGACCACTCCGTCGAGGTGTTGGTGGATACCGTGGAGCGCCCGGAGGAGATTGATGTGCGGCGTGCCCGCGAGGCAAAGGAACGCGCGGAGGAGGAACTCCGGCAGCACCAGAGTACGATCGAGTACCACCAATCCCAGGCAGCTCTTTCCCGCGCCCTGGCACGGCTGAAAGAGGCTTCGAAATACAAGCATTAAAAAAAGAGCCGCGAGGCTCTTTTTTTTGTCAGTTGAATCCGATCACTCTCCGGGAGAGCTGGTAGACGGTTTTTACCAGCGTGTGGCCGTGTTTTCCCGGAAGGTTCAGCGTCCGCCCGTAGATCCGGCGGCGCAGATAGTGGGAGAGCCAGTAATTATGTTCTTTTATATACGCCCAGAGCTCTCTTTTTTTCTGCAGATCTTCCGGTGTGCCGGACTTGATGAGCATCACCGTGGAGATGATGGTGATGATCTCCAGATAGTTGAGCATATAGCGGCGCAGCGAAGGGTTTTGGATCTTGCGGAAATCGTAGGAATCGACCATGATCTTGTTGACCCGCAGCTGCTGGTCGATGTTGCGGATCGTTATTTTTTCGTTGACGGACTGATCTTCTCTGCCGGTGCGGTAGTGGTAGAAATCCACATTCAGGTAGTACATGACCTCCACATACGGAAGCGGCACGAACACAAACAGGTTGTCCACGTAATAGGTGTGTTTCGGCAGGACGAGATGGCAGTCACGCAGGAGCTGCGTGCGGTAGATCACGGAGTGCATCAGGATATATTTCCCGATGGAAAATTTTTTGGTATCAGACCAGCCAAACAGCTGCTCCTCCGGAAGCTGGCGGGTGTAACGCATCACTTTTTTGTGTCTTGCGCCTTCCCGTTCATATACATAATTGGAGATCATCATGTCCAGCATACAGCCGGCACTGCAGAGGCTGCGAAGAGTCTTTAAGATTTTCATGTAGGCGTTGTAGTCCACCCAATCATCGCTGTCGATCACTTTAAAATACAGTCCGGTCGCGGCCAAAAGACCGGCGTTGATCGCTTCGCCGTGGCCGCCGTTTTCCTGATGGATCACGCGGATGATATCGGGATAGGCATCGGCGTATTCCTGCGCGATGGACGGGGTGTCATCCGTGGAACCGTCATCCACGATCAGGATTTCCACATCCTCGTTTCCGGGCAGCAGGGAATTCAGGCAGTCTCTCATATAATCCTGTGAATTGTAGCAGGGGATTGTAACGGTGAGCAGTTTCATAATCGCCTCCAACGCCTAATATTATAGTCTTTTTTTTAGAAAAAAACTGGAAAACAGTGAAGTTTACAAAATATTCATAATTTATTTATATTTTAATCAAAATTACCAAACAAAGATGAGACATTTGGCTTCTATACTTGCATACATAAGAAGGCGATTATGCTTTCGATTATCACATTTTCCTTTTTTATAAATCTTTTTCATGTAAAAGCCGATGCGAAAGCATCGGCTTCCTCTCTGTGTAATTTTTCACGTTTCGTATGTTTCTCAGAGATATTCCGTGAATGCGGAAAACGCGGAGGGAATCGCCATCCGCCCGCGCACATCCGAGATCCGCACAAACGGCAGAGCAGGTTCTTCTTCCGCGAGGGAGTCTGCCCGGATCTGGTATCCCCACATGTGCCACTCCACATGGGAAAAAACGTGTTTCGCGTCGGGGAGGCGCGTAACCTGCAGGGGCGTGAAATGCATGCGCCGTACTTCTTGGATGACTTCCCCGGGGCTCAGGTGTCCGGTCACGTTGGGAAACTCGTACATACCAGCCAGGAGGCCGTGTTCCGGGCGCTTGTCGAGGACGATCCGGTCGTCATCGCGGATCAGAAGGACGGTGCGTTCCTCCACGCGGCGGGCGCGGGGTTTCCTTTTTACCGGAAGCTGCATAAAAATACCCTGCCGCCTCGCTTCACACAGCGGGTGCCAGGGGCAGGATTCGCACAGCGGCTCTCCGTTTGGCACACAGACCAGGGCGCCGAGTTCCATCAGGGCCTGGTTGTAGTCGGATACGCGCCCGGCGGGGAGCACTTCGGCAAGCCGGTGTTCCGCCTCCGCGCGGACCGACGCGCGCGTGATGTCGGAATCATCCGCGGTCACGCGCATAAGGACGCGGAGCACGTTGCCGTCCACGGCGGGTACCGGGAGACCGAACGCGATGGAGGCGATGGCGCCGGCGGTGTAACGGCCGATCCCCGGAAGGGAGAGCAGCGCGTCAAAGTCCGCGGGCAGTTCTCCGCCATACTCGGACATCACGGTGCGTGCCGCCGTTTGCATATGGCGGGCCCGGTTGTAGTAACCGAGCCCTTCCCAGAGCTTTAACAGGCGGTCCTCCTCACACGCGGCGAGATCCGCGACGGTCGGGAGTGCCGTCATAAAACGCGTGAAATACGGTTTTACCGCCTCTACGCGGGTCTGCTGCAGCATAACCTCGGATACCCAGACGCGGTAGGGCGTCGGCTCCTCCCGCCAGGGGAGGGCACGGGCGTGGGAGGCATACCAGGTCAGCAGAGGCTCGGTCAGGCGGGTCAGGTCATAGTTGGTAAGCATGGTTTTTAAATGCATAGCGCTCCGAGGGGTCACCTCACGAACTTCGTTCCTTCGCTGCTTATCGCTCACTCCGAGGCGGGCGCCGGACCGGAGTCATCGCCCCCATCCGCGGCCGCTTCAATCATCTCCTCAACGGGCGGCAGTTCGGAGGTACAGTTGGGGCAGCGTGTCGCGAGGATGCTGATCTCGGACTGGCAGTAAGGACAGGTCTTTATGGTCGGTTCTTCTTCTTCCCCGCCTTTTTTCATGCTGTTCATCATGAGGGCTATGATCCTCACCAAGAGGAAGACGACCAGAGCCGTGATGATAAAGACGATGATAGCGGAGATAAACGAGCCGTATTTAAACACGGCGGCACCGGCGGCCTCGGCATCGGCCAGTGAATCGTAGTGATTTCCGTCAAACGAGACAAACAGGTTCGAGAAGTCAATGCCCCTTGTGAAAATACCGATGACCGGGTTGATGAGGTCATCCACGAGAGCAGTGACGATGGCTGTGAAGGCGGCACCAATGATCATGCCAACGGCAAGATCCATCATGTTGCCCTGAAACGCGAACTCTTTGAATTCATTCCAAAATTTTTTCATAATACTGGTTCCTTTCTTTGAGACTTTACGAAAATTTCACATCTACCTTATCACAAAACTGTTTTTTTTTCTATGGAAATGATGTATTATAGTACTGCACTAAATTATCAGCAGGAGGGAATTTGATTATGGAAAACTTAGTTTTGGAAACGGAAGGCGCGGTCGCGGTCCTCACGATCAGCAGACCGAAAGCGTTGAACGCGTTAAACAGCGCGACACTCGAAGAGTTAAATCAGGTGCTCGGTGAGATCGAGGCAAATGATGAGATCAAAGTGGTGATCCTCACCGGCGAGGGGGACAAGTCCTTTGTGGCAGGCGCCGACATTGCGGAGATGGTCAATTTTACCGGCGCGGAAGGCCGCGCATTCGGCATGCGCGCGGCAGAGCCGTTCTTTAAGCTGCAGAACATGCGGCAGGTCACGATCGCCGCGGTCAACGGATTCGCGCTTGGCGGCGGCTGTGAGATTTCGATGGCCTGTGATATCCGCATCGCGTCCGAGAACGCCGTGTTTGGACAGCCCGAGACGGGACTTGGCATTATTCCGGGATTCGGCGGCACGCAGAGACTGGCGCGCCTGGTCGGTATGGGCCGCGCGAAGGAGATGATCTTTACCGGATCCAATATCGACGCCGAGGAAGCGTA
This sequence comes from Lachnospiraceae bacterium Zagget3, assembly GCA_001941025.1. The sequence goes on from MSHE01000008.1 coordinate 34,877, forward strand.
CCGCATTGGTCTGGTCAACCGGGTGGTTCCGCAGGAAGAGCTGATGGACACAGCAAAGAAACTGGCGGGCAAGATCGCGAGGAACGCGAGCTACGCGGTCGCCATCGCGAAAGCGGCGATCAACAACGGCTATGACATGGATATCAAAAACGCGGTGGAGTACGAGGCGAACCTGTTCGGACTGACCTGCTCCACGCACGACAAAGTCGAGGGTATGACCGCTTTTCTGGAGAAGCGTAAGGAGAAAAACTTTACGGACTTTTGAGCAAGAGAGAGGTGACACACGTGGAGAGAAATATACAGGACATGGACCTGATGGATCTGGGCGTTGAGCTGTTCCGGCTGCGTTTTTCGGTGGATGCCGGGCACATATCGACAGTCTTTCAGGATATTTCCGTTCCGGATTATCTGATTCTCTCGAATCTGGCTCAGCGGATGGGGATTCATGAGCCGGAGGCAAAAATCTACTTAAGGATGATCAGCAACGAGATGGAGCTTCCCATCACGCGGGTGTCCCGAATCGTGCAGAATCTGCAGAGCAAAGGCTACGTTTATTGGGAGCACGACAGCAGCGGGACCTACATCTACCTCTCGGAGACCGGGCGGGAAGTGATGACCCGGCAGCAGGAGATCCTCAAGTGTTTTTTTGAACGTGTGGCAGAGCGGATGGGACACGAGGAATTTGTCCAGAGCCTGGAGCAGATGATCCGGCTGGAAGAGGTGATGGAGTCCGAGGCAGAGTGCATCGAGCAGATGAACGGATAAGCGACGCATTGAACACTTAGCGAGGTTTTTTCGAGCTTAGTGTGAAAGCGCACAGAGTGCGAACGCTTTTACGCATGAAAAAACGGGGGGCCGATCGGCTCCCCGTTCTACTTTGTCTTTTTTTCTTTACCGCATCGTGTCGCTCATCTCGTTGAAGACTGTCTGTTTCATATGGTACAGCGCCTCGGAGAGATCCACATAGATCTCGGCCGGGTTGACAAAACGCATATTTTCATCCCAGAGCGTCTGTTTCTCCCGGCTGCAGATCTCCCGGATCTCCGGGACCGTAGGGGAGGTGTAGACGCATTTTCCCTCGTCGAAGATCTGTGCCAGAAGTTTGCGCAGGGTATAGGTGCCGCCGGGCAGCCGCGTGCGTTTCCATGTCTCCGTGGGATCAAACAAGACCATATCTTCCGACTCGTCAAATGTCTCGCCGGTAAGCGCGATCAGATCTGCCCGGATCTTGCCGGTCCCCTTGTCATAGACGCGCCAGATCTCCTTGTTGCCCGGATTTGTGACTTTTTCCGTGTTTTCGGAGAGCTTGATCTTCGGAATGAACTGTCCGTCCTCATCGCGGATGGCGGCAAGCTTGTATACACCGCCGAACGCCGGCCAGTCCTTGGACGTGATAAGGCTTGTGCCGATACCCCAGGAGGTGATCCTGGCGCCCTGGCTCTTTAACGTCTCGATCAGGTATTCATCCAGGTCGTTGGAAGCGGTGATGACCGCGTCCGGGAACCCGGCTTCATCGAGCATCTGTCTGGCTTTCTTTGAGAGGTAGGCGAGGTCGCCGCTGTCCATGCGGATGCCATAGCTTGTAAGCGCGATACCGGCTTCCCGCATCTCGGAAAAGACCCGGATCGCGTTGGGGATGCCGGACTTTAACGTATCATACGTGTCGACGAGCAGCGTGCAGGCACTCGGATAAAGCTCCGCATAGGTTTTAAACGCGGTATACTCATCCGGGAAACTCATGATCCAGCTGTGGGCATGGGTGCCCTTCACCGGAATGTTGAACGATTGGCCGGCCAGCACGTTGGAGGTGCCGTTGCATCCGCCGATGACCGCCGCCCGCGCGCCCAGGATGCCGGAATCGGGGCCCTGCGCCCGGCGCAGTCCGAACTCCATCACGCCGTCGTCTTTTGCCGCGTAGCAGACCCGCGACGCCTTGGTGGCAACGAGACTCTGGTGATTGATAATGTTCAGGATGGCCGTTTCCACGAGCTGCCCTTCCATGATGGGGGCGATGACTTTGACGATCGGCTCACGCGGAAAGATGACGGTCCCCTCCGGAACGGCATAGATGCTGCCGGAGAAGCGGAACGTGGAGAGATACTTTAAAAAGTCCCCGTCAAAGATACCGAGGCTCTCCAGATAGCGGATGTCATCCGTGGTAAAATGCAGATCTTTGATATATTCGATGACCTGTTCCAGTCCGCAGGCGATGGCATAGCCTCCGCCGGACGGATTCTCGCGGTAGAACATGTCAAACACGACGACATCCCGGTTGCCGGTCTTAAAATAGCCCTGCATCATGGTGATCTCATACAGGTCGGTTAAAAGGGTCAGGTTTTGTGAGCGCATCGTTCTCCCGGGCCGTGAGCCCGCTCCTTTCCTTTTCTGAGGCTTTTTCCAGTATAACTCTTTTTTTTTACAGAGTAAAGCGAAGAAAACATTGACTTTTTTCCCCCTTCATCCTATGCTGTTTTAGTGGGCATTATGAGAAAAAGAGGAAACAGATCCTATGCATGAAAAAGTTTCAAACGATATGAACTTTGTCGAGCGGGAGCGGCGGATCGGCGCGTTCTGGGAAGAGAATGAGATCTTCCAAAAGAGCTTGAAAAACCGCGAAGGCTGCGAGGTCTATATGTTTTACGACGGACCGCCGACAGCCAACGGCAAGCCGCACATCGGCCATGTCTTAACCCGTGTGATCAAGGATATGATCCCGCGCTACCAGACGATGAAAGGCAAGCTGGTGCCGCGCAAAGCCGGCTGGGATACGCACGGCCTCCCGGTGGAACTGGAGGTGGAGCGCGCGCTCGGCCTGGACGGCAAGGACCAGATCGAAGCCTACGGCATCGAGCCGTTTGTGGAAAAGTGCAGGGAGTCGGTCTGGAAATACAAGGGCATGTGGGAGGACTTTTCCAAAAAGGTCGGCTTTTGGGCGGACATGGAGGACCCCTACATCACATATGAGGACGACTACATCGAATCCGAGTGGTGGGCCTTAAACCGGATCTGGGAAAAGGGCCTTTTGTATAAGGGATTTAAGGTCGTTCCCTATTGTCCGCGCTGCGGTACCCCGCTTTCCACGGCGGAGGTGTCCGAGGGATACCGGACCGTGAAGGAACGCTCCGCGATCGTGCGCTTCCGTGCAAAAGACGAGGACGCGTACTTTCTCGCGTGGACGACGACACCGTGGACACTGCCGAGCAATCTGGCACTGTGTGTCAATCCGGAGGAGACCTATGTAAAAGTAAAGGCGGCGGACGGCTACACCTATTATATGGCGCAGGCCCTTCTGGATCCCGTGCTCGGCCGGCTTGCGGAGCAGAAGCCCGGAGACGGCGCGGACGCGCAGGACGGCCCGGATGACCGGACCGGAGACAAGCCGTACGAGATCCTCGCGACCATGAAAGGGCGCGAGCTCGAGCATCGGGAATACGACCCCCTCTTCGCGTGCACGGAAGAATCGGCCGCGCTGCAGGGGAAACAAGCGTTTTTTATCACCTGCGACGACTATGTCACGATGGGGGACGGCACCGGGATCGTCCACATCGCGCCGGCGTTCGGTGAGGATGATGCCCGCGTGGGACGCGAGTACGGCCTTCCGTTTGTGCAGCTTGTGGACAGCCGGGGCGACCTGACGGAGGAGACCCCCTGGGCCGGCCTGTTCGTCAAGGACGCGGATCCGAAGATCCTCGCCGATCTGGAGAGCGAAGGAAAGCTTTTTGCCGCGCCGAAGTTCGAGCATGAATATCCGCATTGCTGGCGTTGTGACACCCCGCTTATCTACTATGCGCGGGAGTCGTGGTATATCAAAGAGACCGCGGCGCGAGAGGAACTGCTCGCGAACAACGACACCGTCAATTGGATCCCCGAGTCGATCGGGAAGGGACGTTTCGGCAACTGGCTGGAAAATATCCAGGATTGGGCGATTTCCCGCAACCGCTACTGGGGGACGCCGCTCAACATCTGGGAGTGCGTGTGCGGCCATAAGGAATCAATCGCGAGCCGCGCCGAACTGGCGGAAAAAAGCGGCGATCCGGAAGCGGCGCATGTGGAACTGCACCGCCCGTATATCGACGCCGTGACGATCCCCTGCCCGTGCTGCGGAAAGGAAATGCGCCGCGTGCCGGAGGTCATCGACTGCTGGTTTGATTCCGGCGCGATGCCGTTCGCGCAGCACCATTACCCGTTTGAAAATGAGGAGCTGTTTGCGGAACAGTTCCCGGCGCAGTTCATCTCCGAGGCCGTGGATCAGACACGGGGATGGTTCCATTCGCTGATGGCGGAGGGAACCCTGTTGTTTGACCGCTCCCCCTATGAGAATGTGATCGTCCTCGGCCATGTGCAGGACGAGAACGGACAGAAGATGAGCAAGTCGAAAGGCAATGCCGTGGATCCGTTTGAGGCGCTCGATCAATACGGCGCGGACGCGATCCGCTGGTATTTTTACATCAACTCGGCTCCCTGGCTGCCGAACCGGTTTCACGGAAAGGCCGTCATCGAAGGGCAGCGCAAGTTTATGGGGACGCTCTGGAACACTTACGCGTTCTATGTGCTTTACGCGAACATCGACGAGTTTGACGCGACAAAATACACATTGGAATATGACAAACTCTCCGTTATGGACCGATGGCTCTTATCCCGGCTGCATTCCACGATCCGGGCGACGGACGACCATCTGGGCAGTTATCGGATCACGGAGGCGGCGCGCGCGCTGCAGTCCTTTGTGGACGACATGAGCAACTGGTATGTGCGCCGGGGGCGGGAGCGCTACTGGGCAAAAGGCATGGAACAGGACAAGGTGAATGCCTACATGACGCTTTACACCGCGCTGGTCGCGATCGCGAAGGCGGCGGCGCCGATGATCCCGTTTATGACGGAGGACATTTACCGCAACCTGGTGTGCGCCCTCGACCCGGCCGCGCCGGAGAGCGTCCATCTGTGTGATTATCCGGAGGCGCGGGAAGAGTGGATCGACCCGGAACTCGAGGCGCGGATGGCAGAGGTTCTGCAGATCGTCGTGCTCGGCCGGGCGGCACGCAACACCTCCGGCATCAAAAACCGTCAGCCGGTCGCGCAGATGCTGGTCGCGGCGCCGGGTGAACTGCCGGAATACTTTACCGCGATCATCGCGGACGAACTGAATGTGAAGCGCGTGACGTTTACGGATGAGGTCGGCGGCTACGCGGACTACGAGTTCAAGCCGAATCTTCCCACCGTCGGCCCTAAGTACGGCAAACAACTGGGGCAGATCAAAGCGCGGCTGGCCGCCATCGACGGGCCCGCGGCCTATGACGAGCTGTCCCGGACGAAAGAACTCCGGTTGACAGTGGACGAAGAAGAGATTATTCTGACGGAGGAGGACCTGCTTGTCTCCGTGACACAGCAGGAGGGCTTTGCCGTGGAGTCCGAAGGCGACATTACGGTGGTGCTTGACATACGCCTTTCACCGGAACTTCTGGAGGAAGGACTCATCCGCGAGACCGTGAGCAAACTGCAGACCATGCGCCGGGAGGCCGGCTTTGAGGTGACGGATCGGATCACGGTCGGCTTCGAGGCAGACGAAGAGTTTTGTGAGGTGTTCCTCGCGCACGCGGAGGAGATCAAAAAGGATGTTTTGGCGACCGGCCTTTGCCGCGGGGAGCTGTCCGGATATCGGAAAGAGTGGAAGATCAATGGCCACGAAGTGGCGTTAGGAGTGGAAAAAAATGAGTGATTTTGAAAACATCTTATTTGACAAAGAGCGTTTCAAAGAGAAAGTCAGGGACAATGTCCGGGGCATGTACCGGAAAAAGATATCCGAGGCAACGGATCAGGAAGTCTTTCAGGCCGTCTCCTACACCGTGAAAGACGTGATCATCGACCACTGGCTCGCGTCGCAGCAGACATATGATGAAAAGGATCCGAAAACGGTCTTTTACATGTCCATGGAATTTTTGATGGGGCGCGCGCTGGGCAATAACCTGATCAATCTGTCCGCCTACGGGCAGGTGAAAGAGGCGCTGGATGAGCTCGGCTTTTCCTTAAACGTGATCGAGGACCAGGAGCCGGATCCGGCACTCGGCAACGGGGGCCTGGGACGTCTGGCAGCCTGTTTTATGGACTCCCTCGCTACGCTGGGATACGCGGCATACGGCTGCGGCATCCGGTATCTGTACGGCATGTTCAAACAGAAGATCACGGATGGCGGGCAGGTAGAGCGGCCGGACTATTGGTTGAAAGACGGCTATCCGTTTGAACTGCGCCGGCCCGAGCATTCGTTTATCGTGAAGTTTGGCGGATATGTCCGGAGCGAGCCGCTCGAGAACGGCAGGACAAAGTTTATTCACGAGGATTATCAGGCGGTCCGTGCCGTTTCCTACGACATGCCGATCGTCGGCTACAACAACAACGTCGTCAATACGCTGATGATGTGGGACGCGGAGGCCATGGACGAATTTGAGCTGGATTCGTTCGACAAGGGGGATTATCACAAGGCCGTGGAGGCGGAGAATCTGGCCCGCACGCTCGTGGATGTCCTCTATCCGAACGACAATCACATTCAGGGCAAGGAGCTGCGGCTGCGGCAGCAGTATTTCTTCGTGTCCGCCTCCGTGCAGCGCGCGGTGGCCCGCTACATGAGACATCACCCGGATATCAACAGGCTGCATGAGAAAGTCGTGTTCCAGATGAACGATACGCACCCGACCGTCGCGACGGCAGAGCTGATGCGGATCCTCATGGACGAACAGGGACTCGGCTGGGACGAGGCATGGAATATCGTGACAAAATGCTGCGCCTATACGAACCACACCATCATGGCGGAGGCGTCGGAGAAGTGGCCGATCGAGATCTTCTCCCGCCTGCTCCCGCGGATCTATCAGATCGTGGAGGAGATCAACCGCCGGCTGCTGGATCAGATCGAGGAGAAGTTCCCGGGCGATCAGGAACGGAAAGAGCGGATGGCCATCGTTCACGACGGGCAGATCCGCATGGCCTATCTGGCCATCACGGTCGGCTTCTCGGTCAACGGAGTGGCGCGTCTGCACACGGAAATTCTGAAAAAAAGAGAGCTGAAGGATTTCTATGAGCTGTATCCGGAGAAATTCAACAACAAGACGAACGGCATCACGCAGCGCCGGTTCCTTTGCCACGCCAATCCGCTGCTGGCGGAATGGGTAACGGATAAGATCGGAGCCGACTGGGTGACGGACCTCTACCAGACGAAACGCCTGTCCGTCTATCTGGATGATCCGAAGGCGCAGCAGGAGTTCATGAACATCAAGTATAAAAACAAAGTGCGTCTCGCGCACTATATCCTGGAGAACAATGGGATCGAAGTCGATCCGCGCTCCATTTTCGACGTGCAGGCAAAACGGCTGCACGAATACAAGCGGCAGCTGATGAACATCCTGCACATCATGTATCTGTACAATCAGATCAAAGAACATCCGGATATGGATTTTTATCCGCGCACCTTTATCTTTGGCGCCAAGGCGGCGGCGGGTTACGAGACCGCGAAGATGACGATCAAGCTCATCAATGCCGTGGCGGATGTGATCAATCATGACAGGAGCATTGACGGCAAGATCAAGGTCGTCTTTATCGAGGATTACAAGGTGTCCAACGCGGAGATCATCTTCGCGGCGGCCGATGTCTCCGAACAGATCTCGACGGCCAGCAAGGAGGCTTCCGGCACGGGCAACATGAAGTTTATGTTGAACGGCGCGGTCACGATCGGCACGATGGACGGCGCGAATGTGGAGATGGCGGAGGAAGTCGGGAAAGAGAATATGTTTATCTTCGGCATGAGTGCCGACGAGGTCATCGAGCACGAACGCGTCCGGGACTACAATCCGATGGACATCTTCAACAGCGATCAGGATATCCGGCAGGTGCTGATGCAGCTGATCAACGGACAGTATTCTCCGGATCATACGGAACGCTTCCGCAGATTGTACAACTCGCTTTTAAATACGGAGAACTCGCAGTTCGCGGACACGTACTTCTGCCTCAAGGACTTCCGCTCGTACGCGGAGGCGCAGAAGCGCGTGGAGGAAGCGTATCGGGACGAGGCCCGCTGGGCGAAACTGGCCATGATGCAGGTCGCCTGCGTGGGCAAATTTTCTTCCGACCGTACGATTCAGGAATATGTGGATGATATCTGGCACTTAGACCCGGTCACGGTGGAACTGCAGGAAGAGGAAAAAGAGACAGAGTAAAAAAGGATCAGTCGGACCGCCGGTCTCTTTTGCGTGGCGAATTTTCATCAGCCGGGGTAAAGTCTGTGTAGAACAGCCACACGGCGAAGATGGTGAGGGCCACACCGCAAAGGATCGCGATCGGGTAGCTGAGCTCGAGCGTGATCCCGATGAGTCCGGAAAAGAACATACCGATAAAGTTGAACACAATGTGGACGGGGATGGAGTATCGGATGCCCCGTCCTCTGTGCGCCACGAAGCCGAGGAACAGGCCGATCACGAACGCGTAGAGCCCCTGCATGAAGTTGCCGTGATAGAGGCCGAACAGCAGAGCCTGCCAGATATTGGCGATCCAGAACGGCAGCGCATAGCGCGCGTAGCGCATGATGAGACCGCGGAAGATCAGCTCTTCCGCGATCGGCGCCAGCACAACGGAGTATACGATCAGCAGAATGGACGGATTCTGATAGCCGGCATCGGTCATCAGGGCATTGTAGGCATCCATCCACACCGGCTGCAGGTTTGCCGCTGTGTTCACCACAAAATCCGCTACATAATACAGGCCGATCGACAGAAAGATGATCGCGACGATCGTATGAAAGGAGAACCCGCGCACTACGTCGGTTCTTTTTTTGTCCCGAAAAGGCACGAGGAAGCTGTGCCGGTACCAGAGCCAGAAGATCAGGATGCACAGCGCCCCGTAGAGCACATCGAAATAAGGGGACGGGATGGCTTCGCCGTAACTGCCGAGAAGCGTGTTGTAGAACGCGTTTCCTATGCCCGCCGCGCCGCCTCCGGCCTGAATGACATCGATCAGGTTCGTGACGAGACAGAGAACAAACTGCAGCACGATCACGAGCAGGAACGGGAGGATACTTTTGAAAAAATTCGCGACCTTGTTCATATACAAACCCTTTTTTTATATGGTATAATAATCATAATATCATACCAAACAGGTGAGGTAAAGAAAGGTGTCTTTCGCGCATTTGCACGTCCACACGGAGTACAGTCTGCTGGACGGATCCAACAAGATAACCGAATATGTCGACCGGGTAAAAGAACTCGGCATGGACGCGGCGGCGATCACGGATCACGGCGTGATGTACGGCGTGATCGATTTCTACCGCGCGGCGAAAAAGGCGGGAATCCGCCCGATCCTCGGCTGCGAAGTCTATGTGGCACCGGGTTCCCGGTTTGACCGGGAGGCGGTCCGCGGCGACGACCGCTACTACCACCTTGTCCTTCTGGCGGAGAATGACGTGGGCTACGCGAATCTGATGAAACTTGTCTCAAAGGGATTTGTGGACGGGTATTACTATAAGCCCCGCGTGGATATGGAGATCCTCCGGGAGTATCACGAAGGACTCATCGCGCTCTCGGCCTGTCTGGCCGGGGAGATCCCGAAATATCTGCTGCGCGGCATGTACGATGAGGCAAAAGAGGCTGCGCTGCGCCTTTCGGACTGCTTCGGGAAGGACAATTTCTTCCTGGAGATGCAGGATCATGGCATGGAAGAGCAGCAGCTCGTCAACGAACAGCTCGTGCGCCTTTCCGAAGAGACCGGCATCGGCCTCGTGGCCACAAATGATGTGCACTACACGTACGAACAGGACGCCGAGCCGCATGATATCCTGTTATGCCTGCAGACGGGAAAGAAGCTTTCCGATGAGGACCGGATGCGCTACGAGGGCGGGCAGTACTACGTCAAATCCGAAGAGGAGATGCGCGCGCTGTTCTCCTACGCGCCGGAAGCGCTGGAAAACACGCAGCGGATCGCGGACCGCTGCGATGTGAATATTGAGTTCGGGGTGACAAAACTGCCGCGGTTTGACGTGCCGGAGGGCTATACTTCTCTGGAATACCTGACCGCGCTTTGCCGCGAGGGGCTGCGCCGCCGTTATACCGAAGAGCAGATCCCGCAGATGGAAGAGCGGCTGGAGTACGAGCTTTCCGTCATCGAGCGGATGGGGTACGTGGACTACTTTCTCATCGTGTGGGACTTTATCCGTTTTGCCAGAGAGGCCGGGATCGCGGTCGGTCCGGGGCGCGGCAGCGCGGCGGGAAGCCTCGTGGCCTATACGCTTGACATCACGCAGCTCGACCCGATCCGATACGGTCTGCTGTTTGAGCGGTTCTTAAATCCGGAGCGTGTGTCCATGCCGGATATTGATATTGACTTTTGCTATGAGCGGCGGCAGGAAGTGATTGATTACGTCACACAGAAATACGGGGAAGACCGGGTGGCGCAGATCGTCACGTTCGGCACGCTGGCGGCCCGCAACGTGATCCGGGACGTTGGCCGGGTCATGGATCTGCCGTATGCCACGTGTGACAAGATCGCGAAGATGATCCCGATGGAACTGGGGATCACGATCGATAAAGCCCTGACGATGAATCCGGAGCTGCGCGGACTGCAGCAGGCGGACGAGCAGGTGGGAAAACTCATCGACATGGCAAAACGCCTCGAGGGGCTGCCGAGGCACACCTCGATCCATGCGGCCGGGGTTGTGATCAGTCAGAAGCCCGTGGACGAGTATGTTCCGCTCGCGCGCGGATCCGACGGGTCCATCACGACGCAGTTTCCGATGACGACGCTCGAAGAGCTCGGCCTCTTAAAGATGGATTTTCTGGGTCTGCGTACCCTGACGGTTATCCGGGACGCGGTGGAAAACGCGCGGATGAGTCAGGGCGTCGACATCGACATCGACCACATCGACTACGACGACCAGGCGGTCTTCGCCTCCCTTGCCACCGGCAAAACCGACGGCGTGTTTCAGCTGGAGGGCGCGGGGATGAAGAGCTTTATGAAGGAGTTAAAGCCGCAGAGCTTAGAAGACCTGATCGCGGGGATCTCGCTGTACCGGCCGGGCCCGATGGACTTTATCCCGGATTACATCCGTGGGAAGGAACATCCGGAGACGGTGGTCTATGACTGCCCGCAGCTGGAGCCGATCCTGGCGCCCACGTACGGCTGTATCGTCTATCAGGAGCAGGTGATGCAGATCGTGCGGAACCTGGCGGGTTATACACTCGGGCGAAGCGATCTGGTCCGCCGCGCCATGTCGAAGAAGAAGGCAGACGTCATGGCAAAGGAGCGTCAAAACTTTGTCTACGGCAATGAAGAAGAGGGCGTCCCCGGCTGTGTCGCGAACGGGATCGCGGAGGATGTCGCGAACAAGATCTTTGATGAGATGACCAGCTTTGCCCAGTACGCCTTTAACAAATCGCACGCGGCCGCGTACGCGGTCGTATCCTACCAGACCGCCTGGTTAAAATATTATTATCCGGTGGAGTTCATGGCGGCGCTCATGACATCCGTCATCGACAAAGCAGCCAAAGTCTCCGAATACATTCAGGTCTGCCGGCAGATGGGGATCCGGGTGCTGCCGCCGGACATCAACGAGGGACTGGTTTCCTTTTCCGTGTCCGACGGGGCGATCCGGTACGCGCTCGCCGCCATCAAAGGGGTGGGGCGGCCGCTCATCGACTCCCTGATCACGGAGCGGACAAAAAACGGCCGGTTTCGCTCGCTTGAGGACTTTATCGAGCGCATGGTGCCGCACGGCATCAACAGCCGCGCGATCGAAAACATGATCAAGGCGGGGGCGCTGGATGGCCTGGGCGGCAGCCGACGGCAGTTTATGATGGGAAACAAGGCGATCCTGGATTCGGTCAACCGGAAGCGCAAGAGCTCCATGGATGGGCAGATGTCCCTGTTTGACCTGGCACCGGAGGAGGAAAAGGAACGCTTTGAGATCCGGCTGCCCGAGGTGGAGGAATATGCGGAGGAAGACCTGCTGGCAATGGAGAAGGAGGTGCTCGGCATCTACTTAAGCGGGCATCCGCTCACCGCGTATGAGGAGCGCTGGCGCGCAAATATCACAAACACGACGGCGGATTTTATCCGGGATGAGGAGACCGGGGAGGTGGCCGCCACCGACGGGGCACCGGTCACGGTCGGCGGCATGATCGCCGGCAGGACGGTCAAGTATACCAAGAACAATCAGGCCATGGCTTTTCTTACGATCGAGGATCTGTACGGCACGGTGGAGGTCATCGTGTTTCCGAAAGATTACGAGCGCTACGGTTCCCTGATGGAGGACGATGCCAAGGTGTTTGTCACGGGGCGGGTTTCCCTGGAGGATGAGAAGGACGGCAAGGTGATCTGTGAGCGGATGGCCGCGTTTGACGAGGGCAGGCGGGAAGTATGGATCCGCTTTCCGGACAAAGCGGCCTATGAGGCTCGTCAGGAGGAGCTCCCGGATCTGCTTCGCGATTCCGCCGGGTCGGACGCGGTCATCGTCTATCTGGATGAGGAACGCGCCGCGAAAAATCTGGGCTTCGCCTGTACCGTCGCGGCCGATGAGGCGCTGTGCGCCCGCCTCGGCGAGGCCTTCGGAGAGGAAAATGTGAAGCTGGTCGAAAAACCGATCGCGCCGCGGTAAAAGATTGCGGATTCCTGCCCTGTATTCCTTGACGAAGCGGCGCAATTGGAGGTATCATTAAAGATGGGCATTGTAAGGAGGGAAAGAAAGGAGCATTCGTATGGAAAAAAATGTGATGGTAGGACAATCCGGCGGCCCGACGGCAGCCATCAACTCAAGCCTGGCCGGAGTTTATGAGACCGCGATCGAGCGCGGTGCCGGAAAAGTCTATGGGATGTTGAACGGGATCCAGGGACTGCTGGAAGGACGCTACATCGACCTGTCGGACCACATGAAGTCGGGGCTGGACATCGAGCTGATGAAGCGGACACCGGCCTCCTTCCTCGGTTCCTGCCGGTATAAACTGCCCGCGATCGAGGGAAACGAGGACGTCTATAAAAAGATCTTTGACACACTGGGGCACCTCGATGTCGGTACGTTTATCTATATCGGCGGCAACGACTCCATGGACACGATCGACAAGCTGTCGAAGTACGGGGCGAGCATCAAGAGTACGATCTGTTTTGTCGGCTGCCCGAAGACGGTGGACAATGATCTGACGCATACAGATCACACGCCGGGCTATGGCAGCGCGGCGAAATACATCGCCATCTCCATGAAGGAGCTGATCCGCGACGGGTTTACGATCGATCTGAAAAATGGCATGTGCACGGTCGTTGAGATCATGGGCCGGGACGCGGGGTGGCTGACCGGTGCCGCGGCGCTTTCCCGCGACGAGGACTGCGACGGGCCGGATCTGATCTATCTGCCGGAGCTTCCGTTTGATGTCGAGACCTGTGTAAACAAGGTAAAGGAATTACTCACGAAAAAGAACGCCGTGGTCGTGGCGGTCTCCGAGGGGATCCGCACGGCGGACGGCACGTATGTGTGCGAGCTTGGCAATACGGCCGACTATGTCGACGCGTTCGGCCACAAACAGCTGACCGGGACCGCGTCCTATCTGGCGGGGTTTATCGCCGGAGAGCTCGGCTGCAAGACCCGCGCGATCGAATTTTCCACGCTGCAGCGCGCCGGTTCCCATGTCGCGTCCTTAACGGACAGCATGGAGGCCGAGGAGGCGGGCGCGGCGGCAGTCCGCGCGGCGGAAGCCGGACAGTCGGGCCGGATGATCACGTTTAAGCGCGTCTCCGAGGAGCCATACATCTGTGTGGCGGATCAGGAGGATGTCAGCATGATCGCCAACGCGGAGCGTACGGTCCCGCGCGAGTGGATCAACAAGGACGGTGACTACGTGACGGAGGAGTTTCTCGAGTACGCGCGGCCGCTGATCCAGGGGCAGCTGCAGCCGGTCATGGTAAACGGCCTGCCGAAGCATCTGCCGGTACCCGAAGGACTCAGAGAACGGTAAAAATCATATTTTTATAAATTTTTTAAGGAGGGAATACTTATGGGATTAGTTGGAACCACAGAGATGTTTAAAAAGGCTTATGAAGGCGGATACGCGATCGGCGCGTTCAACGTCAACAACATGGAACTCATTCAGGGCATCACGGAGGCGGCCGGCGAACTCAACGCCCCGCTGATCCTTCAGGTGTCCGCGGGCGCGCGCAAATACGCGAACCCGACGTACTTAAAGAAGCTGGTGGACGCGGCGGTGATCGAGCAGCCGCATATTCCCATCGCGCTGCACTTAGACCACGGCGCGGACCTTGATATCTGCAAGGCCTGCATCGAAAACGGATTCACTTCCGTCATGATCGACGGGTCCAAATATCCCTTTGAGGAAAATATCGAGTTGACGAAATCGGTCGTCGATTACGCGCACGAGAGAGGCATTGTGGTCGAGGGAGAGCTCGGAAAGCTCGCCGGCATCGAGGACGATGTGAACGTGGCCGACGACGACGCGAACTTCACGCAGCCGGATGAGGTCGAAGAGTTTGTCAGCCGCACGGGCGTCGACTCGCTGGCCATCGCCATCGGCACGAGTCACGGCGCGTATAAGTTCAAACCCGGCCAGAAACCGCAGCTTCGCTTTGACATTTTAGAGGAAGTTTCGAAACGTCTTCCGAACTACCCCATCGTGCTGCACGGCGCGTCGAGCGTCCTGCAGAACTACGTCCAGATCATCCAGGATCACGGCGGCAACTTAAAAGACGCCATCGGCATTCCGGAGGATATGCTCCGGCAGGCGGCGCGCTCCGCGGTCTGCAAGATCAACATCGACTCCGACCTGCGTCTGGCCTTGACCGCCGGCGTCCGCGAAGTGATGTGGGATCATCCGGAGATCTTTGATCCGAGGGAATACTTAAAAGTCGGCCGCCAGTATGTCAAGGATGTGGTCACGCACAAGATTACCGAAGTGCTCGGATGCGAGGGAAAAGCGGAAGAGATGTCCAAATAACAAGAACGCAAAAAGCCTCCGCTTTCCCAAAAAGAAAAGGGGAGGCTTTTTTGCGCACGCCGCGCAGGGGAAGCTGTCTGCTGATGCAGACACGCGGCGGCGCAGCGGGCAGGTGCGAGCCTGCCCGATCGAAGGAGGATGAGTCATGGCGAAAGAAGTAGAGACGATCGGTGTCTTAACGAGCGGCGGCGACGCGCCGGGTATGAACGCGGCTATCCGCGCGGTGGTGCGCGAGGCGCTCGCGAAGGGAAAGAAAGTAAAAGGAATCAAGCGGGGTTATACCGGACTGCTCGGAGAGCAGATCATAGACATGGCAGGCAGCGATGTCTCAAATATCATCGAGCGGGGCGGAACGATCCTGGAGACCGACCGCTGTCCGGAGTTTGAGACGGAGGAAGGCCAGAAGAAGGGAGCCGAAGTCTGCAAAAAACACGGCATCGACGGCCTTGTCGTGATCGGCGGGGACGGCTCGTTCCGCGGCGCGCAGAAGCTGGCCGACCACGGCATCAACACGATCGGTGTTCCGGGGACGATCGATCTGGACATCTCGTGCACGGACTATACGATCGGGTTTGACACGGCGGTCAACACCGCGATGGAGGCCATCGACAAGATCCGTGATACCGCGTCCTCCCATGAACGCTGCAGCATCATTGAGGTGATGGGCCGCGAGGCCGGCTATATCGCGCTGTGGTGCGGCATCGCGAACGGGGCGGAGCAGATCCTGATCCCGGAAAAATATGACTATGACGAGCAGGAGATCGTGGACGACATCATCGCGAGCTTAAAGCGCGGGAAAAAGCACTATATCATCATTGTGGCGGAGGGCGTCGGACACAGTATCTCCATGGCGCGGCGATTTGAGGCCGCGACCGGCATGGCGACGCGCGCGACGATCCTGGGACACATGCAGCGGGGCGGCAGCCCCACCTGCAAAGACCGCGTCTACGCGACCATGATGGGCGCGATGGCGTCAGACCTGCTCTGCGAGGGCAAGAGCAACCGCCTTGTCGCGTACAAGGACGGAGAGTTCGTCGATTTTGACATCGATGAGGCGCTGGCCATGGAGAAGAATATCTCCGATTACCAGTTTATGGTCGGACGGAACATGACGATCGTATGATTACAAGCACCGCGAATCCGCAAGTAAAAAATCTGGCGCAGCTGCAGAAAAAAGCGAAAGTCCGGAAGGAGCAGGGCGTTTTTCCCGTCGAGGGCGCGCGTATCGCGCGCGAAGTGCCTCCCGACCGCGTCGAGGCGGTCTATGCCTCGGAATCTTTTCTGCGCGAGCCGGAGAATGAGGAGATGGTGAAGAGGCTGCTCGGGGACGGCGACTGTCCCGGGGAATTGCGCTGTGAGGTCCTGTCGGATGCCGTGTTCTGGCATATATCGGATACGCGGACGCCGCAGGGGATTTTGTGTCTTGTGCGGATGCGGGAGTACCGCCCGGAGGAAGTGTTCGCGGCGTCGGATTGCCGGGATGCGGATGCCGGGAACGCGCCGGCCGGCTTGTGGATGGTGTTGGAGAGTCTGCAGGATCCCGGGAACCTGGGTACCGTCTTTCGGACGGCGGAAGGCGCGGGCGTTTCGGGAATAATCCTGGATACCGCCACGGCGGATCCCTACAATCCGAAGGCGGTCCGCTCTACAATGGGCAGCATCCTGCGGATGCCGTTTCTGGTCTCGAAGAATCTACCGGCAACGCTGGGAGAGATGCGCTCCCGTGGAATCCGCGTCTTTGCCGCCGACGGCGGAGAGCATGCCGACGGAACGGGAGAGTTCCATGCCTGCGGAGCGGCCGGTGTTTCCTATACGGAGGAGGACTATACGGGCCCGACGGCGTTTGTGATCGGAAATGAAGGAAACGGATTAAGCGATGGCGCGCGGGCATCGGTGGACGGTTCGGTCCGCATTCCCATGCGCGGACAGTTGGAATCTTTAAACGCGTCGACAGCCGCCGCGATCCTCTTATACGAGGCGGACCGGCAGCGAAGACAAAAAAGGGGAACTTAATTTAAAGGAGGGGTGAGAAGGTATGGCAGACGAACCGAGGCAGGTATACGAAGACGTCAATGAATGGCAGAACCTGATGTTTCTTTACCGCTCGGCGATCCGTGAGGTAAGGGCGACGCTGGATACGATGAATGATGAGTTTCAATTCATCTACCAGTACAACCCCATCGAGTATATCAAGACCCGGATCAAGACGCCGGAGAGTATTGTAAACAAACTGCAGCGGGACGGATATGAAAGCACCATTGAGAATATGGTGGAGTATGTGAACGACATCGCGGGAGTCCGCGTCGTCTGTTCGTTCACTTCGGACATCTATCGTTTGGCGGAAATGATAGGAAAGAAGAACGACTTTTCCATTCTCTATGTCAAGGACTTTATCAAGCATCCGAAAGAGAGCGGCTATCGCAGCTACCACATGCACATCTCGGTGCCGGTTCAGACATCAAAGGGAATCGTGCCCACGAAGGTGGAACTGCAGATCCGCACGATCGCCATGGATTTTTGGGCGAGCCTGGAGCACAAGATCTATTACAAGTTCGAAGGAGAGGCACCGGATTACATCAGCCGGGATCTGCGGTCCTGCGCCACGATCGTGGCGAATCTGGATGAGAAGATGCTCTCGTTAAACGAGGCCATCATGGAAGTGGCGGCCGAAGAGCGGCGGGAAGAAGCCGCGGCCGCGGCAGCGGCGCAGGCGGTGGAAGCGATTCAGGTACTGCGGTCCGCGGAGAAAAAGTAATTCAGATACGCCTCCTGTTCCGGCGTCAGCACGTCGATGGACTTTCCGAGGGACTTTAATTCCCGCTCTGCCACCTCCCGGTCGATCTCGTAAGGGACGGGAATCAGGCGTGCCGTGAGGTCCCCGCGGTGTTCCACAAGATATCTGGCGGAAAGAGCCTGGATCGCGAAGCTCATATCCATGATCTCCGCCGGGTGGCCGTCGCCTGCCGCAAGGTTGACAAGACGGCCCTCCGCCAGCACATAGATCCAGCGGTCGTCCGCGATCCGATACCCGGTGATGTTCGCCCGCTGGTCGATCGTCTCCGGCGCGATCTCGCGCAGGCGCTTCATGTCGATCTCCACGTCGAAGTGGCCGGCATTGCAGAGAATGGCGCCATTTTTCATCACTTTAAAATCTTCTTCGCCGATCACGCCGGCGCAGCCCGTGACAGTGACGAAAAAGTCACCGACCGCTGCCGCCTCACGCATCGGCATCACATCGAAGCCGTCCATGACGGCTTCAATTGCTTTTACGGGGTCGACTTCGGTGACGATGACGCGCGCGCCGAGTCCTTTGGCGCGCAGGGACACCCCCTTGCCGCACCAGCCGTATCCGGCCACGACGACATTCTTGCCCGCGACGATCAGATTTGTCGTGCGGTTGATGCCGTCCCACACGGACTGTCCCGTGCCGTAGCGGTTGTCAAAGAGATGCTTGCAGTCGGCATCGTTGACGAGCACCATCGGAAAGGCGAGTTCTCCGGCCTGTTCCATGGCGCGAAGGCGGATGATGCCGGTCGTCGTCTCCTCGCAGCCGCCGATGACATGCGGGATCTTATCCCGCAGCTGCGTGTGCAGGATGTGTACCAGGTCGCCACCGTCATCGATGATCAGATTGCAGTCGTGTGACAGCACTTCCCTCAGATTGGATTCATATTCCTCGTCGGTACAGCCGTGCCAGGCGTATACGGACAGGCCGTCCTTTGCCAGCGCCGCCGCCACGTCGTCCTGCGTGGAGAGCGGATTGCTGCCGGTGATGTACATCTCGGCGCCGCCTGCCGCCAGCACCTTGCACAGGTAGGCGGTCTTTGCCTCCAGATGAATGGAGAGGGCGATGCGGATGCCTTCAAACGGGCGGTCTTTTTTAAAGTCCTCCTCCAGACCGCGCAGAAGGGGGCAGTTTTTTTGCACCCAGTCAATCTTGCGCGCGCCCGAGGGGGCGAGTGTGAGGTCTTTTATTTTACTCATGTTGTCTCCTCAAATATAGTATGATACCGCGGATCGCTATGCGCGTTGTTCTCTTGTATCATAATAAAAATATCCTGATTCGGCAACCGAAAAATGTCGAAAAGGGCGGCCCCCA
Organism: Lachnospiraceae bacterium Zagget3; assembly: GCA_001941025.1. Next base: position 53,939 of record MSHE01000008.1, read on the forward strand.
CCCGGGAAAAGCGCGAGGCCTGTAGAAACGGGTTGACTTTGCCGCTTTGAAGTGGTAAAATATCAGCGGTCTCGCAATCCGGACGGTTTGCGCCGGACGGGACGTGAAAAATGAAGGAAAGAGAGGATACGAACAATGAAGATGAAAAAGATTCTGGCATTGAGTGTAGCAGCAGCGATGTGCGTGGGCCTGGTAGGCCTGACGGCCTGTAATTCCTCCTCCTCGGAGAAAGAAGAGGAAGAAAAACTGGAGGAAGAACCCGCGAACAGCGTGGAAGAAGCGGAAGAAGCAGTGGAAGAGGTAAATGAGGGAACTTCGGAGTCCTCCTCGTCCTCCGATACCGCAAGTACCACATCGACCACGTCGGACGGCAAGTATACGATCGGTATCTGCCAGTCGATGGAGCATCCGGCACTGGATGCCGCGACCGAAGGGTTTGAGGATGCCCTGACCGAAGAGTTCGGTGACGATGTCACCTTTGACGAGCAGAACGCCCAGGGCGATTCCGCGACTTGCGCGACGATCGTCAACAGCTTTGTCTCGAGCGACGTGGACCTGATCCTGGCCAACGCGACGGCATCGCTTCAGGCGGCCGCTGCCAGCACGGACACCATCCCGATCCTGGGCACCTCCATCACGGACTACGGCGCAGCGCTTGATATCGATTTTAGCGGTGTCGTAGGCGGCAATATCTCCGGCACATCTGATCTGGCACCTTTGGACGAACAGGCGGAAATGCTTCAGGAACTGTTCCCGGAAGCTGAGAAGGTGGGACTGTTGTTCTGCTCCGCGGAGGCCAACTCCACATATCAGATTGAGAACATTGAGGCGGATCTGGAGGACATGGGCTACGCCTGCACGGAGTACGGATTTGCCGACTCCAATGATCTGGCGAGCGTCTGTCAGACGGCTTCCTCCGAGAGCGATGTGATCTACATCCCGACGGACAATACGGCGGCTTCGAACACGGAGCTGATCAACAACATCTGCCTGCCGGATAAGACTCCGATCATCTGTGGCGAAGAGGGCATCTGCGCGGGCTGCGGCGTCGCGACCCTGTCTATCAGCTACTATGACCTGGGCTACACCACCGGCCAGATGGCGGCGAAGATCCTGAAAGGCGAAGAGGACATCTCCGATATGGCTGTCGAGTACGCGCCGGAAGTGACCAAAGAGTACAATGAAGAGATCTGTGAGGAGCTCGGCATTGACATTCCCAACGGCTATACAGCGATTGAAGAGGAAGAAGAGTAAAGCCTGACGGGAAAAAAGATTTGGAATAAGACTTTTGTGGACAGCGGGATTGGTGATCGCCAGTTCCGCTGTCTTAGTCAGGAAAACGCATTACGGGGAAATACAAATGAATCTTATCAGTTTACTTAATTCGATGCCCGGAGCGGTGGCGCAGGGCCTGATCTGGGGGATCATGGCAATCGGCGTCTACATCACGTTCCGCATTCTGGACATCGCGGACCTTTCCGTGGACGGCAGTTTCTGTACCGGTGCCGCGGTCTGCATCATGATGATGCAGGCCGGCTGCAGTGTGGGCGTGTCCATGATCTGCGCGCTTATCGCCGGCTTCCTGGCCGGGCTGGCCACAGGCGTCCTCCATGTGTTTATGGGAATTCCGGCGATCCTTGCCGGCATCCTGACCCAGCTGGGGCTATATTCCGTCAACCTAAAGATCATGGGAAAGTCCAATCAGGCCATCAACGTGGACAAGTTCAACCTCCTGGTCTCCCTGCGCTATCTCAAGGACGCGCCGTGGTATCAGAACCCGCTCATTATCGTGACGGTGCTGATCATCGTGATCATCATCATCCTGTATTGGTTTTTCGGGCGGGAGATCGGTGCCGCGCTGCGGGCCACGGGCTGCAATGACCAAATGGCGCGGGCACAGGGCATCAACACCGGCCTCTGCCGGATCCTGGGGCTTGTGATCTCGAACGGGCTCGTCGCCTTTGCCGGCTGCCTGCTGGGACAGTACCAGGGCTTTGCCGATGTCAACATGGGACGCGGCGCGATCGTGATCGGGCTGGCGGCTGTCATCATCGGCGAGGCGATCTTCGGAAGAGTCATGCAGGGCTTTGCATGGAAGCTGCTCATTGTCGTGTTCGGCGCGGTCATCTACTATGCCGTGCTGCAGATCGTGATCTGGATGGGGATCGACACGGATCTCTTAAAGCTCCTGTCGGCGGTCGTTGTGGCGGTATTCCTGGCGATTCCTTTCTGGCGGGGGAAATTGCGATCGCGTGTGAAAGTGGAGAAGGGAGGCGAGGCCTAATGCTGGAGATCCGAAATGTGTCGAAGACATTCAATCCCGGCACCGTCAATGAAAAACAGGCATTAAAGGGCGTCAGCTTAACCCTTGAGGACGGCGATTTCGTCACGGTCATCGGCGGAAACGGCGCGGGCAAATCGACGATGTTAAACGCCATCGCCGGTGTCTGGCCGATCGATTCGGGGCAGATCCTGATCGACGATAAAGATGTGACGCGGCTGCCGGAGCACCGGCGCGCGATCTATCTCGGACGGGTCTTTCAAGATCCGATGACCGGCACGGCAGCCACGATGGGGATCGATGAGAACCTCGCGCTGGCCCGCCGGCGCGGACAGACGCGGTCCCTGCGGGTCGGCATCAAGCACAGCGAGCGGGAGGAGTACCATGATCTGCTCGCGACGCTGGGCCTGGGGCTGGAGGACCGGATGACATCCAAGGTGGGACTGCTCTCCGGCGGACAGCGGCAGGCGATCACACTGCTCATGGCATCCTTAAAGAAGCCGAAGCTGCTTTTATTGGATGAGCACACGGCGGCGCTCGATCCGAAGACGGCCGCGGTCGTGTTGGAGACGACGGAAACGATCGTCAACCGGGATAAGCTGACGACACTGATGATCACGCACAACATGCGGGACGCGATCGCGCATGGCAACCGGTTGATCATGATGTCGGAGGGAGAGATCATGCTGGACATCCGCGGTGAGGAGAAGAAACAGCTTACCGTGGAAGACCTGCTGCACAAGTTTGAAGAGGTCAGCGGGGAAGAGTTCGCGAGCGACAAGGCGCTTCTCGGATAGCCTCACTCCCGGCTGTCAAAGTCGAGGTAGACCTCGCCGAAGAGGGGCTGCAGCAGGTCATAGAGAGCATCTTTGTTATCAAGGAGCAGAGGAATCTGCTCCTTTTTCATTTCCAGCCGGGCCCCGCGCTCCCGGACGCGCACGCGGAAGTCATAAAAGCCCATCGCGAGAAGCGCGGACTCCGCTGTTTCCACTTTTTCGAGCAGGTCCGCGGTGATCCGCACGTCGGTCGGGATCCGGGTGGCGAGACAGGAATAGGCGGGCTTGTCCGCAGTAAAGAGGCCCAGACGCCGCGACTCCTCGCGGAGCTGTTCTTTTGTCAGTCCGCACAGGCGCAGCGGGGACAGGATGTTCTGCTCGGCGAGCGCGCGCATACCGGGACGTTCGGCCTCGTCATCCGAGGCGTTCGTCCCGTCCGCGACATCCGAAAAGCCCAGCTTACGCGCGGTTTCCGTCACCTTTGCCAGCATCGCCGTCTTGCAGTGATAGCAGCGGTCCGCCGGGTTCGCCGTGACGGTGTCGTTTTGCAGGATGTCATACGGCACAACGGTGAGCGGGATGTCGTACGCGCGGCAGAACCGCCGGACATCCGCCAGCTCAAACTCCGGAAAAAACGGGGTCTTTACACAGATTGCTGCCACTTTCTCCGCGTATTGCCGCGCCTGATAAAGCAGGTAGGAGGAATCGGTCCCGCCGGAGAAGGCAATGGCGATGTTTGGATGTGTTTGAAAAAATTCCTGTAATGTCATGTTTTCATTATAGCGAAATCGACCCGCGGCGCAAGCAAAGCCTCTTTACTTTCAGAATTTACTGTGTTAAAATTTTACACAGAGAAAGTGAGCCGAAGGGCTGGTTTTGGAGGAAAAAAGAATGAATAAAAAGATTCACACGGAAGCGGTAGATCATCTGTTTGAGGCGATCCTCAGTCTGCGGGATGTCGATGAATGTTACACGTTTTTTGAGGATGTGTGCACGATCAACGAGATCCTGTCGCTGTCACAGCGCTATGAAGTGGCGCGGATGCTTCGCGAGAAGCGGACCTATCTGGACATCGCGGAGAGCACGGGCGCGTCGACGGCGACGATCAGCCGCGTAAACCGTTCGCTCAACTACGGGAACGACGGATATGATATGGTTCTCAACCGAATGAAAAAAGAATAATTTGTCTTGCATCCGATCGAAGAGTGTGTTAGAATAGAATTCGAACACACGTTCGACAATGCGGCGCCGTGCGGCGCCGTTTTTTATGCGCAGGGTCGGGAGAGGAATTTTGCCGCTTTGCGGCACCCGACCCGCGCGACAGGAGTCGGGCGAGCCTCCTCCTGATTCAGAGACGGGAGAGCAACATGGGAGAAAAGAGTGCGCGGCGCAGCTATGTCTGCATCGATTTAAAATCGTTTTACGCGTCCGTGGAATGCCGCGACCGGGGACTGGATCCGTTTGCGGCCAATCTCGTCGTGGCGGACCCCACGCGGACGGACCGGACAATCTGTCTGGCCGTATCCCCGGCGATGAAGGCGCTCGGGGTGCCCGGGCGCTGCCGGGTGTTTGAGATCCCGAAGGACATTGACTACATTATGGCACCGCCGCGGATGCAGCGCTACATCGATGTTTCAGCCGAGATCTACGGCATCTATCTCACGTTTCTCTCTTCGGAGGACATCCATGTCTACTCGATTGACGAGGTGTTCATGGACGTGACGGATTATCTGGAGTTGTATCACAGGACGGCGTGGGAACTCGCGGAGACGATCCGCGCGGAGGTTCTTCGGGTCACCGGGATCACTGCCACCTGCGGCATCGGCACGAACCTCTATCTGGCGAAGATCGCGATGGATATCCTCGCGAAGCGCGCGGCGGGCGGTATGGCCGCGCTCACCGAGGAGTCTTACCGGGAGCGGCTGTGGGACCACCGGCCGCTGACCGACTTCTGGCGGATCGGCCGGGGAACGCTCGCGCGCCTGGAGCGGGTGGGCATCCGCACGATGCGGGAAATCGCGCAGGCGGACGAGGAGATCCTCTACCGGCTGTTCGGGGTGGACGCGGAGCTGTTGATCGACCATGCCTGGGGACGGGAGAGTACCCTGATGAGCGACATCAAGCGGTATCGTCCGCGCACCTCCTCTCTCAGCAGCGGACAGGTGCTGCCGCGCGATACGGACTTTGCGACGGGACGGCTCCTCGTCAAGGAGATGGTGGACCTGTTGAGTCTGGACCTTGTGGAGCGCCATCTGGTCACGGATTCCGTAACACTGCATGTCGGCTACGCTTTCCGGTCTGCGGCGCCGCCGGCCCACGGGACGGCCGCGCTTCCCGTACAGACCGCCTCCTGCCGCGTTCTCACGGAGCATGTCGTCGCGCTGTACGAGCGGATCGTGGATCCGAAGCTTTCGGTGCGGCGGCTGAACGTGACATGCAACCACACGGTCTGTGAGGAGTTTCATCAGTACGATCTGTTCTTCGATCCGGAGGAGAGCGAGCGGGAGCACACGCTGCAGGAGGCGGTCCTTGCCGTCCGGGAGCGCTATGGCAAAAACGCCATCCTGCGCGGCATGAACCTGGAGGAAGGCGCCATGACCCCTACGCGCAATGAACAGATCGGCGGACACCGCGCCGATGGGGAAGTGCCGCCGGCCGCGGAGCGCGGGAGGAGGGGCTCATGACAAAGCACGCGAAGATGCCGCGGGAGGAGCGGGCGAAGCAGTTTCTGCCGTTCGCGGCGCTGAAAGGATACCCGGAAGCGCTGCGGGAAAAGGAGGAGGAGATTCGGCATTCCTACGAGGGGGAAGAGGCGGAACAGGGAGAGGCAAACCATCCGAATTTTCCTGTAAATTCATGCGAACAACGGTTGCGATGCGGCGCAAAGAATGATAAAATTAATTGAGTTCTAGAGCCACTGTGCAATCGGTGGCGGCAGATTTCGAAAGGAACGGAATCCATGCGGCTTTTGATCCGAAACGCAACCGTGGTAAATCCAGGGGATAAATCCGAGAAAAAAGCAGATATTTTGGCCGTGGACGGGGTGATCTCGCAGATCGGAGAGCAGATTGACAACGCTGCCGACCGCGTGATCGACGCGTCCGGGTGTCTTTGCATGCCGGGATTTATCGACCTGCATGTCCACCTGCGGGATCCGGGGCAGACGGAGAAAGAGGACATCGCCACGGGCGGGGCCGCCGCGCTTGCCGGCGGGTTCACGACGATCACGGCGATGCCGAACACGGATCCGGTGGCGGATTCCCCAGAGGGAATCGAATATGTAAAAGAGAAAGCGGCCAGAGTGACGAAGACCCATGTCCTCCCGGTGGGCGCCGTGACGAAGGGCATGGAGGGGAAGGAACTCTCCGACATCCGCGGCATGGCCCGGGCAGGCTGCCGGTGCATAAGCGAGGACGGGAAGTCCGTCATGAATTCGGGACTCTACCGCGCCGCCATGCGCGTCGCGAAGGAAGAGGGCATGGTCGTTTTGGCGCACTGTGAGGACAGCAACCTCGTGGAGGGCGGTGTCTTAAACGCGGACGCGCGCTCCCGGGAGCTTGGCTTTCCCGGCATCACAAACGCGGTCGAGGATGTGATCGCGGCGCGGGACATCCTGCTGGCGAAAGAGACCGGCGTACGGCTGCATCTGTGCCACTGCTCGACGGAGGACAGTGTTGAAATGGTGCGTTGGGCAAAGGAAGAGGGCGTGGACGTAACGGCGGAGGTTTGCCCGCACCACTTTTCCCTTTCCTCGGAGGACATCCCGGGGGATGACGCGAATTTCAAGATGAACCCGCCGCTTCGCACCACGCGGGACGTGGAGGCTTTGCGGTACGGCTTGTCCGCGGATATCATGGACACGATCGCCACGGACCACGCGCCGCACACGGACGCGGAAAAGGCCCTGGGAATCGCGAAGGCGCCGTTCGGCATCGTGGGACTGGAGACGGCGGCCGCGCTGACCTATACATATCTGGTACAGCACGGCTTCCTGACGGTGATGCAGATGGCGGAAAAATTGAGCTATAACCCGGCACAGGTGCTGGGACTTCCGAAAGGCGTGATCGAAGCGGGCGCGCCCGCGGATCTCGTGATCTTTGACGCGGGCCGGACGTGGACGGTGGATCCCCTGGCGTTTTTCTCAAAGGGACACAACACGCCGTTCGCGGGAATGACCCTGACCGGAAAAGTCGTGGCGACCATCGCGGACGGGGAGGTCGTGTTTGAGGAAGAATAGAGTAAGAGGGCGGCTGACCGTCGCAATCTGATTGGCGTGAGCAGGGAAGAAAGAGCATGCGTGAAAAACAGGAGCATGATAAAAAAAAGAGCACGGTCCCGACCGGCGGAGACGAAAATCGAATGGATCTGCTGATCGGGCGGATCAAGCTGACGGGAGCGCCCGTTGTGGTCGGGCTGGACCCGATGCTCTCCTACGTGCCGGCGCACATAAAGGAACAGGCGTTTCGGGATTACGGTGAGACGCTGGCCGGCGCGGCCGAGGCCATCTGGGTTTTTAACAGGGAAATTATCAATGCGGTGCGCGACCTGATCCCGGCCGTGAAGCCGCAGGCGGCAATGTACGAACAGTTCGGCCCGGAGGGGATGCAGGTGTTCGCGCGGACCGTGGACTATGCGCATGAGATGGGACTGACCGTGATCGGCGACGTCAAACGGGGCGATATCGGCTCCACCTCGGCGGCATACGCGGCCGGACATCTCGGGAAGGCCGCAGTCGGAGAGAGCATGCTGCCGGCGTTTGATGAGGATTTCGCGACCGTCAACCCGTACCTCGGAACGGACGGCATTCAGCCGTTCCTCGAGGTCTGTAAGGAGGAGGGAAAGGGCATCTTTGTCCTGGTCAAGACCTCGAATCCCTCCAGCGGAGAGTTTCAGGATCAGAAGATCGACGGGCGTCCGCTGTATGAGCTTGTGGCGGAAAAAGTGTCCGCGTGGGGCGCGGACTGCATGGGTACGGACTACAGCCTGGTCGGTGCCGTCATCGGTGCCACTTATCCGGAGCAGGGGCAGGCCCTCCGGCAGATGCTGCCGAAGACGTTTTTCCTTGTCCCGGGCTATGGCGCGCAGGGCGGCAGAGGAAAGGACCTCGTCTCCTATTTTGACGAGGATGGACTTGGCGCGATCGTCAATTCCTCCCGCGGGATCATCGCGGCCTGGCAGCAGGAAGACTATGCGCGGTTCGGGCCGGAGCATTTCGCGGACGCGTCCCGGCAGGCGGTACAGGATATGATCGCGGACATCCGCGGGGCGCTTGACGCGAGGCTGTAACGAAAACCGAAAAATACGAAGTATTTTGAGGTTCCCGCCGCATATATAAGCATAAAGGAGCGCATCCCTTGGCAGAAAAACACATGGAACGGGCGGAGATATTGACACAGGAGAAGCTCACGCCGGACATCCGCAGTCTGTGGATCCGCGCGGAGCGGATCGCGGACACGGCAGTGCCGGGACAGTTTCTCTCGGTGTACTGTGAGGAGGACAGCCGCATCCTCCCCCGGCCGATAAGCCTCTGTGAGATCGATCCGGCGGCATCGGCCGTGCGTCTCGTCTACCGTATCGCGGGAGAGGGGACACGGGAGTTCTCCGAAAAACAGGCCGGTGACACGCTGCGCGTGCTCGGCCCGCTGGGAAACGGTTTTCCCCTGCGGGAGGAGAAAGCGCTTCTTGTCGGCGGAGGTATCGGCATTCCGCCGATTCTGGAACTTGCGAAGCGCTATCCCGGCGAGAAGACGATCGTACTTGGCTATAATGACGCAGATACCTTTTTGGCGGAAGAGTTTGCCGTGCTGGCGCGGGAAACTTCTGGCGGCGGCGACATATTGATCGCCACGATGGACGGCAGCGTCGGCACGCGGGGCACGGTGCTTGACGCGATCCGCGCGTGCGGCCCGGCGGGACAGCCCGACGGGCAGCCGGACGCGGCGGGACAAGCCGACGGTCAGCCGGGTGCAGCGGGACAAGCCGGCGCACAGCCGGGCGCGGAAAAAGTACTCTACGCCTGCGGTCCCACCCCTATGCTGCGCGCGGTAAAGGACTACGCGGCAGAGCGGGAGATGGCATGTTTCGTCTCTGTGGAAGCGCGGATGGCCTGCGGCATCGGGGCCTGTCTGGCCTGCGTCTGCCGGAGTACGGAGGTGGACTCGCACACCAATGTGCGCTACAAGAGGGTCTGCAGGGAGGGCCCGGTCTTTGACGCGCGGGAGATAGAATTGTAAGAAACCGCATATGGCGGTAACGCATGAAATAAATTTGCAGGGGAACGATATGATTAATACGAGCGTGGAAATCGCGGGAGTGCAATTAAAGAATCCGGTCATGACCGCGTCCGGCACGTTCGGATCCGGCGAAGAGTACGCGGAGTTCGTGGATTTAAACCAACTTGGCGCGGTCGTCACAAAAGGCGTGGCGAACGTTCCCTGGGAGGGAAACGCGACGCCGCGCGTCGCGGAGACACCGAGCGGCATGTTAAATGCCATCGGGCTCGAGAATCCCGGAATCGAGCAGTTCCTTGAACGGGACATTCCGTTCCTCCGGCAATATGATACACGTATCGTCGTCAATGTCTGCGGACACACGGCGGAGGAGTACCGCGCGGTGATAGAGCGGCTGGCCGGAGAACCGGTCGATCTGCTCGAGATCAATATCTCCTGCCCCAACGTAAGTGAGGGCGGGATCGCGTTCGGGCAGGACCCGCGCGCGGTGGAGAACATCACCCGTGCCTGCAAAGAGCACGCGGCGCAGCCTGTCATCATGAAGCTTTCCCCGAATGTCACGGACATCGCGGAGATGGCGCGGGCGGCCGAGGCGGGCGGCGCGGACGCGGTCTCCCTTATCAATACGCTGACCGGCATGAAGATCGATGTGGAAAAGCGAACCTTTGTCCTCGCGAACCGGACCGGGGGACTTTCCGGACCGGCGATTCATCCCATCGCGGTGCGCATGGTATATGAAGCAGCGCAGGCCGTCGCGATTCCGGTGATCGGAATGGGCGGCATCCGAAACGCGGAGGACGCGCTTGAGATGATCCTCGCCGGCGCGACGGCTGTGGCCGTCGGCACGGCGCACTTCGCGGATCCCGCCGCCAGTGTGGAGGTTGCGGAGGGCATCGAAGCGTATCTGCGCGACGCGGACATTTCCGACATCCGTGATCTGATCGGCGGTGTCCGATAGAGAGGCAGCGTATGGAGGAACAGGCAAAGGTGAATCCTCTGGGCACCGAGCGGGTGCCCAGATTAATGAGACAATTTTCCATCCCGAGCATCATCGCGATGGTCATCGGCGCGGTGTACAACCTGGTGGACCAATTGCTCATCGGCAACGTGGTCGGCACGCTCGGCAACGCGGCGACGAACATCGTGTTCCCGATGACGACCATCTGCCTGTCGCTCGCGTTGATGTTCGGCATAGGCGGAGCGGCCAATTTTAACCTGACGCTCGGAAGGGGCGAGACAGACAAGGCGGCCCATTACATCGGCAATTCCCTGGTCTTTTTGGTGATCAGCGGGGTGCTTGTGTGTGTGTTCACGGAAATCTTCATGACACCGCTGCTTGGCCTGCTCGGCGCGCCGGACGATGTATTCCCCTACGCGATGGATTACCTGCGGATCACAGCCATCGGGTTTCCGTTTTTGATCCTGACGACGGGAGGCTGCCATTTGATCCGCGCCGACGGCAGTCCGAGGCTCGCGATGACCAGTACGCTGACCGGGGCGATCATCAACACGGTCCTCGACGCGCTGTTTGTCGTGGCGCTTGGCTGGGGCATGCAGGGCGCGGCACTGGCGACGATCATCGGACAGATCGTCTCCGCCATCATCGTGATCGTCTATATGTTCCGCTTTAAGACGGTCCCGTTTTTGGCCAAACATCTGCGGCCGATCGGAAAGTACGCGCGGGAAATGACCGTGGTCGGCCTGGCACCGTTTTTTAACCAGATCTGCATGATGGTCGCGCAGATCGTCCTGAACCAGTCGCTGACCTATTACGGCGCGTTGTCCGTTTATGGTTCGGCAATCCCGCTGGCGTGCTGCGGCATCATCCAGAAGGTATATCAGATCTTTTACATGGTGATCATCGGGCTGGCGCAGGGCGCGCAGCCGATCGAGAGTTTTAACTATGGGGCCCGGCAGTACGCGCGGGTGCGCGCGACCTACCGAAATGCCATGATCGTGGGGTTTATCATCTGCCTCGCGGCGTTTGCCATCTTCCGGGGGTTTCCGCGGGAGATTCTGGAATTGTTTGGGAGCAACACGGAAGAGTATTTTGATTTCGGCGTGATGTTTTTCCGCATCTATATGCTGTTTGTCTGGCTGACCTTTATACAGCCGCTCACGTCGAACTTTTTTACCGCGATCGGCAAGCCGAGGAGAGGCATCTTCCTGGCCCTGACAAGACAGTTGATCTGCTTCGTGCCGCTGGCATTGATCCTGCCGATCTTTTTCGGCATCGAGGGATTGCTTTACGCGCAGCCGATTGCGGATCTGATCTCGGCCGTTATCGCGGTGGGTATGATGATTGTGGAGTGGAGAACGCTAAAAAGGATGGAAATTGCACAGGCGGAAGAGTTATAATGTAGAGGGGATCGGGTGAGAGGCCTGCCCGATCCGGAATAAAAAAGGGATATACATGGAAAAGAGAAAAGACGGAACCGGCCGGAACGGGACGGATCCGGAAAAGAAGGAAAAAGAACAGGACCGGCTCGACGAGGAGAAACCGGAAGAGACGGAAGAGGACGACTGGCTCGACGAGGAAGAACCGGAAGACGCGGAGTCGGAAGAGGCGGAGTCGGAAGAAGCGGACGAGGACGACTGGCTCGACGAGGAGGAACCGGAAGACGCGGAGAACTCG
>MSHE01000008.1:65983-83877 GCA_001941025.1 Lachnospiraceae bacterium Zagget3
GAGGAAGAACCGGAAGACGCGGAGAACTCGGAAGAGATGGACGAGGACGACTGGCTCGACGAGGAGGAACCGGAAGACGCAGAGTCGGAAGAGGCGGAGACGGAAGAAGCGGACGAGGACGACTGGCTCGACGAGGAAGAACCGGAAGATTCGGAAGAGGCGGAATCGGAAGAAGGCGACCGGCCTGACGAGGAAGACCTGAAAAAATCGCCGGAGGAAGAGTGGCTTGACGACGCGGAAGAGGACGACGCGGAAGGAAAAGACCTCGCGGGTATCGTGGCAGCCGGCATGCAGGAAGACTCCGCGGAAAACGGACCGGAAGAGACGGACCGTGCCGCGGCATCCGAGGCGGACCGGGAGGAAGCGGAAGTCTGGCTGGATTCGGATGTGAACGAGGAAGAGGACGACGAAGAAGAAGAGGCGGTCGGCGGCTGGCGGCGCCACCGGGGACTGTGGATCACGCTGATCGTGATAGCGGCGGTGATCGTGGCGGCATATGTGGGTGGCGGCGTTTATTATCAGGACCATTTTAAGCCGAACACGACCATAAGTGGAATCAACTGCTCTTACATGAGCGAAGAAGAGGTCAAGGACGCGATTCAGGCAGAAACCGACAAATACGAACTGCAGCTGCAGGAGCGGAACGACGAGGAGGAGACATTACATGGCACCGATTTTGATCTTCATGTCGAGCTCGGCAATACGCTGTCGGATCTTCTCGAAGAGCAGGGCGCGTTTCGGTGGCCGGCCTCCTATTTTGAGGGGACTTCCTACGACCTTGAAAGGACAATGGCCTGGGACGAGGAAAAGTTTACGGACGCGATCGATCGCTTAAACTGTATGGATGAAAGCCAGATGATCGATCCGAAAGACGCGGAGATCGTGTATGATGAGGAGAATGAAAAATTTGTCGTACAGCCCGCGGTCTACGGCACGCATATTAAGCCGGCGGTGTTTACGGATGTGGTCACGGACGCGGTCGCTTCTCTGGCGGACTATGTCAATCTGGAGGAGACCGGCTGCTATGAGACGCCGAGTGTGACGGAGGAGTCTCCAAAGATGGTATCCGCCTGCGAGCAGATGAACATCATGCTCTCCGCGGACATCACCTACGATATGATCGATGTCGAAAACATTCACATTACCAAGGATCAGATCCGGAACTGGATCTCGATCGGCAGTGATCTGGAGCCCACCTATGATGAGGAGGCGATCCGCGCGTTTATCGCCGATATCGCGGCACAGTATAACACACGTGGTGAGCCGCACACGCTGCACACTTCCTGGGACACCAATGTCACGGTCACAGCCGGCACCTCCGGCTGGGAACTGGATCAGGAGGGCGAATACGAACAGCTGGTGGCTGACCTTATGTCCGGGGAGACCGTGATGCGGGAGCCTGTCTGGGCGCATTCGGCTGTGAGCCATAACACCCCGGATTACGGCAACACTTATGTGGAGGTGAACTTAACCCAGCAGCATCTCTACTTCTACAAGGGCGGGACCCTCATCATCGATACGGACTTCGTCTCCGGACGGATGACGACGAAGCGTGTGACGCATGAGGGCATCTATTATGTTTATTATAAGCAGTCTCCTGCCGTGTTAAAAGGGGACGACTATGAGACGCCGGTAACCTACTGGATGCCGTTCGACGGGGGTGAAGGCCTGCATGACGCCACATGGCGGGGCAGCTTTGGCGGGGACATCTACAAGTATGGCGGATCCCACGGCTGCGTCAACCTGCCGTATTCCGCGGCGGAGATCATCTACAACAACATCAGCATCGGTGACTGCGTGTTCGTGTACTGGGAGGACGGACTGACGATGGAACTGGTAAATGATTCCTGAAGCAGAAATCTTATTGAATCCTTCCCTGCCGGATGCTATACTGAAACAAGGGAAAACGAAAAAAGGAGCGGACAAACGATGGAGCGGTACAAGCAGGAATTTATTCGGTTTATGGTGGAGTCCGACGTATTAAAATTTGGAGATTTTACGCTGAAAAGCGGGCGGAAATCTCCTTTTTTTATGAACGCCGGCGCCTATGTGACCGGATCGCAGCTTCTGCGCCTGGGAGAGTACTACGCGCAGGCGGTCCATGCCGCCTATGGGGACGATTTTGACGTGCTGTTCGGGCCGGCCTACAAGGGGATTCCGCTGGCGGTCACAACAGCCATCGCATACTCCCGCCTGTATGGAAAGGAAGTCCGCTATTGCTCGAACCGGAAAGAGGAGAAAGATCACGGCGATGCCGGCATCCTGCTGGGCAGCAGCCTTGCGGACGGGGACCGGGTCGTGATCATCGAGGATGTGACGACCTCCGGCAAGTCCATAGCGGAGACGTTCCCGATCCTTAAGGCGCAGGGCGATGTAACGATTGTCGGGCTCATGGTGTCCTTAAACCGCATGGAGGTCGGACAGGACGGAGAGCAGAGCGCGCTGGAAGAGATCCGGGAGACCTACGGGTTCCCGACAGGCGCGATCGTCACGATGGACGAGGTGGTGGAGTGTCTGTACAACCAACCGGTGAACGGACGGATCGTGATCGACGACGAGATCAAGCGGGCCATTGATGCCTACTATAAACAATACGGAGCAAAGTAATTCCCTATGTCAAAACCAAAGCAGAGAACGGGAGTCCGGGTCATTTCCTGGGTCCTGTTTATCCTATATCTCGCGGTGTTGTTTTATTTCTTGTTCTTTGCCGATATGCTCGGAAGGACGGATCCCGCGCAGTCCTACAGCAGCAACCTGGTCCTGTTTCGGGAGATCCGGCGCTTTTGGGTCTATCGAAGCCAGATCGGATTCGGCTATGTGTTTCTCAATCTGGCCGGAAATATTCTGGTGTTTATTCCGTTCGGACTGCTGCTGCCGCTTTTAAGTATAAAGCTGAGGGGCTTTTTCAGGGTGGTGCTTCTGGGGTTTGCGTTCAGTCTCGTGGTGGAATGCATCCAGCTCGTCACCAAAACGGGCTGCTTTGATGTGGACGACATGCTGCTCAACACGATCGGCGCCGCGGTGGGTTTTATTATCTTTGCGATCTTGCAGCACAGGCAGAGAAAACGGGGCCGCGCAGGAAGAAGGCCGAAAAAAAGGCGCGCGTAACGCGACACGGCGTGCGCTAATGGGAGAAAATACAGATGGCAAACAGCAGAAGAGAGTATCTCCGAAGGACGAGAAAGGTCCGCATGCGGGAGCTCGGCCATTCGTGGCCGGGCTGGATCGGTCTGCTCTGCGGCCTGGCCGCGGCGGTGTTGTTTTTGCTCGCCGTGATCTTTTCCTACCGGGCGGTGGGAGATGCCGCGTTCTTTGTCGGCAGTATGGCGCTGTTTGCCCTGATCCTGTCCGTGGGCGGATTGGTCATGGGAATCATGGGCATGCAGGAAGAGGACGTGCGTCCGATTCCTCCGCGGGCCGCCACCGCGCTCTGCGCGGGGATGAGCGTGCTGCTCTTTGTGTTGTTTGTGAATGGATTTTAGATAAGACGAGACAGATGGAGGGATCTGTATGAGTGACCGGGCATGGAGAACGCGGGAGGCGGATGTGCTGACAAGGGAGCGGTATGCCTTGATGACCGACCGGATCGCGCGCATCCCGACGGCGTGTCTTGTCCCGGACATCTATCAGGACTATTTTGAAAAAGGAGCCGTTTACCTGTTAAAAGCGGCGGAAATCTATGAGAAAAAAGCGGGCGGACGTCTTGCCGCGCGTACGATGAAAGAGTGTCAGGCGGATGAGGCGGCTCTCTGGGGACATCTCGATCCGGCACGTTACGCGGAGAGCTGGGCCAATCCCACTTACGCGGTCGCACGGCTCGGAACGGAAGCGGGACAACTCCTTTGCTTCCTCTGCTCCGAGATGGAGTGCTGCGCGGCCTATGCGTTTCAGGGAAGAAAGCAGGAGCTGACACTCTTTTTCGAATTGTTTA
Organism: Lachnospiraceae bacterium Zagget3; assembly: GCA_001941025.1. Next base: position 69,915 of record MSHE01000008.1, read on the forward strand.
TACAAGTGTATGACTGCATGGAAGAGGGGGAGCTTAAGGAGGCCCGGAAAACCGTTTCCTGGTTTTTCCAGGACTACAGCGCGCTCTTTGTGGAGGATCAGATCCGCGGCATGATCTGTCCCGACGACAACTTTTTTGTGGACCTGACAGAACATGCGGATCTGACCGATCCGCGCTACCTGTATCAATACGGACTTCCCGTCGGGGAACAGGAACTGCGGATCGCGGCGTTTTTGAACACCCTGTCCGACGAGGAGATCGCCGCCATGGCGGATACTTACACGGAAGGGTACCGCGCGGGCTTTGCGGCGGCGGGCATCGACCTTGCGGCAAAGCGGACGGTGCGGATCGACGTTCCCATTGGATTTGAGCGGATGACAAAAAAGGCGATCGCCAACTTCCGGGCGATGGGGCTCGCGCCCTGCATGGCGCGGGAGCCGGCCTCTTCGTTTGCCGGGAAGGGCGGCCGCAAACGGGCGGTCTATTCCACCCCGGTCAACCGACAGTACGATTTCGATCATCGCATGGATATGGCGTGTTATCTGGATCAGGCATTTGTGGAGCGGCGGCTGGAAGAGTATCAGGCCGTGCTCTCACAGCACCGGGATGAGGCCCGGCAATATGCGGGGCCTGCCGTGGTGGAAGTGTTCGGGGAGACGCCGTTTTCGCCGGAGGCCAAGGCGGAGGCATTTTCCTATAATGAGGAGCAGCAGGCGCTCCGCGTCCGGCTCGCCTCGGAACTCGGACAGATCACAGACACCTATATTCCCGGCGGCGAGACGAGTTATACGATCATCGCCTGGCCCACGCCGGATATCGGCGCGCGTTTCGAAGAGATCTTTGCGCAGACCCTTGCGCTCAACACGCTGGACAGCCCGACGTATCAGCGGATGCAGCAGTGCCTGATCGACGCGATGGACGGCGCGCGGGAGGTGCGCGTCACCGGCAGGGGGGAAAACCGCACGGACCTGACCGTAGGGATCCGGCCGCTCGCGGATCCGGAGAAGGAGACCGCGTTTGAAAACTGTGTGGCGGATGTCAACATTCCGGTGGGAGAAGTGTTTACCTCCCCGGTCCTTTCCGGGACGAACGGCACACTGCATGTGACGGATGTCTATCTGGAGGGGCTTCGCTATCGGGATCTCACGCTCACGTTTCAGAACGGCAGGATCACATCCTATACCTGCTCCAATTTCCCGTCGGAGGAAGAAAATCAAAACTATATCCGTGACAACATCCTCATGCACCATGAGACGCTCCCCATGGGGGAGTTTGCCATCGGGACGAACACACTGGCTTACCGCATGGCGCGCCATTATGGAATCGGGGACCGGATGCCGATCCTGATCGCGGAAAAGACCGGGCCGCATTTCGCGGTGGGGGACACCTGTTACTCACACGAGGAGGAGTTGGTGCGGGTGAATCCGGACGGCAAGCGCATCGTGGCGGTGGACAACGAACAGAGCGCCCTGCGCGATACGGATCCGCTCGCGGCCTATTTTAACTGCCACACGGACATCACGATCCCGTATGACGAGATCGGCGCGATCACGGCCGTGTATCCGGACGGCAGTACCGTGGATGTGATCCGCGACGGGCGGTTTCTTGTCCCGGGAACAGAGGAATTAAACGTGCCGCTTCAAGAAGAGGCGGACGGGTAAGACAGCAAAAGCGACAGCGGCAGCGGAAGCCGCGCAGGCACAAAGGAGGGCACAACATGGCAACAGTAAGCATCGTCATGGGCAGTGATTCGGATCTGCCCGTTATGACACAGGCGGCGGAGATCCTGGACCGGCTGGAAATCGATTATGAAATGCGGATCCTCTCCGCGCACCGGGAACCCGACCTTTTCTATGAGTACGCGAAGACCGCGAAAGAGCGGGGCGTCAAGGTGATCATCGCGGGAGCGGGCAAGGCGGCCCATCTGCCGGGCATGTGCGCGGCTCTTTTCCCGCTGCCGGTCATCGGCATCCCGATGAAGACATCCGATCTGGGCGGCGAGGATTCTCTGTACTCCATCGTGCAGATGCCGAGCGGCGTCCCAGTGGCGACGGTCGCGATCGGCGGCGGAGCGAATGCCGGCATCCTCGCGGCGAAGATCCTCGCGACCTCGGACGAGGCGCTTCTTACGCGCGTAGAAGAGTACATAAATGACCTCGGCGCCCAAGTTGAGGAGAAGGACGCGCGGCTTATAGAACAGGGTTGGAGGAACTACTAATATGTGTATGCCGGAGAAAAAATGAATTACATTTTTTCGACGGCTGAACAAGAAAGGACTACAGTATGGATTATAAGGACTCCGGCGTCGATATTGAAGCCGGCTATAAATCGGTGGAACTCATGAAAGAACACGTCGCGCGCACCACGCGGCCCGAGGTCCTCGGCGGTCTCGGCGGCTTTTTCGGCGCGTTTGACGCGAGCATCCTTCAGGAGATGGAAGATCCCGTGCTGCTTGCCGGCGCGGACGGCTGCGGCACGAAGGTGAAGATCGCGTTTCTCTTAAACCGACATGAAACCATCGGCATCGACGCCGTTGCCATGTGTGTCAACGACATTGTCTGCGCGGGCGGCGATCCCCTGTTTTTCCTGGACTATATCGCCTGCGGAAAGAACGATCCGGAGAAGATCGCGCAGATCGTAGCCGGTGTGGCGGAGGGCTGCATCCAGGCGGACGCGGCTTTGATCGGCGGCGAGACCGCGGAACACCCCGGACTGATGCCGGAGGATGAATATGATCTGGCCGGTTTTGCCGTGGGGGTTTGTGAGCGGGACGAGATGATCACCGGAGAAGATGTGGAAGAGGGGGATGTGCTGATCGGCATCGCGTCCAGCGGCATTCACAGCAACGGGTTTTCTCTCGTGCGAAGCGTCCTTCCCATGACACCGGAAGCGCTGAATACTTACTACGAGGAGCTCGGCGGCACACTGGGAGACGTTCTGCTGACGCCGACGCGCATCTATGTCCATGCGTTAAAAAGCCTCAAAGACGCGGAGATCACCGTACACGCCTGCAGCCATATCACCGGCGGGGGCTTTTATGAAAATGTGCCGCGTATGCTGCAGGACGGCATGCACGCGATCATCTGGAAAGACAGTTATCCGGTTCCGCCCATCTTTTCTCTGCTGCAGAGAGAGGGGGACATTGCGGAAAAGATGATGTATGGCACGTTCAACATGGGCATCGGCATGGTCCTGGCGGTGGACGCGGAGGACGCGGAAGAGGCAATGGCGGCGATTGAGGCGGCCGGGGACAAACCCTATGTGATCGGCGCGATCCAGAATGGAGAAAAAGGAGTGACTTTATGTTAAAGACGGCGGTATTGGTCTCCGGCGGCGGTACGAATCTGCAGGCGATCCTTGACGCGATCAATGACGGCACGATCACGGACGCTGAGGTAAGCGCGGTGATCAGCAACAATCCAAACGCCTATGCGCTCACGCGCGCGGAGGCGGCCGGCATTCCACACCGGTATATCTCCCCGAAAGATTTTGCCGCGCGGGAGGACTTTAACGACGCGCTCCTTACGGCAGTGGCGGAGGCCGGCGCCGATCTGATCGTTCTGGCAGGATTTCTGGTTGTTCTCCCGGAGGAAATGATCCGGCAGTATCGGAATCGGATCATCAACATCCACCCGTCTCTCATCCCGTCGTTTTGCGGGACGGGGTACTATGGATTGAAGGTTCATGAGGCCGCGCTGGCCCGCGGCGTCAAGCTGACCGGCGCGACCTGTCATTTCGTCGACGAGGGCACCGACACCGGCCCGATCATTTTGCAGAAGGCGGTCGACGTCCTCCCGGACGACACGCCCGAGACCCTGCAGCGACGCGTCATGGAAGAGGCCGAGTGGGTCATCCTGCCTCAGGCGATCAATCTGATCGCGCACAACAAAGTGGCCGTTGTCGGTGGGATTGCCACAATACAAGAGTAGAGGAAGGAAAGAACTGTAAAAAAGCAAACTGGTGCGCAGGGAACTGCGCACTCCACATAACGATACAAGGAGGGATCCCCATGAAAGTACTTATCGTAGGCAGCGGCGGCCGCGAGCACGCCATCGCGGAGAGCGTCGCGCGAAGCCCGCATGCCGAAAAAATCTACTGCGCGCCGGGCAATGCCGGGATCGGCCAGATCGCCGAATGCGTGCCCATCGGCGCGATGGAATTTGACGCGCTGGCCGCCTTCGCGAAGGAGCACGCGATCGACCTGACCATCATCGGCATGGACGATCCGCTGGTCGGCGGCATCGTCGACGTGTTTGAGACCGCGGGCCTGCGCGTCTTCGGGCCGAATAAAGCCGCGGCCATTCTGGAGGGGTCCAAAGCCTTTTCCAAGGACCTTATGAAAAAATACGGGATTCCGACAGCGGAATACGCGACATTTGACGATCCCGAAAAAGCGCTCGCCTACCTGGAGAACGCGAAGATGCCCATCGTCTTGAAGGCGGACGGGCTGGCACTCGGCAAGGGCGTGCTCATCTGCAATACGCGCGAGGAGGCCCGGGACGGGGTCCGCACGATCATGCTCGATAAAAAGTTCGGTTCCGCCGGAAACCAGATGGTCATCGAAGAGTTTATGACCGGGCGGGAGGTGTCCGTGCTTTCTTTTGTCGACGGGAAGACGATCCGGATCATGTCCTCCGCGCAGGATCACAAACGGGCACAGGACGGCGATCAGGGCTTAAACACCGGCGGCATGGGAACATTCTCTCCGAGTCCGTTTTATACGCCGGAGGTGGACGCGTTCTGTCAGAAATACATCTTTCAGCCGACCGTGGACGCGATGGCGGCGGAAGGGCGGACGTTCAAAGGCATCATCTTTTTCGGCCTGATGCTCACGGACGACGGCCCGAAAGTCCTCGAGTACAACGCGCGCTTCGGCGATCCGGAGGCGCAGGTCGTGCTGCCGCGGATGAAGAACGACATCATCGAGGTGATGGAGGCCTGTATCGACGGAACGCTCGATACGATCGAGCTGCAGTTTGAGGACAACGCGATGGTCTGCGTCGTGCTGGCCAGCGACGGCTATCCGGTCGCCTATGAAAAGGGGTATGTGATCCATGGGCTGGAACGGTTCGACGACGCGGACGGCTACTACTGTTTTCACGCGGGCAGCGCGTTAAACGACGCGGGAGAGATCGTCACAAACGGCGGGAGAGTGCTCGGCATCTCGGCCAAAGGGGCCGATTTAAAAGAAGCCCGCGCCAATGCCTACGCGGCAACGGAGTGGGTTGCGTTTGACAACAAATATATGCGCCACGATATCGGGAAGGCGCTGGACGAGATATCTGAATAATTATGAAAAAAGCAGTGATCTTCGACATGGACGGCACCCTATGGGATGCCGTCGACACCATTGTGATTTCCTGGAACGACGCGCTCGCGCAGGTCGGCGTCCCGGATGTCGTTGTCACGCGGGAGCGGATCATCGGACTGATGGGCCGGACGATGGACGCGTTCGCGCGCGCGCTCCTGCCGCAATACGGCCCGGACGAGGGCATGGAGATCATGCACGTCCTGGAACGCGTGGAAAATGAGTACCTGCGGGAACACGGGGCCGTCCTCCTCGGCGATGTGGAGGGGACGTTTCGCGCGCTTCGCGAAAAGGGATATGAGATCGGCATCGTAAGCAACAGCCAGGCCGGCTACATCGAGGCGTTTTTGGATTATTACCGCCTGGGAGAACTTGTGGATGACCATCTGACCTATGGCGATACCGGAGAGGGCAAGACGGAAAACCTGCGCCGCATGATCGAGCGCAACGGATGGGAGCGCTTCTGGTATCTGGGCGATACGCAGGGCGATATGGACGCCTGCCGCGAGGCGGACGTGCCCTTTGTCTGGGCGTCATACGGATTCGGGAGCGTGGACGCGGAGGTACCGCGTGTGGAATCCCTTGCAGAGATTACGGCGGAAATTTGCGCATTGGATGTCCATGAGGAATCATAAAAATTTTACTGGTAAAAGGTTGGGGCACAGTGTATAATAGGAACACCGAAAAAGGAACCACGCGACGAGGCCGTATGCCATCGCGCCAGAAAGGAGTATTCTTATGAGCGAAGAAAAAAAGAGAACATCCCGATGGAGGATTGCACACACGACTGCAGTACCTGTGCTTCCGCGTGCGAGATCGATCCGGATGCCGGGCCGAGCTTCTTTGACCGGCTGGAGGAAGCGTCGGAAAAGTTTGATGAGATCGGAGAAGAGAACATCATCAACATGTTAAATGAAATTACCGCCGAACTTGAGAAGGAAGAAGCCGCCGAGGAGGCCGCCGAGAAAGAACTTGGGGCGGATGTCGAAGAAGTGATGGAGGAAGAAACGGAACAGTAAACATTTTATGGGCGTGCAATTTGCCTATGTCTATAGAGGTACATTTTATGCGAGCAAGCGGCATTTTACTCCCGGTCAGCAGCCTTCCCTCCCGTTACGGGATCGGTGGATTTTCGAAGGAGGCATACGACTGGATCGATTTTTTGGAAGCAAGCGGACAGACGATGTGGCAGATTCTGCCGATGGGGCACACCTGCTTCGCGGATTCGCCCTATCAGGCGTTTTCGACCAGCGCGGGGAATCCGTACTTTGTCTCCTTGGACGCGTTGATCGAAGAGGGTCTGCTTTCGCGTGCCGAGTGTGACGCGGCCGCGCTTGGGGAGGATCCGTCCCATATCGATTACGGACTGCAGTATAAAAACCGCTATCCCTTGCTCTATAAGGCTTACGAGCGTGACCGGGAGCGCGATCAGAGCGGCTATGAGGCGTTTTTGGAACAGGAGTCAGACTGGATACTGGACTACGCTCTGTTTATGGCGCTGAAAAAACAGCATGACATGCAGCCCTGGAATACCTGGGAAGAGCCTTATAAAATGCGGGATCCGGACGTGATCGAACAGGCGCGGCACGAACTGGAGGATGACATCGCGTATTATGCCCATATCCAGTACTGGTTCATGACGCAATGGGGGAAGCTGAAGGAGTACGCGGGCGCGCACGGGGTGCGCATCGTCGGCGACCTGCCGATCTATGTGGCGTATGACAGTGTGGATGTGTGGATGCATCCGGAACTGTTTCAGCTGGACGAGGATAGGAATCCCACCGCGGTGGCGGGCGTACCGCCGGACTTTTTCTCCGCAGACGGCCAGCTGTGGGGCAACCCGCTCTATAACTGGGAACGGCACCGGGAGACCGGCTACACCTGGTGGATCGACCGGATCCGCCACGCGAAGGCGCTCTACGATGTGATCCGGATCGATCACTTCCGCGGGCTGGCGGAATATTACGCCATCCCCTATGGGGCGGAGACCGCCCGCGTCGGCCAATGGATGCCGGGTCCGGGGATGCTGCTCATACAGGCCATTGAGGGCTGTATGCCGGATGTGGAATTTATCGCGGAGGATCTGGGACAGATGAGCGCGGCGGTCGTGGCACTCCTGCGGCAGAGTGAACTGCCGGGAATGAAAGTGCTGGAGTTCGCTTTTGACGGTTGGAAGGGAAATACGTTCCTCCCGCACAATTTTGAGTCGACAAACTATGTGGTCTACACCGGCACCCATGACAACGAGACGCTGCTTCAGATGCTGACGGGTGCCGATGAGGCGAGCATCGCGCGCGTTCGCGCGTATTTAAACCGCCCCGGGGATACCTTGACGGAACTTGCGGACAATCTGATCCGGCTCGCTATGCTGAGCATCGCGAAGTACTGTGTCATCCCGATGCAGGACTACCTCCATATCGGGGCGGAGGGGCGCATCAATTTCCCCTCTACGACCGGAGGAAACTGGGAGTGGCGCTTAAGCGCCGATCCCATTCCGAAAAACGTGGCCGATTTCATCCTCGAGATTACGAATGTGTCGGAGCGGGGACCCCGCAGCGCGTGAAAACCGGATTTTGAGCAAAATAAAACCCTGTTAATGTAACAGGGTAGAATTTAACATTTTTGTAACATCTATTTGTAACAATTCTGTAATGGTTTTAGCACCCGTTTCTGCCCGCTTTTGCGCGGCATACGGGGTCCGAAGGCAGTCCGGCGGTCAGTCGGCTGCCGTTTTTGGTGTCCGGAGATAGTGGAGCCCATCCATGGAGTAGCCCATGAGCATTTCTCCGATCTCTTCGATGGACATGGCATAGTCGGAAAACACCCAGTTTTCGAGAACCCCGATCACACCGGAGGCCATATAGGCATAGTAGTAGTCCAGCTGTTCCGGTGTGGCGTCCGGATAGTTCTCCCGCCAGGTCGCGACGCCGTTCTCGTAGCCCAGATAGATGAGCTGCCGCAGGAACGAGGAGTCGCCGTGCGGCCCGATCAGCACCTTGCACAGGTCGCGATTCTCGTCCACAAGCCGCAAAAGCTCATCAAACCAGTTCTCGGTGCTTAAGGAGAGCACCACGTTTTCAAACAGTTCGTTCTGAATCGCGGACAGCAGCTCGTTCACGTCTTCGTAGTAGGCGTAAAACGTGCTGCGGTTGATGTCAGCCTCTTTGCAGATGTCCGTGACCGTAATCTTGTTGACGGGATTGTCCTCCATCAGGTCAAAGAGGGCCTGTCGGATCACGGATTTCGTGTATTTTGTCCTGCGGTCTGTCGCCATGATCATTCCTCCGCCAATTTGTGTTCGATTTGTCAAATCCCCAACATATTGGGGATCAAATGGTGGTTATTTTACATTCCAAAAAAATCTGTTGGTTGCACTTTTTCTCAACTCCATTATAATAAACCCTAAGAAAGATTGCAACACTTGTTGGAAAAATAACAACAGGATGTAAAACGAACAGTTTTCGGAAAATCAACACGATAGCGGAAAGGAGAGTGTTTCATGGCAAGCTTATCACACACCATGCAGCGGAAGGCATTCAGCGCCGCGATCGATGTCGCGCTGAGGAGACTCAACAAGGATCGTCAAAAAGGGCTGCTCCAGATTGTAGATCTCGCGGAGCGCTTTATGGGAGACAACTTTAAGGCGGAAACTTATGAGTCTGTACGGGAGATGATCCGGGATCCCGAGAACAAATGGCTGAAGTTTGTGAACCGGATGCTGGACGAACTGGATCCCAATGTGGCAAAGATGACCGCGCTCAACCTGGGCTTTGAGGCCGCGTTCTACGGCACCAAGGTGATCCGTGAGAAGAGAAAAGTATACGATTGCAGTATCCCGTGGGTGCTGCTTCTCGATCCCACGAGCGCCTGCAATATGCACTGCACCGGCTGCTGGGCGGCCGAGTACGGACACAAGATGAACCTTACCTATGAGGAGATGGACAGCATCGTCACACAGGGCAAGGAACTCGGCGTGTACTTTTATATGTTCACGGGCGGAGAACCGCTGGTCCGCAAGGACGACCTGCTCAAGCTTTGCAGAAAGCACAACGAATGCATGTTCCACAGCTTTACAAACGGCACGCTGATCGACGCGGAGTTTTGTGAGGAGGTTCGTGAGCTCGGCAACTTCGCGTTCTCCGTCTCGCTCGAGGGAATGGAGGACATCAACGATGGGCGCCGGGGAGAAGGCGCGTTCCAGAAGACGCTCGACGCCATGGACCTTATGAAACAGTACGGGCTGTTCTTTGGTTCCTCCATCTGTTATACAAGGAAAAATATGGCGGCGGTCACCTCCGATGAGTTTATGGACTTACTGATCGAGCACGGCTGCCGTTACGCGTGGTATTTCCACTATATGCCGATCGGCAATGAGGCCGATGTCGATCTGCTGCCCACGATGGAGCAGCGCCGCTACATTCACGACCGCATCCGCGAGATCCGCGGCTGGGAAGGCGGCAAGGAGATCATGCTGCTCGACTTCCAGAACGACGGCGAGTACGTGGGCGGATGCATCGCCGGCGGACGCAACTATTTCCATATCAATGCCAACGGTGACGCGGAACCCTGTGTGTTCGTTCACTACTCCGATTCGAACATCCGGGAGAGCACGCTGCTCGAATGCCTGCAGCGGCCGTTGTTTATGGCCTACCGCGACGGACAGCCATTCAATGAGAACCACCTGCGGCCCTGCCCGATGTTGGAGAATCCGGAGAAGATCTTAAACATGGTGCATGAGACCGGGGCACACTCCACCGATATGAAGTCCCCCGAGAGTGTGGAGCATCTCACCGACAAATGTTTCCCCTATGCGGAAGCATGGAAGCCAAACGCGGAGGAGCTCTGGGAGCAGGGCCACTTTGCGGGAAGAGGCTACTCCAATTATAAGGATACCGTTCAGCAGGAAGGGTAAAAACAGGAGGACACTATGGCAGACGTAAGACATGCTACGGCAAGAAAATCATTTGAAGTCGCCTTTAACGGCGTATTCCGTTATATCAATCGAAATAAGGAAGAGAATCTGGTAAAGCTCATGCACCTGGCGCGCAGAGTTGCCGGAAAGAACTTCCCTGATACCTTTTGGGAAAACGCGGACAAAGTCCTCTCCGATCCGGAGAACAACTGGACGCAGCAGATCTATCACGCGATGGAAACGCTGCATCCGAACATCATCAAGACCCATGTCATGAACCTCGGATTTGAGGCCGGCCTTACCGGTTTTAAAAAGGTAAAGGAAAACCGGGAAAAGTACGGCTGCAACGTACCGTGGGTCATCCTGTTGGATCCGACGAGTGCCTGCAACCTGCGCTGTATCGGCTGCTGGGCTGCCGAGTATGGTCACAATATGAACCTCACGAACGAGGAACTCGACAGCATCATCACACAGGCGAAAGAACTGGGCATCCACTTCTTTATCTTCACGGGCGGCGAGCCGATGGTCCGCAAGAAAGATATCCTGTGGCTCGCGGAGAAGCACAACGACTGCGCGTTCCACCTGTTCACGAACGGCACGCTCTTTGACGAGGAGTTCTGCAAAGAAGTGCAGCGGCTCGGGAACCTTTCCTTCGCGCTTTCCGTGGAGGGCTATGAGGAGGTAAACGACAGCCGCCGCGGGGAAGGCGTGTTCGAGAAGATCATGAAGGCCATGGACTTGATGCACGAGTACGGCCTGATCTACGGGGCGTCGATCTGCTACACGAGCAAAAATTACAAGACCACCACCTCCGACGAGTTCCTGCAGATGCTCGTCGATCACGGCGCGATCATGTGCTGGTACTTTCACTATATGCCGATCGGCAAGGACGCGAGTACGGACCTGCTCTTAACACCCGAGCAGCGCGAGTACATGGTCAAGCGGGTTCGTTATATCCGCAGCCAGTACTGCCCGATCAAGCTCTTTACGATGGATTTCCAGAACGACGCGCAGTTTGTCGGCGGCTGCATCGCGGGCGGCAAGAACTACTGCCACATCAACGCGAACGGCGATGTGGAACCGTGTGTGTTCATCCATTACTCCGACGCGAACATCCGGGATATGACACTGCTCGAGTGCCTGCAGCGGCCGCTGTTCATGCAGTATCACGACAACATGCCGTTTAACGACAACATGTTCCGGCCCTGTCCGATGCTGGAGAATCCGCAATGGATTCAGACGATGGTGCACAATACGGACGCGCACTCTACCGACATGGTGGCCGAAGAGCCGGTGGACGACCTGATCGAAAAGACGCTTCCCTATGCCGAGAACTGGAAGCCCACGGCGGACAAGCTCTGGGATGAGGTAGAGGAAGGGGAATTGGATCCCGCCACCTACGAGCTGCCCGAAGACGACGCGCCGCAGGCCGCAGCTGTCGGCGAAGAATAAAATCGCGCGGGTATGCGCCGGCGGGGAAGAGACACGGCGCGGGACAGCGTTTGCGGAGAGACAATTTTACAGAAAGAGAATGGTTCCCGGTGGACTGTAGTCTGCCGGGAATTTTATGAATAATGGTTGAGAATAAAAGAGAACGAAGACAATTAAACAAGCAGGAAAAACTGCGGCGCAGGGAAGAAAAGCGTGCCCGCGGCACGAAGCGCCAGCGTCTGGAGCGGGCGTATTTCCGGAAGCGGGAGGACGGCACGGGGCGTGTCTACGACAGCTTCGGTGAGGTCCGCTGGGGGAAGCTTGACAACGCGGCGCATCTCTTTCCCGCGATCGCCGGCGAGGGCATGAGCAATGTCTATCGGATCGCGGTCTATCTGGACGAGGAGATCGATGGCGACCGCCTTCGCGAGGCGTTGGCGATCGTGCTGCCCAAGTTCTCCGTCTTTAACGTGCGGCTGCGGCAGGGCGTGTTCTGGTACTATTTCGAGGAAAACGGAAAAGAACCGCCGCCGGTCGTGGAAGAAAACACCTATCCCTGCCAGTACATCGAGGAAAACCGCAACCGCAACTACCTCTTTCGCGTGACCTATTATGGGACGCGGATCAATCTGGAGGCGTTTCACGTTTTAACGGACGGAACCGGTGCCATGTATTTTTTAAAGGAGCTGGCTTATCAGTATCTGCGGCTTGTCCATCCCGAACTGCGGGAGCGCTGTGGAGATGCTTTAAGCAGCGAGACCTCTCTCAACATGGAGGACAGCTTCCTCGCGAACTATAAGAAGGAGCGCTTCACGAAGGGATACAAAAGCTTTCGCGCCTATCTGCTGAAAGGGACGCTGTTTCCCACGGGGAAGATGGGGATCCTGCACGGACATATGCCGGTGGAGGAGGTCCGCGCGGCGGCGCGGCGACACGATGCCACGATCAACGAATATCTGGTTGCCGCGTTCCTCTGGGCCGTATACCGGACCGGTTTAAAAGGGCAGTCGTCCAGGCGGCCGCTCACGGTGGCGGTTCCGGTGAATCTGCGGCCGTACTTTGACTCGGTGACGGCCCGGAATTTCTTTGTCATGGTAACGGCGGTCTTCCGGCCGGAGCAAAGCGACGGTACGTTCGCGGATGTGGTCAAAGCGGTAAAGAGTTCGCTCGCGGAACAGCTGACCAAGGACCATCTGGAATCCGTCATCTCCTATAACATGACGGGCGAGCAGATGATGCTCCTTCGGGCCATACCGCTCTTTTTAAAGAATCCGGGACTTCGCGGGATCTATAACCTGCATGCGAAGGCGAACACCACGACCGTGACAAACCTGGGTCGTATCACGGTCGCGCCGGAGTACCGGGAATACATCCGCCGGTTTGATGTGCTCCTGTCGCGCTCCAAGGGACAGAACGTAAAGGTCACGCTCTCGACGTACGAGGGAACGCTTGCCGCGACCATTACGTCCGTGCTGCGCGATGTAAACCTGCAGCGGGAATTTTACCGCTTCCTCGCGGCGGAGGGGATCGCGGTTACACTTGACGGCAACGGGGTATATCACGAAGAGGCATGTGTCCCGGCGGGGGAAGGCGCGGCACCGGACACTCCGGCGGGGGATACCCCGCTCTACCCCTGCCTCAGCGCGGAACGGGAAATCCGGAAAATGCAGCTGGCGCTGCGCTTCTACGCGGCGGCCGCGATCGCGGCGGTCGTCATCCTGATCCTCGCGGATGTCGCGGCGCATGGGAATCCGGGCTGGGTGATCCTGATCGGCATCTTCCTCGCCTACGGATATCTGACGCTTAAGGTGTCCATCTCCATGCACACCGGCTACCGGCTGATCGTGTTTTTACAGTGTGTGCTGGGCGTGGCGGTTCTCTTTTCCATCGATATGGTCAGCGGATTTCAGGGCTGGTCGCTCACGTACATCATTCCGGCGGCCTGCATGCTGATCGATCTGGCGATCGTGGTAATGATGATCGTAAACAACCGGGATTGGCAGAGCTACATTCCGTTTCTGCTTCTCACCCTTGCGTTTTCCGTGCTTCCGCTGGTGCTGTCCGGGTTCGGACTTGTCACGCACCTCGTCGTCCCGGTGATCGGGCTGGCTCTCGTCGCGCTCACGTTTTTGGGAGCGGTGATCGTAGGGGGCCGACGCGCCCGGGATGAGCTGTATCGGAGATTCCGCGCGTAAAAAAACCCGCGCAAACTTTGCGCGGGCTGCTCCTGCCAGTCGTTCTATTCTTCGTTGTTCTGCTCTTCGTTGTTCTGTTCTTCGTTGTTCTGTTCTTCGTTGTTCTGCTCTTCGTTG
>MSHE01000008.1:83948-153061 GCA_001941025.1 Lachnospiraceae bacterium Zagget3
CGTTGTTCTGCTCTTCGTTGTTCTGTTCTTCGTTATTCTGTTCTTCGGCCGCCTCTTCGGTCTGCTCTTCGGCCGCCTCTTCGGTAGCCTCTTCGGTCTGCTCTTCGGCTGCCTCTTCGGTCTCCTCTGCGACCGCTTCTTCGGTCTCTGGTTCGACATAAGGCGTCAGGTTGGCGAGGCTGACGGTCCCGCTCTGTGTCACATAGAACCCTGCGCGGAGATTGACATTGCCTGTGGGGATCTCTATCGTGAGCGTGGGGGTTTCTTCCTCAGACTCCACATCCCTCGTGGGGTAGATGGCAATCGATTCATAGTTGTCGGAGAGTTTGATCACGACATCCGATTCGGCAATCGGATTGCCGGCCTCATCCGTGACGGAGCAGAAAAGAGTCGTATTGCAGGGAAGCGTAAAGGCCTCCATGTCTCCGTTTTCATCCGTTGTACCGGAAAAGGAAAGTGTTTCGTCTTCATAAAAAGCGACATTGACATCCGGCAGTTTATTTCCTTCCGCGTCATACCAGACGCTGTGAAAGAGCACCGTTCCTTCGGCGAGGTTTTCTTCCTCCACCGCCTCTTCGACCGGCACTTCCTCTTCATTGATGGTCGTGACATCCGCGTTGCATCCGCTCAAACACAACATGCTGCCCGCGGCCAGCATAGCAAGCAGGGGCAAGGTTATTTTTGCCTTCATATAAAAGACTCCTTTCCAAATCGGTCTTTCCCTATCATGCCGCAAAACGACTCATAATGCAAGGGAAATTAGAAAATTTTTACAATCTGTTTTTCGTTTTTTGCATTTTGATTTTCATTTTCCGCGGTTGCTTTTTAGGGGAGTTCCGACTATAATAAAAACAGTATGAGCACCTAAAAGTACGGAATTCCACTTGCGGTCGGAATCGGTGTGGCAAACGAAAGATTGGAGAAGATAATGAAAAGGAGACATTCTTTCAAAAGAGCAGTGATGATCTTATCAACAGCAGCCGTCTTTATGGGAACCGGGGTTTTCGGAACGGCGATTACGGCATGGGCGTACCCGAGTGACGGCACTATCACTGCCGATGGCATTAACGTGCGATCCTCCGCGGTGGACGGGGATGCGCTCGACACGCTGGCGGCCGGCAAGGAAGTGACCGTCCTGGACTCCACAACCGGTTCGGACGGCAATGAATGGTATCAGATTGAGTATACTTCGGCCGGAGAGACCTTCAGCGGCTGGGTGCGCAGCGATCTGGTCGATGTCGAGGACACCGATGCGGAGGCGGAAGAGGCCGAGGCGGAGGCGGAGCAGGCAGAAGAGGAAGCCGAACAGGCAGCTGAAGATGCGGAGGCTGCCGAGCAGGAAGCTGCCGAGGCGGAGGCGGAAGCCGAGCAGGCAGAGGAAGAGACGCAGCCCGCCGAGACTGACACACAGGCGATCACACTTGCGGTCTCGGATTCGATTCCGGTCGACATCCTTCCGGAAGGGTTTCAGCAGACGACCGTAAGCTATGAGGGGCGAGACGTGGCGGCGCTTGAGATGGAAAACGCCGAAGTCTACCTGCTCTACATGGAGGACACTTCCCATCAGACGGACGGGCGGCTTGTTGTCTACGATCTGGCAAAGTCCGAACTCATTCCGTATATCAGTTTTCCGACAGACGACGGCTTTATCCTGTTGCTCAACATACCTGACGCGGAGCTTTCCACCGTATCGGACCGGTTCGCGAAGACGGTTTGCGAATTTGACACCGGGACAATGGACGCGCTGCAGATGACGCAGAAGGATTCCGTCATATCCGAGAGCGCGAACCTTACGGACTTCTATTATATGTATGGTGTCAACCGTGACGGAAGTTACGGGTGGTACACCTATAACGCTCCCGAGGGAACCATTGAGGAGAGCATCCTCAGCATGCATTACAACCTGAACGGCACGTCGGTGGATGTCGAGGAGAAAAGCTCCAGCTTTTCTCTGGATTCCCTGTCCATGATCGTGATCGTGGGCATCATTGTAATCTTCCTGCTGCTGCTGATCCTCGTGATCATCTTCGGCGTCCGTTACCGTCAGCTTGCCAAAGCGATGGACGTAAGGAGAGAGCGGAACGGCGGCCGTTATGAGGAACCGGATTCCTCCGGATCGGGCGCGCAGGGTGACGCCGGATATGGTGACAGCTACGAAAGCCGCGCAAGTTCCTATGATTCTCCGATGGAGCCCCTGCAAACGGAGCAGGACGCGAAGCCGGTTGAAACGCCGACTCCGCAGCCGAGTGAAGCACCGACTCCGCAGCCGGATAAAACACCGACTCCACAACCGGAGGAAGCGCCGGCGCAAAGAACGGATGACACGGTGAAAGGCACACCGGATCCCGAGGATGACGATCTGGAATTTCTGTAAACGATAGAGAAAGGATTTTATGCAATTTCAAGCATTTTCCAAACAGGCAAAACAGGTTCTGCGCTATGCGCAGAACCTTGCTAAATCCGACGGTTTAAGCGCGTTCGGAACGGAATATCTCCTGCTCGGCATGATGAGGGAAAAAAGCGGCCTGGCGGGGCAGCTTCTGCGCGCGCAGCCGATCAATGAAAAAATGGTGCGCCGCATGATCAGCGAGTTGACGCTGCCGCGCGCGACCTCAGAGGACGCCCAGCCGCAGATGATGCCGGAATGCGAGGCGGTCCTCACGCGGGCGGAAGAGCTTGCCGGACAGTATGAGAGCGCGGGCGTCGGCACGGAGCACATTCTGCTGGCCATTCTGGAGGATAAAGACTGCGCGGCGGCGCAGATTTTGGCGATCCTGGGTTTAAACGCAGGCTATATCATCGCGGATATCATGGAGGCGATGGGAAAGTCCGCGGAGTATGCCAAGGTAAAAAAGAATTCTTCCGGCAAAGACGGGGAGAACGCTTCCCTGCTGGAAAAGTTTTCCTATGATCTGACCGAACGGGCGCGGAAGGGTGAACTGGATCCGTTGATCGGCCGCGAAGCGGAGCTTCGCCGGATCATCCAGATCATAAGCCGCAGGAGCAAAAACAATCCCTGTCTCATCGGCGAGTCGGGTGTGGGCAAGACCGCGATCGTGGAAGGCCTCGCGCAGCGCGTGGCGGCGGGAGAGGTGCCGGATTATTTGAAGGGCCGGAGGATCCTTGCGCTCGATGTCCCGGGTATGGTAGCCGGAACGAAGTACCGCGGGGAGTTTGAAGAGAGGATGAAGGGCATTTTGCGCGAGATCGAAGGCGCGAAGGATGTGCTTCTTTTTATTGATGAGCTGCACACGATCATCGGTGCCGGCGGCGCGGAGGGCGCGTTGGACGCGGCCAACATCTTAAAGCCGGCGCTCTCGAGGGGAAACATTCAGATCATCGGTGCCACGACGGTACAGGAGTATCGAAAATACATTGAAAAGGACGCCGCGCTTGAACGGCGCTTCGCGTCCGTGCTCGTGGAGGAGCCGGACATCGAGGAGACCGTACAGATCCTCACGGGCCTTAGGGAACGCTATGAGGATCATCATCACGTTGTGATCACGGACGAAGGCATTCGCGCGGCGTCGGAGCTTGCGGCGCGCTATGTAAGCGACCGGTTTTTGCCGGATAAGGCCATCGATCTCATGGATGAGGCGGCCTCGAAGGTGCATTTGCGGACCGCCGCCTATCCGCCGGAAGTTCTGGAATACCGGGAACGTCTTGAGGAATTAAAAGCGGAATTGGAGGAGGCGCTCTCGGCCGGTCAGATCGAAGAGGCCTCACGAATCAATGCCGAAAGAGAAACGCTGCAGGAATCTTACGAGCAGGCCCTGCGGAAATACGAACAGAGACAAAAACGCAGAAAATTGCAGGTTACGGAGAACGAGGTGGCAGATGTCGTATCCGAGTGGACCCTGATTCCGGTAAAACGCCTGACGGAGAGTGAGACTTCCCGTTTAAAGCGTATGGAGTCCGCGCTTCACAAGCGTGTGATCGCGCAGGATGAAGCGGTGTCGGCTGTCTCGCGGGCAGTGCGCCGCGGGAGGGTAGGACTAAAGGATCCGACCCGGCCGATCGGATCGTTCCTCTTCCTGGGGCCCACGGGCGTCGGCAAGACCGAGGTGTCAAAGGCATTGGCGCGGGAGGTCTTCGGAACGGAGGATGCCATGATCCGTGTGGATATGTCCGAATATATGGAGAAGCACAGCGTTTCCAAGATGATCGGATCGCCGCCCGGCTATGTGGGCTATGACGAGGGTGGACAGCTCAGCGAGCAGGTAAGGCGCCACCCGTATTCGGTCGTCCTGTTTGACGAGATTGAAAAGGCCCATCCGGACGTGTTCAACATTCTGCTCCAGATCCTGGACGACGGCCATGTCACGGATTCCCAGGGGCGCAAGGTGGATTTTAAAAACACGATCCTCATCATGACATCCAACGCGGGCGCGCAGTCCATTGTCGAACCAAAGAAGCTTGGCTTTACGGCCGTGGAGGATGAACGGGAAGATTACGAGCGCATGAAAGATTCCGTGATGGGGGAAGTGCGTCGGATCTTCAAGCCGGAATTCTTAAATCGGATTGACGAGATCATCGTGTTCCACGCGCTCACAAAGGCGCACATGAAACAGATCGTTACGCTGATGACGCGGGAGCTTGCCGATCGCTGTGAGAGACAGATGGGGATCCGCCTTTCGGTGCGCGATTCCGTAAAAAAACATATCGTGGAGAAAGCGTACGATCCCAAATACGGAGCCCGGCCGCTTCGCCGCGCGATCCAGACGGATCTGGAGGACGCGCTGGCGGACGAGATCCTCGCCGGGCGCGTGAAGCGTGGGGACGCGGTCGCGGTCACACTCTCCATGGGGGAGATACAATTCCATGCCCAAGAGTAAAAGCACAGTATTTTTCTGCCAGGAATGTGGATATGAGTCGCCAAAGTGGATGGGGCAGTGTCCCGCCTGCAAGGCGTGGAACAGCTTTGTCGAGGAGCCCGCGGCACCGAAGAGCATGGGCGGCGCGGGGTCGGCCGGAGCCCGCGCGGTACGCGGAGAAGCGCCGGCACCGGTGACCTTGTCGCAGGTCGCGACGCGTGACGAGGAGCGCTTTTCGACCGGGATGGCGGAGCTCGACCGCGTGCTCGGAGGAGGGATCGTACCCGGTTCCCTTGTGCTGGTGGGCGGCGATCCGGGCATTGGGAAGTCGACGATCCTGCTGCAGGTGTGCCGCAATCTGGCTGAAGCGGGCAGGGAGGTTCTCTACATTTCGGGGGAGGAATCCCTGCAGCAGATCAAGATCCGGGCGGAACGGATCGGCGAATTTTCCGAGCGGCTCTCGCTTCTTTGCGAAACCAATCTGGACGACATCGCGGCAATCCTGGAACGGGTGAGGCCGCAGGTGGCCGTCATCGATTCCATTCAGACGATGTACAGTGAAGAGGTCTCCTCCGCGCCGGGGAGTGTTTCCCAGGTGCGTCAGGCGACCGCTCTGTTTTTACAGATGGCAAAGTCTCTGGATATCACGATCTTCCTCGTCGGACATGTGACGAAAGAGGGGGTTGTGGCCGGACCACGGGTATTGGAGCATATGGTCGATACAGTGCTGTACTTCGAGGGCGACCGCAACGCGGCGTACCGCGTGCTGCGCGGGGTGAAGAACCGCTTTGGTTCGACCAACGAGATCGGTGTGTTCGAGATGTGTGCCGAGGGGCTCATCGAAGTGCCGAATCCGTCGGAGTATATGCTCAGCGGAAAGCCGGAGGGCGCTTCCGGCTCTGTCGTGGCCTGTTCCGTCGAGGGGACGAGGCCCATCCTTGTGGAGATTCAGGCGCTCGTGTGCAAGACGAGCTTTGGGCTGCCGCGCCGGACGGCCGCGGGAGCGGATCTGAACCGGGTCAATCTCCTCGCAGCGGTGCTCGAAAAGCGCGCGGGGATCCCGATGTCTTCGTGCGATGTCTATGTCAACATCGCGGGCGGCGTCCGGATGAACGAGCCGGCCATCGACCTGGGGATCGTGCTGGCCATCGCCTCCAGCTATAAGGAAGTTCCCATCCCTGAGAAAACGATCTGCTTTGGCGAGGTGGGGCTTTCCGGTGAGGTGCGCGCTGTCTCCATGGCGCCCCAGCGGGTACAGGAGGCCAAAAAACTCGGCTTTACCGAATGCATCCTGCCGCGCGTGTGTGTCAACGAGTCGCTGCCGCGCGACGGGATCACGATCACCGGTGTGGCGAATGTCCGCGAGGCCATCGAGCATATTTTGCCTTGACTTCCACCCGGGCAGATGATACGATGAGAGCGCCGCACCAGCGGCGAATTCAGGGGAATCATACAACGGCAGTATGACGGTCTCCAAAACCGTTCATGGGGGTTCGAATCCCTCTTCCCCTGCGCAGGGAGCACATCCCTAAAATTTCTTATGTGCGTTTCGCACAGAATTTCCTAATTACTTTTACAATTTATCGAGTTAGAAAAATACGACTGACCGTTCTGCGATTCATGAGGAGGGGTTTTTTTGGCAGAGGTATACGGTTATGTGAGGATTTCCAGCACGGACCAGAACGAGGACCGTCAGCTTGACGCAATGGCAAGCCGCGCTGTTCCACGGGAAAATATCTATATCGACAAGGTATCGGGCAAGGACTTTCATCGCGAGCAGTATCAGAAGATGGTACAACAGCTGCGGCCGGGTGATCTGCTTTTTATTCTGAGCATCGACCGGCTGGGTAGAAACTATGAAGAGGTACAGAATCAGTGGCGGATCCTGACAAAGGAGATCGGCATAGAGATCTGCGTGCTCGACATGCCGCTTTTAGACACCCGGAACGGCAAAGATCTGATGGGGACGTTCATCGCGGATCTGGTGCTGCAGATCCTCTCCTTTGTGGCACAGAACGAGCGGGAGAGCATCCGGCGGCGCCAGGCGGAGGGCATCGCCGCGGCAAAAGCCAGAGGGGTACGGTTTGGCCGGCCGGAGGTCCCTTTGCCGGCGGATTTTGAGGAGATCGTGAAGGAGTGGGAAGCGTACAGGATCACGACCAAGGAGGCCGCGCGAAGGAGCGGGGTGAGCAGGTCCACGTTTTACCGGCGGGTGGGAAAGAGACGGTAGGGATATAGGGAACACCACGGAACGCACTTGACAGAAAGAAGTAAGACGCATATAATAGACTCATAAGTTATTAACTCGTGAGTCTATTGTTGTTGCGGGGGTTTGCATGGCAGTGTTCTATTGTCGCGAAGAAGAACTGCATACGATGAATCAACGCTATCAAAAAGGAAAATTTGAATGCGTGATCGTGTATGGGCGCCGAAGAGTGGGAAAGACTGCCCTGATCAATGAATTCTGCAAAGACAAGCCAACGGTCTTTTTTTCGGCGCTGGATGCGCCTTCGTCGGAAAATATGGAATCCCTGTCGCGAGCGATCGATCTGTTTCGGAATCCTTCCGGGGAGGCGGCACCCGTCTATCAGAATTATGAAGACGCATTGGACGCGATCACCGCATTGTCTTCGGAACAGCGTTTGGTATTTGTGATCGACGAATATCCCTATCTTGCCAAGGCAGAGCATTCCATCTCTTCCCGGCTGCAGAACCGGATTGACCAAATATGGCAAAACGGACAGCTCTATCTGATCCTTTGTGGTTCTTCCATGAGTTTTATGGAGCACCAGGTGCTCGGTTATGAGAGCCCGCTCTACGGGAGACGCACGGCGCAGATTCATCTGAAGGCAATGGATTATCGTGAGATGACGGCCTTTCATCCGGAGTTCCCTGAGGAGGAGCAGGCGCTTTTATACGGTATTACGGGCGGGGTACCGCATTATATCAACCAATTAAATGTAGAGGAAGATATAGATCGTGCGCTGTGCGAGAATTTTTTCCATACAGCCGGGTATCTGTATGAAGAACCGGAGAATCTCCTGAAACAGGAATTGCGCGAGCCGGCAGTCTATAATTCCGTGCTGACCGCGATCGCGGGCGGCGCCTCCCGGCCGAACGAGATTGCGACTAAGGTCGGTCTGGAGTCTGCCGTATGCGTCAAATATCTTCGCGTGTTGATGGAATTAGAGATTCTACAAAAAGAGACACCGGTCACGGAGAAATCCGGAAGAAAGGTTCTTTATAAAATAGAGGATCCGTTTTTTCGCTTTTGGTATCGGTTTGTTCCGAAAAACGCGTCGGTCATCGGCGCAGGGCGCTTTGCGGATGTCTATGAGCAGGCCGTAAAGCGGTATCTCCCCGATTATATGGGGCTGATCTTTGAAAAAATGTGCCGGGATTTTCTGCTGCGCTATGCAGGGAAACTGCCAATCCCGCTTGGAGAGCTCGGACAGTGGTGGGGGAGCGATCCAAAGACACGCAGGCAGGTGCAGATTGATCTCGTTGGGGCTCCCGCGGCGGGAGACGAATATCTGATCGGTTCCTGCAAATATCGCAATGAGCCGGTCGGCATGGAGGAGTTAGAATTGCTGAAAAACTATGCGGAAGTGTTCGGAAAGGGCAGCCATTATCATTACTATATCTTTTCAAAAGGCGGGTTTACAAGACATCTCCGCGAAGCGGAAGCGGGGGGAGAAGTCACTCTGGTTACGTTGCAGGATATGTATGCTGTTTCACAGAAGAGCTAAGGGAGGCATTTTTGATTATGAAGAAATCTCATTTCACCTATCCGTCCAAGGATAACCGCACGCAGATCCATGCCATCGCCTGGGAGCCGGAGGGCGATCCCGTCGGCACCCTGCAGATCAGCCACGGCATGGTGGAGTATATCGACCGCTACGACGACTTCGCGACGTATCTGGCCGGACACGGCTACTATGTGGTGGGCAACGATCATCTGGGGCACGGCGAGTCCGTGGAGACGGATGAGCGGCACGGCTACTTTGCCGAGGACAACGGCAACGAGTGTGTGATCGGCGATATCCAGACGCTGCGGAAGATGACGCAGGAGAAGTTCCCCGATGTACCGTATTTTATGCTGGGACACAGCATGGGATCGTTCCTGGTGCGGCAGTATATCGAGTCGTACGGCAAGGGACTGGCGGGCGCGATCCTCATGGGGACCGGCACGCAGTCGGACACCATCCTGCGGATGGGAATGCGGATGTGCAGACGCTCCGCCAGGCGTCACGGCTGGGATTACCGGGACGCGCGGATCGACCGCAGGGCGTTCGGTTCTTACAACAAGCAGTTCGAGCCGGCGCGCACGCACTCGGACTGGCTGACGAAGGACGAGGCCGTCATCGACTCCTACGACGGCGACCCGTGGTGTGGCTTTATGTTTACGGTTAACGGATATTATCACATGTTCCAGGGTATGCGGGAAGCGCAGGACCCGGAACGGATCGCGCAGATCCCTAAAGATCTGCCGCTCTTTCTCGTCTCCGGCGCCGACGATCCGGTGGGAGACAACGGAAAGGGTGTGACCAAAGCGTACGAGAGCTATCGGGAAGCCGGGATCACCGATGTCTCGATCAAACTCTACGAAGGCGACCGCCACGAGATCTTAAACGAACTCGACCGCGATAAGGTCTATGCGGATCTGCTTGCATGGATGGACGCGCACCGTTAAGCAACAAGCGGAGGACAAAACCGAGCATTTGTCCGATTGAGGCACTTTTTATAACAGACAATTTTTTAGGAGGAGAGACAATGAAGAAAAGAAAAGGCAGCAAATGGATTTCATTTCTGATGGCGGCGGCCCTTGTCTTCAGCATGTCCGGCATGACGGCCCTTGCGTCTGCTCCGGACGAGGGAGACTGGACCGATCTCAACGAGTATGTGGAAGAGACCGGCACTGGGTTGGAAGAGGGGCAGTACTATCTGTCAGACAGACTCGATTTGGAAGAATCCCTGACGTTGGAAGAGGACGCGGACGTGGTCCTTGACTTGTGCGGCAGCACACTGGTCGGCCCGGAGGATGGCGACAGCGTGATCGTTGTCGATGCCTCCGAAAGCATCCTGACGATTCAGGACAGTGAGGAAGACGGCGCGATCACCAGCTACGGGTATGGCTTGGAAATATACGATGGCACGGTCGCGCTCAATGGCGGTTCGATTCAGAGCTGTGTCTGGGGCGGCGTGTATATTGTGGGGGAAGACGCGCTCTTCCTTATGAACGACGGTGATATTTCCAATAATACGGCAGATTCCGACATGGGATTAGGCGGCGGTGTGTTCATCGGGCCGGATGGCTCGTTTTGCATGCTTGGCGGCACGATCGCGGAAAATGAAGCAGACCTTGGCGGCGGTGTAGCTAACTGGGGCGGCACCTTTGTTATGGAAGAGAACGCAGTCATCTCCGGCAATCATTCCGAGGTTGCCGGTGGCGGCGTTGCAAATACCTATGACGTAGAAGACGAATTTGAGGGCGGAACGTTTTATCTGAACGGAGGAACGATTGAGGATAATACCGCGGAAGAAGACGGCGGCGGAATTTGGAACTCCGGCATATTCCAGATGGATGGCGGAACCGTCCAAGACAATACAGCGGGTGAATATGGCGGTGGTATCAGGCTTATGACGGATGAGGATAATCCCATCCCGAGTGAGACGGATTCCTTTGAGATGAGCGATGGAGAGATTTTAAACAACACGGCTGAAAGCGCTTCCGGCGGCGGAGTGGCTCTGGGTTCAGAGGACGATTCCGCAGGCGCTGCCTTTACGATGAGTGGCGGCACGATTCAGGGCAACGAAGCCGCGGCAGATGGGGCCGGTGGCGTCTATGTCGGCCCGGATTGTGATTTCCTGATGACCGGCGGCACGATTGCGGAAAATGAAGCATACGTCGGCGGCGGTGTAGGCAATGAAGCAGGATCCTTTGCTATGGACGAGGATGCGGTCATTTCCGGCAACACTGCGGAACAAGCCGGCGGCGTTGCCAACGCCGGTGGTGAATTCGTCATGGGTGGCGGCCGGATTACCGAAAATACTGCTACTTACGGCGGCGGTGTGATAACCTATAGCTACGACGATGGGGAAGCGCATGAAGCAACCTTTTTCTTAAGCGGCGGTTCCATCGAAGAGAACACGGCGGAATCATACGGCGGCGTGTATGTAGACACGGGGGATGACAGCTTTGCCGTGAGCGGAGACGCGACCGTGAAAGGCAATACCGCTACCGGGGAAGACAATAATGTCTGTCTGCCGGAGGGCACACACATTCGTCTGCTCGGAGAGTTGACCGGCGACATCTACGTGACGGTGGAGAACGCGGAGGAAGAGAGCACCTACGGACGTCAGATCACAGAGGAAGAAGAGGATACCGAATGGTACGAAACGGCTATGGATCACTTCTGGCCGGATGTCACTTTCGTGGCTGATCAGATGGTTGTTTCCAGCGCAAATGATGCGGGTTATGTAGAGTTTATCCTGGAGGATTACGGAACCATCGATTACCGCTTTGTCAATCCGGAGAAAGAGGGCCCTACCGCTGAAGAAATAAGTGCTGCCGGGTTGGATCTGCCGGAGGTGGAAAGATTCCCCTACGCGGAAGGCGAAACGGTTACCGCAACGATCAGCGGCCAGGCAGAGGATCTGATCGGCAGTGTGGTGCAGGGCACGGTGAATGGGGACCCCTGCATTTGGACATTGACCGGATGGTCCCCTGGTGAGATCGAGTTAAACAGCGAAAACCCTGCGGGTATCTTTGACGGAATGTGGGAGTTCACGCTGGATGTCAAAGACGGACTCATCAAAGATTCCGACGGCGTCTGGCGTCTCTATAAGGACGGTGTGTTCCAGAGGGATTACACCGGATTCGCGGAGAACGCGAATGGCAAGTGGTATGTCAAGCATGGTGTTGTCGCGTTTGACACGACCGATATCTTAAAAGATAAGACGGGCGCCATCGGTGACGCAGACGAATGGTATTACGTGATCGACAGCAAAGTGCAGACAGGCTTTACGGGCCTTAGCAACTTCAGCAACCAGTACGGCTGGTGGTACATCAAAGACGGTAAAGTGGACTTTAGCCGCAACAGTGTCGACAAGAACAAGAACGGCTGGTGGTATGTGGTCGGCGGCAAGGTGCAGTTCGGCTTCACCGGGCTTGCCAATTACAAGAACGAGAACGGCTGGTGGTACATCCAGAACGGAGCCGTGAATTTCAACCACAACGGCGTGGATAAGAATAAGAACGGCTGGTATTACGTGGTTGGCGGCAAAGTGCAGTTCGACTTCACCGGTCTGGCGAACTACCGGAATGACAACGGCTGGTGGTACATCTCGGGTGGTAAAGTGATGTTTAACCACACCGGCGTTGAGAAAAACCAGAACGGCTGGTGGTACGTAAAGGACAGCAAGGTCCGTTTCGACTTTGACGGAATCGCCTCGAACAAGAACGGCAGTTGGTACATAACCGACGGCAAGGTGCGGTTCAGCTACAGCGGGACCGTGACCTACGACGGCAAGCGTTACACCATAAGAAATGGAAAAGTGAGCTGACCGATCGGTTCAGAGAGAGGAAGTGACAAGAACCTGAGCAGTAAGTGACAGGATCCTCCCAAAGCAGACAGGCCGGATAACGGAGACTGTTTTGGGAGGATCTTTCTATGTCGGGATCTGCGGAATCCGAGACACGTCTTGCGGGATCATTCTAAAAACCGTATAATCAATTTAAGAACAATATATGGAGGGAATCCATGAACACAGAACAGCTAAAAGAGCAGGGTGCCATCTTTTTTGACAAGATCGCGGCGGGATTTCGCGACTATGAGGACGTCCGCCTTAAAATGGACGAAAAACGGGCATTTTCTCACTTTAAGGAACTGCGCAAGGAGTATGGCGCGGACAACGCGTTCGCGGATTTCTATTATTTTCGTCTGGATGAGGACGCGCGGGAGATGGTAAATGAGCTGCTCTCCCGGGAGGAGGTCGAGTGGCTGGCTCTCATCGCGCCGTTTCCGGACGAGGTGGAGGAGGAGATCATCTTTCCGCTCACCGACAAGCTGCTTCGGATCATCACGCGCTTAAACGCGCAGGAGATGCTCTTTTCCACGATCTACTTTGTGCAGCCGGATCCGGACGGGCGGCCGCGGACGAGCTGGTGGGGCAATTACGAGCAGGAATATATCTGTTTCCGGGATAAAACAGGGGCAGAAAAGGATAAGTAATCTTTTGACTTTGTCGTTCATTTTTGAGATAATAAAAAAGGAGCGGAAAGTCCACTTCGATACGTTCTGAAAGGAGAAGGAAAACCCTATGAAAGTGAATGTGAGAGCGAAAGGCGACAATGTAAAGGTGACGGATGACATCCGCGAGGCCGTGGAAAAAGCGGCGGCAAAGCTCGAAAAGTATGTATCCGACAATGCGGAGTTCTCCGCGCTGATCAGCGTGGAGGGGATCCGGCACACCGCCGAGATGACGCTGAACGATAAAAACATGTTTTCCCGCGTGGAGGAGACCGGTACGGATACGATGAACGTGATCCACGACGCGGGCGAGATGATGGAGAGAAAGCTTCGCAAATACAAGGAAAAACTGGCCGCGCGCTACGAAGGCCGGCCGACGGGGCACACCGTTGCCCAGAGGCTGGGAGAGGCGATCAGTGAGGAAGAGGAGCCGGAAGAGTCGGAAGAGCAGGAAGACACGGAAGATACAAATGAGATCGTCCGTGTGAAGCGCTTTGACGTGAAACCGATGTTCCCGGAGGATGCCGCGCTCGAGATGGAGATGGTGGGGCATGATTTCTTCGTGTTCCAAAACGCGGAGGAGCACTGCGAAGTGAATGTGATCTACCGCCGGAAAAAGGGCGGGTACGGGCTGATCCAGCCCATGGTAGAGTAACAGCGATTCAAGGAGGCACATCACCGATATGAAGCTTGGCATTGTCGGTCTTCCGAATGTCGGAAAAAGCACCCTGTTTAACTCCCTGACACGGGCGGGAGCGGAGTCGGCCAACTATCCGTTCTGCACGATCGATCCCAACGTGGGCGTCGTGGCGGTGCCGGATGAGCGGATCCGCCTGTTGGGGGAGATGTATCATTCCAAAAAAGTGACTCCCGCGACGATCGAGTTTGTGGACATCGCGGGGCTTGTAAAGGGCGCCAGCAAGGGCGAGGGACTGGGCAACCAGTTTTTGGCGAACATCCGCGAGTGCGACGCCATCATCCATGTCGTGCGCTGTTTTGAGGACCCGAACGTGGTCCATGTGGACGGCAGCATCGACCCGGTGCGCGACATTGAGACGATCAATCTGGAACTGATCTTCTCCGATCTGGAGATCTTGGAGCGCCGGATCGCCAAAGTGGCAAAGGGCGCGCGCATGGATAAAAAGCTCGCGAAGGAGGAGGCGCTCCTGCAGCGTATAAAGGCGCATCTGGAGAGCGGAGCGCCGGCCAAGACGTTTGACCTCGGTGACGATGAGGAGGAGCGGGAGTGGTTTTCTTCTTACAACCTGCTCACGGCAAAGCCCGTCATCTACGCGGCCAACGTCGCGGAGGAGGACCTGTCCGACGACGGCGCGTCCAACGCCTTTGTGCAGGAAGTGCGCCGCGTGGCGGCCGAAGAGGGCAGTGAAGTGTTCGTGATCTGTGCCGGCATTGAGGCGGAGATGGCGGAACTGGACGACGAGGAGCGGGAACTGTTTCTCGAGGAGCTCGGGATCGCGACGTCCGGCCTCGACAAACTGATCGCGGCGAGCTACCATCTGCTGGGCCTTATGAGTTTCCTGACGGCAGGAGAGGACGAGAGCCGCGCCTGGACGATCCCGATCGGGACGAAGGCGCCGCAGGCGGCCGGCAAGATCCATTCGGATTTTGAGCGCGGCTTTATCCGCGCCGAGGTGGTAAACTATCAGGATCTGCTTTCGTGCGGTTCCCTGGCGGCCGCACGCGAAAAGGGCCTTGTCGGACTCGAAGGGAAAGACTACATCGTACGGGACGGTGATGTGATACTTTTTCGATTCAACGTATAGGAGGACAGCTTATGAAATGTCCGTTTTGCGGCAGCGACAACACGCGCGTCGTCGATTCCAGACCGGCGGATGACAATCTGGCGATCCGCCGCCGCAGGGAATGCGACGATTGCAAAAAGCGGTTTACGACCTATGAAAAGGTGGAGACCATTCCGCTTATGGTGATCAAAAAGGATGGCACGCGGGAGCGCTATGACCGCAGGAAAATCGAGGATGGCGTTCTGCGCGCCTGTCACAAGCGGCCGGTGTCCGCGGAGCAGATTCAGCACCTTGTGGACAAAGCGGAGACGGCAGTCTATGCCCGCGAAGAGGTGGAGGTGCCTACGAATTTTATCGGGGAGCTTATCATGGACAATCTCCGTGAGTTGGATGCCGTAGCCTATGTCCGCTTTGCTTCCGTTTACCGCGAGTTCAAGGATGTCAATACGTTTATGGAAGAGTTGAAAAACGTGTTGGACAGTGAGGACAGGTAGGACGGCATGTTTCAAAAATTTTACCCTGACGTATATGTGGAGAGCGCCTACGCGATCGACTACGAGAGCCTCTATGCCGACGGCTACCGCGGGCTCATCTTTGATATCGACAACACGCTGGTCACGCACGGCGCGCCGGCCACCCCACGCGCGACAGCTCTGTTTGCGCGACTGAAGGAGATCGGCTTTTCCTGCTGCTTTATCTCCAACAACGACGAGGCGCGTGTGAAAATGTTCAATGAAGAGATCGGGGTGGAATATACCTATAAGGCGCACAAACCGTCTGCAGACGGTTATCTGCGCGCCATGGAGAAAATGGGGACCAACCGGGACAACACGATCATGATCGGGGACCAGATCTTTACGGACATCCGCGGCGCGAATCGCGCGGGGATCCCGTCGATCATGGTACGAAACATCTGGTGGATTGAAAAGTTCCAGATCTTTTTGAAGCGGTTTCCGGAAGTGTTTATCCTGCAGTGTTATCGCAGTTATCGCATCGCGCACAAGACGACGGCGCGCGGCGCGTTTTTCGCGCGCGGGGATGACGTGAGCCGGTATTTTCTCCGGGGCCACGCGCGAACGATAGAGGACAAGGAGAACCCCGTACGGCGCAAACCGTAATATTAAAACAGACAGATTCAAAATTGGCGGAGGGAGAAACATGAAACTGGTAATCGCGAATGATCATGCGGGTGTGGAGTTGAAGTTTGAGGTCAAGGCCTATCTGGAGGAACTCGGACATGAGGTGATCGATATCGGCGCGCAGGACCGGACGCGCTGTGACTACCCGGTATTCGGCAAGAAGGCCGGCGAGATGGTCGCTTCCGGTGAGGTGGAAGGCGGTGTCCTGATCTGTGGGACCGGCGTTGGAATCTCCATGGCAGCCAACAAGGTGCAGGGTGTCCGGGCCGTGGTCTGTTCGGAGCCCGTGACCGCGAGGCTCGTCAAGGAACACAACCATGCCAATATGATCGCCTTCGGAGAGCGGATCGTCGGGATCGAGATGGCGAAAGCGATTCTGGATGCCTGGCTCGCGGGAGAGTATCTGGGCGGTCGGCATCAGGAGCGCGTG
The DNA here is from genome assembly GCA_001941025.1 of Lachnospiraceae bacterium Zagget3. The sequence continues at coordinate 100,347 of MSHE01000008.1, forward strand.
GATATGCTGGACCAGATGTAAAAATGGCAGACCCCAATGGAAAGAGGGCTTGAAGAAAACCCTTTCTTCGTTTATTATAGGGAAAGATGAAAACCGCAAAGGAGGACGTTGATATGGCAGACGCGGGAACCGTAATCAAAAAAGGAGTCACGATCGAATTAGAAGGAAAAGTATACCGGGTGGAAGATTTCCAGCATGTAAAGCCCGGGAAAGGCGCGGCCTTTATCCGCACCAAGCTGAAAGACGTCATAAATGGCGGCGTGGTGGAAAAATCGTTCCGCCCCGCGGAGACCGTGGAAACGGCCCGCGTGGACCGCTCGAAGAAGCAGTATCTCTACAACGACGGAGATCTGTACTACTTCATGGATACGGAGACATATGATCAGGTCGAACTGTCCGCGGAGACCGTCGGAGACGCGCTGGAGTTTGTCAAAGAGAATGAGACCGTGGAGATGCTCTCCTACAATGGCAACATCTTCGCCGTGGAGCCGCCGCTGTTCGTGGAGCTCGCGATCACCGAGACGGAGCCCGGCTTTAAGGGAAACACCGCGACCGGGACCTATAAGCCGGCCACCGTGGAGACGGGAGCGGTCGTGCAAGTCCCCCTGTTTGTGAATGAGGGAGACGTGATCAAAATTGACACACGCACGGGCGAATACTTATCCAGAGTATAAGATAGCGTAATCTAAATAACGAGCCGAGAAAAACAATTCATAAGCGGGCGTTAGACGCCGCCGGTACTTAGGGACCGTTTTTTGGTCCCTTATGTACCGCTGCGTGCGGATAAAGAGCGGAAGCGTCCCGCGATGAATTGTTTTTTCGGCTCGTTTTATAATTCTTCCGGCTTAATATGAAACGAATAACTGTAATGGAGCCCATCAATCCGATATGGCTTCGCGAGCTGCGGCCCGCAGCTGCCCGACCCTATGCCACTTTGGCGATGGTCCACACACAGAATCGTCTGTCCGGATTTCTCAAGCTCATAGTTGTGCGCTTTTTGGGCCAGCTCTTCCTGCGTGTATTCCGAGAGGTTGAAGCAAAACGGCGCTTCACTGTAGACGGAGATGCGCCGCGTCCGATCCTCCACCGTGACATATTCGCAGGCGTAGTGGCTGCCGTTTTCCTGCGGGCGGATATAGTCCTCATGCATCGCGGAGACGTGGGCGTGAAACTCTCCCTGCCAGCTTGCCCGGTGCTTGTCGATATAGCTCTCGTACGGGCCAAAACCGAAATATTCCACCCGGTTCATGTTTTTCGGCAGGCGCATCCGGATGCCCAGCCGCGGCAGGTAGGTCTCGCCCGGCGTCGTAAATGGGAGTTCCTCCTGTATATCCTCCGGCTGATTGAAATAGTCCGCCAGCGTTCCGCGCCGTACGGCGTCCCGCTCGACTTCAAAGCGCGCGCCGATCGTACCGTCCGGCCGGATGGTCCATGTGACCGCGAAATCCAGAACCCGCTGCCGCCAGACCGGAGCCATGGATACGCGCGCCTCGATCTGCAGACTGCCATCGGGCTGTGAGGAGAAAACGCTCCCGTAAGCCCGCGTCTGCAGGCGGTCATATCCGGCCTCGTACCAGCGCTCCTTGATCAAATAGTCATTGTCCGTGGGCGCCCGCCACACGTTCAGTTCCACCGGCGCTTCCAGAAAACTGTGATTTTTATAGAGGATCCGGTCGATCATACCGGTCAGCTTGTTGTATGTGTAGGTGAAGTCGGCGCCCTGCATGCAGGCGCAGCGCTCCTCCTGCCAGGACACGGCCGGTCCGCTTCCGGCCTTCTCTGCCGCGAGCAGGGCTTGAAGCTTTGCCGTTGGCTGCTCCCGCAGGAGGATCTGATCAAAGCCAAGCACATAGCCCGCTTCGCGGAACGGATCCGCTGCCGCCAGCCGTGACGTGATAAGGGCATAGACCTTGCCGTCCGGCGTCTGCTCCGGCACCGCGATTGGAAGCGGCACGATCTTTTTTGTCCGCGGCGGCACGTCCAGGATCTCCGGATCGCGAATCTCGCCCTCCGCGAGCAGTTTCCCGTCGCAATACACTTCATACGTCAGGTACAGAAAATCCTTCAGATTTAAAAAGTCCAGGTTGTTTTGCAGGACACAGCGGCCCGCCGATGCGGTTTCGCCTCCGGCAACCGGCGCGGCCACTGCCGATACGCGCGCCGGACGCTGCACGTTCTTAAATTCTTTTAACGCCGTGTGCGGCCGGCGGTCCGGACAGACCTGACCGTCCATGCAGAAATTCGCGTCGGACGGATATTCTCCAGAGTCCCCGCCGTAGAAAAATTTTCTTCTGCCGTCCTGCGTCGTGCCCATGTACACGCCGTGGTCGCACCATTCCCAGACAAATCCGCCCGCGAAGGTATCGTAATCCTCTTCGAGCGCGTGGTAATCCTCCAGGTCGCCGGAGCTGTTGCCCATGGCGTGCGAATACTCGCACAGGAGGAACGGCTTGTCCGGCGCGTGGTCCAGATACTCCCGTATGATCTCCGTGCTCGCGTACATCCAACTGTACAGGTCCAGGTTGGAATAGTCGTTTTTCCGATCGCGCGGCGCGTGCAGCGCGCCTTCATAGTGCGTTAAGCGGCTTGGGTCAAATTCCTTCGTCCAGGCGAGCGCGTCCTCAAACGTACAGCCGTAACCGGCTTCATTGCCCATTGACCAGATCAGCACGCAGGGGCGGTTTTTGTCCCGCAGGACACATTTTCGCACGCGGTCTAAAATCGCCTCGCTCCATTCCGGATTATCGCTGATAAACGGAGGGAACGGGTACGCGAGGCCGTCGCGGAAGATGTTGGTGTCATAGAGTTCCACCACGCCGTGTGCCTCGACATCCGCCTCATCAATCACATAAAATCCGTACTCGTCGCAGAGCTCATAGAACTCCGGCGCGTTCGGATAGTGGCTCGTGCGGATGGCGTTGATATTGTGCTGTTTCATGAGCGCCATGTCGCGCCGTACATGATCCATCGTGACGGCGGAGCCCACAAACGGATCGCTGTCGTGGCGGTTTGTACCGCGGAAGCGGATCTTTTGGCCGTTGACATACACGACGGCATCCCGGATGTGAATCTCCCGGAAGCCGACGCGATCGCGGATCACCTCGTTTTCCGTTGACAAAAACAGTGTGTAGAGATGCGGTGTCTCCGCGTTCCAGAGGCTTACGTCCGGGACGGAAAAGTCGATCGCGTTTCCGTCGGCTGTTCCCTCCGCCGCGGTAAAGCCCCATGGAGTGATCAGCCGATAGGAGACCGGCAGGGTCTCCGAGGCAAACGAGAGGTCGATGTGCACCGAGGCAGAGCGGAAGTCGTAGGAAAGCGCGGTTCGGACAAAGTAATCGCGCAGGTAATTTTCCGGCCGTGTCAGGAGAAACACATCCCGAAAGATCCCGGAACTGCGAAACTTATCCTGGTCCTCCAGATAGCTGCCGTCACACCACTGCAGCACGAGAACGGCCAACGTATTTTCCCCGTCCCGCAGGAGCGATGTGATGTCGAATTCGCCCGTCGCGTGCGATACCTGATGGTAGCCGGCAAAGGTCCCGTTTACCCACACATAGTAACAGGCGTCCACGCCCTCGAAGTTTAAGTGGTAGGTCTCGCCGGGCTTCCGTGCCCAGTCAAAGGTCCTGACATAGACACCGCACGGGTTCTCATGCGGCACGTAAGGCGGATCGAACGGGAAGGGATAGCGTATGTTCGTATACTGATGCCGCCCGTACCCGTGGTCCTGCCAGTTTGAGGGGACGGGAATCGTATCGAATTCATCCGTATCGTACCCCTCCTCCCAAAACGCGTCCACACAGTCGTACATGCTCTCATAATAGAGAAACCGCCAGCTCCCGTTTAAGAGCGTAAAGCGATCCGTTTCGCGGCGGTTTTTCCAGTCCGGCGCCTGCGCGGGAGACGTCGGGATATAGTAGGCGCGGATGGGTTCCGCGTTCACGCCTAACGTGTGAAGATCTTCAAAATATTTTGGAATGGTCATACCGCATTCCTCCTGTAAAAAGATGAATTTTTTTATAATATATGCCTCTCAAACGCTGAATACAAGCCTATTTGCGAAGAAAACGCCAAACAAAATTTTCGTGGTCGAAAATGCGTGTTTTTTCTTCGCGCCGCCAAATAGTTGGAATTGTAAAATGTCACGGAGTGTGATATGATTTCAAAGGAAAGAACATACGGTATCGTTTTAGGAGGACCCGCATGAGACATTTGATGAGTCCGATGGATCTCTCGGTGGATGAGCTGTACCGGCTGTTGGAGCTGGCAAACGACATCGAGGCGCACCCGGAGCAATACGCGCACGCATGCGAAGGAAAGAAGCTCGCCACGTGCTTTTACGAGCCGAGCACCCGTACGCGGTTGAGTTTTGAAACCGCCATGTTGAATCTGGGCGGACGCGTGATCGGGTTTGCCGACGCTTCGAATTCCTCCGTGGCCAAAGGCGAGAGTGTCGCCGATACGATCCGTGTTATCTCCTGTTACGCGGATATCTGCGCGATGCGTCATCCAAAGGAGGGCGCGCCGCTTGTCGCGTCGCAAAAGTCCGCCATCCCGGTGATTAACGCGGGGGACGGCGGGCATCAGCATCCGACCCAGACACTGACGGATCTGCTGACCATCTACAGTCTGAAAGGCCGGCTGGACCACATGACGATCGGCCTGTGCGGCGACTTGATGTTTGGCCGCACGGTGCATTCGCTGATCCATGCGCTGGTCCGTTATCCCGGCATCCGCTTTATCCTGATCTCCCCGGAAGAACTGAAGATCCCGAGCAACCTGCGCGACGACGTGCTGGTGAAAGGCGACATCCCGTTTACCGAGGTGGTCCGTCTGGAGGAGGCCATGCCGGAACTCGACATCCTGTACATGACGCGCGTCCAGCGGGAGCGCTTTTTTAACGAGGAAGACTACATCCGCATGAAGGACTTCTACATCCTCGATAAGGCAAAGATGGAACTGGCACCGCAGGATATGCTGGTGCTTCATCCGCTGCCCCGCGTCAACGAGATCTCCGTCGATGTGGACGACGACCCCAGAGCGGTTTACTTCAAACAGGCGCAGTACGGCGTGTATGTCCGCATGGCGCTGATCCTGACGCTCCTGGACCAGGAGAACAGGCTGGATCCGCAGCCGGGGACATCCGGCGGAAAAGAAAACGGAGGTGCGGTATGTTAAATGTAGGCGCGATCAAGGAAGGGTATGTGTTGGATCACATCAAGGCCGGGACAAGCCTCGCGATCTATCACTACATGAAGCTGGATCAGACGGACTGCACGGTCGCCATGATCATGAATGCCCACAGCAACAAGATGGGGAAAAAGGACATCTTAAAGATTGAGTGTGATCCCTCCCTCATTGATCTGGACATTCTCGGATTCCTCGATCACAACATCACGGTGAACATTGTAAAAAACGAGGAGATCGTGGAGAAGAAGACGCTGCACCTGCCGCTCGAGATCAGAAACGTGATCAAATGCAAGAATCCGCGGTGCATTTCCTCCATCGAGCAGGAGTTGGATCAGGTCTTTTATCTGACGGATCCGGAGCGGGAGATCTACCGCTGTAAGTACTGCGAGACGAAGTATAAACGAAACTAAACGAGAATCATAGAAGAGCCGGGAAAAACGAATTCCCCGCGAACCGGACACGGTTCGCTCGTGAATTGTTTTCTCCCGGCTCTTTTTGCGTTGTGTGATGCGAAATAAGAAAAGCTCAGAGTTTGATAAATTCGGGCTTTCGGTTGCGGAAGATAGTGTAATAAGTAAAGCCGCAGTCTTTTAAGATCATAGGCACGCGATCGAACGCGTACGCGATGTCCTCCGGCCGGTGCGCGTCGGACCCGACGGTCACGATCTCGCCGCCGAGTTCGCGATAGCGGGCGAGAATGTCCTCGGTCGGGTTCGGATGGCCCAGGCCGTAGCGGAAACCGGCTGTGTTGAGTTCGATCCCCTTTCCGTGTTCGATAAGGAGCTTTAGGATCTCGTCCAGAATTTCCCGGTAACGGGCGTAGCTGTAATTTTGATTTTGTGTCGGGCCGTAGCGCACGACATAGTCGATGTGGCCGTAGACATCGAAGTCGTCAAACGCGGAGATGTTTTCCGTGATCGATTTGAAATATTCCCAATACGCGTCCGACTCGTCGCGGCCTTCGTAAAACGCTGGTTCATACGGGTCGAAGCCGTGGACCGCGTGGGACGAACCGATGACAAAGTCAAAGTCGTGGGCATCCAAAAAGGCGCGGTGCGTCTGTGCCAAATGGGGCTGCAGGCCCATCTCGATGCCGAAGCATACGGGATACGTGTCCCGGTACTGCTCCTGCAAGCGCCGGATCCCGGCGTCGTAGGCCGCCTCATCAAGCGGCACAAAGCCGGGGGTTTCCGGGAAGTCCAGATCCAGATGATCCGTGATACAGATCCCGGGCAATTCCAGCCCGATCGCTTTTTTTACCACCTCCTCCGGCGCGGCGATGCTGTCGCCGGAATAACAGGTGTGAATGTGCGTGTCCCACAGCATGGCAAATCCTCCCATCGGTTTGAGTATAGCATGCGTATAGGGCGGATGCAACTAAGGCAAAATTCACAATTTTTTAAGTTGATTTTGCGCGAATTGTGCTATAATCAAGGCGAATATGTGATAAATTAAGGAAGGCATCGCGATGCTTCAACTGCAGCACATCAACAAAGAATATCAAACCGGCAAACTCGTCCAGCGGGCGCTGCATGATGTCACGCTCAATCTGCGCGAAAGTGAGTTCGTAGCGGTCCTGGGCCCCAGCGGTTCCGGCAAGACGACGCTCCTTAACATCATCGGCGGCCTGGACCGCTATGACAGCGGGGATCTGATCATAAACGGAGTGTCAACCAGCCAGTACAGTGACCGCGACTGGGATGCCTACCGCAACCACCGGGTCGGCTTCGTGTTTCAAAACTACAACCTGATCTCACACCAGACGCTGCTGGCCAATGTGGAGCTCTCCCTGACAATCTCCGGGATCGGTCGGAAGGAGCGCCGGGAGCGCGCGCTTGACGCGCTGGATCGCGTCGGCCTCGCCGATCAGGCACAGAAACGGCCGGCACAGATCTCCGGCGGGCAGATGCAGCGGGTGGCGATCGCGCGGGCGCTCGTCAACGACCCGGACATCCTGCTCGCGGATGAACCGACGGGGGCGCTGGATTCCGAGACGAGTGTGCAGGTGATGGACCTGTTAAAAGAGGTGGCGGTCGACCGTCTGGTGGTGCTGGTCACGCACAACGCGGAATTGGCGGATGAGTACGCGACGCGCATCATCCAGCTGCACGACGGAGAGGTCATCGCGGATTCCGATCCGTTTGAGCCGGAGGAGGAAGCGGAGGAGCAGGCGGTTTCGTTTGCGGCCCCGCAGAGGGCTTCCATGTCGCCTATCACGTCGATGGCCTTAAGCCTGAACAATCTGTGGACGAAGAAGACCCGCACGATCCTCACGGCGATCGCCGGCTCCATCGGGATTATCGGGATCGCCCTGATCCTGGCGATCTCCGCGGGCGTGAACCGCTACATCGATGTGCTGGAAGCGGATATGGTCAATCAGTATCCCATCGAGATCGAGAATTCTTATTACGATATCTCTGCCTTTGTGTCGGCCCGCGGAGGGGATCTTCTCTCTGCGTTTACGGGCGGCGAGGACGTTGAGGTGTACGATGAGAACACCGTTGACATCACGGCACTGATCTACAATATTTTCTCAGGGCAGTCCGCCAACGATCTGGTGTCCCTGCGGGACTTTATCGAAAACGACGGCGGCGGGATCAACGACTATGTCACCTCCGTGGAGTATACCTATGGCGTTACGCCGCAGATCTATCAGGACAATCCCGATGAGGTGATTCAGGTTCATCCGGATCACTTTTTCGACATTCTGGGCTTCGGTTCCACCACGAGTTCCAACAGCATCATGTCCTCTCTTGTCAGCACGGACGCGTTTTTTCAGATGCCGGAGTCGGAGGACCTCTACAAGGACCACTATACCGTGACCGCGGGCCGCTGGCCGGAGAGCTGGAACGAGATGGTTCTCGTGATGCATGAAGGACCCAGCACAACGGACATCGGGCTGTACATGCTGGGGCTTCGGGACATGTCGGAGATGGAGGGGATGATCGATGAGTTTGTGGCCGGAGAAGAGGTGCAGCAGCCGGAGATCGACGAGACCTACACCTACGACGATTTCCTCGGGGATCAGTTCAAACTGGTCAAAAACACGGACCTCTATGAGTACGACAGTGAGTACGGCGTTTGGACGGACAAGTCGGGCGATGAAGCCTACATGCAGCAGCTCGTGGATAACGGAGAGCCCCTCACCATCGTGGGCATCGTGGAGTTAAACGAGGACGAGGATTCCGGAATCCTGAGCTCCGGATTCAACTATCTGCCGTCCCTGATCACCCATCTGGCGGACGAGACGGCCGAAAGCGAGATCGTGCAGGAGCAGCTGGCGAATCCGGAGATCAACGTTTTCACCGGGGAACCGTTTGGGACGGAAGAGGACGCGGAGGGGTTTGACCTGGAAGCGCTCTTTTCGATTGATGAGGATATGTTCGCGGATCTCTTTGACTTTGACGAGGAGGACTTCGGTGACCTCCTGGGGGAGGATGCGCTGGACGCTCTGCTGGAGGAGGCGGATCTCGGCAGCGTGGATCTCTCGGACTATGTGGATCTGGGAGACATTGACATTTCGCTTCCCGATATGAACTTAAGCTTAAGCGAGTTGATGAGTTCGGTTCAGATCCGTGTCTCCGAGGCAGATCTGCTCGAGCTGGCAGAGGAACTGTTCGCCGGGTATGAGTCCTACACGCGGGGGAACCCGCGGGCGGATATCACTGCGCTTGGCAGCGCGTTTACGGATTATCTTAACTCGGAGGAGGCCCGCGAGATCCTGATGCAGAATGTCTCGGAGATCATCCGGGCAGGCGGCGGGATCGAAATATCGACGGATAATATCCGCTCGCTTTATCAGGATATCGAGGAGGACTTTCGGGCGTGGGCAGCCGAACAGGGAGGCGTCAGCCTGCTCAACCTGGAAGACATGATCAACGAGTATATCGGGACTGACAGAGCGAGAAATATCCTCGATCAATGGACGGAGGAAAACCTGGTGGTGGATCTGTCCGACGTCGACATCACGGAAGAACAGATGACGACGCTCGCGTCGCAGCTGGCTGCCGGCTACGAGTCCTATGCCGCCGCAAACGGGACCGTACCGGATCCGGACAGTATCGAAAAAGCGTTTAACGACTATTTAAACAGCAGCGCCGCGCAGCGTGTCTTTTCAGAGAGCCTGCAAAGCATGGTGAACATGGACGGTCTGGAAGAGCAGATCGCGGGCGCGATCGAGAGTTATGCCGCCTCCATCGGGGGTGAGCTCGGGGATCAGATCTCCGCACAGGCTTCCGACGCGGCCACACAGATCGCCGGGCAGATCGAGGAGGAGATCACGGACAGCCTGACGGGCAGCATGGAAGGGATCAGTGACTCTCTGGCAGAGGCCCTGAAAATCGACCCGACCTCCATGCTCGACGCGGTCGTGCTGGATATGGACGCCGAGAATCTGCTGGAACTGCTGTCTTCCCTGTATTCGACCACCGCGGATTCCTATGAGGGGAATCTGGATGCGCTCGGATATACGGACTTTACGACGCCGCAGGACATCAAGATCTATCCGAAGGACTTTGAGAGCAAGGGAATCGTCACCGGGATTCTGGATCAATACAACGCGGACATGGAAGCCGCGGGCGAGAGTGACAAGACGGTCACGTACACCGACTCCATGGGCAGCATCATGGACCTGATCGCGGAGATCGTGCAGATCCTCAGCTATGTGCTCATCGCGTTTGTCGCGATCTCGCTGGTCGTTTCGTGTATCATGATCGGGGTCATCACCTATATCAGCGTGCTGGAGCGCAAGAAGGAGATCGGCATCCTGCGCGCCATCGGTGCCTCCAAGCGCAATATTTCCGCGGTGTTTAACGCGGAGACGTTTGTCATCGGCCTGGCGGCCGGGATCCTGGGCATCGTGGTCACGCTGCTTTTGACCATTCCGATCAATCATATCCTTCACAATTTCCTGGGAATCGCTGATTTAAGCGCGTATCTTCCGCTTTGGTACGCCCTGGTCCTGATCCTTTTGAGCGTGGTCTTAACCCTTTTGTCCGGCATGATCCCGTCGACGAGGGCCTCCCGCTCCGATCCCGTGGAAGCGCTGCGTTCAGAATAGGAAAAAAGTGTTGAAAAGTGTTGAAATCTTTGCGTGAAACAGGTAAAATGAAAACGAACGTGAATAAAAAACAGTAACGAAACACCCAGTGGATTCAATTTTTTTGTAGGAGGGATGATTTATGGCAGTGAAAGTAGCAATCAATGGATTTGGACGCATCGGCCGTCTGGCGTTTCGCCAGATGTTTCGCGCGGAGGGCTATGAGATCGTCGCGATCAACGATCTGACCAGCCCGAAAATGTTGGCGCATCTGTTAAAGTACGATTCTTCTCAGGGCAAATATGCTCTGGGTGACACGGTTTCCTGCACGGAGGATTCCATCATTGTGGACGGCACCGAGATCAAGATCTACGCGGAGCCGGACGCGAACAACTGCCCCTGGGCAGCAGAGGGCGTGGAAGTTGTTCTGGAGTGCTCCGGATTCTATACATCCAAAGAAAAAGCGCAGGCGCATCTCAACGCGGGCGCGAAAAAAGTCGTGATCTCCGCGCCGGCGGGCAATGACCTTCCGACGATCGTTTACAATGTCAATCACGACATTCTTACCAAAGACGATGACATCATTTCCACGGCATCCTGCACGACGAACTGCCTGGCTCCGATGACGAAGGCGTTAAACGACCTGGCCCCGATCCAGTCCGGCATCATGTGCACGATCCACGCCTACACCGGCGATCAGATGATCCTGGACGGACCGCAGCGCAAAGGCGATCTTCGCAGATCCCGCGCGGGAGCGATCAACATCACTCCGACCAGCACCGGCGCGGCGAAGGCGATCGGCCTCGTGATTCCGGAGCTCGACGGCAAACTGCACGGCTCGGCACAGCGTGTGCCGACTCCGACCGGTTCGACCACACTGCTCTACGCGGTCGTGAAAGGGGAAGTCACGGTGGAGCAGGTCAACGCGGCGATGAAGGCTGCGAGCAACGAGTCCTTCGGCTACAACGAAGACGAGATCGTTTCCTCCGATGTCATCGGTATGACCTATGGTTCCCTGTTTGATTCCACACAGACGATGGTGCTGCCGATTGGCGACGGGAACACACAGGTGCAGGTGGTCTCCTGGTATGACAACGAGAACAGCTATACCAGCCAGATGGTGCGGACCATCAAGCACTTCGGAAGTTTGCTTTAAACCGCATAAGTTTCAAAGACTCATAGGGGTCCGGTCGATGAAATTGGACCGGACCCTTTTTCCTTCGGAAAGAGGGTAAAGGGATGCGCACTCGCCCGTGAGGAAATTGTCGCAAGCGACCGGGCTCGGCGCAGGAGTTCCGCAAGCGGAACTCTATCTCAGCAGATTTTCGCGTAATCAGGAGGTGTAATATGGCATTAAATAAAAAGACAATCGACGACATCAACGTAAAGGGACAGCGCGTCCTGTGCCGGTGCGACTTCAACGTGCCGATCCAGGACGGGAAGATCACGGATGACACCCGTCTCGTGGCGGCACTGCCGACGATCAAAAAATTGATCGCGGACGGCGGCAAAGTGATCCTCTGCTCCCATCTCGGCAAGATCAAGACGGAGGAGGACAAACAGAAGAACACGCTGGCGCCTGTCGCGGTACGTCTCTCCGAGCTGCTCGGACAGGAAGTCAAGTTTGTACCGAACCCGCAGGTCGTGGGCGACAATGTGCGGGAAGCGGTGGACGCGATGCAGGACGGCGATGTGATCCTTCTGGAGAACACACGCTTTCGTCCGGAGGAGACGAAGAACGAGGACGCGTTTTCCAAGGAGCTGGCCTCTCTGTGTGATGTCTACGTAGACGACGCGTTTGGCACCGCACACCGCGCGCACTGCTCCAATGTGGGCGTGACAAAGTATGTGGATACCTGCGTGGTCGGCTATCTGATGGAGAAGGAGATCGCGTTCCTCGGCAACGCCGTGGAGAATCCGGTTCGCCCGTTTGTGGCGATCCTCGGCGGCGCGAAGGTGGCCGACAAGTTAAACGTCATCTCCAACCTGCTGGAAAAATGCGACACGCTCATCATCGGCGGCGGCATGGCCTATACGTTTCTGAAGGCGCTCGACTGTGAGGTCGGCACTTCGCTGTGCGATGACGAAAAGCTCGACTACTGCAGAGAGATGCTGGAGAAAGCGCAGAAACTCGGCAAGCGGCTGCTTTTGCCGTCCGATGCCGTGACGGTCGCCTCGTTCCCGGATCCCATCGACAGTCCGGTCGAGACTGAAGTGTATGATTCCGATAAGATGCCGTCAGACCGCATGGGCTGTGATATCGGGCCAAAGACCTGTGAGCAGTTCGCAAATGCGGTGAAGAGCGCGAAGACCGTGGTCTGGAACGGACCGATGGGCGTTTTTGAAAATCCGACGCTGGCGGCGGGCACCATCGCCGTGGCGCAGGCGCTGGCGGACACCGACGCGACGACGATCATCGGCGGCGGGGATTCCGCGGCGGCGGTCAACCAGCTCGGCTTCGCGGACAAGATGACGCACATTTCCACGGGCGGCGGCGCGTCGCTCGAGTTCCTGGAAGGGAAAGAGCTGCCAGGCGTGGCGGCTGCCAATGATAAATAAGTAAGGAGGACGTGAAATGGCAACCTATTTTATCGTGCAGACAGACGAGGACGGCGATTGGCCGCAGGTAAGGGAAACGTACACGGACTATTTTGAAGCGCTCGCCCGCTGTGACGAATTGCGGAAGAAAACGGCGAAGGAATCGTCCTTTATCTATTACGTTACGGACAGGGACGTATTTGCCAACGAACATATTGAGGGAAGGCTTTATTGAGGACAAAAGGAGAGACGCATGGCAAGAAGAAAGATTATCGCGGGAAATTGGAAGATGAACAAGACGCCCAGTGAGGCGGTCGCATTGGTAAACGAGTTAAAGCCGCTGGTCGCGACGGACGACGCGGACGTCGTGTTCTGTGTGCCGGCCATCGACATCATTCCGGTCGTGGAGGCCGCGAAGGGCAGCAACATCGAGGTTGGCGCCGAGAATATGTATTTTGAGGAGAAGGGCGCCTACACAGGCGAGATCGCCCCGAATATGTTAATAGACGCCGGCGTGAAATACGTGATCATCGGACACTCCGAGCGCAGGGAGTACTTTGCCGAGACGGACGAGACGGTGAACAAGAAAGTCCACGCGGCCTTTTCGAACGGGCTGATCCCGATCATCTGCTGCGGCGAGTCTCTGACCCAGCGCAAACAGGGCATCTACATCGATTGGATCCGCATGCAGATCAAGATCGCCTTCCAGGATATCAAGGCGGATCAGGCGAGCGGGGCGGTGATCGCCTACGAGCCGATCTGGGCGATCGGAACCGGCGAGACCGCGACGGCGGATCAGGCCGAGGAAGTCTGTGCGGCGATCCGTGCCTGCATCGGCGAGATCTATGACGACGCGACTGCGCAGGCCATCCGGATCCAGTACGGCGGTTCCGTCAACGCGGGCAACGCGGCGGAGCTCTTCGGCAAGCCGGACATCGACGGCGGCCTCGTCGGCGGCGCGTCGCTCAAGGCTGACTTTGGAAGCATTGTAAACTATAAGTAGGGGAAAAAGATTATGCAAAAACCGGTTGTACTTATGATTCTTGACGGCTACGGCATCAACGACAATCCGGTCGGCAACGCCGTCGCCCAGGCTAACACGCCCGTGATGGACCGCCTGGAAGCGGAATACCCGTTTGTGCGGGGCGCCGCGTCAGGTCTTGACGTGGGACTTCCCGACGGGCAGATGGGCAACTCTGAGGTGGGCCATATGAACATGGGCGCGGGACGGATCGTCTTTCAGGATCTGACCCGGATCACGAAGTCCATCGAGGACGGAGACTTTTTTGAGAACAAAGCGTTGGTGGCCGCGATGGATAACTGCAGGGAACACGACAGCGACCTCCATCTGTGGGGCCTGCTCTCGGACGGCGGCGTGCACAGCCACAATTCGCATCTGTACGGACTGCTGGAGATGGCCAAAAGACAGGGTCTGTCCAAGGTGTATGTGCACGCGTTTATGGATGGCCGGGACAAGCCGCCCACATCCGGAAAAGGATATATCGAGGAGCTTCTGGCCAAGATGAAGGAGATTGGCGTGGGGCAGCTTGCTTCCCTTGCCGGACGGTACTATGCCATGGACCGCGACACGAACTGGGACCGCGAGCAGAAAGCATACGACTCCCTGGTTTCCGGCATTGGCATCCAACACAATGACCCGCTGCTCGCGATCGAGGAGTCCTACGCGAATGGCGTGACGGACGAGTTTGTGGTCCCGACCGTCATCACGGATGAGGACGGGAAGCCGGTGTCGCTTGTCAAGGAAAACGACTCCGTGGTCTTTTTCAACTTCCGTCCGGACCGCGCGCGGGAGCTCACGCGGATTTTCTGCGACCCGGAGTTTAAGGAGTTTGACCGGCCGTTTCTGCCGCTTACCTTTGTCTGCTTTACGGAATTTGACGACACGATCCCGAACAAGCTGGTCGCGTTTCCGGAGATCGAGATCAAGAACACGCTCGGCGAGTTCCTGTCGGCACAGGGCATGAAACAGCTGCGCCTTGCCGAGACGGAAAAATACGCGCATGTCACGTTTTTCTTTAACGGCGGCGTGGAGGAGCCGTATCCGGGTGAGGACCGGATCCTCGTGCCCTCTCCAAAGGATGTGCCGACTTATGACTTAAAACCCCAGATGAGCGCGCCCGAGGTGGGACGCAATCTGGTGGAAGCCATCCGCTCCGGTAAGTACGATGTCATCATCATCAATTTCGCGAACCCCGATATGGTGGGACACACCGGCGTGCTCGAGGCGGCGATCAAAGCGATCGAGACGGTCGACGAGCAGGAGGGCAAGGCGGTCGAGGCGATCAAGGAAGTGGGCGGCGTGATGTTTATCTGCGCGGACCACGGAAACGCGGAGGTGATGATCAACTACGAGACGGGCGAGCCGCATACGGCGCACACGACGAATCCGGTCCCGTTTGTACTGGTCAACGCGGATCCGTCCTATAAACTGAGAGAAGGCGGCCGTCTGGCGGATATCGCGCCGACGCTGCTCGAGCTGATGGGCCTGGAACAGCCAAAGGAGATGACCGGAAAGTCTTTGCTTATTAAGGAGTGAGTACTCGGGACGCAACTATAATATCAGAAAAAGAGGAATACATTTATGCAGGAATACAAACCTGTAAAAGAGGGAAAAGTGCGGGAGATCTATGACGTCGGTGACAGCCTCATTATGGTGGCGACCGACCGGATCTCCGCTTTTGATGTAATTTTAAAAAACGAGGTGTTTGACAAAGGCGCGATCCTCACACAGATGTCCCGGTTTTGGTTTGACTATACCGCGGACATTGTCCCGAATCACATGCTCTCCACCGACACGGCGGATATGCCGGAGTATTTTCGTACAGAGTGGTTTGCGAGGCGCAGCATGAAGTGCAAAAAGCTGACCATGCTGCCCGTCGAGTGCATTGTGCGCGGCTATATCACCGGGAGCGGATGGAAGAGCTACCAGCAGGACGGCACCGTCTGCGGCATCCGCCTGCCGGAAGGACTGATCGAGTCCGAGCGGCTGCCGGAACCCATCTATACGCCTTCGACCAAGGCGGAGATCGGGGATCACGATGAGAACATCAGTTACGAGAAGACGATCGAGATCCTGGAGCGGGATTTTCCCGGGCGGGGAGAAGACTACGCGGCACAGCTGCGGGACGATACGCTGTCGCTGTACAACAAATGCGCGGCATACGCGTTGGAGGGCGGCATCATCATCGCCGACACAAAGTTTGAGTTTGGCCTCGACGAGGAGGGACGGATCGTTTTGGGCGATGAGATGCTGACGCCGGACAGCTCCCGGTTTTGGCCGCTTGCGGGTTATCAGCCGGGGCAGGGGCAGCCCTCCTACGACAAGCAGTTTGTGCGTGACTGGCTCACGGCCAATCCGGACAGCGGGTATCGGCTGCCGGACGAGGTGATCGAAAAAACGGCGGAAAAATACCGGGAAGCCTATGAACTGTTAACGGGTGAAACATGGCACTGACAGCGGAGGACGTATGCCGGAATTAGAGCAGGAAGCAATCAGAGCGGATAAGCCGCGCGAGGAGTGCGGTGTTTTTGGCATCTATGATCTGGATGGCAATGATGTGGCATCCACGATCTATTATGGGTTGTTCGCGCTGCAGCACCGCGGACAGGAGAGCTGCGGGATCGCGGTCAGCGAGACGAAAGGGCCGAAGGGCAAAGTGACTTCCCACCGGGATATGGGACTTGTCAGCGAGAACTTTACGGAGGACCTGCTGCAATCCTTAAAAGGCGACATTGGTGTGGGGCACGCCCGCTATTCAACGGCGGGGATGTCCACCCGGGAGAACGCGCAGCCGCTCGTCTTAAACTATGTCAAAGGCACGCTGGCGCTGGCGCACAATGGCAATCTCATCAACGCGCTGTCGCTGCGCCACGACCTCGAATACACCGGCGCGATCTTCCAGACGACGATTGATTCGGAAGTGATCGCCTATCACATCGCGCGGGAACGCCTGCGCTCCGGCACGGTGGAGGAAGCCGTGCAGCGCGCGACCAGGAAGATGCACGGCGCGTATTCCCTTGTTGTCATGAGCCCGCGGAAGTTGATCGGCGCGCGGGATCCATACGGATTTCGGCCGCTTTGCATCGGAAAGCGGGACAACGCTTACATCATCGCGTCGGAAACCTGCGCGCTCGATACGATCGGCGCGGAGTTTGTCCGCGATGTGTTTCCCGGCGAGGTTGTCACCATTACGTCTGACGGAGAACTGCACTCCGATTTAAAAAACGCGATTCCCGAAGAAAAGCAGGGGCGCTGCATCTTTGAATATATTTATTTCGCCCGGACGGACTCCCGTTTTGACGGCGTGAGTGTCTATGACTCCCGGATCAGGGCGGGGCGTTTTCTCGCGCAGGACTCTCCGGTGGAGGCCGATCTGGTGGTCGGCGTGCCCGAGTCCGGAAACGGAGCGGCGCTCGGCTACGCGATGGAATCCGGCGTTCCCTACGGCGTGGCGTTTATGAAAAACAGTTATGTCGGGAGGACCTTCATTCAGCCAAAACAAAGCAGCCGGGAGCAAAGCGTCAAGGTGAAATTAAATGTCATTCGCGAGGCGGTGGAGGGAAAACGGATCATTATGATTGATGACTCCATAGTCCGCGGCACGACATCCAACCTGATCGTCAGTATGTTAAAGGAGGCCGGGGCGAAGGAAGTGCATGTGCGCATCAGTTCCCCGCCGTTTCTCTGGCCGTGCTATTTCGGAACCGATATTCCGGTGCGGGAGCAATTGCTGGCCTACAACCGTACGATCGAGGAGATCCGCGCGGTCATCGGGGCCGACACGCTCGCCTATCTGGGGGTCGAGCATCTCGAGGAGATGGCCGGCGGACTGCCGATCTGTAATGGATGCTTCACCGGAAAATACCCGCTGACTCCTCCAGAGGAGGATATAAGAGGTGACTACGAACAGTAAAGGAGATAACACTTATGTCCAATGACCGTTATGAAAGCCCGCTCTCCGAGCGGTACGCGAGTCAGGAGATGCAGTACATTTTCTCGCCCGAGAAGAAGTTCCGCACATGGCGGCAGCTGTGGATCGCGCTCGCCGAGGCGGAGCAGGAGCTGGGGCTTGACATTAGCGAGGAGCAGCTGGATGAGCTGCGCGCGCACGCGGAAGACATCAACTATGAGGCGGCCGAGGAGCGCGAGCGGGAAGTCCGTCACGATGTGATGTCCCACGTGTATGCCTACGGGCTGCAGTGCCCGACAGCAAAGGGCATCATCCATCTCGGCGCGACATCCTGCTATGTCGGCGACAACACGGACATCATTCTTATGTCCGAGGCTTTGCTGCTCGTTCGGACGAAGCTCGTAAATGTCCTCGACCGGCTGGCCCGTTTCGCGGAACAGTATAAAGATCTTCCGACGCTTGCCTTTACGCACTTCCAGCCGGCGCAGCCGACGACGGTAGGAAAACGGGCAACGCTTTGGATGCAGGATTTCCTGATGGATCTGGAGGATCTGGACTATGTCCTCGGCTCGTTGAGACTGCTCGGTTCCAAGGGGACCACGGGAACGCAGGCGAGCTTTTTGGAACTCTTTGACGGGGACGAGGAGAAAGTCGCGGCGCTCGATCCGCTGATCGCCGCGAAGATGGGATTTTCCGCCTGTTATCCGGTTTCCGGCCAGACTTACTCACGCAAAGTGGACACCCGCGTGATGAATGTGGTGGCCGGGATCGCCGCGAGCGCGCACAAGATGTCAAACGACATCCGTCTGCTCCAGCACTTAAAAGAAGTGGAAGAGCCGTTTGAGGAAAACCAGATCGGTTCCTCTGCCATGGCATACAAGCGAAACCCGATGCGCTCCGAACGCATTGCCTCGCTGTCCCGCTATATTCTGATCGACGCGCTCAATCCGGCCGTCACGTCGGCCAATCAATGGTTTGAGCGGACACTGGACGACTCGGCGAACAAGCGCCTGTCGATTCCGGAAGGATTCCTGGCGGTCGACGGCGTGTTGGAACTGTGCCTCAATGTGGCGGAGGGACTCGTGGTCTATGACAAAGTCATCGAAAAACACCTGATGAGCGAACTGCCGTTTATGGCGACGGAGAACATCCTGATGGACGCGGTGAAAAAGGGAGGCGACCGGCAGGAGCTGCACGAGCGGATCCGTCAGCTCTCGATGGAGGCCGGCGCGAATGTAAAAGAACGCGGCCTGGAAAACAACCTGTTGGATCTGATCGCGGAAGATGGGTCCTTTGGATTGACGCGGAAAGAACTCGAGGCGTCCATGGATCCGGCGAAATATGTCGGCTGCGCGCCGGCGCAGGTGGAGCGCTTCCTGCAGGAAACGGTCAGACCGGTGCTTACGGAAAATAAAGCCCTTCTCGGATTAAAGGCCGAGATTCACGTATAGAAAGTAAGATGGAAAATTTACAAGAGATTTTTGAGGAAGTATTTGGCGCGGGCGGCGATATCCGTACCTGTTTCGCGCCGGGCCGGGTGAACCTGATCGGAGAGCACACGGACTACAACGGCGGGCATGTCTTTCCGTGCGCGTTGACGATTGGCACCTATGCGGTTGCTCGCAGACGTGATGACCGACGGATCCGCCTGTATTCCGCAAACTTTGAGGCGAGCGGGATCGTTGAGGGGGCGCTCGACCGGCTGGTATTTGCCGGGGAGGCCGGCTGGGCGAATTATTCTCTCGGCGTTGTCTGGGCGTTTGGCGAGAAAGGCCATCCGATCGAGACAGGGTTTGACCTGTTGGTGTGGGGCAATGTTCCGGGCGGTTCCGGGCTGTCTTCCTCCGCCGCGCTCGAAGTGGCAACGGGTGTCGCGGTACGCGATTTAAACGGACTTACCGGGGTGACCATGCAGGAGATCGCGCTCATCGGCCAGTATGCCGAGAACCGCTTTAACGGGGTCAACTGCGGCATCATGGATCAATTCGCGAGCGCCATGGGCAAAAAAGACCACGCCATTTTTTTGGACTGCAGCGACTTATCTTATACCTACGCGCCGGTCTGCCTTACCGATGCGAAGCTCGTCATCGCCTGCAGCAACAAAAAGCACAGTTTGACGGATTCCAAGTACAACGAGCGCCGGGCGGAATGTGAGGAGGCTCTGCGCGATCTGCAGACAAGGCTCGCGATCCACTCCCTCGGCGAACTGACCGATGAGGAGTTTGAGGAGAACAAAGATCTGATCCGAAGCGAGACATGCCGGCGCCGCGCGAAACATGCCGTGTATGAGAACCAGCGTACGATCCAGGCGGTGCAGGTACTGCGGCATGGGAATGTCGGGGAGTTCGGGAGGCTGATGAATGAATCGCACATCTCGCTGCGCGACGACTATGAGGTCACCGGGGCGGAACTCGACGCGCTGGTGGAAGCCGCCTGGGAACAGGAGGGGGTCCTTGGCTCCCGTATGACCGGGGCCGGCTTTGGAGGAAGCACCGTGAGCATTGTAAAAGAGAACTGCGTCGACGCGTTTATTCAAAATGTCGGGTCGGCTTATGTAAAAAAGATTGGTTGTGCCGCCGATTTCTATCCGGCTGCGATCGGGGACGGCGGAAGAGTGTTGTAAGAAAGAGCGAAAAACCATAGGGAGAAAGACATTTATGAACATTGATTATTACATCGCGAAACTGGTGCAGTACGGCATCGACACCGGCCTTATTCCGGAGGAAGAGAAGATCTACAGCACGAATCAGATTCTGGAGGTCCTGCATAAGGACGACTATGAGGCGCCGACAGGTGCCGGCGCGTCTTCGGGAGAAGGAGAGCAGTCCGCCGCGGCAGAGGATGATGTGGGTCCCGCACAACTGCCCGACATCCTGGATCACCTGCTGGACTACGCGTTTGAGACCGGCTTGCTTGCGGACAACGGCACCGCTTCGCGCGATCTGTTTGACACGAAGCTCATGAACTGCATCGTTCCGCGTCCGATCGATGTGATCTGGGCTTTTTGGGAGAACTACGATGTGAGTCCGCAGACGGCCACGGATGTCTATTTCCGTCTCAGCCAGGATTCGAATTACATCCGGCGCGACCGGATCGCGCGGGATCACAAGTGGAAGACACCATCCGAGTACGGCGAGATTGACATTACGATCAATTTGAGCAAGCCGGAAAAGGATCCGAAGGCCATCGCGGCGGCGAAGGACGCGAAACCCTCCGGTTATCCGAAGTGTCAGTTGTGTCTGGAAAACGAAGGGTATGCGGGACGCCCCGATCATCCGGCGCGTCAAAACCTTCGGATCGTTCCGATCACGATATGCGGCAGCCCGTGGGGATTTCAGTATTCCCCTTACGCATA
Source organism: Lachnospiraceae bacterium Zagget3 (assembly GCA_001941025.1). The sequence continues at coordinate 121,399 of MSHE01000008.1, forward strand.
CTATAATGAGCACTGCATCGTGATCAACAGCGAGCACATCCCGATGAAGATCGACCGGGAGACATTTCGCAAACTGTTCGATTTTATCCGGCAGTTTCCTCACTATTTCATGGGATCCAATGCGGATCTCCCGATCGTTGGAGGCTCGATCTTAAGCCATGATCATTTTCAGGGCGGCCGATACACATTCGCCATGGAGCGGGCGGAGTACGAGCAAAGTTTCACGGTTCCGGGCTTTGAGGATGTCGAGTCGGGGATCGTACACTGGCCGCTGTCCGTGATCCGGGTCCGCGGCGCGGACGCGGAGCGCGTCGTTGATCTGGCGGACTATATTCTTGGCAAATGGCGCGGGTACACGGATGAAGAGGCATTTCTCTTTTCGGAGACGGACGGAAAACCGCACAACACGATCACGCCGATCGCGCGGATGCGGGACGGGCTTTTTGAGCTGGATCTGGCGCTCCGCAACAACATCACGACAGACGCGTATCCGCTGGGCGTCTTTCACCCGCACCCGGAACTGTTTCATATCAAAAAGGAGAACATCGGTCTGATCGAAGTCATGGGTCTCGCGGTCCTGCCGCCGCGCCTGCAGACCGAGATGGAGGAGATGGCGCGGCAGATCCTCGCGGGAGGCGACCTGCGGGAGAATGAAATGCTGGAAAAGCATGCCGACTGGTACGACGGATTTAAAGACGCCTATACGTTCACGGAAGAGAATGTGACGGAGATCCTGGAACAGGAGATCGGCAAAGAGTTCGTGCGTGTCCTGGAGGATGCGGGCGTATTTAAACGCACACCGGAAGGCCGGGAGGCATTCAAACGATTTATCGACACGTTGTATAAATTTTAGGAGGTTTTGATGAAGATATTGGTCACCGGCGGCGCCGGCTACATCGGCAGCCATACCTGTGTGGAACTCTTAAACGCGGGCCACGATATCATCGTGGTGGACAACCTGTACAACTCCAGCGAGAAGGCGCTTGCGCGTGTACAGGAGATCACGGGCAGATCCCTTACCTTTTACGAGAACGATGTGTTGGACCGTGAGTCCCTGCATCAGATCTTTGCGGAAAACGAGGGCATTGAGGCCGTGATCCACTTCGCGGGACTGAAAGCGGTGGGCGAGTCTGTCATAAAGCCCATCGAATACTATCACAACAATCTCACCGGCACACTGACGTTGACGGATGTGATGCGGCAGCATCGCTGCAAGAACCTCATTTTCAGCTCTTCGGCGACGGTTTACGGAGACCCGGCTGAGATCCCGATCACGGAGAACTGTCCGAAGGGAAGCTGCACGAACCCGTACGGCTGGTCAAAGAGCATGCAGGAGCAGATCTTAACGGACATTCACACGTCAAAAGAAGAATGGAACATTGTGCTGCTTCGCTATTTCAATCCGATCGGCGCGCATCCGAGCGGAAAGATCGGAGAGGATCCGAAAGGGATCCCGAACAATCTGCTCCCGTACGTGGCGCAGGTCGCGATCGGCAAGCTTCCCTGTCTTGGGGTATTTGGCGATGATTATGACACGCCGGACGGAACCGGGGTACGGGATTACATTCATGTTGTGGATTTGGCGGTCGGGCATGTGAAGGCATTGGAAAAGATCAAGCCGGGTTCCGGCGTGTCCGTCTACAATTTGGGCACCGGAAACGGCTACAGTGTACTGCAGGTCGTGCACGCTTTCGAAAAGGCATGCGGACACGCGATCCCCTATGAGATCAAACCGCGCCGGCCGGGCGACATCGCGATATGTTACTGCGATCCCTCGAAGGCAAAAGAGGAGCTCGGCTGGGAAGCACAATACGGGATCGAGGAGATGTGCGCGGACTCCTGGCGCTGGCAGAGCGACAACCCGAACGGCTATGCGGAAGGTTGATTTATGGAATATAATATAATAAAGATCGTAGATCGAAAACCGAAGCCGTTTTCCAAATTGCTCTCCCGCCTGATGATCGTGCTTGCCGTGATCTTTGTGATCCTCGGAATCATCTTTACAAGCGGGTATCTGCTTCCGGCTATTCTGCTGGCGGCGCTTTACTTTATTTACACGGCATTGATCAACACCGGGTACGAATACAGCTTTGACAATGAGTTTTTTACCGTTGATCTGATCCGGGGGCGGAGACGCCGCAAGACCGCGCAGACCCTGTATTACAAGGATCTGGAGGTTGTGGCGCCGCCGGATCATGAGGCAGTCGCAAAGTATAAAAAAATTGGCGGAACCGTTAAGATCAAAAAGTACGATTACACATCCTACGAGGATGATATTCCGTACTACACGATGATCATTAATCGGGAGGGGGAGAAGATCAAACTCCTGATGGACCTGGATGAGGAGCTTCTCCACTTTTTAAAGATCCGGTATCCGCAGAAAGTGTATCTGAATTGAAGAAGATCAAAGGGAAAATGGAGCTTCGCTATTATGAGATCCTGAAAGGAGAGTATCTGTTTACGCTCCAGGGAGAGGAATGGCGGNNTGAATATCGGAACGGCATCCTGCATTTCCACAACCTGTTGGAGATCGGTGTCTGTCTGGAGGGAGAGGGATATATGCTTCTGGAGGAGGAGCGGGTCCCTTACCATCCGGGCATGATCACCGTGATTCCGGAGAATTACCCGCACGGAACCGTCAGCGAGGAAGGGACGAAAAGCTACTGGGAATACCTGTTTGTGGATATACAAAAGGCGCTGCGGGACCTGTATCCGGATGATGTGCTGTTTCAGCAGAAACTGTTGGATCGGGTCAATCGCCGGGCCTTTCTCAAAGAGGAGACGGAAGTGCCGGGAATAGCCGATGTGACACACGCGCTTCTCGAGGAGACCAGACAGAAGAGGGATGTGCTGTCGCGGGAATGTCTTACAGGGCTTGCCATCCTGCTCGTTGTGCAGCTGGCCCGGGCGGAAGCCGCGGATACCAGCCCGTTGGAAAGCAACAGCTTTCGGCAAAAGAACGGGTTGGATCATGTGCGCCCCGCGCTGGTTTATATTCAGGAAAACTATTTTCTGCCCTTGAAAGCCGCGGAAATCGCCGCGGTCTGCTATATGAGCGAATCCCATTTCCGGCGCCTCTTTGAGGAGAATATCGGCATGACGCCGATGGAGTACCTAAACCGGTTTCGTATCTGGCGTGCCTGTGATCTGATCCTCCGATCTGGCAGCTCCATGGAGGAGGTGGCGATGCGGGTCGGGTTTACCACCACGTCTACTTTCAACCGCAATTTTAAGCGGGTGACGGGGAATTCTCCTTATCAGTGGAAAAAACAGCCGGAACAGTTTGAGAGCCGCCTTGCCGATGTCGACATCATGGTGGAGAAGGGCTGGTAACGGCAAAATGGCATGGATTCTCTGCGCCGGATGGGCGGAGAGAGCGTTCCGTCAGAAAAGAAAAAAACTGCCGCGCGGCTGTTTCGGATTCTCAGCCGTCGCGGCAGTTCTTTTTTTGTCTCCTGAAAAACGTTTTGGTTACTTGACTGCGCCCGTCATACCTTCCGTGAACTGCTTTTGCAGGACGAAGAAGACGACCATCGTCGGGATGGAGCAGAACAGGACGCCCATCATCAGCATGCCGTAATCGATCGTGTACCCGCTTGCCAGGTTTGCGATCAGCATCGGCATGGTCTGGGCATCGGTCTGTGTCAACACGACTTTCGGCCACAGGTACGCGTTCCACGCATTCATGAACGTGATAACCGCCGCCGCGGCATACGTGGACCGCATCATCGGGAAATACATGCGAATGAAAATGCCAAACTCCCGCAAACCGTCGATCCGCGCCGCTTCCAGAGTCTCCGCGGGAAAACTTCGGGAGTTGTTCCGGAAAAACATAATTAGGAAGGGCGTTGATATGGACGGCAGGATGAAGCCCCATACCGAGTTCAGGAATCCGAATGTGGACATCATACGGAACAGCGGGATCATCGTGGCCACCTGCGGCACCATCATGGCGAGCAGCAGGATCGTGAACACGAAATCCTTTGCCTTGTCATGGTACAGCTCAAATCCGAACCCTGCCAGGGAACAGACGAACAGAGCCAGTAACACCTGCACGATCGCGTACAGGAACGAGTTCCCCATTGCGCCTCCCAGATTCTGAGAGTGGATCAGATTCTGGAAATTGACGATCGCGTTTGTTCCGGGAATGATCCTGCCCCGCGCCACATTAAGCGATGTGTTCGTGGCGGCCGAAACCATCCAGTAGAACGGAAACACCGAAACGAACGCGATGATCGCCAGGAAAATGTAAGTAGGGATCAGGCGCCGCTGAACCATGGACTTGTTCTTTTTGTATTTTGCCATTTCTGTTTCAGTCACGCGTATCACCTACTCTCATATTAATTATGGCCAGGATTGCCACAATGACGAACACGAAGAAGGACATGGCTGTCGCGTAACCGAAGTTCGCGACGCCGGTGCCAAACGCATTGTTGTATATGTAATGCGACATCGTGATCGTCGTGTTCGCCGGCCCGCCGTTTGTTAGGTTGACGGACTCATCGAACAATTGTAGTGTGCCGTTGATGGACATGATCAGCGTCATGACGATCGTAGGCCGCAGGAGCGGAACCGTGATCCGGAAGAAGGTCTGCCTTCCGGTGGCGCCATCCATCTTGGCTGCCTCGTATACCGAATACTCGATATTTTGAAGACCGGCAAGGAAGAACACCATATTGTAGCCGGTCCACCTCCACAGCAGCGCCAGAATGATGACCATTTTGGCCGTCCCCGGCTGGCCCAGAAAGTTGATGCCCGTGTCGATTAGGTGTAGCTTGATCAACACATCGTTGATCAGGCCCTCCGTCGCGAACAGAGATTTGAAGATCAACGCGTACGATACAAGAGATGTCGCGCAGGGCAGGAACACGCAGGTGCGGAACAGGCCCTTGAACCTCAGATCTTTGTTGTTTAAAAGCTGTGCCAGAAAGATCGCCAGGATCAGCATGACCGGGACCTGAATGGCCAGATAGAGGAACGTATTGCCGATGGAACGGACAAATAACGTGTCCTGGAACATACGGACATAGTTGTTGAATATCGGTTGGTTCCAAGTCATTGCGGCGGAAGAACCGGTATGCAGTGACATGATGAACGCGCGCACCATCGGGTAAAATGCCATAATGCCGATCAGCGCGGCTCCCGGAATCAGCCAGACCCAGCCGGAGACCGATTGTTTGGCGAGGAGGCCGAGGCCGTTCTTTTTTTCCTTCAAATCAAAACCTCCTTTTTATCAATCAAGGCCCATCTCAAAACGAAGCTGTGCTTCCGCCTGCTCCAGTTCCTCCATCTCGTCAGCGCCGTTGATGATGTTCACGATCGCCGCGGCGAGATGGGTACGGCAGCTGTAATGGGCATCGCTCTGCTCCACGATCGGCACCTTCGCGGTCATCTCCGAGATCTGCTTGTAGATCGGGGTGTCGTTGAAGTAAGGAATGCCTTCGTTGTAAACTTCAGAGTCGCCTGCCGGGGTGTAGGTCGTTACCACGCCGCCGTTCTCCAACGCGCCGTCGTATGTGATGGATTCGCCGGTGGCTTCGTAGGAGCCGCCGCCGAAGGTGTAGGCCAGGAAGTCATTCGCAAGGTCTACGTCCGTGCAGCCCGCTGTGATATAAAGCGCGCAGCCGCCGTTGGCGGCATAGCCTTCCTCGCCGCCGATCGTCGGCATGGAGGTGATCTCCCATTTGCCCTCGTTCTCGGGCACCGCTTCGATCGTCGGGATGATCCAGTTGCCGTTGATGATGCCGGATACCTGATCGCCCTGGATCGCGGTGTTGATGTAGTCATCCCAGCTGTTGGACAGGAGGAGTACGTTCTTCTGCGCCATCTCAACGATCAGGTTGACCACTTCGATCAGAGTCTGGTTTTCCGTGATGTAGGGCTCGCCGTCCTTAAACTGGGAAACGCCTTCCGCCTGCAGCATCATATAGGGCAGATCGTTGCCGTCGCCGTCCATGCACAGCAGATATTTTCCGGTCGCGTCGTAGACCTTTTCGCCGATCTCGATGAACTCATCCCAGCTGCAGCCGGTCAGATCGTCGATGGTGTAGTCCGCTTCCCCGAGCAGGTCGACACGGTAGGCCGCTATGCAGGTGCCACTGTCAACCGGCGCGCCGTAGTGTACGCCGTCAACCAACCCATAGGAAAGTTTCTCCTGGGAGAAGTTGTCCCAGTCGATGTCTGCCCCTTCCAGAGAGACCCAGACATCCGGATAGTTTTTGTAGTACTGCTGGAAGTAGTGATCCTGGAACAGGACGATATCCGGCAGCTGATCGTATGCTTTCTCACCGGTGGAGGCGACGTTCGTGATCAATGTCTCGATGTCACCGGAGCCGGACTGCTCCACGATGTTCAGTTTGAAATCCGGATCCACGTTGGTCTGGTAGTCCAGTTCGGCCGCTTCCAGAGCCGGGATATTGAAAGACGGATCCCAGGCATACACGGTAAGCGTGTGGCCATTGCTCTCAGAGGAGGCTGTTGTCTCTTCGCTTCCGGAGTCACTCTCGGAAGCGCTTTCGGAAGAGTTGTTACAGCCTGCCAGCGCGCCCATCGATGCGACCAACGCACCAACGAGCACGATAGAAATTATTTTCTTTTTCATGTCGTGTCCTCCTATTTGAAAAATTATGGAATCAACTGGTTGCGCCGAAGCGGAAAAGATCCCGTTTCAGAGAGTATTTTCCCGCACATGTATGTTGGAAATATTATAACAAAAACGTGAAATTCGCGGTAGGCATTTTCCGTCACAAAATACGCACATTTAATCACACCCCGTTGATTTGTATATTTTTTCTTTACTTTACTATTAGTTTTTATATATCATGATACAAGGGGACGACAAGTCGTAAAACGGAGGTAACCATGGATCAATTTGTATTAAACATTATCCACCGCCCTGAGATGGTCCCGGAGTATTCCGCGACGGTGGCCGGGCAGGAAAAAGAGAAGAACCCCCAGGCAGAGGGGCTTCCGGCCGAATTCCTTGCTATTTTCAAGGAGCAGCAGCGGATCGCGCACGAGAACGGATTGAAAGTGACGATCCATATGACTTACGGGTCGCTTTTTAACGAGGAGGCGGTCGCGCTCGCGAAACATGACCACGAGGCCTACGGCGACGAGATCGCGCTCTCGCTCCTCGGCCTGCCGTGTGAGGAGTTTCGCGCGAAGTATCACACGAAGGATTTCTGCATCTGGATGTTTTCTATGGAAGATAAAAGAGCGATCGTCGATGACATCTTCGCGCTCTTTTACGACCGCTTCGGGCACTATCCCGAGTCGACGGGCTCCTATTACATGGACGCGGACCTGACGAACTACATCAAGGAGCGCTATCCGATGGTCAAATGCGCCATCGCGACATGCTGGGAGGAGGGCCCGAAAGCCTATCACACGTGCAACAACTCGTGGTATACGTTCTTTGACGGCGGCCCGTGGGCGCCGTGGATTCCCTCGAAACAGAACACGCACGCGCCGGCGGCGGACGCGTCCGAGGATGCCGGCATCGTCGCGATCCCGCATCTCTCCCGCGACCTGCTCGCCTGTTACGACGGCAACGGATCGAACTTCGGCACGCATCCGCAGAATATCCTGCGCGGCATGATCTACGACACGAAGACGTGGGAATATCCCTACCTTTACAACCTGATCGACCAGTATCGCGGCCTCGCGAAGTACAACAACGGCTATGCTTACAATATGATGTTCGTCGGGCCCGGCTGGATGAACAAGATGGGGCGCTGGGAGGCGCCGTATGAACTGCTTGTCAAGTCCTATACGGACGGCTGTAAGTATTACGCGAAGCTGAAGGAGGAGGGAAGCCTCATCGACATGACGATGAGTGAGTTTGCCAACTACTACCGGGAGAAAAAGACCTACACCGAACCGGAGTGCGCGCTGTGGCGCGACATCCTCTACGGTTCCGACAAGCAGCTGTTCTGGTATACGGACCCGTATATGCGCGTGTGCGTGAACATGGATGAGGGCGGCGCGATCGTGGACCTGCGGCCTTACGCGGCAAAGCTTCGACGGCCGGTCGGCATCGGCACGCCGCATGTCGCGGACGCGTCCTATCCGTTCCTTATTCAGGAGAAGTACCGCGCGGGCTATTTTACCCATTACGCCGGGGAGGGGACGCTTCGAAGCGCCAGGATTTCTTACGGGGAGGAGGAGGTCGATCTGGCGCTGTGCCGGACAAAGGCACATTTTTCCCGGGAGGGAAACACCCGCATCCTGACGCTCGATCCGGTGACTGTCGAGTTTGCCGGTCTGTCCGTCACGCTGCAGACGAAGGAATATTTTGAGGAGGGCTCTTCCGCGGTAAAGATCGGGCGGGAGATCCTTTCGATGAGCGATCCGGACGCGGAAGTCGTGTTAAATGAGTACATGGTGGCCTGCTACGGCACAACCGAGTATCCGGAGGATATGACCGGGATCGTGCTGCGGTGTGAGGGCGCGGAAGAACAGCGGATCGACTACGCGTACCGCTGCAGGGAGGCTTCCCTTGCCGGGGCAGACGCGGTAAGCGCCGTGATCCCGGCGATCGGGACGCGTGTGTCCCTTACGGCATCCGATCCGTCCGCGGAGGGATATATCAAGGAAGGCTACGCGTTCTCTCCGATGTTTACGCTCGGATACAGAAAGAAAATTTCGAATAAGGAGGTCTTTGCGACATGGCTCAGGCTGGAAAGGGCAGATTGAATTACCGGTGTCCGATGTGCTTTATGCGGGATCTGGACATGGATATGTTTTACGACAGGGACAGGGAAGAGTACTACTGTATCCGGTGCCAGTTTACCGGGTCGGAGGAGGATGTGCTCGCCATGAATGAACTGGTGCGGGTAAAATACCGCGCCAGGAACCAAAGATTTGATCATTTCGACTTTGATTAACAGGAAAAAATCCTTGCATTTTGCCGCGGGCTGTGGTAGAATTTTTCGCAGTGACGGATGTGAAACGCGCACCCGGGCACTTTATCGGAGGTACGATACGATGGTAATGACGATCTTCAAAATCTTATTTATGATCATGAGCGTCGTGATGTTGATCCTGGTCCTGATGCAGGAAGGCACGAGTTATGGGCTCGGTTCGCTCTCCGGCAGCACGCTGGACAGTTACTGGACCCAGAACAAAGGGCGTTCCGCGGAGGGCGTGACGGTAAAAGCCACGCGGATTTTGCTGATCATCTTTTTGGCCGGAGCCGCGGCGATGAGCATTGGAACGTTCAATTGATCCTGATAGAAAGAAATAGGAGGCTGTCGTATTTACGACAGCTTTTCTTTTTGCTATGATGAGGGAGGACGGTCAGCCCGGCGTTCCGGGAGTGTACGTTCACAGAGGCGAGTGGATATGGGCAAAGACAGCATTCGCGTGATCGCGAACAATAAAAAGGCATATCACGATTATTTTATTGATGAGACATACGAGGCGGGGATCGAACTCCACGGCACGGAGGTGAAATCTGTCCGCATGGGAAAAGTGAGCATCAAGGAGGCCTATATTCAGATCAAGAATGAAGAGGTCATCGCCTACGGGATGCACATCAGCCCCTACGAGAAGGGGAATATCTTTAACCGGGACCCGCTGCGGCCGAAACGCCTGCTCCTGCATAAGTATGAGATCCGGCATCTCGTCGGAAAGGTCAAGGAGAGGGGCTATACGATCGTGCCGCTGCGCGTGTATCTGAAGGGAAACCTTATCAAGGTGGAGATTGGCTTAGCGCGCGGCAAAAAGCTCTATGACAAGCGGCGGGAGATCGCAAAGAAGGATATGAAGCGAGAGGCGGAGCGGGAGTATAAGCAGAGGATCTAGAGGGGGACCGAAAGGTGGAAAACCTTAGACTAACGGCGTTGCACGCAGAGATGAAAAAAAGCGGAATCGATATCTATCTGGTTCCGACCGCGGATTTTCACAACTCGGAATACGTCGGCGACCACTTTAAAGCGCGGGAGTTTTTAACCGGCTTTACCGGCTCGGCGGGCACCGCGGTGGTGACGGCAGACGAAGCGGGTCTTTGGACGGACGGCCGTTACTTTATCCAGGCGGAGCGGGAACTTTCCGGCTCCGGGTTCGAACTTTACCGGATGGGGATGGAGAATGTCCCCACGGTGCGGGAGTATGTGGAAAAGGCACTGCCGGAAGGCGGCGTGATCGGCTTTGACGGGCGTGTTGTCACGGCATGTCAGGCAGAGGAGTACCGCGCGATCGTCGAAAAGAAGGGTGGCAGCCTGCACACGGAGGAAGACCTCGTGGGCGCGCTCTGGGCGGAACGCCCGCCGATGGCATGCACGCCGCTGTGGATTCTGGAAGAGGCGTACAGCGGAGAGTCCGCGGCATCAAAATTGGCCTGTGTCCGGGAACGGATGGAAAAAGAAGGCGCGCAGTGGCACGCTGTCTCAAACCTTTGCGATATCGCCTGGATCCTGAACCTGCGCGCGGACGACATCGCGCACTGCCCGGTGTTTTTGTCCTATCTTGTAATCGGAAAGGATGAGGTGACCCTGTTCGTGCAGCCCGCGGCCGTGCCGGAAGAGGTGAGAGCGTATCTTGACGCGTGCGGGGTGCGGATCGCGGACTACGACGCGGTCTATGAAACGCTGGCGAAGCTTTCGGCGGACGCCGCGTCAGCGAAGTGTTCGGAGGACGCCGCGTCAGCGAAGCTTTCGGAGGACATCGCATCGGCGAACCCTGCAGAGGATGCTGCGTCACCCGGCCCTGTGAAAACGCAGGCGATACTGCTGGACCGCGAAGAAGTCAACAGCCGCGTCACGGCGTCTCTGCCGGAGAACATGCGGATCATCGATAAAGCAAATCCGTCCGCGCGCATGCGGGCGGTCAAAAACGAGACGGAGCTTTGCAATACGCGGATCGCCCACCTGCGGGACGGTATCGCCATGACAAAGTTCATGTACTGGCTGAAGACGAGCGTGGGGCAGATCCAGCTGGATGAATATACCGTTGGCTGCCGTGTGGACGAGACGCGGGAGCAGACGGAGCACTTTCTGGATCTCAGCTTTGACACGATCTGCGCTTACGGGCCGAACGCGGCGATGATGCACTACGCGGCAGAAAAGGAGAGCGCGGCGCGGATCGGGCCGGAGGGGTTCCTCCTCGTGGATTCCGGCGGCCATTATCTGGAAGGAACGACGGATATCACGCGGACCTTTGTCCTCGGACCGGTCACGGAGGAGATGCGCCGGCACTTTACGACGGTCGCGCGCAGCATGCTCGCGCTCGCGAACGCGCGGTTTCTCTCCGGCTGCGATGGGACCAATCTGGACATCCTGGCCCGGGAGCCGCTCTGGGAGCTGGGGATCGACTACCGCTGCGGGACCGGCCATGGCGTGGGACATCTCTTAAGCGTTCATGAAGGACCGAACGGATTCCGCTGGCAGGCGGCGTCAAAGCAGCGGGAACGCGGCACACTCGAGCCGGGCATGATCACGACGGACGAGCCGGGCGTGTATCTGGAAGGGCAGTATGGCATCCGGATCGAGAATGAACTGCTGTGTGTCGAGGACGAAAAAAACGAATACGGCCAGTTCCTGCGCTTTGAGACGATCACCTACTGCCCGATCGACCTGGACGGCATCGAGCCGTCGCTGATGAGCGCGCAGGAAAAGACTTGGCTTAACGACTACCATAAGACAGTTTACGAGTTGGTCGCGCCACACCTCACGGAAGAGGAGCGAACTTGGCTTGTCAAGTATACGGAAGAAATATAGAAAAACTTTAGCGTGTGCGAGGAAGAAATGACCCGATGCGAAGCGGCGAGACACCTCAAAAATACTTTGTATTTTTTCGGTGTCCGTTGCACTCAAATGCGAATCCGTTCAGAGCTTTATGCCTGCAAGCAGGCAACACCTCTGTCCGGCTCCGCATTCTCGCCGCTTATCGCTCATATTAGCGAGCACGGGTACATTTTTCCGAGCACACAGAAAGAGAAAATTATGGCAAAAATACTCCTCATCGACGGACACAGCATTCTGAATCGCGCGTTTTACGGCATCCCCGACCTCACAAACTCCGAGGGGCTTCACACGAACGCGGTCTACGGATTCTTAAACATTTTGTTTAAGATCCTGGACGAAGAGCATCCGGACTATCTCGCGGTGGCATTTGACCGCAACGAGCCCACATTCCGGCATGAGAGGTACCCTGCGTACAAGGGCAACCGCAAGCCGATGGCGCAGGAACTGCGCGAGCAGGTGCCGGTGATGAAAGATGTTCTGCATGCCATGGGGATCGAGACCGTAGAACAGCCGGGATACGAGGCGGATGATATTTTGGGGACGCTCAGCCGCCGGGCGGAGGAGCAGGGCCTTGATGTCACCATTTTGTCCGGTGACCGTGACCTGCTTCAACTGGCCACCGACAAGGCGGAGGTACGGATCCCGAAGACCGGGCGGGGCGGCACGGAGATCGAGGATTATTACGCGAAGGATGTGGAGGAACGCTATCAGGTAACGCCGAAAGAATTTATCGATGTGAAGGCGCTGATGGGGGACAGCTCGGATAATATCCCCGGCGTACCCGGCATCGGCGAGAAGGGTGCTACCGCGATCATCACAAAATACAAAAGCATCGAAAACGCGCACGACCATATCGACGAGATCACACCGCCCAAAGCGCAGAAAGCGCTGGCGGAGCACTACGACATGGCACAGATGAGCAAGGAACTCGCGACCATCGACACGGACGCGCCGATCGCGTGCGACATGGAGGCTGCCGCGGTAGGGGATTTCTTTACACCGGAGGCGTACGCGCTGTTTCGGCGGCTGGAATTTAAAAACATGCTCGCGCGTTTTGACGACGCGAACCGGACCGCCAGTGCCGTCGGCGAACAGTTCGTGACGCTCGCGGACGCGGGCGGACAGGACAAGTTCCTGAGCGAAGCGGGCGCGTCGCGCGCGGCGGTGGTTTTTCTCACGGAGGAGGAAGAGCTCTTCGGCGCGGCCGTGGCGTTGGGAGAGGATCGCGTCGCCTGGCTCCCCTGCGAGACCGCGCTTTCGCGTCCGTCACTGGAAGAACGCGTGCAGCGTTTCTGCGACTCCTGCGAAACCGTAATCGCGCCGGATGTCAAGGCACTCTTAAAGCATGTGTCGATCCCGGACGGGAAGGGATTTGATACCGGTCTGGCAGCGTATCTCATAAACCCTCTGAAAAATGAATATTCCTACGACGATCTCGCGAATGAGGTTCTCGGAGAAATGCTCCCGGCAAAGACTGACCTGATCGGAAAGGGGAAGCTGTCGCAGGCGGCGCAAAAAGAGCCGGAGAAAGTGGCACAGCTCGCCTGTTACATGGCTTACACGGCCCTCCTCGCGGCGAAACCGCTTTTGGAGCGGCTGCGGGAGACCGGAATGGAAAAGCTCTATCAGGAGATCGAGATGCCGCTTGTCTATGTATTGGACTCCATGGAAAAGGAAGGGGTCTGCGTGGACGGGGAGGCGCTCCGCGAATACGGGGAACAGCTCGGCGCGCGCGTCACGGAGTTGGAACAGAGCATTTACGAACAGGCGGGCGAAGAGTTTAACATCAACTCCCCGAAGCAGCTGGGCGCCATCCTGTTTGAGAAGCTGCAGATGCCGAACGGGAAAAAGACAAAGACCGGCTACTCCACGGCGGCCGATGTCCTGGAGCGCCTGGCGCCGGACTATCCGATTGTTGCGGATATCCTGGAGTACCGTCAGCTCGCGAAACTGAAGTCCACCTACGCGGACGGTCTCGTCTCCTGCATCGGGCCGGACGGCCGGATCCACACAACGTTCAATCAGACGGTGACGGCAACGGGACGCCTTAGCAGTACGGACCCCAACCTGCAGAACATCCCCATCCGGATGGAGATGGGGCGGCTGTTTCGAAAGGTCTTTATCCCGAAGGACGGGTTCGTGTTTCTCGACGCGGATTACTCTCAGATCGAACTGCGCATTCTGGCGCACATGTCCGAGGACCCGAACCTGATCGCGGCATACCGGCATGCCGAGGACATCCATCGGATCACGGCATCGCAGGTGTTTCATGTGGCGCCGGAGGATGTGACGCCCTTGCAGCGGCGCAACGCCAAGGCCGTCAACTTCGGCATTGTCTACGGCATCAGTTCGTTTGGTTTAAGCCGGGACTTAAGCATTTCCCGCAAGGAGGCGGAGGAATATATCAACCACTATTTTGAATCGTTCCCGGGCATCCGTGTGTTTCTGGACCGGGCGGTGAGCGAGGCAAAAGAAAAGGGATATGCCGTGACTCTCTTTGGGCGCAGGCGGCCCGTGCCGGAGCTTTCCTCGAGCAACTACATGCAGCGCCAGTTCGGCGAGCGGATCGCGATGAACTCGCCGATCCAGGGAACGGCGGCCGACATCATCAAGATCGCCATGAACCGCGTCACGCATCGTCTGGCGGCGGAAGGGCTTCGCGCAAAGCTGATCCTGCAGGTGCACGACGAACTGCTTGTGGAGGTCGCGAAAGACGAGGCAGAACAGGCAAAAAAGATCATCGGGGAGGAGATGCGTCACGCGGCGGAACTGTCGGTCGATCTCGAAGTCGATATCGGAATGGGCGAAAACTGGTTGGAAGCGCATTGACCCGCCGGGTGTTTTGCTATACAATAACAATATACGAGGAAACAACGTAATTTTTTTTCTTGAAAGGAGTTTACAAAATGCGTTTTATTGGAATCACCGGAGGCGTCGGCTCCGGGAAAACGGAACTCGCGCAATATTTGGGACTGAATTTTAACAGCCGGATCCTGTCGGCGGATGAGATCGCGCACGAGATGATGTCGCCGGGCGGCACCTGTTACGAAAAGACAAGAGCCCTGTTTGGCCCGTTCGATGTCTGGAAAGAGGATGGAAGCCTGGACCGCGCCAAGATGGCGGATGCCCTGTTCTCCAATGAGGTGCAGCGGCACGCGCTGAACGCGCATATCCACCCGGCGGTCAAGGCGTATGCCCGGGCAGTCGCGACCAGGGAGTTTATAGATGAAAAACTGGATCTTCTTGTGTTTGAAACGCCGTTTCCCATTTTTATGGACTACTGGCCGTTTAATTACAGGCTGTGGTATCTGGATACACCGGAGGAAATCCGCAGGGAGCGTCTGAAGAAAAGCCGCGGCTATTCGGATGAACGCATCGATGCCATTATCGCCAGCCAGCCTACCGTAGATGAATATCTGTATGAGGCGACGTATGTGCTTGAAAACAGCGGGACGCCCGAAGAACTGTTTGTTAAGGCGGATCGTCTGCTTGAGCAGTTATACATCGAGCCTACGGAGGAGATAAGGAAAACCGCAGACGCGTAAGTGTCGGTGTTTTACGGACGGAGGAATAAAATGGAGCTGTGCAGCATTGCCAGCGGCAGCAGCGGAAACTGCATCTACGCGGGATCGGATCACTGTCATATCCTGCTGGATGTCGGGATCAGCGGAAAACGTATTGAGGCCGGTTTACAGGAAATCGGCCTCAATATTTCGGAACTGGACGGCATCCTGATCACGCACGAGCACGCGGACCACATCAAAGGGCTTGGCGTTCTCGCGCGCAAATTCGGGCTGCCGATGTACGCCACAAGCGGGACGATCGAGGAAATTTACAGGAATGCCTCGCTGGGCGACATTGACCGCTCCCTGTTCCGTGAGATTCTGCCGGAATCTCCGTTTGTGATCGGGGATATGACAGTCCTGCCTATCTCCACTTCGCACGACGCGGCGGACCCCGTGGCCTACATTATGCGGAACGGGAAAAAATCCATGGCCGTGATCACGGATCTCGGCATCTATGACGCCCACACGGTGGAGATGCTGCAGGGGCTGGATGTGTTGCTGCTGGAGGCGAACCACGACGTCAACATGCTCCTGGTCGGGCGTTATCCCTATTTTTTAAAACAGCGGATCCTCGGAGAGAAGGGGCATCTGTCCAATGAACTCTCCGGACAGTTGCTGGGGCAGGTGCTGCACGACGGTTTTCAGCGCGTGATCCTGGGGCATTTGAGCGCGGAGAACAACTATCCGGAGCTGGCCTGTGAGAGCGTGCGGATGGAGATTTCCATGGGAGACAACCCCTACAAGGGGTCGGATTTTCCCATCGATGTGGCCGCGCGGGACGTACAATCGGAGTTGATCACGTTTTAGGAGGGAACATGGAAAAAGGAACAGATAAAATCGTTATCACGGTAGTGGGAAAAGACACGGTGGGCATCATCGCGCGGATCTGCGTCTATCTGGCGGAACACGGCATCAATGTGCTGGACATCAGCCAGACGATCGTGCAGGACTATTTCAACATGATGATGGTTGCGGATCTCGGCGGATCCGAAGTCCCGTTTGACGAGTGCGCGGCGGCGATGAACACGATCGGAGAGGAGATCGGGGTCGTTATCACTTGCCAGAAGGAAGAGATTTTCGAAATGATGCATCGTATCTAGTCTCCGGAGGTTTTATGATCAACATCTATGAAGTCAACGAAACAAACCGCATGATCAGCCAGATGAATCTGGATGTCCGCACGATCACGCTGGGCATCAGCCTGCTGGACTGCGTCGACGCGGATCTGGACACGCTGTGTCAGAATATCTATGACAAGATCACGACCGTGGCGCGCGACCTTGTGCCCGCCGGGCAGGAGATTGAGAAAAAGTATGGCATTCCGATCGTGAACAAGCGGATCTCCGTCACGCCCATCGCGCTTGTCGGCGCGTCGGCCTGCCGGACACCGGAGGATTTTTGCGCGATCGCAAAGACACTCGACGCGGCGGCCAAAGCGGTCGATGTGAACTTTATCGGCGGATACTCCGCGCTCGTCTCCAAGGGGATGACAGAGGGGGAGGAGCAGCTGATCCTCTCGATTCCGCAGGCGCTGGCCGGAACCGAGCGCGTCTGCGCGTCCGTCAACGTGGGATCCACAAAGACGGGGATCAACATGGACGCGGTGCGGTTGATGGGCAGCATCGTGCGCGAGACTGCGGAGCGCACGAAAGAACGGGACTCCATCGGCTGCGCGAAACTGGTGGTGTTTTGCAACGCGCCGGATGACAATCCGTTTATGGCGGGGGCGTTTCACGGTGTGAGTGAAGCGGATGCCGCCATCAACGTAGGCGTCAGCGGCCCAGGCGTCGTAAAGCGCGCGATCGGGGAGGCGCGGGGCGAAAACTTTGAGGTGCTCTGCGAGACGATCAAAAAGACGGCGTTCAAGATCACCCGTGTAGGTCAGCTGGTGGCAAAAGAGGCATCCGAACTGCTCGGTGTGCCGTACGGCATCATCGATCTGTCTCTGGCGCCCACCCCCGCGATCGGGGACAGTGTGGCAGACATTTTAACGGAGATCGGGGTGGAGTACGCGGGAGCGCCCGGCACGACGGCGGCGCTTGCGCTGTTAAACGACCAGGTAAAAAAAGGCGGCATCATGGCTTCCTCGTATGTGGGCGGCTTAAGCGGCGCGTTCATTCCGGTGAGTGAGGACCAGGGCATGATCGACGCGGCAGCGGCCCATGCTCTGACGCTGGAAAAACTGGAGGCGATGACCTGTGTCTGCTCCGTGGGGCTGGACATGGTCGCCATCCCCGGCGACACGCCGGCCAGTACGCTTTCCGGAATCATCGCGGACGAGATGGCCATCGGCATGGTCAACCAGAAGACGACCGCCGTGCGCCTGATCCCGGTGATCGGGAAAGGGGTCGGCGAGACAGCCGAATTCGGAGGCCTTTTGGGACACGCGCCCATCCTGCCGGTCAATCCTTACTCCTGTGAGAATTTTGTCAATCGGGGCGGGCGGATTCCCGCGCCGGTACATTCATTTAAAAACTGAACGCATAAGCGCTTGGAGCAAAGTGAAGGGAGGAACATGCTTATGAAAAAAGAATCTATCGCTGACTTACTTTCCAGCAACTCCTATCCCGGCCGCGGCATTATCCTCGGCAAGACCCCGGACGGCACGAAGGCAGTCATCGCCTACTTTATCATGGGGCGCAGCGCCAACAGCCGGAACCGTGTCTTTGTGAAGGACGGGGAAGGCATCCGCACGGAGGCCTTTGAGCCGGAGAAGATGAAAGATCCGAGCCTGGTCATCTATGCGCCGGTGCGCGTGTTGGGCAACAAGACGATCGTCTCAAACGGAGACCAGACAGACACGATCTACGAGCGGATGGACAGGCAGATGACATTCGAGCAGTCCCTGCGCACGCGCGTGTTCGAGCCGGACGCGCCGAACTATACGCCGCGCATCTCCGGCGTTGTTCACCTGGAGAACGGAACATTAAACTACGCGCTCTCCATCATCAAGACAAGTGACGGCGACCCGGAGGCATGCGATCGTTTCTTGTTCGCCTATCATAATCCGGTTTCCGGCGAGGGGCATTTCCTGCATACGTATCTGGGCGACGGTGACCCGCTGCCGAGTTTCGAGGGCGAGCCGGAGCGCGTGGATGTGTTGGACGGGATCGAGGCATACACGGATCTGTTGTGGAAAAACTTAAACGAAGAGAATAAAGTGTCACTGTTTGTGCGCTACATCAGCCTTTTTGACGGAAAGTACGTGACACGCGTTGTAAATAAAAATGAGTAGTGTTTTGAGGTAGTATATGAAAGAATTGGAATTGAAGTATGGATGCAACCCGAATCAGAAGCCGTCCCGTGTCTACATGGAGAATGGCGGCGAGCTGCCGATCACGGTCTTAAATGGCAAACCGGGCTACATCAACCTGCTGGACGGTTTAAACGGCTGGCAGCTCGTGCGTGAACTGCGCGCAGCCACCGGTCTTCCGGCGGCAACATCCTTTAAGCATGTCTCTCCGGCGGGCGCGGCGGTGGGACTTCCGTTATCGGAGATCGAGCGGCAGATCTACTGGGTGAGTGGGGAGATGGTTGGAATGTCTCCGCTTGCCTGTGCCTACGCGCGGGCGCGCGGCGCGGACCGGATGTCCTCCTTCGGCGATTTCATCTCCCTGTCCGATGAATGTGACCGGGATACGGCGATGCTGATCAAACCCGAGGTTTCCGACGGCATCCTGGCGCCGGGCTATACGGAGGAAGCGCTTGCGATCCTCTCCGCGAAGAAGGGCGGCAATTACAATGTCATTCAGGTCGATCCGGACTATGTCCCGGATCCGATCGAGCACAAGCAGGTGTTCGGCGTCACGTTTGAGCAGGGCAGGAATGAGCTCGTGATCGACCGGGCGCTGCTGTCCAATGTCGTGACACAAAACAAAGAGGTCCCGGATTCCGCGCAGATTGATCTGATCCTCGCGCTGATCACGCTCAAGTATACACAATCGAACTCTGTCTGTTACGCGAAAGGCGGGCAGGCCATCGGCATCGGGGCGGGGCAGCAGTCCCGCATTCACTGTACCAGGCTTGCCGGACAAAAGGCGGACAACTGGTATCTGCGCCAGGCGCCGCAAGTGCTGCGGCTCCCCTTCAAAGAGGGAATCAAGCGCGCGGACCGTGACAACGCCATCGACCTCTACATCGGCGACGAGTACATGGATGTGCTCGCGGACGGCGCATGGGAGAATGTGTTTACGGAGAAGCCATCGGTTTTCACGGCGGAAGAGAAGCGGGCATGGCTCGCCGGCAACACGGATGTGGCGCTGGGTTCCGACGCGTTCTTCCCGTTCGGGGACAACATCGAGCGCGCGCACAAGAGCGGTGTAAAATATGTGGCCGAGCCGGGCGGTTCGATCCGCGATGACCACGTTATCGCCACCTGCGATAAGTACGGAATGGCGATGTGTTTTACCGGAATCCGGCTGTTCCACCACTAATCTTATAAAAGCCGATTGCTTCGTGCTTCGCACTCTCGCAACCGCCCCCGGCATTCGCAATCCGGCCTATCGGCCTACTTGCTCATGTCGGTTTGGCCCTCTGATATCCGGTCATCCGGACATGTAAGCATGCCCGTTGCCCGTCTATCGAGGGCGCTTTTATTGGCAAATGTGCACAAAAACCATGCGCAAACCCGCATAAATCCGCCAAATTGCCGAATTTAGAAAAAATTAAGAAATGTAGTTGACTTTTGATACATTTTCCCCTAAGATACCACTATCAAAGGCAAGGGCGCTGCGAAGTTTATCTTCCGGTGCCTTTTTCTTTGTTTATGATATATTTATCTACACAAAGGCGTGTAGTCTGCTTTCGCAGACGGCACGCCTTTTTTTGTTACTATTTAAAGGGAGGGCAAACACATGACACAGCAAATCTTCAGTCTTTTTAACGACAACCTGTTTGGCGTCTGGTTCCTGATCGGCGCGGCGCTGGTCTTCTGGATGCAGGCCGGTTTCGCGATGGTGGAGGCAGGCTTCACCCGGGCGAAGAACACCGGCAACATCCTGATGAAGAATCTGATGGACTTCAGTATCGGGACCATCGTCTTCATCGTGATCGGCTTTTCGCTCCTGATGGGCGAGGACCTGATCGGAATGATCGGGCAGCCGGGATTTGACATCTTCACTTCTTACGCGAACTTCAGCTTCTCGGACTTCGTGTTTAACCTGGTCTTCTGCGCGACGACCGCGACGATCGTCTCCGGAGCCGTGGCGGAGCGGACAAAATTCCTGTCTTACGTCATATACTCCGCGATCCTCTCGGGACTCATCTACCCGATTGAGGCGCATTGGATCTGGGGCGGCGGCTGGCTTTCCCAGCTCGGCTTCCACGATTTTGCCGGTTCCTGTGCGATCCATATGGTCGGCGGCTTGTGCGCGCTGATCGCGGCGGCGATGTTGGGGCCGCGGATCGGAAAGTTCACAAAAGACGAGAAGGGAAAGGTGACCAAGGTCCACGCGATCCCGGGACACAACCTGGCGATCGGCGCTCTCGGCGTTTTCATTCTGTGGTTCGGCTGGTATGGCTTTAACGGCGCGGCCGCGACGAGCGTGGAGCAGATGGGTTCGATCTTCCTGACGACGACCATCGCGCCGGCGGTGGCAGCCGTGGTCTGTATGATCTTTACCTGGATCAAATACAAGAAGCCCGATGTCTCGATGTGCCTAAACGCGGCGCTAGGCGGACTGGTGGCCATCACGGCGGGCTGCGACGCGGTCAGTGCCACGGGCGCGATCGTTATCGGCGGTGTGGCCGGGCTGCTCGTGGCATTCGGCATCTGGTTCCTCGACTATGTACTGCATGTCGACGATCCCGTCGGAGCGGTCGCGGTCCACTGTATAAACGGCATCTGGGGCACGGTGGCCATCGGCTTGTTTGCCACGGGTACGACGCCGGGTTATTCGATCGTCGACAAAAGCGGCAACACGCTCGTCGGATTGTTCTACGGAGGCGGTGGAAAGCTGCTCGGCATCCAGTGCGTCGGCTTCGTCTCTGTTCTGGGATGGGCAGTGGTCACGATCTTCGTCACGTTCTTCATCATCAAGCGGACGACCGGACTGCGGGTCTCCGCCGAGGAAGAGATCGCGGGTCTCGACCAGTCGGAACACGGGCTGGCCAGCGCGTACGCGGACTTTGCCTTAACCTCCAGCATCAACAACTTCTCCTCGCAGGTGAAAAAGAAGATCCCGGAGGACGCGGTGCCGATCGACGATGCCGTGCCGGTCGAGCTGCGACAGGCGGATCCTTCCGTTGCAACGGCGAGCGACGTGCCGATCACAAGGATTTCGATCTTCGCGAACCAGAGCCGGTTTGACGACCTGCGGGAATCGCTGTCGGGAATCGGGATCACGGGTATGACCGTGACCAATGTGCTGGGCTGCGGCGTCCAGCGCGGACAGACCAGCCGTTACCGTGGTGTCCCGCTGGAGATGAATCTCCTGCCGAAGATCAAAGTGGATATCGTCGTGAGCAAGATCTCCCCGCGCCTTGTCATCGAGACGGCAAAGAAGGCCCTCTATACCGGACATATGGGCGACGGCAAGATCTTCGTCTACAACGTGGAGAACGTAATCCGCGTCAGTACGGGAGAAGAAGGAACCGACGCGCTGCAAAATTATTAAAATACTTGTATCTTCTGCCGTGATGCTGTATCATGAACGCATAAGCGCCGGGCGCTCGGAGCGAGCGCCCGGCGCTTTACGGAATCACAGCATGCATGGACGGAGGATTTTATGGCAGACAAAGCAATTGTGAAAAAGTTGGCAGAGTATAAAGGTATTCCCGTTTCCAAGCTCGACCCGACCGTGACGGACGAGGAGGTGGCCGCAGAGCTCGAGCGCGCGCGCACCTACGCGTCCACGACCGAGGATAAGCCGGAAGGCGCGGCGGCCGAGATGGGGGATCAGGCGGTGATCGACTTTATCGGATACATCGATGGGGAGCCTTTCGAGGGCGGAAGCGGAAAGGATTACCCGCTCACCCTCGGATCGAACACGTTCATCCCCGGATTTGAGGAGCAGCTCGTTGGAGCGAAGGCGGGGGACGAAGTGGAGGTAAAACTCCCGTTTCCGGAAAACTATCATGAACCAAAGTGCGCGGGACGCGATGCCGTCTTTCAAGTAACGGTAAAAAGTCTTCGGACGACGCACTTGCCGGAGCTTACCGATGAGGTGGTGGCAAAGATCTCTCCCTGCAAGACCGTGGAGGAGTTTGCGGAGTATGTCCGCGAAGAGATCATGGACTATCGGGAGAAACACTTTCAGCGGGACAAGGAAGATGAAGTCGTGATGAGGGTGGTAGAAAACTCCGAGATTGAAGTTCCGCAGGAGCTGATCGACGAGCGTGCCGAGGCGTTAAAGAAAAATTTCATCTCGGAGCTTGAAAAAAGCGATACGACGTTCACGGACTATCTGGATTACAGTAATATAACGGAGGAGATGTTTGACCGGTACAACGCGGACGAAGCGCTGCGCATGCTGCGGGGGCAGGCCGTCTTAAGCGAGATCGCGCGGCAGGAAGGACTGGTCTGCACCGACCAGGAGCTGGAGGTGGAACTCGACCTGCTGGCCAGAGAATATAAAGCCTCGGTGGATGAGCTGCGCGGCATGCTGGGCGCGGCGGGAATCGAAATGGTGAAGGACGATGTCCTGGAACAGCACGCGCTCGATTTTCTCATGGAGCAGTGTGTGGAAGAGAACGCATAGGAAAAACAACGGGCAGAAGGGCACGGATCACAACGATCCGTGCTCTTTTTTTGTTTATTTTTAATTTTTCCCATTTTTTTTTCAATTTCCCCTTGCTTTTTGCGTCAAAGTGCATTATTATGTATGAAAGTGGTGCGAAGTGGGGTGATAGTGTCTCCAAAGGGAGGCAAAGTGGTAAATCTCCCACGCAGGAAAACGTTTTTTACACTCCGCTCCCAATCCGACCCGTGAAAGAAGGTGTTTTCGATGTCCAAAGGGTTAACCAGTCAGTATTACCACTCCCTCGACGCGAAGGGGCGGGTGATCATGCCCGCGAAATTCCGCGAGCGTCTCGGTGACAAGATCTGGATCACCAAGGGGATGGATAAAGGCTGCCTGAGTGTCTATCCGAACGACGAATGGGAGGTCATCGAAAACAAATTTCAGGAGACCCCGGTCCTGACAAATAAAGCTGCCCGCGAACTGCGGCGTTTCATTTTCAGCAACGCGGACGATCGTGACATCGACAAGCAGGGGCGGGTTCTGATCCCTCCGATCCTGCGGGAATATGCCGGGCTGGAGAATGAGGTCGTGTTGGTCGGCATGTCCAATCATATTGAGATCTGGAGCAAGGACTGCTTTGAAAAGCAGGACAAAGCCGCTTACAAAGATATCGATGAGCTCACGGAGCATCTGGAAGAGTTCGGCATTAACATCTAAAGCGGCCCGGCCGTGGAGGAAGAGATGGAATATTCGCATGTTCCGGTAATGTTGAAAGAAACGGTAGACATGCTGGTTACGGATCCCGAAGGGATCTATGTGGACGGAACCATCGGTGGCGGAGGACACGCGTACGAGATCGCGAGCCGCCTCACAGGCGCCGGAAGGCTCATTGGCATGGATCGGGACGCGGACGCGGTCCGCGCGGCCGAAACAAAGCTTTTGCCTTTCCGGGAAAGAACAACCATCAAACAAGACAATTTCAGTGAAATGCCCTTTCTTTTGGATGAACTTGGCGTTGAGCAGGTGAATGGGATATTGCTCGACCTGGGTGTATCCTCCTTCCAGCTGGACGAACCCTCCCGGGGGTTTACATACCGGGAGGGGGACGCTCCGCTGGATATGAGAATGGATGTACGTCAGAGCCTTACGGCACGGGACATTTTGGCGACGTACAGTGAGCAGGAGCTGTACCGCGTGATCCGGGATTACGGCGAGGATCCTTTCGCGAAGAATATAGCAAATCACATCGTCAGGGCGAGAGAAAAAGAGCCCATCGAAACAGTGAATCAGTTAAATCAGATCATCCGTGGCGCGATACCCGCCAAGGTAAGGGCCACGGGTGGTCATCCCTCCAAAAGAACGTTTCAAGCGCTGCGGATCGAATGCAACCGGGAGGTGGAGACCCTTCGGGATTCTCTGGATGGCATGATCGATCGCTTAAAGCCGGGCGGGAGGATATGTGTGATCACGTTCCACTCCATTGAGGACCGGATCGTAAAAACCAATTTTAAGACAAACGAAAATCCCTGTACCTGTCCGAGCAGTTTTCCGGTCTGCGTCTGCGGCAAAGTATCAAAAGGGACCGTTGTCACGAAAAAACCGATCATTCCCTCCGGGGAGGAGCAGGAGGGCAACCCGAGGTGTAAAAGCGCAAAGCTTCGTGTGTTCGAAAAGAAAGCAGAGGCACTTCCATGAGCGATACAAACACCAATACAAAGAGAACCTATGTGGGCGATACCATCTACATCGATGGCAATGTCGTACCCATTCCGCAGCCGGCTCCGGAGAGGCAGCCCGAGGTTCGCAGAAAGAGCCGCCGACAGCTGGAAGCGGAGCGCGAGCGCAAGCGCGCGGCCAATCGGAACATTGCGCGGGCCATGGCGTTCGGGCGCGGTTATATCGCATTTCTCACGGTGGCAACGGCCGTCTGTTTTGTCGTATGTCTTACTTTCATCCATCTGCAATCCACGATCACGGCGCAAATGGCATCCATCTCAGCATTGGAGACGGCGCTCAGCGATGAGAGGGCAGCCAACGATCTCGCGGAGAGTCGTCTGGAGACGAGCATGACGCTGAATGAAGTAAAGACCAGGGCGGAAGAGATGGGCCTTGTCTATCCATCGACCTCCCAGATTCAGTATTTCTCTGTGACAAATAGCGACTACATGAATCAGTATACGGAGGTGGCATCCAAATAACAGGGAGCACACAATAGTATGGCATCGGATAAAGGAGCGCGGGAAAAAGGAGAGAAAAAAACCGAACGCGTGAGTTTTACTCTTCTTTTTCGGATGAAGAGAAAGCTGATGATTTTGTTCCTTGTCATCCTTGCCTGTCTGGCCGCGCTGTTCGTGCGGCTGCTCTATATCGAAGTGCAAAGTGGCGGACGGTATGAGAAGATTGTCCTAAGCAATCAGGAGTACACAAGTACGACCTTGCCGTTTCGCAGAGGTGACATTGTAGATCGGAAGGGGACGGTTCTCGCAACCAGCACAGATGTCTACAATGTCATTTTAGATTGCAGCGTACTGACCTCCCGGGACACCTATGAAGAACCGACGATGGAAGCGCTGCGCGCCTGCTTTGACGAGGAAGACCTTCTCGTCGATTTCGCGCAGATCGAGGAATACATTGAAGAAAATCCCTCCAGTCAGTATTACAAGATCGGGAACCGCCTCCCCGCGGCTTCCATCGAAGCGTTTGAGGCAATGCAGGAGGAGGACAGTCAGATCAAGGGCGTCTGGTTTGAGGAGGAGTATACGAGAGAGTATCCGTACGGGGCGCTGGCCAGCTCGCTGCTGGGGGACACCGCTGCCGGCGATGTCGGTCTCGGAGGCATCGAGGGGTACTATGATGATACGCTGAATGGGACGGACGGCCGTGAGTATGGCTATCTGAATTCCGATTCCCAGTATGAGGTTACACGGAAAGAAGCGATCGACGGCGAGACGGTAGTCTCGACGATCGATATGAACCTGCAGTCCATCTGTGAGGATAAGATCCGCGAGTTCTATGACGCGTTAAGCGGTGTGGATCAGGGCACGGAGACAACGGAGGAGGAAATCATCGAATACGATGAATACGGCAATCCGATCGAGGAGACCGTCGAAGTGGAAGAAGAGACCGGGGAACAATACGTGGGAGGAGCAAAACATGTTGCCGCTCTCATGATGGACCCGAACAGCGGCGAAGTGTTGGCGATGGCCAACTACCCGAGTTATGACTACACGATCTCCGCGGATGACAACCTCGCTCTCTTTTACACGGAGGAAGAGATCAATGCCATGAGCGAGGACGAATGGACGGACGCGGTCGAGAAATTGAAGCAGAACTACTGCATCACCTACACGTTTGAACCGGGTTCCACAGCGAAGCCCTTTACCGTGGCCTGCGGACTGGACACCGGCACCCTGAAGGGCGATGAGACTTATATATGTGACGGCGCCGAGGAAATCTCGGGTTATACCATTCACTGTGTGAATACATACGGCCACGGGACCGAAACGATCGCGGACGCGATCGCGAACTCCTGCAACGACGCGCTCATGCAGATGTCCTATTCCATCGGGCCGGAGAATTTTGCCAAGTATCAGCAATTGTTCAACTTCGGGCTTCGAACGAACATCGACCTGCCCGGTGAGAGCCGGACGGACACGTTGATCTACCCGGCGGACGAATTGACCACGATCAACCTCGCGACCAACTCGTTTGGACAGAACTTTAACGTGACGATGATCCAGTTGGCCACCGCCTACTGCTCCCTTGTAAACGGAGGCAGTTATTACCAGCCCCATGTCGCGGAAAAGCTGCTCGATGAGGACGGGAATACGGTAAAGGATATTGAGCCGACCCTTTTGAAAAAGACGGTCTCCACCGAAACGGCGGATACGGTCTGTGAATATCTGAGAGGGGTTGTGGAGAACGGGACCGGCAACATCGCGAAAGTGGACGGCTACTCCATGGGCGGCAAGACGGGAACGGCGCAAAAGTATGAAGAAGATGAAAACGGCAATGTTACGTCCACGCGGGCGGAAGGGAAATATCTCGTGTCGTTTATCGGGAATATACCGGCCGAGGATCCGGAGGTCGTCATCTATGTGGTCGTGGACGAACCGAATGTAGAGGACCAGGCACACAGCTCCTACGCGCAGAACATCGCGCGGGAGATCTTAAAAGAGGCACTGCCGTATTTGAACATCTATCCGGACGAAGAGGAGACCGGGGCCAACAGTGAGTTAACCATCGTTGGCGACGCGGAACAGACCGACGCCGGAGAGTGAGAAGTGAGGGTTCTTTATGACGTATCAGATTATTTTTCCAATTCTGATCGCCTTTGCGATCACGGCAATCCTGATGCCGCTCTTTATTCCGCTGCTTCGCAGGCTGCACGTCGGCAACACGGAGCGGGAAGAGCTTGCGTCGCATCAGTCCAAGACGGGTACGCCTTCGATGGGAGGCGTCGTGATCGTGATCGCGCTCGTCGTCGCGTCCCTGTTCTTTGTAAGAAGTTATCCGCGGATCCTTCCCGTCCTGCTGGTGACGGTCGGATTTGCCATCATCGGTTTTCTGGATGACATCTTAAAAGTCGTGCTGCACCGCGAGACGCACAAGTCGGACGGGCTGCGGTCCTGGCAGAAGTTCCTGCTGCAGATCATCGTGACGGCGGCATTCTGTATCTATCTCATTCGGTCGGATATCGGTCTTACCATGCTGATTCCCTTTTCGGGCGGGCGGTTTCTTTCCATCGGCTGGGTGGCAATCCCCGTCATGTTTTTGGGCGTGCTCGGCACGGTAAACGGAGTCAATTTTACGGATGGCCTGGACGGGCTCGCGAGCGGCGTTACGCTCATGGTGGCCGGATTTTTCACGGTCGCGGCAGTTGGAACCGCCGCGGGACTCGAGCCGATCACCTGCGCGGTCATCGGCGCGCTGCTCGGGTTTCTGCTGTTTAACGCGCACCCGGCGAAAGTGTTTATGGGGGATACCGGTTCGCTGGCATTGGGCGGCTTTGTGGCCGCAACCGCTTATATGATGCAGATGCCGATCTTTATTCTGATCGTCGGCCTCATCTACTGGATCGAGATTGTCACGGTCATTATACAGGTCGTCTATTTCCGGCGGACAGGCGGAAAGCGTTTCTTTAAAATGGCGCCGATCCACCATCATTTTGAAATGAACGGCTGGCCGGAGACCAGAGTCGTGGCGGTGTTCACGATCGTGACGGTGCTGCTTTGTCTTGCCGGTTTTATTGGCTTGTGGAGATAGGAACGGGAGGCTGACATGGATTTTTCGGGAAAAAATGTTTTGGTATTCGGAACGGGGATCAGCGGAATCGCGGCCGCGAAACTGCTCCTTCACCACAGGGCGAATGTGATCCTGTTTGACGGGAACGAGGAGTTGGACCGCGCGCGGGTGCTTGCCGATTTTGACGACGCGCAGAGCGTGCGTCTGTATCTGGGCACGCTTGAGGAGGAAGCCGCGTCCTGCCTGGACCTCGTCGTATTAAGCCCCGGCGTCCCTGTGGATCATCCGCTTGTGACCGCGCTTCGGGAGGCGTCCGTCCCCATCTGGGGCGAGGTGGAGCTTGCGTGGCGCTGCGGGCACGGTGATGTGCTTGCGGTCACGGGGACGAACGGCAAGACAACGACCACGACCCTGCTCGGCGACATCATGAAAAACTGCTATGCGCATGTGCAAGTGGCCGGTAATATCGGCATTCCTTATACCGGCATTGTGGAAAACACGACGGAAGACACCGTGACGGTAGCGGAGATCAGCAGCTTTCAGCTGGAGACGATCGACACGTTTCGTCCGAAGGTTTCGGCGGTGCTCAATATCACACCGGACCATTTAAACCGCCACCACACGATGGAAAACTATACGGAGACAAAGTTCTTTATCACGAAAAATCAGACGGCGGACGATGTATGTGTGCTCAATTACGAGGACGAGATCATTCGTGCGCACACAGACGGGATCCGCGCGAAGATCCTGTACTTCAGCAGTCAGCAGCAGCTTGACGAGGGCGTTTGGCTGGATGACAACCGTATCATGTACTCGGACGGAAACATGACAACGGAGATCGTGGGGACGGACGAGCTGCAGATCCTGGGCCGTCATAACTATGAAAACGTAATGGCCGCCAGTGCCATGGCCCTTAGCTACGGCGCGCCGCCTGAAAAGATTCGGGAGGCGCTTCTCGCGTTCCGGGCCGTCGAGCATCGCATCGAGTATGTGACGGAGAAGAGAGGCGTCCGTTTCTATAATGACTCCAAGGGGACCAATCCCGATGCCGCGATCCGGGCCATCGAGGCCATGGATCGTCCGACATGTCTGATCGGCGGTGGATATGACAAGGATTCCGCTTACGAGAACTGGATCCGCGCGTTTGACGGGAAGGTAAAAACGCTCGTTCTGATCGGTCAGACGAGAGAGAAGATTGCCGCGGAGGCAGAGGCCTGCGGCTTTACGGAATATGTATTTGCGGACAGTCTGGAGGAGGCGGTGAATCTCTGTTACGAGAGGGCGGAAAACGGCGACGCCGTTTTGCTGTCTCCTGCCTGCGCGAGCTGGGGGATGTTCCCCAACTATGAAGTGCGCGGGAAAATGTTTAAGGAAATCGTACACGCGCTGGAGGAGTAGAATCCCTATGGAACGTCAAGCCGCGGCGGTTCGGACAGATAAATATTTTGATTACATTTTGCTGTTTCTGATCATCTTTCTGCTTGGATTCGGGCTTGTGATGCTCTACAGCGTCAGCGCCTATGAGGCACAGAGTGAGTTTGGGGATGCCACTTACTACCTGACACATCAGATTCGAAACATCGTGATCGGCCTTGTCTTTATGGTGGCCGCTACGATGATCCCTTACAAGTTTTGGAGCCGCCTGTCCGTCAGCCGGCTTGCATATGGAATCGCGCTGTTTTTGTGCGTTGCCGTCCTGTTTGTCGGACAGACATCCAACGGATCCACCCGCTGGCTTTCCGTCGGGGGCATCCAGTTCCAGCCGTCCGAGTTCGCGAAGCTCGCTGTCATTATCTATCTGGCGGCCGTACTTTCCCGGATGCCGAAAAAGATTGAAAAGTGGGGAACCGTCTTAAGTGTGATCCTGCGTCTGGCCCCGATCATCGTTGCGATCGCGTTTAACAACCTGACGACCGCTTTGATCATAGCCGGGATCTGCGTGATGATGATGTTTGTCGTGAGCCCGAAATACTCACATTTTATCGTGCTGCTAATCCTG
Organism: Lachnospiraceae bacterium Zagget3; assembly: GCA_001941025.1. Next base: position 151,634 of record MSHE01000008.1, read on the forward strand.
GTTGCCGCTGTGATCGTCATCTTTACGATGCTGTCGTCGTACCGCGGCGACCGTATTTCCGCGTGGCTGCACCCGGAACAGTATCCGGACTCGGCATATCAGACGCTGCAGGGGATGTATGCCATCGGCTCCGGAGGAATTTTCGGGAAAGGCCTGGGCGGCAGCATTCAAAAATTGGGCTATGTACCGGAGGCGCAGAATGACTTTATCTTTTCCATCATCTGCGAAGAACTCGGCATCTTTGGCGGGGTGTGTGTCATTGCCCTGTTTGGGTTGATGATCTGGCGGTTTATGATCATTTCGAACAACTCGGCGGACCTGTTTGGTTCGCTTTTGGTCGTGGGAGTGATGTCTCACATCGCGCTGCAGGTAATCCTGAATCTGGCAGTCGTTACGAACTCTATTCCAAACACCGGGGTGATTCTTCCGTTTTTCAGCTACGGAGGTTCTTCCATGATTTTCCTATTGGCGGAAATGGGCCTGGTGCTGTCTGTCTCGAGAGGAATCCTTCTCGACGCGAGCCCCCGGGCAGAGTGACGGGGGAAAAACCATGGCGGAGGAAAGAAAGAAAACCAGAAAAAAACATCGGATCCAGGGTGTCCGCCTCCTGGTCATCCTGCTTATTATCGCCGCCGCGGTCACCGTGGCAGCCCTGATCGGGTTTACGGCGTTTGCCCTGGAGGAAGTGGATGTTGTCGGCAACGAGATCTATTCCGATGAGCAGATCGAGGACTGGGTCCTGAATGAAGACTATGCATGGAATACTTTGTATATTACATTGCGCAATCGGTTTCGCAGGCAGGAGGACATCCCGTTCGTAGACAGTATGGAAATCCACATGGTCTCGCCCCGTGAGATTCGCGTTGACGTGACGGAGAAAGGCGTGCTGGGATATACCTACGTACCCATGCAGAAGCAAAACGCCTATTTTGACCAGGATGGTTTCGTTGTGGAACTGACAAATGAAACCATCGAGGGGGTTTCGAGGATTTATGGCCTGAATGTGGAGAACGCCGAGCTGTATGAGAAGCTGGAACTGGAGGATGAGAGTATTCTGAAAACGCTCCTTTCGCTCACGCAGCTGCTCCGGAAATATGACTGTGAACCGGAGTTCATTTACATCGACGGGAAGGACATCCTTTTGTACTATGGGGAACTGCAGGTAAATCTGGGCACGGGAAGCCAGCTTTCCGAAAAAGTTCTTCGTATGCAGGAGGTCCTCCCTCAGATTGAGGGACAAAGAGGGACCCTCCATTTGGATTCCTGGACGGATATCGATACGGACTTTTATTTTACGCCGGATGAGTATACGGAGATTCCCGTTGATACACAAACACTTTCCGCGAAAGTGGTGGATGAAAATTGATTATTTTGTCCAAAATGCCGTCAACTTTTTTGAAAAAATGAATGGAGTAAAGAAATTGTCAG
>MSHE01000009.1:0-2808 GCA_001941025.1 Lachnospiraceae bacterium Zagget3
CCCGGAGATATACACCGCCAGCAGGAAGGCCAGCAGGCTGGTCAGCAGGCTGATGGAGGTGGAGTATTCGTTGAGCCGGACGGCCAGCAGCACGATCCACCTCACCTGAATCACCAGGGCCAGCAGGGTGACGAGCATTCTGGCGACGCCGTTTTTCACATTTGCCTTTTTCTCTGTTCTCATGGGATGGGGCGCTCCTTTCTGAATGGCAGATTCATTATAACAGAAAGAAAAGGGAAAATCTACCGACAGAAGGGGAAAAGTGGGCAGGGCGACAGCATTTAAAATTTTGCATAAAATCTTGCTATAACAACAGAAAGGCAGCTCAAAAGTTGCATCAGAAAAATTCATCAGCAATCCGTTGAGAATTGTCAATGCCCTAATTTGACTATACTTGTTATATGTGTACCCCTAAATTATTAAAAAATTTTGCTTATAGTGGTTTTTACGATTATTTTAAATGCTTTTGCCCTGAAAAGTGGGGCAGAACCATTGACAGCCCCCGCCTCCCATCGTAAGATAACACCAGACGGAGGAATCGACCATGCAGTATTCAAATATCCACAAAGCAATCTTTCAGGCCCGGCCCAACCGTTTTATCGCCCAGGTGACGCTGGACGGCAGCCTTGTCACCGTCCATGTGAAAAACACCGGCCGCTGCCGGGAGCTGCTGGTGCCGGGCTGCACCGTCTATCTGGTGCGGTCGGACAACCCCGCCCGCAAGACCCAGTACGACCTGGTGGCGGTGGAGAAGGGGAGCCTGCTCATCAACATGGACGCCCAGGCGCCCAACCAGCTCTTCCGGGAGTGGGTGGAGCGGGGCCGGTTCCTGCCGGACGTGACGCTGCTCCGGCCGGAGTACACCTATGGCGACTCCCGGTTTGACTTCTATCTGGAGCGGAACGGGAGGCCCGGCCTGGTGGAGGTGAAGGGCTGCACCCTGGAGGAGGACGGCATTGCCCGGTTCCCGGACGCCCCCACGGAGCGGGGCGTCAAGCACATCGAGGGGCTGATCCGGGCGCGGAAGGCAGGGCTGGACGCCTGGCTCTGCGTCGTGGTGCAGATGGAGGGGATGCGCTGCTTCATGCCCAACGACGCCACCCACCCGGCCTTTGGCGCGGCCCTCTGCCGGGCGGCGGAGGCCGGGGTCCACATTCAGGCGCTGGAGTGCCGTGTGTGGCCGGACGGGGCGGAGGTTACGGGGCGGATTCCCGTGGAGCTGTAACAGACAAAGAAAAGGAGGAACCAAAATGACAGAGTTGGAAACCATCGAGCGGGCGAGAATGTACCTGAACAAGCTGGCCAACGGCATCGACCCCCTGACGGATTTGCCGGTGCCAGAGGGGGATGTCATCAATCAGGTGCGGATCTCCCGCTGCCTGTTCTTCGCCGCGGACGTGCTGCGCCGGGTGGTGGAGAACGGCGGCATCACCCCGCCCGGGGGCAAACGGAAGAGCAACTTTACGATTACCCCGGAGCAGCTGCAACAGGTGCGCTTTTCCAAAGAGCCCCTGCGCATCACGGAGCTGTGCAAGCGCATTAACAGCGCCGCGGACCAGGAGGACGGGAAGCGCCTGACGAATGCTGTCGTGCTGGAATGGCTGGAGACCATCGGCATGCTGGAGAAGCGGGAGGACGAGGAAGGCAAGCGAAAACGTCACCCGACGGAGGCGGGGCGGCAGCTCGGCATCTTCGAGGAGGAGCGCACCGGCCTGTACGGCACCTACCTCTCCGTGCTGTACACGGAGGAGGCCCAGCATTTCATTGTGGACAACTTGGACGCGGCGCTGAAACAGAGAGAAAACGGCTGACGGCTGGATACAGCTGGCTTCTGATGTGTCCACAGCGTGTCCACTGGACACATTCTTACCCACTTTGACTGAAAAAACAGGCAAAATAAACGAAAAACAAGCCCTCCGGAAATCCAACCGGAGGGCCGTTTGTTAATGAGTGGTTTGAACTTTTTGCTGGTAAAATTGGAGATAAATCAACGATTTAGCTCAATTTGATGATTTTAAAAGCGCGTTTTGTTTACTTCTTCAGCGCTTCCTCAACCGCCACGGCCACGGCCACGGTGGCGCCGACCATGGGGTTGTTGCCCATGCCCAGGAAGCCCATCATCTCCACGTGAGCGGGGACGGAGGAGGAGCCTGCGAACTGAGCGTCAGAGTGCATACGGCCCATGGTGTCGGTCATGCCATAGGAGGCGGGGCCGGCGGCCATGTTGTCGGGATGGAGGGTACGGCCGGTGCCGCCGCCGGAGGCCACGGAGAAGTACTTCTTGCCCTGCTGGATGCACTCCTTCTTGTAGGTGCCGGCCACGGGGTGCTGGAACCGGGTGGGGTTGGTGGAGTTGCCGGTGATGGAGACGTCCACGCCCTCCAGGTGCATGATGGCCACGCCCTCGCGGACGTCGTCAGCGCCGTAGCAGCGGACAGCGGCCCGCTCGCCGTCGGAGTAAGCGATCTCTCTGACCACCTTCACCTCGCCGGTGTAGTAGTCAAACTTGGTCTGCACATAGGTGAAGCCGTTGATCCGGGAGATGATCTGGGCGGCGTCCTTGCCCAGGCCGTTCAGGATGACGCGCAGCGGCTCCTTGCGGGCCTTGTTGGCGTTCCGGGCGATGCCGATGGCACCCTCGGCGGCGGCGAAGGACTCGTGGCCGGCCAGGAAGGCAAAGCACTTGGTTTCGTCCCGCAGCAGCATGGCGCCCAGGCCGCCGTGGCCGATGCCCACCTTGCGGTCGTCAGCGACGGAGCCGGGGATGCAGAAGGCCTGCAGGCCGATGCCGATGGCGTCGGCGGCGTC
>MSHE01000009.1:2857-4030 GCA_001941025.1 Lachnospiraceae bacterium Zagget3
TTCTCGAAGGAGATGGGCTGGATGCCGGCGACGATCTCATAGGGGTCGAAGCCCTTCGCCTGGCAGATCTCGCGGCACTCCTCCACGGAGGAAATGCCATATTCCTGCAGAACAGGCAGGATCTGATTAATTCTTCTATCGTAAGATTCAAACAGTGCCATGTTCGTTCACCTTATTCCTTTCTGGGGTCAATGTACTTGACGGCGTTGTCGAACTGGCCGTAGTGACCCTTGGCCTTCTCCAGTGCGCCGTTGGCATCCATGCCGCCCTTGATCCAATCCATCATCTTGCCCAGGTGGACGAACTCATAGCCGGTGATCTCGTTATCGGCGTTCAGCGCCAGACGGGTGATGTAGCCCTCGGTCAGGGACAGGTAGCGGGGGCCCTTTGCCTTGGTGGCGAAGATGGTGCCCACCTGGCCGCACAGGCCCTTGCCCAGGTCCTCCAGAGAGGTGCCGATGGGCAGGCCGCCTTCGGAGAACGCGGTCTGGCTGCGGCCGTAGACGATCTGCAGGAACAGCTCACGCATGGCGGTGTTGATGGCGTCGCACACCAGGTCGGTGTTCAGGGCCTCCAGGATGGTCTTGCCGATCAGGATCTCACCGGCCATGGCGGCGGAGTGGGTCATGCCGGTGCAGCCAATGGTCTCCACCAGAGCTTCCTCGATGATGCCGTCCTTCACGTTCAGGGACAGCTTGCAGGCGCCCTGCTGCGGAGCGCACCAGCCAATACCATGGGTGAAGCCGGAGATGTCCTTGATTTCCATGGCCTGAACCCATTTGCCCTCCTCGGGGATGGGAGCGGGACCATGATATGCGCCCTTGGCGACAGGACACATATTCTGTACTTCTGCGGAATAAATCATACGATGTTCCTTCCTTTCTGCTTAGTAGGGTTGAGAAAGATGGCCTCTTTGCCCCCTGAGGCGATTCAGATCCTGCATTTGAGCCTGTCCAAACGCAGAAGCACAAAGAAACACAAATCTCTGGGAAAATTATACGGCAAAAGACAAAGTTTGTCAATAAGTTGTCAAACTGTTTCCAGGGCGACATCTGCGTTGTAAAATGATGTGACCCGCAGTAGGGGGAACAAAAAACATAAGATATTGAATGAACCCATAGGGAAGATGAACAGCTTTGCTGGGCATCTTCCCTATGGCCCATCTACCGCACT
>MSHE01000010.1 GCA_001941025.1 Lachnospiraceae bacterium Zagget3
TTCAGGTGCTGACGCCCATGCAGCGAGGTGTCTGCGGTGCGACCAACCTGAATCAACTACTCCAGGAATCACTCAATCCGTCCGATGTCTATCTTCGCCGGGGCGGGACGCAGTACCGGTTGCATGATAAGGTGATGCAGATACGGAACAACTACGACAAGGAAGTGTTCAACGGCGACATTGGAACGATTACCAGCGTGGACACAGAGGAACGGGAACTCTCTGTTGACTTTGATGGCCGTGAAATCACCTATGATGTGACAGAGCTGGACGAGCTGGTGCTGTCCTACGCCATCACCATCCACAAGGCTCAGGGTTCAGAGTTTCCAATCGTAGTCATGCCATTTACCATGAGCCATTACCTTATGCTCCAGCGAAACCTACTCTATACGGGTGTGACACGTGCGAAGAAGGTTCTACTCCTGATTGGAGAGAAAAAGGCCATCTACTATGCGATTCGGAATGAGACGACGGCAGACCGAAACACTAAGCTCTCGCAGCGACTGATAGAGGGCAAAAGCACTGCTTTCCATGAACAGGAACAAGTCGGTGTCAATCGAGAGACTTTATTTCAGAGGCTTGGAAAGTCAAAATTCCGCAGCGGATTTTCCTTGAACGCCAATGACAGGGCTTATATCAAGGAAAAGGGCATGGATACGGTACGGCAACACGCTTGCGATTTCGTTGCAAAGCGCCTGGCCCCAGCAACACCGAAGAATGACGGAAAGCAGACGCCCATGCGGGGGCATCCGGTATTTATTGCCCAACACGCCACTGGCACCTGCTGCCGGGGATGCCTGGAGAAGTGGCATCATATCCCGAAGGGAAACCCGTTGTCGCCGGAACAGCAGGGCTATGTTGTAGACGTTATTATGGACTGGATTACACGGCAAATGGAACAATCACCGAGGAGGAACGTTGAATGAAAGCGAACGCTCAGAATCAGCAAAATGGTCAAAGCCCCTATCTGAAACAGGTTGTTATTCAGGTGGTAGACAAACAGATTGCGGAAAACAATCCACCAGCGACAAAGGCCACTTATGAACGCTTGAAAAAGCGGGGATATACCCCAAAGCAAGCCAAAGAAAAGATTGCAGCTGTACTTCTGGGGGAATTATACGATATGTTGTCTGACAACACGCCCTTTGATGAAGGGCGCTATGCCGCGGCGCTATCCGCACTCAAATGACATCTATATTACGATGTATTATATACATAGCTCACACGACCTAAACCCTCGTGTGAGCTTATTTTTTTGCGATGGAGGTGAAATGTGTGGAACAGGGTTCACGGTATGGCCCGCCCATAGAGCGGCACCTGGACGGGACGTTATACCAGATGTCCCCCAGCCAGCAGAAGCAGGCGGCAAAGCTCATCAAGAAATATTGCTGCAACTGCGACAAGGGCAACTGCATCCTGCTGGACAATGGGGACGGGTGTGTCTGCCCGCAGCGGATCTCCTATTCCGTTTGCTGTCGCTGGTTTCGGAATGCGGTGCTTCCGGCGTTTCCGGAGCTGGAGGCAGACATTTTCAAAGAGACTACTCTGCGGCGGTGCGTGAGCTGCGGCGCAAGGTATGTCCCAGGTTCGAACAGGAGCAGGTTTTGTCCCGTCTGTGCAGCACAGCGGCGGCGGCAGAAAGACCGGGAACGTAAGCAGAAAAAAAGGCACACTGTCCGCATTTAGGGGCTGAAAAAGCCCGATATTTCAAGAAAAATCAGAGGCATGACCGGCGTTCGTGGGTAGTTTATCCCGGAGGCCGGTTTTTGCGTTTCTAAATGTGGACAACGATGAAAGGAGTGGATTATTTGAGTTTTAGATTGGTAATCGCAGAAAAGCCCTCGGTGGCACAGGCGCTGTCCAAGGTGCTGGGAGCCAACCGGCGCTGTGACGGGTATCTGGAGGGAAACGGTTATATCGTCAGTTGGTGCGTTGGTCATTTGGTGGAGTTGGCGGAGCCGGACGCCTACGACCCTCATTACAAGAAGTGGTCGAAGGAAGACCTGCCCATCGTGCCGGTGGAGTGGAAATACAATGTATCGCCCTCCACCCAAAAGCAGTTTGACATCCTCAAAAAGCTCATGCACTGGGATGATGTGGCCAGCCTCGTCTGCGCCACGGATGCCGGACGAGAGGGTGAGCTGATTTTCCGTCTGGTCTATCACCAGTGCGGATGCACAAAGCCCTTTGAACGCCTCTGGATCTCCAGCATGGAGGACAGTGCTATCCGGGAAGGGTTCGAGAACCTGAGACCGAGAACCGAATATGACGCTTTGTATGAAGCGGCCCTCTGCCGGGAGCGTGCCGACTGGATCGTCGGGATAAACGCCACCCGGTTTTTTTCTGTTCTCTACGGCAGAACGCTCCATGTGGGGCGGGTGGTATCCCCAACGCTGGCAATGGCAGTGCTACGGGAGGCAGAGATTTCGGCATTTCAGCCAGAGAACTTCTACACGGTCAATCTGGCACTCCCAGACGGGAAAGCTGTCAGCGGGCGGATGAAAGAAAAGGCGGAAGCAACCGCCCTTGCCCAGTCCTGCACCAACGGCACCGCTGTCGTGACCAAATGCGAACGCAGGGAAAAGAGCGAAAAGGCACCGGCGCTGTATGACCTGACCTCTCTTCAGCGGGACGCCAACCGTCTGCTGGGGTTCACGGCACAGCAGACCCTGGACTATTTACAGTCACTGTATGAGCGAAAACTTACCACTTATCCCCGGACAGACAGCCGCTATCTGACCGATGACATGGCGGAAAAAGTGCCTGCTCTGGTCGGTGTGGCGGCAACGCTGACCGGCAAAGCGGCACCCTCTGAGATGCTGGTAAAGCCAATCATCAACAGCAAAAAGGTCAGCGACCATCACGCTATTATCCCCACGCTGGAATTGCGAAATTGCAATTTTTCGGAGCTGCCCAAGGGCGAATATGCAATTTTGCAACTGCTCGCCACCCGGCTAATGGCCTCCGTCGCCCCGCCCTATCGCTATGCGGAAACCGTTGCGGAGTTCCAATGCGGAGAGGAGACCTTCACCGCCAAAGGGAAAACGGTGCTGGATACAGGCTGGAAAGCCATTGAGAAGCCCGGAAAGGCCGAGAAAGCGGATGCGCCCCTGCCCATGATGCAGGTGGGCGACAGCTTCCCGGTGGTATCTGCCGAGGTCAAGGCGGGCCAGACGAAACCACGGCCCCACTACACGGAGGACACCCTTCTCGCCTCGATGGAGCGGGCCGGGGCCGATGAAATGCCGGATGAAGCAGAGCGCAAGGGCATCGGCACCCCCGCTACCCGTGCCGGTATCATCGAACGGCTGGTGACACGGGGCTTTCTGGAGCGCAAAGGCGACAAGAAGGCCAAGAAACTGATCCCAACAGAAAAGGGCGCTGCGCTTATCACTGTCCTGCCGGAGCAACTCCAGTCTGCCTCCATGACGGCAGATTGGGAGGAAAAACTGCTGAAAATTGAGCGTGGCGAGTATTCTTCGGCGGCGTTTATGGATGAGATCATCGAGATGGTGACGAGCCTGGTGGACGACTATCAGGTGGTGAAGGATGCCGCTGTTATCATGCCGGACGCCCGCAAGTCCCTGGGTAAATGCCCGGTCTGCGGTGCCGATGTGGTGGAGCGTCCCAAGTCCTATGCCTGCTCCAACCGTCAGTGCAATTTTGCCCTCTGGAAAAGCAACCGCTATTTTGAGGCAATCGGCAAGCGGATGACCGAGAGTGTGGCGAAACGGCTCCTGAAAACCGGCTGTGTCCGCATGAAGGATTGCTACTCCAGAAGATTGGACAGGTATTTTGACGCCACCATCTTCCTGGACTTCGACGAGACCGGCAAGGTTCAGTACCGGATGGAAAAAGGAATATAAAAGGAGGCGTTCAAGATGGCAGAAAACAAAACCGTATATCTCCACGACGCCGCCTATGCCCGTGCAAACGGCGAGATCGAGCAGTATCACCGTTCCCGGAAAACCAACATCGACTGCAAACGGGCAATCGAGAGCGCCGTTCGGGAGAACTTCGACGGGATGCACCTGAATCACGACGCCGCCAAGCCCGTTGTGGAGCAGTTCGGCGCTGAGCGTGTCGCCCATGTGCTGGCGGCGACAGTCCGATACTTCGATTGGGACGGCAGGTTCTCCCGTGACAACAAGGCGTGGGCGCAGACCGTTCCATTCGTGCATGACACCGATCCGCTGGGGATGGATAGAAGCACGGAATATGTGGTGGAGAGCCACCCTGCGGTGCTGGATGGGTTTATCAAGCTGGCCCGCAAGGAGTTTACGCAGGAAAAAGATAAGGAAAAATCTGCGGACGGGAAACGGCCCTCCGCACTGGAACAGTTAAAGGCAGGAAAGGACGGTCAGCAGGCAAGGCCGACCTCCTCTCCCAATAAGCGACGTGAGGAGGTGCGCTAATGGACATTCAGGCATGGGATGACGTTCACGGGGCGAAAAGTCAGGAGACCTTGCAGGCGTTCCTGGACAGCCGGACGGACAGCTACGCCATTTTGCAGTTGAAGCGGACGGACGAGACCGCCCAGGATCGCTTCATGAACTACAGTTGGCTGGAGAGCCACGGCAGAGAACCGGAGGTGGATCATTACGATGTGGTCTACACAGGGAGCCTGCCCTCCGGCACCGGTCTGGAAGACCTCTATGTGAAGTTCAACATCGACCACCCGGCTGATTTCACCGGCCATTCTCTTTCTGTCAGCGACATCGTGGCTCTGCGCCAAAATGGTGTGATAAGCTGTCACTATGTGGATTCCGTAGGATTCCGGGAACTGCCCAACTTCCACCTGGAGAACTATCTGCGGAATGCGGAGATGGCGATGGAGGATGATTATGGCATGATCGACGGCGTACTGAACAACGGCCCGAAGGAACCCGTCCGGGAGGAACGTCCCTCTGTGCTGGAGAAGCTGAAAAATGCCCCGGAACCGGAGTGGCCGCCGAAGCAGACGAAACACCGGGAGGAAAGAGGTTTCGAATGAATTTCACCAGAGAAGAACTGACCCTGATGATGCTTTACAGCCCCGGCACCCGCCGGGGCCTCATCACCACGCTGGAAGGGATGCGGGAGGAGCTGACGAGACCGGAGCGCAGGCTCCGTTCTCTCACCGATTCTGTGCTTACGAAACTCGCGCAGATCTCTGATGAGGAGTTTGACCGGCTCCCCCTGTATCCTGACCTTGGCAGGTTGTCAATCAAGTGCAACA
>MSHE01000011.1 GCA_001941025.1 Lachnospiraceae bacterium Zagget3
AGCGCAGCAGCGTCGACTTGCCGGTCCCGGACGGGCCGATGATCGTGATCACATCCCCCCGGCCGATCACGGCGTTGACATCCCGAAGCGGCGTCACGTTCGGATAGGCTTTCTTCAGATGCGCGATGTCGATCATCACGCCCGGTGAATCCTCGCCGGAGGAAGATCCGGCGGAGCTTTCATCCGTGACGGCAGAGGAGCCCGCAGCCGGGGACACGCCGGAGACCGCCGGACCTGCGGCAGCTGTCCCCGCCGGCACTTCACTCTCCGTCACGCCCCGCGGCAGCGCGCGCCTGCGCTGCGGATCGATGCGCTTTAAGATCCGGTTTATGATGATGGTGATCACGATGGCGATCACCAGATAGATGATTGCCGTTGTGATCAGCGGGAAGAACGCCTCATAGGTGCGGGAGCGGATCACGTCCGCCGCTTTCGTCAGGTCCTGGATCGCGATGTAGCCGACGATCGCGGTCGATTTTAACAGGCCGACAAACTCTCCCCGGTAGACCGGCAGCGCCCGCCGGATCGCCTGCGGCATGATGACGCGCGTAAAGCCCGCCGTCTTGCCGAAGCCCAGCGCGGAGGCCGCCTCCCACTGCCCGGTGGCGATCGAGTCGATCGCCACCGTAAGAAGTCCCCCGACCGATACCGTAAAGAGGATCGTAAACACGATAACGCCCACTGCGACCGCGGCGATGCCCGAAGAGGCAAAGATCACAAAATATACCACCATGAGGATCACCACGGCGGGGATCCCGCTGATCAGCTTGCAGAACAGGTCCGCGATCGTCGAGACGACCCGGTTCTTCGAGCGCAGCAGCAGGCACATCCCAAACCCGAGGAACGTGCCGAACAGCGCGGCAAACCCCGTGATCTCGAGCGTCACGAGCAGGCCGCTGCCGATCAGCTTCCAGCGGTCCTCACGGATAAACGTCTTTTCAAAGCTTTCCCCAAGACCGGCCCAAAAGCCCGTCTTCTCTTCGGACGCGCCTTCCGCAAGATTTTCTTTACGACATGTAATCGCAATTCCTCCCTGATAGTCCGGTTCCGGGAAATCGATCTCCTCCTGCCGCTCCGGTGTGATCGTCATGCAGTTTATGACCACATCTGCCTTGTCTGACGTAAGGCTATTGATCAAAGAAGCCCCGCCAACAAACTCCCAGTCAATACCCATGTCCAGCCGATCCGCGATCTTAAGGAGCAGCTCTACCTCATAGCCCGCGGGGGTTTCGTCGCTCGCTTCATAGACCATCGGGGCAGAGTCAACGGATCCGGCGGCCCGCAGGGTCCCGTTTGCGCGGTCTCCCGTGTCGTATTCGTCCCAATCGATCACCATCCGCTCGTCATCCGCGGAAAACCACTTTTCCTGCAGTTCCTCGATCGTGCCGTCACTGTAGAATTCCTCTATGATCTCCGAAAACTGATCCGTATAAGGGCTGTCCTTTTGCAGGCCCATACCATAGTCCATTATCGAAAACGTTTCCGGAAAAAGTCCATAGTCCGACCGTTGCGCGACTTGATACTGCGCGACAGGCAGAGCGTTGAGCATGCCGTCGATGTCGCCCTTATCAAGCGCGGACGTCTCACCGGCGACATCACTGTATATCTCGACCGTGACGTCGCCAATCTCGTCCTCGACCGCCTCTTCAAAGACGCCGCCCAGCGGCATTCCCAGTGTGCTCCCCTCAAAGTCCGAAAGTTCCTTGTACACTTTATCCGTACCGCCCGAAGTGACCGCGCCGATCTCGTCCGCGCGGCAGATGATCGCGACACCGCCCTGATAGCTCGCCTCCGGGAAATCCATCGCTTCCTGCCGCTCGGGTGTGATCGTGATACAGCTGGAGATCACGTCCGCCTTGCCGGATTCGATATAGCTGATTAATCCGCTGGTTTTCGCATAGTCCCAGGTAACCCCCATATCCAGCCGGTCCGCGATCTTTAATAACAGTTCTACCTCATAACCTAACGGCTTGCCGTCGCCCCCTTCATATCCAAACGGGACCATCTCGTTCGTGCAGACATAGCGCAGGGTCCCGTTCGCGCGCTCGTCCGTGTCGTATTCATCCCAGTCGATCACCATGCGATCCTCATCGCCGGAAAACCACTTGTCCTGCAGTTCTTCGATCGTGCCGTCCTCATAAAACCCCTGGATAATCTCGGAAAACTGCTCGGTATAAGGGCTGTCCTTCTGCAGCGCAAAGCCATACTCTGCCTCTTGAATGTATTCCGGGAAGATGGCAAGCTCCGGACGCTGCGCGATCATATACTTCGCAATGGCATCAATCTCGACGACCCCGTCCACCTCGCCCTTTTCGAGCGCGGAGATCGTGCCGGTCAGATCATTGTAGGTAAGAAATGAGACATCCTCTATCTTCTCTTCGGTTATTTGGTCAAAGACAGCTCCCTGCAGCATCCCCAGGGTGCTCCCCGCAAAGTCTTCCAGGGTGGTATACACTTTGCCCGTACCGCTCCCGGTGTCTTCGGACTGGCCGCAGCCGCTTACCATACCGCCGAGAAGCATCGTCAAAAGCACCACCGCCAAAATTTTTGTTCCGCGCCGCTTTTTCTCTTTCATCAGAGTGTCTCTTTCTCCGGTCCCGTGAACATATCTTTGTTAATTCACAGCACAACCGTCAGCCGGTTCGTGTCGT
>MSHE01000012.1 GCA_001941025.1 Lachnospiraceae bacterium Zagget3
AACTGACAATTTCTTTACTCCATTGCCGCATGTTTCACACACTTTTCACAAGTAGGAATTAGTGGTATCATGAATGCAACGAACATCTCGGGGATGAAGTCCTCGAGATGAACGCTCGCAGCGTAATAATACAGCGAAAGGACTAGCTGAACCATGATAGATGAAAAGTTTGCAAGAGAAGAGATCTGTGAAATCGGACGCAGAATGTACGCGCGAAAAATGGTCGCCGCCAACGACGGCAACCTGTCGATCCGACTGGACGAAAACCGCGTTTTATGTACCCCGACGGGGGTTTCGAAAGGGTTTATGACACCGGAGAGCCTCTGCCTCGTGGACGGGGACGGAAACGTCCTCGCGGAAAGCGGGGGTACCCGGCCCTCCTCGGAGATCCGGATGCATCTGCGGGTCTACGCGAAACGGCCGGATGTGCATGCCGTGGTGCACGCGCACCCCATCTTCGCGACCTCGTTCGCGGTTGCCGGGACGGCGCTCGACGCGCCGATCCTCTCCGAGGCCGTTGTCGCGCTCGGCAGCGTGCCCGTCGTGGAGTACGGAACGCCGTCCACGATGGAGATTCCGGATCATCTGGAGAAATATCTGCCCGATTATGACGCGGTCCTCTTAGAGCACCACGGCGCGCTGACCTGGGGCCCGGATCTGACGGACGCCTATTTTCGGATGGAGAGTGTAGAGTGTTACGCGGAGATCCTCTACCGCACCCAGATGCTGGGCGGGCAGAGGGAATTTGACGAAGAAGAGCTGCGCAAACTTTACGAAGTCCGCGCAGCGATGAAGCAAGATAAAAAGTAGCGCGACCGAAGATTACTCCGGGCGATCTTCGGAGCTGTCCTCCCCGCCGGGAGCCTGCTCCTCCCCGATGGCGGCCTGCCCGCCCTCGATAGCGGCCGGCTCTTCTTCCGTGTCAGCCGGCTCGTCCTCGATGAACCCAGCCAGCCCGAACGCGGCGGGGCCGGACTTGCAGGTGGACACCCCGCAGGCCTGAATGGAGACAAAGTTTTCAAACCCCTCTTTTTCCGCGAGCCGCTGTATGCCGTCGGTGATGCTGCTGGAACAGCCCGCGGTATAGACAAAATAAAGCGCGTCGCGCCGCAGGTTATATTCATAGAGGAATTCCTGGAAAAACAGCGGCGCGATTTTTCTCTTGGACCCGCGGATCTTGGTCCCCGATACGAGATGGCCGATTGCGTCGGGCTCGACCATAGGCCTTGCGCCGCCCAACTCGTCTTTGTTTGTCACAAGTTCACTCAGTATTAAAAATTCCACATTGCCCGGTGTGAACGCGCAGGCGATCTGCGGCGAGAGGTGACGGATCTCGTTCGCCAGTTCCGAGTAGTCCGTGATCTCCCCCTGTGCCTGTTTTTTCTGAACGAGATCGTAGGCGGCGATCATGTACACGAGGCAGCCCACCGTAATAGTTCTTGTATTGATCACATAGAGATCATCAAATTTCTTGCTTGCGTCCTGCGCTGTCTGATACGCTCCGGAGAGAGCGGAAGAGACGGAAAAATGTAAAATGACACCATCCGGACTGTCATCCCGGATTTCCTGAAAGTAGTTGGTATATTCCTTTTCGTTCGGCGCGGCGGTCCGGGGAGGCTTCCGCGTCCGCGCACAGTGGTTGTAGATCTGCGCGATGGGAAAGACATAGCTGTCCGCGTAATCGCCGTCGTTCATCTTGATGTGAAAAGGGATGACCCGGAAGCCGTATTGCTGGATTATTTCCTCCGGGATGTCGGACGTACTCTCTGTGCTGAAGATGATTTCTCTCATGTTTGTGTCCTTTCTCAGTTGACTTCGTGTTGCTGTGCTTCATAGGCCTCCCGGACCGCCTTTGCGAGCTGGTCGGGACAGGAGGTTGGTTTCATTCCGCAGCGGATGCCGGAGAGCGTCTGCTCCACCTCCTCCACCGTATGCCCGGCGACGAGCCGCGAGACGCCCTGCAGGTTGCCGTTGCAGCCGCCGGTAAACGAGACCGCCTTGACGACATCCCCGTCGAGTTCCACCTCGATCGCCGTGGAACAGGTGCCTTTTGTTCGGTATTGATAACTCATAGAAGTCCTTCCTTTCTCCCGCCGGTCAGTGGGTATAAAGTTGGTAGCCGTCCAACACCTGGATCTCGGTTACGTCGTGTTCGGCGGGCGGCTCGTACTGAACCATCCTGTTTATGAGCGCGAGCCGGCGCTCGGAGTACGGGAAGCGGGTCCGGATCAGATCCACCCAGTCCGTCTGCGCGGTCGGTTCCACACACAGGCAGGAAAAGGGCATGGTCGGCAGTTTCATCAGCCGGTCGTCGATCGCGGCAGTCGTCTCCTCAGAGAGATCCGGCGTCAACACTTCGTGATAGAGCCGCACGCTCGGCGGCTCATTTCCGTTAAACGAGAGCAGGAATCCGGCCGACATGACAGGGGTCAGGCCCTGATCCTGCGTATATTGAAACAATTCGCGGAAGCGCCGCTCAAACTGGCGCTCGTCGTTCAAACTGCCGGTGTATTCCTCCAGAAACAGGTAGCGCGTGCGCAGCTCCCGCACATAAGGGCCGGCCGCGTCCGAATACGGGGTCTGTTCCTCCCGGCATCGCTTGATGTATTGAAGTTTCTTAAATCCGGTTTCGATGTCGCGGGTCTTGCGGTCCGCCATTTCGCTGAACTCCGTGAGCAGGGCGGCATCGCCCACGATGGTCTCCCCGCCGCGCTCCGTCAGCCTCTTTAACGGGATCTCCAGGTCGATGCACAGAAGGATGATATCGAGGAGCGAGAGCTGATCCGGCGAATAGTAGCGATAGCCGGTATCCGCGTCGATATAGGTGGGACAGAGCAGACCGATTCGCTCATAGTAACGGAGCGAATTGATGTTGATGTTCCGGAGATTGGCAAAATCGCTGATCGTCAAGTAGTTTTTCATTTCAAAAAAGCCTCACAGACTGTCTGTTTTTGTGAAGGGAAATCCTGCGCCCTGTCATTATAACAGAGATGGGGACCATGCGCAAGAACGCGGTACAGTGTAAAACGGAAAACGTTAGAAAAAAATCACAGGATTGTAATAATCGTGAAATGATTTACGGAAAAGTATCTGATATAATATTTTTTTTAGAGGTATTTTTCGGTATTTTTTGACAAACATATGGAAAAATAAAGAGGAAGAGCGGGCAGATGGCATACAGAAACAGCAGAAGAAGAAGGAGATCCAGTCGAAATTCCAGATACGGAGAGAATTCCAGATATAACCAGGAATACCGGTCGAGCAGCTCCCGCAGCAGCGCTTCGGGCAGCAGTTCCGGAAGCGGCACCCGCAGCAGCGCGGGCAGCAGTTCCGGAAGCGGCACCCGCAGCAGCGCGGGCAGCAGCTCTTCGGGCAGCAGCACCCGCAGCAGCGCTTCGGGCAGCAGTTCGGGCAGCAGCACCCGCAGCTCTTCGGGCAGCAGTTCCCGCAGCGGCTCCGGCAGCAGCTCCCGCAGTGGATCCGGCAGCAGCACCCGCAGCAGCTCCGGCAGGAGGCGGCGCCGGCGGCGCCGGATGATCCGCCGGGTGATCATCCTGATCGTCATTCTGGCAATTATCATTATTGCGGCAGTCATCATCGTACGGGTGGCCGTGCCGCGGGTTCAGGCCAGACGCACGGTGCGGCAGGAGGAAGCGGAAGCGAAGGTGGAGGGCGAGATCGAAGGCGGCATACTCGGAGACGAGGAAGTCGAGGAAGAGGTCGACCCGGAGCAGCAGGCGCTCGACGAGGCCGAACTGCTCGCCGCGATGTACGATTACGACGGCGCCATCAGCACGCTGCAGGATTCCGGTTACTACGACACCAACACCAAGATGCAGTCGGCCGTCGCCTCCTACCAGGAACAGAAGGATGCCTGCGTGGCATGGGAGCCGGAAAGCGTAACGCACGTCTTTTATCACTCGCTGATCGTGGATCCCTCCAAGGCCTTTGACGGGGACGACATGGAGGGCGGCTACAACCAGTACATGTGCACGATCGATGAGTTCAACAAGATCAACCAGGAGATGTACGACCGCGGCTACGTGATGGTCAGCATGCACGACATGTGTACGGTCAACGACGACGGCACGGTCGACCCGAAGACGATCTACCTGCCGGAGGGCAAGACCCCGTATGTGCTCTCACAGGATGACGTGAGCTACTATCATTACATGACGGGTGACGGCTTCGCGTCGAAGCTGGTCCTTGACGAGGACGGGCAAGTGAAGAACGAATATATTGAGGACGACGGCACGGTCTCGATCGGGAACTACGACCTGGTGCCGCTGATCGACGCGTTCGTGGAGGAACATCCGGACGCCTGTTACCACGGGCACAAAGGGTGCATCGCGTTGACCGGATACGAGGGCGTGATGGGCTACCGCACGGACGAGGTATATCTGACCCGGGAAGAAGGGCGCGTGACCAACAACCAGCAGAAGTTCTTTGATGAAAACCCGGACTTCGATGAGGATGCCTGGCAGAATGAAGTCGATCAGGCGACTGCCGTGGCGGACGCCATGAAGGAGAACGGCTGGGAGTTCGCCAGCCATACCTGGGGCCACATTGATCCGCTCGCGAAGGGGTACAACGCCTTCGTGCAGGATACCGACCGCTGGATCAATTACGTGGAGCCGATCGTCGGCTACACGGACATCATCATCTTCGCGTTCGGCGCGGATATCACCGAGGGCGTGCCCGCCTATTCGGAAGACAACGAATTCTACCGCTATCTGAAGGATGTCGCCGGGTTTAACATCTTCTGCCTTGTGGATTCGAACCAGTACTTCGTCCAGTTCAACGGGACGAGCATGCGCATGGGCCGGCGCGACATCGACGGCTACCGGATGTACTACTATCCGGATACATCGAACGATCTCTACAACGTGGACGATGTCTGGGATGACAGCCGGCCGACGCCGGTACCGGAGATCTGACGCCTGCGGGGAGTGTGGACTGACAACACAAGAACGCGATCATGGGGCTGTCGCCTCCGCTGAAAAATTTCAGCTGGGCGGCGGCCTCGTTTTTTATACTTTTTTTATAATTTTCCATACGCGGTTTCATGGTTTTTTAACAGGGGAAAGTCTTTGCACCCGGTAGGCAATGTGCTACTATGAAACCAGAGAAAAAACGGAAACCCCGTATGCGGCGATGAGAGAAAAAACGAAGAAGAAAAGGAAAACAGGAATGATCATCGTATTGACCATTGTGGCGATCATTGTCATCTTCATTCTGTTTGTCCTGCTGTACCGCAACCCGCCTTATCCGGAGGCAAGAGAGATCGCGGATCAAATGGAGCGGGAGGACAGGGACTACTGGCTCTACGGCGACACCGGCGTCGGTTTTATTTTCTTTACCGGAGCGGAAGTGGGAGAGCCGGGGTATGCCTATTTCGCCGGACTGCTCCACGAGGGCGGGCACACGGTGGTGATCCCGAAACAGACCTTTCAGATGAGTATGTTTGGGACCAAGCACGCCATTGAAATCATAAACGAGCACCCGGAGGTGGACAAGTGGATCCTCGTCGGCCATTCGCTGGGCGGGGTGCCGGTCAGCCGGGTCGCGGAGGCCGAGCCGGACCACCTCATCGGCCTCGTGTACCTCGCGGCCTACGCGTCCGTCGACCTGACGGACCTCCCGTATCCCGCGCTGCGGATCACGGCGGACAACGACGGGGTCATGAACAACGAACAGATGGACGGCTACGCGGGCAACCTGCCGGCGGGTTCCGAGAGCGTCATGCTCACCGGGGCGAACCATCGGGGATTCGGCTCCTATAAATCCCCCTCCCGCCGGGACGGGGACGCGACCCTCACCTGGCAGGAACAAAACGAACAGTGCGCAACGCTCATCTTTAATTTTTACGGAGACGCGATCGCGGAAGTGGAACGCGAGCACGCCGGATAACCCGGAGGAGGCGGTTGGATGGATACAAAAAAACGGCAGGACCTGGAACGTGCCGAACAGATGGTGGAACGCTGCAGCACGGATCCGCTGCAGCTCTTGTCTCTGGCTGCGCCGGATACCTTCTGTTTTTTCGGGCCGGACGACTGCGGCGTGGTCTTTTATACGCTTGCGGGTCACCGGGCGTTAAGTCTCGGCGATCCGGTCTGTGAGGAAAAGGATCTGCCCCGTCTGATCGGCGCGTATATCGATTTTTGCAACGGGGAGGAATACCGCTGCATCTTTAATTCCGTGAATCAAAAAACGGCCGACGCGTTAAAGGCGGTCGGCTTTGTGTCTGAAAAATACGGCGAGGAGGGGATCCTCACCCTTGCCACCTACGATCTGGCCGGCGGCAAGAAGGGGTCGCTCCGCAGAAACACGGCAAAGCTCAACCGGGAAGGATGCACCGTTTCCGAGTACCGGATCACGGAGGGCCGCGACGCGGCGATTGAAAAAGAGATCCTCGACCTGTACAATGCCTGGCAGGATGAGAAGCAGTTAAATCTCTCCTATTCGGTCGGAGAGCTGCAGTTCGAACGTCCCTGCGGCAGGCGGTATTTTTTCACGCGGGACGCGGACGGGAAGATGATCACCGTGCTGTCGTTTCTCCCTTATGCGGACGGGAGCGGGTATTGCGTCGATGTCATGTACCGGCATCCGGATGGACCGACGGGGGCCATGGAGCACGCGATCATCTCCGCCGCCTGGGTGCTGCGGGATGAGGGGGCCTCGGAGATCAGCTTAAACATCGCGCCGCTCGCCGGGATCGATCCGGACTCTCCGGAAAGCAGCCGGATCGAGAGGCTGATGCACGCCATGTTTTGCTCGACGAATATCGTATATGATTTTAAGGGGCTGTACCGGTTCAAGGAAAAGTTTGTGCCGTCGGTCTGGCGGCCGCGGTATCTCGTGCATGATCCGCGGATCTCTCTGGTCCGGCTGGCCCGGTCGATCGCCAACGTGAAAGGGGCGGCCGACCTGACGATCCTCGGTCAGTACGGATGGTTTTTCCTGACCTATATCTTAACGCCCAATAGATATCAGAATATCGAATAGCGCAATCGCGCGGAAAAGGAGAAGAACAACATGGAAGAGAATGTCAAAGCGTTAAAGGAACTCATGGACAACAGCAGCAAGACCATCGCCGTCACGGGATCCGGGATCTCGTATCTGTACGGGGTGGGGCGTCTCAAAAAGATGACAAACCGGATGAACATGATGCGGATCCTCTCGGCCGATTATGTCAAAAAACATCCGGAGGAATACTATAAGGTGATGTGGGAGGCCTTTTTGGAGGCGACGTTTAAGCTCGGGCCAAGCCCCGTCCACCGGCAGCTCGCCGAGCTGGAAAAGCGGGGGATGCTGCAGGGCATCATCACGCAGAACCTGGACTGCCTGCATCAGCTGGCGGGGTCGACGAATGTCGTGGAGATCGCGGGAGGCTTCGATGACAATATCTGTGTGGAGTGCGGTGCCCGCTACCACGACGTGAACGTGTGGAACGAGGGGCACGAGCCCCGCTGTGAAAAATGCGGCGGGCCGCTCATGCCGGCGAACTTCGGCCGTGGCGGGGACTCCCGTCCGCAGATGGACGCGGGCGGGGATCTGGTGTGTGACTGCCAGCTGGTCATCGTCATGGGGACCACCGGCTTTATGAGCGACCAGTATCTGGCCCGCCTGAACCCGCAGGCCGATCTGGTACAGATCAATCCGTCGTCCACCATGTTTGACGAGACGGCCCGGATCAACATCCGGGAAGACGCGGAAAAAGTATTTAACGAGATTTTAAACGACTGAAAAGACATAAAAAGGAGGCGCCGAATCCGGCGCCTCCGATCGTCAGTAAGATTAGGACATCGAGAGGTAGCGGTCCCCGGAGTCCGGCAGCACGACCACGATGGTCTTGCCCTTGTTCTCCGGCCGCGCAGCGAGTGTGAGAGAGGCGCTTAACGCAGCGCCGGACGAGATCCCCACCAGGATCCCTTCGGCGGCGGCAAGGGCCTCTTTTTGCGCGAAGGCGTCCTCGTCGCTGATGGGCAGCACCTCGTCGTAGATCGCTGTATTGAGCACTTCCGGCACAAAGCCGGCACCGATCCCCTGGATCTTGTGCGGACCCGGCTCGCCTCCGGAGAGCACCGGGCTCGCGGCCGGTTCCACGGCGACGACCCGGACATTCGGATTCTGTTCTTTTAAATATTCCCCGACTCCGGTGATCGTGCCGCCGGTGCCCACGCCGGCCACAAAGATGTCCACGGTACCGTCCGTTTGGCACCAGATCTCGGGCCCGGTTGTGGCCTTGTGAATGGCCGGGTTGGCTGGATTGACAAACTGTCCCATGATGACGCTGCCGGGAATCTCCTCCGCCAGCTCCTCCGCTTTTTCGAGCGCGCCGTTCATGCCCTTCGCGCCTTCTGT
Source organism: Lachnospiraceae bacterium Zagget3 (assembly GCA_001941025.1). The sequence goes on from MSHE01000012.1 coordinate 8,365, forward strand.
CAGCACCAGATCCGCTCCGTAGGCGGCGAGCATCTGCCGCCGCTCCACGCTCATGGTCTCCGGCATGGTAAAGATCGCGTGATAGCCTCTGGCGGCGGCAACCGCCGCGAGGCCGACCCCCGTATTTCCGCTCGTCGGCTCGATGATCGTGGCGCCCGGCGCGAGGCGGCCGCTTTGTTCGGCATCCTCGATCATCGCCAAAGCGATGCGGTCCTTGACGGACCCGGCCGGATTAAAATACTCGAGCTTGGCCAGGAGCGTTACATCGCCTGCGCCCGCCTGTTTGGCGTAACGGTCAATCTTTACCAGAGGTGTATTGCCGATCAGGTCGATCATACTTTCTTTTATTTCAGACATTGCGTTTCCCTCCTGCGGACATTATATCATATATCTGCCAAGGGAAAATCATTTTTGGAGTTTTCTTTGGGTTTACGCATGTGCTATAGTATAGTGCAGAGAAAGGGGCAAAGGGACTGCTGAATACACCCTTAAAATAAGGGTAAAACCATCTTGACATACCCTCATTTTGAGGGTATATTAAAGGCGGACATGGGTTTTACCGGAAAGGGGCAGCAGCGATGCAGGCAAACGGATATGTCCTGCCGAATGCGGTTTCGGCAGGAGAGATCAAAACAATCAGACAGCGTCTCGGACTGACGCAGGCAGCCTTTGCCGATTTTTTTAACGTTTCGAAAAAGACAGTCGAGCGCTGGGAGAGCGGAAAAGAGAAAGTAAGCGGACCGATCGTGGCGCTTTTATGTATGCTGGAAGAATATCCGGAATTTGAGCAAAGCATGAGAATCCCGAAAAGGACATCGCCGCTTCGTCTTTGGTATATGTATGAGGACCACGTCTGCAGTATCCTGGATGTGGAGGAGTCTTTGCGAAAAGTGAAGGTGTATAATTTTACGGACAACCTTCTTTATCGCGCGTTCGGAAAAGACGAGCACCCTTCCTTTGAAAAATACGAAGCGTTTTTGGAGGACCGGTGTTTCCCGAAGAGCAGAGACAAGATGAAGCTGCAGCTGGAACACTTGGGCCTGCCGTTTTATGACCCGATCCTGATCATTGAAAAGACGCAGGGGCGTATGGCGGAAGATCGGTTTTGGATTCGGATTGAGAGGGCCTGACGATGGTGGAGCTGTATGAAAATGAGCAGGTGGGAATCGGTCGGGCGTCATCCAAAGGAAACCAGTTAAAGTGGAGAAGCGGAGACCGCTGGTATAAAGCGGATTATACCGGGTACGAGGGCCTGTCCGAGTATATTGTGTCCGGATTGCTGCGCTTTTCGGATCTGCGGCAGGAAGAATATATTCCCTATCGGACAGAAGAGATCCGCTATCGCGAAACGACCTATCTGGGCTGCGCCAGTGAGAATTTTTTGCCGGAGGGCTGGCAGATGTTTACGCTGGAACGGCTGTTTGGAAATTGTTACGGGGAAAGTTTAAATGAGCAGATCTATCGTATTTCCGACGTGAAAGAGCGGATCCGGTTTTTGGTTGAACAGACCGAGCGCATGACCGGGTTGCGTGACTTTGGCGCGTATCTGAGCAAGATGTTTGCGCTGGACGCGCTTTCCCTCAACGAAGACCGGCATACGCACAATGTGGCGGTGCTCATGGACAGCGAACAGAACTTTCATTATTGTCCGTTTTTTGATCACGGCGCGGCGCTGTTGGCGGACACCACAATGGACTATCCGCTAAAAGCGGATCCCTATGACTGCATCCGGTTGGCAAAGGCCAAAACGGTCTGCCCGGATTTTAACGAGCAGTTGGACGCCGCGGAGGAGTTGTATGGACAGCAGGTCCGATTTTCGTTTGATCGAAAGGATATTGTTGCGCTGCTGGAGCGGGAGCCTTATTATTCACAGGGAATAAAAGGCAGAGTGGAGCAGATTTTGGCAGAACAAAAAAGGAAGTATCCCTATCTGTTTCAGGATTAACCCGGAGGGTCGGACAGAAAGGAGCAGCATCACTGCGATGAGTAACGATTCAAACTGGCAGTTTTTAAACGGAAGCATCTTCAAAAGTGAGAAGCGGGCCACCTTTACGGTGGATGGGAACTGTCTGATCGTCGAGGACCGAAAGTACCGGTTTTTACCGGACAGCAACGAGCGGATCCTGCGGCTGGCCGGCAGCGGGGTCTTTTATTCCGTGGTCCCGCTCGATCCTTCCAAGCACCGTCTGCTCTGCTATGAGTACTGCGATGAGGCGTTAAAGCTGCGTCCGAAAAACTTTTATCACGCGGCGCTGGTCCTCGGCTGCGGCGGCGGGGCGATCCCCCGCTGGCTTTTAGAAGAGTATCCCGATATCACGGTGGACGTGGTCGACCGCAGCCAGAAGATGATCGACGTCTGCAGACAATATTTCCTTTACCAATGGGACGAATGCGAACGGCTGCGCTATCATTGCATCGACGCGCTCGAGTACGAACAGCCGGAAGGCTCCTGCCAGTTTCTCTTCTGCGATCTGTTCGGCGGGACGGAACTGGCGCCGTTTGTGTACACGCCGGAATTTGCCGCGCGGCTGCACGGGATGCTCAGCAAAAACGGGATCCTGGTCGTCAACTGTGGATGGGGGCATTTAGAAGAGATCAAGGCGATCTACGGAGCCGAGTTTGCGCACTTCCAGGTCATCCACCGAAAGGCCTGGCAGACCGAGGTGGTGCGGGCGAGTGACGGACCGCTCGCCGACTAACCGAAAGGGGATTTTTCACGCGTCCGGTGCTGTCTCCGACGGGAAGATCCTTTTCCAGTTTCTTCTTAAGAGAATAATCGCGATCACAAACGAGACGCAGTCCGCGACCGGGCCGGCCCACAGGGTTCCGTTCAGTCCGATTATGGCGGAGAGCACGACCATCCCCACCGGGACGAGTACGATCTGCTTGATAAAGGTGTTGGCGGAAGCCAGTCCGGGCTTGCCGACCGACTGGAAAAAGATGCTGGCGCACAGCTGCACGCCGTTGAACGCGCAGAACATCAGATAGATCCGCAGGCACATCACGGAAAATTCATTGTACACATCCGACTCCGAACCAAACAGAGAGATCAGCGACATCGGCGCCAGCTGGAAGAGCAGTGTCGCGACGACCATACAGATCGTACTGGCGATCAGGGCGATCCAAAACGCCCGCTTCGTGCGGTCGTATTTTTTTGCGCCGTAATTGTATCCCATGATGGGCAGGGTGCCCGTGCAGATCCCCTGTACGATGTTGATCGCGACCTGATAGAGCTTCATCGTGACGCCCATGGCGGCGACGGGGATGTCCGATCCGAACCGGGTCAGTTTTCCGTAGAGCGCGAGCATGTTGTTGGAGACGATGACGATCAGGGCGATGGACAGCTGCAGGATACAGCTGGAGACCCCGAGCCCGGCCATCCGCCGGAGGATATCGGATTGTAAGGCAAAATATTTTCTCTTAATGAAGACGTGCTGAAAGCGCGGGAAATACGACAGGGCGATGAGCGCACTTATGAGCTCCCCGAGGACGGTGGCGATCGCGGCGCCCCGCACGCCCCATCCGAGCCCCAGGACAAACCAGGCGTCCAGCGCGACATTGCTCACGCACCCGGCGATCAGGCTGATCATCGAGTAGACCGGGCTGCCGTCGGCACGGATGTTCGTTGTGAGCGGCACGAGCATGCCGACAAACGGGAAGCCGATCGCGACGATCCGGCCGTATTCGATCGCGTAGGGGAGGACGGTTTCCGTCGCGCCGAACAGGCGGCACACTGGCGTAAGGAAAATCAGCGAGACCGCCATCAGCGCCAGCCCCATGATCAGGGATACGAGGAACGCGTTGCAGACGCCGTAGGAGGCGCGCTCCGGTTTTTTCTCGCCCAGCATCAGGCTCGTGTGGGCGGCGCAGCCGTCGCCCCAGAGGTTGGCGATGGCCAGCATGATCACGGTAAGGGGAAAGATGATATTGGTCGCGGCGTTTCCGAGATAGCCGACGCCCTGCCCGATGAAGATCTGATCCACCATGTTGTAAAGCGCGTTCACCACAAGGGCGAGGGTGGAGGGCAGCGCAAATCGAAACACCAGTCTGCCGATGGGCTGCGTACCCAGCGGGTTTTCGGTGAGGGTTTCCGGTTCCTGCATGAGTGTTTTTTGCTCCTGTATTAGTTTGCTTCCGTAAAGATGATAGCTCTGTTGTGTTAGAGAAGTCAAGAGCGGGTTTTCCTCCGTCGACTGATGTGGTGGAGGGGATTTTTCACGCCCTTTTTACTGAAATCTTACATACGGTTGGTTTCGGATTTTACGTTTTCCTGTTTTAATCAGGGTGTTCCAAAAAAAACAAAGATGAAAAGAAAGGGAAAACGTTTATGAAAAAGAGAATGAAACTGATCGGTTTGATCCTGGCCGTGGCGGTGCTTGGCGGCTGCCTGGCGGCCTGCGGAAACAGCAAGTCGGGCGAGACTGGCAGCACGTCCTCCTCCGGGTCGGGCAGCAGCACAGCGAGCAGCGGCACAACGAGCAGCAGCACGAGCAGCGGCTCCTCCGATCTCTCCGGCACCGTCGCGACCGGCGGCTCCACCTCCATGGAGTCCGTCATCGGCTACTTAAAAGAACAGTTTACGACGGACAACAGCGGCGTGACCATCTCCTACGCGGGCATTGGCTCCGGCGGCGGCATCGAAGGGGCCTCCAACGGCACCTACGACATCGGTCTCTCCTCCCGTGACTTGACAGACGAGGAGGCGGAGAGCGGCCTGAAGGCCGAGACGCTTGCCTTAGACGGCATCACGGTGATCGTAAGCGCCGACAACGGCGTGGACGACCTCTCCATGGAGCAGATCGCGGGCATCTACAGCGGCGAGATCACCAACTGGAATGAAGTCGGCGGCGACGACCTGGAGATCGCCCTGATCGGCCGGGAAGAGAGCTCCGGCACGCGGGACGGCTTTGAGTCCATCACCGGCACGGACGGCAGTTACCTCGATCAGGAGCTGACCTCGACCGGCGCCGTGATCACGGCCGTCGGCAGCAGCCCGAACGCGATCGGCTACGCCTCCCTCTCCGCGGTGGAAGGGCAGAGCGACATCAAGGCCGTCACGGTGGACGGCGTGGAATGTTCCGAGGAGACCATCCTGGACGGCAGCTACACGATCCAGCGTCCGTTTGTCCTCGTGACGTCGGAGGACGCGACGCTTGGCGAAGCGGCGCAGGCGTTCTACGACTTCTGCCTCTCGGACGAGGCGACGGAGCTGATCCGGGGTGCCGGCGCGGTGCCGATCCGCTGACGGACCCATTGAGTTCCCCTGAAAAATTAAAAAAGGTATGGAAAAACCCCTCCTTTTCGTATAAGATGATACGGAGAGGAGGGGTTTCCCATGAAGTTGCCAAGCGCGCAGGATCTGCAGCCCCTGTTTAAAGATACGAGACGCTATGTGGGGCGGATGAACCGGAAACAATACGAAAAGTACTTCACCATATTTACAAACAAGTACGGCGGGTTCTTTGAGCTTGCGGTGGATTATGTCGATCAGGCCGACAACAAGAAAAAGGCGAGTCACGAGGTCGGCGAACGCATCGTTGAAGCGGCAAAGCTGTTTTTTGCCAAACGAACGGACGGCGAGTTTCGGGAAAACGTGCAGAAACATTTGAATACGTTTATGGTCATGTACGTGTTCCCCTGCATCCTCCGTACGAATGAAAAGTACGCCGACTTAACGGCGCGGGGCGTGCTCGAGATCTGGAACAGACGGAAGAGCAACGGGCCGAACATCAAATACGCCGACTACGATTCCATTTGTAAAGGTTTTAAACGATAAGCGGACCTTTTCGAAAGAACGATCCCTTTTGTCAAGTTTTTTTGGCAGAAGGGATTTTTTTTGTTCTAAATTATACGTTCTTTTTACATTCGGTTGGTTTCGGACTTTACGTTCCCTTGCTTAAATCAAACTGTGTCAAGTAACCAGGCAGTGAGAAAGAAAGGAAATGCACCAATGAGAGAGCGGGGGATCCACTTCGTATTTTTATGCTTCGGCGTTTTTTCCGTGGGCCTCGTGCTCCTGATCAGCGTCTATCTGATCGTCTCCGGCGTGCCGGCCATGGTACAGATCGGACCCATCAAGTTCCTGTTCGGGACGACCTGGTCCGCGGCGACGGAAGAGTTCGGGATTCTGCCGTTCCTGTTGACGAGCGTCTACGGCGCGGCGGGCGCGCTGCTGATCGGCGTCCCGATCGGGCTGTTCACGGCGATGTTTCTGGCGAAGGTGGCGCCGCCCCGGGTGGCGACGCTCATCCGCACGGCCGTCGAACTGCTCGCGGGCATCCCGTCCGTCGTCTACGGTCTGGTCGGCATGATGGTGGTGGTCCCGCTGGTACAGAGGGCGTTTAACCTCTCCTCCGGCGCGACGCTTTTAGCGGCCATCATCGTGCTGGCGGTGATGATCCTGCCCTACATCGTCAACGTGTCCGAGAACGCGCTGCGGGCCGTACCGAGAGAGTACGAGGAAGGGTCCCTGGCGCTCGGCGCGACGAAGACGGAGACGTGGTTCCGCGTGACACTGCGGGCCGCGCGCAGCGGCGTCATCGCCGCGGTCGTGCAGGGAGTCGGCAGGGCGCTCGGCGAAGCGATGGCTGTCATCATGGTGGCCGGAAACGTCGCCAACATGCCGGGGCTGTTTCGCTCGGTCCGCTTCCTTACCACGGCGATCGCCTCGGATATGTCCTATGCCGCCTACGGCTCCCTGCAGAGGCAGGCGCTGTTTTCCATCGGGCTGGTGCTGTTCCTGTTCATCCTGTTGATCAATGCCTTGCTGACAAGGCTTTCGGGAAGGGGGGATGCGTGATGACGAATCCGCCCAGATCCTCCCGCTCCCGCCAGGTCAAGAGTGTCATACTGCGGGCTCTGATGTACCTCTGCGCAGGGATCGCATGCATCCTGCTGGTGTTTCTGATCGGTTACATCTGCTTCCGCGGTATCCCGCACCTCACATGGCAGCTGGTCTCGACACAGACGAGCTATATCCAGGGGACGATCGGCATCCTGCCGAACATCCTCAATACATTATATATCATCTTTACCTCCATGATCATCGTGGTGCCGATCGGCGTCTGCGCGGCGATCTATCTGACGGAGTACGCGAGAAACCGCGTGCTCGTACGCGTCATCGGCTTTGCGGTGGAGACCCTGACCGGCATTCCCTCCATCATCTTTGGACTCGTGGGCATGCTCTTTTTCGTCCAGATCTGGGGTCTTCGGGAAGGCGTCCTGGCCGGGTCGCTGACCCTGGTCATCATGGTGCTGCCCACGATCATCAGCAACACGCAGGAGAGTTTAAAGACCGTTCCCGACTCCTACCGCGAGGGCGCGCTGGCGCTGGGCAGCGGCAAGTGGCACATGATCCGCACCGTGGTGCTGCCGAACTCGATGGACGGCATCGTCACCGGCTGTATCCTGGCGATCGGACGGATCACCGGGGAGAGCGCAGCGCTTTTGTTTACCGCCGGGATCGGCCTGGAACTGAACAACTATTTTCAATCCCTGCAATCCTCCTCCGCCACACTGACGGTGGCGCTCTACCTTTTCGCGGGGGAGCAGGGCGAGTTTGACGCGGCCTTTGCCATCGCCGTGATCCTGATGGCGCTGACACTGGGATTGAATCTGCTGGCAAAATTTGCCGGGCGGAAATTAAAGAGAGGGGAAGAGTAAGATGCCGGACATTATTGAGACACACGATCTGAATCTGTGGTACGGAGACCAGCAGGCCCTGTATGACGTCAACGTCGCGCTCCCCAAGAACCGGGTCACCGCGCTCATCGGGCCGTCGGGCTGCGGGAAGTCCACGTTTTTAAAGACCTTAAACCGCATGAACGACCTCGTGGAGGGCTGCCGGATCGAGGGGCAGGTCTGCTGCGACGGACGGGACATCTACGCCCCCGGGACCGATGTGAACCAGCTGCGCAAGCGGATCGGCATGGTCTTCCAGAAGGCAAACCTGTTTCCGATGAGCGTCTACGACAACATCGCCTACGGACCGCGCCTCCACGGGACCCGGGACCGGGCGCGCTTAGACGAGATCGTGGAAAAGTCCCTGCGGGACGCGGCGATCTGGGACGAGGTGAGCGACCGGTTAAAGACCAACGCGCTCGGCCTCTCCGGCGGGCAGCAGCAGCGGCTGTGCATCGCCCGCGCGCTGGCCGTGGAGCCGGAGATCCTCCTGCTCGATGAGTCGACGAGCGCGCTCGACCCGATCTCCACCTCGAAGATCGAGGATCTGATCGGGGAGTTGAAAGAACACTATACCGTGATCATGGTGACCCATAACATGCAGCAGGCGGTGCGGATTTCCGACCGGACCGCGTTTTTCCTGCTGGGAGAACTGGTCGAGTTCGGCAGGACGGAGGAGATCTTCTCCATGCCGAAGGATCCGAAGACCGAAAACTACATTTCAGGGAGGTTTGGATAAAATGACACTTCGCAAGACCTATGAGGAACAATTGCAAAAGCTGCACGACAAGCTGACACAGATGGGAAGCCTGTGCACCCTGGCGGTCCAGCTGGCGATCGAGGCGGTCAAAACCGGAAATGAAGAGCTGGCCGCGCGCGCCTGTGAGACCGACGAGGTGATCGAGCGGGAGCAGCAGGAGGCCGAAAACCTCTGCTTTACCCTCCTGCTTCGGCAGCAGCCGGTGGCCGGCGACCTGCGCCGGATCTCCGCGGCCCAGAGCATGATCTCTGATCTGGAGCGGATCGGAGACCAGGCGGCGGACATCGCGGAACTCTCGGAATATGTCACCCTCCGGGACGGACCGGTCGCCGAGACCTTGTGTACGATGTCGTGGGAGGTCGTCAACATGGTCAGCTCCGCCATCGACGCGTTCATCCGGGACGACCTGAAACTGGCACGGGACGTCATCCTCTGGGACGACAAGGCCGACGACTGCTTCATGCAGATCAAGAGCGACCTCGCTGCGGCGATCAATGAGGACAACACCCAGGCCGGCTACTACCTGGACATCCTGATGGTCGCCAAGTACCTCGAGCGGATCGGGGACCACGCCGTCAATGTGGCGGACTGGGTGGTGTATTCGGTCACGGGAGCGCATTCCGAGGAAAAATAGACTGAAAAAATAAACTTGCCGATTTCGCCCCTTTCCACTATGCTATAGGAAAGGGGCGATTTTTATGATCTATTATATCGCGGACCCGCATTTCGGGCATTCCAACATCATCCATCTCTGCCAGCGCCCGTTCGCGGACGTCGAGGAGATGGACGAGACGATGATCCAAAACTGGAACAGTCGCGTCCGGCCGGAGGACACCGTCTATGCCGTGGGAGACATGTTCTTTCGCTGCGAGCCGGAACGGGTGGAAGAGATCCTACAGCAGTTGAACGGGGAAAAGCATTTGGTCCGGGGCAACCATGACGAATCCTGGATCTCGAAGGTCGATCCGAAAAAGTACTTCGAGACCGTGTCGTTCATGACCGAGGTCAACGACAACGACCGGATCTGCGTGCTCTGCCATTATCCCCTGCTGTCCTGGCGCAGGGAGATGAAGTCCTATATGATCTACGGGCACATCCACGACAACACGAACATGGACTTCTGGCCGCTCATCGCGAAGCGGGAGCTCATGCTAAACGCGGGGGTCGAGGTGAACCACTACATGCCCGTGACACTCGAAGAACTGATCGCGAACAACGCCGTGTTCCGGGAAGAACATAAAAACTCAGACGAAGAGAGAGGGAAGGATTGACATGAAAAAAATATTGGTACTTACAATCTGTGCCGCGCTTGCGTTCCCGCTTGCCGCGTGCGGCAGGTCTTCTTCCGGGACTGAAGAAGAGGCCCAGGAGGACGAGCCGGAATATGAAACCGCCACCTACATAGGAATGACCTTCTCCTATCCGGCGGATGCCACCTATGAGGAGAGCGACGATATCGTAAGCATCACCTTAGGGGATTCGGAAGCGATGATCATGCTGATGTCCATCGACCTGTCCGAATCGGATGAAGCATATAATGATGCGGCGGCGGAGCCCCTTCTGGAGGCGTTGGTTGAGTCCGCGATCGATGCGTATGATGACGTCCAGGATGAAACCCTGGAAAATCTGACCATTGCCGGATGCTCCGCGATAGAGGGGAGCGCTCAGGTCACGCTCAGTGACGCGTTGTCAAATATATACTGCACCGCCATTTATGATGAAGAGGGGCAGTATATCTACGCGATTGAGTATGGCGCCAGGGAGGATCAGGAAGGAAGATTTTCCGATTATCAAGATCTCCTCGATTCTATCTCGTTTGGGGAGGAAGACGACGGGTAAGAAGAGGCCAATGCAGAATAAATGAGAAATGGAGTAAAGAAATTGTCAGTT
>MSHE01000013.1 GCA_001941025.1 Lachnospiraceae bacterium Zagget3
GGCCAGCCCGGAACAGCAGGAAGTGCTGTCCCGGTATGTGGGCTGGGGCAGTCTGGCAGACGCTTTTGACCCCAACAAACCCGCCTGGGCGCAGGAGTATCAGGAGCTGAAAAGTCTGCTCACTGAGGACGAATACGCCGCCGCCCGTGCTTCTACTCTCAACGCTCATTACACCAGCCCCATCGTCATCAAGGCCATCTATGAGGCCGTCGGCAACATGGGCTTCCAGACCGGCAATATCTTAGAGCCGTCAATGGGTGTCGGCAACTTTTTCGGATTGCTCCCTGACAGCATGGCAGGCAGTAAGCTCTACGGCGTAGAGCTGGACAGCATTACAGGTCGCATTGCACAACAGCTCTATCCCCATGCGGACATCAAGGTGGCCGGGTTCGAGACCACAGACCGCAGAGATTTTTATGATCTGGCGGTTGGCAACGTCCCCTTTGGCGACTACAAGGTCAACGACAGACCCTATAACAAGCTGGGTTTCAGCATCCACAACTATTTCTTTGCGAAAGCCTTAGACCAGGTGCGTCCTGGCGGCGTGGTGGCCTTTGTCACCAGCCGATACACGATGGACGCAAAATCCCCGGAGGTGCGCAAGTATCTGGCACAGCGGGCGGAGCTGCTGGGGGCCATTCGGCTCCCCAACAACGCATTCCGTGCCAATGCCGGGACGGACGTTGTCTCGGATATTATCTTCCTGCAAAAGCGGGAGACGCCCATCGACATTGACCCTGACTGGGTACACCTGGGCCAGACTCCGGATGAGTTCGCCATCAACAGCTACTTTGTAGACCATCCGGAAATGGTGCTGGGTGAGCTGACCTCCCAAAGCACCCAATATGGACGGGAGGAATGTACCGTTGTGCCCATCCCTGGCGCTGACCTGGCAGAGCAGCTTCACGAGGCCGTTTCTCACATTCAGGGCAGCTATCAGGCGGTGGAGCTTTCCCCGGAGGACAGTTTGACGCCTGGTACTGATACCATCCCTGCCGACCCCAATGTGAAGAATTTCTCCTTTGCGGCGGTGAACGGCGAGGTGTATTTCCGGGAGGATTCTATTATGCGCCATGTGGCGCTCAGTGACACGGCCAGACAGCGGGCGCTGGGCATGATAAGCCTTCGCCAGACGGTGAACGAGCTGATCGAATATCAGTTGGAGGACTACCCGGACGAGGCGATCCAGGCAAAACAGCATGAGTTGGAGCTGGCCTACGATGCCTTTACAGCAAAGTATGGCCTGCTGAACTCCCGCCCCAATGCGAGAGTGTTCGGGGATGATTCCTCCTACTACCTGCTCTGCTCTTTGGAGAACGTGGACGAGGACGGCAAGCTCATCGGAAAGGCGGATATGTTCACGAAGCGCACCATCCGGCCTGACCGGAGCGTGACCAGCGTGGACACGCCGGTGGAGGCGCTGGCCGTTTCCATTGGAGAGCATGGCGGTGTTGACCTGCCCTTCATGTCTGAACTGCTGGGAACACCGGGCGAATTTGACCGTATCATCGAGGAACTGTCCGGCGTCATTTTCCTTGACCCATTGGAGGCAGATGCAGAGGACATTACAGAAGGCTGGCATACCGCCGATGATTATCTGTCCGGCAACGTCCGGGCGAAGCTCCAGGCAGCACGGCTGGCTCTAAAGTCTGACCCCAGCTATCAAGTCAATGTGACTGCGCTGGAAAAGGCACAGCCGAAAGACCTGGATGCCTCGGAGATTGATGTTCGCCTGGGTGCCACCTGGGTGGACAGGGAGTATATCCAGCAGTTCATGCAGGAGACCTTTGAGACACCCTTTTATATGCGCCGCAATATCGAGGTTAAATTCTCGCCCCTGACGGCGGAGTGGCAGATTACGGGCAAGACCGTACCCAACCGCCATGACGTAGCGGCTTATGTGACCTACGGCACAGACAGGGCAAACGCCTATCGTATTCTGGAGGAGACGCTGAACCTGAAGGACATCCGTATCTATGACACAGTGGAGGATGCCGACGGCAAGCAGAAGCGTGTTCTGAACAAGAAAGAAACTACTCTTGCCCAGCAGAAACAGCAGGCCATCAAAGATGCTTTCCAGGATTGGGTGTGGAAAGACCCACGCCGCCGGGAGGCACTCTGTAAGAAGTACAATGAGCTGTTCAACAGCACCCGTCCCCGTGAGTATGATGGAAGTCATATTCATTTTGTGGGTATGAACCCAGAAATCACCCTGCGGGAGCATCAGAAAAACGCCATTGCACACGTTCTTTACGGCGGCAACACCC
>MSHE01000014.1 GCA_001941025.1 Lachnospiraceae bacterium Zagget3
GGCCAGCCCGGAACAGCAGGAAGTGTTGTCCCGCTATGTGGGTTGGGGCGCTCTGTCGGATGCCTTTGACCCAAGCAAAGATTCCTGGGCGCAGGAATATCAGGAGTTGAAAAGCCTGCTCTCGGAGGACGAGTATGCCGCCGCCCGTGCTTCTACCCTGAACGCACACTATACAAGCCCCACTGTTATCAAGGCCATCTATGAGGCCGTCGGCAATATGGGCTTCCAGACCGGCAATATCCTGGAGCCGTCAATGGGTGTTGGCAACTTTTTCGGGTTACTCCCTGACAGCATGGCGGGCAGTAAGCTCTACGGCGTAGAACTGGACAGCATTACGGGCCGCATTGCCCAACAGCTCTATCCCCACGCAGACATCAAGGTGGCCGGGTTCGAGCCCACTGACCGCAGAGATTTCTATGACCTGGCGGTGGGCAACGTGCCGTTTGGTGACTACAGGGTCAACGACAGACCCTACAACAAGCTGGGATTCAGTATCCACAACTATTTCTTTGCGAAAGCCTTAGACCAGGTGCGTCCCGGTGGCGTGGTGGCTTTTGTCACTTCTCGCTACACGATGGACGCCAAATCCCCGGAGGTGCGCAAGTATCTGGCACAGAGGGCTGAACTGCTGGGAGCCATTCGGCTCCCCAATAATGCGTTTCGTGCCAATGCCGGGACGGACGTTGTCTCGGACATTATCTTCCTGCAAAAACGGGAAACGCCCATCGACATTGACCCTGACTGGGTGCATCTGGGGCAGACCCCGGATGGATTTGCCATCAACAGCTACTTCGTAGACCATCCGGAAATGGTGCTTGGCGAGCTGACATCCCAAAGCACCCAATACGGGCGGGAGGAATGTACCGTTGCGCCCATCCCCGGCGCTGACCTGGCAGAGCAGCTTCACGAAGCTGTTTCCCAAATTCAGGGCAGTTATCAGGCGGTGGAGCTTTCCCCGGAGGAGAGCCTGACCCCTGGCACTGATACCATCCCCGCAGACCCCAACGTGAAGAACTTCTCCTTTGCGGCGGTGAATGGCGAGGTGTATTTCCGGGAGGATTCTATCATGCGCCATGTGGCGCTCAGTGACACGGCCAGACAGTGGGCGCTGGGCATGATCTCCCTGCGGCAGACGGTGAATGAGCTGATCGAGTATCAGTTGGAGGACTACCCAGACGAGGCAATTCAGGCAAAACAGCACGAGCTGGAGCTGGCCTACGATGCTTTTACAGCGAAGTATGGCCTGCTGAACTCCCGCCCCAATGCGAGAGTATTCGGGGACGATTCCTCCTATTATCTTCTCTGCTCGCTGGAGGACGTGGACGAGGACGGCAAGCTCATCAGCAAGGCGGATATGTTCACGAAGCGCACCATCCGGCCTGACCGGAGCGTGACCAGCGTGGACACGCCAGTGGAGGCGCTGGCCGTTTCCATCGGGGAGCATGGCGGTGTTGACCTGCCCTTTATGTCGGAGCTGCTGGGAACGCCGGGCGAGTTTGACCGTATCATCGAGGGGCTGTCCGGCGTTATCTTCCTTGACCCATTGGAGGCAGACGCAGGCGACATTACAGAGGGCTGGCATACCGCCGATGATTACCTGTCCGGCAACGTCCGGGCGAAGCTCCAGGCGGCACGGCTGGCTGTAAAATCTGACCCCAGCTATCAAGTCAATGTGACTGCGCTGGAAAAGGCACAGCCCAAGGATTTGGACGCCTCAGAAATTGACGTTCGCCTGGGTGCTACCTGGGTGGACAGGGAGTATATCCAGCAGTTCATGCAGGAGACCTTTGAGACACCCTTTTATATGCGCCGCAGTATTGAGGTGAAGTTCTCCCCTCTGACGGCAGAATGGCAGATCACTGGAAAAACGGTGCCAAACCGCCACGATGTAGCGGCCTATGTGACCTACGGCACAGACCGGGCAAACGCCTATCGTATCCTGGAGGAGACGCTGAACCTGAAAGACATCCGTATCTATGACACGGTGGAGGATGCCGACGGCAAGCAGAAGCGTGTGCTGAACAAGAAAGAGACCACCCTCGCCCAGCAGAAACAACAGGCCATCAAGGACGCTTTCCAGGATTGGGTGTGGAAAGACCCACGCCGCCGGGAGGCGCTCTGCCAGAGGTATAATGAGCTGTTCAACAGTACCCGTCCCCGTGAGTATGACGGTTCGCATATCCACTTTGTTGGTATGAACCCGGAGATCACTCTGCGGGAGCACCAGAAAAACGCCATTGCCCACGTTCTTTACGGCGGCAACGCGCTGCTGGCGCACGAAGTGGGGTCAGGCAAGACGTTTGAGATGGCTGCGGCGGCGATGGAGAGTAAACGGTTGGGGCTATGTCAGAAGTCCCTCTTTGTGGTGCCGAACCACCTGACCACCCAG
>MSHE01000015.1 GCA_001941025.1 Lachnospiraceae bacterium Zagget3
CGGAAAACATGGAAGAAGCGGCCCGCGAGCCGGCTTATAAGGAGCTGGTTCCCTTTGTCAATACCATCCGGGAGCAGCATGACAACATCCTGTCCGCGGCGAAGATGCGGCAGGACTTTACCGCCAACGTTTCGCACGAGTTGAAGACGCCGCTGACGGCCATCTCCGGCTACGCGGAGCTCATCGAGAACCACATGGTGGATCCGGAGCAGGAGGCGGAGTTCGCGGGACAGATCCGACAGAACGCGGACCGACAGCTGAGCCTGATCAATGACATCATCCGCCTGTCCGAGCTGGATACCGGCACGGAGGAGTCGCTGACATTTGAAATGATGGATCTCTGGGAAGTGGTGCAAAAACGGGTCGAATTGCTGCAAGTCACCGCGGAGAAGAAACACGTCAGTCTGTCACTGGAGGGGGAATCCTGTCCGATGCGGGGCAACCCAAGCATGATCGCGGAGCTCGTCGACAATCTCTGCCAGAACGCGATCCATTACAACCGGGAAGGCGGGGAGGTGAACGTCTCCGTCCGGATGGAGCAGGAGCGCGCGGCCTTAACCGTCGCGGATACCGGGATCGGCATCCCGAAGGATCTGCAGGACCGCGTGTTTGAGCGGTTTTTCCGCGTGGACAAGAGCCGCTCCAAGGAGACCGGCGGGACCGGCCTGGGGCTGGCGATCGTAAAACACATCGTGGAACTGCATGACGCCGAGCTTTCCCTGGAGAGCGAAGTCGGTGAGGGGACGACGATCAAAGTCGTGTTTTAGACTGGCGCAATTAAAAAAGGCAGGAAGAGACAGAATATATTTTACGCGCGTTTTACGCGGATTTTACGCAAAAGGGCATTCCTAACATGCTTTTTTGCGTTTTTTTCGTGCGTTATCATTACGATAAAAAGAAATATAATTACAAAAGTATTAAATCAGGGGGGAGATCGGCAGAAAAACGGGTGAAAAATTGGCAAAAAACATAGACAAATCATAAATATAGTAGTAATGTAATATTGTGTTCATATTTCTATATGTGGTACTTTGCTTTTTGTCGGTCCGGACACGCGGACTAAAAATAAAAATCTGGGAGAGATTATTATGAAGAAGACAAGGCGGACAAAGAAAAATCGGAAAGGAATTTTTTCGGCACTGGTATCGTTTTTGCTGATCCTTGCGATGGTCGGATCGTTGACCAGTACCGCGATGGCTTCGCAGCCCGAAGAGGCGGACGCGGAAGAGGAGACTGCGGAGACGCCGGCGGCCGACACCGACGCGGTGGAAGAACCTGCTGCGGAGACCGACGCGGAGGCGGAACCCGCTGCGGCGATTGGCGCGGAGGAAGAACCCACTGCGGCGACCGATGCGGAGGCGGAGCTGTCTCATGTTTCCGTACCTGACGAAACGGTCGAGCCGACGGGCGCAACGGAAGATATTGCGCTTTTGTCCGATGATGCCGCCGAGGCGGAGGAAGATGCGGTGGTCCCCCTGGATGATGAGGAAGGACAGGCCTATGCGGTCTACACCCAGGGTGACGAAGCCAGCAATCTTACTTTCTACTATGGGACCGTGCCGGAAGGGGAGTATGTGTATACCGGCATGGATACCGATGTTTATGAGGAACCGGGGGATGTGCCGTGGGCCGAGGTGGCCGAACATGTTAAGGCCGTGTCATTTGATTCCTCGTTTGCCGATGTAAAGCCGGTCTCTACGAGCTGCTGGTTTGCGAACTTTACGGAATGCGCGACGATCGATCTTACCAATCTGGATACGAGCAACGTCACGACGATGTACAAAATGTTCTATTACTGCCAGCGAGTGCAAGAAATTGATGCCAGCGGTTTTGATACGAGCAAGGTTGAAAATATGGCCTATATGTTCCGGGAAGATTATTACCTGGCTTCTGTGGATGTCGCTGACTGGGATACGAGCAGTCTGACAAATGCCTGTCGTCTCTTTGACGGATGTATCAGTTTGGCCGATGTGGATGTGTCCGAGTGGGATATGTCCAACGTGGAAGATATTTCCCATATGTTCTGCACCACCCTGGTGACAGATGATGTTGTGGAAGGGGGGGAAGATTGGGATACCAGCAGCGTGACCCGTATGGATGGGGTTTTTTATGAATGTACCGCGGTGACGAGCTTGGATCTGAGCAAGTGGGACGTCTCGAATGTCACCTCCATGATGTATTTATTTGAAAATTGTTCCGGCCTCAAGAGTGTGAATCTCACCGGCTGGGATACGAGCAAGGTCACGACAATGCGCAGGATGTTCCGGGAATGTACCGCCCTTGCCAGTGTGGACGTTTCCGGCTTTGATATGGAACATGTCACGGACACGACCGACATGTTCTATGACTGCAAGAGCCTTGCCAGTCTGGATGTCTCAAA
Source organism: Lachnospiraceae bacterium Zagget3 (assembly GCA_001941025.1). The sequence continues at coordinate 2,381 of MSHE01000015.1, forward strand.
TTTTGAGACCGGTGACATGACGGACATGAGCGGGATGTTCAGCGAATGTATGTCCCTTGCCAGTCTGGATGTGTCAAGCTTTGATACCAGTAATGTCACGGACATGTCGTACATGTTCCAGGGATGCTCTGCCCTTACCGCTTTGAATTTGACAAATTTTGATACCAGTAACGTCACGGACATGACCGGTATGTTTGAGGACTGCGAAAAGCTGGAAGGGGTTAATCTGAGCAGCTTTAACACGAAAAATGTGGAAGCATTTGATCAGTTCCTGTATGACTGTGAGGCGTTGGAGTGGATTACGATCGGGGACGATTTCGACCTGTTTGCAAGGTCGACGGAAGACAATGCGGTTTTATCCATAGCGACCTGGTATGATCTGGACGGCGAGATGGTGTCTTCGAACTATATGATCGGGTTCACCGGTGGAGCGGGGACCTATGTTTCGGCCGGGGAGAATGCCACGATATTCGCCGTGTACAGTGCGGACGATGACAGTCTGACTTTCTACTACGACGAAGGAGGCAGACCTGCGAAAGGGGAAACGTATCACGAGAAGACGGTGACGGATGTCTTTATCGGATTTGATATGCTGCGCTATACGGCCGAACATGTCCCCTGGCACAGTTACAGAGAAGACATCGTAAGCGTGGTGGTAGATGCGTCCTTTGAGAAAGTGGAGCCTGTTTCCGCCGCATACTGGTTCTATGATTTCGCGAACTGCACATCGTTTGACCTGCAATATCTGGATACCTCGCTGGAGACCGACATGACGGATCTGTTCTGTGGCTGCTCCAGTGTCGAAAAATTGGATCTGAGCGGCTTTGATACCAAAAACGTGACGGACATGGAGAGTATGTTCGACTCCTGCACTTCGCTGCAGGAGATCACGTGGGGGGAAAAGTTTGATACTTCCAAAGTGACGGATATGTCGTATATGTTCTATGGCTGCAGATCTCTCACGGAACTGGATCTGAGCAAGTTTAATACTTCCAACGTGGCGAGTATGGAGGGGATGTTTTTTAACAGTACCGCTCTCACGGGATTGGATCTGAGCAAATTTGACACCTCTAAAGTGACGACCATGGAGTCGATGTTTCAGGGCTGCACCTCTCTCGCGGAACTGGATCTGAGCGGCTGGGAGGGGAAAACCTCCAGCGTAACGACCATGTTGACGATGTTTCAGGGCTGTACCGGTCTTCAAAAGCTGGATGCGACGGGACTGGTCTCTTCCAACGTGACGAACCTGCAGGATATGTTCTATGGCTGCTCCGCGCTCGCGGATCTGGATATGAGTGAATGGGATACTTCCGGCGTAGAGAACATGCACCGTATGTTCCGCGACTGCTCTTCGTTGACGGAGATCGATGTCAGCGGCTTTGACACCGAGAACGTGACCCAGTTTTCGCAGACGTTCTACGGCTGCTCCGGCCTTACGGAGCTCGACTTGAGCCATTTCGACACGACCAGTCTGAATACAATGGCGAATATGTTTAACGGCTGCTCCGGTCTGGTGACACTCAGTCTGAGAGGGTGGGATACGAGCGGCACCACGCTGATGGCTTCGGAGTTCTCGGGCTGCACGAGCCTTACGACGATCTATGTCAATGAGGGCGATTTTGACACCAGTCACGAGGAAAACGACACCAACATGTTCAACAACTGCGTCAGCATCGTCGGCGGGAACGGGACGACCTATGACGCGAGCGAAGTCAATCATAACATGGCGCATATCGATACTCCCGGCAACCCGGGGTATCTTACGAACTATACCCTGTTCGCCGTCTATTGCGCGGAGGACGGCAGCCTGACGATCTGCGCGGACACGGAAGTCCCGTCCGCGGGTGACACCTACAACGAAAAAGAAGCGACGGTCGTCTATACGGACATTCTCGACACAGGCGAAGAGGCGCCGCCGTGGGAGGATGTCAAGGGGGACATCCTTACGGTTTCCTGTGAAAAATCCATCGAGAGCTTCTCGCCGAAGAGCTTTTACGAATGGTTTGCCGGAATGGAAAACTGCACAAGCGTTGACCTGACCTATCTGAATACGACGGACGCGGCGGTTTATACCGATATAATGACCGGTATGGACAATCTGGAGATCCTCTCGATCGGTGAGAACTTTACTCTGTTCACCGAGAGCGCGGCCGCGCTGGTACCACAGCAGAACTGGTATGACGCGGACGGCGTGCAGCGCTCGGATGACTACATGATCGGCATTTCCGAAGCCGGGACCTATTACACGAGCCCGTGCTACCTCGAACATCACTTCCTGGGAGAGCCGGTCTATACCTGGGCGGAGGATTTCTCTTCCTGCACGGCGGCCTTTACCTGTGAGTGCGGTGAAGTGACGGAGACGGTGGACTGTACCGTTACGAGTGAAATGGAGGCCGGAGAGACCCTCTTTACCGCGACCTGTGAATTTAACGGAAACGTCTACACGGATGAAGTGCCATCGAAAAAAATTGATGTTTCCGGTACGATCACCTGGGACGACGCCAATAACCAGGACGGCAAGCGCCCCGGATTTGTGAAGGCGCAGCTGTTCGCGCAGGACAGTGACGAAGGGATCCTGTATTCCTGGGAATTTGAGGTTGCGGCCCCGGCGGATCCGGAGTACGACGGGGACGGGAACGAGATCTGGACCTGGACCAGGACCGATCTCGACCAATATTACAGCGGCGGTGAGGAAGTCAAGTACACTGTCATCTATGAGGGAGTCGATCTGGATGTCTATGAGCAGACGGTTCCGAACGACCTTGACACGATTTATTCCTATACACCCGCGACGACCGAAATTTCCGGCAGCAAGACCTGGGTGGATGACGATGACGCGGATGAACTGCGGCCGGAGAGCATCACGGTCCGCCTGCACGCCAACGGAAATGAAAACGTCTATGAACAGACCGTGACGGCCGCGGACGGCTGGGCTTGGGAGTTTACGGATTTGCCGGTCTACGAGAACGGACATCCCATCACCTATACGCTCACCGAAGACGCGGTAGACAATTATGATGCCACTTATGATGGCTGGGATATTACGAACACGCTGGATGAAGGCAATACCAGCGTGACGGTCCTGAAGGACTGGGAGGATGCCGAGGATCAGGACGGCAAGCGTCCGGCATCCGTCACGGTGGAACTGTTGGCGGACGGACAGGAGACCGGAGAAACGCTGACCCTCTCCGAAGAAAATGGCTGGGAAGACGATTTTACCGGCCTGGCAATCTATTCCGGCGGCGTGCGGATCCAATATACGGTTGCGGAAATCGATGTTGGTGTGGAAGGTTATACAAGTGAAATGACCGGCAATGCGGCGGAAGGCTTTGTTTTCACCAACAGCTATACGCCGGAGCTCTTAAACGGCGATGGCATACTGACGGGTACCAAGGTCTGGGAAGACGCCGACGATCAGGATGGCATCCGTCCGGATTCCATCTATGTGCATCTGCTGGCCGACGGCATCGCGATCAAAGATGTTGAGGTCGATGCGAACGGTGACGGGACTTTTGCGTTTGAAGATCTCGATAAATACGCGGCAGGAACCGAAATTGAATATACCGTGGAGGAAGTCCTCGATTCGCACCTGCAGGATGCCTACACCGGTGAGGTCACCGGCAGCATGGCGAATGGCTTTACCATCACGAACACGCATACGCCGGAGCTCTTAAACGGCGACGGCACGCTGACGGTCACCAAGGTCTGGGACGACGCGGACGATCAGGACGGGCTGCGCCCGGAGGGCGTTACTGTACATTTGCTGGCGGATGGCGAGGAAGTGGACTTTGCGATACTGGGCAGCGAGGCGGCAAAAACCGGACTGTGGCAGTCTGTCAAAGCCCTCTTTACCGGGACGCAGACACTGGCGGCGGATGTGGACGGTTGGACGGCCACTTTTACCGACCTGCCGAAGTACCGTGATGGCGGAGAAGAGATCGTTTACACGATCACTGAGGACGGCGTGGACGCGTACGAGACCGCGGTAAGCGGCGATACGGCGAGCGGGTTTACCGTTACGAACGCCCACACCCCCGCAACGATCACCCTGTCCGGTCAAAAGATCTGGGATGACGCGAACGATCAGGACGGCAAGCGGCCGGTTTCTATCACGATCAATCTGTTGGCGGACGGCGAGGCGGCACTGGATGAAAACGGCCATGCCATCACGGCGGTCGTAAATGAGGAGGACAACGGGGAATGGACTTGGGACTTCTCCGGTCTGCCGCAGTATCGCGACGGCGGGACAGCGATTGACTACACGATGGAAGAGGATATGACCGGCCTGCCCGATGGGTATACCGCCACGACGACCGGCACTATGGCCGACGGCTTTACGATCACGAACTCCTACACGCCGGAGCTCTACAACGGCGACGGCACGTTCAGGGTCGTGCTGGTCTGGGACGACGAGGCGAACAACGACGGCATCCGTCCGACAGAAGTCAACATCAAATTAACGAAGAATCAGACCACGGTGGACGGGGCAGAGATGACCCTGACAGCGGACGAAACCGACGCGGACGGCAACTGGACCTGCACTTTTACGGATCTGCCGAAGTATGAGAACGGCAGTGAGATCACCTACTCCGTGAAGGAGGATGTGAAGTCCGGCTATACCTATCGTGTCGAACTTCTGACCGATGAAAGCGGCAACACTTATGTGCAGCTCACCAATGTCCATGTCTCCGTGAAAGAAAACATCGAAGTCACGAAGATCTGGGATGATGCGGACGATCAGGACGGCAAGCGTCCGGAGTCCATCACGGTCCGCCTTCTGACAAACGGAAATCTTTATAAAGAGAAAGTACTGACCGCGGACACGGAGGGCGTGACGGTCAGTGCGGACGGCAATGTCTGGCAATACACGATGACGGACATTCCGGTGGACAAGAACGGCGAGGCCATCGAGTACACGATGCTCGAAGTCGATGTGGACAACTATGGCACGCCGGAGATTGAAACGATCCGGGGTGACGAGATCACGGACGAAGGCGTGACCTATCGGCCGTACTCCTTTGTGGTCACGAACAGCCATACGCCGGAACAGATCGATATCACCGGCGAGAAAGTATGGGATGACGCGAACGATCAGGACGGCATCCGCCCGCAGTATGTCACGATTCACCTGTATGCCGATGGCGAGAAAGTGGCCGATACGGATGTGACGGCGGCCAATGACACAGACGGCGACGGCAGTTGGGAGTGGGCCTTTACCGGCTTTGACAAATATATCAACGGCAGGGAGATTGAATATACCGTAACGGAAGACGCGGTGGAGGACTACGATACCACCATTACCGGCAACGCGGCGGATGGCTTTACGGTCACCAATTCCTACACGCCGGAGACGACATCCATCTCCGGCAGCAAGACCTGGGTGGATGATGACAACGCGGCGAATACCCGCCCGGCGAGCATCACGGTCCGCCTGCACGCGAACGGCACGGAGGAAGTTTATGAACAGACCGTGACGGCTGCGGACGGCTGGGCTTGGGAGTTTACGGATCTGCCGGTTTACTCGAACGGACAGCAGATTGATTATACGCTCACAGAGGATGCGGTGGACGACTATGATACCACCTATACCTTCGGTGATGACGGCAGTTTGGATGTGACGAACACGCTCTCTCCGGGCAATACAAGCCTGACGGTGGACAAGGACTGGGAGGATAACCATGATCAGGATGGGATCCGCCCGGCGGAGGTCACGGTAGAGTTATTGAGAGACGGAAGCGCGACCGGACAGACATTGACGCTCAGCGCGGATGATCACTGGACAGACACGTTCCACAACCTTCAGGAATACGAGGGCGGCGTACGGATCGACTATACGGTACAAGAAGTCAGTGTAGGAGACTATGACAGTAAGATTTCAGGTGACGAGGTAGAAGGTTATGTCATCACGAACACCCACACGCCGGCGACGATCGAACTTTCCGGCAGCAAGGTCTGGAAGGACGCGGACGATCAGGACGGCATCCGTCCGGACTCCATCACGATCCACCTGCTGGCTGACGGCGAGACGGTGGAGAGCAAATCCGTCACCGCAGACGACGGCTGGGAGTGGACGTTTGAGGGTCTCGACCAGTACGCGAGCGGGACAGAGATTGCATATACCATGGAGGAAGCCTATGTCGCGGATGGTTATGAAGTAGAGTCCGGCGATGCCTCCAATGACTATACTTTTACCAACACCCACGAGCCGGAGAAGATCGATATTACCGGTACGAAGACCTGGCAGGACGACGACAACCGCGACGGCGTCCGCCCGACAAGCATCACGGTCAACCTGTTGGCAAACGGAGAACCGGCGCTTGATGAAAGCGGCAATCCGATCAGCACTACGGTGGAACCGGACGCGGATGGCAGCTGGAACTACACGTTTCCCGACCTTGATAAGTGTGCGGGTGGAAAAGAAATCGAGTACAGCATTGCCGAGGAGGTGCCGGACGGCTACACGGCCGCCTATACCTACAGCGGCTATGACGTGACAAACAACCATACGCCGGAACTCATAAACGGCGACGGCAAACTCGACGTCATCATGCACTGGGACGACGAGAGCAACCAGGACGGCCTGCGCCCGAAGCGGACGACGATCACTCTGATGGTGAACGGCGTGCCGGATGAGACGATCACGCTGGTCTTAAGCGATGACAACGTGGACGAATACGGCAACTGGATCGGCACATTTACGGATCTGTATAAATATGAAGAGGGCGAAGAGATTGCCTATAATGTGGAAGAAGGTGTTATGAATGGCTACACCTACACGGCAGAGCTTGTATTTGATGAGGACACCGGCCGCTATTATGTCGAGATCACGAACACCCACGCGGCCGTGACGAGCGACATCACGGTGACGAAGGTCTGGGATGACAACGACGATCAGGACGGCATCCGTCCGGACAGTGTCATCGTCAATCTGTTCTCCAATGGCAGCGCGGTAAAGAGCGTCACGCTCACCCCGGGAAAAGAGGGTGTTGTAGTGAGCGCGGATGGAAACGAGTGGTCCTACACCTTTACCAATATGCCGGTTGACATGAACGGCGAAGCGATCCTTTACACCCTCGACGAAGTCGATGTCGGCAGCTATGCGCATGAGATCGAAACGACGAAAGTGGAAGGAAACGAGAAGGACGGCGTGACCTATACGGAGTATGCGTTTACCGTGACGAACACGCACACACCGGGGACAACCGTGGTAAGCGGTGAGAAGATCTGGGACGACGCGGACGATCAGGATGGCCTGCGCCCGCACTCCATCACGATTGAACTGCTCGCGGACGGCGTTCCGGCATTGGATGAAAACGGCGAGGAGATCACACAGCTTGTCACGCCGCATACGGACGGCAGCTGGACGTGGTCGTTTACCGACATCCCGAAGTATCGGGAGGTCGGAACGGAGATCGTCTACTCCTTTGAGGAATTTGCGGTGGAAGGTTATGAAACCTCCTATTCCGCGGACGGCCTGACGATCACCAATACGCACGAGCCGGAAACAAGAGACATTTCCGGCAATAAGGTCTGGGATGACGACGACGATCGGGATGCCAAGCGCCCGGCAAGCATCACGGTCAACCTCTATGCCAACGGGTTGGTCTATGATACGAAGACAGTGACGGCGGCGGACAACTGGGAGTGGACCTTTGAAAATGTTCCGGAATACGCGAACGGACAGAGGATCACCCATGTCACGACGGAAGTCGCGATCGATGAATACGATACGACTTATTCCGGATTTACACTGATAAACGCGTACGATCCGGAAAAAACCAGTGTGACGGTGATCGCCGACTGGGAAGACGAGGACGATCAGGACGGTCTCCGGCCAACAGAAATCACGGTGCCCTTGTTGGCGGATGGGAAAGAAACGGATCAGACGCTGACCCTTTCCGAGGATGAGAACGGCATCTGGGAAGGCACGTTTACCGGGCTTAACGAATACAGCGAAGGCACGCGGATCACCTATACGATCGGTGAGGTCTCGGTGGATGGATATGACTGTGTGGTCGAGGGCGACGCAAGCAAAGGCTTCTCACTTACATTCACGCACACACCCGAGATGATCAGCCTCGAGGGAAGCAAGACCTGGAACGACGCGGACGATCAGGACGGCCTGCGTCCGGATGAGATTACGATCCACCTGCTGGCAGACGGGGAAGAGATTTTCACAGAGAATGTGACACCGGTCGCGGCAGGCCCGCTCCGGAAACTGGCTTCGATCGTGACATTCGGCCTGGTGTCCGCGGAGGACGATTGGTCCTTTGAATTTACGGACCTTCCGAAATACGCGAACGGGCAGGAAATCACTTACACGATCACCGAGGCAGCGGTGACTGGGTATGATACAACGATCACCGGAGACGCGGCAGAAGGGTTCGAGATTGTCAACACGCACACCCCGGCTGCGACGACGGTCTCCGGAACCAAGGAATGGCATGATGCCAACGATCAGGACGGCAAGCGCCCGGCGAACATTGTGATCAACCTGCAGGCAGACGGGGAGACCGTACAGAGTCTGGAGGTCGCGGAGACAGACGGCGACTGGGGATGGACCTTTGCCGACCTGCCGAAATATGAAGACGGCGAGGAGATCACCTACACGGTCACCGAGGATGCCGTGGAAGAATATGACACACAGATCGTCGGCGACGCGGCGACCGGTTTTACCGTTATAAACTCCCATACACCGGAGGAGGTGACGATTTCCGGATCCAAGACCTGGGATGATGAGGATGATCAGGACGGCAGCCGTCCGGGTTCCGTCACGATCCGTCTCCATGCGAATGGGGAAGTGATCGCCACGAGAACGGTTACGGCGTATGACAGTTGGAGATGGACCTTCGCGAATCAGCCGAAATATGAAGACGGCGTGGAGATTGCTTATACGATCACCGAGGACGCGATCGACGACTACAGCGCCACGGTGGACGGTTATGATGTGACGAACTCCTACACGCCGGGACAGACCAGTCTGACGGTCATCAAAGACTGGGAGGACGCGGACGATCAGGATGGCATCCGCCCGGGCAGCGTGACAGTGGAATTGCTTGCGGACGGCGCGGCGACCGGCCAGACGCTGACGCTTTCTGAAGCGAACGGCTGGGAGGACACGTTTACCGGACTCGACGAGTACGAAGCGGGTGAGCGGATTGTTTACACGGTTGCAGAGATTGCGGTCGACGGCTATACAAGTGAACTTTCCGGCAATGAGACAGAAGGCTATGTATTTACGAATACCCACGAACCGGAGACTATCGATGTCTTTGGAAGCAAGGTGTGGGATGACGGGAACGATCAGGATGGCATCCGTCCGGAAACGATTACCATTCATTTGTTGGCGGGCGGACATGCCGTAAAGGACACGGTTGTGACGGGAGCGGCCGGTGAGAACCAATGGGATTGGGAATTCTCCGACCTGCCGAGATACGAGAACGGACAGGAGATTACCTATACGGTCGCCGAGGACGAAGTGGCCGGATATACCAGCGAGCTGACCGGCAGTGAGGAGGATGGCTACGTATTTACAAACACGCATGAACCGGAGACTGTGACAGTATCCGGATCCAAGACCTGGGACGACAATGAGGATCAGGACGGCATCCGTCCGGGATACATTACGGTGGAACTGCTGGCAGACGGCGCGGTCGTCGACACGAAGACTGTGACAGCCTCCGACGATTGGGCCTGGACCTTTGCCGATTTGCCGAAATACGAGAGTGGCGCGCAGATTGAATACTCCATCGCAGAGGTTGATGTGGAAGGCTATACAAGCGAGATCACCGGCGACGCGGTGGAGGGCTATGTGGTCACGAACACGCACGAGCCGGAGACCGTAACGGTTGCGGGTTCCAAGACCTGGGACGACAATGACGACCAGGACGGCAAGCGTCCGGAGAGCATCACGATCCACCTGCACGCGGACGGCGCGGTGATCGACACGGCGACCGTGACGGCGGACGACGACTGGGCATGGACCTTTGCTGACCTGCCGAAGTATGAGAACGGCCACGCGATCACCTACGCGGTCACCGAGGACGCGCTGGACGACTACAGCGCCACGGTGAGCGGCTAGGACGTGACGAACTCCTACACGCCGGGACAGACGAGCGTGATGGTCTTGAAGGACTGGGAGGACGCCGACGATCAGGACGGCATCCGTCCGGGCAGCGTGACGGTGGAACTGTTGGCGGACGGCGCGGCGACCGGCGAGACGGTAACGCTTTCCGAGGCGAACGGCTGGGAGAGCACGTTTACCGGGCTCGACGAGTACGAGAGCGGAGCGAAGATCGAATACACCATCGCGGAGGTTGATGTAGACGGTTATACAAGCGAGATCACCGGCGACGCGGTGGAAGGCTATGTCATCACCAACACGCATGAGCCGGAGACGGTGACGGTTGCCGGCACGAAGACCTGGGATGACAACGACGACCAGGACGGCAAGCGTCCGGAGAGCATCACGATCCACCTGCACGCGGACGGCGCGGTGGTCGACACGGCGACGGTGACGGCCTCCGACGGCTGGGCTTGGGAGTTCACCGACCTGCCGAAATACGAAAACGGCCACGCGATCACCTACGCGGTCACCGAGGACGCGCTGGATGACTACAGCGCCACGGTGAGCGGCTATGATGTGACGAACTCCTACACGCCGGGACAGACGAGCGTGACGGTCTTGAAGGACTGGGAGGACAACGATGATCAGGACGGCCTGCGTCCGGATGATGTGACGATCACCCTGTTCAGGAACGGAACGGAAACAGACCAGACGCTGACCCTTAACGAAGCGAACGGCTGGGAGAGCACGTTTACCGGGCTCGACGAGTACGAGAGCGGAGCGAAGATCGAATACACCATCGCGGAGGTTGATGTAGACGGTTATACAAGCGAGATCACCGGCGACGCGGTGGAAGGCTATGTCATCACCAACACGCATGAGCCGGAGACGGTGACGGTTGCCGGCACGAAGACCTGGGATGACAACGACGACCAGGACGGCAAGCGTCCGGAGAGCATCACGATCCACCTGCACGCGGACGGCGCGGTGGTCGACACGGCGACGGTGACGGCCTCCGACGGCTGGGCTTGGGAGTTCACCGACCTGCCGAAATACGAAAACGGCCACGCGATCACCTACGCGGTCACCGAGGACGCGCTGGACGACTACAGCGCCACGGTGAGCGGCTATGACGTGACGAACTCCTACACGCCGGGACAGACGAGCGTGACGGTCTTGAAGGACTGGGATGACGCCGACGATCAGGACGGCATCCGTCCGGACAGCGTGACCATCGAACTGCAAAAGAATGGCACGGCGACCGGCGAGACGTTAACGCTTTCCGAGGCGAACGACTGGGAGAGCACGTTCACCGGACTCGACGAGTACGAGAGCGGAGCGAAGATCGAATACACCATCGCGGAGGTTGATGTAGACGGTTATATAAGCGAGATCACCGGCGACGCGGTGGAAGGCTATGTCATTACGAACACACATGAGCCGGAACCCATACCCGAACCGGTCGACAAGACCGTCTTGAACGCGACGATCGAGTTAGCGGAAGAGCTGGCGGAGTATAAGGACAACTACACACCGGCCAGCTGGGAAGCCCTTCAGAATGCCCTGGCTGCCGCAAAGGCAGTCAGTGCGGACGACAGCGCGACACAGGATGACGTAGACAGCGCGACGTTCGCTCTCGTGAACGCGATTGCGAATCTGGGGCTTGAGCCGCAGCCCGATAAAGTCGACAAGACGATCCTGAACGCGGAGATCTCTGCGGCGGAAGCGCTGGAAGCGTACAAGGACTACTACACACCGACCAGCTGGAATGCCCTTCAGGATGCTCTGGCCGCGGCAAAGGCAGTCAGCGCGGATGCCAACGCGACACAGGCTGACGTAGACAGTGCGTCGGTCGCTCTCGTGGACGCGCTTACGAAGCTGGAGAAGGCACCCACCGGAGAAGTCGACAAGACCATTCTGGAAGCGGCGATTGATACCGCGGACGCGTTAGACGAAAGTGATTACACACCGGAGAGTTGGGCAGCGATGCAGGCTGCGCTCGAGGCCGCGAAGGCAGTCGACGCGGACCCGGATGCGACACAGGATGCCGTAAATGACGCGACGGTTGCCCTGATAACGGCGATCATAGACCTGCAGACGCCTGGACCGGTGCCCGTTGAAGGAGTCGATAAGAGCGATCTGTTTAGAGAGTTTAAGACGGATATGGTGCTGCCGTTGAGCGCATACGAAGCGGACACCTGGGCCCCGTTTGAGGAAAGTCTTTTGAACGCGCTGCGTGTTCTGGCTGATCCGGACGCCACGCAGGCTGAGGTAGACGAAGCGCTGCGCGAGCTGCAGACCGCGAAGGACAACCTGGTGCTTAAAGATGGGCTCGTCAAGGATTCCGACGGGATCTGGCGCCTGTATTCGGACGGCCTGGTCTGCCTGGACTATTACGGCTTCGCGGAGAACGCGAACGGCAAGTGGTATGTCGAGAACGGTGTCGTCACCTTTACCAAGACGGATATCATAAAAGACCAGACAGGCGCTATCGGCACCGCGGGTGACTGGTACTACGTGATCGGCAGCAAGGTGCAGACAGGCTTTACGGGCCTTAGCAACTTCCGCAACGTGAACGGCTGGTGGTACATCAAAGACGGCAAAGTGGACTTCAGCCACAACGGCGTCGACAAGAACAGGAACGGCTGGTACTATGTGACCGGCGGCAAGGTACAGTTCGGCTTCACGGGCCTCGCGAACTACAAGAACGAGAATGGCTGGTGGTACATCGCGGGCGGCAAAGTGGACTTCACCCACAACGGCGTCGACAAGAACAAGAACGGCTGGTATTATGTAGTCGGCGGCAAGGTACGGTTTGATTTCACGGGCCTTGGCAACTACGGCAACGCGAACGGCTGGTGGTACATTGCGGGCGGCAAAGTGGACTTCACCCACAACGGTGTCGATAAGAACAAGAACGGCTGGTGGTATGTGGAAAATGGCAAGGTGCAGTTTAACTTCCACGGGATCGCGTCAAACAAGAACGGCACCTGGTACTTAAACAACGGCAAGGTGCAGTTCGCCTACAGCGGCACCGTAACCTACAACGGGAAGACTTACACCGTGCGGAACGGATACGTGATTTAGTGTTCGGGCAACATAGGAAATACGGGCGGATCCGTTGACTCAAAAGCAACAAAAAAAGGGGCCGCCGTCCAGCTGAAAATTTTAGCTGGACGGCGGCCCCTTTTGGCTGTTTTACAGATTGTTTTTGCGGTCATCCGCAAACAGTGGTTACACTTCCGCCGCGGCAGGCTCCTCTGTGGCTTCCTGTGCTTTTCCCTTTTTTTCTTTCTTGCCACCCCCGCCTGGTGTGGTCTCCATGTTTTTCGGAAGCACCAGGTTTAAGACAAGGGATACGACGAACACCACGGCCACGCAGTTCTCACCGAACACGGTCTGGATGATCTGAGGGAATACGGCAAAGATCTCGGGCACCTGTGTAAAACCGATGCCGACACCGAGCGAGAGCGCGACGATCGTGATGTTTCTCTGTGAGAAGCCGCAGCGTGATACCATCTGCAGGCCGCTGACGCAGATCGTGCCGAACATCATGATCGTACAGCCGCCGAGCACTGCCTCCGGCAGGGTAGCGAGCAGGTTCCCGAAGACGGGAAAGAGTCCCGCGAGGATCATGATGCAGGCGCCCGACGCGATGGCGCGGCGGTTGACCACCTTGGTCATGGCGACCAGGCCCACGTTCTGGGAAAACGATGTGATCGGCAGGCAGCCGAACAGGCCGGACACGGCGCTGATAAAACCGTCGCAGGCGATGGAGCCGGCGGTTTCTTTCTGGGTGACTTCCCGGCCGAGGCCGGTCGTGGCCAGCGCGGAGGTATCGCCGATGGTCTCCGTCGCGGAGACCAGGAAGATTAGCGTCACCGATATGATGGCATTCAGGTTAAACTCCGGCGTGTAATGCATAAACTGCGGAAGGGAGATAACGGATCCGGAGAGAAGTCCGGAAAAGTCCACCATTCCGGCGCAGGCCGCTATGACATAGCCGACCACCAGTCCGAACAGGACGGCCAGTTGTCGGAGAAACCCTTTTACGAAGATCGTGAACAACAGACAGGCCACCAGAGTGATCACGCCGAGGATCCAGTTCGTGGCGGATCCGAATGTCTCGCTGCCGCTGCCGCCGCCGAAGGACGTCGCCCCTACGGACAGCAGGGAGAAGCCGATGGCTGTTACAACACTGGCTGACACGATCGGCTGAATGATCCTGATCCAATACTTGGCCAATAGGCCCAACACACCTTCGATGCAGCCGCCGACGATGATAGCGCCGACGATGGCATTGTAGCCGTAGGTCGGCCCGACATAACAGAAGACGGATACAAACGTGAAGCTGATGCCCATGACAATGGGAAGCTTCGATCCGATCCGCCAGATCGGGAAGAGCTGGATCAGCGTACCGACGCCGGCGATGATCATGGCAGTCTGAATGAGTCGGGAATATTCCTCGGTCGTCATGCCGCAGGCACCGGCGACAATGAGGACCGGCGCGATGTTCGCGACAAACATGGCCAGAATATGCTGCAGTCCGAACGGGATCGCTTTCCCAAACGAAATTTTGCCGGTAAGGTTGTAAATGTTGTCTTCTTCTGAGTCCCCTGCGGCAGACTCCGCTTTGCCCTTTGTGTCGGCAGCTCCCTTTGCTTGTTTTTCCTCTTTACCCATCGATGCTTACGCCCTCCTTATTGACTGGTTGTTTGCGGAATGTGATTTCGCCGGTCTCCGGGTCCATGCCGTCCACGATGGCCAGAGATTCCAGCTGGTAGCCGAGATTTCGAATGATCTGCCCGCCGGGCTGGAAGCCCTTTTCGATGGCGATGCCGATGCCCTCCACAGTGGCGCCGGCGGTCATGACGATGGAGATCAGTCCCTGCAGCGCGCAGCCGTTCGCCAGAAAATCGTCAATGATCAACACATGATCCTCCGGCGAAATAAATTTCCTTGACACGATGACCTGGTTTTTGCACTTGTGCGTAAACGACTCCACTTCAGCCGTATACATTTCCCCCTCCAGATTGATGCTTTGGGATTTTTTCGCAAAAATAACGGGGGCGTCAAAATACTTTGCCACGATGCTGGCGATCCCGATCCCGGATGCCTCGATGGTAAGGATTTTGTTGATGGGTTTGCCGGCAAACCGGCGCGCCCATTCCGCCCCCATTTCTTCAAACAGCACAATGTCCATCTGATGGTTTATGAAGCTGTCAACTTTTAGTACATCGCCCTCCTTTACTATGCCGTCCTGCTGAATCCGTTCCTCCAAAAAATTCATACTCGTCATCCCCCCGAACGATATTTTGATACTCTTACACTATCATATTCCAGGGAGGGATACAAGATGACGCAATGACGATATTGTCTGTTTTTTTGTACTTCCTGTTGTACATTTTTCAGTCATGGTAATTTGCCAAAAACTGCCGGGTCCGTTCCTCCTCCGGATGTTCGATGACCTGGCGCGGATCGCCCTGTTCCAGGACATAGCCGTCGTCCATGAAGATCACCTGATCCGAAACGTCCCGTGCAAACGACATCTCGTGCGTGACGATGATCATGGTCGTATTCTTGTCGGCCAGTTCGCGGATCACCCGCAGGACCTCCCCGGTCAATTCGGGGTCGAGCGCGGAGGTCGGCTCGTCAAAGCAAAGGATGTCCGGCTCCAGGGCCAGCGCCCGCGCGATCGCCACCCGCTGGCACTGCCCGCCGGAAAGTTGGTGCGGGTAGTTTTGCATGCGGTCGCTTAAGCCCATCTGGCCCAGAAGGCCTTCCGCGCGTTCCTGGATTTTCTCCGTGATCTCTTTTTTCCGGTCTTTGTAATCCGGCAGTTCCTTCGCCTGCAGTTCGCAGGCCAGCATGACGTTTTTCAACGCGGTATACTGCGGGAACAGGTTAAAGTTCTGAAAGACCAGCCCGAAGTGCAGCCGGTTCTTGCGGATCTCGGCATCGGTCTTTGTGGAGGCGTCATTTCCGTCAAACAGGATCTGCCCCCGGACCTGGATCGTTCCCGCGTCCGGCCGTTCCAGAAAGTTTAAGCACCGCAGCAGGGTGGTCTTGCCGCTGCCGGAGGCCCCGATGACGGACAGAACCTGATTTTCCTCCAGCAAAAAGCTGATATCTTTTAAGACCTCCGTCCTGCCGAAGGACTTGCAGAGATTTGTAACTTCTAAAATGGACATCTCTTTGCCCCCCTTCTACTGGAAAAACTGCAGCCTCTTCTCCACGCGCCCGAAGATGATCGTCAGGATCCCGTTGAAGACGAGGTAGTAGACGGCAGTGAAAAACAGTGGCCAGATGACGCCGGAGATCCCCTGCGATCCCTTCATGAACGACTGCCCGGCCCAGATGATCTCCTGCAGCGCGATGATGCGGGCCAGGGAGGTGTCTTTCACCAGGGTAAGGATCTCGTTGGACATTGGCGGGACAATGCGCTTCACCATTTGCAGCAGCGTGACGCGGGAAAAGATCTGGCGCCGCGTCATGCCTAGCACCAGCCCGGCCTCGCTCTGCCCGACGGGCACGCCCTGGATCCCGGCCCGGTAGATTTCGGAGAAGTAACAGGCGTAGTTGATGATAAACGCGATGGAAGCCGCGATGAACCGCCCGCTCTCTCCGCTTCCCCAGATGGTGTTGCCGAGCACGAGCCCCGGGAAGTAGTAAATGATCAGCAGCTGGATCATCAGAGGCGTGCCCCGGATGATCCAGATCACGACCCGGCAGAATCCGGACAGCGGCTTAAACCGGGACATGGATCCGAAACAGATGACCAGTCCCAGCGGGAGCGCGCCGGCCAGCGTCACCCCGAACAGCTTGACTGTCTGCAGGAAGCCGATGTTCAGTGAGTTAAAAACGATCGGAAACTGTTCCAGAAATACTCTCATAATCAATCCCCACTTTCTGAAAAGGGCAAAAGAATAGGGAGAACGGAGAAAACCGTCCTCCCTATTTCCGCCGTTTTCTTACTGCTCGATAATGGACGCCTGCACGCCGTATTTTTCGGCAAGTTCCATTATGGTTCCGTCTTCATAGCTTTCCTTAAAGAAGTCGTTTAATACTTCGGCCATATCGGAGTCCTTTCGGAATCCGACACCGTACTTTTCGTCGTTTAAACCGACCGTGTAGGTCAGATCCGAATAGCCGGTGCCTTCCCCAACCATGGCCGCAGCCATGAGCGAGTCAATGATCGCCGCGTCGGACGTGCCTGCCGCTACTTCCATCAGCGCGTTGGCCTGTGATTCAACCGGTGTGTAGTCAAAACCGTATTCCGTCGCCTGTTCTTCCCCGGCACTGCCGGCTTCCACGGCAAAGGTCAAGTCGGAAAGGGAATCCACATCCTGATACTGATCCGCCACATCCGTCGGCACGATCACGACCTGCTGATTGTTGCAGTATGCGTTGGAGCACTCCATGGCGCTGGTCACTTCGTCGGTCAGCGTCATGCCGTTCCAGACACAGTCGATGGACTTTCCGTCAAGCTCCAGGATCTTGTTGTCCCAGTCGATCTCGACAAACTCGATCTCACACCCGAGCGAGTCGGCAAACGCTTTTGCCAGGTCGGCGTCAAAGCCGATCCATTCGCCGTTCTCATCCTGATAGTCCATGGGTTCGAAATCGGTGATCCCGACAACGAAGGAGTCCTTGGTGAGGATATACGCCCAATCGGAGTCGTCGTTCTCGCCGTTATAGACCGCGGGCCCGGGTCCGGTTCCGAGTTCCGGATTCGCTCCATCGTCGCCGGAGGTGTCTGTGTCGCCGGTGGTGTCTGTGTCGCCGGTGCTGCTTGTGTCACTGGTACTGCTTGTGTCGCTGGTGCTGCTTGTTTCGCTGGTTTCGCTTGAGCTGCTGTTGCAGGCGGCCAGCGAGACGGCCATCCCCGCGACAAGAGCGATTGCAATAATTTTTTTCATGTGTCTCATCCTCCCTTTTTATTTTATATCAGTTGCTTTCGATCGGCACTATAGTAACAAGGTAGCAGACTAAAGTCAAGAAAAATTTAAAACGGGAAAGTGAGGCACTTTCCCGCTTTTGCTTATTCTTCTATACGCAGTCCTTTCGTCTCATCGCACCCGAGCGCGAGATTCAGGCATTGGATGGCCGCGCCGGAGGCCCCCTTCCCCAGGTTGTCGAAGCGGGCGGACAGCAGGATCCGCTCCTCGTTTCCCGTCACGAAGATCTCCAGCCCGTCCCAATCGGCGCGATTGTTGCTTCCCAGGAAACCGCCGCTTTTGTCTTCCTCGCCGAGGGGCAGGACGCGGATCAACCGCTCCCCGGCATAGTGTTCCGCAAAGGCTTCGTGGACGCGCTCTATGTCAGGGCTGCCGCAGAGCAGCCCGGCATAGAGCGGCACCGATACCAGCATCCCGTTGTAGTAATCGCCGATGATCGGAGAGAACAACGGCGTTCTGGAAAGGCCGGTGACAGCCCGCATTTCCTTTAAGTGTTTGTGTGTCTGAGAAAGCGCGTATTCCCGCGGGGAGGCAAGCTCCGCGTCGCGGTCGTCCGCCTCATACTGCGCGATCATCGCTTTCCCTCCGCCGCTGTAGCCGGTCAGGGAAAAACAGGAGACCGGATAGTCGGGCGGCAGGATGCCGCGCGCGATCAGCGGATAGACAAGCGAGATCATGCCCGTTGCGTGGCAGCCCGGCACGGCGATCCGCCGGCTGTTCCGAATCTTCTCCCGGTGCGCGTCAGAGAGCTCCGGGAACCCATAGGCCCAGTCGGGCTCGGTCCGGTGCGCCGTGGAGGCATCGATCACGATGGTGTCCATATCGGATGCCATCGCGGCGGCTTCGCGGGCCGCGTCGTCCGGCAGACAGAGGAATGCTACATCGGCATCGCGCAGAAACTGTGCCACGGTATCGGGATCTTTCCGGAGTTCGGAGGGAATGGGAAGCAGCTCGATGTCATCCCGGTCCGCGAGGCGGGTTTCTATGCGCAGGCCGGTCGTCCCTTCCCTTCCGTCGATAAAGATTTTTTTCATGATGTTCGTTTCCTTATATAATCTGCAAATATTGCGTTCGGTTTTTTTATACCATAAAGGGAAACGGAATTCAATGCCTGTCCCTATTTTTCGCTGTACAAAGAGGAGCGATCCGTAGTATCATGGGAAAGGAGAACCGCGTATGGAATATTGGGACATTTATGACAAAAACAAACAGCGGACGGGGCGTCAGATGAAGCGCAACGACTGGATCCTGCAGGATGACGAGTACCATCTGACCGCGCTGGGTGTGGTCTGCAGGCCGGACGGGAAATTTCTCATCACACGGCGCGCGGCAGACAAGCACTGGGGCCCGGGCATGTGGGAAGTCCCCGGCGGCGGCGTGCTGGCCGGAGAGGATTCTCTTGCTGCCGCGGTTCGCGAGGTGGAGGAAGAGACGGGCCTTGCCGTTTCCGGCAGTGACGCGGAGCATCTGCTCACATACCGGCGGGAGAATCCGGGTACGGGCGATAATTATATAGTAGATGTCTATCGCTTTGTGCTCGATTTTAACGAGGCGGAAGTCCGGCTGCAGCGCGAGGAGGCGGATGGGTTTCGCCTGGCGGACGCGGAGGAGATCCGCGCGCTCGCGCAGCAGGGAATGTTTTTGCATTATGACAGCATAAAAGAGGCATTTGAGGGGTAAAAATCCCTTGACGAAGCCGTGCCCTTATGCTATGGTGTATTGGCGACGAAAAAAGGTCTTTTTTTTTACGCAAAAAGACACGGCAGACCATGTGGAGGTGAACCACTCATGCAGACGAAAGTGATTTTGGCATGTACCGAGTGCAATCGGCGCAATTATCATATCACAAAGGATAAGAGAACACATCCGGATCGGATGGAACTGAACAAGTATTGCAAATTTTGCAGGAAGCATACCTTACATAAGGAAACAAAGTAATCCGGACGTAAAAGGGGCAAATCATGAACGAGAACAACAACGGAAGAGTAAGAAACTGGTTTCGGGGTCTTCAGGATGAATTTCGAAAGATTACCTGGCTGGACCAACCAACCCTCTGGAAACAGGTGGTTGCTGTCATTATCGTTACCGTAGTCGTCGCGATCATCATCGTGGTGGTCGACATGGGTATTCAGTACGGAGTAGAAGCTCTGACCAGATTATAAGAAAGACGAAGGTGAATCTATGGCAGAGGCGAACTGGTATGTCGTTCACACCTATTCCGGATACGAGAACAAAGTCAAGGCGGACATTGAAAAGACGATTGAAAACCGGCATCTGGAGGAGGAGATCCTCGAAGTCCGCATCCCGATGGAATCCGTCATTGAGTTAAAGAACGGCGCGCGCAGAACCGTTCAAAAGAAGATGTTCCCGGGCTATGTGCTCATCAATATGTTCATGAATGATGACACCTGGTATGTGGTTCGGAATACCCGCGGAGTAACCGGATTTGTGGGTCCCGGATCAAAACCCGTACCGCTTACGGACTATGAGATGAGACGGCTGGGCATCCGGACGGAGAACTATGTATACGACTTCAAAGTCGGCGACGAGGTGTTTGTAATCAGCGGGGTCTGGAAGGACACCATCGGCGTGATCCAGGCTATGAACGAGAACAAAGAGACTGCAACGATCAACGTGGAACTGTTCGGGCGCAAGACGCCGGTTGAGATCAGTTTTGCCGAGATACAAAAGAGATAAGATTTTAGAAGCGATGAAGATAGATTTCAGGAGGCAATCGCAATGGCTAAGAAGGTAGAAGGATATATCAAACTGCAGATTCCCGCAGGGAAAGCGACACCGGCTCCGCCGGTCGGACCCGCGCTGGGTCAGCACGGCGTGAATATTGTCGACTTTACAAAGCAGTTTAACGCGAGGACGGCGGATCAGGGAGACCTGATCATCCCCGTCGTGATTACGGTATATGCGGATCGAAGCTTCAGCTTTATCACCAAGACTCCGCCGGCGGCGGTCCTGATCAAAAGGGCCTGCAAGATTCAGTCCGGTTCGGGTATGCCGAACCTGGAAAAGGTCGCGACGATCACACAGGATCAGCTGCGGGAGATCGCCGAGATGAAAAAGCCAGACTTAAACGCCGCGTCCGAGGAGGCCGCCATGAGCATGATCGCGGGGACCGCGCGCAGCATGGGCGTTACGGTGGAAGGCGTCGAATCCTATGAGCCTGATGAGGCGGAACGCGCAAGGAGGCTTGCGGAGATAAAGGCGGAAGCGGCTGAGGCCGAAGAATCTGCCGCTGAGAAATCCGCGGAAGAGAGCGAGGCTGAGACCGAGACCGAAAGCAACGAGTAATTCCTTAGACCGAAAGCAACTTAGCGAAGGCAAGCGTGAGCGCAGGCTGAGCTTAGTGCGAGGCCGTTCTCTGAGATTAGCGATCCCGCAGGGGAGCTTAGCGAAGAGAACTACCTTATTTATAAAAAGTGGGAGGGAGCAATCCCGCCATCACCACAGGAGGTAATCATCATGAGCAAAGGAAAAAGATACAACGAGTCACTGCAGCGCTACGACAAGGCAGAGCTGTACGATGTGGAGGACGCGATCAAGACCGTAAAGGAGAACGCGACCGCAAAGTTTGACGAGACAATCGAGGCTCACATCCGTACCGGTTGTGACGGCCGCCATGCGGATCAGCAGATTCGCGGCGCGGTGGTTCTGCCGCACGGCACGGGCAAAACTGTGCGGGTGCTGGTATTTGCCAAAGGCGAGAAACTGGATGAAGCGCAGGAGGCAGGCGCGGACTTCGTGGGCGGTGAAGAGTTGATCCCGAAGATTCAGAACGAAGGTTGGCTGGACTTTGACATGGTCGTTGCGACACCGGATATGATGGGCGTCGTAGGGCGTCTCGGAAAGGTGCTCGGACCGAAAGGGCTGATGCCGAATCCGAAAGCCGGTACCGTGACCATGGATGTGGCGAAAGCCATTAACGACATCAAAGCCGGTAAGATTGAGTATCGGCTGGACAAGACGAACATCGTCCATGTGCCGATCGGAAAAGCGTCATTTACGGAGGAGCAGCTTACCGACAACTTCCAGACGCTGATGGACGCGATCATCAAAGCGAGGCCGGCGGCGCTCCGCGGCCAGTATTTGCGAAGCGTTGTTCTCACTTCCACGATGGGTCCGGGTGTGAAGGTCAATCCGGCAAAGCTCGCGGGCTGATTCCGGAAGCGCACAAGCGGCGCTGGCGGATACGCGTATTGACAGTAAAAAACGATAATGCTATAATGCAAAAGCAATCTCCGAAGACAGCAGGTGCCGCAAGGCGTAAACGAATGTGCCTGCCGAGGGAATTCACAAAAGCACTGCGTGCCGGATGGCGCGGCGTGCTTGGTTAAGGAATTTAGCCCCTCTGTCTTTGGACAGAGGGGTTTTCATTAATTTAAAAAGGAGGTGTACGGATCGTGCCAAATGTGGAATTGAAACAGACGATCATTCAGGAGATCGCCAGCCAGGTGGACGGCGCGCAGTCTGTGGTTGTGGTGGATTATCGCGGACTCAATGTCGCAGAGGACACCGAGCTTCGAAAAGGCATGCGGGAAGCCGGCATCGTATACAAAGTGTACAAGAACACGATGATGCAGCGCGCGTTCGAGGGTACCGACTTTGAACAGCTGGAGTCAGTTCTGGAAGGACCGAGTGCCATCGCGATCTCGAAAGATGACGCGACTGCTCCGGCCAGAATTCTGGCAAAGTACGGGAAGACCATGCAGGCGATTGAGATCAAAGCCGGCATCGTGGAAGGAGAGTTCTACGACGCGGACGCGATGATGACGATCGCGGCGATTCCTTCCAGAGAGGAATTGCTCGCCAAATTGTTCGGAAGTCTCCAGTCTCCGATCACAAACTTCGCGCGCGTCATGAATCAGCTCGCGGAGAAGGGCGGCGCCGAGGAGGCAATCGCGCAGAAGGAGGGAGAAGCTCCTGCGGAGGAAGCACCGGCAGAGGAGCCTGCGGCGGAGGAACCGGAAGCGGCAGCAGCGGAAGCACCGGCTGAGGAACCTGCGGCGGAGGAAGCTCCGGCGGAAGAGCCTGCGGCGGAGGAAGCACCGGCTGAGGAACCTGCGGCGGAGGAAGCACCGGCTGAGGAACCTGCGGCGGAGGAAGCTCCGGCGGAAGAGCCTGCGGCGGAGGAACCGGAAGCGGCAGCAGAGGAAGCCCCGGTGGAAGAGCCTGAGGCGGAGGAACCGGAAGCGGCAGCAGAGGAAGCACCGGCGGAGGAAGCTCCGGCGGAGGAACCGGAAGCAGCAGCAGAGGAAGCAGAAGATAAATAAATCAGGAAAATAAATACGGAGGAAAGAGCAATGGCAAAATTAACCACAGAGGAATTCATCGATTCGATCAAAGAGCTGAGTGTTTTGGAGTTAAACGATCTGGTAAAAGCATGTGAGGAAGAGTTCGGCGTATCCGCGGCAGCGGGTGTCGTTGTTGCCGCGGCAGGCGGCGGCGAGGCAGAGGCAGCGGAAGAGCAGACAGAGTTCACTGTCGAGCTGACCGACATTGGCGCGGAGAAAGTCAAAGTCATCAAGGTGGTCCGTGAGGTTACCGGCCTTGGCTTAAAAGAGGCAAAGGATGTCGTGGACAATGCGCCCGGCGCAGTCAAAGAGGGCGTCGACAAGGCAGAGGCCGAAGACATCAAGGCCAAACTGGAAGAGGCAGGTGCCGGCGTGACCTTGAAGTAAGCACAACTCGATAAAAAATAACGGACAAGAGGAGGATGAAAATCTTCCTCTTTTTTTCTGAAAATTTTTCTTGACCCGGCATTTTCTTTGTGTTAAGATGATAAATGCACTATTGTGGCTTTTTAGGGCCTATTGCGCCCTTTTTTAGGCCATCAATTCTTATGAGAGGTGAAATGTCTATGGAGAAAAACAGGATCCGTCCAGTCAAAAACGGGAACATTACGCGCATGAGTTACTCCAAGCAAAAGCAAGTGCTGGAGATGCCGAACCTGATCGAAGTTCAAAAAAACTCCTACAACTGGTTTTTAAATGAAGGCTTAAAAGAGGTTTTTGACGATATTTCACCCATCGCCGATTACAGTGACCATTTAAGCCTGGAATTTACGGACTTCACTCTGTGCGAAGAGGATGTGAAGTATACGATTCCCGAGTGCAAAGAACGGGATGCAACCTACGCGGCCCCTTTGAAGGTGAAAGTGCGCCTTTATAATAAAGAAGCGGACGAGATTAACGAACACGAGATCTTCATGGGAGATCTGCCGCTCATGACGGAGACCGGTACGTTTGTGATCAATGGGGCGGAGCGTGTTATCGTAAGCCAATTGGTCCGGTCCCCCGGCATCTACTATGGCATCACGCATGACAAAGTCGGGAAGAGGCTGTTTTCCTGTACCGTGATCCCGAACCGCGGCGCGTGGCTGGAGTACGAGACGTCCTCCGACGACGTGTTTTACGTACGCGTGGACCGCACCAGAAAAGTGCCGATCACCGTGCTTATCCGTGCTCTGGGCGTGGGAACCAATAAGGAGATCCGGGATCTGTTTGGCGATGAGCCGAAGATAGAGGCAAGCCTCGGCAAGGATGTCGCGACCAATTCCCAGGAGGGACTTCTCGAACTGTATAAGAAGATCCGCCCGGGCGAGCCGCTTTCCGTAGAGAGCGCGGAAAGCCTGATCATGGGGATGTTCTTTGATCCGCGCCGGTATGATCTGGCAAAAGTCGGTCGTTATAAATTCAACAAAAAACTGATGTTTAAAAACCGTGTCAACGGGCAGACTCTGGCAGAGGATGTCGTCGATCCGACCACGGGCGAGATTGTCGCCGAGGCCGGCACGGTGCTGGACCGCGACTTGGCGGACCGTATTCAGAATACGGCAGTCCCCTCGATCCTGATACAGACAGAGGAACGGAATGTCCGCGTTCTTTCCAGCATGATGGTGGACATCACAAACTTTGTGGATGTGGACCCGGCGGAGGTCGGTGTGACGGAGCTTGTGTACTACCCCGTCCTAAAGCAGATCCTGGAAGAGAACAAGGACATGGAAGACATCAAGGCTGCCATCCGCAGGGATATCCATGACCTGATCCCGAAGCACATTACAAAGGAGGACATTCTCGCCTCCATCAACTATAATATTCATCTCGAGTATGGGATTGGCAACGAGGATGACATCGATCATCTCGGCAACCGGCGGATCCGCGCGGTCGGCGAGTTGCTGCAGAATCAGTATCGGATCGGTCTTTCCCGGTTGGAGCGGGTCGTCCGTGAGCGCATGACGACGCAGGATCTGGAGACAATCAGCCCGCAGAGCCTGATCAATATCAAGCCGGTGACGGCGGCGGTGAAGGAGTTCTTTGGATCGTCCCAGCTGTCTCAGTTTATGGATCAAAACAATCCCCTGGGAGAGCTGACGCATAAGCGGCGTCTTTCCGCACTGGGGCCCGGCGGCCTGTCCCGGGATCGTGCCGGGTTTGAGGTGCGTGATATCCATTACTCTCATTATGGAAGAATGTGCCCCATTGAGACACCCGAGGGACCGAATATCGGTCTCATCAATTCCCTTGCGTCCTACGCGAGGATCAATCAGTACGGGTTTGTGGAGGCACCGTACCGCAAGATTGACAAGTCCGACCCCGAGAATCCGCGTGTCACCGATGAGGTGGTCTATATGACCGCGGATGAGGAGGACAATTATCACGTGGCGCAGGCGAACGAGCAATTGGATGAGAACGGCCATTTCGTCCGGAAGATGGTTTCCGGTCGTTACCGGGAAGAGACGCAGGAGTATGAGCGTGGGCTCTTCGACTATATGGATGTCTCCCCGCAAATGGTCTTTTCCGTCGCGACGGCGCTCATCCCGTTTCTCCAGAACGACGACGCGAACCGCGCGTTGATGGGCGCGAACATGCAGCGGCAGGCTGTGCCGCTTCTGACTACGGAGGCGCCGGTCGTCGGCACCGGTATGGAAGCCAAAGCAGCGGTGGATTCCGGTGTATGTGTGTTGGCGAAGCGCGCCGGCACGGTGGAGCGCGCCTGCTCTGACGAGATTGTTTTAAAATATGACGACGACGGAAGCCGCGAAACCATCAAGCTGACAAAGTTTTTGCGGAGCAATCAGTCGAACTGTTACAACCAGATCCCGATCGTCTTCAAAGGCGACCATGTGGAAGCGGGGCAGGTGATCGCGGACGGCCCGTCCACCTCGAATGGCGAGTTGGGGCTCGGCAAAAATCCGCTCATCGGTTTTATGACATGGGAAGGATACAATTATGAGGACGCCGTGCTCTTATCCGAGCGGCTGGTGCAGGACGATGTCTACACCTCCATCCATATCGAAGAGTATGAGGCGGAGGCCCGCGACACAAAGCTGGGGCCGGAGGAGATCACGCGCGATGTCCCCGGTGTCGGAGATGACGCTTTGAAGGATCTGGATGAGCGCGGAATCATCCGCATCGGCGCGGAGGTTCGTGCCGGCGACATCCTGGTGGGCAAGGTCACTCCGAAGGGAGAGACGGAGCTGACCGCGGAGGAGCGTCTGCTGCGGGCGATCTTTGGTGAGAAGGCCCGCGAGGTGCGGGATACTTCCCTGAAAGTGCCGCACGGCGAGTACGGGATCGTGGTGGATGCCAAGGTCTTTACGAGAGATACGGGGGACGAGTTGTCTCCGGGCGTGAACCAGTCGGTCCGCATCTACATCGCGCAGAAGCGGAAGATCTCGGTCGGCGACAAGATGGCCGGTCGTCACGGCAACAAGGGCGTGGTTTCCCGCGTTCTGCCGATCGAAGACATGCCGTTTTTGCCGAACGGACGTCCGTTGGACATTGTCTTAAATCCGCTGGGTGTGCCGTCTCGCATGAACATCGGGCAAGTGTTGGAGATTCACCTGTCTCTGGCGGCAAAGGCGCTGGGCTTTAACATCACCACGCCGATCTTCGACGGCGCGAACGAGAAGGACATTACAGAGACCCTTGAGATGGCCAATGATTATATCAACATGCCGTTTGACAAGGCAGAGGCCGGCAAGGGCAAAGAGAATTTCAAGGATAAATATAAGGGCGTACTCGCGAAAGAAGTGATCACGTATCTGGACGAGAACCGGGATCACCGGGAAGTATGGAAGGGCGTACCGATTTCCAGCGATGGAAAAGTGCGTCTGCGCGATGGACGATCCGGCGAATATTTTGACAGCCCGGTCACGATTGGCCATATGCACTATCTCAAGCTGCATCACCTGGTGGACGACAAGATTCACGCGCGTTCGACCGGTCCGTATTCTTTGGTCACACAGCAGCCGCTGGGCGGCAAGGCCCAGTTTGGCGGACAGCGGTTCGGCGAGATGGAGGTGTGGGCATTGGAAGCCTACGGTGCCGCCTATACCCTCCAGGAGATCCTGACCATGAAGTCCGACGATGTCATCGGTCGTGTGAAGACCTACGAGGCCATCATCAAGGGAGACAACATCCCGCAGCCGGGCATACCGGAATCGTTCAAGGTACTGATCAAGGAACTGCAGTCTCTGGGCCTGGACATCACGCTCCGGGATGAGTATGGGGAAGAGGTCACGCTCAAAGAGACGAGCGAGTATGGCGATACAAGTTACAACGCCGTTATTATGATGGAGGATCGCAACTTCGCGGAAGAGTCGAGAGAGAACTACGCCGCCAAAGGCTTTACGGAGCAGGAGTTCAACGAAGAAGGAGAACTCGTGGATGTCGCGGTGGGGAATGTCTCGGAAGAGGATCCCGGCTCGCAGGGCGACGGTTACGACGAAGAGTAGAACGGGAAAGGAGAGTCAAACATGCCGGATACAAGAAAAAATGAAGCAAATCAGGTAGTATCATTTGACGCGATCCGTATCGGTCTCGCCTCACCGGAGAAGATTCTGGAGTGGTCCCGGGGAGAGGTAAAAAAGCCCGAGACCATCAATTACCGCACTCTGAAACCGGAAAAAGAAGGTCTGTTCTGTGAAAGGATCTTCGGGCCCAGCAAGGACTGGGAATGCCACTGCGGGAAATACAAGAAGATCCGCTACAAGGGCGTGGTCTGTGACCGATGCGGGGTGGAGATCACCAAGTCCAACGTGCGGCGTGAACGGATGGGCCATATCGAACTGGCAGCTCCCGTTTCCCATATCTGGTACTTTAAGGGAATTCCGAGCCGGATGGGATTGATCCTCGATCTGTCCCCGCGCGTGCTGGAGCGTGTTCTGTATTTTGCGGCCTATATCGTGCTCGACCCGGCGGATTCCGACCTGGAATACAAACAGGTCTTAAGCGAGACGGAATATCAGGAGGCCAGAGAGACATACGGCGAGGAGTTCCGCGTTGGTATGGGGGCCGAGTCTGTCATGGAACTGCTGCAGGCGATCGATCTGGAGCAGGATTCCGCGGATCTGAAAGAGGAACTGAAAAACGCGACGGGGCAGAAACGTGCCCGGATCATCAAGCGGCTTGAAGTCGTGGAGGCTTTCCGTGAGTCCGGTAATAAGCCGGAGTGGATGGTCCTGACCGTGATCCCGGTCATTCCTCCCGACCTGCGCCCCATGGTGCAGCTGGACGGCGGCCGTTTCGCGACGTCGGATCTCAACGATTTATATAGAAGGATCATCAACCGCAACAACCGTCTGCGCCGGCTTTTGGAACTCGGAGCGCCCGACATCATCGTGCGCAATGAGAACCGGATGCTGCAGGAGGCGGTGGACGCGCTGATCGACAACGGGCGGCGCGGCCGGCCGGTCACGGGACCGGGCAACCGGGCATTAAAATCCCTTTCCGATATGCTCAAAGGCAAATCCGGACGATTCCGGCAGAATCTGCTCGGAAAGCGTGTGGATTATTCGGGCCGTTCCGTCATCGTGGACGGACCGGAGATGAAGATCTATCAGTGCGGTCTTCCGAAGGAAATGGCCATCGAGCTGTTCAAACCCTTTGTGATGAAAGAGCTCGTCGCCAACGGGACGGCGCACAACATCAAGAGCGCGAAAAAGATGGTGGAGAAGCTCCAGCCGGAAGTGTGGGATGTCCTGGAAGAAGTGATCAAAGAGCATCCGGTGATGTTAAACCGCGCGCCGACGCTGCATCGTCTGGGCATTCAGGCGTTTGAACCGATCCTCGTTGAGGGCAAGGCGATCAAGCTTCATCCGCTCGTCTGCACCGCGTTTAACGCGGATTTTGACGGCGACCAGATGGCCGTGCACCTTCCGCTGTCCGTGGAAGCGCAGGCGGAGTGCCGGTTTATGCTGCTGTCTCCGAACAATCTGTTAAAACCGTCGGATGGCGGTCCGGTGGCTGTTCCGTCTCAGGATATGGTGCTCGGGATCTACTATCTGACGATGCGCAAATTCCCGGACTACACGGGAACCGAAAAGGAA
This sequence comes from Lachnospiraceae bacterium Zagget3, assembly GCA_001941025.1. The sequence goes on from MSHE01000015.1 coordinate 31,749, forward strand.
GATCTGATCGTGGCCGAATTCGGAACAACCGCGGAGGAAGTGGACAAAGTTCCGGAGAAGAAGCGGAAAAAAGAATACTTTATCGAGCAGGCGATCGCGGCATTTCAGAAGTCACAAAATGAGCTTTCCAAAGTCGCGGCAAAGCAGAGCGATCCGGACAAGGTGCAGGAAGCCCTGAAAAAATATGAAGAGAAACATGTTGTCCTGGATCAGGATTCCGTGGTGCGCGTGAACGTGGATCCGGACCGGAACCGCATTGTGGTCTGCACGATCGAGGATCTCCTCGGCCACCATTTTGACGATATCAAAAAAGCGATCCTCGCATATGAAAACGGGCATATTTCCCTTCACCAGAAGCTGCTCCTGCGTCGGCAGGGCGAGTTTGAAGGGAAACCGATTTCCACGATGATCGAGACGACGCTCGGCCGGATGCTGTTCAACGAGATCCTGCCGCAGGATCTGGGGCTGGTTGACCGGTCGACAGAGGAAGGCTCGCTTGCCCTTGAAGTGAATTTCCATGTCGGCAAGAAGGAATTAAAGACCATTCTGGAGCGGGTCATCAACCTCCACGGCGCGACGAAGACCGCGGAAGTACTGGACGACATCAAAGCGATCGGATACAAATATTCTACGCAGGCAGCCCTTACGGTGTCCATTTCCGATATGACCGTGCCGGCAAAGAAGCCGCAGCTCATTGAGCAGGCGCAGGATACGGTGGACCGGATCTCGCAGAACTATAAGCGTGGCATGATCACGGAGAAAGAGCGTTATGAAGAGGTCATCCAGACATGGAAAGACACGGACGAGGAACTGACGAACGAGCTGCTCTCCGGTCTGGATAAATACAACAACATCTACATGATGGCGGCTTCCGGGGCCCGTGGTTCCGACAAACAGATCAAACAGCTGGCAGGCATGCGCGGCCTGATGGCGGACACGACGGGACGGACCATCGAGCTGCCGATCAAGTCCAACTTCCGGGAAGGCCTGGACGTGTTGGAGTACTTTATGTCCGCGCACGGCGCCCGCAAGGGGCTGTCTGACACGGCCCTTCGTACGGCGGATTCCGGATATTTAACCCGGCGTCTCGTGGACGTCTCGCAGGATCAGATCATCCGCGAGGAGGACTGCAGCGCCGGAGCGGACGAGATCCCCGGCATGTATGTATACGCGTTTATGGACGGCGACGAGGAGATCGAAAGCCTGGAAGAGCGGATCACCGGACGGTTTTCCTGTGAGGCGATCCGTGACGCGGAAGGCAATGTCTTAATCGAGGCCGATCACATGATCACGCCGCGCCGGGCTGCCCTCATCATCGCGAAAGGCGTGGGCGAAGACGGCAAGCCGCTTACGCGGGTGAAGATCCGCACGGTCTTAAGCTGCCGTTCCCATGTGGGAATTTGCGCGAAGTGTTACGGGGCCAACATGGCGACCGGTCAGTCGGTGCAGGTCGGCGAGGCAGTCGGCATCATCGCGGCACAGTCCATCGGTGAGCCCGGCACGCAGCTGACGATGCGTACTTTCCACACCGGCGGCGTGGCCGGCAACGATATCACACAGGGTCTTCCCCGTGTGGAAGAGCTGTTTGAGGCGCGCAAACCGAAAGGACTCGCGATCATCACGGAGATCGCCGGCACGGCCCGCATCAAGGACACAAAGAAAAAACGCGAGATCGTCGTGACGAACGACGAGACGGGTGAGGCCAAGACATACCTCATTCCGTACGGTTCCCGGATCAAGGTCTCGGACGAAGCGGTTCTGGAGGCCGGTGACGAGCTGACCGAGGGAAGCGTGAATCCGCATGACATTTTGAAGATCAAAGGCATCTCGGCGGTGCAGGACTACCTGCTTCGCGAAGTGCAGCGTGTCTACCGCCTGCAGGGTGTGGAGATCAACGACAAGCACGTGGAGGTGATCGTACGGCAGATGTTAAAGAACATCCGTATCGAGAACAACGGCGGCTCCGATTTCCTGCCGGGAGCACTTGTGGATGTGTTGGAATATGAAGACACCAACAAGCGCCTGGCCGAGGCCGGTGAGGAGCCGGTGGACGGCAGGCAGGTACTGCTCGGCATCACGAAAGCATCCCTCGCCAAGAAGTCCTGGCTGTCCGCCGCGTCATTCCAGGAGACCACCAAGGTCTTAACCGATGCCGCGATCAAGGGCAAGGTGGATCCGCTCATCGGCATCAAGGAGAACGTCATCATCGGACAGCTGATCCCGGCCGGTACCGGCATGAGGCGTTATCGGTCCATCCGTCTGGATTCGGACAACGATCTGAACAACACGCCCGAGATCGATGAAGTCGTTGTGGACGGGCTTGTGGGAGAGACCGATGAAGAGGCCATGGACGAGCTGAATGAACTGCTCTCCGCGGCAGAAGCGGACTTCCGTGACGAATTTGAGGAAGAGATCACGGACGAGGAGATCGATCTGCTGGACGAGGTCCTTGATGAGTCGATCGCGGAGGACGAAGAGACCGATCTCGTCGAGGAAGAACTTCTTGACAAGAAGAATACGAAATAATATAATATCAAGCGTGCTTGCGCATTTGCAGGCATGTGTAAGATAAAAATATTTTACAAGGAGGTGAAAGAATGCCGACATTTAATCAGTTGGTGAGAAAAGGTCGCAAGACATCCGTCAAGAAGTCGAACGCGCCGGCATTGCAAAAAGGGTTTAATTCCCTGAGCAAACGGCCGACCGATTCCTCTTCTCCGCAGAAGCGCGGTGTCTGCACGGCGGTAAAAACCGCTACACCGAAAAAGCCGAACTCCGCGCTCCGCAAGATTGCCAGAGTCCGTCTCTCCAATGGGATTGAAGTGACCAGCTACATCCCGGGCGAAGGACACAATCTGCAGGAGCACAGTGTCGTACTGATCCGCGGCGGCCGTGTAAAGGATTTACCCGGTACGAGATACCATATCATTCGCGGAACGCTCGATACGGCTGGCGTTGCGGACCGGAATCAGGCCCGTTCGAAGTATGGCGCCAAGAAACCGAAGAAATAGGTGTAAGACCAAGACAAATCGCATCACATTCACTATTGGTAAGTGTTGGAATTCTATCTTTGTATTGATACAGAGTGTTCCGGCACGTACACATTAGCAAACACATGTGAGTACCTGTGAATTAATCACGTATGATTAAGGAGGGAAGGAATCGTGCCACGAAGAGGACATGCACAAAAAAGGGAAGTGCTGCCGGATCCGGTATACAACGACGTGGTCGTCACGAAGCTGATCAACCAGATCATGCTGGACGGCAAAAAGGGCGTCGCGCAGAAGATCGTATACCAGGCATTCGACCGCATTGCCGAAAAAACAGGGAAACCTGCGCTGGAGGTCTTTGAGGAGGCCATGAACAACATCATGCCCGTGCTGGAAGTAAAAGCGCGCCGGATCGGCGGAGCCACATATCAGGTTCCGATCGAGGTGAGAGCGGACCGGCGGCAGACGCTGGCACTGCGCTGGCTGACCCAGTATGCGAGGACCCGAAGCGAAAAGACCATGGCAGAGCGTCTGGCCAATGAGATCATGGACGCGGCGAACAATACCGGCTCGTCCGTGAAGAGGAAAGAAGATACGCACAAGATGGCAGAGGCCAACAAGGCATTCTCCCATTATCGTTTTTAGCAGTTTTTGGAGGATTTCATCATGGCCGGAAGAGAGTATCCGCTTGAGAGAACCAGAAATATCGGCATTATGGCTCATATCGATGCGGGTAAGACGACGTTGACCGAGCGGATTTTGTATTACACCGGAATCAACTACAAGATCGGTGAGACGCACGAGGGCAATGCAACCATGGACTGGATGGAACAGGAACAGGAGCGCGGCATCACGATCACATCGGCTGCCACCACCTGTCACTGGACCTTGCAGGAAGACAACAAACCGAAGGAAGGCGCTTTGGAGCACCGGATCAACATCATCGATACACCCGGGCATGTGGACTTCACCGTCGAGGTGGAGCGTTCCCTGCGCGTGCTGGATGGTGCCGTGGGTGTGTTCTGCGCCAAGGGCGGTGTGGAGCCCCAGTCGGAGAATGTCTGGCGCCAGGCGGACACCTACAATGTGCCGCGGATGGCCTTTATCAACAAGATGGACATCATGGGCGCGGATTTTTACGGAGCCGTGGATCAGATCCGAACGAAGCTCGGCAAGAACGCGATCTGTATACAACTGCCGATCGGCAAGGAGGATGATTTTAAAGGGATCATCGACCTGTTTGAGATGAAGGCCTATCTCTATAACGACGAGAAGGGCGAGGATATTTCCGTTGTCCCCATCCCGGCGGACATGGCGGAGGATGCGGCACTGTACCACGACGAGCTTGTGGAAAAAATCTGTGAGCTGGATGATGACCTGACGCTTATGTATCTGGAGGGCGAGGAGCCGTCCACAGAGGAGATGAAGGCAGTTCTGCGCAAAGCCACCTGCGAATGTACGGCGGTTCCGGTCACCTGTGGATCGGCCTATCGCAACAAAGGCGTGCAGAAAATGTTGGACGCGGTGGTTGAGTATATGCCATCCCCCACGGACATTCCGCCGATTACGGGCGTCGACATGGACGGCAATGTAGTCGAGCGGCATTCATCCGACGAAGAGCCGTTTTCCGCGCTGGTGTTTAAGATCATGACCGACCCGTTTGTCGGGAAGCTCGCGTTCTTCCGCGTCTATTCCGGCACGATGAACACCGGATCCTATGTCTTAAACGCGACAAAAGACAAGAAGGAGCGCGTGGGGCGGATCCTGCAGATGCACGCGAATAAACGGCAGGAACTGGACAAAGTCTATGCCGGAGACATCGCTGCCGCGGTGGGCTTCAAACTCTCGACGACGGGAGATACGATCTGTGACGAGCAGCACCCCGTGATCCTGGAGTCCATGGAATTCCCGGATCCGGTCATCGAGCTCGCGATCGAGCCGAAGACGAAAGCCGGTCAGGACAAGATGGGCGAGGCGCTCGCGAAGCTGGCCGAGGAGGATCCCACGTTCAAGGCGCACACGAACCCGGAAACCGGCCAGACGATCATCGCCGGCATGGGAGAACTGCACTTGGAGATCATCGTGGATCGCCTGCTGCGCGAGTTCCGCGTGGAGGCAAATGTCGGCGCGCCGCAGGTCGCCTATAAAGAAACATTTACGAAACCGGTGGATCAGGAATACAAATACGCGAAGCAGTCCGGCGGACGCGGGCAGTACGGGCACTGTAAAGTGAAATTCGAGCCCATGGATCCGAACGGCGAGGAGGTCTTCGAGTTTGACTCCGAGGTGGTCGGCGGAACCATCCCGAAAGAGTACATTCCGGCGGTTGGCGAAGGAATCGCGGAGGCCGCGCAGGCCGGTATCCTGGCGGGGTTCCCGGTGCTGGGTGTCAAGGCGACTGTTTACGACGGCTCCTATCACGAGGTGGATTCTTCGGAGATGGCATTCCACATCGCGGGATCCATGTGCTTTAAAGAAGCGATGCGCAAAGCGGATCCGATCCTGTTGGAGCCCATCATGAAAGTCGAAGTGACGATGCCGGAAGAGTACATGGGAGACGTGATCGGGGACATCAATTCCCGGCGCGGACGCATCGAAGGCATGGAGGACATCGGCGGAGGAAAGGTTGTCCGCGGCTACGTGCCGCTTTCCGAGATGTTCGGATATTCCACCGATCTGCGATCCAAGACACAGGGCCGGGGAAACTACTCGATGTTCTTTGAAAAATACGAGCCGGTTCCCAAGTCCGTGGAGGAGAAAATAATTTCGAATAAAGCAAAATAAAACTTGAAATACTCGGTTGTTTCTAATATAATCGTGGTATCGAGTGAGTTTTAAGCGCGCACACCGCGCAAGGGCATTTAAAGAAAGAGATAACAAAAAGCGAAAATGGTTAAGGAGGACTCAAGAAATGGCGAAAGAGAAATTTGACAGAAGCAAACCGCATTGCAATATCGGTACCATCGGTCACGTGGACCATGGGAAAACGACTTTGACGGCGGCGATCACGAAGACGCTTGCCGATCGGGTACCGGGCAATGAGTATACGGAGTTTGATAAGATCGATAAGGCTCCGGAGGAGAAGGAACGTGGTATTACCATCTCCACCGCGCACGTCGAGTATCAGACGGATAAACGCCACTACGCACATGTGGACTGCCCCGGTCATGCCGACTATGTCAAGAACATGATCACCGGTGCTGCGCAGATGGACGGCGCGATCCTGGTCGTGGCGGCTACAGACGGCGTGATGGCGCAGACGAAGGAGCACATCCTTCTGTCCCGTCAGGTGGGCGTACCGTACATTGTCGTGTTCATGAACAAGTGCGATATGGTTGACGATGAGGAGCTGTTGGAGCTGGTCGAGATGGAGATCGTGGAGCAGCTCGAAGAGTACGGCTTCACGGATTGCCCGATCATCAAGGGCTCCGCTTTAAAGGCGCTGGAAGATACCAGCAGCAAATGGGCAGACGACATCATGGAGCTGATGGATACGGTGGACAGCTACATTCCGGATCCGCAGCGCGCGACGGATCAGCCGTTCCTGATGCCGGTGGAGGATGTATTCACGATCACGGGCCGCGGCACGGTTGCCACGGGCAGAGTGGAGCGTGGTACGCTTCATCTGAACGAGGAGGTCGAGATCCTCGGCATCCGGGATGATGTACAGAAGACGACCGTTACCGGCATCGAGATGTTCCGGAAACTGCTGGATGAGGCACAGGCCGGTGACAACATCGGAATCCTGCTTCGCGGAATCCGCCGGACCGACATTGAGCGTGGCCAGGTTATCGCGAAACCGGGCACCGTGACCTGCCATACGAAGTTCACGGCGCAGGTGTACGTGCTGACGAAAGAGGAGGGCGGTCGTCATACTCCGTTCTTCAACAACTATCGCCCGCAGTTCTACTTCCGTACGACGGACGTGACCGGCGTCATCAGCCTGCCGGAAGGCGTTGAGATGTGCATGCCCGGCGATAACGTCGAGATGACCATCGAGCTGATCCATCCGATCGCGATGGAGCAGGGCCTTACCTTTGCTATTCGTGAAGGCGGACGGACCGTCGGTTCCGGTCGTGTGGCGAGCATCATCGAGTAACAGCAAATATTTACTGACAGCAATGCCTCCCGGAATTGTTCCGGGAGGCATTTTTCGAACAGACAGAAAAGACATCCATTTTGGGAAAGGAGAAAACATGGCAAAGTATAAATGTTCGGTATGCGGATATATCTATGACGAGGAAAAAGAGGGAACTTCCTTTGACCGGTTCGAGGCCTGTCCGGTCTGCAAGGCGCCGAGAGAGAAGTTCGTTTTGCTGGAAGAGGAGGAACCGGCCGGGGAGACCGGGGAACAGAACCCGTCGGGGGATCTGGCCTACGATCCGGCGACGGCCCGGACGGACGCGTCCTGCCGCTATATGGAGGAGATCCACGAGATGGCGGTCGGCGGCGAGTCGCTTCACGCGGCGATGGGTACAAAGCTCCCCATGCCGGGGTGGGACGACATCCTGCTCCTCGGGGCACAGCTGGCGACGCTTCCGCTGGATGATGACGCGCCGGTCAACACAACGACCGTGATCGGCCCGCACGCGAAGCAGCCGATGGTGCTGGAGAGCCCGGTCTATGTGTCGCACATGTCGTTTGGCGCGCTTTCGCGGGAGGTGAAAACAGCGCTGGCCCGGGGCAGCGCGGCCGCGCATACGGCGATGTGCAGCGGCGAGGGCGGCATCCTGTCCGAGGAGCGGGACGCGGCTTACCGCTACATCTTTGAATATGTGCCGAACGGCTACAGCGTGACGGACGAGAACCTGCGCCGGGCGGATGCCATTGAGATCAAGATCGGCCAGGGCACAAAGCCGGGTATGGGAGGACACCTGCCGGGGAACAAGGTGACAGCGGAGATCGCTGCCGTGCGCGGCAAGAAACAGGGAGAGGACATCCAGAGTCCTTCCCATTTCGCGGATATCCTCACAAAAGAAGACATGAAAGCGCGTGTGGACGAACTGCGCGCGCGTTCGGAAGGACGCCCGATCGGCATCAAGATCGCGGCCGGACACATCGAGGAGGACCTGGCGGTCTGCATCTATGCGGGGGCAGACTTTGTCACGATCGACGGGCGCGGCGGCGCGACCGCGTCAAGCCCGCTGCTTTTGCGGGATGCCACGAGCGTGCCGACGATTTTCGCGCTCTCCCGGGCCCGCCGGTTTCTGGATGAGATGCACGCGGACCTTTCGCTGGTGATCACGGGAGGACTGCGCGTGTCGTCCGACTTTGCCAAGGCGCTCGCCCTGGGCGCGGACGCTGTGGCGGTGGCCAGCGGCGCGCTGATCGCCGCGGCCTGCCAGCAGTACCGCGTCTGTGGCAGCGGAAATTGCCCGGTCGGGGTCGCCACGCAGGACGAAGCCCTGCGCGCGCGTCTTTCCGTGGACGCCGCGGCCGCGCGCGTGGCGAACTATTTAAACGTGTCGTGTGAAGAACTCCGGATGTTCGCGCGTGTCACGGGGCATGCGGATGTGCACGATCTGTGCGTGGCCGACCTGTGTACGATCAGCCGGGAGATCGCGGAATATACGGCGATCCCGCACGCGTAAGCGCCGTTTTCGCGGACCGGATCAAAGCTTTCGATACAGGGTAAACCACATGGTCAGGAAGCACGCCAGGCCGCCGATCACGTTGGAGATCGGCTCTGCCAGGAATACGCCGGTCGCGCCGAGCCCCCAGCACAGGGGGAGCACCAGAGTCAACGGAACGACGATGATGATCTTGCGCAGGATGGAAAAAAAGATGGCCCGTTTGGCTTTGCCCAGGCCAACGAAAATATACTGTCCGATAAACTGCAGGCTCATAAACACAAAGCCGAGGAAGTAGATCCGCATGGCCGGGATGCCGGAGACAAGCGTCTGCGCGTCGCTCGAAAAGATGTGGACAAACGCGCCGGGCACCGCCTCGATCGCCGCCCATATGACAAGGGTATACAGGATACCCGCGATCGACATAAAGCGGATCCCTTCCTTGACCCGCTCATTTTCCTTCGCGCCGTAGTTGAAGCCGAGCACCGGCTGGGCGCCGGAAGTGAGGCCTAGCACCGGCAGAGAGGCAATCTCGCGGACGCTGCTCACGATGGTCATGATCCCGACATACAGGTCCCCGCCGTAGATCTGCAGGGTCCGGTTGCAGACGATCTGCACCACAAAGTTCGTGGCCTGCTGGATGAATCCGCTGATGCCGAGCGCCAGGATCTCCCGGACGGTTTGCGCTTTTAACCGCATATAGGTGAGCCTTATGGGGAAGTCCTTCTCTCTCGCGATCAAAAAGCGCAGGACCCAGATGGCGGAGACGCACTGGCTGATCACCGTCCCCAGGGCGGCGCCGCGTACCCCCATGGAAAATGCGAAGATAAAGATCGGATCGAGGATTAAGTTTAAGACGGCCCCGATAACGGTCGTCCACATGGCAATCCGCGGAAACCCGAGCGCCGTGATAAAGCTGTTCATCGCCGTGGCAGTCATGGAAAAGATTACGCCGATCAGGTAGATGCTGAGGTAATTTTCCGCATAGACGATCGTGGCGTCGCTCGCTCCGAACAGATAGAGCAGCGGCACCCGGAAGAGAAAGAAGACCACCATAAGGCACACGGAAAAAATCAGGGTCAGCGTAAACGCGTTCCCCAGGATCCGCCGCGCTTTCTCATCCTCCTTCGCGCCCCGCGCGATGGAAAACAAGGGCGCGCCGCCCGTGCCGAACAACGCCGCGAACGCGAGGACGAGCGTGGTGAAAGGGAACGTCAAGCCGATCCCTGTCAAGGCCAGACTGCCGATGTCCGGCAGATGCCCGATGTAGATGCGGTCCACGATATTGTATAAGAGCTGCACCAGCTGGGCGATGATCAATGGCACGGCCTGTGCCATGATGTTTCTCCACATTTTCCCGCTGGAAAAATCCCGCTGGGTGGTTGGTTTGCCTTGCACGATATTCCTCCGGACTTCCGCGCCGCGCGCGGAGAAAGACTTCCTTCTTATTTTAGCACAAACGGGAGACTTGAGGATATTCTATTTTCCCCTTTTCTTTTGCCGGGATTCGTAGTATCATGATATATATATGATAGTTCAAAGTTCGAGAAAAAGGAGGTTTCACATGGCACAATACAGATGTAACATTTGCGGGTATATCTATGACGAAGACAAAGAGCCGATTCCGTACGATCTGCTGTGGACCTGTCCACTGTGCAAGGTGCAGCGGACCGAGCTGGTTCCGGTAAAAGGTGTGACCGACGAGGAAATAGAGAACAATGCCGCGAATATAAGTTTTCACGAAAACGCGGATGTCGTGCTTGATGACTAGAGCCTTTTATGAAAGAAACGAGAGGCTTCCGGAAATTTCCGGAAGCTTTTTCCATGCGCGAAAGGGGAGAAGGAGACCGGATGAGCGGAAGACAGAACGCGGCCAATCCCAAGGGCATTGGCGGAAGACGGTTTGTAAATAAAATGAATACCGGGGCGCATGCCGAACTGTCCGAGTGGGGGCTGTCGTTTGTGACCCCTGCCCGACTATTCCGGCATGTTGGAGCTCGGCTGCGGCGGCGGCGCGAATGTCGCGCGCCTGCTCGCGGGGTCTCCGGACGCGCATGTAACCGGGATAGACTACTCGAAGGTCAGTGTCAGGACGAGCCGGAAGGAAAACGCGCAGGCGATCCGGGACGGCCGCTGTGAGATCCGGCAGGAAAACGTGCAGGAGCTGCCCTTTGACGACGGCGCGTTCGACCTGGCAACGGCCTTTGAGACGATCTACTTCTGGCCGGACCTTCCCGCCGCGTTCGCGCAGGTGTGCCGTGTTCTCGCGGAGGGCGGGACTTTCTTTATCTGCAACGAGACGGACGGGGAAGACGAAGCGGGCTACCAATGGGCACAGGAGATCGAAGGCATGCGGATCTATACGATCGATGAGGTGGTGAATCTCTTGAAACAGGCCGGTTTTGAGCGGGTGAGCGTGCAGCGCAATCCCGAGCGGCATTGGGTCTGTTTTACGGCTGAAAAATGAGGCGTTTTTTGGGTGTGATTTTTGCGAAAATTTCATAACAAATCCCTTGATTTTTGGGGAAATTTGTGATATTATTCATGCTACAATCATCGAACAAGTTTTTGTGTGGATGGTTTAGGGAGGTGACATAAAATAGAAAGCGGTCTAAAAAATTTCTTCGTGGAGTACGCGCAGGTATGGAAATTTATATTTGGCAGCGTCTTTAGAAGAAGGTAAACGACGAAAGTCGTATTAAAAAGGGGGACATAAGCCGCTGCAGGCTTGTGGCCCTCTTTTTGACGCGTCGAGAAATTTAGTCCGGACGATACTTGCAGTTAAATCGCACGTTTTTATTGACAATTTCGTTCGATATATATATAATAGAGTCACCAAAAAGGAAGGCGGTGATTCGGTGACGATTACGGCAACGGAATTAAAGACGCATTTTGGATATTACCTTTCCCTCGCGGAAAAGGAAGATATTTTTATCACGAAAAACGGGCGCGCGGCAGTGAAGCTGGTGAGCAACACGCAGGATCGGGTGGCGGCAATGGAATCCCTGTTCGGCAGCATTCCGGCCGATCTCACGCCGGAGGAAGCGAGAGCGGAGAGACTGGACAGCATATGAATGTATTGGTTGATACGTGTGTAATCCTTGACGCGCTGCAGGAAAGGGAACCGTTTGCGCAGGACGCAAAGGAAGTGTGCCTTGCCGTTGCGCGGGCGGAAGTAAAGGGGTTTGTCGCGGCAAAGTCGGTGGCGGACATTTACTATCTTATGCACCGTGCGTACCACGATGACAAAACGACCAGAGAAGAGCTGAAAAAGCTCTTCCTGTCGTTTGGTATTCTGGACACGACGGCGCTTGACTGCCGAAACGCGATCTCTTCTTCGGTTTCCGATTTTGAAGACGCGATCCTTGCGGAGACGGCCGTCCGCTCGGGTGTGGATTATATCGTGACGCGCAATGCCCGGGATTTTGTGAAGGCGGAGGCTGCGATCATCACGCCGGCTGATTTTCTGAAGCGATTGCGCGGGTGACAGCGCATACCACATAAGGTTTCCCGGCAAACCTTGCCAAACCGCCGCGGATGTGCTATGATACGAAATCATCGGACAATGAAATAGAAAAATAAATGCGAGGAAAGAGACTCTTGTCTTCAGAAACCGACAGGGATACCGTGTCACCGACTGAGAGCACGGTTCGGCGGAGGAGAGAAAGGGAACACTCTGGAGCAGATGGGCTGAACGCGGGGAGGAGATCCCCAGTAGGTTCATACGGGCAGCGCACGTGACGCGCTTTAAAGTGGGGAGCAAAGGCGCTCTCAATTCGGGTGGCACCGCGGAATAGCACTTATTTCGCCCTGAAATGACGATCATTTCGGGGCGATTTCTTTTTCCCCGGAAAAGAAAGAAGAGGGATTCTATATGGAAATGATCACGGGAGTGACAAAAAAAGAGACGCTGGAGATCAGCGAGATCCTGGCGCAGGATTGGAGCGACTGCGAAGTCAAGGTAAACGGCGCGGTGCACACGATCCGCGCGATGGGCGAGGTGGCTTTTATCGTTCTTCGAAAGAGGGAGGGCCTCCTGCAGTGCGTCTGGGAGGAGGGCGCCTCGGAGTTTGATCTGCATGACATCCGGGAGGCTGCCACGGTGGAGTTTACCGGATATGTACGCGCGGAGGAGCGCGCCCCGCACGGGATCGAGGTCCGTGTGCGGGCGGTACGGATCCTCTCGGAGCCGACAGATCCGCTGCCGCTTCCGATCGGCAAGTGGAAGTTAAAGACGTCTCTGGAGGCGAAGCTGAACTATCGCCCGGTTTCCCTGCGCCATCCGCAGGAGCGGGCAAAGTTCCGCCTGCAGGAGGGTTTGACGCGCGGCTTCCGCGACTTCCTGTACGGACAGGGCTTTACGGAGATCCACACGCCGAAGATCGGCGCGAAGAGCGCGGAGGGCGGCGCGAACGTTTTTACGCTGGAGTATTTTCACCGTCCGGCGATTCTCCAGCAGAGTCCGCAGTTTTACAAACAGATGATGGTCGGGGTCTACGACCGCGTGTTTGAGACGGCGCCGGTGTTCCGCGCCGAAAAGCACAACACGAAGCGCCACTTAAACGAATACACTTCGCTGGACTTCGAGATGGGCTACATCGACAGCTTTGAGGAGATCATGGCGATGGAGACCGGATTTCTCCAGTACGCGATGGACCTGCTCGCGCGGGAATACGCCGCGGAGCTTAAGATCCTCGGCATCAACGAACTGCCGAACACGGCATCGGTCCCGCAGGTGCGCTTCGATGAGGCGAAACGGATGGTGGCGGAAAAGTATGACCGCCAGTTCCGCAACCCGTATGATCTGGAGCCGGAGGAAGAGCACCTGATCGGCGAGCTCTTTAAGGAGGAGTATGGTGCGGACTTTGTGTTCGTCACGCACTACCCGTCGAAGAAGCGGCCGTTCTACACGATGGACGATCCGGAGGATCCGACGTACACCTTAAGCTTTGACTTGCTGTACGACGGACTGGAGATCACGACCGGCGGCCAGCGTATCCACGATTATCAGATGCTGCTCGACAAGATGGCGTCGCGCGGGATGGAACCCGACGGGATGGAGAGCTATCTCGACACCTTTAAATACGGCCTGCCGCCCCATGGGGGTCTGGGGATCGGCCTGGAGCGCATGACGATGCAGCTGGTCGGGACGGACAACGTGAGGGAAGTGACACTCTTCCCGCGGGATTTGAGTAGACTGGAGCCTTAGCGTAGGCATGAGCAGTGCCAAATGTTCCGAAATGCAGATGCGTCATGCTTGCATGTAAGCAGCTGCCATTGCGGAGCATTTGATAGGGCGACGCCCGGAAAACGAGAAACGCGAAGCGTTTCGAGTTAGCGCTGCGAGGAAGGAGATAAATCATGGCAAAAAACGACGAGAAGATTGATATTGAATATGTAGGCATTTTGGCGAAGCTGGAGCTCTCCCCCGAGGAGGCCGAAGCGGCGAAGAAGGACATGGCGGAGATGCTGGACTACATCGATCAGTTAAATGAGCTTGACACCGAGGGCATCGAGCCGATGTCCCATGTGTTCCCGGTCCACAACGTGTTCCGCGAGGACGTGGTGCAAAACGGGGACGGGAAAAAGGAGACTCTGGCCAACGCGCCGGTGGAAAAGAGCGACGGCTTTAAGGTGCCGAAGACGATCGGCGAGTAGCGCGGGAGGACATACAGATGGAAGGAAGAGAGATTCTGGGTATGACTGCCGTGGAACTCGGCAGGAAGATCAAAGAAAAAGAGATCACGGCGCCGGAGGCCGCGCAGGCGGCTCTCGCGGCGATCCGGGAAAAGGAAGGGCAGATCAACGCGTTTGTGACGGTGCTCGATGAGGCGGATGTCCTCGCGCGCGCCGGGGAAGTACAGCGGCGGATCGACGCCGGGGAACTGACCGGCCCACTGGCCGGCGTGCCGATGGCCATCAAGGACAACATGTGCACCGAGGGGGTGCTCACCACCTGCGCGTCGAAGATCCTGTACAACTTTGTCCCGACCTATACCGCGACAGCGGTGAAACAGCTGGAGGAGGCCGGGGCAGTCCTGATCGGCAAGGCGAACATGGACGAGTTCGCTATGGGAAACACCTCGGAGACCTCGGCGTTCGGACCGGTGAAAAACCCGTGGGACACAGGCCGCGTGACCGGCGGATCCTCCGGCGGTTCCTGCGCGGCGGTCGCGGCGGAGGAAGTGCCCTTTGCTCTGGGCTCCGATACGGGTGGATCCATCCGCCAGCCCAGTTCGTTTTGCGGCGTGACGGGGATGAAGCCGACCTACGGCACGGTCTCCCGGCGGGGACTGATCGCCTACGGCTCGTCGCTCGATCAGATCGGGCCGATCGCGAAGGACGTCACGGACTGCGCGACGATTCTGGAGATCATCGCGGGGCATGACGAGGGAGATTCCACCTCGGTTGAGCGGGACGACCTGCGTTTTACCGAAGCGCTCGTCGACGACGTAAAGGGAATGAAGATCGGCATCCCGCGGGACTATCTCGGGGAAGGCCTGGACGATGAGGTGCGGCAGGCGATCCTCGCGGCGGCGAAGGTGCTGGAGGAGAAGGGTGCGATCATCGAGGAGTTTGACTTTGGACTCTTACAGTATGTCATCCCGACCTACTATGTCGTCGCCTGTGCCGAGGCCAGCTCGAACCTGTCACGGTTTGACGGGGTAAAATACGGCTATCGGACCGAGGAATACGACGGTCTCCACAACATGTATAAAAAATCCCGTTCCGAGGGATTCGGACCGGAGGTCAAGCGCCGGATCATGCTGGGCTCGTTTGTCTTAAGTTCCGGCTACTATGACGCTTACTACTTAAAAGGGCTGCGCGTCAAGGCGCTGATCAAGCAGGCCTTTGACGAGGCGTTCGCGAAGTACGACGTGATCCTGGGGCCGACGGCCCCGGCGACGGCGCAGAAGCTTGGCACGTCGCTGGACGATCCGATCCGGATGTACTTAGGCGACATCTATACGGCTTCCGTCAATCTGGCGGGGCTTCCGGGCATCAGCGTTCCCTGCGGGCTTGATTCCAAAGGCCTGCCGATCGGGATGCAGCTGATCGGGGATTGTTTTAAAGAGAACGACATCCTCCGGGCCGCCTACAGCTATGAACAGACAAGGAGCTATCAGCATTCTCCGCTGGCGGGCGGCGCGAAAACCGGCGCGTCCGCGGCCGGGGAGAAGGAAGAGTCGCCGGCGGCGCCGGCCGGCGTACAAGGCTAGAGGGGAGGAGAAGAGATGAGCAAGGAATACGAAACCGTCATCGGACTGGAAGTCCATGTGGAACTGGCCACAGAGACGAAGATCTTCTGCTCCTGTTCCACCGAATTCGGCGCCGCGCCGAACACGCACACCTGCCCGGTCTGCACCGGGATGCCGGGCGCGCTGCCGGTCTTAAACAAGCGCGTGGTGGAGCTGGCTGTGGCCGTGGGGCTTGCGACGAACTGCACGATCACGCAGTACTGCAAATTTGACCGAAAGAACTATTTTTACCCGGACAACCCGCAGAACTACCAGATCTCCCAGCTCTATCTTCCGATCTGCCGGAACGGCTGGGTGGAGATCGAGACCGCGGCCGGGAAAAAGAAGATTCGCATTCACGAGATCCACATGGAGGAGGACGCGGGCAAGCTCGTGCACGACGAGTACGAGGACGTGTCGATCGTGGACTTCAACCGCTCCGGCGTGCCTCTGATCGAGATCGTCTCCGAGCCGGATATGCGCTCTGCCGACGAGGTCATCGCCTATCTGGAGGCGCTCCGGCAGACCATCCAGTATCTGGGCGCGTCCGACTGCAAGTTAAACGAGGGCTCCATGCGGGCCGATGTGAACCTGTCGGTGCGTGAGGTCGGATCACAGGAGCTGGGGATCCGGACCGAGATGAAGAACTTAAACTCTTTTAAGGCCATTGCCCGCGCCATTGAAGGCGAGCGGGCACGCCAGATCGAAGTGCTCCAGATGGGGAAAGAGGTCATTCAGGAGACCCGGCGCTGGGACGACAACAAGGAATCCTCCCACGCGATGCGTTCGAAGGAGGACGCGCAGGACTACCGCTATTTTCCCGACCCGGACCTCGTGCCGGTGGAGATCTCCGACGAGTGGATCGAGGAGATCCGCGGGAACCAGCCAGAACTGCGCCCGGAGAAGCTGGAACGCTATAAAGCGGAGTATGACATCCCGGAATACGACGCGCAGATCCTCACGGAGAGCAAGCGAATGGCGGATTTCTTTGAAGAGACGAGCGCGATCTGCGGCAAGCCGAAGAAAGTATCCAACTGGCTGATGGGCGAGACGATGCGCCTCTTAAAAGAAAACGGGCAGGACGCGGACGACATCGCGTTCTCTCCGGGACATCTGGCAGCGCTCATTGATTTGGTGGATGACGGGACCATCAACGGCCCCGTGGCAAAGGAAGTCTTTGAAGAGGTCTTTGCCAGCGATGTGGATCCGAAGCAGTATGTCGAGGAGCACGGGCTCGGAGCCGTCAACGACGAAGGGGCGCTGCGCGAGACCATCGAGCGGGTGATCGCCGAAAACCCGCAGTCCGTGGAGGATTACCGCGGTGGAAAGACGAAGGCGATGGGATTCCTCGTCGGACAGACGATGAAGGCCATGCAGGGGAAGGCGAATCCCGCGCTGGTGAATCAGATCGTAAAAGAACTTTTGGAGCAGTGACCTATGGACAGAAAGGGTCTGCTGCTGTATGCTATAACTGACCGGACATGGATCGGTACGACAGAGTCGGCCCAGGCGGATCCGGACCCGGCGCGGGCCGGGCTCCTCCGACAAGTGGAGCAGGCGCTTCGCGGCGGCGCGACGATGATACAGCTGCGGGAGAAAGACCTGCCAGAGGAGGAATTCCTGCGGGAAGCGCAGGAGATGAAAGCGCTCTGCGACCGATACGGGGTGCCGCTCATCATCAATGACAATGTCGCAATCGCGCGGGCGGCGGGAGCCGCCGGCGTGCATCTGGGACAGGACGATACGGATCTTGCCGAGGCGCGGGCCGCGCTTGGCCCGGACGCGATTATCGGGGCTTCGGCCCGTACGGTGGAACAGGCGCTGCGCGCGGAACAGCAAAGCGCGGATTATTTAGGCGTCGGAGCCGTATTTGGAACGGACACAAAGGCGGACGCGAAGCGGATCACGCGCGAGACACTCGCGGAGATCTGCGCGGCCGTTTTCATCCCGGTCGTGGCGATCGGCGGAATTACGGAGCAGAATATGAGCGAACTGGCGGGCACGGGCATTGCCGGGATCGCTGTGGTCCATGCGATATTCGCGCAGGACGATATCGAGGCTGCCGCGCGGCGGCTTCGCGAGGCCACGCAGCAGACAATCGGGACGTAACAAAAATAAAAACTGACAGGAACCGAAGCCAGAAAGGAAAAAGGAGGAACAAAGATGGCAAAAGAAGCAGATAAGACGGCAAAATCAGGAACAAAAAAGACAACAACAGGAACGAAAAAGACAACAACAGGAACGAAAAAGACAACAACAGGAACGAAGACGACAAAATCAGGAACAAAAACGGCAAAAAAAGAAAAATTAGTGCCAAGAGGCGCCGATAAGGTAATAAAACCAAAACCGCCTAAGAACGTGACATGGGAAATCCATAAGATCAAAAGAGATGATAAGGTCAGAAAGACCGCTCTTGCCATCGGCGGCAGTGACCCGACCGGCGGCGCGGGGATCCAGGCGGACATGAAAACCATACATGCGTGCGGCGTGTATGGCACAAACGCCGTCACCGCCCTGACGGTGCAGGACACCACGGGCGTAGCCGTCATAGAGGAAATCTCGCCGGAGTTTTTTGAGAAGCAGCTGGACTGTGTATTTCAATACATCTATCCGGAAGCGGTAAAAGTGGGGATGATCTACTCGCCGGAGCTGATCGAGCTCCTCGTGGAGAAATTCAAACAATATAAGGCAAAAAATATCGTCGTGGATCCGGTTGTAGAGGCGACGGGCGGCGGCAGGCTGCTGCGTGAGGACGGGCTCGACGCCCTGTGTACGAGCCTGATCCCGATGGCCACGCTCCTGACACCGAATCTTCCGGAAGCGGAGATCCTCTGCGACTGGCTCAATCAAAACGGAACGGAAAATTCCTGCCCGCATCCCATCAAAACCAGGGACGACATGGAAGAGGCGGCCCGGATACTCGCGGATGGCTTCGGCTGTAAAGTGCTTCTTAAAGGCGGCCATCAGGGCGATGATGCCCCCAACGACGTGCTCTATCCGGATGGGCCGATAGCCTCCAACGACGTACTCTTTCCGGGCGATCCGGCACGCGCGTTTGCCAACGGCGACCCGCGGCCTGAATGGTATCGCTCCGAGCGGATCGAGGGTACGAGCACGCACGGATCGGGCTGTGTGCTCTCGAGTTCCATCGCGGCGTATCTGGCGTGGGGATGTGACGATCTGTTTGAGGCGATCCGGCTGGCGAAGGGGTACACCACAAAAGCCCTTCGGACCGGGCTTGACCAGGGGGTCGACCTCGGGCAGATGGATGAGAGCTACGTATTCTAAAAAACGGAGAATGCATATGATAGACGAGAGAGATTTAACGGAGACAACGCAAGAAGAGACCGCTTCAGCGGAATCCGACCCTCCGATTGAAGAGACAAAGGAGACGCCGGACGTGTCGGCGGAGACCGAAGACAAGGCTTCCGACGCGCCTGCGGAGCCTGCGGACGAGGATGCGGGCGACAAGGACGATTTCGAAGAATTCTGCTCGATGTGCCAGCGTCCGTCCAGCGCGTGCGGCAAGCTGATCCACATCCCGAACGGGATCGCGATCTGTCAGGACTGCATGCAGAAAACCTTTGACGGAATGGCGAATCTGGGAGGCCTGTTCCCCGGCATGCCGTCGACGGACATCGACATCAGCGACATGTTCCAGGGGGACGACAAAAAGGGCCCGAACATCAGCTTTGTCAACATGGCGGACCTGCAGGGGATCCTCGGAAACCAGCAGAAGGTGAAAAAGAAAAAACCGGCGGACGAAAAGGCCGAAGAGCCGGTTCTTGACATTCGCAAGATCCCGCCGCCGCACAAGATCAAAGCGAGTCTGGACGAGTACGTTGTGGGACAGGAGTATGCCAAGAAGGTGATCTCCGTGGCGGTCTACAATCATTATAAGCGCGTGACGGCGGACCAAAACATCCTTGACGACGGGGTCCGGATCGAGAAGTCCAACATGCTGATGGTGGGGCCGACCGGATCCGGCAAGACCTATCTGGTAAAGACATTGGCCGCGCTCTTGAACGTGCCGCTTGCCATCGCGGACGCGACATCCCTGACCGAGGCGGGTTACATCGGAGACGATATCGAGAGTGTGATCTCGAAGCTTCTCGCCGCGGCGGACAATGACGTGGAAAAGGCGGAGCACGGCATCGTATTTATCGATGAGATCGACAAGCTTGCGAAAAAGAAAAACGCGACCCAGCGCGATGTCAGCGGTGAGTCCGTACAGCAGGGCCTGCTGCGGCTTCTGGAAGGCGCGGAGGTTGAGGTGCCGGTCGGCGCGATGAACAAGAACGCCATGGTGCCCATGACGACGGTTGACACGTCCGACATCCTGTTTATCTGCGGCGGCGCGTTTCCGGGCCTGGAGGACATCATCAAGGAGCGCTTAAACGAGCACGCCTCGATCGGTTTCCAGGCGGACTTAAAAGACAAGTATGACGAGGAGGAAAACATCCTGCAGAACGTCACAACGGAGGATGTGCGCAAGTTCGGGATGATCCCGGAGTTTATCGGCCGGCTGCCGATCCTTTATTCCCTGGAGGCGCTGTCCGAGGATATGCTGGTGCAGATCTTAAAAGAGCCGAAAAGCGCGATCATCAAACAGTACCAGAAGCTGTTCGAGATGGATGAGGTGCAGCTCGAGTTTGAGGAAGGCGCCCTGCGCGCGATTGCGCGAAAGGCGAAAGAAAAGGACGTCGGCGCCCGCGCGCTGCGGTCCATCCTGGAAGAACTCATGCTGGATATCATGTACGAGATTCCGAAGGACGACAACATCGGCAAGGTGCTCATCACGGAAGCGTATATCGACGGGACCGGAGGACCGATCATTCAGATGCGGGGCACGCCGCAGATCGCGGCGAGAGGGGTGGACTGAATGCATAGGCAACGAGCGTTCGCCGCTTATCCATAAAAGAAAAAACTCTGGCAAAAAGAAAAGGACAGCAGAGTAATCTGCTGTCTTTTTCAAGGAGAAGGTATTTTGCTATGGGGGTAGCAAAAAATAAAAATGTATTGGGGGTTTACATGTATTATAATAGCAGAAAATCAGAATAAGTGTTCACAAGGATAAAGTTTTTTTGCCTGTTTTTTTAGATGTTTTGCCAGACACCGGATGGTAAGTACGGGGAGAATAAGAATGGAACAAAAATTATATCTGGAATGTTACGCGGGGATCAGCGGCGACATGACGGTCGGCGCGCTGCTTGATCTGGGCGCGGATGAGGAGAAGCTGCGGACCGCGCTTGCGAGCCTGCGGCTGGACGGCTATACCGTGGAGATCGGGCGCGCGAAGAAAGGCGGACTGTCCGTCTGCGACTTTGCGGTACATACGGCCGACGGGCAGGCGGAGCTCGACCACGACATGGAGTACCTTCACGGGAGCGGGCCCCACACACATACGCATGAACACGATCATACACATGAACACGATCATACGCATGAACACAATCATACACATCGCGGATTTGCGGAAGTTACACAGATTCTCGAGGCGTCCGACATGACGCAGCATGCGAAGGAGCTTGCGCAGCGAATCTTTTCTATTCTGGCTGAGGCCGAGAGCAAGGCGCACGGCGTTTCGGTCGACGAGGTGCACTTCCACGAGGTGGGAGCCATCGATTCCATCGTCGATATCGCGGCCGCGGCGATCTGTCTGGATGATCTGGGGATCACCGATGTCATCGTTCCGGTGCTCTGGGAGGGTTGCGGCACGATCCGCTGCGCGCACGGCGTCCTGCCGATCCCGGTTCCGGCCACGTTAAACGTCGTGCAGGCGCACGGACTGCTCCTTCGTCAGACGGATACCGAGGGGGAGTTCGTGACCCCGACGGGAGCCGCGATCGTCGCGGCTGTCTGTACGGAGCGGGAACTGCCTGCGTGTTATCGCGTGGATCGCGTGGGCCTGGGCGGCGGCAAGCGGGAGTATGAGCGGCCGAGCCTCCTGCGCGCCATGCTGATCACGCCGCAGGAGGCCCCGGATGCCGGACCGGCCTCCGTGGCAGGCACAGCGGCAGAGGCGGCGGGCAATGGCGCGGCGGAGGCCGATGGCGTCTGGAAGCTCGAGTGCAACATCGACGACTGCACCGGGGAGGCGGCGGGCTATGCCATGGAGCGGCTCTTCGCGGCCGGAGCCAGAGATGTTCATTTCACGCCGGTATTTATGAAAAAGAACCGTCCCGGTTATCTGATCACGGTGCTCTGCGCCGCGGAGGAGCGGGAGCGCATGGAGGAGATCCTCTTTTCCGAGACGACCACGATCGGCGTCCGGAGACAGTGGATGTCGCGCACCGTCCTGCCGCGCGGGGAGCGGACCGTGGAAACTTCGCTGGGAGAGGTGCGGGTAAAAGAAGTAGAGCGCGGCGGCAAAAAAGAGTCCGTGCCCGAGTACGAGAGCATCGCCGCGATCGCGCGCGAAAAAAAACTTCCCTATCGGGAAGTTTGTGACCGGATTCGATCCGAGCTGCAGGGAGGATCAGACTTCTGATACCGTGATGTCGTGCTGCCGGAAGAACAGCGCCGCCATGCGGTCCCACTCGGCTTCGAGGGAGCGGTCCATGGAAAAGGTCCGGTAAGAGATGCCAGTCGTGCAGGTCAACGTCTCATTCCGGTAGCTGAGATTTAAGAACATACCGGAGATGTCCTCCGTGCGAAACGGCGTACCGGCACGTTCGATGGTAGCGGTCTGGTTGTCCGGGGAGAGCAGAAACACAAAGCGAAAAGCGTCCGGCTTGCGTTTGCCCCGGATGAGGTCCAGACAAAGCGGGCGCACGCGGGAAAACGGAATGTAGGAGAGACCGGCAAGATCCGGCGCTTCCTCTTCTTTCGCGGAGAAAAATTCGGGACGCAGCGCGCCGTCAATCGTCGCCGAAAACACCTGCGATACGGAAGCCTCCTGAAGCAGGAAATGATCAAACATCTCTTCCTTCAGCATTTTGTTCATTAAAGCGCCGATATCGTGGATCTCCAGTGCTACCATGGGATGCTCCTGTTCACAAAAGAGTGCGGGTATGCTATGATGATACAACACCGCTCCCTTTTATTATAGGGGATCGGGGAAGAAAAGCAACAAAAAATCGGGAGAGGAACCGTTGCGCGGGAAAAGAAAACAAATGATCGCGGTGCTTCTGCCGGTCCTTTTGATCGGGCTGGCGGGATGTGGATTTACCGGACAAAACAATATATTGGTATCTACGGAAAAGCTCGACTCTGCCGCTTTTGCGGGGGAGGGGGCTTCCGACGGGGAAACGTGGGCACAGGAGAAGGTGTCTTCGACCGACAGCGCGCCTTCGCGGTATGCGTATTCGACGCTGACCGATACGGAAAAAGTGGTCTACGACGAGATCGTCTCCGCGTTTTACGACCGGGCGGAAGATGTCACGCTTTCCACGACCGAAACCGCGGAAATGGAAAAGGCCTACCTGGCGGTCCGGAGTGATCACTGCGAATTGTTCTGGGTGGACACGTTCGTCTATGAAACTTACACGGAGAGGGATGTGGTCACGGAGATCCACCTGACGCCGGAATACACGATGACGGCGGAAGAACAGGCAGACCTGCAAAGCCGGGTCGATGCCGAGGCGGACCGGATGCTTGCGGAGGCTCCGACAGACGGCAGCGATTTCGACAAAGCGCTCTATGTCTACGAGACACTGATCCGCGAGGTGGATTACGATGTGACCGCGGAAAACGGGCAGACGATCCTGAGCGCGTTTCTGGAGCATGCCACCGTGTGTCAGGGCTATGCCTATGCCACCCAGTATCTGCTCGAACGGCTCGATATCCCGTGCGCGACGGTGACCGGGACGGCGGCCGGGGAGACCCATGCCTGGAATCTGGTTTTTTTGGACGGGGCATACTATTATCTCGACACGACATGGGGAAACTCCCTCTATGTCAACCGCAACGACCCGGAGGCAGAGGAGATCCTTCCTTACAAATATGTGGATTATGACTATTTCGGCATGACGACGGAGATGATGCAAACGGGGCATCAGCCGGATAATGCGGTCCCGCTTCCCGTCTGTGAGGCGACGGCGGACAATTATTACGTCCATGAGGGGCTCTATATCGACACATGGGATCCGGACGCGATCGGCGCGATCCTGCAGCAGGGATACTACAATGGACAGGAGATCGTCTGTGTTCGTTTTGCCGATGCACAGCTCTACCAGGAGGCGAGGCAGTATTTCCTCACGGACGGCGGTGTATTCGCGTACTGTTACGGGCTCCAACAGGTCCGCTACCTGGACAATCCCGCCAATGAGGTGATGACGGTTGTCTTCCCGGAAAGCGCGGCTTCCTCCAACTAGATGATATCACTGTTGAAACCGGGGGCATTTCTGGGTATAATAGGGAAGACACGGAAGAAAAGAGAACAGACCGTTTGATATGGAAAAAATAAATCTTTCCCACAATTTATTGGGCTGCCGGTTTGACAATTGGCTCCGCTTAAGGCGCGCCAATCCGATCACGGATAAGCGGCAGGGGCGCTTCATCACCATCGTGAGCTTCGTTTTGGGCTTGCCGGCACTGTTGGAATGGTTGATTTTTTACATTCCCATCAAACGGACCAGGATAGAAAAAGATCCGATCTATATCGTCGGATACTGGCGCTCCGGAACGACGTTTCTGCAAAACCTCATGACGCGGGATCCGCAGTACGGGTGGTTTGATCCGGTCCGGACCGTCACGTTTTCCAACTGCATCCTGTTAAAGCCGTTCCTCGCGCGGGTCCAAAAGAATCTGTTAAAGGACGCCCGCCCGATGGACAACATGGAGTACGCGCTCGATCTCCCGATGGAGGAGGTGTTCGCGCAGGCAACGATCTCGACGCAGGCCATCAGCCATATGCTGGCCTTTCCGGACGGGGGCAACGGCGTAAAGTTTATCGAGACCGCTTTTATCGATGAACAAGATGAGGAGAAGCAGCGCGAGTGGCGCAAGGCATACGATTACATCTTAAAGAAGGTGACCTACCTCTACAAGGGGAAGCAGCTCATTTTAAAGAGCCCGGAGAACACATGCCGTCTGGGCGAATTAAAGAGACGGTATCCCGGGGCCAAGTTTATCAACATTTACCGCAATCCCTATAAGGTGATCATGTCCGCGGTCAATATGTTTGACAAAGAGATGGGGTTATTGTGCCTCGATACGCCCGCGACTACGGAGACGATGGAGAATGTGGCGATCGATCTGTTCGCGCGCGTCTATAAAAAAGCCATCCGCGAGATGGAGGAGATGGCGCCGGAGGACCACATCGATATCTGTTACGAGGATTTCTGCAAGGATCCGATGCGCTATATGGAAGAGATCTACGACACGCTCGAACTGCCGGGTTTTGAGGAGGCAAAACCGTATCTGGAAGCCTATTTAAAGACACAGGAAAATTATCAGAAGAATGTATTCTCGCTGGAGCCGGCACTGCGGGATAAAGTCAACGCGAAGCTGGGATTTTATTTCGAGTATTACGGCTATGAGATGATCACCGGGTAACGCGCCGCGGCAAGGATCCGCGTCACGACCGGAGCATGAACCGGGAAACTATTTGAACAGGAGGAAAGAGTATGGCCAAACGCAAGGAAGACCATATGGAAGAAATCACGGAAGAAGTTACGGAAGAACAGGAGGAGGACGTCATTGATCTGAATGTCAGTAAAGACCTCCGCTCCAATCTGAAAATATTGGAAGGCGAGGTGGAAGAAAACTTTGGAATCGATCCGAATCTGTATTTGGAATATGATGTGAAGCGCGGGCTGCGCGACACCTCCGGGAAGGGCGTGTTGGCCGGCCTTACAAGGGTTTCGGACATCTGCGCGTTTCGCATAGAGAACGGCCGGAGCATCCCGGCGGACGGCAGGCTGTTTTATCAGGGGATCAACGTGGAGGACCTGGTCGCCGGTATGGGGGACAGGCGGTTTGGCTTCGAGGAGACGATCTATCTGCTCCTGTTCGGCAAGATGCCGACCGCGGAGGAGATGCGGCTCTTTTTCCCGGTTCTGGACCAGATGGAGGAACTGTCCGTGCGCTTCGTGCGGGATGTCGTGATGAAGGCGTCGAACCCGAGCATCATGAACGCGATGCAGCGGTGCGTTCTGACCCTGTACACCTACGACCCGAATCCGGAGGACACTTCCATCAGCAATGTGCTGCGGCAGAGTCTGGAGCTGATTGCGAAGCTTCCGATCATCGCGATCTATTCCTACCACGCCTACCGTCATTTCCGGAAAGGCGAGTCGCTGTTTATCCGGAACCCGGCGCACGGGCTTTCCCTGGCGGAGAATTTTTTGCTGATGCTTCGTCCCGACGGAAAATATACGGAACTGGAGGCGAAGGTGCTGGATGTGGCGCTGATCCTTCACGCGGAACACGGCGGCGGCAACAATTCCACGTTTACGACGCATGTGGTCACTTCCTCCGGGACGGACACCTATTCCGCGGCGGCGGCCTCGCTGGGCTCTCTCAAGGGACCGAAGCACGGCGGCGCGAACTTAAAAGTCCAGCACATGTTTGCCGACTTAAAAGAACATGTGGAGGACTGGACAAACGAGGCGGAGATCAGTGATTATCTGCAGAAGATCCTGGACAAAGAGGCGTTTGACCGCAGCGGCCTCATCTACGGTATGGGGCACGCGGTGTATTCGCTGTCGGATCCGCGGGAAGTCATCCTGAAAAAATACGCGCGGCAGCTGGCGGAAGAAAAGGGAATGATGGAGGAGTTTGAACTCTATGACCGGACAGAGCGTCTGGCCGGGGAACTGATCCGCAAGCAGCGCGAGATCCAAAAAGGGGTCTGCGCGAATGTGGACTTTTACAGTGGTTTTGTATACTCCATGCTGGATATCCCGGAAGAGTTGTTTACGCCGATCTTTGCCATCGCGCGGATGCCGGGATGGAGCGCGCATCGTCTGGAAGAGCTGATCAACGCGGGAAAGATCATCCGTCCGGCGTACAAGTATGTCGGCGATCATGGTGATTATATTCCGATCGAAGAGCGGGAAGAGGAGATATTAGATGAGTGATTATAAGATCAATACCAAGTGCGTGCAGGCCGGCTACCGTCCCGAAAACGGGGAGCCGCGCCAGATCCCGATCATCCAGTCCACCACGTTTCGCTATGACACGAGCGAACAGATGGGGCGGCTGTTTGATCTGGAGGAGGCCGGTTACTTCTATACCCGCCTGCAGAACCCGACGAATGACTTTGTGGCGGCGAAGATTGCCGACATGGAGGGCGGCACGGCCGGGATGCTGACGTCCTCCGGACAGGCGGCAAACTTTTTTGCGCTGTTTAACCTCTGCGAATGCGGCGACCATATCGTGTCATCCTCGTCGATTTATGGCGGCACGTTCAACCTGCTGTCCGTCACGATGGCGAAGATGGGGATCGAGAC
Source organism: Lachnospiraceae bacterium Zagget3 (assembly GCA_001941025.1). Next base: position 58,943 of record MSHE01000015.1, read on the forward strand.
AACGTTCGTCTCCCCGGACTGCACGAGGGAGGAGCTCGACGCCGCGTTCAAAGAGAACACGAAAGTCGTGTTTGGCGAGACGGTCGCGAATCCGGCCCTGACGGTTCTGGATATCGCGATGTTCGCGGACGCGGCGCACGCGCACGGCGTGCCGTTTGTCATCGACAACACGTTCCCGACGCCGGTGTTGTGCCGGCCGATCGAATGGGGCGCGGACATTGTCACTCATTCCACGACAAAATACATGGACGGCCACGGGGTGGCGGTCGGCGGCGCGATCGTGGACGCCGGAAAATTTGATTGGTTTGCCCACGCGGAAAAGTATCCGGGCTTTACGACACCGGATGAGTCCTATCATGGGGTCGTCTTCGCGGAGCGCTTCGGCCTCGCGGGCGCGTTTATCACAAAGTGTACCGCGCAGCTCATGCGTGACTTGGGGAGCATCCAGTCGCCGCAGCACGCGTTTTACTTAAATCTCGGATTGGAGTCCCTGCACCTGCGGATGCCCTGCCACGCGGCGAACGCGCTGGCTGTGGCGGAGTATTTAAAGGAACATCCCAAGGTGGTCTCCATCACGTTCCCGGACCTGCCGGGCGACAAGTATCATGAATTGGCGAAAAAATATCTGCCGAACGGCAGCTGCGGCGTGATCGCGTTCGAGATCGACGGCGGACGGCCGGAGGCGCTCCGGTTCATGCACGCGTTAAAGCTCATCGCGATCGAGACCCATGTGGCCGACGCCCGGAGCTGTTGTTTAAATCCGTCCACCGCGACGCACCGTCAGATGACGGACGAGCAGCTGGCCGCGGCGGGCATTCCGGCCGGCATGATCCGGATGTCTGTCGGGATCGAGGACAAAGAGGACCTCATCGCGGACATCGCGCAGGCGCTGGACGCGATCTGAGCGGAGAAATAGTTGCTTTACATGACAAGAATAATCGGAAGAAGGAGGAATTGTTATTATGAGGAGGAGACTGTACAAATCGGTGGACAACCGGGTGCTGTTTGGTGTCTGCGGCGGAGTGGGCGAATATCTCGGCGTGGACCCGACGATCGTACGCATTGTCTGGGCGGCGTCCGTCCTGCTGTTCGGACTGGGACTGTTCCTTTACATCATTGCGGTCCTGATCATGCCGCGCGAACCGGTGGATTGACATTTTTTCTGACGCAGGTATAATAAGCAAAGCGAAGCTTTTTCGCTGACTTTTCTAAAAGGAAAGCGGAAGGAGGGAGAGCGTCTATGGAAGTGGACCAGCTACATAAACGGAGCTTAAAAATGGATCTTCGGCTGACCCAAAAAGGACAGGCGGATGTCGGGTGCTCTCTGTGGATCTCCCGACCGGAAGCCGGAAAGTGACAGGTCTTTTAAGACATTTCTGCCGCGCAGAGCGCCTGTTTTCTATTTCGCAGGGGTATTTTGCGCAATTTCTTTGGGTTCGTACGCCATCCATTCAACAAGGAGGTATACTATGCCCAAAACCAGACCAAACATCATTGAATTAAAGAATATTACCAAGTGCTATCGGGAGGACGTTGCCGTGATCTCCGATATAAGCCTGGCGGTCGGAAAGGGAGAATTTGTTACGGTTCTCGGGCCGTCCGGCTGCGGCAAGTCGACGGTGCTTCGGATGATCGCCGGATTCGACACGCCAACCGAGGGCAGGATCTATCTGCACGGGGAAGACATCACGAATCTGCCGCCGAACAAGCGGCCGATCAACACCGTGTTTCAGCGGTATGCTCTTTTTCCGCATATGTCCGTGACCGAAAACATCTCATTCGGCTTGAAGCAGCAGAAGATGGAACCGGATATGATCGAGCGGAAAGTGAAACATGCGTTGGAACTCGTCGACCTGGGGGATTTTGGAAAGCGCTCCGTCACCACGCTTTCCGGCGGGCAGCAGCAGAGAATCGCCATTGCCCGCGCGCTGGTCAACGAGCCGGAGATTCTGCTGCTCGACGAGCCGCTGGGCGCACTGGATTTAAAGATGCGTCAGGAGATGCAAACGGAGTTAAAGGACATGCACGAGGAGCTCGGCATCACGTTTATCTATGTGACGCATGATCAGGAGGAAGCACTCACCATGTCGGACAAGATCGTGATTCTCTCTGACGGCAAGGTGCAGCAGATCGGCGCGCCGGAGGACATCTACAACAAGCCGGTCAACGCGTTTGTGGCCGATTTTATCGGCGAAAGCAATATCTTCAACGGGGTCATGACGGGCAAGAAAAAAGCACACTTCTGCGGCGGTGTCTTTAAGTGCGAGACGAACATTCCGGAGGGCAAGGCCATCACGGCTGTGGTGCGCCCCGAGGTCATTGAGATCGTGAAACCGCACAAGGGGATCATCACGGGCGTGGTCGACGATGTTGTCTTTAAGGGGACGCATTATGAGGTCACCGTGGAATCCGGGAAATACGAAATTGCGATAAACTCCTTACGTTCGGTCAAGGAGGGGGAGGAAGTCGGTCTGAATGTGGATCCGGAGGACATCCATGTGATGACGGAAGAGTATGACACGAACTTCTTTACGGCCGGGTTAAACCGCAATCACCGCCTGGAATACAACAGGCGCGAACTGGATGTCGATGTGACGACGATCTTTAAGGGAAGCAGGCGCCGCCTGGAAGATGGCGCGATCCTGGACGAGGATGGAAGCGAGATCGATCCGCAGAGCAGAAAAGTAATGGTCGCGATCGAGCCGGAGGACATTGTCATGACGGACAATGCGGACGAGGGAATCGTCCAGGGCAAAATCATCGATCTGATCTACAAGGGGGACCATTACAGTTATGTCATCGACACGGACCTGGGAAATGACTTCTTCGTAGACACGGAGGATCTCTGGAACATAGGCGACCGGGTGGGGCTCATCCTGCCTGTGGAAAAGATGCGTTTCCACGTATGGGAATAGGGAGGGGAGAGCCATGAGAAAATTCCGGTTTTCCAGAAAAACGCTGGGCATCCCCTATGCTGTTTTTTTGCTGCTTCTCGTCGCGATGCCGCTGGTCGTCCTCTTCTTTTACGCGTTTACGGGGTCGGATGGAAGCGCGACGCTTTCGAATCTAACCGACTTTTTTACCAACGCGAACACACTGGGAACACTGCTCTACAGCGTGGCGATCGCGGTTGTGACGACGATCGTCTGTCTGCTCATCGCCTATCCGACGGCCTATTTTCTGGCGACGAGCCGGGTGAAGAACCAGGCGGTGATCCTGATGATCTTTATCCTGCCGATGTGGATCAACTTTTCTCTGCGCATCACGGCATTAAAGGAGATCCTCACCGTGATTGAGGGGAATCTGGCGTTTTTTCCCTTCCTTAACACGGTCATCGGTATGACGTACGACTTCCTGCCGTTTATGATCCTGCCAATCTACAACTGCATCCAGAAAATGGACAGGTCGCTCATCGAGGCGGCGATGGATCTGGGGGCGGACAGCCGGAGAACCTTTCTCCGCGTGACTCTGCCGCTCTCCATGCCGGGAATCATCAGCGGGATTATGATGGTATTTTTGCCGTCCATGACGAACTATGTCGTTCTGGAGATGCTTTCCAACAACACCTACATCATGGGAAGCCTGATCGGCAGCTACTTTAACGCCTACGACTGGCACGGCGGCTCCATGATCGCGCTAATCCTTTTGGCGATCATCTGTGTTGTTACGCTATTTACCGGCGGAGACAGCGAAGAGCAGACACAGGAGGGGGGTGCGTTGTTATGACAAGGCGAGTCGGAAGAAGCATATTCCTGATCCTGGTTCTTGTGTTCCTCTACGCGCCGATCCTGATCCTTGTGGTATACAGTTTTACCACCTCGACGCAAATCGGGGCAATCCGGGGATTTTCCCTGCAAAATTATGTGACACTGGTTACGACGCCGGAACTGCGTTCCATGATCATTGGGACGGTCGTGCTCGCCGTGGTCGTCGCGGTTATCGCGTCCATCCTTGGGACGATCGGAGCCATCGGGGCCTTTTATTCCAAACGGGGGCCGGCTGCGTTCCTCTCCACCTTGAATCAGGTGCCGGTGGTCAACGCCGATGTCGTGACCGGATTTTCCATCTGCATCCTGCTCGTGGTGGTGTTCGGCATCAGCAAGGACACCTATGTCCCGCTCGTGGCAGGGCAGGTGGCCCTTTGCGCGCCGTTTGTCTACCTTTCCGTGATGCCGAGGCTACAACAGATGGATCAAAGCACCTACGAGGCGGCGCTCGATTTGGGAGCAACCCCTTCCAAGGCGCTTTGGAGCGTGATCATTCCGCAGATCATGTCCGGCATCACGAGCGGATTTATGTTGGCGATCACATTGTCTCTGGACGATTATTTTATCGCGACCTACACAAAGCCGGCGACATTTAACACGATCAGCACGTATGTGGTAAACGCGACAAAGGGGGCGCAGACCAACATCAAGACCGCTCTGTGGGCGTTGTCCACGGCGATCTTCGTGATCGTTGTGATCATTGTGGTCTGCATGAACATACGCGCGAACCGACAGGCGAAAAGGAGGGCGGATTGATGAGAGCGAAACGACTTTCCGCCCTGTTCGCGGCGGCGGTCCTGACCGTGACAACCCTGCTCCTTCCCTGCACGACGGTGCCTCTTTTGGCGAAGGAGTCGACACCGGAGGTAACGCTTCGGATCAGCAACAGTGAAGAGTACATTGACACAGGCGGCTGGGACGAGGAAGATACGATCGACCTCCCCAGCGGCGACATCCTCGGCATCGAGTCGATGGTGGGCGAGTTTAAGGACTGGTACTACGAGACATACGGCGTGATCGTAAATGTGGAATATTCTACGTTCGGTACGAACGAGGACCTCTACAACATGATGACGCTCGGGAGCGAGTTTGACCTCGTGTGTCCCTCGGAGTACATGGTCATGAAGATGATGGCCGAGGACTTGTTGGAGCCGCTTTCAGAAGAGTTCTTCGACACGTCGGATCCGAACAATTATTACATCAACGGAGTGTCCCCCTACATCCAGGAAATCTTTGATGAAGAGGAGCTCGACGGGGAGAGCTTGAGCAAATACATGGCCGGCTACATGTGGGGCATCAGCGGGATTGTCTACAATCCGGCGGTCGTCTCCGAGGAGGACACATCCAGTTGGAATGTCTTAAACGATGAGAAGTATTGGCGCCGGATCACGATCAAGGACAGTGTCCGCGACTCCTACTTCGCGGCGGTCGGCGCGATCAAACACGATCTGCTGACCTCGGAAGAATTTGTAAATGATCCCGACTACTCCGCGCGTCTGGAGGAGGAGATGAACGACACGTCCCCGGAGACACTCGCGGCCGCGGAGACCTGGCTGCAGGAAGTAAAAGATAACGCCTATGCGTTCGAGACGGACGCCGGCAAGGCGGACATGGTCACCGGCAAGGTGGTCGCCAATTACCAGTGGTCCGGCGACGTTGTCTATACATTAAACGAGGCGGAGAAGGACGACCTGGAGTTGGCCTTTACCGTGCCCGAGGAGGCCACGAACATCTATTTTGACGGCTGGGTCATGATGAAAGACGGCATCAACGGTGACGCGGCGAAGAAGCAGGCGGCGGAAGCCTTTATCAACTATATCTCGCGCCCGGACAACGTGGTCCGCAATATGTATTATGTCGGCTACACGTCCTGCATCGCGGGCGGAGACGACGATACGATCTATGAGTACGTCGACTGGTGCTACGGCGCGGACGACGACGAGGAGGACGTCGTGGAATATCCGGTGGGGTATTTTTTCTCCGGCGATTCCGATGATGAAAATTACGTGATCACGGCACCGGCCGATCAGGTAAACCGGCAGCTCTCGGCCGCCTATCCGGCCGAGGAGACGCTGGAGCGCGCCGCGATCGCGACGTATTTTGACCCGGAAACGAATGATCGCGTCAATCAGATGTGGATCCATGTGCGCTGTTACAACATTCGCGATGTGCCGGTCTGGGGCTGGGTGGTGCTTGCCGCGGTCGTGGTCGTATTGGTGGTCTTTGTTGTGCGGAGGCGGATGAAGAAGGTGCGGGAAAAGTAGAGAATCGATGGGAATTGCCTCCGGCGTCTGCCAGAGGCAATTTTGTGTTATAATAAAGCAAGACGACTATGCAGGAATATCAAACGATCACACACACATTCAGGCCGATCTTTGATAAGAGGTCGGAGATCCTGATCCTGGGCACGTTTCCGTCGGTGAAGTCCCGGGAGAATCATTTTTATTACGGAAATCCGCAGAATCGCTTCTGGAAGGTGCTGGCCGCGCTGACGGGTGATGAAGAGCCGCGGACTATTCTGGAAAAACGGGCGTTTTTGCTGCGGAATCACATTGCCGTCTGGGATGTGATCGCGGAGTGCGAGATCGCGGGCTCCAGCGACAGCTCCATCCGCAATGTGACACCGAACGATATGTCGGTCATTTTAGATCATGCCCCGATTCGTGCGATCTTTGCCAACGGGGCCACGGCCTATAAATTGTATATGCAATATTGTTTCCCGCAGACAGAGCGGGAGATCATAAAACTGCCGTCCACCAGTCCCGCCAATGCCGCATGGAATCTTGCGCGGCTGACGGAGGAATGGGGACGGCAGATCCAGGGATCTAAACGATGACAGTGCAGGAAGAGAGCAGATTATCCTTCTATCAAAAGATCGCCGAGATCAGCGATCACAAGAATGTCGTGCTGGTACAGCACCGGGACACACGGCAGGTCTATGTACGAAAAGACCTGACGGTTTACGACGCGCGCGTTTACCGGTATCTCATGGAGCATCCGAGCCGCTATTTTCCGCAGATTTACGAGTGCATCGAATCGGATGGTACGTTGACCGTGATCGAGGAGTACATTCAGGGACAGAATTTGGAAGAGCGTCTGGAGGAGGAAGGGTGCTTTTCGGAAGAGGAGACGGTGCGAATCACAGAGGAGATCTGTGAGGCGTTAAAACTGCTGCATGAGCAGTCGCCGCCCATGATCCACCGGGACTTAAAGCCTTCGAATGTCCTTCTGGACAAGGACGGACAGGTAAAAATCGTGGATTTTGACGCCGCGCGCAACTTTGACGAGGAGAAGGACACCGACACCGTGGTTATGGGGACCCGCCGCTATGCCGCTCCGGAGCAGTACGGATATGCCCAGACGGACGCTCGTACGGACATCTACGCGCTCGGCGTGATGATGAACCGGATGGTGACGGGGCAGTATCCGTCCGAAGCGCGCTGTGAGGGGGCGCTCGGCCCGGTGATCGCCACCTGCATCGAACTCGATCCCGCGCAGCGGTATCAAAGCGTGGAAGCCTTGCAGGAGGCGCTGCAGGCAAGCGCGCAGGATGACGAAAGCGATCAGACTGACGAAAACGCGCAGGCCGACGAAAGCGCGCAGACTGACGAAAGCGCGCAGGCGGACGAAAGCGCGCAGACTGACGAAAGCGCGCAGGCCGATGCAGGAGCCCCTGCCGACGGAAAAAGAACGCTTGCCGCCCGCTATCCGTATCTGCCGCCCGGATTCCGCACGCTCACAACGTGGAAAATGTTCCTGGCGCTCGTTGTGTATGTGCTGTATATCGGTTCCTGTCTGATGATGCCGATGGATACATCGAACGCCGCCGTGCTCTGGGTGAACCGGATCTTTGCCCTTGCCATCGGGATTCTCTGCATTTTCTTCTGGTTTAATTATCTGGACGTACACCAGTATTTGCCGCTGATGAAACAGAAGCGGTGGAAATGGCTCGGGTATATTGTTTATACCGCGATCATCGTGTTCGTTCTGGTGCTTATCTTAATGATTGTGGAGAGTTTTCTATAGAGAGGAAAGGCCGTTTGCTACAAGGTACTCATTGACGGCAAACATATCCGCATATTCGTGATTGATGCAGACGATCAGCGCCGCGTCGAGTGTTTCCGTCGGCGCGAGGGTCGGCTGCCCGGCTAAAAAGAGCGCGCGGTCCGTCTCCCGGACCGTCATTTTCATGGCGATGCACAGAGGGATCAGTTTGTATTTGTCGGGGTGCTGTTTGCGTCCGTTGAAGATCTGATAGGAATAATTTTTGTCCGTATTGGAGCGCTTGATCACATCGGCGATCTGCAGGTCCGGATGTTGGGAGAGGTAGAAATTCAGATAGTCGGACAATGTGTTGAAGTTCTGCGCGTCCGAGTGCTTTTCCACAAACGCCTGAAACGATTCCGGCCGGTCGTCCATATTATTCAGTTCCCGCAAGAGGTCTGAGGTGTGCTCGTCTTTCATCTGAAATGAGCTCCGTTTCTTTGCGTATTCTGCGTTTCTGCGTAATTTTATGATACTTTTTTCCCGGGGAAAAATCAATGCCGATCACCCGCCGAGCCGGTAAAGTGTGCTGACGGCACACCGCATATTTTTCATAATTCTTTACAATAAGAGTATCAATATGAGGAGGCGAGAGTTATGAAAAAGAGATTGATAAAACGGTGGATGGGGATTGCGTTAGCGGTTGCGCTTGCGGGTTCGCTTGCCGCATGCGGGAGTTCGAGTAGTTCTTCTGACTCTTCCGGGGACACCGAAGAAGTAAAAGAATATGTCTCCGCAGAGGAATTGGCCAATGTGTTTTCTGATCCGGATGCTTACAAAGGGAAATACATTGTGCTGACCGGAAAGGTGTTTAACAAGATCGATTCGACCGGGAACTCGGATGCGGCCTATCAAGCATACTACGACACAGAAAATTATGAGGACGATTTCGTCGTGTATTGTCCTGCGGATTTCAGCCTTTCCGAGGGCGAATACTTTGAAGTGGATGGGAAGATTACCGGCGCGCAAAAATTTGAAACGTACCTTGGCGCGCAAAGGGAAGTGCTCTGCATTCAGGCCGGTACCGTGACGGAAAAAAGCTATACGGATGTTGTTGTCCCGGCCATTGCGGAGACTACGCCAGAGGATGCGGTCGCGGAGCAGCATGGAGTCAGCGTCAAGGTAGACAAGGTGGAGTTTGCGGAAACGGAGACCCGGGTCTGGATCACGGAGACAAATAATTCTGCCGATGGAGTTGACATCTATCCCGGCCAGGCGAAAATCGTTCAAAACGGAACACAGTATGAATATAATTGGGACAGCAGTACGCGCTATGAGACAGGAGCGGAAGAGCCCTCAGACGAGTTGCTGCCGGGCGCGTCTTCTTCCGGTTTGATCGTGTTTCCTGCAATAGATCCTTCTCAAGAATTCCAGGTATATTTTGATAGCTGCTATTCGGATAATTATGACATCCAGTTTGATTCCTTTGTCATTACGGTTCCGGCAGCAGCGTGAGCAGCCTTTTTCGCCTTCGGACAGGATAAGCGTTGTGCAAAAGGACGAATTTTCCCCTCTCCCTCCGAGGGGATTTGCCTTTTGCAGGCATTCTTTTAATAAGAAATTACCGCAAAATTTCTGTTGTGCATTTTCGACAAAGGCATTCGGTGCGGGAAAAACGGGCATAGACTTTGCTGTGCCGCCATGCTATACTTACCTCACAAATACGAACCGGGAGGTATTTATGGCTCTTACAAAACAGGACTTACAGGAAATCTCACAGCTGTTGGACCCGCTGCAAAGCGATGTGCAGGGGATAAAACAGGACATGCAGGACATGCGGCAGGACATGCAGGACATGCGACAGGACATGCAAGACATGTCGCAGCGGCTCACCTCTCTGGAGGTGCACATCGAAAACGAAACTGACAGAAACATCCGCCTGTTGGCGGAGAACCATTTGGATCTGGTCGATAAACTGAACTCGGCAGTGGATGCCCACCGAAAAGACTTGATTTTTGAAGTGGAGATTTCTGACCTGCAGACACGCGTCCGGCGCTTGGAAGAAAAACGAGCCTGATCCGGATACAACATAAACACCGGCGATTATACAATCCCCTCCGAGGCAATCGGAGGGGATTTTCAGCGTAAAACCTACGAGTCGCTGAGCTTCAGGTCGCCTTCCTTCACCCAGCCGACTTTCCGCAGAATCATATTGATGAGCGGACACAGGACGGCGGGCAGGGCAAAGGCGATGATCACGAGGCCGATCCAGTCGGTCGCCGTGATGGCGGCCTTGGTGCCGTCCGCGATGTTGTTCAGCCAGCCGGTATAGACCCCGATCGGTCCCACGATGCCACAGGTTCCCATGCCGGAGGAAACAGGCGTCCCGTTCATCTCCAGATGGAACACACACGTGGCGAGAGGCCCCGAGACCGCGGAAGCGATGATCGGAGCGATCCATATTCGTGGATTCCGAATGATGTTGCCCATCTGCAGCATCGAGGTGCCGATGCCCTGCGAGACAAGCCCCCCGACGCGGTTTTCCCGAAAGGACATGAAGGCAAACCCAATCATCTGCGCGCAGCAGCCCGCGAGCGCGGCGCCGCCGGCGAGCCCCGTCAGTCCGAGCGCGGCGCAGATGGCCGCCGAGGAGATGGGCAGGGTTAGCGCCATACCGACCAGCACAGAGACGATGATGCCCATCCAGAACGGTGCCAGATTCGTGGCGACCATGATAAGGGAGCCAACCCGCATGGCGATGTTTCCGAGCAGCGGCGCTAGCAGTGCCGAGCATAGGACGCCGATGCCGATCGTGACGAGCGGTGTTACAAGAATATCGACCTTCGTCTCTTTGGAGACGGCCTTTCCGAACTCCGTGGCGATGATCGCGATGAAAAAGACGGCCAGCGGACCGCCTGCGCCGCCGAGCGCGTTGGCCGCGAAGCCAACCGCGACGAGCGAGAACAGCACGAGCGGCGAGGCGGAGAGCGCGAAGCCGATGGCGACGGCCATGGCCGGCCCGCTCATGGCGCTGGCCAGCCCGCCGACTGTGTAATCGACACCGTTGATCGTAGCGACGGTCATGGCGAGGAACGGGACGTGAAACGATGTCCCGAGCGTATCCAGGATTGTCCCGATCAGGAGGGAACAGAACAGACCCTGCGCCATGGCGCCGAGCGCGTCGATGCCGTATCGTTTTAATGAGAACTCAATGTTCTTTCTTTTTAAAAAAGCTTTTACTTTTTCCATAGGACGCCTCCGTACTTGACAGGTGTCTTGACACCTACACCGTACTATACTACACACCCGTTTTCTATGTCAAGGGGTCAGAAAATTAATGGTGGATAAGAAGTCCAAAAGGGATTATACTAAAGGAGGACGTCGCGTGAGCGCAGGCCACATTAAAAAAGAATCGGAGGAATACGAATATGAGTGTCATAACGATTACAAGCGACAATTTTGCGGAGGAAGTATTAAACAGTGACAAGCCGGTCCTGGTGGATTTCTGGGCGAGTTGGTGCGGCCCCTGCAAGATGGTGAGTCCGATCGTGGATCAGATTGCGGAGGAGCGCTCCGACATCAAGGTCGGCAAGGTTAACGTGGACGAGGAGCAGAGTCTGGCCACCGAGTTTCAGGTGATGAGCATCCCGACGCTGCTCGTGTTTAAAGACGGCGAGCTGGCCAATCAGGCAATCGGCGCGATGCCGAAAGAGCAGATCCTGGCACTGCTTGGCTGAACAGGCGCGGAGGAATTCCCTATGACCAGACAGGAATTAGCCGATCTGATCTTTCCGGACGCGAAAGATGTTTCCTATTATGAAGAAAAATATCCCGCGCGGGACCTGCCCGAGGGGGCAGTCGTCACGCGCTTTGCGCCAAGCCCGACCGGCTTTGTCCACATCGGGGCGTTGGAACAGTGCATCGTGGAGACGCTTCTGGTAAAGCAGTCCGGCGGTGTACTGATCCTGCGGATCGAGGACACTGACCAAAAGCGGACGATCGAGGGCGGCGTCACGGGGATCCTCGACGCCATGCGCGATTTTGACATCGTGTTTACGGAGGGCATGACGAGCGATACGGACTCCGTCGGCGACTACGGCCCGTACCGCCAGACGCTTCGGCGCGAGATCTACGAGGCGTACGCGAAGTGGCTCGTCGCGAACGACCGGGCTTATCCCTGTTTCGCGACGGAGGAGGAGCTTGCCGCGCTGCGGCAAAAGCAGGAGGCGGCCGGCCTCGATACGATCGGATACTACGGCGAGTGGGCCATCTACCGGGACTTCCCTATCGAAGAGGCCGCGCAGCGCATCGAAGCGGGCGACCCTTATGTCATCCGGTTCCGTTCGACGGGTACGCCGGACGGCAAGCTGACGATCAAGGATCTCGTCAAAGGGAAAGTGGAGCTGCCGCAAAACATCATGGACGTGGTGCTCTTAAAGGGCGACGGACTGCCCACCTACCACTTCGCGCACGCGGTGGACGACCATCTGATGCGCACGACGCATGTCATCCGTTCGAGCGAGTGGTTTCCCTCGGTAACGCTGCATTTGGAGCTGTTTTACGCGCTCGGCTTTAAGGCGCCGAAGTACTGCCACTACGCGCCGATGTTAAAGAGCGAGGAAAAGACCGATGAGAACGGCGCGCCCGTCCTCGACGAGGAGGGGAATCCGATCTTTATAAAACGCAAGATCAGCAAGCGCAAGGACCCGGAAGCGGCCGTCAGTTACTATCATGAGGCGGGCATTCCCCCCGAATCCGTAAAGGAATACCTGATGACCATCGCGAATTCCGATTTCGAGATGTGGCGGAAAAACAACGAGGACGCGGACCTCTATGACTTTCCGTTCTCCTGGAAAAAGATGAGCACGACGGAGGGCGCGCTGTTCGACATGGACAAGCTGCTCGACGTCTCGAAAAATGTCATCGCGCGGTTTTCCGCGCAAAAAGTCTATGACGACGTGGATGCCTGGGCTAAGCGCTATGACGAGGCGCTCTTTGCCATGCTGCAAGATAAAGACTACGCGCTTCAAGTGTTCGGCATCGAGCGCGGCGCCGACATCAAAAAGAAGCGCAAGGATATCGGGCGCTGGTCGGACGTGCGGGACTACATTTCCTATATGTACGACGATGTGTTTGAAGCCGCTGATATCGACTACGAGTACCAGCTGATCTCCGACAAAGAGACGCTCACGCAGATCTTTACACTGTATGTGGACGAGTACTACAACCAGGCAGATGACAACGGACAGTGGTTTGAGCGGATGAAGGACCTGGCTGAACGGCTCGGCTATGCCCGTGAGGTGAAGATCTATAAACAGGACCCCGACGCGTGGCCGGGACATGTGGGAGACATCAGCACGGCGCTTCGGGTGGGTCTGACCGGCCGGAGAAATACGCCGGACCTCTACCAGATCATGCAGGTGATGGGAGCGGAGCGGATCCGTGCCCGACTCGCGCTGGCGCTTGCGCGGCTGTAGTTTTTGTGCACTATTACCAACAGGTTTGAAAAAATTTTCGGCGGGTTGTACAAGTGACAGATCGTACAATCCGCTGTATACTCTAATTACAAATCTTTGACCGGACCGAATCGAGGGCCCGGTCGGATTTTCGGCAGAACAGCCGGAACTTTTCTGAAATTCTGTGATCTTCCAATACTTTCTGTAAAGATCCATCTGAATTCCAGTGTTCACTTTCATAGTAAGAAAGGCTTTTTATGATGCGGTTTATCGCAACGGCGGATACCGACATCGGAAACGCGAGGGAAGCCAATCAGGACAGCCTGCTGATCCGCCACGCGGCGACGCCCGCCGGGGAAGTGCTGCTGTGCGTCGTGTGTGACGGGATGGGCGGACTCTCAAAAGGAGAGCTCGCCAGCGCCACGGTGGTCCGCGTGTTCTCGGACTGGTTTGACCGGGAACTGTCCGGAGGAGACGGGGCATTTGACCTCCGGACGACGGCGGCACAGTGGGAGGCGGCTTTGGACAACGCGAACCGGACACTTTCGATGTACGGAGAAAAACACCAGATTCACCTGGGGACCACGTTTTCCGGGATTCTGTTTGCCGGCGGCAGATACCTGCTTTGCCACGTGGGGGATTCCAGGATCTATCATATCGACCGGCACGCGCGCCAGCTGACGGAGGATCAGACGCTCGTCGGACGGGAAGTCCGGGAGGGACATCTGACAAAGGAACAGGCACGGCATGATAAGCGGCGGAGTGTGCTGCTCCAGTGCGTGGGCGCGTCGGCGTCCGTCAAGCCGCAGATGATGGTCGGAAAGGCAAAGGCCGGCGTCTATCTGCTGTGTTCGGACGGACTCTATCACGAGACGACCGCCCGGGAAATGGCCGCGTCGCTGGCCCCCGGCACGCTGCGCGACCGGTGGGCGATGCACGGCGGCGCGCGCAGCCTGATCGATCTGGCCAAATCGCGGGGGGAGACGGACAACATTTCCGCCCTCCTCGCGCGGGTGTGGACCGGGAGAAGCGCAGGCGCGGGGAGGCGATGTGATTGAGATCGGATCGGTACTCGATGAAAAATACGAGATCTTAAAACAGATCGGAACGGGCGGCATGTCCCGTGTCTACCTGGCCTTGGATCTGCGCTTAAAAAAGCAGTGGGCCGTAAAGGAGGTTTCAAAACAGGAAAACGGACAAAACGACGCGGTCATTTTGTCCGGCCTGCTGGCGGAAGCGGAGATCATGAAGCGGCTGGATCATCCGGCATTGCCGCGGATCGTAGACATCCTGGAGGACGCGGACCGTCTCTGTATCGTCATGGACTATATCGAGGGGGAACCCTTAGACCGGATTCTGAAGGAACACGGGGCCCTGCCGGAGGAACTGGTCGTAAACTGGGCAAAACAAATCGGGGACGCGCTCCTCTACCTCCATTCCCGGAAACCGCCGATCATCTATCGGGACATGAAGCCTTCCAATGTCATCCTCGGGCCGGAGGGCAACATCAAGATCATTGATTTCGGGATTGCCCGGGAGTATAAGGAGAGGAGCCGGGCGGACACGACCGTGCTCGGCACAAGAGGCTACGCGTCGCCGGAACACTACGGCGCGCGCCAGACCGATGCCCGCTCGGACATCTACACCCTCGGCATGACGCTGCACCATCTGTTGACCGATGTCAGCCCGCGCGCGCCGGGGTATGTCTATCACCCGGTGCGGTATTGGAATCCAAAAATTTCTGAGGGCTTGAACATTGTGATCGACCGGTGCGCGGCGCTCGATCCGAAGGAGCGCTATCCGGACTGCAGGGCGCTGTTGTATGACCTGGAACACATTTCCCACCTCACGGCGGATCATCAAAAAAAGCAAAAGAGACATCTGCGGATGTTTCTGATGACCGCGTCGCTCGCGGCTGTTTTATTTACGGCCGGATTCTCTTTTCGTCTCGGGGAGACCTATCTCACACGGGAGCGGTATCTTTCCCTTCTGTCGGTTCTTTCGTCTCTGTCCCTGGAAGAAAAATGGAACAATTATGAGGAAGCGATCGCGATCCGTCCGGCGGACCCGACGGCATATCTGCGCCTGGTGGAGGCCATCGAGGAAGAGGGGACATTTGACCGTGCGGTAAGCGACGCGTTTTTATCCCTCTACAATGAGAACCGGGAGCAGCTTGACGCATCCTCTGCCGCGGTGGAGGAATTAAACTATCGCATCGGAATCCTGTATTTTACCTATTACACTGACGGAGAGGAGGGCGGGAGTTTTTCCGCCCGGGTGCAGAAAGCCTACCCGTTTTTCGCGGCGAATCAGGAGGACGCGGAAGAGGCGGAGGCATTTGAGGACCGGGATCTGTCCGCGTGTTACTACCGGATCTGCAGTTTCTATCGGACGTATGTCTTAAGCCCGGTCGGGGGAACGGAGGCCGGGAGGGAAGACTATCTGGAATTGATCAGGGCGATGGACGAATGCGTCGACCTCGTGCTGTCGGCGAGCCATTATGACCAGCTGGCTCTGTACAACGGGATCTTCCTGCTGCTGTACGACCAGAGGGAGGGGATGGCCGCGGTAGATGTGCCGGAGGAACAGGTTTTGGGTCTGCTCGACCGGGTGTGGAGCAGGACCGTGGTCCTGTCCGTGACAAAGGAAGAGTCGGCTGCGCTGCAAACAGAGATTTTGGACCACTACAGGGTATATCGGGAAGCCGTGGAAAGAACCTATGACTATAAGGAGGTGCGCGATGACTGAGACATTTCGGCTGCTGTCCGGCGTTTCGTTTTTGCTGTCCGGGGTGCTGGGAATGGCCGCGGTCGTTTTCTGGCTGCAGTTTCACATCCCCGCGGCTGTGGGGGAGTTAAGCGGCCGCGCGGCAAAAAGAGCTGTCCGGCGGCTGCGGGAGGACAACAAGGCGGCGGCAGAGCAAGACGAAGAGATAACGGAACCATTGGATAACATTATGATCATTCACACCGATGAGGTGATCGAAGAGGAGGGATTGGAAAAAAATGAAGAGGAATGAAAACGAAAAATGCAGACACCTTCGAGACGCGCGGGTCGTGCGGATCAGGCGGATCGCCGGAGGGCTGTGCGCCATCGCGCTGATGACCTGTCTGGCCTCGGCCGCGCTGCGCGCCGTGCCGGCGCAGGCGGAGACACAAGGCTGCGCGATCACGCTCACGCCCTCCGCGCCGGCGGTGGACAACGGGATCGCGGATGTGTACGGCTACTATAACGCACAGAGCGCGGTCTTCGTCGATCTCTGCGTGCAGGCAAACGGGCAGGACAACGGAATCCGCAGTATCGAGTACTGGATCACGGACGGGACCCGGAGCGGTGAGAGCGCGGCAGAGTATGGCATCTTGTATGAGGACCCGTATGTGGAAGAAGTTATAGAAGAATCGGAAGAACCTGAGACACCGGAGACACCGGAGGAACCGGCAGAACCGGCGGCGTCCGAAGAACCGGCGGCGCCCGAAGAGCCGGCTCTCCCGGAAGAACCGGATACGCCAGCAGAACCGGCGACGCCTGAGGAACCGGCGATGCCCGAGGAGCCGGACGAGCCGGAAACGCCCGAAGAGCCGGAAACGCCCGATGAGCCGGATGAGCCGGGCGACACGGAAGACGCCGATGACCCGGGCGACACGGAAGATGCCAATGAGCCGGGCGACACAGAAGACGCCGATGACCCGGGCAACACAGAAGACGCCGGGGAGCCGGACGGCACGGAGGACGCCGCCGACTCGTCCGCCGCGGAGGAAGGCGGCAGGGAGGATGGGTCTGACGACCCGGACGATACGGACCAGCCTGGCGAAGAGGCGGAAGACACGGAAGGCACCGGTGACGCGGAGCCGCCGGACGAGGAGCCTGACGACCCGGAGACACCCGGGGAACCGGAAGAGCCGGAAACGCCCGACGAGCCGGAGGAGCCGGAGGCCCCCGCAGAGCCGGACGAGCCGGAGGCCCCCGTAGAGCCGGACGAGCCGGAGACACCCGTAGAGCCGGACGAACCGAAGGAGCCGACCGTGCCGGACGAGCCGAAGCAGCCGACAGAGTCGAAAGAGCCGGTCGCGACGGCAGAGCCAGAGACACCCGACGAGCCGACGGAGCAGCACAAGTTTTTGGAATCCTGGGAGGGCCGCGTTTCGGTTGACACCGCCCGGTATCACAGCAACGAGGTTTTGGTCTGTGTGAGAGCGACAGACCGGGAGGGGGTTTCCCGGGAGATGACGGTACAACTGGCCATTGACACGGCTGCCCCGGCCGTTACCGTCTCTTACGACAATAACGAAGCGGTAAACGGGCAGTATTTCAACGAAGCCCGCACGGCGACCGTTGTGATCACGGAACCAAACTTTGATGTCGGCTGCGTGTCATTTGGACAGAGCGCGCGAACAGCCGCGGGGGAGGACGAAGAGCCCACGGTGTTGTGGCATCACAACGGGGATGTTCACACGGCACTGGTCTCCTTCACGGCGGACGGTACCTACACGCTTGATGTAAGGGCAAGCGACCTCGCGGGAAACACAGGTGGCCCGGCGGATTACGGAAACGCCGCGGCCGCGACGGAATTTACAATCGACCGCAGCGAGCCGGAGGTGGAGATCGCGGGCGTTTCCGACCACCACGGGTACAGCGGCAGCGTCGCGCCGCAAGTGAAGCTGTATGACCGCAATTTTGCCGACTACGAGATCTCCCTGACGCGAACGCGTTTGGACGAGATCGATGTGGATGTGACGGACACCTTTTTTCCCGAACAGACACTGTCGGAAGAGGGAGGAGATCTGTTGTGTGAGACCTTCGCGCGGGTCCGGGACAACGACGGGATTTATACACTCCGCGCGCGGGCAGCGGATCTCGCCGGAAATGAGAGTGAAGCGAGCGTCACCTTCTCCGTCAATCGGTTTGGATCGGTCTATGTGTTCAGCGATTATCTGATCTCGCTCATTCAAAACGGCGGGGCCTACGCGCAGGAGATCGAACAGGATCTGGTGATCACGGAATACAATGCCAGCGGACTCCGGCCCGGCTCCCTCCTGATCGATATCACGCGGGACTCCCGTCCGATGACGGAGGTGGTCTGCGACACGAAACCGGCCGCTGCCGGCGCGGCTGCCACAGGCAGCAGCGGCTGGTATGAATACCGCTACACGCTTGACAGACAAAACTTTGCCGCGGACGGAGTCTACAAGATTTCCCTTTCTTCCGAGGATGAGGCCGGCAACACGCCGGACAGCGCCGGCTCGACGGGCACGGACCTTTTGTTCCGGGTGGATGGAACGGAGCCGGAGATCACGGGAAGCGCGAAGACGGATGAAAGCGGCATCCTGGAGGAGGGCGAAAATTTCGCGTACACCGCCTATGATACGATGGGCCTTACTTCTCTGGAAGTGTATGTGGACGGGACGCTTTTCGGCGACGCGATCACGGAGTTTGGGGAAGATGCCAACCACTACACGGGAACGCTTTCCCTGCCGGCAAACGCCGCCGAACAGGAAGTCCGATTCGTGGCAGCAGACCGGGCGGGCAATGTTGCGGATGTCCGCTACGGGGCGCCGTCCGGCATCCGCACGATCCGGGAGTTTCTCTCCGCGCCCGCTGCCGCGCTGAAACAATTGGCGGAAAGGGGCGTCCTGCTGCCCGTGATCATCGGGGTAGTCATCGCTGCCGCGGTCCTCTTCGCCCTGCTGTTCGCGCGGAAAAAATTTAGTCAAAAATAGGAAAATTTTCATGGAAAAAGTAATTGTATCTGCAAAAAAAATTGCTATACTGGAGACATGAGCATCCTTTTTCACGAGGGCACAAGAACGTTTCATCTGAGCAATGACCGGATCAGCTATATCATGATGGTCCTGGAAAACGGACAGCTCGGCCAGCTGTACTTCGGAAAGCGCATCCATGACAAGGAGGACTTTACTTATCTGAGAGAGCTGGCGGAACGGCCGATGACTTCCTGCGTCTTCCCGACGGACAAAGTCTACACGATGGCCGGCATCAAGCAGGAATATCCGGTCTACGGGAACGGCGACTACCGGCATCCTGCCGTGGAGATCCTGCAGGAAAACGGCAGCCGCATCTCGGAATTCGTGTACGAGTCCCATGAGATCGTTCCCGGGAAACCCGCGCTCCCCGGCCTTCCCGCGCTCTATGTGGAGGACGACGCGGAGGCGGAGACCCTGATCATTACACTGCGTGACGCGCTGACCGGAATTTGCGTGGAACTGCTCTACAGCCTCTACGCCCATACCGGTCTTCTGGCACGGAGTGTACGGTTTACCAACGAGGGCGGCGAGGCGGTGCATTTGACCCGGGCGATGAGCCTGTGTCTTGACCTGCCGGACCGCGACTATGACTGGATCCAGTTTTCCGGCTCCTGGGGAAGGGAACGCACACCCATAACCCGCCGTTTGGAGCAGGGTATTCAGGCAGTGGACAGCATGCAGGGGACTTCCTCCAATCAGCAAAACCCGTTTGTCATCTTAAAGCGTCCCACGGCGGACGAATTTCAGGGGGAAGTGATTGGGTTTTCCTTTGTATACAGCGGCAATTTCCAGATGCAGGCGCAGGTGGATGCTTTTTCGGTCACCCGTATGCTGGTCGGCATCCATCCGGACTGCTTTGACTGGAAGCTCGCGCCGGGTGAGACCTTTACCACGCCGGAGACCGTGATGGTCTATACCGACCGGGGCATCAACGATATGAGCCAGACGTTCCACAAGATGTATCGGGAACGGCTGGCACGCGGGTACTGGCGCGACCGGGCGCGCCCGATTTTGATCAACAACTGGGAAGCAACGTATTATAATTTTACGGAAGAGAAGCTCCTCGACATTGCGGCCGCGGCACGCGACTGCGGCATCGAACTGTTTGTCCTGGACGACGGCTGGTTCGGCAGCCGTCGGAATGACAAGGCGGGGCTGGGCGATTGGGAGGCCGCGCCGGAGGTGCTGCCGCGCGGAGTGGACGGCCTGGCGGAGCGCATCGGGGAACTCGGCATGAAGTTCGGCATCTGGATCGAGCCGGAGATGGTCAATGCGGATTCGGACCTCTACCGGGCCCATCCGGATTGGATCATCAACACGCCGGGCCGGCACAAGACGCACGGCCGCTGTCAGTATGTGCTCGATTTTTCCAGAAAGGATGTGGTGGACCACCTCTATGACGCGATCGCGGCGCTGCTCGGCGGGGCGGACATTTCCTATGTTAAGTGGGATATGAACCGCTGTATCACGGAGTGTTATTCCAATGCCTGGCCGGCGGACCGGCAGGGGGAGATCTTTCACCGCTACATCCTTGGGGTCTATGACCTCTATGAGCGGCTCACCTCCGCATTTCCGGAAGTGCTGTTCGAGTCCTGCGCCAGCGGCGGCGCCCGCTTCGACCCGGGCATGCTATACTACGCGCCGCAGTGCTGGACCAGCGATGACACGGACGGGTTTGAACGGTTAAAGATCCAGTACGGCACTTCCATGTGCTATCCGATCAGCAGCATGGGGACGCACGTGTCCGAGGTGCCGAACCACCAATTGCGCCGGTGCACTCCGCTTCGCACAAGAGCCAATGTGGCCTATTTCGGGACCTTTGGCTACGAGCTGGACTTACACCGTCTGGCTGATACGGAGATCGAGAGTGTGAAGACGCAGGTCGCGTTTATGAAAGAGTACCGGCAGCTGCTGCAGTTCGGCACGTTCTACCGGCTGCAGAGCCCGTTTGAGAAAAACGAGTCCGCCTGGATGGTCGTAAGCGATGACCGGCAGACGGCGGTCGTTGGCTGGTACCGGATGCTCAGCAAAGTGAACGACGCGTTTACACGCGTGCGCCTCGCGGGGCTGGACCCGGACATCTGCTATCACAACAGTCTCACACAGGTGGACTGTTACGGCGACGAACTGATGCACCTTGGCATGCTGACGACGGACGAGAGCGCCGGGGTCCGGGGGACGGAGATCGGGATGATGCAGAGCGAGGATTTCGACTCCCGGATCTATGTTTTAACGGCGAAAAAATAAAAAATACACAATATATAGATTTTTCTCTTGCATTTAACCACAAGATGTAGTAGAATGAAGTACGCGGACGGGGAAATCCGATTGTTTATTGCGGCTTTTACCGGGAGCAAACACAGAAAATATAGGGGAAAAGTGAGGAAAGAGGTAAGAGAGTTATGAAAATCATCAAGAGAAGCGGAACGGAAGTGCCGTTCGATCTGGAGAAGATCACGAACGCGGTGATCAAAGCCAACGAGAGTGTCACCGATGTGGAGCGGATGACGCCGGAGCAGGTGGCGGTCATCTCCGCGAACATGAAGACGATCTGCGAGGGGATGGATCGCGCGCTTGGCGTGGAGGAGATCCAGGACCTTGTGGAGAACCAGATCATGAACCAGCGGGCATTCGCCGTGGCGCGCAACTACATCACGTATCGTTACAAGAGAGCGCTCATTCGGAAAGCGAACTCCACCGACCAGCAGATCTTAAGTCTTCTGGAGTACGACAACGAGGAAGTCAAGCAGGAGAACTCCAACAAGAATCCCGCCGTCAACAGCGTGCAGCGCGACTACATGGCCGGTGAAGTGAGCAAGGACATCACGAAGCGGTTCCTGCTCCCGGAGGACATTGTGGAGGCGCACGAAGCGGGGATCATCCATTTCCACGATTCGGACTATTTTGCCCAGCATATGCACAACTGCTGCCTCGTCAACCTGGAGGATATGCTGCAGAACGGGACTGTCATCAGCGAGACGATGATCGAGACCCCGAAGAGCTTTGCCACAGCCTGCAACGTGGCGACGCAGGCCGTCGCGCAGATCGCGAGCTCCCAGTATGGCGGGCAGAGCATCTCGCTGGCGCATCTCGTTCCCTTCGTGGAAGTCAGCAGGCAGAAATATAAAAAAGAGGTGGCCGAGGAGTTTGAGCAAAACGGCATTGAGGCCACGCAGGAGATGATCGACAACGTCGCAGAGATGCGCGTGAAGAAAGAGGTCAAACAGGGCGTGCAGATGATCCAGTATCAGGTGATCACGCTGATGACCACGAATGGGCAGGCGCCGTTTATCACGATCTTCATGTACCTGGATGAGGTCCCCGAGGGACAGCTGCGGGACGATCTGGCCATGGTGACGGAGGAAGTCTTAAAGCAGCGCATCCAGGGCATCAAGAATGAGCAGGGCGTCTACATCACGCCCGCGTTCCCGAAGCTCATCTACGTGCTCGAGGAGGACAATGTACGCGAGGGCAGCAAGTACTGGTACTTAACCCAGCTGGCCGCGGAGTGCACGGCGAAGCGCATGGTGCCGGACTACATCTCCGAGAAAGTCATGCTGGAGAATAAAGTCGATGAGAACGGCGAGGGCCACTGCTACACCTGCATGGGCTGCCGTTCGTTCCTGACCCCGTATGTGGATCCGGAGACGAAGAAGCCGAAATACTACGGCCGCTTCAATCAGGGCGTGGTCACGCTGAATCTGGTGGACGTGGCCTGTTCCTCCGGCGGCAACATGGAGCTGTTCTGGCAGATCTTTGACGACCGGCTGGATCTGTGCTACCGGGCGCTGATGTGTCGGCACGATCGTCTGATGGGCACGCCCTCGGACGTGGCGCCGATCCTCTGGCAGCACGGCGCGCTGGCGCGGCTGGAAAAAGGAGAGAAGATCGACAAGCTCCTTGTCGACAACTATTCGACGATCTCGCTCGGCTATGCCGGCCTGTGCGAGTGTGTCCGCTACATGACGGGCAAGTCCCACACCGATCCGGAGGCAACCCCGTTTGCCCTGGAAGTCATGCAGCACATGAACGATGCCTGCGCGCAGTGGAGAAAAGATACGAGCATCGCGTTCTCGCTCTACGGCACGCCGCTGGAGTCCACGACCTATAAGTTCGCGAAGTGCTTACAGCAGCGGTTTGGCGTGATCCCGCACGTAACGGACAAGAACTACATCACAAACAGTTATCACGTACACGTGACCGAGGAGATCGACGCGTTTGATAAGTTAAAATTCGAGGCGCAGTTCCAGGCACTCTCCCCGGGCGGCGCGATCAGCTATGTCGAGGTGCCGGACCTGCAGAACAATCTGGAAGCAGTCCTCTCCGTGATGCAGTACATCTACGACAACATCATGTACGCGGAACTCAACACGAAGAGCGACTATTGTCAGGAGTGCGGCTTCAACGGGGAAGTCCTCATTCAGGAGGAGGACGGCAAGCTCTACTGGGAATGCCCGAACTGCGGCAACCGCGATCAGAGCAAGTTGAACGTCGCGCGCAGGACCTGCGGCTACATCGGCACCCAGTTCTGGAACCAGGGGCGCACGCAGGAGATCAAGGAGCGGGTGCTGCACCTCTAGAATTCGTTTCCACAAAGTCCAAATATGGAACTTGTTCTCGTTCATAGGTTCCGTTAGACGAAAAGCAAAGCGGGGAGGAGAGATCCTCCCCGCGAGATTTTACGGAGAAACATTATGTACTATTCAGGAATAAAGCCTTTCAGTACGGAAAACGGGCCGGGCGTTCGTGTGAGTCTGTTCGTATCCGGCTGCAGGAACGCGTGTGAGGGCTGCTTCCAGCCCGAGACATGGGACTTTCAACATGGCGAGCCGTTTGACGAGGCGGCGCGGCAGCAGGTCATGGACGACCTCGCGCCGGACTATATCGCAGGTCTGACCTTGCTTGGCGGCGATCCGTTTGAACCGGAGAATCAGGCCGATTTGATAGACTTCATCCGAACGGTCAAACAGACCTATCCGGACAAGACGATCTGGGCCTTTACGGGCTACCACATCGATGATGAACTGGCGGAAGGCGGGAAGAACCATACGGACGTCACAGACGAGTTCCTGGGATATATGGACGTTGTTGTAGACGGCCCGTTCATTTTGGAGAAAAAAAGTCTCATGCTGCCATACCGCGGATCGGAAAACCAGCGGATTATCCTGATGGATGAGACGCGCAAGAGCGGCGAGATCGTGCTGTCGCCGCTCATGGACAAACGGGGATAAGAGAAAACCAGCGCGATGCGAACAGCCTGCCCTGCGGCGGGCTGTTTTTCGTTTCTCGAACAGGCGCTTCGTCTTGCGCTGCAGTTACCACATATTTTATTAATATTGTTTGACGGGTATTGTAGAATCATGGTAAAATCTACATGCACATACTCCCTATAAATAGGGCAGTTTGTGGCCATCAGATAACAGAATATGGCGGAGGGATAAGAAGATGTTTAAGAATCGTAAGAACAGGAACCATGGCGGGAAAGCCATGCATAGGGTGAGGTGCGCGCTCTGCGCGATACTCACCCTTGTTATGTGTATGTCTCTTTTTTCGGGGGTAGCGTTTGCGGACCCGGATGGAGAAGAGGTGGTGGAAACTGCCGAGACAGACAGCGAAGCAATCGACGTGACGGAATCTGCTGTGGAGGTGACAACCGAAACGGCGGAAGCGGATATGGAGGCGGCAGACGCTCCGGACGAAAGCGGGCAGGACGCAGCCCTTTCGGAGGACGCGGTGGAGGAAGCGCCCGCGGATGACGACGCGGACGCGATCATGCCGCTGGCGGCCGGCGGAGACGCGGGGATATCCTCGTTTGCCGTATCGGCGCAGGTCGACGGGACGGCGCCTTGGGACGGCGACGACGAACCGGGCGATGACAGCAACGCGAGCAATAACATTGTCCGGACGTTCGATTATGTAAATTATACGCTGTCGTACACGACGGAGCTTGCCAATCCGGCGGTGCCTGTGGATTCCGGAACGATCTACGTGGAATTTACGCTTCCCTGCGGGCCGGAAATCGCCTCTTTTAACATGAATACGATCAACTGGATGTCAGAGCCGACTGTGACATACTATCTGCCTGACGGAACCACAACGACAGACTATACCAACGGGATGGAGGTTGAAAAGCAGGTTTTGACCGGCAATCGGACGCTGGTCAACACATCCGACAATACGGCCATTCCGGGGACCGGCACGCTTTCCGTGGGTGTCTACATCGGCGCGGCGACAAACGGCACGACGCTGAAACCGGAATTTACCATTTGGATGGAGAACAACACAGACGCGGATAAAGTATCGGTGGAAAATCAGCAGACGCTGACCATCTCCGCCGCGCAGAAATACAACATCGGCATCCGGCAGTCCTCCGAGATGAACATCTTGGGAACGTACGACCTGTCCACGGGCAATGCAGACGCTCCGCAGGATACCGTAAGCGGAAACACCTCGGTGCGTGGGCGCATGGAGGGCTACGGCATCACGGTTATGATGCAGAACGACTCCGTGGACAAAGGCTTGAAAGGTTTGGAGTTCCCGACGGATACGATTACCTTTGATCTGACTTTGTCAGAGCAGGCCGGGAGAAATGCCTCGGGAGATGTTCTGAGCGATCAGCCGGGCTACACACCTGTCATGTGGGACTACGACGCGAACCTTCGCCGAACCGTTGCCAATGGCGGTACTTATGGCCTCTGGGGGCGTGAATGGGTCTTCACGAACGCGGCCAACCGGGACTGCGCGTACGGCGCGGCTCCGTTTAATAAGTTGGGCTGCCATACGTATTCTTCTATTTACGATTCCTGTTACGACGGTGGATCCTGGAAAATGGAGCAGGACAGCTCGGATCCGCTCGTCTATCATGTGACGATCAAAGATTACACTATCGATTACGAAAACTATAATTTCCCAACCGCAAACAATACATGGTACAAACGAACGGAAGGCGGGACGGTTTACACGGCCAACCAGGCCTGCTTCTCCGCAGGCACGGTGCAGATGGTTCTGCAGTTCCCGGAGAATGCGGTCGACGCGCCCACTTACATCTACTACAAGATGACGGCGGACAACTTTAAGGTTGGTGACACGTCCTACGATACAACCGCAACGTATACGAACACCTATCAATTGGTACCCACGGGCAGTATCCAGTCCGGTACGAACTTTACGGATGATACCGCGACGACCCGCGCGCAGAGCGGGCATCAGCTCGGCTCTGGATATATGGCGGGGGATGCCTATTCCTTCCTTGGAACGAACATCCGTCTCTGGGGCTATCAGAGCACGACGACCGATGAATATGTGCGTACGAACGCGACACTGATCAAGTTCGACGCGGACGCGTTCGAGATCAATCGGGACGACCAGTATTATGCGGACGGCCGCTATGCGCATGGATCGGGATCCGGTGCCGTCCATTCGTTTACCCGGTATTTTGCCGGACGCACTTCGAATTGGAAAGACACACAGGAGATGAGCGATACGCTCATCAACAGTACGGATCTGCACTACTATACGGATCTGGACGCGCTTGAGACGGCCGGCTACACCTGTGTCGGCGTCCTCTACATCGCGGACGTGGAAAATATCAACACCTCCAGTCAGAGCTTTGGCATGATCGGGCTGACCGTAAAGGACGAGTCCGCGTTGATCGACAATGTCTACGCGGCCTGCAACGATTCCTGGGCATCCTACAGTACGCAGGAAGAACTGGAAGCCTTATATGGTGCCCCTATAACGGAAGAGGGCGGCACGATCAACACGAACTGGGCGCGCAACGGTTATAACCTGTATAAGGCCTACTGCAGCCTGGATGCCTATAAAACCATGAAGACCACGATTGAGTCCAGCAGCAACGGCGACTTCTGGTATCACAAGACGGAGTATGACTCGGATGGAAACATCACAGGCGGCCACGATGTCGGCTACTACGGCGGCACAAGCCTCCTTATCTGCGGCGAGAAGAGTACCGTGGAGATTCAGACGGATCGGACCGTCTATGACATGGATACAGGCCAGCGGACGGCCACGGTCATCGTGACGCCCGCCGTTACGGTGGCGGGAAATGCCTCCTCCGAGACGGGAGACAAAGGGACCACGACCACGACGGCCACGGTCAAAGTAACGCTGCCTGCCGATTTGACCTACGATACGGGCACCGCCTACTGGGGAGATACCGCGATCACACCGGAGGTGACAGTCAATGATGACGGTACCACGGTACTTACCTTTACGCTCGAAAACGTAACGTTAAACGAGACGCTCGACAATATCACATTCAACTGCACGATCGGGCATGCCGGGACGGCGGAGGATGTGACGAACAACGAGTCCATTGCCGTAAACGCCACGATCGAGAGCACGAATGACCACCGGGCGAAGGAGGAGGCCTTCGGGAACTCTTCCACTACATCGTTTAATGTCATCCGGCTGTCCGCCACGAGCATTTCCAAGAGTGTGGACAACCGCATGATTGAGCGGGATGGAAGCTTTACCTGGACGCTGAATTATTATAACGGTGCCGACGAAGACATTATCGGCACGGAGATGGTGGATGTCTTCCCGGTAAATGGGGACAGTCTGGGCAGTTCTTTTGCCGGAACGTTCTCCATCACAGGGATTGAAATTGATTTTTCCAAAGCGCATGATTCCTATGAGGCAGATGATGCGAACATGCACTTCTATGTTTCGGATAGTTATGAAGGAACCGGGAGTGCCCTTGCCAGTGGAGGGGCGCCGACGGACTGGCCGGATTTGATGCTTGCAAAGACCAGCGATTCGGATTATGTGATCACGCTTGACACTTCCGACTATGAGGACATGAAAGCGTTCTACTGCGACCTGGGAGACTTGGATACACAGGAGACGGTGACAATTCGGATTTCCGTAAAGACAGAAGGAAACAACCCCGCAGACATTTACAACAACCTGTATTATGAGGCGGCCGAAGAGCAGGATGCCGCCGTACAGAGTAATCTCGTGACCACGCAGGTCGTGCAGCGCACGATCACCGGGCGCACCTGGATCGATGCGAACGAGAACGGAATCCAGGATGAGGGTGAGGCAGCTCTCGAGAACACGACGGTCACGCTTTATCGGGAGGACGAGGCCGACAGTACGGCGATCCGGGGGCTCGCCGTGACGCCGGCGACGGATGTGTATGGCAATCCCGTGGAACCGGTGCAGACGGGCGAGAACGGCGGGTATGTCTTTGACAATCTGCCCGCGGGCACCTATGTCGTCCAGTTCTCGGATGTGAACGGAAAGAAATATCAGCTTACGAAACAAAACGTCGGCGATGACGACACCGTCGACTCGGACGCGGCGTTTGTGTCCAATGTAAACAACGATCTGATCGCGCAGATCACAGATCTTTCCCTGCCGACGATCGCGGATATGGACCGCGCCGTTTACGAGAGCGATTACAATGACGCGGGCTATTCTTACGCGCCGATCGACATCACCGTCACCAAGGAGTGGGATGACGCGAACAACCAGGACGGCCTCCGGCCCAGCAGCATCACGATCCATCTCTTTGAAGGCGAAGGCGATGACAGGACAGAGATTGCCAGCGAGACGTTAAATGCCGCGGATGACTGGACCTGGACGTTTACGGATCTGCCGGCATACGATGAGGACGGAGAGGAGATTACCTACACCGTCACTGAGGATGCGGTGGACGAGTATACGACGACCATCGGAGAGCCGGTCGAGACAGACGACGGGTATTCCGTTACCATTACAAATACCCATGTTCCGGAAACGGTTGACATCGAGGGCACAAAGACCTGGGACGATGCGGACAATCAGGACGGGGATCGTCCGGAGAGCATTACGATCTCCCTCTATGCCGACGGCTCGCCGGTGCTGGACACAGAGGGGAATCCTATCAAAGTGGAAGTGACTGCCGCGGACGACTGGAAGTGGAGTTTCACGGATCTGCCTAAATACGCCAATGGCGTGGAGATCAAATATACGATCACGGAGGATGCCGTGGACAACTACAAAACCACGGTGGACGGCTACGATGTGACCAATGAGCACGATCTCGAGCTGATCAACCTGAATGTGCAGAAGATTTGGTCGGATAACGACAATCAGGACGGCGTGCGTCCGGCCGAGATCACGGTGGAATTGGTGCAAAACGGCACCCGAACCGGGCAAACCCTTACCTTAAACGCGGACAATGCTTGGTCCGGCGGATGGACCGACCTGGACAAGTACCAAGAGGGTGAGGTCGGCGTGCCAAATGAATACAGTGTTTACGAAGAGGCTGTTTCCGGTTATAACGGGGAGGATCCCCTTGTAGAGACAGTCGGCGATACCACAACGATCTTTTTGACCAACGAGCACGATGCGGCCACGATCGACATCGAAGGCACCAAGATCTGGGATGACGCGGACGATCAGGACGGTCTCCGACCGGACTCCATCACGGTGTTCCTCTATGCCGACGGCGACCCGGCGCTGGATGAGAACAATCAGGCGATCCGGGCAACCGTGACGGCGGCGGATAACTGGATCTGGACTTTCACGGATCTGCCGCAGTACCGGGACGGCGGAGAAGAGATCGTCTACACCGTGCAGGAGAGGGATGTACCGAACGGCTACACGGCAGCGATCGGCGGCGACGCGGAGAGCGGATTTACCATCACGAACACGCACACGCCGGCGACTACGGAAGTGTCTGTCGAGAAAACCTGGGACGACAACGACGATCAGGACGGCGTAAGGCCGCGGTCCATCACGATCACCCTCTATGCCGACAGCGAACCGGCAGTGGACGAGAATGGGAACACCATTCAGGCAACCGTGACGGCGGCGGACAACTGGGCATGGACCTTCACGGATCTGCCGAAATACCGCGACCACGGCATCGAGATTGTTTACACCATCAGCGAGACCGCGGTGAACGGATACAATACGACCATCGGAGATGCTGTCTCAACGGACGACGGGCTTTCCTATGCCGTTACGAACTCTCATGAAACGGAGACAATCGACATATCCGGCAGCAAGACCTGGGATGACGAGGACAACAATGACGGCTACCGGCCGGAGAGCATCACGATCCGCCTGCTGGCGGACGGCACCCCGGCAGTGGACGCGGATGGAAACGCGATCACGGCGGAAGTGACCGCGGCGGACAACTGGGCATGGAGCTTCACCGGCCTGCCGAAGTATCGGGACGGCGGTGTGGAGATTACCTACACGATCACCGAGGACGCGATCGATCACTATACACCCGAGATTAACGGCTACGATGTCACGAACACGCACACGCTTGACCTGACCAGCCTGACAGTCACCAAGGCATGGAGTGACAGCGACGACCAGGACGGCATCCGCCCGACGAGCGTCACGGTACAGCTCTATGCCGACGGGAATGCCGTAGAAGGCGCCACGCTCACCCTCAGCGGGGAGGACAACTGGACAGGCACCTTCACCGGGCTGGACATCTTTGAAGACCAGGGGGAGCGGATCGTCTATACCGTGGAAGAGGAAAACGTGACCGATGGTTATGAGGTAACGATCACAGGAGATCCGACAACGGGCTATACGGTCACGAACGCGCACACACCGGAGACGATTGACATCTCCGGCAGCAAGACCTGGAATGATGACGACAACAATGACGGCTACCGGCCGGAGAGTATCACGATCCGCCTGCTGGCGGATGGCAACCCGGCAGTGGACGCGGATGGAAACGCGATCACGGCGGAAGTGACTGCGGCAGACGACTGGGCATGGAGTTTCACTGGCTTGCCGAAGTACCGTGACGGCGGCACGGAGATCAACTACACGGTTACCGAGGACGCGATTGATCACTATACACCCGAGATTAATGGCTACGATGTCACGAACACTCACACGCTTGACCTGACCAGCCTGACAGTCACCAAGGCATGGGATGACGCGGACGATCAGGACGGCATCCGCCCGGACAGCGTCACCGTGGAACTGCTGGCGGACGGCGTGGCTACCGGAGACACTCTGGAGTTGAACGCTTCCGACGGCTGGACCGGCACTTTCACCGGACTGGACATCTTTGAAGATCAGGGTGAACGGATTGTCTATACCGTGGAAGAAGACGTGCCGGATGGTTATGCCGTAACGATCACCGGAGATCCGACAACGGGCTATACGGTTACAAACACACACACCCCGGAAACGGTTGATGTCTCCGGCAGCAAGACATGGAATGACAACGACAACCAGGACGGCTACCGCCCGGAGAGCATCACGGTCCGCCTGCTGGCGGACGGGAAGGAAGTCCGCAATGCAACGGTGACGGAAGAGGACGGTTGGGCGTGGAACTTCATCGGCCTGCCGAAGTACCGGGACGGCGGAACGCCGATCGAATACACGATCACCGAAGACGCGATTGACCACTATGCGAGCACTTATGACGGTTATAATGTCACCAACACGCACACACCCGACCAGACCAGCCTGACGGTCACCAAGGCATGGGATGACGCGGACAATCAGGACGGCATCCGCCCGGGCAGCGTCACCGTGAAGCTGCTGGCGGACGACGAGGACACAGGCAAGACACTTGTGCTTGACGCGGCAGACAACTGGACCGGCAGTTTTACTGAACTGGATATGTACCGAGATCAGGGCGTGGAAATCGTCTATACTGTGGAAGAAGACGTGCCGGATGGCTACGAGGTGACAATCACCGGAGATCCGACAACGGGCTATACGGTTACGAACACGCACACGCCGGAGACGATCGACATCTCCGGCAGCAAGACCTGGGTGGACGAGGACAACAATGACGGCTACCGGCCGGAGAGCATCACGATCCGCCTGCTGGCGGACGGCAGTCCGGCAGTGGACGCGGATGGAAACGCGATCACGGCGGAAGTGACCGCGGTGGACAACTGGGCATGGAGTTTCACCAATCTGCCGAAGTACCGTGACGGCGGGACGCCGATCGAATACACGATCACCGAGGACGCGATTGACCATTATACACCCACGCCTGACGGCTACAATATCACAAACACCCACATTCTGGATCAGACCAGCCTGACGGTCACCAAGGCATGGGATGACGCGGACGATCAGGACGGCATCCGCCCGGAGAGCGTCACCGTGGATCTGCTGGCGGATGGCGTGGCCACCGGGGCCACTCTGGAACTGAACGATTCCGACGGCTGGACCGGCACCTTCACCGGACTGGATATCTTTGAGGAGCACGGTGAGCGGATTAATTACACCGTGGAAGAGGAAGACGTACCGGATGGTTATGAGGTGACGGTCACCGGAGATTCGACAAAGGGCTATACGGTCACGAATACGCATACGCCGGGGACGATATCGATTTCCGGCAGCAAGACCTGGGTTGACGAGGACAACAACGACGGCTACCGGCCGGAGAGCATCACGATCCGCCTGCTTGCGGACGGGACGGAGGTCCGTAATGCAACGGTGACGGAAGCGGACGGCTGGGCATGGAGCTTTACCAACTTGCCGAAGTACCGGGACGGCGGCGTGGAGATCGTCTATACGATCACGGAGGACGCGACCGACCACTATGCGAGCACCTATAACGGCTACGATGTTACGAACGAGCACACGCCTGACCAGACCAGTCTGACGGTCACCAAGGTGTGGGACGACAGCGGGAATCAGGACGGCATCCGCCCGGGCAGCGTCACCGTGCAGCTGCTGGCAGACGGGGAGGAAACAGGGGATACCCTGATCCTGAACGATTCCGACGGCTGGACCGGCACGTTCACCGGATTGGACATTTATGAGGCGCATGGCGAGCGGATCGTCTATACCGTAGAAGAGGAAGACGTGCCCGCCGGCTATGAGGTGGCGATCAACGGAAGCGCGACGACTGGCTACACCATTACGAACACACATGATCCGGAAACGGTGGATCTCTCCGGCAGCAAGACCTGGGACGACGATGACAACAACGACGGCTACCGTCCGGAGAGCATCACGATCCGCCTGCTGGCAGACGGATCGGAGATCGACCATGTGACGGTGACGGAAGCGGACGACTGGGCATGGACGTTCGCTGATCTGCCGAAGTATCGGGACGGCGGCGTGGAGATCGTCTACTCGGTTACGGAGGACGCGATCGACCACTATGCGAGCACCTATGATGACGGCTATGATGTCACGAACGAGCACACGCCCGACCAGACCAGCCTGACAGTCACCAAGGTGTGGAGTGACAACGACAATGAAGACGGCATCCGCCCGGAGGGCGTCACCGTACAGCTGCTGGCGGACGGAGAGGCCACCGGGGACACGCTGGAGCTGAACGATTCCGACGGCTGGACCGGCACCTTCACCGGACTGGATATCTTTGAGGAGCACGGTGAGCGGATCACCTATACCGTGGAAGAGGAAGATGTGCCGGACGGCTACCATGTGACGATCACCGGAGATCAGACAACGGGCTATACGGTCACGAATGCGCATACACCGGGGACGATATCGCTTTCCGGCAGCAAGACCTGGGACGACGCTGACGACCAGGACGGCGATCGTCCGGAGAGCATTACGATCCGCCTGCTGGCAGACGGCACCGAAGTGGACAGCGTGACGGTGACGGAGGAGGATGGCTGGGCATGGAGCTTCACCGACCTGCCGAAGTACCGGGACGGCGGCATAGAGATCGTCTATACGATCACCGAGGACGCGGTTGACGATTATACGACTGAGTATGATGGATATGATGTCATCAATACCCACACACCCGACCAGACCACCCTGGCGGTCAGCAAGGCATGGAATGACGCGGACGATCAGGATGGCATTCGCTTGGCGAGCGTTACCGTGGAGCTGCTGGCGGATGGGAAAGAAACAGGGGATACCCTGACGCTGAGCGATTCCGACAACTGGACGGGTACCTTCACCGGACTGAATGTCTATGAAGATGGGGGCGAACGGGTCGACTATACCGTGGAAGAGGAAGACGTGCCTGCCGGCTATGAGGCAGCGATCACAGGCAGCGCGACGACCGGCTATACTATTACGAACACACATGATCCGGAAACAGTGGATCTCTCCGGCAGCAAGACTTGGGAAGATAACGACAATCAGGACGGCTGCCGGCCGGAGAGTATCACGATCCGCCTGCTGGCAGACGGCACCGAAGTGGACAGCGCAACGGTAACGGAGGAGGACGGCTGGGCATGGAGCTTCACCGACCTGCCGAAGTACCGGGACGGCGGCGTGGAGATCGTCTACTCGGTCACCGAGGACGCGGTTGACAATTATACGACCGAATACGATGGATACGATGTCACGAACACGCACATCCCTGACCAGACCAGTCTGACGGTCACCAAGGCGTGGGATGACGCGGACGATCAGGACGGCATCCGCCCGGACAGCGTCACCGTGCAGCTGCTGGCGGACGGCGAGGCCACAGGCAAGACACTTGTGCTTGACGCGGAAGACAGCTGGACCGGTACTTTCACCGAACTGGACATCTATGAAGACGATGGCGAGCGGATCGACTATACCGTGGAAGAGGAAGACGTACCGGACGGCTATGAGGCGGCGATCGACGGAGACGCGGAGACCGGTTATGCCGTCACGAACACGCATGACCCGGAGGTGGTGGATGTCTCCGGCAGCAAGACCTGGGATGATGAGGACAACAAGGACGGTTACCGTCCGGAGAGCATCACGATCCGCCTGCTGGCAGATGGCACCGAAGTGGACAGCGTGGCGGTAACGGAAGAGGACGGTTGGGCATGGAGTTTCACCGACCTGCCGAAGTACCGGGATGGCGGCGTGGAGATCGTCTACTCGATCACCGAGGACACGATCGACCACTATACAACCGAATATGACGGGTACAATGTAATCAATCACTATACGGCGGAAAAGACTGTCACAGGTACGCCCACCGGTCATACCGGAAACGGTGGAAACGGCGGAAACGGCGGAAACGGCGGTAAGGGCACCAGTGGCACCGGGCATTCCAAGACCGACGACACAG
This sequence comes from Lachnospiraceae bacterium Zagget3, assembly GCA_001941025.1. The sequence continues at coordinate 93,891 of MSHE01000015.1, forward strand.
CCGCACGATCCGTGATGATCTGGAGCTTCGTCCTGCTCGCGGCAGCCGTTTCGGCAGCGGTAGTTTTCGTGCGCCGCAGACGGGCTCAAAGGGGTTGAAAATCCGCCTGATGTCCGCTATACTATACACGGTTATGCGGATATGGCGGAATTGGTATACGCGTCGGTTTTAGAAGCCGGAGGGGAAACCTTGCAGGTTCGAGTCCTGCTATCCGTACGCACTCTGCTTTTTACGAGAAGTGAGGGATGAGTTATGGCGCAGGAAAATGCGGAGTTCGAAGAAAATGTCTGGTTGGACCGGGTCCTTGACGCGAAGGGCAGCGCGGAGCGCTACGATGTGATCTGCAGCATCAAAGGGGAGATCACGGACAACCTGATTGATGAGATCGCGACGGTGATGGATCTGTCCATCCCCGAGGGGGACTTGGATGAGCGCTACCGACAGCTGAAGGAGTGTGTGAGCACCATCAGCCGCTATGAGACCGACCGGCTGCGATAGCCGTGTTGGCTTATATAACTGTTGTGATAGCGCTCGTCGTAGGTGACATCCTCGGCAAACCAGTCCGGCGGGGTGAAGGCGTTGGCCTCCTCTACGGTGGGAAACTCTACCTCGGCAAGAATAAGCGGTGCTGTGTCCTGTTCGAAAATATCCAATTCGATGGTATATTTTCCGAACGGGATGCAGTACCTTTTTTTTACGATTAAAATGCCGTCGATCTTTGGCTTTAAGTGGGCGTAGGCATCAGCGGTCAGGGGGAGATTGTACTCCTCGTGGGCCATCAGGCCGCTGCCTTTGTATGTCAGGATGTAGTCGTCATCCTCCCTTCGGACGCGGACGACCGGGTCCGTACACAGGTAGCCCTGCTCGATCGCGTGGCAGGGATAGTCGTCTAAGTTTTCCGGCAGTTTTGTGATTAAAAATTTTCGTTCGATCTCCATGGGCGCCTCCTTGAAGAATTGTTAAATTTATTATAAAATAGATAAAAGAGAATGAAAAGCCCGTGATGAAAAAGAGCACGGGCGGAAAGGGAGCGTTTTATGAAACGGATCGCAGTATTTGTAATCGATGATGTGGAAGAAGTCGAATGTCTGACGGTTGTGGATTTTTGCCGCAGGGCCGACATCGATGTGACGACAGTCTCCGTGACCGGAAAGCGGGAGATTCATGGAAGCCATGATATTGTCTTCGAGACGGACGCGCTTTATGATGAGACGGAGTTTGACGAATTTGACGGAATCGTCTATCCGGGAGGCCCGGGGACGGGCGCGCTCGGCGAAGTCCCGGGCATACATGAACTGGCAGAACGGTTCATGCAGGAAGGCAAGATGGTCGCGGCGATCTGTGCCGCGCCGGGCATGCTCTCTGAGACCGGACTCTTAAAGGGAAAATCCGCGACCGGCTATCCGGGCTGCAAGCCGAAAGGGATGGCAACCTGGCTTGAAACTCCCACCGCCGCCAGCGAAAATCTCATCACGGGCCGCGGGCCGGGATGCGCCGCGTTTTTCGCGCTGGAGGTCATCCGCTTTCTTTGCGGGGACAAGAAGTACGCGGAGCTTTACGCGTCGACGATGACGCCGGTGATGTTTTAGGTTGGCAGCGTGACCGTAAACGCGGCGCCCTTACTGGGCGCGCTCTCCACGGCAACCTCCCCTCCGCACAGACTTACGATCTGTTTTACGAGCGACAGGCCCAGGCCGCTTCCCTCCCCGGAGTGGGAGGTTTCGCCCTGATAAAACTTTTCAAAGATATGTTTTTTCGTTTCCGTGTCCATTCCGTCGCCGTGATCCGCGATGCGGACGGTTACTGCGGCGTCGGAGGGAGACAGGGAGATCTCGATCGCCCCGTTTTCCGGGGAGTGCTTGATGGCATTGTCCAGAAGGTTGAACCAGACCTCGTCCAGCAGGGCTTCGTTTCCATAAAACACGGTGTCCGGGAGGTCCAGGTTAAAGGCAAGGCCTTTTTCATCCCATTTATTTTCCAATAACAGGAGATTTTTTCGGATCTGTTCATCCAGACGGTACTCTGCCAGATCCGGAATGGTCTCCTGATTTTCCAGTTTTGACAGCGTTAAGACATTGCTGGTCAGATCCGAGAGCTTTCGCGAGTTGGAGATGATCTTGTCCACGTAGAGCTGCCTCTTTTCCTGATCGAGGCTTTCGTTTTGCAGCAGCGTGGCATAGCCTTCGATGGCCGCGATGGGCGTCTTGATCTCGTGGGAGACATTGGTCACGAAGTCGCTGCGCAGGGTCTCAATCTGCGATAGGTCGTAGGCCATGGCATTAAATTGCTTCTCCATTTCCCGGATCTCCGCCAGGCGCTGCTCCGTGGAAACGCGCACATTGAAATCCCCCTCTGCGAGTTGGCTGAAAGCATCTCCCATGCGCTGGATCGGACGGATGATCAGCCGTCCCACAACGAAGGAGATGGCACCGCCGATGATAATACTGGCAAGCAGGAGCAGAAACGCGAAACCGCCCCGGGCTTCCGGATAAAACTCGATGTACTGATTGCGGTAGAGGATGATCCAGATGGCCAGAATAATGAAAAAGATGACCAGGATCGTAAAGAAGATGATCAGGGTAAAGTAGAGCCACAGAGAGGAACGGGTTCTTCTGTTGTTATTCTTCATTTTTTTTCACCGCCTTGTATCCGAGACCGCGCACCGTAACGATCTCGAAATCCTCACAGGAGGAAAAGCGGTCTCTGAGTCGATTGATATGGGTGTTGATCGTGCGCTCGTCCGTCTCCGAAGACATACCCCATATTTCGTCCATCAACTGTTGGCGCGTGAAGATCTTGTTCGGATAGGACAGCAGTTTATACAGGAGATAAAACTCTTTTTGCGGGAGGATGGACTCTTCCCCGTTCAGGGTCACGGTCAGGGCATCGTAATTTAACACGGTATTGCCCACTGTGATCTGTTTTTCGCTGGAGATCTTCGCGCGGCGAAGGAGCGCTTCTACGCGGAGGATCAGCTCCCGCACATTGATGGGCTTGATCATGTAGTCGTCCGCGCCGGAGCGGAAGCCCTGCCTCATGTCGTCAAACTGGTCTTTGGCCGTCACCATCAGAATGGGAACCGTGTATCCGGCGTCCCGGAGAGCAAGCGTCAGTTCGTAGCCGTTCATTCGCGGCATCATGATGTCCGCGATGATCAGATCGATATATTCCTTCTCGAGCACTTCCAGCGCCTCCAGCCCGTCGGCGGCGGGAATGGCATTATAGCCGCCCGATTCCAGAACCGTGCAGAACAGTTCCTGCATATCGCTGTTGTCTTCCGCAACCAGTATGTTAAACATAAGATCGCCTCCCGTATGGGTGATTTTTATTATAACACAGACACGGCATTTTAAAAACCATGCCGTGCAAGAAACCATAACACGGAAATGACACGCCACGGTAAACAGCGGATGGAATTGCAATCCGTTCCGGGCAATGATACAATGAGAGCGGGCGCATCAGAGGGAAACGCCCGCATTCGGATTTCAAGGAGGCTTCCATGCAGAATTTTACTTTCTACGCGCCGACAGAGATCGTGTTCGGCAGAGACACGGTAAAAGAGACCGGCAGGCTCGCGAAAAAGTGGGGCGCCACAAACGCGCTGATCATTTACGGCAGTGACCGGGTCGAAAAAAGCGGGCTGCTTCGTTCCATAAAGGCGCAGCTGGACGAAGAGGGCATCGCGCACACCTCCATCGGAGGCGTCCAGCCCAATCCCCGCGTGGAGTTTGCCCGCGACGCGATTCAGGAGGCCGTTCGGATCAAAGCCGACCTGATCCTTGCCGTGGGCGGCGGCAGTGTCATCGACACGGCAAAGGCCGTGGCCATCGGCGCCATGGTCCCGGACACGGACATCTGGGACATCTGGACGAAGAAAGCGCCGCTGCCGGAGACCTCGCTGCCAGTGGGCGTCGTGCTCACGATCGCGGCGGCGGGAAGTGAGACAAGCGACTCGGCCGTCCTGACCTATACGAAGCAAAATAAGAAGATCGGACTCACCGCGGACTTAAACCGCCCGGTCTTCGCGATCATGGATCCGGGGCAGATGTTTACGCTCCCGAAAGAACAGATCGCCTGCGGGGTCGTGGACATCCTGATGCACACGCTGGAACGCTATTTTACGCCGGTGGAGAACAACATGCTCACCGATGAGCTCGCGGAGGCCGTGATGCGCGTCATCACGACGGAAGGCCTTGCGGCATACAAAAACCCGTCAAATTATGAAGCGTTAAGCGAGGTGATGTGGTGCGGCAGCCTGTCCCACAACCGGCTCACGGAGCTCGGCAGGATGCGGGACTTTACCTGTCACAAGCTGGGGCATGAGCTCGGCGGGATGTTCGACATCCCGCACGGCATGACGCTTTCCGTCCTCTGGGGCAGCTGGGCGCGGTATGTGTATCAGACCGATCCGGCGCGGTTTGCCCGCTACGGCGAAAAAGTGTGGGGCATTAAGGAAAAAGATGACGAGGCGTCCGCGCAGGCCGCGATCAAGCGGACGGAGCAGTTCTTCCGCGATCTGGGCATGCCCACGTGCATCGGGGAGCTTCGGATCGGCATCCAGACCGATGATCTGTTGATGAAACTGGCGGAGAGCGCCACATACAAGGACACCGTACGGTTGGGCTGCTTCCAGCCGTTTGACCTGCACGACGCGCTCGCGGTTTACCGCATGGCGAATCACAGGTAAGAAGCGCGGCGCATCTCGGGCCGACGCAAACAGGCATAGCATTTTTTACTGTTCTGTGCTATGATTTTTACAACTGAATAAGCAAACAGCAGGTGTCGGATCGGACCATGCATCTCGTCCGGATCCGGTGAAAAGGGAAACAGGTGCGAATCCTGTACGAACTCGTCACTGTGATAAAGGAGTATCCGCCAACAGGCCACTGGGCAACCGGGAAGGCGGCGCGATATGAGGATCTTTCAGTCAGGAGACCTGCCCGCTGTTGTACGGGAACTTCGGTTCCGGGCCACGAGTAACTGGTTGTACGCTTTTTATTTATGGCTCATTTACTGTTTGTAAATGAGTTTTTTATTCCATGCGTTCCTTTTCTCACCGCGCCGGGCCGGGGTTTCCGCGGAAACCGACAAGGGAAAACAGATGGCGGAACAGCCATCGGAAAAGGAGGAACAAAAAACATGAGAAAAAGAGTGGTAAGCGGATGGGTTGCGGCAGTTCTGGCGGCAGCGCTGCTGGCCGGCTGCGGGAACAACGAAACAACGCAGGAGACGGAGGAGACTACCGAGGCAGAGGGCACAGAGGAGAGCAGCGGGGTCGTGGACACCGAGGCAACGGTGGAGGAGGAAGAAGCCGCCGGAGAAGCGGCAGAGGAGGCCGCGGAGCAGACCGTCTCTTCGGGCGAGACCGAATATCCCATCACCATCACGGACTCCTACGGTGAGACCATCACGATCGAGAGCGAGCCGGAAAAAGTGATCTCCGTGGCGCCGAACCTGACCGAGATGATGTTCAAGCTGGACGCCGGCGACAAACTGGTCGGCCGGAGCGAGTACTGTGACTACCCGGACGAAGCGCTCGAGGTCGAGTCCGTCGGTTCCATGTATTATCCGGACATCGAGGCGATCGTTGCGCTCGAGCCGGACCTCGTGATCGTATCCACTCACTTTGATGACGAGAGTACAGAGAAACTCGAGGAATTGAACATCCCGATCATCACACTCTATGAAGAATATGATTATTACGGGGCCTACGATATGATCGCCATGCTGGGCGAGATCGTAAACCGAAATGAAGAGGCGGCGGCCACCATAGAAGAGATGCAGGAGACCGTCGATGAAGTGGAACAGACCGTGGAAGGACAGGAAGAACCGACCGTCTACTATGTGACCGGGTACGGGGAATACGGCGACTTCACCTGCGGCGGAGACACGTTTACCGGGCAGATCCTCACACTGGCGGGCGCGGACAACATCGCGCAGGATGTCTCCGGATGGAGCATCACGACCGAGGAGATTATCGAGGCGGATCCGGAGATCATCATCCTCCCGGAGTATATGAAGGACGATTTCATGGCGACGAGCCCTTACAGCGAACTGACCGCGGTGAAAGAGGGACACGTCTATACGATCGACAACAATCTGCTGGAGCGGCAGGGCTACCGCAACGCGGAGGGAGTGCGCGCGGTCGCGGAGATCTGTTATCCGGAGCTCTTTGAGCGATAAGCGGCGCGAGTGCGGATCCGGGCAGAGGCCACTCGCCGCTTTACAAGATTATGAAAAATCGGCAAAGGAATAAAAACAAAAGAAGCCATGGGGCCTCCCTCTGGGTGATCATCCTTTTGATCCTGATCCTCGTGGGGGTCTCCATTGTGGCAATGTCCGTCGGCTCGGCAGACATCACCGTCGGAGACAGCTTTCGGATCGTCCTCGGCAACCTGCCGGGCTTCCGGAACGTGATCGACGTGTCGCAGTTTGCGGGGCCGGACTGGACCGTCATGTGGAGCGTACGGCTGCCGCGGATCTTTGTGGCGCTTTTGGTCGGGGGCATCCTGTCCATCGTCGGCGCCGCCTTTCAGAGCATTTTTCGGAATCCTCTGGCAGACCCGCATATCCTGGGCATCTCCTCCGGCGCGGCGCTCGGCGCGACGATCGCGATGCTGGTGCCTGCGCTCTCCAGTATCGCCATTCCGTTTTTGGGGCTGGGGAGCACCGGTGTGTTCGCCTTCGGCGGCGCGCTGCTCACGGTCTTTATCGTCTATCAGGTGGCACGGATCGGCGGCGGGCGGCAATCGACACTGAGCGTCCTTCTGACCGGCGTGGCCATCAGCACGCTGTTTTCTTCCATCATTTCGCTGCTGATGACCTTCAACCATGACCAGATCGGCAAGGTGTATATGTGGACGATGGGGAGCTTCAACTCCGCCAGCTGGTCGCGGGCGCGGTTTGTCCTGTTCTTTGCCGTTGCGGGTCTGATCATCCTTTGGGTCTTCGCGCAGAAGCTCAACATCATGCTCATGGGCGAGGAGGACGCGGAGTGCCTCGGCATCAACACAAGGCGCCTGCGCAACGGGATCATCGTCCTTTGCTCCATTCTGGTCGCCGGGGCGGTTTCCGTCAGCGGCATTATCGGATTTGTGGGTCTTATGATCCCGCACTGTGTCCGGATGGTCTGTGGGGAAGATCTGCGCAAGATCATACCGTACGGATTCTTTTTGGGCGCCTCGTTTTTGGTGGTCTGTGACACTTTGGCGAGGACGATTGCGGCGCCGACCGAGATCCCGGTCGGCATCATTACGGCCATCTGCGGCGCGCCGTATTTTATTTATCTTGTCTGGAGACAGTTTCGGCGAGTATAATGGTTGCAGGCAGATGATGGTACCGCGCGGCGCGGGAGAACGCGCAGACAAAAAGAGAGGGAAGAGCGATGCAGGAATCCTGTATTGAGGTGGATCGGCTCCTATGGACGCCGGATCCCAAAAAAGAGCCCATTTTAAAAGACATTTCCGTCGAATTCCGGCAGGGAGAATTTTACGGCATCTTAGGCCCGAACGGCGCCGGCAAGACGTCGCTGGTCCGCCATGTTCTGGCGCTGCTCCCGCACACGGCCGGGACGGTTCGGCTGGACGGAAAAGAGACGGAGCGGCTGGGCCGGAAAGAACTCGCGACGGAGATCTCCTTCCTGCCGCAGAGCTTTCCCGCCGAGGTGAACTTTACGGTATACGAAGTGGTGGAAATGGGGCGGGAGCCTTACCGCAAGCCGTTTACGGCGCTGACGGAACAGGACCGGGAACAGATCGAGCTGGCGTTAAACGTGACAAACTGCAAGAGGTTGGAGGACAAATCGTTCTATCTCTTAAGCGGCGGAGAACGGCAGCGTGTCATGATCGCGCGGACCGTCGCGCAGGATACGCCGTGGATCGTGCTGGACGAACCGGTATCCAGTCTGGATATCAAGCATCAGTCCGAATTTATGCAGATGATGCAGGGCTTAAACCGCGAGCAGGGACGCACCGTCATCACGATCATGCATGATCTCAATCTGGCCGCGGACTACTGCACCCGGCTCATTCTGATGAAAGAGGGCGAGATCATTACCTCCGGCCCGGTCGAGGAGGTTCTGACCCCCGAAAATCTAAAAGCCACGTTTGATGTGGAGTTTCGCTTTCTGCCCGTGCCGGAGCGGAAGTTTCCCTATGTCTTTCCGGAGGTCGCGAAGCCCATTTCGTAAAAATCGCGTTTTCTTGCAATTCCCACCCCCGTGTGTTATAATCCTTAATTGACCGCAAACGGGAGAACTATGCCCTTTTTGCGAAGAAAGCGGCTTCGCCGAATGAACGAAAGAGGACGCTGCCGCGTAAGCCCAGGGAGGATTTTTTTGGAGATGAGTGTACAAGTCGAAAACATGGATGAAAAAAATATGATCCGCTTGACAATAGAGGTTCCGGAGACAGAGTTTGAGAGTGCTTTACAGGAGGCCTATCAAAAGCAGAAGAATGAATTTTCCATTCCGGGTTTTCGAAAAGGAAAAGTGCCGAGAAATATCTTTGAGAAGATGTACGGGCCGGGTGTTTTCTATGAGGAGGCAGCCAACAACCTCATTCCGGAGGCTTACAACGAAGCGATGAAAGAGTGTGACGAGAACATCGTATCCCGTCCGGTTGTCGACATCGTTCAGATTGAAAAAGGAAAGCCGTTTATCTTTACCGCGGAGGTCGCGGTCCGTCCGGAGGTACAGCTCGGGGAATATAAAGGCGTGGAAGTAACGCAGATCGACACCGAGCCCACGGAGGAAGAGATCACGGCGGAGATCGACAAAGAGCGGGAAAACAACGCGCGGATCCTTGCCGTCGAAGGGCGCGCGATTGAAGACGGCGACACCGCGGTCATCGACTTTGAGGGATTCATCGACGACGAAGCGTTTGAAGGCGGCAAGGGCGAGAACTACTCACTGGAGATTGGCTCCGGCAGCTTTATCCCGGGCTTTGAGGAGCAGTTGATCGGAAAGAATGTCGGCGATGAGCTTGCGGTGAACGTCACCTTTCCGGAGGATTACCACGAGGCGGATCTGGCCGGTCAGGACGCGGTCTTTCAGGTGACGATCCATGAGGTAAAGACAAAGGAGCTCCCGGATCTGGACGATGAGTTCGCGCAGGATGTCTCCGAGTTTGACACCGTGGAGGAATATAAGGACAGCATACGCGGGAAAGTGAAAGAGAGAAAAGAAGACGACGCCCGGCGCACACAGCAGGAGGAAGCGCTCGACGAGATCGTGGCCGCTTCCGGGATCGACATCCCCGAACCGATGCTGGAAACGCAGTGCGAAAACATGATCAACCGCATGGCACAGCAGCTGGCCGGTCAGGGGCTTTCCATGGAGCAGTATATGGAGTACACCGGCATGACCTACGATCAGATGAAAGAGGAGTTCCGGCCGGACGCGGAGCGTCAGATCAAGAGCGAGCTGGTCCTTGATGCCATCGCGGAGGCGGAGGCGATCGAGATCACCGAGGAGGATATTGAGGCGGAACTGGAAAAGATGGCCGAGATGTACCAGATGGATCTGGAACAGTTAAAGGGCTATATGGACGAGGAAGAAGAAGAAAATATGCGGCTTGACCTGGCGTCCCAGAGAGCATACGACTTGATCGGGGATACGATGAAACCGGTTGAGCGGGCCACTGAGGAGGCGGAACAGGAACAAGCGCCTGTAGAGGAAGAAGACACAGAATAATACAGCGTATGAGGAGGATTACTATGAGCTTAGTACCTTATGTAGTAGAACAAACCAGCATGGGAGAGCGCAGTTATGATATCTATTCCAGGCTGCTCAAGGACCGGATCATTTTCCTCGGGGAAGAGGTCAATGACGTGACGGCCAGCCTGACCGTGGCGCAGCTGTTGTTCCTGGAGTCTGAAGATCCCGGGAAAGACATTCAGCTCTACATTGACTCGCCGGGCGGCGTGATCACGTCCGGCATGGCCATCTACGACACCATGCAGTATATTAAGTGCGATGTCTCCACGATCTGTATCGGCATGGCGGCCAGCATGGGCGCGTTCCTGTTGGCGGGCGGCACGAAAGGCAAGCGGTTCGCGCTTCCCAATTCGCAGATCATGATCCATCAGCCCTCCGGCGGCGCGCAGGGGCAGGCGACGGACATTCAGATCGCGGCGGAGAACATTTTAAAAGTGAAGAATCGCTTAAATGAGATTCTCGCGGAGAACACGGGGAAATCCCTCGAAGAGATCGCGGCCGACACGGAGCGGGACAATTTCATGTCCGCCGAAGAGGCAAAGGAATACGGCCTGATCGACGCGGTCATCGCAAACAGACAGTAACCGTCAGAAAGACACAACGAATATTTTTTAGGAGGAATTATGGCAGGAAGAATGAATCCGGATGAAATCCGCTGCTCCTTTTGCGGAAAGACACAGGATCAGGTAGGCAAGCTGATCGCCGGCCCGAACGGAGCTTTTATCTGTGACGAATGTATCGAAATCTGCAATGAGATCCTGGATGAGGAGATCCTCGATGTAGAGGGAAGAACTTCGGCTGCTTCCGATCTGGAGATCAATCTGCTCACACCGGAGGAGATCAACGCGTTTTTAGACGAGTATGTGATCGGGCAGGATGAGGCCAAGAAAGTCCTCTCCGTCGCGGTTTATAATCATTACAAGAGGATCCTGGCGGAGCCGGCCGAGGATGTCGAGCTGCAAAAGAGCAACGTGTTGATGCTCGGGCCCACCGGATCCGGAAAGACGCTGCTGGCCCAGACGCTGGCGCGGATCCTGAATGTCCCGTTCGCCATCGCGGACGCGACGACGCTCACCGAGGCCGGCTATGTGGGCGAGGACGTCGAAAACATCCTCTTAAAGATCATCCAGGCGGCGGACTATGATGTGGAAAAAGCCCAGTACGGCATCATCTACATCGACGAGATCGACAAGATCACACGGAAGTCCGAGAACGTATCCATCACGCGGGATGTCTCCGGAGAGGGCGTGCAGCAGGCGCTCTTAAAGATCCTCGAGGGGACCGTGGCTTCGGTGCCGCCGCAGGGCGGGCGGAAGCATCCGCAGCAGGAGCTCATCACGATCGACACGACGAACATCCTGTTTATCTGCGGCGGCGCGTTCGAGGGCATCGATCGGATCATCGAGTCCAGACTGGATCGCGGGACGATCGGATTCAATTCCGAGCTCACGATGAAGGGGGACAAGAAGATCAACGAGATCCTGCGGGAAACCTTGCCGCAGGACCTGGTAAAATACGGGATGATCCCCGAGTTTGTCGGCCGTGTGCCGGTGGTGGTCACATTAAACGCGCTGGAAAAAGAAGATTTGGTCCGGATCTTAAAGGAACCGAAAAACTCGCTGGTCAAGCAGTATCAGAGGCTGTTTGAGTTGGACGGCGTAGAGCTTACGTTCCGGACGGACGCCATCGATGCCATCGCGGATATGGCGCTGGGCAGAAAGACCGGCGCGCGGGGATTGCGCACGATCATGGAGAGCGTAATGATGGACCTGATGTACCGGATCCCGTCGGATGAAACCATTGTGAAATGTACCATTACGAAAAAAATGGTAGAGGGAAGCGGCGAGGCATTGCTGGAATATAAGGAAGCGGTTTAAGCCATTGTGGGCGGTGCCAAAACGGCACCGCCCTTCTTAGCTGAGAAAGGAATGGACATGAACGAATTACTTCAGGAAATGCAAACGGTCATTCTGCGGGGAATCTGCATTCTTCCGGGAACGTTGTCGCATTTTGACATCACGAAGCCGGCGGAGATCCAGTCCGCTGAGGCGGCCGCGGAACACGGGGGAAGGATCTTTCTTGTGACGCAGAAAAATGTGCAGGTAGAGCATCCGCAGGAGGGTGATCTGTACCGGGTCGGCCTCGTCGCGAACATCCGGCAGTTGATCAAACTGCCGAAAGGATCCCTTCGCGTGGTCGTGGAAGGACAGCGACGGGCGGAGCTCGCCTATTTTGTGGAGAGCACGACCGGACTTCGCGCGCAGGTCGTCCTGTTTGCCAATGAGAACGAGGCCGATTCGGAGGACACGGAGGAGGCCATGCTGCGGAGTTTAAAGGAGGCATTGGGCGGTTATGTCAAGGTGAATCCGCAGGTCGGCAAAGCGCTGGAAAAGCAGCCGAAGGGCATGGACCAGTTATCCTCCTTCACGGACATCGTCGGCAATTGCCTGCCAATCCCCTATCAAAAAAAGCAGGAGCTGTTGGAGGCGGTATCCCTGGAGGATCGTTTCACGGCGCTGATGACCATCCTGGAGCAGGAGACGGATATCACGCAGATCAAAAATGAGATCCAACAAAAGACGAAGGCCCGGATCGACAAAAACCAGAGGGAGTATGTCTTGCGGGAACAGATGAAAGTGATCCGCGAGGAACTCGGCGAAGACGACACGGAATCGGAAGTGGATCAGTTTATGAAGGAAGTGGAAGAGCTCGATGCCGACGAGTCGGTGAAGGAGCGCCTGAAAAAGGAGATCAGCCGGTATCGTTCCTTTTCCTCCAACATGGCGGAGAGCAGCGTAGTGCGCTCGTGGATCGAGACGATGCTGGAACTCCCCTGGAACAAGAGATCGGAGGACAGCAAAGACCTCGCCCGCGCGAAAGAGATTCTGGAGGAGGACCACTACGGGCTGGAGGAAGTCAAGGAGCGGGTGCTGGAGTTCCTTGCGGTCCGGCAGCTGACGGAAGCCGGTGAGAGTCCGATCCTTTGTCTCGTGGGACCGCCCGGAACGGGCAAGACGAGTATCGCGCAGTCCGTGGCCCGCGCCCTCGGAAAACAGTATGTGCGCACCAGTCTGGGCGGCGTCCGGGACGAGGCGGAGATTCGCGGACACAGGCGCACCTATGTCGGTGCCATGCCGGGGCGGATCGTCGCCGGATTAAAGACCGCCGGCGTCAAAAACCCGCTGATGCTCATGGACGAGATCGACAAGATGAGCAGTGACTATAAGGGGGATACGGCCTCCGCGATGCTGGAGGTGCTCGACGCGGAACAGAACAACCGCTTCAATGACCACTATGTGGATATGCCGGTCGACCTGTCCGAAGTGCTCTTTATCGCGACGGCCAACGACATGCAGACGATCCCGCGGCCTTTGCTCGACCGGATGGAAGTGATCGAGGTCGGCAGCTATACCGCCAATGAAAAGCTGCACATCGCGAAGGAGCATCTCGTCGAAAAACAGAGAAAGGCCAACGGCCTTACCTCGGAGCAGATCACGTTCACGGACGAGGCGATAAACGGCATCATCGAGAGCTACACCCGGGAGGCCGGCGTGCGCAATCTGGAACGCCGGATCGGGCAGATCTGCCGCAAGGGCGCGCGCGAGATCTATGAGGGAAACGTCAAAGCGCTGACCGTGGACCGGGGAGACCTGGAAGAATATCTCGGAAAAGAGCGGTTCCGCCCGGATGAGAAGAATGAGGAGGACGAGATCGGCATCGCCCGCGGGCTGGCCTGGACCAGCTTCGGCGGGACGACACTGCAGATCGAGGTCAACATCATGCCCGGAAAAGGCGACTTCAAACTGACCGGACAGCTCGGCGATGTGATGAAGGAGTCCGCTGAAGCCGGGATCAGTTACATCCGGTCCGTCAGCGCGGACTATGGGGTCGACAGTTCCTTCTTTACCGAATACGATATTCATATCCACATCCCGGAGGGAGGCGTGCCGAAGGACGGCCCGTCCGCCGGGATCACGATGGCGACGGCGATGCTGTCGGCCATCACGGGGCGCAGGATCCGCGCGGATGTCGCCATGACCGGCGAGATCACGCTCCGCGGGAGAGTGCTGCCGGTCGGGGGCTTAAAAGAAAAGCTCCTGGCCGCGAAGACAGCGGGCATCTCGACCGTATGCGTGCCGGAGAAGAACCACGCGGATATAGAAGAGATCAGCGAAGAGATCACCGAAGGAATGGAGATCGTGTTTGTGAGCTCCATGGAAGAAGTGCTGAAAGTGGCATTGGTGTAGGGATGTGAAAAAATGGTAGTTAAAAAGGTGGAGCTCGAAACCGTGTGCGGATACAAGAGTAAGCTGCCCGAGAACACGCACCCCGAGATCGCGTTCGCGGGCAAATCGAACGTGGGAAAATCATCGCTCATCAACACGTTGGTGAACCGAAACGCGCTGGCGCGGACATCGAGTCAGCCCGGAAAGACGCAGACGATCAATTTTTATAACATCAATGACGCGTTGTATCTGACGGATCTGCCGGGATACGGCTTCGCGAAGGTCCCGGAGAAAGAGAAGCAACGGTGGGGCGAGATGATCGAGCGGTATTTAAACACTTCGAAGCAGCTGCGTGCCGTATTCCTGCTCATCGACATCCGGCATGACCCCTCGGCCAATGACCGGCAGATGTATGAGTGGATGGTATATCAGGGATTTCACCCGATCCTCATCGCGACGAAGGCGGACAAGATCAAGAGAAGCCAGCTGCAAAAGCAGCAAAAGGCCATTCGCGACGGCTTGCACGTGGAGCCGGACACGATCCTGATCCCGTTTTCCGCCGTGACAAAGCAGGGCCGGGAGGAAATCTGGACATTGATGGAAAAAATCTGCATGGATGCGTCGGAGGCGGCAGACATCTCCGGCGGACAGGGGAAGGAAAAAAACCGTGAAGAATAAATATATATTTGTGACCGTGCTTCTGGTGGTGCTGCTCGCGGCTGTGGCCGCGGTGAGCGCCCTTTGCGTGCGCTGGCAGGCGCACGGCGAGGAGCGCGGCGAAGAGGCGTCGCTTACGGTAGTGACGTCCTTTTATCCTATGTATATCGCGGCGGAAAATGTGATCGGAGACTGCGACTCTATCCGGCTGGAGAACTTAAGCGAGCCGCAGACCGGATGTCTGCATGACTACCAGCTGACAACGGAGGATATGGCGCTGCTGTCTACGGCGGACGTATTTGTCGTAAACGGCGGCGGACTCGAGTCGTTCCTCACGGAGGTGGCCGAACAGGACTCGGATCTGACCATCCTCGATGCCTGCGAGGGGATCACGCTGTTGGATGACAACGCCCACGCGTGGATGAACGTGGAAAACTATATGCGGCAGGTACAAAACATCTGCGACGGCCTGATCGCGGCGCTGCCGAAAGCGGACGGAGGAGACGCGTCCGATACGGCGGAATCCCCGGCAGCAGCGGCCGACACGGCAGAAGAGTCTGACATTGCCGCGCAGTTGCAGCAGAACACGGCGGCCTACCTCGCGCAGTTGGAGGAGCTCGCGGCGGAATGCGACAACCTCGCCGCCGACCTCGCCGGACAGCCGGTTGTGCTCTTCCACGAGGCCTATGCCTATCTGGCGGAAGAGCTGGGACTTACCGTGGTCGGCGAGATGGATCTGGACGAAGAGCGGCAGGTGAGTGCCGGCGAGGTGGCGGGGATCCTCTCCGTGATCGAAGCCGACCATGTGCCGGTCATCTTCGCGGAGGAGCTCTACGCGAAGGATATGGGTGACCGCATGGAGGAGGAGACCGATGTGACCGTGCTCTACCTCGATCCCCTGACCCGCGGCGACTACTCCGCCGACAGCTATGTAAATGGTATGCGAGGAAACTTGGCGATCATAGCAGAGGCTTACGATTAGTAGAATTATAAAAAACATAGAGCTGGATGTACAAGAAAAAATTCACAAGCGGGGTGTATGAGCCGCCGGTACTTGAAGGCGCGAAGCGGCTTCTTAGTACCGCTGCGTGCGAATCCACAGCGAGAGCGTCCCGCGTTGAATTTATTTCTTGTACATCCTCCTATAAGATACATAAGGAGTCCATATGTTCCGACAACTTTCCGAGCCTTGCGGCTTACACTGCATCCAAATGAATCACATCGGCGTCACCCTCGGCGACCAGGAGATCCTGCGCGATATCAATCTGCATATCCACTGCGGGACCCTTGCGGCCGTGATCGGAAAAAACGGCGCCGGCAAGACGACCCTCATCCGCGCGATCATCGGGGACGTTCCGCACACCGGCGAGATCGAGTTTTCCATACAGGACCACGGCGCGATCCGCGGTCCGGGCACAATCATTTCCGATGACGAGATAACTCTCCCCGGCAGCGGCAGGGATCCGCTGGAGCACAGGGGAATGGAACTGCAGGTCGGCTATGTCCCGCAGAGCTTAAATATCGACAAGCAGACCCCGCTTAGCGTTTACGATATGATCACCTGCTACCAGAGCAACGACCCGATCTTCCTGCGCAAGAACAGGAAGATGGAAGAGAAAGTGCGCGAAAGCCTCGCCGTCTTTGACGCGGAGGACCTGCTTGACCGGCAGGTCTGCAATCTGTCCGGCGGCCAACTGCAGCGGGTGCTTCTCGCCATGGCGATCATGGACCGGCCGGACCTCCTGCTTTTGGACGAGCCGGTATCCGGCATCGACGCGAGCGGGATGGAGGTATTTTACCGGACGATCACGCAGTTAAAAGAACACTATGATGTGGCGATCCTCCTCGTCTCGCACGACCTGGACTATGTGGCGCGGTGCGCGGATCAGGTAATCCTTTTAGACGGCGGGGAAGTGGCAGCGCAGGGCAGCGCCCGGGAGGTCTACGACAGCCCGGCGTTTCGACAAACCTTTGGGAACTTTGATGTGGACGATCTGCTGCGCGCGGACAAAAGGGAGATCGGAAAATGAGCGGTGTCATGTCTTTGTTTCACTACAACTTCATGGTCTTCGCGTTTGTGGCGATCCTCATCATCAGCCCTCTGTTCGGCATGTTGGGAACGATGGTCGTCAGCAACCGGATGGCGTTCTTCTCCGACGCGCTCGGCCACTCCGCCTTAACCGGCATCGCGGTGGGCGTGATCTGCGGACTCGGGGAGCCCAGCCTCGCGATGGTGCTGTTCGGGGTGGCGTTTTCGCTGCTGTTAAACTGGATCCGCAACCGGAACTTCTCCCAGACGGACACAATCATCTCCGTCTTTTCCTCGTGCTGTCTCGCGGTCGGGCTGGCCATTCTCTCCCGCGGGGGAACGTTCAGCCAGTACTCCGGCCTCCTTTTGGGCGATGTGCTCGGCATTACCCGGCAGGAGATCATATATCTCGCGATACTGTTTGTCGCGACATTTGTGTTTTGGATCGTATGCTATAACCGGCTGCAGGCGGTTGTGCTGAACCGGACGCTGGCCAAGAGCCGCCACATCCGGATCCTGCTCATGGAGAACCTGTTCTCGATCTTTATCGCGCTGGTCGTCATGCTGTCCGTGCAGTGGATCGGCA
Organism: Lachnospiraceae bacterium Zagget3; assembly: GCA_001941025.1. The sequence continues at coordinate 111,104 of MSHE01000015.1, forward strand.
TCCTGCTGATCAACGCGCTTCTCATCCTGCCGGCGGCTTCCGCCCGGAACATTTCAAAAAACGTGCGCGAGTATCACCTGTTTGCCGTGATCTTCGCCCTGTTTTCCGGGGTGTTCGGGCTGTTTCTATCCTACTATACGAGCGTGGCAACCGGCCCGATGATCGTGATCCTGGCGGCGGTGATCTTTTTCGCGACCTTCTTTTACGGGCGGCGACGATGTTCGTAGCGCGGAGGACCTTTATGCAAAACGATAAACCGGAGTTTTTAAAACAACATAAACCAACGCTGATCGGCCTGTCCGGGGCAAAAAAGGCCGCGGTCTGTATTCCGCTGATCGGAACGGAGGACGGGTATGAGATCCTCTTTGAAGTGCGCTCCGCCGGGATCGGGAGCCAGCCCGGCGACCTCTGCTTTCCGGGCGGCAGCCTGGAGGACGGGGAGACCACAAAGGAGGCGGCCATCCGGGAGACGATGGAAGAGCTGCGGATCGACAGGGACCGGATCGAGGTACTCGGTCTGATGGATGTATTCGGCGGTGTCAGCGGTACGCTGTACGTTTACCCGTACGCGGCCCTGCTGTCCGGCTATGAGGGGACGTTTAACCCCGATGAAGTAGAGCGCGTCTTTACGGTTCCGCTCGCGTTCTTTTTGGAACACACGCCGGAAGTGTATCACACGCGTCTTACGGTGGAGCCGGAAGAGGGCTTTCCCTACGCGCGCGTGCAGGGCGGCCGGGAATACGCCTGGCGGGAGCGCCGGGAGGAAGTCCTGTTTTATCAGTACAAAGAGGAGACGATCTGGGGAATGACGGCCAAGATCCTGGCTGCCTTTGTGGAGATCTGGAAAAACGGATGAACCGGCGCCGGGATCCGATCGGGACGAAAGACAAGCGCCGCACGTAAAAACAGCAGCTTTGGAAGCTGCTGTTTCTACATAGGGAGATTTGAGTTATGAAAATGTACTTCTGATCCGGCCCTTTTGACCGGACCAGTGGGAACAAAAAGGAAAATATCCCTGTTGCGAGTTTTATATTACGGGAGAAATGTGAGCAAAATGTGTCAAATTTCGAAAAGAAGGAAGAAAGAAATCTAAAGAAAAAAAGAGTAAAATCTAAAAAAACCGTAAAACACGAGAGAAAATAATCCATATTGCAATTTTTAAACAATAGATATATTATATATGAAGCTTTACGGAAAGCGGGGGTGAGAAATCGCCATGGCAGAACGAAAAAAAAGAGAAAGAATAAAAAGACTGCGGATCATCATCGTGGGCTGCGGCAAGGTCGGATCCACTCTGGTGGAACGGCTGACCGAGGACAATCATGACATCACGGTGATCGATCAGAATCCGTCGGAGGTTCAGCTGATCACCGACCATTACGATGTCGCCGGACTTGTCGGAAACGGCGCGAGTTTTGCCGTGCAGCAGGAGGCCGGCGTGGAGGAGGCGGATGTGCTGATCGCCGTCACCGCGTCGGACGAGCTCAATCTGGTGTGCTGCATGGTCGCGAAGCGCGCGGGGCACTGTGACGTGATCGCCCGCGTGCGCACACCGGAGTATGTGGACGACGCGGAATACCTGCGGGAGCAGATGGGGATGGCCATGATCATCAATCCGGACCGGCAGGCGGCCCTGGCCATCGCGCGGATCCTGTTTACCCCCACCGCGCTGGCCGTCGACTCCTTTGCGGGCGGACATGCGGACATGATCAGCTTAAAGCTGCCGGAGGGAAACCAGCTTGTCGGGAAACGCATCATGGATCTGGAGGACGAACTCTTAAACGCCGTCCTGATCTGCGCGGTACGGCGCGGCGACGAAGTGACCATTCCGGACGGCTCGTTCGTGCTGGAGACCGGAGACGAGATCGCCTTTATCACACAGATGAGAAGAGCGCGGAGTTTTTTGAATCATATGGGATTTAAGACCCATATGGTGCGCGACGCCATCCTGTTGGGAGGCGGGCGCTGCGCCTGCTATCTGTCGCAGATCCTGGTCAAGGCGGGTGTCGCGGTGACGGTCGTGGAAAAAGATCCGTTAACCTGCGCGAAGCTGAGTGTGGATGTGCCACAGGCGGTCGTGATCAACGGCGACGCGGGCAACGTGGACCAGTTAAACGAAGTGGGCATCACATCGGCCGAGGCGGTTGTCGCGCTGACCGATACCGATGAGGAGAACATCCTCGTCTCCCTGTACGCGAAGAAGGTATCAAGCGCCAAACTGGTCACCCGGGTCAACCGCATCACATTCAGTTCCGTGATCCGTGACTTGGATCTGGGCAGCATTGTGTTCCCCGAATATCTCACCTCGGAAGCGATCATGACGTTTGTGCGGAACAAAGCGGCCTTGATGCACAACGACATTGAGACGCTGGTGCGGCTCTTCGACGGGCAGGTGGAGGCCGTGGAATTTTATGTCGGAGAAGACACCGGAGTGACAGGCAAGCCGCTTTCGGAGTTAAAGCTCCGGGAACAGGTGCTGATCACCTGCATCAATCGCGGTGGGCAGGTCATCATCCCGCGCGGCAATACGGAGATTCTTCCGGGCGACACGGTGATCGTTGTGTCGACGGATGAGAACCTGACGGAATTAGACGACATTCTTGCGTAGTAAATACAAGGCAGGTGCATTATGAACCGCTCGATCATACGATATATTCTGGGCTGGGTCATCTTCGTGGAAGGAGCGTTTATGCTGCTTCCGTGGATCATTGCGCTCATTTATCGGGAGCGGTGCGGCTACTGGTTTTTGCTCATCGGCCTCATCGCCTGTTTCGTGGGATTTTTGATCACGCGTTTTAAACCGAAGAGCACGATGTTTTCCATGCGCGAGGGGTGTATCGCCACGGCGCTCAGCTGGATCGTGATGAGTTTCATCGGCTGTCTTCCGTTTTTCCTGAGCGGTCAGATTCCGGGCTTTGTCAACGCGCTGTTTGAGACGGTGTCCGGATTTACCACTACCGGGGCGAGCGTTCTGTCGGACGTGGAGTCGCTCGCGCACTGTATGCTGTTCTGGCGGTCGTTCACGCACTGGATCGGCGGTATGGGCGTACTGGTCCTTTTGCTGGCCGTGATCCGGATGGCCGGCGGCTCCAATATGAACCTGATGCGGGCGGAGAGCTCGGGGCCTTCCGTGGGAAAGCTGGTTCCGAAAGCCATGCGTTCCGCGCGGATCCTGTATCTTATCTACATCGTAATGACACTGCTCATGGTCGTGTTCCTGGTCGCGGGGCATATGTCGGTGTTTGAGGCGTTTAACACCGCGTTCGCCACGGCCGGTACCGGCGGTTTTTCCATAAGAAACTCCAGCCTGACGGACTGCTCCGCCTACATCCAGTGGGTGGTCACCGCCTTTATGATCGCCTTTGGGGTCAGTTTTACCTTCTATTATCTTCTCCTGTTCAGAAAGTGGCGGCAGGCGGCGCGCATGGACGAAGTGAAGGTCTATCTGGGGATCATCGTGGCCTCGGTCGTCGTGGTCATGATCAATGTCTACAACGTGTCGCTGGCGTTCGGGGACAACCTTCGGACCGTCGCGTTCCAGGTGAGTTCGATCATGACGACGACCGGCTTCGCGACGACGGACTTCGACGCCTGGCCGGAGTTTTCGCGCCTGGTTCTTGTATTGCTCATGTTTATCGGTGCCTGCGCGGGCAGCACCGGCGGCGGGATCAAGGTGTCGCGTATTATCATCCTGGTGAAATCCATGGTTCGGGAATTCGGGTCCTACCTGTTCCCGAAGCGGGTCAAGACGATTAAAATGAACGGCAAGGTGGTGGAGCCGGAGGTCGTCCGCGGGGTGGCGGTTTTCCTGATCGCGTACATCGTCCTTTTTGTGGCCTCGATCATCTGTCTGTCGTTTGAAGACCACGACATGATCACGAACTTTTCGGCGGTACTCGCGTCCGTCAACAACATCGGACCCGGCCTGGGCATGGTCGGCCCGTCGCAGGGTTACGACTTCTTTACGGGCTTCAACAAGTTTGTGCTGATGTTTGACATGATCGCGGGCAGGCTCGAACTGTTCCCGCTGCTCATGCTTCTCTATCCGCCTACGTGGAAGGGCATCTTTAAGAGGACAAAGCGGCAGGAGGCATAGCACCGATTGCGAGGAACTCCCATGGACGCACACAACAATCAGAAAAAAATCGCGGTGGTCAACGATCTGTCCGGGTTCGGACGCTGTTCTCTCGCCGTGGCCATGCCGATCATCTCGGCCATGAAGATCCAGTGCTGTCCCGTTCCGACGGCTATTTTATCCAATCATACCGGATTTGAGAGCTATTTTTTTGAGGACTACACCTCGCGGATGGAGTCCTATGTGGCCGAGTGGAAGACGCTGGGCCTGCGCTTTGACGGGATCTGCACCGGGTTTCTGGGTTCGAAGAAGCGGATCTCGCTCGTGGCGGATTTTTTAAAGGAGTTTACGGATCCGGGCACGATCGTTTTGATCGATCCGGTGATGGGGGATTATGGAAAACCATATCCCACATACACGCCGCAGATGTGCCGGGAGATGAAAAAACTCGTGCGGTACGCGGATATTCTGACGCCGAACCTGACGGAGGCCTGTATCCTGACAGACACGCCGTACAAAGAGAAGTGGCGCGTGGCCGAGATCACGGAAATGGCCGAAGCGCTCTCAGCGATGGGGCCGGAGAAGATCGCGGTGACCGGGATCCCGCAGGGGAGCTTTCTGGCGAACCTCTGTTACGAAAAAGGACAGCCGGTGAAGATGCGGCGCACGCATCAGATCGGGCCCTCCCGCTCCGGGACCGGGGACATCTTCGCGGCGATCCTCGCGGCGGACGCGGTGAACGGCGTGCCGTTTGAGGACTCCGTGCGGAAGGCATCGCTGTTTATCAAGCGCTGTATCATAAGCTCCATCGAAAAGGAAATCCCCCTTACAGATGGGGTATGCTTTGAAGAACACCTTTCAAGGTTAATATAGGGGGCTGCGCAGCCCGCTAAGTTTAATGGAGAAATGAAATGGAAATTCTCTACAAGGTCCACAATAATCTGTACGTGAATCTCACGAACAAGTGTCCGTGCGCCTGCACGTTCTGCCTGCGGCAAAATACCGACCGGGTCGGGGAGTCGGACAGCCTGTGGCTGGAGCGGGAGCCGACCGCGGAGGAAGTAATCGCGGCGTTTGCGGAGCAGGACATGCGCGCGTATGACGAGGTCGTGTTCTGCGGGTTCGGGGAGCCGACGGAGGCGCTGCCGGTTCTGCTGCCGGTCGCGGACTACGTGAAAGAGACCTATGCGATGCCCGTGCGCTTAAACACAAACGGGCTCGGCAATCTCATCTGGGAGCGCGACATCACGCCGGAGTTCGAGGGACGGATCGACACGGTCTCCATCAGCCTGAACACACCGGACCCCGCGCGCTATCTGGAACTGACGCGCAGCCGGTTCGGCGAGGGCTCGTTTGAGGCCGTGCTGGACTTCGCAGAGCGCTGCGCGCGCCACGTCGGGAAGGTCGTGATGACCACGGTAGAGACCACGATCACGCGCGAGGAGGAGGAGGCATGCCGGCAGATCTGCGCGGAGCGCGGCATCCACTATCGGATCCGTACCTTTGAGGGGTGAGCGGGAGATCCGGGGTGATATTTTGTAAGGAAGGCTTAAACGGCCTTCTTTTTTCTTGCTTTTTCCTGAACTTCCCAAGTAAGGGGTTGACAACTCTAGTTAGTCGTGGTAAACTGCGCATGGATTCAGTTAGGGAGCGCTAACAAGCGATGGCTCTTTTTACATGGAATTATTTTTTTCTAACCCACACGGAGGTACTCATGATGCCGTTATCCATGGCCCGAACGGGAGAAATCGTAGTAATCAAAAAGATCACGGGAAAAGATGATGTAAGGCAGCATCTGGCAGAGATGGGGCTGGTCATCGAAGAGCCGGTCAAGATCGTGAACGAGATGGGTGGCAACCTGATCGTGCAGGTGAAGGAAAGCCGCGTGGCGCTGGACAAGACCATGGCCAACCGGATTATGATCTGAACGCATAAGCGACGAGCGTGGCCGATGATGTAACACACAGCGGCTGCTTGCAGACGGATGTGTGTTACAGAAGAGGCCGATGTGAGTGCAACGAACATCGACACATTGAACACTTGGCGAGGCTTGCCGAGCTTAGTGTGAAAGCGCACAGGCAGTGGGGAACGTAGTTCCCGAGATGAACGCTCGGCGCATAGTAAAGGAAGGAATCTTTATGAAGACACTGAGAGATGTACAGGTGAACGAGACAGCGGTGATCAAGCGCCTCCACGGCGAGGGGCCGACAAAGCGCCGGATCATGGACATGGGCTTAACGAAAGGCGTGGAGGTCCTGGTCCGAAAGGTAGCGCCGCTGGGTGACCCGATCGAGTTGAACGTGCGCGGCTACGAACTGAGCATCCGCAAGGCGGACGCCGAGATGATCGAAGTGGAATAGGAAAAGACAAAAGAGTGAGAGGAAATAAGTTATGAGCATTACAATCGCACTCGCGGGAAATCCGAACAGCGGAAAGACAACCCTGTTCAATCAGCTGACCGGAAGCTCCCAGTACGTGGGAAACTGGCCCGGTGTTACCGTTGAGAAAAAAGAAGGAAAATTAAAAGGACACGGGGGCGAGGTCATCATTCAGGACCTGCCCGGGATTTATTCCCTGTCCCCCTATACCATGGAAGAGGTCGTATCCAGAAACTACCTGGTGAACGAGCGCCCGGATGCCATCTTAAATATCGTGGACGGCACCAACTTTGAGCGCAACCTGTACCTGACGACGCAGCTGATGGAGCTGGACATTCCCGTGGTCATCGCGGTCAACATGATCGATGTCGTCCGCAAGAACGGCGACAGGATCGACGTGGAAAAGATCGCGCAGGAGATGCACTGCGCGGTGATCGAGATCAGCGCCCTGCGGGGTGAGGGCGGTTTCGACGCGGCGGAGGAGGCGGTCCGGGAAGCGCAGGAGCGCAAGCCCCAGGAGCCGCTGCATATATTTAACGGCAGCGTGGAGCACGCGCTGGCACACATCGAGGAATCCATTCAGGATAAGGTCTCGGAAGAGAACCTCCGCTGGTACGCGATCAAACTGTTTGAGCGTGACAGCAAAGTGATCGAACAGCTCGCTCTGCCGCAGGATCTGATGGATCACATCGAGCAGCACATCAAGGACTGCGAGGACGAGATGGATGATGACGCCGAGAGCATCATCACAAATCAGAGATATACCTACATCAGCAAGCTCTGTGAGAGTACGGTGCAACGAAACGCCGATCTGCATGACATGACGGTCTCCGACCGGATCGACCGCGTGGTGACGAACCGGATCGCGAGCCTGCCGATCTTTGCGGGCGTCATGTTCTGCGTGTTCTGGGTGGCCATGGGACCGCTCGGAAGCTTCCTGGTCGACTGGGTCAACGATGTGCTCTTCGGCGAGTGGATCATCGGCGCCGTACAGGGCGGCATGGACGCGGTCGGGGCCGCGCCGTGGCTCACCGGTCTGGTCAATGACGGCATCCTGGCCGGTGTCGGAGCCGTGATCGGCTTCCTGCCGCAGATGATCCTCCTGTTCTTTATGCTGTCCATTTTGGAAAATATCGGATACATGGCGCGTGTCGCCTTCGTGCTGGATCGGATCTTCCGTCGGTTCGGATTATCCGGAAAGTCGTTTATCCCGATGCTGATCGGCGCCGGCTGCGGCGTACCCGGCATCATGGCTTCCCGTACGATTGAGAGCGAGAACGACCGCCGCATGACGGTCATGACGACCACGTTTATTCCGTGCAGCGCCAAGATGCCGATCATCGCGCTCATCGCGGGCGCGCTGTTCTCTTCGCATAACGCGCTGATCTCGGTATCCGCGTACTTTGTCGGGATCGCGGCCATCGTGATCTCCGGCATCATGTTAAAAAAGACAAAGCCGTTCGCAGGCGAGCCGACTCCGTTTGTCATGGAGCTTCCGGCTTATCATATCCCGACGGTTGGCGCGATCCTGCGTCCCACCTGGGAGCGGGCGTGGACCTTTATCAAACGCGCCGGGACGATCATTCTGGCAGCGACCGTTCTCATCTGGTTCCTGCAGGGATTCGGTATGACGGGTGCCGGCTTTGGCATGGTGGAAGACGCGGACGACTCCATTCTGGCGGCGATCGGAAACGCGATCTGTATCATCTTCCGACCGGCTGGTTTCGGCAACTGGCGCGCAACCGTTGCTACCATAACGGGCCTCATCGCGAAAGAAAATGTTGTCGGAACGTTCGGGATTTTGTACGGCGGCTTCGAAGAAGTCGCGGAAGACGGGGTGGAAGTGTGGAACGCCGTGCGGGCGGCCTACACGCCGCTGGCCGGGTATTCCTTCCTGATCTTTAACCTGCTGTGCGCGCCGTGCTTCGCGTCTATGGGCGCGATCCGCAGGGAGATGAACAACACGCGTTGGTTCTGGGCCGCGATCGGATACCAGTGCCTGTTTGCCTATGCGATCGCAGTCATCGTCTATCAGGTGGGCTGCGCGACTTCGGGCGAACTGCATCCGGTCGGATTTATCATCGCGCTGTGCATGATGGCGTTCATCGTTTACATGCTGTTCCGCCGAAACCCGTACGCGAAAAAGCCGGAACAAGTAATGGCGTAATGACGAGTGCAACCCATTCGTTTTGCGATACCTACCTCCAAGTAACTTTACAAATCTTCGCTAAAGCAGGAGATAGCCATGGCTACAGTTATCATTGCAATCATTGTATTTGCCCTCGTCGGGCTGGCTGTGTGGTACACTATTCGATCGCAAGTCCGACATACAGGCAGTTGCAGCTGCGGTGGTAGCTGTAGCGGTTGCTCCGCTTGCAAAGAGTCGGACAGCTGCTCCTCCTGTGACAGCTGTTCTTCTCATTCTAACGATACTCGGGCGACCAAAAGAGAGTCTGCGCCGAGACACGTTTCTTCCCGACGATAACATGCACGTACCGGCCGTCTGCCAGCTGCATACGCGCCTTCACGTTATCTTTCCAAAGAGTATCAAAAATACGCAGCAGGGACGCCCGGATCTCCGGGTCGAATACCGGCGCCGCCACCTCCACGCGGTGGGGTGTATTGCGTGTCATAAAGTCTGCGGAGGAGATAAATATCTCCGGATCTTCTTTCCCGAAAATGTAAAACCGGGAGTGCTCGAGAAACTGTCCGACGATGCTGTGGATCTCAATGTTTTCCGTAAGGCCGGGCACACCGGCGATCAGGCAGCAGGCCCCGCGGACGATGAGCTCGACCCGCACGCCGGCCACCGAAGCCTCGATCAGCTTGTCGATGAGCGGCTTGTCGGTCAGGGAGTTCATCTTAAAGCCGAGATAAGCATCCTTTCCCTCCCACGCCCGCGCGATCTGCGCGTCGATCTTTGCCTGGATCGGTTGGGAAAAGCACTGCGGCGCGACGAGCAGTTCGCGCGCTTCGGTCACCACTTCGCCGAGATACAGCTTTGTAAAGACATCGTTCACCTCCCGGCCGAGCTCCTGATCGGCGGTCAGCAGGGAGAAGTCGGTATAGGTGAGGGCGGTCTCCTCGTTGTAATTGCCCGTTCCGATCTGTGTATAGTAAAAGATATGTCCCTCGTCGCCGCGCGTTGTGACGAGACAGATCTTCGAGTGCACTTTCAGGTTGTCCAGACCATAGAGGATCCGGCAGCCGGCCTCCTCTAAGCGCCGGGACCAGTCGATGTTGTTCTCCTCGTCAAAACGGGCCCGGAGTTCCACGAGGACGTCCACTTCTTTGCCGTTTTCCGCCGCGCAGATCAATGCCTCCACCACTTTGCTGTGCGGGGCCATGCGATAGAGCGTCACCTTTACCGAGATCACCTCCGGATCTTCTGCGGCCTCCATCAACATTCGCAGGAACGGCTCCATGCTGTCATAGGGGAAAAACAGGAGCCGGTCCTTCTCGCGGATCTGCGGCAGCATCCCCTTCTCCGGATCGATACCCAAGGGCATCTGCGGCGTGACCCGGTCAAAAAACAGCTCCTTTCTGCCGCGCAGCAGGTCCCGGATCTCGTCGAAAAACGACAGGTCCAGCGGAGAGTTGCAGTGGAACACATAGCGCTTTTTAATCTTCAGATTCTCACACAGGCGGGCGAGCACGTCATCGTCCAGTTCGCCCAGATATTCCAGTTTGATGGGGCTCAGCCGCCGCCGGCGGTTGACCAGCTGCTCCATGATCTTGCGGAAGTCCGCGTCGTCATCATACATATCCTCATCCGGATCGATGTCCGCGTTGCGCAGCATGCGGATGAGTGACTTGCTTTTGACCTCGTACTGATCAAAGACCCGTTCCGCGTACTGCAGGATCAGATCCTCGAGGAGCACATAGCGGTTCTTGTGGTGCGGAATGCGGACGAGGCGCGGGCACACATCCGGGTTGCACGGGATGATGCCGATCCGCTCTTTATCGTTTCGCGAAAGCACGGCAAACGCGTAGATGTCGCGGTTGTTTAAAAACGGGAACGGCTGCTTGCGCCCCACGATCTGCGGCGAGAGCAGGGGCCGCACCGCGTTCTCGAAGTACACTTCCAAAAACGCGACGTCCTGCTCGTCCATCTCGTCAAATTCGAGGATCTCCACATCGTAGGACAGCAACCCTTCCTTCAGATCGTCATACGCGGCGTCCCTCCGCTGGGTGAGAAGGCGGGTCTGCTGGCAGATGGCCCGGATCTGTTCCCGGCAGGTCATATTCGTCTTGTTGTCGCGGATCTCCTCGGAGACCAGCCTTTGGTCATGGAGCGAGCCGACCCGGACACGGAAAAACTCGTCCAGATTGGTCTGAAAGATGGAAGCAAAAGACAGGCGCTCGCAGAAGGGATTGCCTGCGTCCTCCGCCTCCTCCAGCACGCGTGTGTTGAATTTCAGCCATGACAGTTCGCGGTTGTCGTAACAGGAGTACAGCTGCTCCTTGATCTTCTCGGCGGACGACTTCTTCTTTTTTTTCTTCTTTTTTCCCTTGTCGGAGGAATCCTTTTTGCCGTCTTTTTTCTTGTCTTTTTTCTTCTTGTCGGCATTCTCTTTTTCGATCGCTTCCTCGACCTCTTCCGGCAGGATAAACTCCCCCGCGTCCTCGGAAGTCGAGAGGTCCTCCGTGGCTTCGTCCTGCGTCAGGAAGGCCTCCCCGCTGTCGCCGGAATAGCCCCCGGCAGGATCGTCCGCCGCGTCGGACCGGCGAAACAGTTTTTGAAAAAAGGATTTTATTCTCTTTCCCATGAGGATTCTCCCTTCTTGACACGTCTATACAAATGGGATAGAATTTATCTCGCAAGCGGCTGTAGTTTAGTGGCAAAACTCCAGCTTCCCAAGCTGGTAATGTGGGTTCGATTCCCATCAGCCGCTTTCCGTTGCGGAACAGCACTTTGGCCAAACAGGGTGCTGTTTTTTTGCATCATTCAGACGGAAAAATGTTCCCTGTAATACTGATTTAAATAGTCCGCGACGTCATTGAGCCCTTTGTTGCTGTACGCGAACAGCGCGTTTACTTTCAGGCTCTCCTCGGTCGTCTCGTAGTTGTACGGCCCGGGCCAGGTGGTGACGCACAGCTGCCGCCCGCCGTTCTGTCCGGGTGCCTTGCCGGCCTCTTCGTCGAAGAGTCCGCCCGGCGTCTCCGCGCCGTCTTCGATCTTCGCGATACGGTAGTGCATCCCCTTATAGCTCCCATAGAACGGCAGCTTTTCATAGAAGTTAATATTGTAGATGTCTGCGCGCCGGATGCCCGGCTCGTTTTCCTGCTCTGCCATACGCGATCCTCCCCGAAATCGATTTCATTATACACTATTCGCCGGGTTTGTGCATCCTTCGCGGAACCGTTCCAAAATAATCGGCGCGAGTCGCAATTTTTTCAAAAATCCCCTTGATTCCTTTCCCTATTTATTTTACAATAAATTTAAATATGGGCTCATGGGTCCGCACAGAGATAAAACCCGAAAAAAGCCTGTAAATACAAGGCTTTTCGCGATAGGAGAAAAGAAGCATACATGTATAAACGGTCGAAAAGAAGACGCCTGATCGTGTCGATCATCTGCATCGTGGTGATCGCGGCGCTGGTCGCGACATTCGTGTTGGCGACGGCAATGGGCCGGGAAGTAACGGAAGAAGAAAAACAAGAGACCGAAGAGCTCGACACAGCCGAAGAAGTCGATACAGCCGAAGAAGTCGATACAGCCGAAGAGGTCGACGACACCGACGCGGGGGAAGCCGAGACCGACACGCGCACGATCCCGAACGGGATCTACATCGGTGACGTGGCGGTGGGTGGCATGACCGCGGAGCAGGCGGAGCAGGCCATCCGCAGCTATGTGGATTCGCTCGGCGAACAGACCGTGATGCTCTCCGCCGGCGACGAGGCCATAGGCGCTACGGTGTCGGAGCTCGGATTTACGGAGGACATCGCAGCCACGGTTTCGGACGCGGTGGATTACGGTCAGACGGGAAATCTGCTCAAGCGCTACAAGGAGCAGAAAGATCTGGAAATGGAGGAGAAAGTGCTGCCGCTCGTTTTGACGGCGGATGAAGAGCAGGTGCGCTCCTATCTGGAAGAGCATGCATCCGAACTGAACCGCGATGCCGTTGACTACGGCCTGACCCGTGAAGACGGCACGTTTGTCGTCACGGAGGGAGAGGTCGGCCAGGCCGTCGATATAGACGAATCCGTGGACATCATCCTGTCCGCTTTCTCCCAGGGATGGGAGGAGAATCCGACCATCGTACTGTCCGTGGACGAGACAGAGCCAAAGGGAAGTGAGGAGGAACTCGCGCTGGTGCAGGATGTCCTCGGCAAGTTCAGCACCGACTATTCTTCGTCCGGCACCGCCCGCAAGACGAACATCAAGACAGGTGCCTCGCTGATCGACGGGAGCGTGGTCTATCCGGGTGAGACATTCTCGGTTGTGAACGCGGTCACACCGTTTGACGCGGAGCACGGCTATGAAGAAGCGCCCTCCTATGAGAGCGGGGCCACCGTGGACACGTACGGCGGCGGCATCTGCCAGGTATCCACGACGTTATACAACGCGCTGATCCGCGCGGAGCTTCAGATTGATGAGAGGCACGGCCACTCTATGACGGTATCCTACGTGGAGCCGTCCGATGACGCGGCGATCGCCGAGGGGATCAAGGACTTAAAGTTTACCAACAATACGGACGCGCCGATCTACATTGAGGGATATACGGACGGGGCCACGATCAGTTTTACCGTTTACGGCCATGAGACGCGGCCGGCCAACCGGTCCGTCTCGTTTGAGAGTGAGACGGTAGAGACGACGGAGCCGACCGCGACGGAATACCGGGCTTCCACCGCCGATTTCGGAACGGTCGAAGCGGTACAGAGCGCGCATGCCGGCGTGGTGGCAAAGCTGTGGAAGATCGTGACGGTGGACGGCGTGGAAGAGAGCCGTGAGGAGTTCAACTTTACCACCTACCAGATGACGCCGGCGGTCTACGAGATCGGCGTGTCAACCAGCAATGAGGCGGCGCAGTCCGCCATATACAGCGCGATCGCCAGCCAGAGCCTGGACCAGATCTATGCGGTGATCGGATCGTATTAACGGATCGGAAAAACAGACAGGAAAAGAACAGGATCAAAACGGGGCTGCTCGGGACGGAGCAGCCTCTGTATTTCACGGAAACAGGACGGGACATATGGCATTTATCGAAGCGACAAACGTAACACACCGCTTTGTGCGAAGAGACGAGGAAGGGCAGATGACGGGAGCAGTCTGGGCGTTGGACGGGATCGACCTCTCCGTGCAGTCCGGCCAGTTTATCGCCATCCTGGGGAAAAACGGTTCCGGGAAATCCACCTTTGCCCGTCACTTAAACGCGCTCCTCACCCCCACGGAGGGGACGCTTTTTGTGGATGGAAAAGACGCGCGCGACGCGGACGCGGTGTGGGATATCCGCCGCGCCGCGGGGATGATCTTTCAAAATCCCGACAACCAGATCGTGGCCGGCGTTGTGGAGGAGGACGTGGCCTTCGGGCCGGAGAATCTGGGCCTTCCGACGGAGAAGATCCGAAACCGGGTGGCCGACAGCCTGAGGACCGTGGAGATGAGCGACTATCGGCGCCACTCGCCGAACCGCCTCTCCGGCGGGCAAAAGCAGCGGGTGGCCGTGGCCGGCGTGATTGCCATGCAGCCCCAATGCATTCTCATGGACGAGGCAACCGCCATGCTCGATCCGGGCGGACGCGCGGAGGTGATGGAGACGGCACACCGGCTCCACCGCGAAGCGGGCGTGACGGTCCTGCTCATCACACACTTTATGGAGGAGGCCGCCGGAGCGGACTATGTGTATGTATTGGATGAAGGGAAAATCGCCCTGCAGGGCACCCCGCGCGAAGTCTTCTCCCGGGAGGAAGAGCTGTTGGAGCACGGCCTTTCCATGCCGCCGATCGGACAGCTGGCCGGGGCGCTGCGGCGGGACGGACTCCCGATTCCGAAGGGCATCCTGACACGCGCGCAGTTGGTGGAGGCGCTTGGCGCGTGTCTGCGCTCGCCCCGGGCCGCGCAGACGATCCATTCTTTTCGCGGGGATGCGCGTGCCGGTGGGCCGGGGATCCCGGAAGAAACGGTTTCCGGAACACCTGCTTCTGACCGGGGACAGGATGAGGCGAGGACGGTCGGCAGCGTGCCTGCCGCCTATGAGGAGACGGGCGGGGAGGCCGCCGCGCGCGGCGAACTCCTTCGTTTGAAGCGCGTCTCCTACACCTACTCGCCCGGCACGGTCTACGAGACCCGGGCGCTTAAGAATGTAAATTTTACACTCCGGCAGGGGGAGACCGTCGGGCTGATCGGACCGACCGGATCCGGAAAATCCACCCTCATTCAGATGTTGAACGGGTTGTTAAAACCAGACGCGGGAACCGTTACATTTAAAGGGCGGGAACTTCCGAAAGGGCACCTGCGCGGCGAGGTCGGGCTGGTCTTCCAGTTTGCGGAGTCCCAACTGTTCGAGACGACTGTGCTGCGGGATGTGGCTTTCGGCCCGAAAAATCTGGGGCTTAACGAAAAAAAGGCAGAAAAACGCGCGCAGGAGGCACTGCGTCTGGTCGGGCTTTCCGAAGAATACGAAGAAATGTCCCCGTTTGATCTGTCCGGCGGGGAACAGCGGCGCGCCGCCATTGCGGGCGTGCTGGCCATGGAGCCGTCCGTGCTGGTTCTGGACGAACCGACGGCGGGACTCGACCCGGAGGGCAGGGAAGAACTGTTTTCCATCATCCGCCGTCTGCGGGAGACGCGGGGCATCACGGTACTCCTCATCTCCCACAATATGGAGGACATAGCGGAACTGGCGGAACGGATCGTGGTCCTGCGGGAAGGGGAGGTCCGGATGGAGGGCACCCCGGCCGAGGTGTTCTCCCACGCGCGGGAACTGGAGGAGGCTTCGCTCGCGGTGCCGGAAGTGACCTACCTGATGGCGGATCTGCGCGCGAAGGGATATCCGGCGGATCTGGCCGTCACCACGGTGGAACAGGCAGAGAAAGCGGTGGAGGAGCTATGTTAGCGAACATTACGTTGGGGCAGTTCTATCCCGCGGACACCGTCATCCATCGGCTGGACCCGCGTGTGAAGATCGCCGCGACAATTCTTTATATCATATCCTTATTTTTGGTCAACGGGATCGTCGGCTGGGTGGTCGTGATCGGCGTGCTCGTCGTCGTGATCGGCGTGAGCCGGGTGCCGCCTGTCATGATGTTGAAGGGCGTGCGCGCCATCTGGATCCTCATCGCGATCACCATCGTCTGCAACCTGTTTTTCACGCAGGCGGGCATACCCTATTTTCAGTGGGGCGTTATCTCGATCACCTCGACGGGCGTTCACAACACGGTCTACTATACGCTGCGGCTCATCCTGATCGTGGTCGGTGCCTCCGTCATGACGCTCACCACGTCGCCGAACCGCCTGACGGACGGCATGGAGCGCGCGTTGTGGCCGCTTCACCGGATCGGCGTTCCGGTGTCGGAGATCGCGCTTATGATGTCCATCGCGCTGCGCTTTGTCCCGATCCTCGGTGAGGAGGCGGAAAAAGTCAAAAAAGCCCAGCTCGCGCGGGGCGCCGACTTCGATGAAGGCGGACCGTTCCACCGCGTGCGCGGGCTTGTGCCGATCATCGTGCCGCTGTTTGTATCCGCGTTCCGGCGGGCAAACGATTTGTCGCTCGCGATGGAGGCGCGGTGCTATCGCGGCGGGGAGGGGCGCACAAAGATGTATCCGCTTCGGTATGAAAACAGGGACTATATCGGCTACGCGCTCACGCTGGTGTTCTTCGCGGCGGTGATCGTGATCCACGTGGTGACCGCCGTCGCCGCGTAGTGGAGGTAAATATGAAACGAATCAAGCTCATCGTCGCCTACGACGGAACCAACTACTGCGGTTGGCAGATCCAGAACAACGGTCCGACGATCGAGGAAGAGTTGAACAAGGCGCTTTCCCATCTGCTCGGGGAGGACATCCATGTCATCGGCGCGAGCCGGACGGACGCGGGCGTGCATGCGCGCGGCAACGTGTGTGTCTTTGACACCGGGACGCGGATCCCGCCGGAGAAGATCTGCTTTGCCGTCAACATGGGCCTGCCCGAGGACATCGTGGTACAGTCCTCATGCGAGGTGGACCCCGACTGGCATCCGCGGAAGCGCGAGAGCACAAAGACCTATGAATATCGGATCTTAAACCGTCCGGTCGCCCTGCCGACGGAGCGGGTCGACACCTACTTTACCCACACGCCGCTGGATCTTGACGCGATGCGGCAGGCGGCGTCCTATGTGGTCGGAGAACACGATTTCGCGAGCTTTTGCGCCTCCGGAGCGGAGGTGGGGAAGAGCACCGTGCGCACGGTGTATTCCTGCAAAATCTCGGAGGAGGACGGCCTTATCTCGATCCGGATATCCGGGAGCGGATTCCTCTACAATATGGTGCGGATCCTCGTAGGTACGCTGCTGGAAATCGGCCGGGGACAGCGCGCGCCGGAGGACATGAAAGAGATTCTCCTGGCGCGTGACCGGAACGCGGCCGGGCCGACCGCGCCGGCAAAAGGGCTCACTCTTGCGGGGATTTCTTACGAAGAATGACGAAAAATGCCGAAAAATAGCGAAAAATCGCAAAAATCGGTTGACACCAAAAGACGGTTGTACTATAATACCTAAGTCTGACAAAGTACGTTTTTAGGAGGAAAACTCATGGATACATATATGCCGAAAGCGGAAGACATCGAACGGAAATGGTATGTCGTCGACGCTTCGCAGTACACGCTGGGCCGCATGACCAGTGAGGTCGCCAAGATCCTGCGGGGAAAGCACAAACCGATGTACACGCCGCACGTCGATACCGGCGATTACGTGATCGTGGTCAACGCGGACAAGGTCAACGTGACCGGAGATAAGATGAACCAGAAAAAATATTATCATCATTCCGAATATGTCGGTGGAATGAAAGAGACGAATTTAAAGGAAATGCTCGCCAAACACCCCGAGCGGGTAGTCGAGCACGCGGTCAAAGGAATGCTCCCGAAGGGACCTCTGGGCAGACAGATGTACAGGAAGCTGTTCGTCTACGCCGGGCCGGAGCACAAGCACGCGGCACAGCAGCCGGAAGCCTTAACATTCTGATCGGGAGGAAGGAGAGTACATGGCAGAAAACACGTTTTACGGAACAGGCAGAAGAAAAAAATCCGTTGCCCGCGTTTATTTAAAACCCGGCACCGGCAAGATCACGGTTAACAAGCGTGACATCGATGACTACTTTGGCTTTGAGACGTTAAAGATCATCGTTCGCCAGCCGTTTGTCGCCACGGATACATCCGACCGGTTTGATGTGATGGTCAACGTCAAGGGCGGCGGCTACACCGGACAGGCCGGGGCCATCCGCCACGGCATCGCCCGCGCGCTGCTGACCGTAGACGAGGAGTACCGTCCGGCGCTCAAGAAAGCGGGGTATTTAACGAGAGACCCTCGTATGAAGGAGCGGAAGAAGTATGGATTGAAATCCGCGAGACGCGCGCCGCAGTTTTCGAAGAGATAAAAAATTTCCGAGCAGATGCTCGGAAATTTTTTTTATAAGATATCGATTTCCTCCCCGGACAGCGCCTTATTCATACTTCTTACCGCGCAGAACTTCCCGCACATCGAGCATGTATCGCTGTGGTCGTCCTCCGGCGCCCGCGACTCCCGGATTGCCCGTGCCGTCTCCGGATCGAGCGCGCAGGCAAACTGCGCGTCCCAGTCGAGATTCCTCCGGGCCTCGGCCATCGCGTCGTCTAAGTCCCTCGCGTGGGGGATGCCCTTCGCGATATCCGCCGCGTGGGCCGCGATCTTGGACGCGATGATCCCCTGCCGCACATCCTCGACATCCGGAAGCGCCAGATGTTCCGCCGGCGTGACATAGCACAGGAACGCCGCGCCGTTCGCGGCGGCGACGGCCCCGCCGATGGCGGCGGTGATGTGGTCATAGCCGGGCGCGATGTCCGTGACGAGCGGCCCCAGCACATAGAACGGGGCGCCCAGACAGAGGGCCTCCTGCACTTTCATATTGGCCGCGATCTGATCGAGCGGCACATGCCCCGGGCCTTCCACCAGGACCTGCACGTTGTGGTCCCAGGCGCGCCGGGTCAGCTCGCCGATCCGGATGAGCTCCTCGATCTGGCAGACATCCGTGGCGTCCGCGAGACACCCGGGCCGGCAGGCGTCGCCCAGAGAGATCGTCACATCGTATTCTTCACAGATATCCAGAATCTCATCGTAATATTCATAGAACGGGTTTTCCTCCCCGGTCATGCTCATCCAGGCAAAGACGAGGCTGCCGCCGCGGCTTACGATATTCATCTTCCGGCCTTGTTCCCGGATCTGTTCGATCGTCTTTCGCGTAATCCCGCAGTGGAGCGTCACAAAGTCGACGCCGTCCTCGGCGTGGAGACGCACGACCTCCACAAAGTCCCGCGCGGAGAGTGTGCCCAGATCCCGCTGGTAGTGGATGACACTGTCATAGACCGGCACCGTGCCAATCAGGGCCGGACACTCGGCGGTGAGCTTCTTTCGAAACGGCTGGGTATCGCCGTGGCAGGAGAGGTCCATGATCGCTTCCGCTCCGAGATCAATGGCGCTTTGCACCTTTTCCATTTCGATGTCATAATCCCTGCAGTCCCGGGAGATGCCGAGGTTCACGTTGATCTTTGTGCGCAGCATGCTGCCGACCCCCTCGGGATCCAGGCAGGTGTGCAGCCGGTTGGCCGGGATGGCGACTTTGCCCTCCGCGAGAAGGGACATCAGCTTTTCGGCATCCATGTGTTCCTTTTCGGCAACGGTCCGCATCTGCGGGGTAAGGATGCCCTTTCTGGCGGCATCCATCTGTGTGGTGTATGTACTCATAGTATTCCTCCTTCCTCGATTATACCCCGTGCCCGCCACCCCTTGCAAGATGAAAGTGCGCCGTGTTTTGCCGGCCGGGTTTCTTCCCCGCGCCGTTGGGCCGGAATCCGAAATTGGTGGTTTTACTTTTTTGGGGAGTGTGTTATAATATTGCACAGTGTGAGTTTATGTATAGTTTATGAACGAAGTTCCCGAGATGAACGCTCGGAGCAAAACGATTCAAGGAGGGAAACGCGATGTTACTTGCAACGACAAATTATATTACCGGAAAAGAAGTAGAGATCCTTGGCGTTGTCAAGGGCAACATGATCTTAAGCCGCCATGTCGGGACCGACATCGGCCAGGGCTTCAAACAGATGGTCGGCGGAGAGTTGAAAAAGTTTACTGAAATGATGAACCAGTCGCGGGAAGAGGCGACCCAGCGCATGGTCGCCGAGGCTGAGAGAATGGGCGCGGACGCGATCATCAGCATGCGCTATGCCTCCTCCTCCGTTGCGCAGGACGCCGCGGAGGTCATCGCGTACGGCACGGCCGTAAAATTCATATAACCGGCCGGAGCGGCACGGAGGACAGACTATGGCAGAAGAGAAGCGATTTGCCCTGTTGATCGACGTGGACAACATCTCCCCGAAATACCTGGACGTGATGGTAAACGAGGCGAAGGCCTACGGTACGCTCAGCATCCGCCGGGCGTACGGGGACTGGACGGACAACCAGAAGAAGAACTGGAAAAAACGCCTTCTTACCTATTCCATCATTCCCATCCAGCAATTTTCCTATACGACGGGGAAAAATTCATCCGACTCTTCGATGATCATCGACGCGATGGACATCCTGTACACGGACGAGGCGGACGGCTTTATCCTGGCGACATCCGACAGCGACTTTACGCGGCTGGCCATGCGGCTTCGCGAGGCGGGAAAGACCGTGGTCGGCATGGGAGAGTCCAAGACGCCGTATTCGTTTATCCAGTCCTGTGACACCTTTAAGGCGCTCGATGTCCTCTTTCAGAATACGCTCACGGAAGAAGAGCAGGAGCAGAGCCAGAGTGAGGATTCCTCCTCCGGAGAAGAGGAAGCACAGGCGGAGACTTCGTCCATCACGAAGCTTTCCCGGATCCGGAAAGCCATCTTTGACATTCTGGACAAAAATTCCGACGAGGACGGACGGATGCTGCTCGCCGATCTGGGACGGCTGCTTTCCAAGCGTTTTCCGGACTTTGACGAGCGCAATTACGGGCGCTACCGGAAGTTCAGCGAATTTATCCGCGACTTGGACGGCGTGGAGCTCGAGATGATCTCATCCGACGACCCGCGGAAGTCGGCCGTGGCCTATGTGCGAAGGACGAGTCCCGAATCGACCAAAGGGAACAAAACAGGCAAAAAATAAAGAAATCCATTTTTTAGGAAGAAGATGAGTTAAAATGGCAATGGCGGAAAGCTTGCCGGATCGCAAAAGGAATCTGATCTTTCTCAATGTGGTAATCTCGTGCTGTGCGGCGTCGATCTTACAGACGGCACTCAACACGGCTCTGGCCACGATCACAACAGATTTAAACATTACGGAGACCACGGTGCAGTGGCTGGTAAGCGGGTATTCCCTGGCAATGGGGATCGTCATGCCGCTGACGGCGTTTTTGATCCGAAGAGTCAAGACGAAGAACTTGTATCTCTTCGGACTTTGTCTGTTCATCATCGGACTGGTGATCGACATCTTCGCGCCGAACTTTGCGGTCCTGCTGATCGGCCGGGTGTTCCAGGGCTGCGGCAACGGCATCCTGATCGCCATGACGCAGGTGGTCATCCTGTCCATCTTTCCGCCGGCCAAACAGGGGACGGCGATGGGGTGGTACGGACTCGCGGTCAGCGCGATGCCGGCCATCGCGCCCACGCTGGGCGGCGTCCTCGTGGAGACGGTCGGCTGGAGAGCGATCTTCCTGCTGGCACTGGCCGTGCTGGTGTTCGCGCTCGTCATGGCGCTGTTCGTGTTTGAAAATGTCCTGGAGACCTCAAAGATCCACCTCGACATGCCATCCTTTATCCTAAGTATCTTCGCCTTCGGCGGATTGACGCTGGGTGTCGGCAACGTGGGCTCATACGGCATACGGAACCCGTTCGTGTACATTCCGCTGATCATCGGCGCTGTCACAATGGTCATATACGTCCGGCGGCAGCTGCGCCGCAAGGAGCCGTTTTTGGATTTCAACATCCTGCGGATCAGAGAGGTGGCGATCGGCGTTATCGCCAGCATGGTTCTCTACTTTGTTCTGATGGGATCCTCCGTGTTGGTGCCGCTGTATGTCCAGAATGTCAAGGGCGCGACGGCGGTCATGGCCGGACTGGTCACGCTTCCCGGGTCCGTCTGTATGGCGGTCATCAGCCCGTTCTCGGGGCGGATCTATGACCGGATGGGCATTAAGAGGCTGTTTGTTTTGGGTTCGGCCCTGCTGGTCATCAGCAGCGTGCTTATGTTTACGCTGCGCGAATCGCAGGCGCTGCCGTTTGCGTCCGTCTACTGCGTGATCCGTTACATTGCCATCGGACTCATGATGATGCCGCTTATCACATGGGGCACCACGCATGCCGGAAGAGCAAAGATGGCGGATGCCTCGGCGATGCTATCGGCGCTGCGCACGATCGGCGGCGCGGTCGGTACGGCGGTATTTGTCGGCATCAGCTCCGTCGTGGCGCTTCGTGTCGCGGGCAATGGCATGGCGCAAACTTCCGCGGAGATGCGCGGCATGAACATCGCGTTCCTCGTGATGGCCTTTGTGTCGTGTGTGCTGTTGTTTATCGCGATCTTCCTGGTGAAGGGAAAGAAAGCAGAAGCCGCGGAAAAAGAGATTTCACCAGAATCGGCCGAAGAGCGGCAGGATGAGGAAGTGGTCGAAGCCGTGGAGGGCTCGAAGGCAATGGAAGGTTTCAATATAGCGGAGAAAGTTCCGCAGCCCGGGGCCATGGAGATCCTCGAAGAGGAGGCCGAAAAACAGCAGCTCGACGGGGAAGCCGGAGAACAGAAACCGGAAGAGTAAAAATCACACAGAGAGAAAAGATTCCCGCATCGCGCATGATGCGGGAATTTTTACGTTGTCGTCTTATTCTGCATCCGATGTGTCTATTGCCTTGCGGATCTCGTCGAACCGCGCGTTGACCGCGTCATAGTTTTCCCGCTTGTGCGGATACAGGCATCCGCTGCAGTCCTTGATTCCGTTCTCCAGCCGGACAAAATCCCCACCGCACGCGTCCCCGAGCACATACAGGGGACAGTAGCAGAACAGACAGTTGAAATTGTCCGGATCCGCCCCCTCATGGCAGGGGAAATATTCACAGTTCTTGTGAGAAAAGTAGGCATATTCTTTTTCCATTTTCGTTTCCTTTCTACATTAGCTTCTTTCCTGCGGCGCGCCGTTCTGCGGTTCAAGAGGCGTATCCGCGTCGGGGCCCGCATTCGCGCCAGCATCTCCGCCAGCGTCAGGGGGTGTGCCTGCGTCAGCATCTCCGCCGATGTCAGGGGGCTCGTCCGCGCCGGCGTCATCGGGCCTCTCTGTACCAGCGTCATCGGGCCTTTCTGTGCCTGCGTCAGCAGGCTTCTCCGTGCCTGCATCCGCGGGCGCATCCGTGTCGGCATCTGGAGCCGCGCCTGCGCTTGTGCTCGCGCCGCCCCGGGCACCGGGGTTCGTGCCGCCCCGCCCGCCTGCGCCGGACCGCGTGCCGGAACCGGAGCCGGCCTCTTCCGTCGTGATGGTGGTGGAGGTTTCATCCTGCGTGAACGTAACCGCCTTGCCGCCCGCCGTTACGGTGTAGTCCTCGCCCGTCTGCAGATCGGGGGAGGAGAATACGATGGACGAAAAACTCTTTGCCGACGTGTGCGAAAACAGCTCGTTTCCGTCGGCGTCTTTGATCACGATCTCCGTGCCCGCTTCCTGCGCGCTCATCTTTACCCGGAACGAATCCTGCGTGGAGGAACTCCCGAAGGTCTCCGCCATCCCGGATGCGCCGATGGCCAGTACGGTGCCGCCGTGGACCTCACAGGCGCCTCCGTTTTCCATGCCGGAATCAATCGCTCCGTTCGCGCTGCTCGTCGGGCCGTCCACGACAATGTACCCGCCGTTTACGATCAGGTCGCCGTTGGAGTCCAGTCCGTCCCCGCCGGCATTGACATAGATCTCCCCGTCGTCGATGATCAGCTCCGGCGTCTCTTCCGTGGTATTTGCCGAAGTGGCCCCGCGTCCGCCGAAGCCGAAGTTGTTCTGTCCGCCGTAGGCGTTGATGCCGTCGTCGGAAGAAGTGATGTCAAACGTCCCTCCTTTGATGTGGATCCGGTTGCCCTCGATTCCCTCATAGGAGTCGGTGACCGTCAGGCTGCCGCCCTTGATCGTGAGTTCCTCGTTCGCGTGGATCCCGTCATCTGCCGCGCTGATCACGAGGTCGCCGCTCTCGATCGTCACGTCATCGTTCGCGTGGATCCCGTCGTTTAAGTAGCCGTTTACGGTGAGGGACCCGTCGCCCGTGATCGTCAGGTCATCCCGCGTAAACAGGGCACCGCCGGAGGCGTCGTCCTCGGCCCGCTCCGGCAGGGAGGTGCCGCTTTGGAGCAGGTTGTCGCTTCCCTCCGCGAGCTCCAGGATCACTTCGTCCGCCTGCTCCACATGGAGCGCGTTCTCGCTTTCGTTCGTAAGGGAGACGCCATCAAAGATAAGCGTGACGGCCCCCTCGTCGGAGCTCTCCACATAGAGCTGGACATCGCTTGCCGTCCCGGAGATCGTGTACGTTCCCGCCTTTGTGATCTGCACCTGGTTGCCCTTCACCTTGGCACCCTTGCCGGAGACGTCGGCGCCGTTCTCCGAGAGCGTGATCACGGCCTCCGCGGAACCGCTTTCGGACACAGTGGCATCGTCGGATTCGGATACAGTGGCATCGTCGGATTCGGACGCGGAATTGACTTCGATTTGATTGTACTCGCACCCGGACACGGCAAGGAGCGCCGCGCCCAGCAGGCACAGGAGAACTGTTTTCCGCATTACATCTGCTCCCTTTCTTCGGGCATGCCCACCGTGACGTTTAAGTTGCCGTTGCGCGTGCGCAGTTCATCGATAAAGGCCTTGCGCACCTCATTGTCCTGAAACGTCGCCAGATAGGTCAGCTCATAGAGCGTGCCCATGTTGGTGGTGCGGACCCGTTTCAACTCATGGTCCTTGGTATACGTGTCAAAGACCTCGTCAAAAAGCCCCTCGTAGTTTAAGTTTTCCGGGACGGTGATCTTCACCTGCTTTTGCTCTTCGTTGGAGCCGCCGAACCGGGCAGCGGTCAGGATGATCGTGGCGACCGCGGAGATCACGAAGAAGAGGGCCGCGATTCCGACATAACCGAGTCCCAGGGAAAGGCCCATAGCCACGGCGACAAAGATCGCCGCGATCTCGCGCGCGGTCCCCGGCACGCTCCGGAAACGTACGAGGGCAAAGGCGCCTGCCACCGCCACACCGGTGCCGATGTTGCCGTTGATCAGGAGGATCACCAGCGCCACGACCATGGGCAGAAGGGAGAGCGCCAGAGCAAAGCTGGAGCTGTGTTTGCTTCGGAAGAGGAAGACGAAGGCGGACAGGATTCCCAGCCCCAGTGCTTCCGCAAGGCAGATGATAAGAGAGCTTAACGTGATGGATGTTTCAAAGATGTTGATCAGCATAGCGTGTCAGTCCTTTCTATTATAGTGGGCAGAATAAAACGTTGATAGCAGACTCCGTATTTGGAAAAGCCGGTCCGGTAGATCCCTTCGTCGCTCAAGAAGCGGCACAGCCACAGGGGCAGCGTGTCCGGCGTTTTTACTTCCATGATGATGGAACCCTCGGGCAGGAGCAGCGTATCGCCGGCGCCCTCCGCGGGGTCCGCCTGCCCGGCGGCACCGTCATACGCAGGAGCCGACCGATCCGCGCCGTCGTCCGTGAGACGCAGGCGGTCCGTCCGCCACCGCACGTTGCGGTCGAACGTGATCCGCAGGAGCGGCTCGGTCACGCCCTCATAGGGTTCTCTGTCATACTGGATCAGTACTTTGGGGACGGGGTGGGTGCGGCCCAGAAACCAGCGGATTTCCCTGGTGATCTGTTCGTTTTCGTCGGGATCGTATTCGCCGGAGAGAAACGCCGGCACCGAGGAGAGGGGCAGGTCCACCCGCCGTTTGTAAGTGATCCCCTTGAATTTTTTCTTGATCTCCGCGAAGACGGGCGTGTCCGCCCGCGGGGCCCCGTAGCTGCGGAGCCGGAACTTTTCTTTATAGCGCGGATGATCCATGCAGGCCCGGATGATCGCGTAGTCGTCGGTGTCGTAATACAGGCTGCGCACCTCGTACCTTCCGTAAGGATCCGGTTCCATGTGTTCGGAAAGCAGCGGCAGGAGACGGGTGTATTGCTCCTCGTTCAGGAGAAACTTGATCTCATGCCGCTGCATGTTGTATTTTATTTTTTCCAGACCGATCACCTCCCCGCGGAATTTCGCATTGTAAAGTTATTATCTGCCCCATGTATAAGGTTTGTCAATTGAAGTGCCGCATGTGATGAAGTAAACTTATTGTCAGT
>MSHE01000016.1 GCA_001941025.1 Lachnospiraceae bacterium Zagget3
AACATGAGGTAGATAGGGCAGGGGTGGAAGCATGGCAACATGTGCAGCTGACCGTCACTAATCGTCTGAGGGCTTGACCTCGCATTTCTTTAATCTGTATGAAGTTTTCTTGTACGGCCCGGTGGCTCAGTTGGTTAGAGCGCCGCCCTGTCACGGCGGAGGCCGAGGGTTCAAGTCCCTTCCGGGTCGTTCAAACTGAAAACAGTTTGTAATTAGTTTGTTATGCCGATGTGGCTCAATTGGCAGAGCAGCTGATTTGTAATCAGCAGGTTATCGGTTCGAGTCCGATCATCGGCTTTGCATTCGCCACAAGGCATAAAAACATGGGTGGATTCCCGAGTGGCCAAAGGGGGCAGACTGTAAATCTGTTGGCATTGCCTTCGAAGGTTCGAATCCTTCTCCGCCCATTCTTTTTCTTTTATTTTTTAATTTCATACCATCGCGGGGTGGAGCAGTCTGGAAGCTCGTCGGGCTCATAACCCGAAGGTCGTAGGTTCAAATCCTACCCCCGCTACTCAGTGCCCAGTTAGCTCAGTTGGTAGAGCAGAGGACTGAAAATCCTCGTGTCTCTGGTTCGATTCCGGAACTGGGCACGTTTTTATATATAAGACATTATGGGTGTGTAGCTCAGTTGGTAGAGCACTTGACTTTTAATCAAGGTGTCCCGGGTTCGAACCCCGGCACGCTCATCGCAAAAAAACGGGAACCGATGGTTCCCGTTTTTCTCGTATGAAGAAGGCGGCCTTGCGTGCCTACTGGTATTCCCTGGTAATGTTTCTTAGCCATTTGCGGCTTCGATAGTGACGAATGACGAGTGGAATCTTCCAGAATTCGTCCAGACACAGGATGAAGTAGACGATCAGCGGCGGCGCGTGGAAGACGAAGGCGGCCAGCATTCCCAGAGGAATGGAGACGCACCACATGATAACGATATCAAGGATCAGCCCGAAACGGGAGTAGCCGCCCGCCCGGAAGACGCCGGAGATAAACAGCGTGTTGACAGCCTGCCCCACCACATAGTAGGCGGTGATGCCCATCATGCCGCGCAGATAATGGGTGGCGGTTGCGGTCAGCGTAAACATGTGCGGGATGATGGGATTTAAGACCAGTACCACAGCACCGGTGATCGCGCCGATGATCAGCGTGAGCCGAAGCATCCGTCCGGCCATCCACTCCGCGACGGGCAGGTCCTGCGCGCCGATGGTCTTGCCCAACAGTACGCTTCCGCCGGAGCACAGGCCGAAGATCAGGACGGAGCACAGGTCACGCACATTCGTCGTGATGGCGTTGGCGGCCACCACATCCGCGCTCATGTGCCCCAGGATCGCGGTGTAGCCGGCGAGTGCCACGGTCCAGACGACCTCGTTGATCAGCGCGGGCAGGGAGTAACGCACAAAGTCTTGAAACAGTGTGCGGTTCCGGCCAAAGATCAAGGCGAATTTTGGCCGGAAGAGTCTGGCGGCCATCATATCGATGAAGCACAGGACCACTTCCACGATCCGCGCGATCAGCGTAGCGATCGCCACGCCCAGTACGCCGAGTTTCGGCGCGCCAAACAGGCCAAAGATAAAGACAGCATTGAGAAATACATTCAACGCCAGCGCGGTGCCGGAGATGATGACGCTTGCCCGCGCGCGCTCCACGCTGCGCAGCATACTCTCGTATACGATGGAAAAGGACATGATAAAATAGGAGATGCCGATGATGCGCAGGTAGGTGGTGCCGATCTCAATGAGTGTCGGGTCGTCGGTAAAGACTCTCATAAGCGGTCCGGGCAGGGTGATCGCCAGCACGGCCAGAATGGCCGTGACGACCATTCCCAGCTTCAGGGCGATTCCCATAATGATCTGGACGGCATCGGTGTCCCTTTTTCCCCAGTACTGCGCGCACAGCAGTGTGATGCCGGAGGCGATGCCAAAGAAGAAGCCCTCCTCGATAAACTGATACTGGTTTGCCAGAGATACGGCAGAGAGATCATTCTGCCCGACAAATCCCAGCATAAAGACATCCGCGAAATTAACGGCGGCTGTCAAAAAGTTTTGTATTGTGATGGGAAGTACCAGCGCGACCAGCGCGCTGGTAAATTCCTTTCTTTCAAGCATTTTTTTGCCTTTTACGGGAGGGGCCCGTGTCTTTCCATAGGTATTCGCGAATATGGTATCTTGCGAAAAAGGAAAAGTCAAGAGCAGAAGCTATTGTTTTTCATATCAAAATAAAGTACAATAATTTTATTCCAGAGAGAGCAGGTGAAGAAAATGGCTATATTTACGAAAAAGGAAATTTGCCCGGTCTGTGGCAAGCCGATCAAGGGAGATGTGCGAATCCGGATCAAGGACAATGTGGAACTCTGCAAAACATGCAGTTCCGAGATTGAGATGGATTCCTCGATGATCCCGAATCAAACCGTGGAAGATATCAAGACCCATCTGGCGTACCGCCGGGAAAACGCGCAGAAAGTGGAAGAATTTGAGACATCCCGCTCCGTCAAAGCGGGCGCGTATGTCCTCCGTGTGGATGAGACGAGGCAATGGTGGTACTGCACGAACGACCGAAGCGACCGGAATCCGCCGATCTTCGCGTTTTCGGATCTGAAATCGGCGGTATACCTGGAGGACGACGAGCCGGCAGGCGAGTTAAAGACCGGGTTAAAGTCCATGTTTGGCGAGAAGGAAGCACCGAAGCTCATACAGAGCATGAAGATTGTCATCTCGATCGACGATCCCTATATTCACTCTATCACCGTCGAGACACTCGGCGTGGGTGAGGGTATGACCACCGGGACCATGCAGTACAAGATGAATCGGAAGACGATCAAGGAGTTTATGGATTGCCTGATGTTTATACAGGGATGCGCCGCGACGGCTGCGAATACCCCGCCGCCCACGGCGGAGGAAGCCCCGCAGGGAGCGAACGCCTTTGAGGACCGAACGGCGGAAGCCTCGCAGGAAGCGGATACTGACGAGGTGTGGGAGGAGGAACCGACCCCTGCCGATGAGAAGGAGGCGGAAAGCCCGGAAGAGGATACAAAATCCGAGACGGAATAGGGGAACAGCCGGAAAATGAAAGTTTGGAGATTTATATTGATTCCGGTAGCCGCTTTTGTTGTCGGAATTCTTATATTTGCCAGAGTGCTTAATCAGGGAGTGGAGGATCTGACTACGGAAATGTCAGAGGCGACACTCCCGATTGTCTATATGGTGGAAGATGGCGAGCGAATAAACGAACTCCACGGATATAAGGAGGAGATGAACGAAGTATCTGTTGCGGATACGGTTACTCCGGTGGAATCCGGGGGTACTTTGTCACTCTCTGTTGACTGCTATGGCAATGATATCCAGTCTCTCCGGTACGAGGTCAAAAGTCTCGATGCGGCCCAGACGCTGCAAGAGTCCGAGATGGCGTTCCTCACGCGCGAAGAGGATGTGGCGACGGTCGACCTGACCATGCCGGAACTGAACGCAGGGGAAGAGTATCTCTTGATCCTTACAGTCGAGAACGCCGGAGACCCCTGCTATTTCTATACCCGCCTTGCGCTTGCGGATGACAGTTCGATCAGTGAGTGTATTTCGTTTGTCCGATTTTTCCACGAAGTGACCATGAGTAAGACCCGTCAGAGTGAACTGACGGTCTATATGGAGACGACAGCGGGGGCAGACAATAACACCCTCCAGACCGTCACACTCAAAAATACCCTTTCGCAGGTGTGTTGGGGAAATATGCGCGGCACGGAGGTGACGGAGCCGATTGCCTGCGTCCGGGAAATAGGCGATGACTACAACGTGATCGATCTTTCCTATATCCTCTCTTCGGTTGACGAGCAGGATCATCTCGAGACCTACCAGGTGGAGGAGTACTACCGCATCCGCCCCGGCGGGGATCGGATGTATCTGTCGGAGTATAAGCGCACGGTGGAGGAGATCTTTTCCGTGAAGGAGGCAGAAGAGGAGGAGACGGCGCAGGAGGAGCTTACGCTGGGGATCCGTTCTCCGGATGTGGAATACGTGACAAACGAGACGGGAACATCCTTTAGCTTTGTGCAGCAGGGGGAATTGTGGAACTGCAATATGGACTCCGGCTATCTGACACAGGTGTTTAGCTTTCAATCCCCGGACGGGACCGATCTCCGCGAAAATTACAACGCGCATGATATCCGGATCATTCGCACCAACGAGACCGGAAGCGTGGATTTTGTTGTATACGGTTATATGAA
Source organism: Lachnospiraceae bacterium Zagget3 (assembly GCA_001941025.1). The sequence goes on from MSHE01000016.1 coordinate 4,211, forward strand.
CCGTGGCGTGCATGAAGGCCGCGTGGGGATCAGTGTCTGTCATTTTGACAGCGCGACAACCACGGTGGAGGAGATGGCGTTTCTGTCGTCAACGAATTCCTATGAGACGCTCTGCGATGAACTCGGCCAGACGATGTATTTGACGGATTCCGGAGAATTCTATTTTTCCCTTCGGGAACAGCTCTACTGTGTAGACTTGAATACGCAGAAATGTACCATCGCGATCTCCGATATGACAGAAGGCAATTTTTCCGCTTCCGATGACGGCCGTTATCTGGCCTGGACGGAAGGGGAGCTGGCGCAGGCGACGACGATGCATATGATCGATCTGGAAACCGGCCGGACCGAAGACCTTACGGCGCCGGATGGCTATGTGCTCCGCCCGCTCGGATTTTTGGATTCGGATTGTGTCTACGGCTTGGCGGAAAGCGGCGGAGCCGGATCGGACGAGATCTCATTTCCCATGAGCCGGGTGGTGGTGGTCGACTTCTCGGATCCGGAGATGTCGGTCTTAAAGACCTATGACGCGGAGGAAGGAACCTATGTAACAGGGGCCGAAGTGCATGACGGCAACATCTATCTGGCGCGTATACGCTATGCCGACGGTGAGTATACACAGGCGGAGGAGGATGTCATTTACAACCGGGCGATGCAGGACGCGTCCCAGATCTCGGTTACGGAGATTTACTCTGATGTTGAGGAGACGGAGGTCGCGCTGCTTTTGCCCGCGGCCATCCTGCCGGAACCGGACCCGACGGAGACAAAAGGAATCCGATCCGATATCACGGAGATCCGCCTGGACGATGACGCGAAGTGAAATTGCACAAAATTGACCGGCTCCCTCCGGACACGATTGGAAGCAAGGAGGGAAAGCACCGATTTATGAATCGCGTAATTTCGAAAAAAGAACTCGCTGCCGAACGTGTGCGCGGGAAAATTTTTGGCAGGGAAAAGAGAATCTTTTTGCGGGATGCCGGCATTGCCGGCATCCTTTTCTATGGATTTTCGTAAAAGTGCACAGGGCGAAAAAAGGGACAAAAATTGGCTGTGGACAAACGGTGTTTTGCGGGAGTATAATCCAGTCACAACCCAATCGGGAACGGAGGTGGTGCGGATTGGAAGTCTGATCCCGATGAGCATTTCGCTGGTTCTTTCCGCCATCGCGATGGGGACGGATCTGAAGTCCGGACGTATTCGAAACGGCTGGATCGTGGTTGGTCTGGCGGCCGCTGTCATTTGCAGGGCCCTGTCGTTTTCCTGGTTTGGCTGGGGCGGATTTTTCCTCGGAATGTTGATCCCGCTGCTCTTGTGTTTGCTTCCCTTTCGCATGGGGGCCATGGGAGCCGGCGATGTGAAGTTGTTTCTCGTCCTTGGGGCGTTAAACGGCGGACTCGTTATCTTATACTGTATCTTTTTTGCTTTTCTGTTCGCGGCAGTCCTGTCACTGGTAAAGCTGCTGCGTCTCAGAACACTCAGAGCCAGTCTGGCTCAAGTATTTCACTATTTCCAAAGTATCTTTTTAAGCGGAGAGTTTGCGGCCTATCCGGGCAGCCGCGCGAAGGGACATACGATCCATTTCGCCGTCGCGATCTTTTTCGGATATGCCGTGTGGATAGGAGTGTGCGTATGCAACACGCTGCGTTGATCCTGGGCGGGTTTGAAGCCGCTTACATGCAAAAACTGGCGCTGTACTTAAGCAGCCGTTTCGGCGGGCAGCCCCGGGTGGGTATCGCGGAGACGGTTCCGGCAGAAGTGAATCCGGACACGATCTTTGTCGGATCGGCGGATTTTCTGGCGGCCGTGCGGGCGAAGTCCGGGGATGCCGGCTGCATTCTTCTGGCGGAGGAGCCGGATGAGGAAGAGGCGGTTTATCGCTATCAATCCAGTGAAAAACTGTATCAACAGATCATTGTGCGGTACCGACAGCTTCAGGGCGTTCCGGCAGATGTGCCGCGAACCGGACGTCAGCGGTGGATCGCGGTTACGAGCGATGCCGGGGCAGCAGACCTGCTCGCGTTTTCCGCGACGTGCGCCCAGATCCTCGGGGAGGGAGAGCGGGTGTTGTACGTCAACCTCTCGGAATTGAGCGGCATGGCGGAGCTGTTCCTGCTGGAGCGGGGAGCGGACTTAAGCGAACTTGTCACGGCGCTTCGCAAGGAGGAACCGGTCTGTCTGGAAGCCTTTGTGCGACAGATGGAGGGCATGGATTTTATTATGCCGCCCACGAATCCGATGATCCTGCATGAGCTTGAGGAGAGCGACATGGCCCGGTTGATCGGGGCCATAAGAAGCCGGGAAGAATATCGCTTCGTGGTGGTCGCGCTCGGCGCGATGTGCTGCGGATGTGAACAGATCCTTCGCATGGCGAAGCGTATTCTGCATCTGAGCGGCCGGGGATATACAAGCGAGTGCAGCAGAAAGGAGTGGAGCGCGTTCTTTTCTTTATGCTTCGGCGGTGAACAGCCCCCGATGGAAGTGATCGGGACGCCGCAGATTCCGGCGGAAAGCAGTGGGATCCATTTGCTCCATGATTGGCGGGAAGGCGCGCTGGGCCAGCTGGCTCGCGTCTATCTCGCGGAGGAGGGGGAAGTCTGACGATGGAACCGATAAAAGAAATTCGGGAGGATCTGCTCGCGCAGATGGATCTGACCCGGGAGATATCAGACGGAGAGCTGAAAGAGACGATCTCTGAGGCGATCAGCCAATACGGACGGCAGCACCTGCTGTCTCTTGCGCAGAGGGAAGATTTCCAAAGACAGATATTCAACTCGTTTCGCAAACTGGATGTGATCCAGGATCTTTTAGACGATGAAGAGATCACAGAGGTCCTGATCAACGGCCCTCATCGCATTTTTTACGAAAAGAACGGGAGCCTCTATCCGTGGCGCAAGGGAGAGCTCTCCGAGGAGAAGCTCGCGGATGTGATCCAACAGATCGTGGGGAGCGCGAACCGGACTGTCAACGAGTCACAGCCGATCGTGGACGCCCGCCTGGAGGACGGATCCCGGGTAAACGTGGTCCTTTCCCCCATCGCCATCGACGGGTCAGCCATTTCCATCCGCAAGTTTTCTCGGGAACCTTTGACATTGGCCCGTCTGGTCGGGATGGACTCTCTTTCGCGGGAGGCGGCCAATCTGCTGATTCTCCTTGTGCGGGCGGGGTACAACATTTTTGTCTCCGGGGGGACCGGTTCCGGCAAAACCACGTTTTTAAATGCCCTGTCAGAACACATTCCGCCGGAGCAGAGAGTGGTGACGATCGAGGATTCCGCTGAGCTTCAGATGAAGACGGTTCCGAACCTCGTCCGGCTGGAAACACGCAGCAGCAACGGGAGCGGGTCGACTGACATCACGATTCGGGATTTGATCAAAACGGCGCTTCGGATGCGGCCGGACCGGATCATCGTCGGGGAGGTGCGCGGGCCGGAGGCGCTGGACATGCTGCAGAGCTTAAATACCGGTCACGACGGATCGCTTTCGACCGGTCATGCCAACAGCAGCGAGGACATGCTCTCCCGTCTGGAGACGATGGTCCTGATGGCAATGGACCTGCCGATGGAGGCCATCCGCCGGCAGATCGCGTCGGGGATCGACATCCTCGTGCATCTGGGGCGGATGCGGGACAAGAGCCGCAAAGTGTTAAAGATCTCGGAGCTTACCGGAATCCGGGACGGCCGGATCCGGCTGTCCACCCTGTACCGCTTTGAGGAAACCGGAGAAAAGGAGGACAAAGTGCATGGTGTCTGGAAAAGAGAATCGGATCTCACACACATTCAAAAATTTCGTGTGGAGGGGCTGGAAGAAGACTATCGGGCGTTTCTTGCCGGGCGCGAAGAGCCGGCAGTACGTTAATCTCCGGACGCCCGCCGCGCAGATGGCGCGCGACATTGGCATGGGGTTCCTTCTCTCTCTGGCGGCGGCCTTTTTGTTCTACCGCTCCCCCTGGGCCGTTTTGCTGGCAGGAATCATTGTTCCCCTATACGTTCGGAGCCGGAGCGACCGGCAGAGACAGATACGCACCAACCACCTGCAGAAGCAGTTCCTCTCCGGAATGCAGATGGTCTCCGGATCGCTGCGTGCCGGGTATTCCATGGAGAACGCCTGGCGCAGGGCGGAGACGGAGCTTGTCGATCTATACGGGGAGGACGCGGAGTTTTGTATCGCGATGCGGCGCATGAACAAACAGTTGGAGGTCAATGTACCGTTGGAAAAGGTGCTCACGCAGTTTGCCGACGAGAGCGGAGTAGAGGATATCTGCCGATTTGCGGAAGTCTTCAGCTACGCGAAGCGAAGCGGCGGGAATCTGACCGAGATCATCCGTTCCGTGACGGAGCGGATCCGGGAAAAAACGGAGATTCTGGCCGAGATCGAGACGACTGTCGCGTCGCAGAAGATGGAACAGCGGATGATGAATTTCCTGCTGCCGGGGATATTGCTCTTTATTACGATCAGTTCCCCGTCCTATGTCACCACGCTGTACCACAACCCGCTGGGGATCCTGGTGATGAGCGTCTGTCTCGCCGGTTATATCGCCTGTGTCTTCTGGTCGGAAAAGATCATAGACATCGCGGTTTGAGAGGAGGGATGTAATGCGGGAAAAAGCGGTACCGTTCGCCGGCATTATCAAAAAGCACAGGCTCTCCCTGCTGATCTTTGCGCTGTTTCTCCTGTTGGCCGCGGCCATGCGGATGCAGGCTCTTAAAGAAGCGGAATCCTTTGAGGGGATCGTGGAGCGCGAGGAAACGGGCGGGAGCACGCAAAGCAAAAGCTTCTCTTATCGTGTGGAGGAGGCGGAGACAGGCGGCGCGGACGCGATCGCCGAGGAGCTCGGGGAGCAGGAGTTAAGCCTTGAAGTTTCGCCGGTGCAGTTGGAGCGGGAGGAGGCCTTCGATCTGCTGCGGCAGGCGGTGGAGGAGTGGGAGGCGGAATATTTGGGCGAAAACGCGTCGGCGGACGAAGTGCGCAGTGATCTCACCCTGCCGGCCGACCTGTGTGACGGGATGGTGACGATCCGTTACGAGAGCAGTGACTATGATGTTCTGAATACGGACGGCACCGTGACGACGGACACGCTGGAGGCAGAGGGGGAACTGGTGGAGCTGACAGCCCGCTTCTCCTATGGCGATTACACACAGATCGAGACGACCGGGATTCGCGTCCTGCCGCCCATTGAGGGGAGCGCGGAGTGGGTAGTAAGCGAGCTGGCGAAGGAAGCGTCCCGGACGGAGGAGGACAGCCGGGAGGAGGCGGCGTTTTCACTGCCGGATGCTGTCGGCGGGTATCGGATCGTCTGGGAGCAGGGGGAGAGTTCCACCTGGGTCTTCCTCCTGCTGCTCGGAGGGGTCGCGGTCTTTTGCCTCGAAATGCGGGAGCGGCAGCAGGAGAAAGAGCGCCTGAAAAAACGAAATGCGCGGCTGGAGTATGAATACCCTCAGATGGTGGACCAGTTCGCGGTGCTCTTGGAGAGCGGTATGACGATCCGCCGGGCGTGGGAGCGGATCCTTCTGCAGAACCGGCCGAATAAAAAATCCGCCGCGAGAAAGGGGCAGGCGGACGCGGTCTATCTGGAGGAAATGTGGATCACATACCGGGAGATGCGTGAGGGACGGGGCGAACGGGAGGCATATGAACGGTTTGGCAACCGCATCGGGCTGATGCCCTACAAGCGGTTCGCGTCCATCCTGACCCAGAACCTCTCCAAAGGAACCCGGGACATAAAAGAGCTGCTTGCCAAGGAGTCCGATGAGGCACTGGAAGCACGGAAGGTTCGCGCGCGCAAGCTGGGCGAGGAGGCAGGGAGCAAGATGCTCTTCCCCATGCTCGTGATGCTGCTGCTCATTCTTTTGATCCTGCTGGTTCCGGCGATTACCAGTTTTTAATGGAAGAAGTTATGAAACAAAAGCAGAGACAAGAAAGGAGATATTATGAAAAAAGAAGTAAAAAGATTTATCACGGAGGAGACCGGGATCGGCACCGTCGAGGTGATCCTGATCCTCGTCGTAATCATTGGGCTGATCATTATCTTCAAAGATCAGTTGACCAGCCTTGTAAGCAACACATTCTCGAACATCAGCAGCCAGGCAGGGACGTTGTAATGCGAAAGGGCGCATACGGGGCGGAGCGGCCGACGGTGCCGCTTGCGCTCCGTGCGTCGGGCAGTATCACCGTGTTTCTCGCGCTGATGCTGACCTGTTTCTTTTCGGCGATCTTCGCCTATCTGGAGATTGCCCGGGTTCAGGGCCTTCGTGCCGACAGCGAGGTCAGCACCATGCAGGCGCGTGATACCGTACTGGCTTCCTACCACCGGGAGCTGTGGGAGCAATACCACCTGCTGTTCTGGGAGGTGCCGGATGGAGACCTGCCTGGGCTCTCCGCGCTGGAGAGTCTGCAGCAGGCCGCCATCGCGGGAAACCGGGAGGACGCGGCGCTTCATACAAACAATTATTATGTATTGCCGGTAGAGTTGGAGGCGGTGGCAACCACCGGCTACCAGCTCGCGGCAGATGACGGTGGAGCCGCTTTCCGCGCGCAGGCTGCCGAGATGATGAAGCGGACACTGGCGGAGGACGCGGTAGATGATCTGCGCACGTGGATCACCGGGGAGGATGTGAAGGAAGAGGAGACCGATCTGGAGGCGGAAGCGCTTGGCGCGTTGGAATCCTTGGAGTCCGCCGCCGCCACCGCGGCCGAGGCGTCAGCTGAAACTGCGGATGGGAGCGCAGGCGCGGAAAGCGGTACCGTCGTCTCCGGAAGTGGGGATACGACCTCCTCCGGGATTAAGATTCAGGAAAACCCGTTGGAATGGGTTCGCAAGATCGCGAAAAACGGGGTCCTTGCCTTTGTTGCAGCCGAACAGGACATTTCCGACAAGGCGATCGATACCGCGTCGTGTATCGCGAACCGATCCCTTTCGACCGGGAACACGGCTGTCTCCTCTGACGGCGGGGTGTTGGACGACGCGCTGTGGTTTTATCTCTATCTGGACAGGTATTTCTCCGATTATACGGAGTCGTCCCCGGATCACGCGCTGGACTATGAATTGGAGTATATGATCGCCGGCAAGTCAGGCGACAAGGAAAATCTGAAGGCTGTTGTGCGCCGGCTGCTCGCGACGCGGGAGGCCGCCAACATGCTCTTTTTGGAGACAAACACCGAGAGGCGCGCGATCGCGTCCGAGGTGGCGATGCTTCTCTCCTCGGTGGCGCTTGTGCCGGAGCTGGAGCCTGCCGTGGAACAGGGCGTTTTGGCGGCATGGGCGTATGCCGAGTCCATCTCGGATGTGCGGATCCTGCTTGAAGGCGGCAAGGTGAAGCTGGTAAAAACGGCGGATCAGTGGCACACGGATCTCACCGCGCTTTCCTCCACCGTGCTGTCCACCGACGGGAAAAATCAGACGGAAGGGTTGTCTTATGCCAACTACCTGCAGCTGCTCATGCGGACGGTCTCGGAGGCAAAGCTTACGCAGCGGGCCATGGACATGATCGAGAAAAATCTCGATGTGAAAATGGATCAGATGCTCTGCTACGCGGAATGCGCCTATACTTACCGGAGCGCGCCGCTTTTCTGGAACTTTGTCACGCTCGGAGAGAATTCGCTCGGAGCATACCGTTTTCGGGACGAGACACAGATCTCGTTTCTCGCGCAGTCGGAATAAGGAGGCGGGCTCATGACAGTGCTTTTGCGCAAACAAAAAAAACAACATAACGAATCCAAATACATCATAAACAAATCTCTCTCAAATCATATGCGGATATCGAATCCTCTTGTTTCTCCCAAAAACAAGCGCGCAAAGGCACTGTCATGGGCCCGCCTGAAGGCAAGTTTTACCGTGGAGGCATCGTTTGTGCTGCCGCTGTTCCTCTTCGCGGCGCTGGTCGTTTTGGGACTGTTCCCCGTGTTAAAGCTTCAGACGGAGGTCAACGGCGCCCTGCAGTACGCGGCCCGGATCAAAGCGGCCGCGTACCGCGAGGAGGAAGCAACGCTTGGCACCTTGTTTTCCCGCAGCGAAAGCAGCCTGTTTTCCTCTTATATGGAAGAGCACGGCTATGAAAGCTCTGTTCTGACCAACGGACTGGACAGCATCTCGTTGGCCGGATCCGATCTGTCCGGCGACTATGTCACGCTTGTGGCCAGCTATGAGGCCAACCTGCCGATCTCCTTTTGGAATGTGACCACGCTGCCGGTCAAGCAGTGCGTCAAGATGAAAAAGTGGACCGGGGACACGGACACGGACGGCGAGGCGGCCGACGGGTCTTATGTCTATGTCACGCCGACGGGGAGCGCCTATCACAGCTCCACGGAGTGTCCTTACCTGAAGCTGTCCATCGAGAGCGTCGCGACAAGCGAACTGGCGTCCAGGCGCAACGCGAGCGGCGGGATCTACTATCCCTGTCGATGTTACAACGGCGGCGATGTCGCCTATATCACCACCTACGGGACCGAGTATCACAGCGATTTAAGCTGCAGCAGTTTAAAGCGCACCATCTACAAAGTGTCGGCGGACTCGGTGGGGGACCGGCACGCCTGTCCGAAGTGCAGTTGAGATGGATTGCGCATAGTACAAGGCGCTTCCGCGTGAGCGGGAATTTTGAAAGAAGGAAAAAACATGATCATAATTGAGAACTGTATCTTGCTGGCAATGCTTGCCGCGTTTGCCTGGATCGACTTTAAAAAGAAGGAACTGCCACTGCTCTTTCTGGCGCCGTGCGCCGCGGTGGGGATCCTGTTTTTCGTGCTGACGGACGACATGACCCCGGCTGTCCTGCTGGGCGGAGTGTGTATCGGCGGACTGCTGCTCCTGTGCGCGCTGTTCGCCCGCAGGAGCATCGGCGTGGGCGACGGGCTGCTCTTTTGTGTCACCGGTCTCTTCCTCGGTCTGTGGGGGAATCTCATCCTGCTCTTTTTGGCCGTGGTATTCTGCGCGGTGGCCGGGGCAGTCCTGATGCTGACCAAAAAATGCACGCGCAAGCAAAGTCTGCCGTTCGCGCCGTTTGTGCTCTTGGCGGATGTGGCGATGATGGTATTCATGATATGAACGGAGGGGCGGAACGTATGCGACAGAAAAAGGCAGGAAAAAAACAGAAGGAAGGGCTCCTTCGCAGAGGGTGCCGCGCCAGCTTTACCGTGGAGGCCGCGTTTCTCTATCCCATTATCGTGATCCTGATCGCATTCATTTTGTATCTGTCGATGAGCTGGTACGTCACGGTGCGAACGGCGTCGGAGGACACGGAGGAGCTCAGGGAACTGGATACTCGGGCGTATTTTTTGGATAATATCGGAGAACTTTTAAAATGAAAGTAGAATACACGCGGACCGCGAAAAAAAGCTATATGATCGTGCGGGGCGCGGACTACCCGTTCGCGCAGTACGAGCTCATGATGATCCGGCATAACGACCTTGCCTGTCTCCTGCCGTTCCAGATGATCCTTGCGGATGGGGCAGCGGAGTACTGGTACGATGTGAGCGGCATGCGCTCGCTCGCGACAAGCTGCAGTGTGGAGAGTCTGGGCGCGAAACAGCTGCGCGTCCTGCTGGAACACATCATGGAGTTGAAGTCCGCGATGGAAGAGTATCTGCTGGACGACGCGAATATCTCCTTTGCCGCGGATATGGTTTATTACGACCAGGCGCGGGACCGCATCCGCTTCTGTTACATTCCGGGTCTCGGCGGCGCGAAAGCGGAAGACGGGAGCGGGCCGGCCGGAGTAAGTCCGGGAAATGCAGACGGACCCGGACAGGGCGCGGCGGGGATCCGGGAGTTGTTTGAGGAACTCCTGCAGCACATCAACCACGCCGACCCGGCCGCGGTGCGGATGGGATATGAGATGTATGAGCGCAGCGCCAGGGCTCCCTTTGCGATGGCTGACTGTGTGGACTGCCTCCGGATCGGAGAGGACACCCCGGCAAAAGGGGAGGAGGCATTCACCAGGGAGCAAAGCGCGCCGTGGCAGAGCGTGACGAGTGACTCTCCGGACATCCGGACGGATGTGGAGAATGAGGATGTGGAGTTTCTGGACGACTGGCCGCAACGGGGGGAAGGACATCGCAAAAAGCGACGGCATGAGACGAAACCACAGCGGGAAAAATCCGTCGGCATGGTGCGTGAAAAGCGCAGGGAGTTCGGTTTGGATAAGGATGTGGGAAAACACAGGAGAAAACTCCGCGAGGAGGAAGAAGACAAGGAGGAGCTGCTCTTCGCCCTGCGCTCGAATTCGCGGGAGCGTTCGGCGGATAGCGGCAAGACGGAAGTCCTCCTCCCGGAGGAGAGCGTGCAGGAGTGGAAGCTTCTCTATAAAGGAAACGGAGTCGAGCGGGACCTGGCTCCGGAAAACTTTCCGTTTCTGGTCGGCTCGGATACCCGCCGTGTAAACGGGACCTTCCTCGCCCGGACGGTGAGCCGTGTCCACGCGAAGCTTTATCTGGAGGAGGATCGGTTGTATGTGGAGGATTTCAACTCCACGAACGGCACGTACTTAAACCAGCAGCTTTTGCCCATGAATACGCCCGCCGAGTTGAAGGCGGGCGATCGGATCGTGTTTGCCACGGAGGAGTATGAAGTGTTTCACCGGAGCGCATACGGGCCGGTTCAATAAGGATGTGATTTTTGGGTTTACAGCCCGGAGACAACCAGCTCTTCCCGGATTTCCGCAATCTCCTCTTCGGTCAGATTCAGATGGTTCCAGCAAAGCTTATCCTCATTGCCGTCTCCATAGTAACGGGGAATCAGATGCAGGTGAAAGTGGAACACGGTCTGGCCGGCGACTTCGCCGTTGTTCTGTACGATGTTGAATCCGTCGCAGCTTAAGATGTCCGTCATCTTTGTCGCCAGTTTCTTCGCCAGCACAAACACTTTTGAGGCAGTCTCCTCCGGGAGTTCATAGATGTCGGCCGCGTGCTCTTTCGGCAGGATGAGCGCGTGTCCCCTTGTCGCGGGGCTGGCGTCCAGGATGACCGTAAAGGTATCATCCTCATAGATCTTGTTGGTCGGGATGTCTCCGTTTGCCAGTTTGCAGAAAATGCAATTGTCGTCTTTCATAATTAGTGTCCTCCCTTACGTGTCAAATTCACAGTAGTACAAAATGTCCGTGTCCGTATCATAGATGCCCAGCGTAAAATTAAAGGAGTAACGATCCAGGATATCAGACTCTGCCTCGTCAGACGAAGGATCATACCGATCGATCAGGCGATAATATCCGTTCTCCACCTCCGGAAAGAGGGGATTAAAATCGTCGTCCGTCACATAGGGCCCGTTTTGGCTCCATTCTTTGCCATCCTCACTCACGTATTCTGTTCCATAGATCAGGGCTTCCACGGTCTCGTCCAGTGGGAAGGCATTCCACTCTCCGCTCTCCCTGATCTCATCCAACACCTCATCATCCGAAAATCGCAGCGCGATGAACGTGGTCCCGTCGCCGTGAAAACCGCCATGGTCATCGGTGTAGGAAATCTCTTCCCCGCCTGACACATTAATTCCCAGTCCGTTTGAAACAATCTGCGTCGTGTTGGTTGTGCAGCCGCAAAGCGATGCGAGCGCGAAGATGGATATAAAAAGAAGAATGGCTGGTTTTTTCATTTTTTCTCCAGTGTTTCGATCAGGTCCAGAATCGTTCCGACCGCGTCTGTCTGCTTGCTCTCCCGCATTGCGGTGATGTAGGTGTCCCGGTCCCGCCACACGGCCTCAATGCCGGCGAGGAGGGTTTCGTCGCTTAAGTCCTCCTCCTCGATCACGTAGCTGAAGCCCTGCTTCTTAAATGACTCGGCGTTTAAGATCTGGTCGCCGCGGCTCGCCGCTTTGGAGAGCGGGATCAAAATATTCGGTTTGGCCAGCGCCTGCAGTTCACAGATCGCGTTGGCGCCGGCCCGCGAGATCACAAGATCCGCGGCAGCGAACAGGTCCGGCAGCTCGTCGCGGATATATTCATACTGAACATAGCCCGGAGCCGAATTCAATGTCGGATCGAGGTTCCCCTTCCCGCACAGATGGATGATCTGATAGGTGGAGACCAGCGTGGGCAGAAGCTTTCGCACCTCCTCGTTGATCACCTGGGAGCCGAGGCTGCCGCCGATGATCAGGAGGATCGGTTTTTCGTCGTTTAACCCGGTGAACGCGTAGGCCCGCCCGGCATCGCCCGCAAACAGTTCCCGTCGGATCGGGCAGCCGGTCACCCTGGCTTTCCCCTCGGGAAGATCGGCAAGCGTTTCCGGGAAGTTGCAGCATACCATAGTGGCGGACGGGATCGCGAGCTTGTTCGCGAGCCCCGGCGTGAGGTCGGATTCGTGGATGATGACCGGGATGTGCATATGCCGTGCCGCCAGCACGACGGGCACGCTGACATAGCCGCCTTTCGAGAAGACGATGTTTGGCTTGATCCGGCGTATCAGGCGCCGTGCCTGAACATATCCACGCACCACCTTGGCCGGATCGGACAGATTCTTCAAGTCCAGATACCGGCGCAGCTTCCCCGACGAGATCGCCTCGTAGGGGATGTTTTCTTTTTCGATGAGCTCCCGCTCAATCCCGGTATGCGAACCGATATAGGTGATCTCGTAGCCGCGTTCCTTAAGGCCCGGGATCAGCGCGATGTTTGGCGTGACATGGCCGGCCGTACCGCCGCCGGTTAAGATAATCTTTTTCATTCCCAGTTCCTCTTGCTCCCTTCCCGGGAACAGAATTTCCGTATTTTTCTCCTCCATCAAACTACCACAAACGCTGTTTGTCTGCAAGCGAAAACAGAGATTCGCCGCAACAGACATTCTGATCTGACATAAGCGGCGAATCCGCCTCGCGGTTATCTTGAAATAGTACAGGGCATTTGGTATAATGATAGACGCTTATGAGAACAGGAAAACAGCAAGCCTACAAGGAAGAAAAGAGGGACTGATTATGGGCAAGCTTACATTTGACTACAGCAAAGCTTCTTCCTTCATCCGTGAGGACGAAGTGACATACATGAGCCGGCAGGTGCAGGAGGCGCGGGAGGTGCTGCTCTCCGGAGAAGGTGCCGGAAACGATTACATCGGCTGGATCAACCTGCCGGTGGACTATGACAAAGAGGAGTTCGCGCGGATCAAAGCGGCGGCAAAAAAGATTCAGGACGATTCGGAAGTCCTTGTCGTGATCGGGATCGGCGGATCCTATCTGGGCGCGCGGGCGGCGATCGAGTTCCTGCGGCCCGACTTCTACAACAATCTGCCGCGCGAACAGCGCGGTACGCCGGAGATCTATTATGCCGGAAACAGCATCAGCGGCGCGTATTTAAACGCGCTCCTGGACGTGGTCGGGGACCGCGATTTTTCCGTCAACGTGATCTCGAAGTCGGGAACGACGACGGAGCCGGCCATCGCGTTTCGGATCTTTCGGGAAAAACTGGAGAAGAAATACGGCACGGAAGCGGCGGCGGGCCGCATCTATGCCACAACGGACCGGGCCAAGGGCGCGTTAAAGAGCCTCGCCGACGCGGAGGGGTACGAGACGTTTGTCGTGCCGGATGACATCGGCGGGCGTTATTCCGTACTGACGGCGGTCGGCCTGCTCCCCATCGCGGTCAGTGGCGCGGACATCGACGAACTGATGCGCGGCGCGGCGGATTTTCGCGAACACGCGATCAATGATCCGTTCGGGCAAAACGACGCGATGCAGTATGCGGCGATTCGCAACATTCTCCTGCGCAAGGGGAAAGAGGTCGAGATATTGGCAAACTACGAGCCGTGCTTCCACTATATCGGCGAATGGTGGAAACAGCTCTATGGCGAGAGTGAGGGGAAGGACCAGAAGGGGGTCTTTCCGGCTGCCGTCGACCTGACGACGGATCTGCACTCCATGGGGCAGTTCATCCAGGACGGCGCGCGGATTCTTTACGAGACGGTGCTCGCGATCGAAGACCCGGGCGCGGCGCCCGAGATTCAGGAGGAGGCAGAGGATCTGGACGGTCTGAATTACCTGGCCGGGAAGGATATGAATTATATTAACGAGTGCGCGAGAAACGGCACGGCGATGGCGCACACGGACGGCAATGTGCCGAATCTGCTGGTGCGGATCCCGGCGCGGGATGAGTATTCCCTGGGGCAGCTCTTTTATTTCTTCGAGTTTGCCGTGGGCGTAAGCGGCTATCTGCTCGGGGTCAACCCGTTCAACCAGCCGGGTGTGGAGAGTTACAAGAAAAATATGTTCGCGCTGCTCGGGAAGCCGGGCTACGAGGAACTTCGGGACGAACTTACCGGGAGAATGTAAAAGTAAGCACAAGGAGGACGGATTATGGTGTTGCCCATTAAACCGGTCTATATCTGGCTGATTATTTTTATCATTATGCTCATAATCGAGGCGATCACGCTCGGTCTTGCCTCGATCTGGTTTGCCGTCGGATCGCTGGTCGCCCTGTTTGTAAGCTTTTCGAGGGTTGGCTTTTTGTGGCAGGTCATCATATGCATTGTGGTGTCCGTGATTCTGCTGATCCTGGTGCGGCCATGGGCGCTAAAACGGTTTAATCGCGGACGCGTACGAACAAACGCGGAGAGCCTCCTTGATCAGGACGCCGTCGTGATCGAGGATATCGATAACCTTCAGGCAAAGGGCCGGGCGTTGATCTCCGGGCAGGAGTGGTCCGCCCGCAGCACGGATGAGTCACGGACGATTCCGAAGGGCACCAAGGTGGTTGTAAAAGAGATAAGCGGCGTAAAGCTGATTGTGGAACCGAAAGAAGAAAGCGCAAAAGAAAGCACAGAAGAAAGCGCGGAAGAAAACTCAGAAGAAAATACAGAAGAAACGTAAAGGAGGAGGAGGTATGTCTGTTGTTGCAATCGTTGTACTGGTCATAGTGATCATCATTGTGGTATGTATTCTCGCGTCCTGCATCCGGATCGTGCCGCAGGCCAACGCATATGTAATGGAGCGCCTGGGAGCCTATCAGCAAACCTGGGATGTGGGCATTCATTTTAAGGCGCCTTTTATCGATCGGATCGCGCGGCGCGTAAACTTAAAGGAGCAGGTGGTTGATTTCGAGCCGCAGCCGGTCATCACCAAGGACAATGTCACGATGCAGATTGACACGGTCGTGTTTTTCCAGATCACGGATCCGAAGCTGTTTGCCTATGGCGTGGAAAATCCGATCCTGGCAATCGAGAACCTGACTGCCACGACGCTCCGAAACATCATCGGCGATATGGAGCTGGACGAGACACTGACTTCCAGGGAGACGATCAACACACAGATGCGTTCGACGCTGGACATCGCGACCGATCCCTGGGGCATTAAAGTAAACCGTGTGGAGTTAAAGAACATTATCCCGCCGCAGGCCATCCGGGACGCGATGGAAAAACAGATGAAAGCGGAACGGGAACGCCGGGAAGCCATCCTGCGCGCGGAGGGCGAAAAGAAATCCACCGTCCTTGTGGCGGAAGGTAATAAGGAGTCCGCGATCCTCAACGCGGAGGCCGATAAACAGGCGCAGATCTTGAGGGCGGAGGCGCAGCGCGAAGCCACGATCAAGAAAGCGGAAGGTGAAGCTGAGGCAATCCGCAACGTGCAGCATGCACAGGCCGACGGCCTGCGCTTCCTGAAAGATGCCGAGGCGGATCCCGCCGTGCTGCAGTTAAAGAGCCTGGAAGCGTTTGCCGCGGCGGCTGACGGGCAGGCGACGAAGATCATCATTCCGTCCGAGATCCAGGGGCTTGCGGGCACGGTGAGCGCCATTACCGAGGTGGCCAAGGACACGGCCGATATAGAAGGGGGGCCGCAATTAGGGACAAAAGCGGGGCCCAAAGCAGAGCCAAAAGTAGAGCCAAAAATAGAGCTGAAAGTGGAGCCAAAAGTAGATCCGGAATAAGGTTTTTTTATGAACATCACGGGACGGAATTTTTTAAAGCTGCTGGACTTTACGCAGGAGGAGATCCTGGCGCTGCTTGATCTGGCAGATGACTTAAAGAAACAGAAACAAGACGGAATCGCGCACGATACGCTCCGCGGAAAAAACGTGGCGTTGATCTTTGAGAAGACGAGCACACGGACCCGGTGCGCGTTCGAGGTGGCCGCGTACGACCTCGGCATGCATACGACATTCCTCGACCCTACCGCTTCCCAGATCGGGAAAAAGGAGAGCATCGCGGATACGGCACGGGTGCTCGGGCGCATGTACGACGGGATCGAATACCGGGGCTTCGGCCAGGACATCGTCGAAGAGATCGCGAAATACGCCGGGGTACCGGTGTGGAACGGGCTGACGAACGAGTTCCATCCGACCCAGATGCTGGCGGATATGATGACGATCCGGGAGCACTTCGGACATCTGTCGGGGATCAAGCTGGTCTTTGCGGGTGACGCGCGGTTTAACATGGGCAATTCCCTTATGGTGGCCTGCGCGAAACTGGGCATGCACTTTGTGGCCTGCACGAACCAAAAGTATTTTCCGAACGAGGAGCTCGTCGCCAGGTGCCGGGAGATCGCGAAGACGACCGGGGCGACGATCGAGATGACGGAGGACGTCGCGGCGGGCACGAAGGACGCGGATGTGATCTACACGGATGTCTGGGTCTCCATGGGCGAGCCGGACGAAGTCTGGGAGGAGCGGATCCGCGACCTGACACCCTATCGGGTGAACGGGGAGATGATGATGAACGCGGGCAAACAGTGTGTGTTCATGCACTGTCTGCCGTCCTTTCACGACCGGAAGACGACGATCGGGGAAGAGATCTATGAAAAGTATGGGCTGACCGAAATGGAAGTGACGGACGAGGTGTTTGAGGGGCCGCAGTCCATCGTGTTTGATGAGGCGGAGAACCGCATGCACACCATCAAGGCGGTCATGCTGGCGACGCTGGGAGATATCTCCTATTGAAAGAACAGATTCTTCAATATTTAAGAGAACGGGACGGCTTCGTCTCCGGACAGGAGCTCGGAGAACGCTTCGGCGTCTCCCGTACAAGTGTCTGGAAAGCGATTCAACGGCTTACGGAGATGGGATACGGGATTGAGGCCGTGCGCAACCGCGGCTACCGGCTCATATCGGAGCCGGACCTGTTGACGCAGGCGCGCGTCTCAGAATGCTTACATACCGAATGGACCGGGCAGCCGGTCCTTGTGTTTGATTCGGTGGATTCCACGAACAACGAAGCAAAGCGCCTCGCCGAGGAAGGCGCGGCGGAAGGCCTCGTCGTGATCGGCGATGAGCAGACCGCGGGGCGCGGACGGCGCGGACGCGGCTGGGCATCCGCGCGGGGCGAAGGAATCTTTTTAAGCCTCCTGCTGCGCCCGGACATCGCGCCCGGATGCGCGTCCATGCTGACACTCGTCATGGGGCTGGCAGTGCGTGATGTAATGGCGGAGGCCTGCAGCGCCGCGGATGTACAGACAGACGCGGCAAAAGACTCTGTGTGGATCAAGTGGCCGAACGACATCGTGATCGACGGGAAAAAGGTCTGCGGCATCTTAACCGAGATGACCGCGGAGCCGGACTGCGTCCACTATGTCGTGATCGGGGTCGGGATCAATGTCCACAATGAGGCGTTTCCGGAGGAGGCGGCACAGACGGCGGCCTCCCTTTACCAACAGACCGGCCGGCATTTTTGTCGGGCGGAGCTTGTCGCGGCATGTTTGCAGCGGTTTGAAGCGTACTACGCGACGTTTCTCGCGACACAGGATTTAAGCGGGCTGATGGACGCCTGTAACGCGCATCTGATCAACCGCGGCCGCGAGGTCCGCATACTTAACGCGCCTGCCGACGGCATTGACCGCGGCACCGCGCGCGGTATCAACGCGTGGGGCGAGCTGGTCATAGATACGGCAGAGGGGACCCGCAGGGTCTCTTCCGGCGAAGTATCCGTACGCGGAGTATATAATTATGTATGACGACGAACAGGTGCTCTGCGCGGCGAGCGCATACACCAAACAATATTACTTTAATCCCGCCTTCGGCGTGCTCCCCGAGAGTGTACAGGAAGAGCTTCACATCCTGTGTGTCCTCTTCACGGAGGATGTGGGAGGCACGCTTGTCTTTTACTTTGACGAGGAGGGGAATCTCTTGTGTGAGACGGCGGCGGCAGAAGAGGATCTGCTCTACGATGAGATCGGGAGCGGACTGAAGATGCGGGAAATAAGAGAGAACCACGAGGAATTGTTTCAGTCGCTGGAACTGTTTTACCGGGTGTTTGTTCTCGGGGAAGAGGAGGAGTAGAGCATGCTGTTAACCGTGGATATCGGCAATACGAACATCAAACTCGGTGTGTTTTCGGGGGAAATCTTGCAGACAACCTTCAGCATGACGACATTTCAGACCCGGACATCCGACGAATACGGGATGGTCATGTGCGAATTGTTGGAGCACAATGAGGTGGCAGTCGGGGAGATTACCGATGTGATCGTGGCTTCCGTTGTGCCGAATGTCATGCATGCCATTACGAACGCGATCTTAAAATATTTTCATACGCAGCCGGTTATCATCGCGGCCGGCACGAAGACCGGCATCCGCGTGGCGGGAGGCAATCCCAGGCAGGTGGGTGCGGACCGGGTAGTGGACGCGGCCGCTGTCTACGCATTGTACGGCGGGCCCGCCATCGTGATCGATTACGGCACGGCTACGACATTCGATCTCATAGATGAGGACGGCACGTTTACGGCCTGCGTGATCGCGCCCGGTATCCGCACATCCGCCCAGTCCATGTGGAACATGGCGGCAAACCTGCCCGAATTTGAGATCAAAAAGCCGGAAACGATCCTCGCGCAGGATACGATTTCCTGCATGCAGGCCGGACTGGTGTATGGACAGATCGGGCAGACAGAGCATATCGTAAAGGAAATGAAGGAGGCGTTCGGCCGGGACGATGTGAAAGTGGTCGCGACGGGAGGCCTCGGCCGCGTGATCGAAAAGGAAACGGACATCATTGATGTCTACGACCCGGAATTGACGCTTCACGGGATGCGGGTCATCTTCGAGCGCCAGAAAAAAAGTAAGGAAAATTGATGGAAGCTCTTCAGATCGGAAGCGTTGCGCTCCCAAACAACCTCATCTTGGCACCTATGGCAGGAGTTACCGACCTGCCATTTCGCTTGTTGTGCAAAGAGCAGGGCGCGGGATTTGTGTGTATGGAGATGGTAAGCGCCAAGGCGATCTGCTTCGGCAATAAAAAGACGGAGCAGCTCCTTGTCACGGACCCGGCGGAAGGACCCGTTTCGCTGCAGCTGTTCGGCTCAGAGCCGGACATTCTGGCCGAAGCGGCAGCGCGAATCGCGGATCGTCCGTTTGCCGTTCTCGACTTTAACATGGGCTGCCCGGTCCCCAAGGTGGTAAAAAACGGCGAGGGCTCCGCGCTCATGCAGGATCCGCGGCGGGTGGAAGAGATCCTGACCGCGCTGGTGCGTGCCGCGAAAAAGCCGGTGACGGTCAAGATCCGGAAAGGATTTGACGAGGCTCACGCAAACGCGGTCGAGATCGCGCAGGTCGCGGAGAGCTGCGGCGTCGCGGCGATCGCGGTACACGGGCGGACCCGGGAGCAGTACTATGCCGGGAAGGCGGATTGGGACATCATCCGGCAGGTAAAAAACGCGGTAAAGGTGCCGGTCCTCGGAAACGGAGACCTTCGTACCGCCGGAGATGTCATTCGGATGCGGGAGGAGACAGGCTGTGACGGCTTTCTGATCGGACGGGCCGCGCGGGGCAATCCGTGGATCTTTCATGAGATCGCGCAGAAACTTTCCACCGGGGAGGATCTGCCGCGGCCGACTCCGGGGGAGGTGGCGGAGATGGCGCTTCGTCACGCGCGGCTTTTGATCGGACAAAAAGGCGAGTATGTCGGTATCCGGGAGATGCGCAAACACGCAGCCTGGTACACCGCCGGATATCGCGGCTCCGCTACGTTTCGCGGCCGGATGGGCGAGGTGCGGACATACGAGGAACTGGAGGGGCTCTTTGCCGAATTTCTTGCCGCGCAGGCACATTCCGAAGGCCCTGAAAACGGTTGACAGCATTGCCCTGATTGGGTATAATATTGAAATTGTTGAAGCCGGTCTGATCAGGCCGGGATACTTATTTTAAGAACCGATTCAGGAGGAGACACGGTACAATGGAAGAAAAGAGTCTGTTGACGTATCAGGGGTTACAGAAACTGGAGGCAGAATTACAGGAATTGAAAGTGGTTCGCCGCAAGGAAGTGGCGCAGAAAATAAAAGAAGCAAGAGAGCAGGGAGACCTCTCCGAGAACGCGGAGTACGACGCGGCGAAAGATGAACAGCGCGATATCGAAGCGCGCATTGAGGAGATTGAGAAGATCTTAAAGAACGTGGAAATCGTCTCGGATGAGGATGTTGATCTGAACGTGATCAGTGTCGGCTGTCAGGTCCGCGTGTTAGACTGCGCGGAAAAGGAGGAGCTTCAATATGACATCGTCGGGTCTAAGGAGGCAAACAGCCTGACGGGCAAGATCTCTAACGAGTCGCCAATGGGCAAGGCTTTGCTCGGCGCGAAGGTAGGCGAAACGGTAAAGGTGGAGATGCCGGCCGGCACATGGAAGTATAAGGTATTGGAGATTCAAAAGTCCAACTGACTTGAAGGAGAACGCGCATGGCCGGGGAAAGGCAGCAGGGCGCAGGCGGGCAGCAGAACGCGCCGGAGCAGGATGTCAACCAGATCCGGAAAAACCGCCGCGAAAAACTGAAGAATCTGCAGGAAGCGGGCAAAGATCCCTTTTTGATCACAAAGTACGACGCGACACACCACAGCGAGGACATTTTAGAGCGCTATGACGAGCTGGAGGGCACGGAAGTCTCCGTCGCCGGGCGCATGATGTTTAAGCGGGTGATGGGAAAAGCGTCCTTTTGTAATGTGCAGGATCTTTTAGGCAGCATTCAGGTGTATGTCGCGCGCGATTCTATCGGCGAGGAAGCCTACGCGGATTTTAAAAAATATGATATCGGCGACATTGTCGGTGTTCGCGGGACGGTCTTTAAAACGAAGACCGGAGAGATCACGATCCATGCGAATGAGATGACGCTTCTCGCAAAGAGCCTGCAGGTCCTGCCGGAAAAGTATCACGGCCTGACCAACACGGACCTGCGCTATCGGCAGCGGTATGTGGATCTGATCATGAATCCGGAGTCCAGAGAGACGTTTATCAAGCGCTCCGAGATCATCCGGGAGATCCGCCGGTTTTTGGACGACCGCGGATTTATCGAGGTGGAGACGCCCATGCTGGTTTCCAACGCCGGCGGCGCGGCGGCGCGGCCGTTTGCGACGCATTACAACGCGCTCGATGAGGACGTAAAGCTGCGTATCTCGCTGGAGTTATACTTAAAGCGGCTTATCGTGGGCGGTCTGGAGAAGGTCTACGAGATCGGCCGGGTGTTCCGCAACGAGGGTGTGGATACGCGCCACAATCCGGAGTTTACCTTAATGGAACTCTATCAGGCCTACACGGACTATGAGGGCATGATGGAGTTAACCGAGAGCCTGTTTAAGCATCTGGCTGCGACGGTCTGCGGCGGTACGACCATCACCTATGCCGGGACGGAGATTGACCTCGGGGCCCCGTTCGCGCGGATGACCATGGCCGACGCGGTCAAGAAATATGCCGGCGTGGATTTTGCGGAGATTCATACGGATGAAGAGGCCAAGGCGGTCGCGAAAGAGCATCATCTGGAGTTTGAGAAGTGGAGGACGAAGGGCGAGATCGAGGAACTCTTTTTTAACGAGTACTGCGAGAAGGAGCTCATCCAACCGACGTTTATCACGGATCATCCGCTCGCCATTTCCCCGCTGACCAAAAAGATGCCGTCCGACCCGGAGCGGGTGGAGCGATTTGAACTCTACATTAATACATGGGAGATGTGCAACGCCTATTCCGAGTTGAACGATCCCATCGACCAGCGGGAACGCTTTGCCGCGCAGGACGCCGCGTTTGAGGCGGGCAACGAGGAGGCGAATCACACGGATGAGGACTTCTTAAACGCGCTGGAGATCGGCATGCCGCCGACCGGAGGCATCGGCTATGGTATCGACCGGCTGGTCATGCTGCTCACGGATTCGGCCGCAATCCGCGATGTGCTCTTCTTCCCGACATTAAAGAGTCTGGACAAGTAAATTTTTTTGGCAGTTTATCGGATTGGATAAACTGCCTTTTTTTCTCTTAATTTATAGACAAAAGGGGAATTTGTGGATTATAATTGAAGCGGTTTTAAATCACAGAAAGTGTTCAAACGCGAGTCACAAAGGAGAAAAGCGATGGAAATGGAAATCAACAAAGAACAAGACGGTTCGACCCTTACCCTGACGGTTTCCGGACGGTTGAATACGGCTACGGCACCGCAGTTGGAACGGGAGATTCAGGAAAACCTGGATGGCATCACGGAGCTTATTTTTGACTTCGGAAATCTCGTGTACATATCCTCCGCGGGGCTGCGGGTCCTCCTGCAGGCGCAGAAAGATATGAACGGGAAGGGAACGATGCGTGTGCGAAACGTGGGCAAGGATGTTATGGAGGTGTTTTCGATCACGGGCTTCTCGGATTTTCTGACGATCGAGTAACGGGCGATCGAAAGCAGGAGAATCCATAAAGAGGGGCAAACCATGATACGATGGATCAGGTCAAAAAAGATCATTCACATCTTTCAGCGGCAGCTGCTCGTCTGTGTCATTATAGCGCTGGCCATCACCTGTGTGTTTATGATCATCCTGCAGTTCAATCTCTCGAGGCGGGAGACGAATTCGCTGTTGTATTTAAATCTGCAGGATGTCCGGGCGGACATCTCTGACTGGTCGGATGAGAATCTGCTCGAAGTGGCCCATGCGGTGGCGGATGACTATCCCGGGACGGATCTGGACACGCTGGCGGACCTCTATCATGTCGCGGATATCCACGTTATTGATGAGGACGGCATTGTCATTGACAGCACCGGCGACTATATCGGGTACGACATGAGATCCGGTGAGCAGTCGGCGGCTTTTTTGGTGTTGTTGTCCGGCGAGACGGAGCTTGTGCAGGAGTATCAACCAATCTCAGCGGACCGCAGCATTTCCCGTAAGTACGCAGGGGTGGTTCTGCCGGAAGGCGGCTTTTTGCAGGTCGGCTACGATGCGGAGCAGTTTCAGGAGGATCTCGCTTACCAGGTCAACAACGCCACGAAGAATCGCCATATCGGCGAGAACGGCTTCGTGTTGATCGCGGATATGGACTGGCTGCTTGTCTCGGACCCCAAGGGCAATGTCGGGGAGAACCTGTCTGTTACCGGTCTGTGGATCGACACGGACGAAACGCCGGAGGATCAGCGTTTTAATACCGAGGTCTACGGGGAAGAATGCGCCTGTATGTATGAGACGAACGAGGGCTATTACATTATCTCTGTCTATCCGAAGAGCGAGGCGGTCTTCTCCCGGAACCTCTCGATCGCGCTGACGGTGGAGATCGAGGTGATCATCTTCGCGATCCTCTTTGTCCTTCTCTATTTCCTTGTACGACGCCTGGTCGTGCAGAACATTCACGGGATCAATGCCAGTCTGGCGAAGATCACGGAAGGAGATCTCGATGTTGTTTTAGAGGACCTGCCGGTCGAGGAGTTCAGCTCGCTTTCAGGCGACATCAACTCGACAGTAAGCGTCTTAAAACAATATATTGACGAGGCGGAGCACCAAAACGAACGGGAACTGCTCTTTGCCGAACAGGTGCAGTACGCGACGCTGCCGAACATCTTTCCGCCGTATCCGGAGCGCGATGATCTGGATCTCTACGCCGCCATGTATACAGCGAAAGAGGTGGGCGGCGATTTTTATGATTTTTCCTTTGTCGGCAAGGATCGCCTTGCGTTCCTGATCGCGGATGTCTCGGGGAAGGGAATCCCCGCCGCCATGTTCATGATGCGCGCAAAGACGCTCATCAAGAGCCTCGCGGAGTCCTGTCAGGACGCGGGGGAGGCGCTCACGCAGGCGAACGGGATACTCTGCGAGAACAACGACGCGAATATGTTTGTGACGGTGTGGCTCGGGATCCTGGATTTAAAGACCGGAATGCTGGAGTACGCGAACGCCGGACACAATCCGCCCATGATCCGAAAGGGGCAGGAAGCGTTCGCCCCTTTGTCTGTCCGTCCGGGGTTTGTGCTCGCCGGGCTGCCGGGGGTCACTTATAAGACGGAGTCGTTGCAGCTGTCTCCGGGAGATCTGCTCTTCCTCTATACGGACGGGATTACGGAGGCGACAAATGCCGACAACGAACTCTATGAGGAGAACAGACTTCTCGCGCGGCTTAACGCTTCGCGGGAGCAGGTCTCCGCGGAAGAACTGTGCATGGCGGTCCGGCAGAATGTAGACGCGTTTGTGGGTGACGCCCCGCAGTTTGACGATATGACGATGCTGGCGCTGCGTTACCGGGGCGAGGATCCGGGCTGGGCGGAGCTGACCGTGGACGCCTCGGTCGACAACATTAGTACAGTAACAGAGTTTGTGGACCGCCAGTTGGAGCGGGCGGACTGCCCCGCAAAAGCGCAGTCCCAGATTGACGTGGCCATCGATGAACTTTTTGCAAACATTGCGCGGTACGCATATCCTGATCAGGAGGGCACCGCAACGATCCGTGTGGAGATGATGGACGACCCGCGGGAAGTGCGGATCACGTTGATCGATCATGGTATTCCCTATGATCCGCTCGCGCAGGAGGCCCCGGATACAACGCTTTCCGCCGAGGAACGCGAGATCGGCGGACTGGGAGTCTTTTTAGTAAAAAATATCATGGATGACGTTTCCTATGCGTATCGGGAAAACTGCAACATTGTACAGATCACGAAGAAGCTGGAACCGGAGGAAGAAACGGTTTAATGAAGAGGAAAAGGCAACGCGGAATAAAAATTCTGGTGGTGGCGCTTTTGGCGATGCTTCTTGGCGGTATGCTGGGCGGCTGCGGCAGGACCGGGAACACCAAGGTGTTCTCCTCCCTGGAGGATTTTGAGGGGAGTACCTTGGGGTCGCTCACGGGAGGCACGCTTGATCAGATTGCCCAAGGGGTGATTGATGATACATCGTTTAATTATTATCAGGGCCTGACCGACGAGGTATCCGCCCTTACCAAGGGCGATATTGACGGGATCGTGCAGGATCTTTCCGTCGCGTCTTATATGGTCGCGCAGCATCCGGAGTTTGCCATCTTCCCGGAGGAGGTTGCGCCGAACAGCCTCGGTTTCGCGCTGCCGAAGGACGGTCCCTACACGGAAGAATTCACGGAAGTGATCCAGGATCTGTACGCGGACGGGACGATCGAAGAATTGCAGGACAAGTGGTTCTCCGGGGATGAGGAGCGCATGGTGATCGACTGGGACGAATACGACACCTTAGACCGCGGGAACGGCGTGCTGCACTGCGCCTACGAAGATACAAAGGTGCCCGTCTCCTATGAGGGAGACGATGGGCAGGCCTGCGGCTATGAGCCGGAACTGCTCCTTATCATCGCGGACCGGCTGGGCCTGGGCATTGACTTTCAGGGGGCTAATTTCAGCGGGCTCATCAGTTTTGTCGAATCCGGCAAGGCCGATGTGGCCTGTGGTGGCATCGCGATCACCGAGGAGCGTGCCGAGTCGGTCGATTTTCCGGAGTCCCATTATATTGGCGGGATCGTGCTCATCTGCCGCGCGGACGAGGTCGGCGCGGTCACTTCGAGCGGCACGGACGAAGTGTATACGGAACTTTCGGACTTTGAAGGGGCCACCTTCGGCATGTTGATGGGGGCTGCTTATGACCAAATAACCGAAGAGAAGATAAAGGATGTCACATTTCTTACCTACAATGATCTTACCAGCTCGATCTCCGCGCTCGAAAAGGGCGATGTGGACGGGGTTGTCGAAATCGATGCCATTTCACAGTATATGATCGCGCAGCGTTCGGATTTATCCATTTTCCCGGAATATATTCAAGAGTCGGAGTATAGTTTTGTGTTTCAGAAAGGCAGCCCCTATACGGATCAGTTTTCGGAGATCATAGAGGAGTTCTACGAGGACGGTACCATCGAGGACCTGCAGGAGAAGTGGCTTTCCGGCGATGAGGACCGCATGGTGATCGACTGGGACGAATACGACACGGACGAGCGCGCGAACGGGACCCTGCGCTATGTCTGTACGAACGAGCTGGTTCCGTTTGGATATGAAGGGGGCGACGGCAAGCCGTTGGGTTATGAGGTGGAACTGCTATTAAAGATCGCGGACCGGTTGGATATGGGGGTTGACTGGGGCTATTCGAAGAACAGCGGATTGATCAGCTATATCGAATCCGGTAAGGCGGATGTGATCTCCGACTGTATGACGATCACGCCGGAACGGCAGGAGGTGATGGATTTTTCGGAGCCGACCTATCAAGGAGGCATTTCGATCATCTGCCGCAACGAAAACCTCGCGGTAACTGCGACCGAAGAGAAGACGGGCTTTTGGGCCGGCCTTGCGGAAAGTTTTGAAAAGACGTTTATCCGTGAGGACCGCTGGAAGCTGATCGGCAGCGGCCTGCTCGTGACGCTCGAGATCACGGGGTTCGCCGCGCTGTTCGGCACGTTCCTCGGGTTTGGGATGTGCCTGTTGCTGCGCTCGAAGAACCGGGTCGTCTCGACGATCGCGGACCTGTTCTGCAAGCTGATCAGCGGGATCCCCGCCGTGGTGATCCTCATGGTGGTATACTTTGTGATCTTTGCCTCTTCGGGCATCGCCGCGGTCGCAGTGGGCGTTATCGTGTTTACGATCCTCTTTACGGTATCGGTCGGGGGACTTCTTACGGTGGCGATCGACTCGATCGCCCCCCGGGCAGTGGGAGGCGGCCTCCGCGCTGGGCTTCGGCAAGACGGCGGGCTTTACGCGCGTCATCATGCCGCAGGCGATCCGGCGGGCACTGCCGGTCTACCGGGGAGAGTTTGTCGGCCTGTTAAAATCGACCGCGATCGTCGGCTACATCGCGATCCAGGACCTGACGAAAGCGGCGGATGTGATCCGCTCCCGCACCTATGAGGCGTTCTTCCCGCTGATCACATCGGCAATCATCTATCTGGTGATCGCCATCGTGATCACCATTATCATAAACCGGATCTTAAAGCGCATCGATCCGCAGCGCAGGCGCGCGCTGCCGCGGGGCGTGACGGAGAGCGAAGTGCCGGCGGGGGCAGCTGCCGGCGCGAGCCTGACGAGGGTGACCGCAGCTTCGTCTTCTGAGCCGGGCGCGGCGGGGACATCCGCGGCAACCCCGGTGGCTGCCTCTGACGCGGATTCCGCCGGCGTGCTGATTGATATCGCGCATCTGAAGAAAGTCTATCCGAACGTGACGCCGCTTCGGGATGTCAACGCCGTGATCGGCCGGGGGGATGTGATCACGATCATCGGCCCGTCCGGAACCGGCAAGTCGACGCTGCTGCGCTGCCTCAACCGGCTGGAGACGCCGACGGAGGGGGCGATCACGGTGTTCGGCGAAAATGTCTGTGATAAAAAGACGGACTTAAACGAGATCCGCCGCCGGATGGGGATGGTGTTCCAGTCGTTCAACCTGTTCCCGCATCTGACGGTGGTGGAAAACATCATGTTCGCCCCGACGAGGCTGAACAAACAGCCGACGCAGGAGGCGTATGAGAACGCGATGCGGCTCTTGAAGACCGTCGGCCTGGCGGAGAAGGCCTTAAACTATCCGGATGAACTCTCCGGCGGGCAGCAGCAGCGTGTCGCGATCGCGCGGACCCTGGCGATGGACCCGGAGATCGTGCTGTTCGACGAGCCGACCTCCGCGCTCGACCCGACGATGGTGGGAGAGGTGCTCTCCGTCATGCGGAGCCTGGCGGCGCAGGGCCTGACCATGATGATCGTGACACATGAGATGCAGTTCGCGCAGGATGTATCCACCCGCGTCTTCTATATGGACGAGGGCGAGATCTACGAAGAGGGACCGCCGGAGGAGATCTTCGAGCATCCGAAGAGAGACCGGACACGCGTCTTTGTAAAACAGTTAAGGACGCTGGCGCTTACGATCGACAACCCGGACTACGACTTTATCGAGACAAACGAGGCGCTGCGGATGTTCGGCGAGAAGCATCTGCTCGCGCCGCGGCGGACCGACAGCCTCTGCCGCGCGTTCGAGGAGCTCGCCGTGGAGAATATCATTCCGCACTGCGGCGAGGCGATCGACCTGCATGTGGCGGTCGAGTATGAGCAGAAGGCGGACGAGCTGATCATGGTCTTTACCTGGAGCGGGGACCGCTTTGATCCGTTCTCCGAGGGGGATCCGCTCACGATCCGGCTGATCAGCGGCTTTGTGACAGAGCAGGCGTATGAATACGAAGACGACACGAACCGGCTGACGGTTGTACTGTAAGAGAAAGAGTTACCGGCGGGCGAAGACGGAAAACGCCGCCTCGTCCGCCGCATTTTTTTGTAGATTTCTGTACATATCTGTGATAAAGTAGAGATGCACAACGCAAAGCGGGGCATTAGCGCAGTTGGGAGCGCGCCACACTGGCAGTGTGGAGGTCACGGGTTCAAGTCCCGTATGCTCCATGAAAGACGAGCCTCTGGGAAACCAGAGGCTCGAACTCAAATCATACATATCTCAGGATTTTCACCCGAATCCGACCTTTTTTCGTCTCCGTGAGGATCCCGTCAAAAATAAATTTCCCGAACCCGCGGACGGAGACCACATCGCCTTCTTTCAAAACACTGCCCGGGTTCTCACACTGTCGCCCGTTCACAAAGACCCGCTTTGCCGCAAACAGACGCGTGCTTTCACTGCGGGAGAGCTTGTATGCGTTTGCCACGACGGAATCACATCGGGCGGCATTGACAACCAGTTCCTCTTTGGAAAATGTTGGCTTTGCCGCAGCCGGGCATTCCGTTCCCACCGTACAGGTGACGCTGGTATGTTTTACTTTATCCAGATGCTCCGCCAAAAACTCTGCGATCGCGTCTTTGCAGAAAAGGTACCCGATATTGTCCCGGACGATGATATCTCCCAGAACATTCCGCTCGATTCCCAGATGCATCAGCGCACCCAGAAAGTCCCGGTGGGTCAGGTCATCGGCAAATTTCTGTGACAGGGGACGGATCGTCAGGCAGCGGATGGGGAAATCCTCCGTATACCCCAGCATTTCGGGAGACCCGAACCGGACCATCTGCCGTTCACAGTCCTCTCCGCCGCCGGACAGGGTATAGGGAACAAAGGACAACTCCGGCTCCATCTCGAAAAAAAGCGCCTGTTCGTTGCTGTCCATAAAATCGGAAAACGTGTATGTGCCGGACCGGTCACAGCGATTTGCCAGGTCCAGGATTCTTTTTTTAAAGACAAGTTCTTCTTGCATTTTTCTTTCCATAATATGCCACATATCATAACGCAATTCTTTTGTCATAGCAATATTCTCGGGCCGTCGCGCGATGGGAGAGGAATCTGACACTGGTCGCCTCACCGACGGCGTGTTACAATGATCATGAACCTATTTATACAAAGTCACTGAAAAAATGGAGGAAGCATAACGATGGCTGATATATCATCCCTGTCAAACGAAGAAAAGAAAACCTCTCCCGAAGAGGTGCTGGGGGAGAAGAGTGCCCTCTATCTGGAGCGATTTGAAAAACATGCCTTTGTTCTGGGGGAGCCCTGCGTCGACGCACAGCAATACGAGGCGGTGATCACCCGCCTGAACAACATGATTGAGAAAGGACTTTCCTATACGGAGTATCGTGCCGGTTTCGGAAGCGCCAATATAGAAATGCTGCTTGGCGTGCTGGAACAATACGGAAAGGATGGCTGTGATACGGGCGCGTTTGCCTACCGGACGGCGCTCTCCACCTTACATACCTATGTGGAAAAAAATAAGGAACATGGGCTGGAAAACCCCGAGTTGCAGGAGAGGCTCGACGCGTTGGAGGGAGAACCCAACCAGTTCGGCGGCAGCCTTTCCTTTACCCCGTTGTCCGCGGAGGAAGTGCAGTCTCTGGACTACCAACAGTTTGCCGCAAACCGGCACAGCATGCGGCATTTTTCCGGCGTGCCGGTCGAGATTCCGGTTCTGGAGCGGGCCATTGCCCTGGCGCAGCATACGCCTTCCGCGTCGAACAAGCAGGGATGGCGGTGCCTGATCATCTCCGACAAGGCCGTCCTGTCGGAAGTGTTAAAAAATCAGAACGGGAATGAGGGTTTCGGGCACGAATTCGACAAGCTCCTGGTTGTGCTTGCGGATCTTCGGTATTATTACCGGGACAAGGAACTGTTTCAGGCCTATGTGGACGGGGGTATGTATGCCCAGAGCATTTTAAACGCGTTGCATTATGAGCATGTCGCGACGGTGCCGTTAAACGCGTGCCTGCAAAAAGAGCAGGAAGAGAATGTCAGAAACATTTTGAAACTGGATGACGCGGAAATTCTTATTCTGTTTATCGGGGGCGGAAATTATCCGGAAGTATGCCAGACGGCACGTTCGGAACGAAGGCCGGTCCATGAGGTTCAGGTGATATGAAAAAATGCAGGATCACCGTGATGAAGACAGCCTCTTACCCGGATCTGTCCGAGAAGTATGAAAACCCCATTGATCATCCCTGCGATATGGTGGAGGGACAGGTGTTTCTCTCCAATCAAGGGGAAAAGCCGGAAGGAATGTGTGACAGCGCATGGGAGACCGTGTCTCCCTTTGTGTCGGAGCTCGCGCGTGGCGGAGGAGACTTTTATGACGGATGGATGAAAAACAGACACGCCGCGATGATCTCGTGCAACGACGGATTCCGGCCGGTGAGCTTTTATATCGAGGTGATAGAGTAGGACGGGATAAATGTCAATGAACGTCATCTTGTTTCTAAAATTGAACTAAAATTTGTGGGTGGTC
The DNA here is from genome assembly GCA_001941025.1 of Lachnospiraceae bacterium Zagget3. The sequence continues at coordinate 35,005 of MSHE01000016.1, forward strand.
CTGTTGACTATATCTAGGAGTATGTTACAATACATGTTGTTAGATATAACATTAAAAGGAGGGATGGGCGCTTTGCATGGCATCACGTTTTTGATGCGTGAAACGTGCCTGAAATACTATGAAATTTAGAAAAGTCTGGAGAGGATTTACAGCGCTTGTTTTGGTGGGCGCGCTTTCTGTCGGCGGCATGTCTCTGGCCGTGGCTGCGGATGAGGACGTAGATGGTGTTGAGGAAGAAGCGGATGCCGAAGTGGTTGACATATCGGCTCTGAAAGCAGTTGATCCCGAGACCGGCCTTGAAATGGAAATTGTCATGGAAGAGGAGGCGGAACCCGCTGCCGATGAATCCGAATCGGAACCTGTGTCATCTGAAACGGAATCCTCAGATCAGGTTTCGGATAATTCTTCTGTTTCCCAATCAAAATTGAATACGGATGCACCTGAGACAAAGGCAGAACCGGCTGCGACTGAGACAAAAGAGGAGTCGGCTGCGTCCGAGACGAAAGAGGAGCCGGCTGCGTCTGAGACGAAAGAAGAACCGGAAACAGCAGAGACCGCTGCGGTCGAGGAGGCAGAGGAAGAAACTCCGGAAGCGGATGTCAGTGAACCGGAGGAACAAAATGATGAGGCAAATACAGAAACGATAACCGGCACCATATCAGACGTGGAACCGGTTGAGACGATTTCCGCCGAAGAATTATTGGAATCCCGTAAAGAGGGTATTTATGTTGCTCTTCGTAACGCCGGTATGGCCCATGTAGGTGCTGCGTCCGTGATGGGTATTATGGATGCGACCAGTGCGTTTGATGCTTCGGACGGCGGTCTTTTGGATTGGACAAACGAGTGGAAAGACGCGTTGGATGAATATGCGGGGGACAATGCCTCTTCGCAGGCTTATCAGGTTGCGTTTTTGTTGGAGACGCTTGAAAATCCCGAGGAAATTTTAGGAGAAGAAACAGAGGAAGAAATAGCGGAAGAGATAGAGGAAGAAGCAGAGGAAGAAATAAATTTTGATTATCTGAAAGCCGCTCTTATGTCCGATGACTCGCATGTTATGACAGATGTCTGGTATTTCCTTCAGTATTATTCGAACAGGGCAAATCCGGATAATGAGATTGATATCAATGATTGTCTTAAGCTTGCGAGAGAATATGTGAAGGAATATGAGCCCATTCAAGATTCTTATGAGGACCTTACCACTATTTTTGAAATGACGGAGTCTGCCGGCGGACAGGCTGTTGCCGAATTTGCCTGCAGTTTTGTCGGGAACCCCTATGTATGGGGCGGGACGAGTCTTACAAACGGCTGTGACTGTTCCGGATTTATTCAGTCCGTCTATGCGCACTACGGCGTATCGCTCCCGCATTATTCCGGCTCGCTTCGTTATGTAGGATATGAAGTGTCCCCGGCGGAGATGCAGCCCGGTGATATCGTATGTTATTCCGGTCATTGCGCGATCTATATTGGAAATGGGCAAATTGTCCACGCGTCGAATTCCCAGCCGTATCCGGTTGGCGGAATAAAGATTTCGCCCAACTATGCTTACAGAACGGTCTTAGCGATCCGCAGGGTATTGGTGTCGGATGTGTCGGACGCGTCGGAAGACTCTGATACGTTCGATATCGAGCCGGTCGTGTTGACGGAGCCGGAGATGTTGACGGAGGCTGAAGAAGCGTAACAGGTATGTATGTAAGAGCCCACCTGCGTTTTGCAGGTGGGTTTTTTAAAAGGAGGTCGGACAGCATGAGGAAAAAAATACTTTCTTTCTTTACGGCCGCGGCGTTGGTGATCACATCCTTTGTCGGAGGAATCGGAGGGGTCAGTGTACAGGCCGCGACAACGACGGATACTGCTTTGGCGTCGCCGTCCGTCAACGGGGCGCTTCAGGTGATCGGCACACAGCTCTGTGATAAGAACGGAAACCCGGTACAACTGCGGGGGGTCAGCAGTCACGGCCTCGCCTGGTATCCGGAGTATGTGAACGCGGATTGTCTGGCAGACCTTCACTCCTGGGGAGCGAATGTATTCCGGCTGGCCATGTATACGGAGGAGTACGGCGGGTATTGCTCCGGCGGCGATCAGACCGCCTTGAAGGATCTGATCCGAAAGGGCGTCAAGGCCGCGAAGGACGAAGATATGTATGTGATCATAGACTGGCATATCCTGTCGGACTCGAACCCGTTGACGCACCAGAGCGAGGCAAAGGCATTCTTTTCTGAGATGTCGAAGGAGTTTTCCGGTTACAACAACGTACTCTATGAGATCTGCAACGAGCCGAATGGCGGAACCACATGGAGCGATATAAAGACCTATGCGCAGAATATCATCCCGGCGATCCGGGCGAATGACAAGGATGCCGTTATTATCGTCGGGACACCGACCTGGTCGCAGGATGTCGATGTGGCAGCGGCCAGCCCGATCACGGGCTATAGCAATATCATGTATTCCCTGCACTTTTACGCGGCCACGCACAAGGATGACCTGAGGAACAAAATGAAGTCGGCGATCCAGGCAGGTCTGCCGGTCTTCGTGTCGGAGTATGGCATCTGCGACTCCAGCGGCAGCGGCAGCATTGACGAGAATTCCGCGAACACCTGGGTAGACCTCATGGACGAGTATGGGGTCAGTTATGTGATGTGGAATCTCTCAAACAAGGACGAATCCTCTTCCATATTAAAAAGCAGCGTGACAAAGACGTCCGGTTTTACCTATGATGATCTAAGCCAGTCCGGCAGATGGCTTTACAACATGCTGCAGGACGCGCTCGCCGAGAACCCATATGGAGGCGAGCTCAAGAAAGATTCCTCCGGCACATGGTATTACTATGTCAACGGGGAAAAGTACACATCTTACACCGGTTTCGCGTCCAACTCCAATGGGAGGTGGTATGTAGAAAAAGGCAAGGTCACGTTTAATAAAAACAGCGTGATCAAGGATACGTACGGCGCGCTCGGCAAAAAAGGCGACTGGTACTATGTGGTCGGCAGTAAAGTGCAGACCGGCTTCACCGGGCTGGCGAATTATAAGAACGACAACGGCTGGTGGTACATCCGAAACGGCAAAGTGGATTTCTCCGCCAACACCGTGGCAAAGAACAAGAACGGCTGGTGGTATGTGACCGGCGGCAAGGTGCAGTTCGGCTTTACGGGCCTGGCCAATTACAGGAACGAAAACGGCTGGTGGTATATTAAGAACGGAAAAGTGGACTTCACCCACAACGGCGTTGACAAGAACAAGAACGGCTGGTATTACATAACCGGCGGCATGGTGCAGTTCGGCTACACCGGCGTGGCAAATTATAAGAACGCGAACGGCTGGTGGTATATCAAAGGCGGCAAAGTGGACTTTTCCTTTACCGGCATCGCATCCAATAAGAACGGATCCTGGTTGGTGAAAAACGGCAAGGTAAACTTCGGCTATACCGGCAGGTATACGTATAGAGGAAAAGTTTATACCGTTAAGAACGGGAAAGCCACGTGATAACAGTTGTCGTTCCTGCGGCACAAAAGGGAATGATACCATGACAGATGCATTAAGTCTTGATACCGTCACACTCTCCGAGGACGGAAAACACATCGTGATCGTAGATCAGACACTGCTCCCGGGTGAGACGAAATACCTCTCGCTTGACCGGGCGGAAGATATTTGGGAGGCGATTTATAAACTGCGAGTGCGCGGCGCGCCGGCCATCGGCGTGACCGGGGCGCTCGCTTACTCTGTGCTAGCGGATCAGATTGAGACGGAGGAAACGGACGAGTTTGTCGAACAATGTACGCGGATTATGGAGTATATTAATTCCTCCCGTCCGACGGCCGTGAACTTAAGCTGGGCGTTAAACCGGATGCACGCGCGGCTCTTGGCTGAGCGGGACGGGCATACGGTCCCGGAGATAAAGGAACTGCTGCGCTCAGAGGCCCTCTCGATCCGAGAGGAGGACATCGCGATCAGCCGGGGCATCGGCACCTACGGGTTTGAACTGCTGGAGGCGATCGGACGCGGTGTGGGCGTGATGACCCATTGCAATGCCGGGACACTTGCGACCACAAAGTACGGCACGGCGCTGGCACCGATCTATGTGGCGCTCGAGCATGGATGGGATCCGAAGAAGGATCTGCATGTCTACTGCGATGAGACGCGGCCGCTCCTGCAGGGCGCGCGCCTGTCCGCTTTCGAGATGCAGACGGCCGGTGTGGATACCTGGCTGCAGTGTGACAATATGGCTTCCTATACGATGAAGGCCGGCAAGATCGACATCATTTTTGTCGGCTGCGACCGTGTGGCGGCAAACGGCGACTTTGCGAACAAGATCGGTACGAGCGGGGTGGCCATTCTGGCAAACCATTACGGCATCCCGTTTTATGTGTGCGCGCCGTCCTCCACGATCGACATGACTTTGTCGGGCGGGGATGAGATTCCCATTGAGCAGCGAAAAGCGGAGGAAGTGACCGAGATGTGGTATGAGAAGCGCATGGCGCCGGAAGGGGTCGGCGTGGTCAATCCGGCCTTTGATGTGACGGACCATGATCTGGTCACCGGCATCATCACGGAGAAGGGAATTGCCCGCGCGCCGTATCGTGAAGCATTTGAGGCGATGGGGATCCGTCCGGTGGAAAAATTCGTGGATAAACACAGATAATGCCCATTTTGTTCCATTCTGATAATTGCATCGCCAGCTGCATTGACATACGTATGATGGCGCGGTAAAATGACAGGCGAAATGAAAAATACAGAGAATCACAGTATAGAAAAACAGAATTACACCAAGCGGATGTACAGGAGAATGCTCAGTTTTCTTCTGATAGCGGCGATGGTCGTATCCTGCTGCACGGTATGGTTGTTTGGTTTCACCGAAGTGGCCATGGCGGACGAGGAAGAGGTGGAAGCGGAAGAGGAAGAGACATTCTGCGGCCTGGAAGAACATGAGCACGACGAAGACTGTTACGAAAAGATCTTAATATGCGGTCAGGAGGAGTGCGACCCCGTCGAGGGACACACGCATACCGAGGCGTGTTACCGGACCGAGAAGAGGCTGATCTGCGGGCTGAAAGAGGGGGAACCGGAAGAGCCGGAAGAAGCGGAAGAACCGGAAGAAACGGAAGAACCGAATGACGCGGATGACGCCGATGACGCCGATGACGCGGAGGAAGCGGAGGAAACGGCGGAACCGGTTAAACTGCACACCCACACCGCGGCGTGCTATGAGACCGTTCAGGTCCTTGTCTGCGACCTGGAAGAGTGCGAACCCGTCGAGGGACATACCCATACCGAGGAATGCTATGAGACCGGAACGGAGCTGATCTGTGAACTTCCGGAGCACGAACACACCGAGCAATGCTATAGCGATGATACCGCCGATGTGGAGGACAGCAGTATCTGGGAAGCTACGCTGCCGACGGAACTGGCCGGCATATGGGATGAGGATGTGGTCGCCATCGCGGCAAGCCAGCTCGGCTATACCGAGAGTGAGAAAAATTTCCTCGTTAACGAGAACGGCACCACGATCGACGAAAGAAGAAAAGGCTATACCCGCTACGGCGCATGGTATGGTGACACATACGGCGATTGGTGCGCCATGTTCGTGTCCTTCTGTCTGTACTATGCCGGCGTGCCGAAGACGACCTTCCCCGAGGCTGCCAACTGCGCGGCATGGACCGAGGCGCTGGATGAGAAGGGGCTCTATAGGGAAGCGGAAACTACCGACTTTGTCCCGGAATCAGGCGATCTGATCTTTTTCAAAAACCGGAGCAGCAACAGCAGGGCGGTCGACCATGTGGGCATTGTCGAGAGTGTCGAATGGGATACCGATGAAAACGGGGAAGCGAAGGATGTAATGATCCACACGATCGAAGGCAACAGCGGCAATTGTGTGAGACGGAATATTTATAGCATCGATAACGGAACCATTGTCGGATACGGCGTTTTGCCGAAGCCGGGAATGAATGACGCGGTAACGTTGGCCTCAGAAGACTCGGTCTCCGATGTGGCAGGCATAATTCCCGCGCTTTTCACGGACGGATACGAATATATCGGAACGCTTTCCATCCCGGGTTTGGAGCTCGAACTGCCGGTTATGAGGGAGCGGAGCTGTCTTCCCCTGTGGATTGCCCCGGTACAGTATGACGGATTTTTGAGTGTGGACAATCCGGTCATCTCCGGTTATAACTACACCAACTATTTCGGAAATCTGAAATACTTAACCGCAGGAGACGCGGTCACCTTTACGGACACGCAGGGGGACACGTTTGCGTATACAGTGGACGAGATGCTGCTTTCACAGCCCGATGAAGAGGAAATGGCTGCCAACGATTGGGATCTGACACTGCTTACCTGTACGATCACCGGTGATATCCGGGTGGCGGTACACTGTACGCGGCAGACGTAAAAAATGTTTTTTCACACAGCATGAGCCTCCGGGATTCTTCCCGGAGGCTCATTTTGCGTGGAAGCAAGGAGGCTCGAACTCCTGACCTTTCGCGTGTGAGGCGAACGCTCATCCCGGCTGAGCTATGCTTCCATAAAATAATTTTTGACTGGAGCGTATGGGATTTGAACCCACGACCTCCACAATGCGAATGTGGCGCGCTCCCAACTGCGCTAACGCCCCGGGAATCGCTCGGAAACGGTGGTTTCCGAAGCGGTACATGATGTATGTTATCACATTTTACAGGTTGCGTCTACTACTTTATGCATTAGGAGGCTTCTGCCGGATCCTCCCGTGTTAGGTGTCTCATCCACGTATACTTTCGGAAGTGTATGAATACCGGGAAACATTTAAAGAACTGGTCGGACTGGGTCATTAGCACGACCAGGAGCACGGGCCAGTGCCACCAGAATGCCGACATTAAGGAAAGCGGTATGACAACGCACCAGGTACTGATCAGGTTCATCTTCATCGTAAACTGCGCGTCACCGGCGCCCTGTATGATGCCGAAACTGACCGGCATCTGATAAGACATACTGACCATGACGACTGCAAAGAGGACGATCATTTGTAAGGCCAGCGCCGTGGCTTCGTCGTTTAAGCTGTACAGAGACAAAAGCGGCCGCCGAAGGAAGATCAACACCATGGCGAGCCCGAAGCCGATTATGGGGTCGATGACGCACAGGGTACGGGCCTCCATCCGCGCCTGCATCTCCTTGCCCTTGCCGATCGTGTTGCCGATTATGACGGTCGAGACGGCAGAGAGAGCCTGTACGATTACTTTCAGATACTGGTAGAAGGTCGAGGCCACGGAGTTCGCCGCGATGGCGTTCGCGGAGAGATGCCCCAGGATGGCGGTCTGCAGCGGCACGGAGATGCCCCAGACTACCTGCGAGAGCATGATGGGCCAAAACACCTTGGTATAGTCTTTTCTCAGATTAAGGTTAAAGCGCCACACCCCGCCCTCAAACAGGCATATTTTCTTGTCGCCCCGCGCCAGATAGATTAGGATGATGACCAGTTCCATCGCCCGCGCGATGAGCGTACCGATCGCCGCGCCGCGGATGCCCATCTCGGGGAATCCGAGCCTGCCGAAGATCAACACATAGTTGATCCCGACATTTACGATAAGCGACGCGATCGAGATATAGAACGAGATGTTGACGGTCTCCACCGCCCGCAGGGCAGCCATTAAGATCTGCGTGATGAGAAACAGGAAGAAGGACCACATGACCACCATCAGATACGTATGGCCTTCCGCGATGATTTCCGGGGAATCGGTAAAGATCCGCAGTACAAGATTCGGGAACATGCCGCAGATGAAAAGGATGCACCCGCCAACGATAATGCCGAGTTTTAACGCGATGCCGGTTAAGGTGCGGATCGGCCCGGCTTGCCGTTTTCCCCAGTACTGCGACGCGATAACGACGAGCGTGTTGCCGATGGAGAGCGCGAACTGCTGTACCATGAAAAAGACCTGATTGACGGTCGCGGCTCCGGAGAGCGCCTCCTGGCTGTAACTGCCCAACATGATATTGTCCATCATGTTGACGCTGTAGGCTACAACGTTTTGCAGCGCGACGACAACCAGCAAACGGAAGAGCGTCTTGTAAAACTCCCGGTCTCTTGTAAAAAATGGTTCTTTTCTAGCCTTCATAACCCTTTTTCCTTAAACATTTATTATAGACCCTTTGTGCAAATATGCAAGCGGCTGCGGCCTTTACAGCGGGGTAACGCTTTTTACAGATAATTTTAAATTTTTACTGACATTTTAGCGAAAAGGTGCTATAATCGCTACACAACTTATCGTCGCATCTTACCGAAGGGGTGAGGAAATGTTTGCCAAAGGAGAATATGTTGTCTATGGCAGCAAGGGTGTTTGTCTGATCCTGGATATATCCCGGATCGACATCCCGGGCGTGGATCAGGATCGGCTTTATTATGTTATGCAGCCGGTTCAAAATGCGAATGGAACCGTTTATTTACCGATTGACAGTACCAAAGCCGTGATCCGAAAGGTGATGTCCAAAGACGAAGCGAACAAGCTCATCCGGGACATTCCGGATATCAAGGAGCTGACGGTGCCCGACGAAAAACGCCGGGAGGCCAGTTACAAGGAAGCCTTGAAGACTTGCAGTGTCTACGCGTGGGTCAGTATCATCAAGGCCCTGTACGCGCGCAAAAATGAACGGCAGGCCGCGGGGAAAAAGATTACCGCATTGGATGAGCGCTATCTGAAAGCGGCGGAGCATGAACTTTATGAAGAACTTTCGATTGCGCTGGGGATTCCGCAGGAGGATATGGGACCCTACCTGCAAAGCCACATGGGGGCAACGTAACATACGGACAACTGCATAGGAAACCAACGCATGATCGCCAATATTTTCTATAAATATTGGCGATCCTGTGATATAATCGTTGCGGGAGTGCGCAGCACAAAGCAATCCGTATCATACTAAGAGTAGAGGGACGCAGTCCTATGGCAAAAAAACAAAAACTGCCCAAATCGCATGTCAAGCGCCTGAAGCTTTATCAGGCGGAACATCCGATGAGCCAGGCCCAATATCAAAAGAAGCTTCACATTGCCCGGAGAAAGAACTTTTTCCGCATTTTCTGGCGCGTGATCCTGATCGTTGTGATTGCGTTGGTGGTGATCTTTTTGGCGGCGAACTTTTGGCTCTACCGACACAGCGGCATGACGCTGTGGGGCTTCTCTCAGGAGGCAAAGGAGATTGTGGAGGAGAGCAGTCCCGAGGACTTTATATACGCGGAATCCTCCTTTGTTTACAGCGCTGACGGCACAAGGCTTGCGGAGCTTTCGGAAGACACGGATGCCACGTTCCTCTCTTACGATGAGATTCCGTCCGATGTGGTTGACGCGTTTGTGTCTGTGGAGGACCGCTCCTTCTGGACGAACGACGGCGTGGATTACAGCGGTATCGCCCGCGTTATCCTAAACTATATCCGCACGCGCGGGGAGGTTGTTGAGGGCGCCAGCACGATCACGCAGCAGCTGGCGCGGAATACCTTCCTAACGAATGACAAGACGATCGAGCGCAAGATTGAAGAGATCTTCATCGCGCGGGAGATGACGAAAAAGTACTCCAAAGAGGAGATCATGGCATACTACTGCAATACCTGCTGCTTTGCCAACGGCATCTACGGGGTGGAGGATGCTGCCCAGCAATACTTCGGCCGTTCCGTGCAGGATCTCACGCTCTCTGAGATGGCCTACCTATGCGCGATCCCGAACAGGCCGGAGTACTACAACCCGTTAAAGGAGCCGCAAAACGCGATCAGCCGTCGGGATAAGATCCTGGGCGATATGGTGGAGTGCGGCTACATCACCGAGAGCGAATCTCTGGAGGCGCAGAGTCAGTCCATCAAGGTCGCCGAGGTGGAGACAGACGATTCGTTTTACAACTACGAGGTCACGTACGCGATCTACTGCGCCGTGCGTTACTTTATGAAGATGGACGGATTTGAATTCCAGTATGAGTTCGAAAGCGACGAGGAATACCAGAGCTACCTGGCAACCTACGACGAGTATTACGCGCAGGCGAAGCACAAGCTCTACACCGGCGGGTACGAGGTGGAAACGAGCATCAGCCTGTCGGCTCAGGAGGAGCTGCAGGAGATCCTGGATGAACAGCTCGATGAATTTGATGAGCAAAACGAGGAGGGCATCGACGACCTGCAGGGCGCGGTCACGGTGATCAATAATGAGACAGGAAAAGTGACGGCTATCATCGGCGGGCGCTCGCAGAACGAAAATGAAAAAATCTACTCCTTAAACCGCGCCTATCAGAGCTATGCCCAGCCGGGCAGTTCGTTTAAGCCGCTGGCGGTCTATACGCCGGCGTTGGATAACGGCTACGACGCCTATTCCGTACTAAAGAACATCGATGTGGAAGCGGCGATGCAAAGTACCACTCCGGAGATTTCCGAGATGTCCGGAAGCGGAGTCTATCTGATCAACGCAGTGGAACAGAGCCTAAACGGCTGCGCCTGCTGGCTGTTTAACGAGATCGGGGTGTGGAAAGGCCTTTCCTATGTGCAGGACATGAACTTCGCGCGGATCATGCCGGAGGACTACAACCTGAGCGCCGCGTTGGGTGGTCTCACCTACGGTGTCACCACGGTAGAGATGGCAAACGCGTATTATACATTGGAAAACCACGGCGTTTATACCCAGACAGACTGCATTGAACACATCTACGACAACCGGAGCATAGACATCTATGAGAATCCGGAATCGAAAATCGTTTATTCCGCGGAGGCCGCGGATGAGATGACGGACATCCTGAAGGGTGTGTTGACAGCTGGCACGGCTTCGAGTTCGGACTGGTACAGCTACACGGAGACCGAGGCGGCCGGAAAGACCGGCACGACGAACGACAACAAGGCGGGATGGTTCTGCGGCTACACGCCCTATTACACGATTGCGGTCTGGGTCGGCTGCGACAATCCAAAGCCCGTTGAAGAGCTGCAGGGTGCCACCTATCCGCTTGGCATCTGGGAGGAATCCATGCTGGATCTGATGCAGGATTTGCCGACGCGCTCGTTTGAAAAAGCGGAAGAGGAAGAAGAAGAGGACTACAGCTGGATGGACGAGGTGTATAACAACGCGTCGAGAGGAAGCTCGAGCGAGAGCTCGGGCGGAAGCTCGGAAGGAGGCGGTGGCACAGAGTCATCCTGGCAAGAGGAGTCTTCAGAGCCGTCCTGGCAAGAAGAGTTGCCGCAAGAGACATGGGAAGGAACCGAGGAAGAGATCGAGGAGGAAACGGTCGTAGAAGAGGGATCCACGGAGGAAGCCACGGGTGATGCCACCGCAGGCAATGACGCGGGCGGAGTCGTGGAAACTACGCCTGCCGCCCAGCCAGAGCCTGAGGCAACCTATGAGCCTGCAGCCGAGGAGCCGACGGCGCAGGAACAGGAGCCTCCGCCGGAGTCCGAACAGCCCGAAGGGGAATAGGAGCAGTTCATGTTCATTACACGAAGAGAAAAAACAGAACAATATGAAGTGCGCTGCCCCCGGCAGCCGGTGCACTGGGAAGTGGAGGTTCCGGGCTCGAAGAGCATTACGAACCGGGCTTTGCTTTTGTCCGCGCTCGGGGAAGAAGCCGTGCGGCTTACGGGAGTGCTGTTTTCCGATGATACCTGGTTTTTTGTCGAGGCACTTCGGGATTTGGGCATCTTTGTTGAGGCGTCCGAGGAAAAACGGCAGATGATCGTGAGCGGCTGTGCCGGGCTGATTCCCCATGGGAGGGCACGGATCACAGCAGGCAGTTCCGGGACAACGGCGCGGTTTTTGACGGCGGTGCTGGGGGTCTCTGATGGCACATATGAGATCGCGGCGTTGCCACAGATGGAAGAACGGCCGATGCAGCCGCTGTTTGAGGCGCTTGGTGCGCTTGGCGCGCAAATTACCTGGGAGGGCGCTGAGTGGCACCTGCCGGTCCGTCTTACCGGAGCCGGCTCGCAGTCGGACTGGGTGAAGGTACAGCCGAGGGCTATGCCCGAGGAGGAGCGATCCGAGCGGCATCCGGTATCGATGGAAATGGACATCAGCGAGAGCACGCAGTTTTTGAGCGCGTTTTTGATGGCTGCCCCTCTGTTCCCCGATGGCGCCCGGATCCGGATCACGAGTGAAAAAAAGGATGGCCCTTACATCCGTATGACCCGGCAGATGATGGAAGATTTTGGCGTCAATGTATGTTTTGAGGAGGACGCTTATCTCCTTCCGGTCGACGCGAGGTATCAATGTGAGGCTTATCACGTGGAGCCGGATGTCTCGGCGGCTTGCTATTTCTATGCTGCAGCGGCCGTTACCGGCGGATATGTTCGGGTAAACGGGATCCACAAAGACAGTTTGCAGGGGGATCTGGCTTTTCTCGATGTGCTCTCCCGTATGGGATGTGACGTGCGGGAAGAGGAGGACGGCATTGCGGTCACGGGGCCCGCGTCAGGCGCTCTGCACGGGGTGACCGTGGACATGCGGGATTTTTCGGATCAGGCGCTTACCCTGGCGGCCATTGCGCCTTACGCCGACGCGCCGACGGAGATCAAGAACGTCGCGCACATCCGGCAGCAGGAGTCGGATCGAATCCAGGCGATCGTGACCAATCTGCGCCGCGCTGGAATCTCCTGCGAAGAGACCCCGGACGGCGTGCGGATCGAACCGGGCCGGCCGACGTCGTGCGCGATAGAAACCTTTGACGACCATCGTGTGGCAATGGCGTTTGCGATCATGGGCCTCGGCGCGGACGGGATCGTGATTGAGGATCCCGCGTGCTGTCGGAAGACATTTAAACAATTTTTTAAGATATTGGATCAATTGTGCAGCGAATGAGAAGGGGAACGTTATGAAACTGGGAATTGTGATGGAAGGCGGCGCGAGCCGTACAATTTTTTCCTGCGGGGTAACGGATGTTCTGATGGACGAGGGCATCTATCCCGACTACTTTATCGGGGTGTCCGCGGGGATTGCCTACGGGGTGTCCTATATCTCCCGGCAGCGCGGCCGGAATGTCGAGTTTACGCAGAAGTATATGCATAGTCCAAAATATATGGGGATGCGGTATCTGCTTGACCCGAAGAAAAAGTGTTACTACAATCTGGAGTTTGACTTTGATGAGATTCCGAACCGGCTCGTGCCGTTCGATTATGGGACGCTGGCGGCCTTTCCGGGGCCGGTGCTCTCCGCGGTCACGAATGTGCGGACCGGAAAGGCGGAATATCTGCAGGTCCCGCCGTATGAGATACATTGGGAGACGACGATCGCGAGCTGCTCGCTGCCGGTGCTTTTCCCGCCGGTGAAACTCGGGCACAACTACTATCTGGATGGCGGACTCGCCGATCCGATTCCGTTTGAGAAGGCGCTGGCAGACGGCTGCGACCGCGTTGTCGTGATCCTGACCCGTGAGCGGGACTATGTAAAAAAACGGGAGCGGGGCACCGTTGTCGTGGACTTCATATATCAGAAGTACCCGACGATCGTGGAGTGTATGAAGAGACGCGCGAAGTTTTACAACGAGACGACCGAACGGCTCTTTGCGGCAGAGAAGCGGGGGGATGTCTTTGTCATCACGCCGTGGGATACATTCGGAGTCGGCCTTACCGAGGGCGACTGGGCGAAACTGGAGCCGCTCTATCTGGAAGGCGTCGCCGTGATGCGTGAGCGGATGGAAGACTTGCGGAAGTACCTGCAGTAGCGCTGCGGGGCCGGCAGCGGAAGTTTTGGAGAACAAAGGATTATGGAATTATGGTATATGGAAGATTTGCGGTAGAAAAAGCAGATTTGGAAGCGGCAAACGAGATCATAAGAACGGTGTTTGAGGAAGAGTTGGGGTTTCCCGAACAGAGCGACGGGGAGGAATTTTTTCTGAGCGCGCTTGTTTTTACCGGTGATCCCGACCAACCTGCGTCCGGGGAGTCTGCCGGAGCCGCGCCTGCCGGCGCGGGGCGCCTTGTATTCGACGGCACGCGCGTTTCCCTCGCGGAGGTGGCTGTGCTGCCGCCGTACCGCGGGCAGGCATACGGAGACTTTCTCGTACGGCTCCTGATCGACCGGGCCGGGCAGGCGGGGGCGGCCGAGATCCGGATTGACGCCCTTGCGGGGACGGAGGAATTTTTCACTGGAATCGGCTTTTTGCCGGACGGGGAGCCCTTCGCGCGCGATGGCGGGATGTGGCAGCCGATGGTGCTTGTTGTAAAAGAGATGCATCGCTGTGAGGGCTGCCGGCCATAGGCAAAGAAAATGCGCTTGCAGGATGCATACAAACTACGTATACTGTAGGATACAAAACGTATGAAAGACAGTGCGATGAAAAGTTTGAACCGGTGGACATACGTGATCATCGGTGTCATTGTCCTGCTTCTCGCGGGACTGGTGTACGCGTGGACCGTCATGTCCCAGTCGATCGGCGCGGCGCGTCCCGATTGGACCGCCCAGCAGTTGTCTGTCACCTTTACGCTGGTCATGGTATTTTTCTGTGCCGGCGCGTTTCTGGCAGGCACCTTCTCAAAGAAGGTCAGCCCGCGGATCTTTATACTGTGCTCCGGCATCCTTTTCTTCGTCGGATTTTTTGTCGCGGCCGCAACCGGCATGACCCCGGCACTGCTCTATGTGGGCTTTGGAGTCCTGTGCGGTCTCGGCGCGGGCATAGCCTATAACACGGTCATGAGCACCATGCTGACGTGGTTTCCCGACAAGCAGGGGCTGGTCTCGGGGATTCTTTTAATGGGATTTGGCATAGGCGCCTTTCTCATTGACAATGTTTTTAATGCCGTTACCCCGATTGACGGCTCGGACGCGTGGAAGAGCACCTTTCGGGGCTTCGGCATCGTGATCGTCGTTGTTTTTGTGATCTGCTGCTTCTTTTTTGTAAAGCCGGGTCCGGACTTTCATCCGGAAAACGGCAGGGAAAAAGCGCAGCGTGAGCCGGCGAGCGAGTTGAATACCGGCCAGATGGTGCGGAAACCGACATTTTGGTTTTACTATGTATGGACTGTTTTTGCCAGTTCCGCGGGGCTGACACTTGTGTCACAAGGGAGCGGCATCGCGACGGAAGTCGGGGTGGCGGTGTCGGCCGGCATGATCGCGGTGGTGGTCGGGCTGATCTCTATCTTTGACGGGGTCGGCCGTGTGATCTTTGGCGCGCTGCATGACCGTACGGGGCACCGGGTTCCGATGTCCCTTGTCATGGCCGTCTATGTCGCGTCGGCGCTGGTCCTCATCCTGGCGCTGCGCACGGGCGCGTTTTCGCTGATCGTCGTAGGCTTTATCCTGGGTGGACTGGGGCACGGTGGGGTCACGCCGACGAACTCGGCGTTGATCCGGGATTTCTTTGGACGCAAAAACTATGCGATGAATTTTTCGGTGGTCACCACAGATCTGTTGATCGCGTCGTTTGGATCCACCATCGCGGGAAGGTTGTATGACACAACGCATTCCTACATGGCAATGAACTATATGATCATCATTCTTATTGTGGTTGCGTTTGTCGCGTTTTTTGGTGTCCGCAGACCGAAGCCGCAGGCAGAGGAGGCGGCACGGAAAGAGGAGATCTGAGACAGGGTTAAAACATTATGAAGAGAAGGACATTGGCAAGGATTATTTTCATTGCCATACTGATCGCGATCATCATTTATACGTTTTGGGGCTCCTGGCAGGACATCTTTGTGAGGCTTTCCCAGACCGCCCCTCTGATTTTGGTGCTGATCGGCATATGGACCGTGATCTATCATCTGGTCGAAGCCTGGATCACGTTTTCCCTTGCCCGGATCTACAACCCGGATCTGCGCTATTATCAGGCGATGTACTGCGCGTTTTACGCCTCGTTTTACCGTCTGTCCACGCTCGGGATCGGGTCCGGTTTTGCCGCGATCTATTATCTCGCCAACCACGGCTTGACTTATTCGCAGGCTACGGGCATGTATATGTTTCAATATACGCTTCACAAGGTGAGCATCGCCGCTTTTTCCGGCATTTTTTTCCTGGTCAACTGGGCTGCCATGGTGAACGACTACCGGGATTACGGCATCTACCTGATCCTGGCTTACATCCTGACCATCGTGATCGTGGTCTTTTTCGTCCTGTTGATCGTTTTCCCGCCGTTTCACAAAGCGGTTTTGTTCCTCCTGGGGCTGGTCAATTTCCGACACCGGCTCGATGATACGATCGAGAGAGTGCGGGGGTACCTGCAGGACATGGAGGAGACAGCGCCGGACCTGTTAAAGAACGTGCGGATTATTGTGACGTCTATTTTGAAGAACTTCTTTAAGCTCCTCTTCTGGTACAGCATCCCGTTTCTGGTCCTGCTCCAGACGCAGCCGATATCCCTTCGGATGTCCTGGGGTGTGACCTCTCTGTCTACGACGACGGCGGCCGTCATTCCGACCCCGGTGGGCCTCGGTTCCACGGAGCTGATCATGACGGGCATGTTCAGCGTGCTGGTCGGCGTGGAGGACGGCGCGGCGGTGACGCTGCTCTACCGCTTCGGGACGTTCATCCTCCCCTTCGCGATCGGGGGGATCATGATCCTCATCTCGCATCTTGTCAAACGGATCCGGCAGGGACGCGCGGCGCAGAAGGCGAAAGCGTAAGGTTGTTTTTCGCGGAATGCAAGAAGTATCTTGTAATCCGTATGAGCTTGTGCTATGATAGACTTCGACAACAGAAAAACTCTTCAGGGCAGGGTGCGATTCCCGACCGGCGGTACAGCCCGCGAGCGCGAAAGCGCAGATTTGGTGACTCCCACTTGGGATATTCCAAAGCCGACAGTATAGTCTGGATGAAAGAAAAGTTTTGTGACAGAGGCGCATTGTTTTTGCGCGTAGATTCCCTGAGAGTTTCTCAGGGATTTTTGTTTTTAAGGAGAGAGCATGAACCACGAGGATTATATGCGCCGCGCCATTGAGTTGGCACGGCGGGGCGAAGGCCACACGAATCCGAATCCGATGGTCGGCTGCGTGATCGCGCGGGACGGCCAGATTCTGGCCGAGGGGTGGCACGCGGCATACGGCGAGGCACACGCGGAGCGAAACGCGCTTCTGTCCTGTACGGAGGATGTGACCGGCGCGGATCTGTATGTGAATTTGGAGCCTTGCTGCCACACCGGCAAGACACCGCCCTGTACGGACCTTATCATCGAACGGGGCTTGGGCCGCGTGTTTGTCGGCGGCTTAGATCCGAACCCGTTGGTCAACGGACAAGGCGTTACGATCCTTCGGGAGGCAGGTATCGGTGTGGTGACCGGAATCTGTGAAGAGGAGTGCCGGCATCTGAATGAAGTGTTTTACCATTTCATGGAGACGGGGCGGCCGTTTGTGGCCATGAAGTACGCGATGTCTCTGGACGGGAAGATTGCCTGCGAGACCGGCGACTCCCGCTGGGTGACCGGCGAGGAGGCACGGGCGCACGTCCAGACGCTGCGAAACCGCTATATGGGAATTATGGTTGGAATCGGTACAGTGCTCGCGGACGACCCTATGCTGACCTGTCGGATCCCGGACGGTGTCAATCCGACCCGGATCATCTGTGACAGCAGCCTGCGGATGCCGTCGGAATGCCGGATCGTGCAGACGGCGGAGGAGATTCCAACGATCGTTGTCTGCAAGCAGGAGGCATATGAAGCGGACTGGGCGGCAAAGCGCAGAGCGCGTCTTACGGACGCCGGAATCCGGATTCTGCCTACGTCGGGCGGCATCGGCGTCGGCGTGAATTTGCGTCAGTTGATGGACGAGTTGGGACAGGAGGGCATGGACAGCATTCTCCTGGAGGGCGGCAGTACGATCAACTCCTCCGCCCTGCGAAACGAGATCGTGAGCAAGATCTATACCTATATTTCCAACAAACTGATCGGCGGGGCGGACGCGCCCACACCCATCGGAGGAATCGGGGTGGATTATATTGCGGACGCGGTACATCTGGAAGAGGTGAAAATCCGCGCGATCGGTGAAGACCTGCTGATCCGCGGCTATCCGGTGTATCCGGAGTGAAACGGCCGCGGGGGAGGAAATGAATCATGTTTACAGGCATCATAGAAGAAAAGGGAACGATCCGGACCACCCGGCGCGACGGCAGCGCGTGTGTCCTGACGATCGGCTGCCGTGAGGTGCTGCGCGGGACAAACGTGGGCGACAGCATCGCGGTAAGCGGGGTCTGCCTCACCGTGACCGCGCTGGGCAGTGATTTTTTCACGGCGGATCTGATGGCGGAGACCTTACAGCGCAGCTCCCTCGGAGCACTTGAGGCCGGTGCCGCCGTCAACCTTGAGCGGGCCATGCCGGCCGACGGGCGCTTCGGCGGACACATCGTTTCCGGTCACATTGACGGGGCCGGCACGGTACGGGAGATCCGGCGGGACGGCAACGCGGTCTGGTACACGATCACGGCAGCACCGGCGCTCCTGCGCTATATTGTGGAGAAGGGCTCCATTGCCGTCGACGGAATAAGCCTTACCGTGGCGTATGTGGATGAGGGGTGTTTTAAAGTGTCAATCATCCCGCACACGCTTGCGGTGACAACGCTTCCCGACCGCCGAGTCGGCGACACGGTCAACCTCGAATGCGATATCATCGGAAAATACGTGGAACGGCTGCTTGCCCACCCGGCAGCAGAGGAAGAGGACAGCGGCCTTACGGAAGAGTTCTTACGTAAGTGCGGCTTTTAGGAGGGTAGAAATGGCAAAAGAACTGGGAACCATCGAGCAGGCATTGGATGACCTGCGCGCCGGGAAGATCATTCTCGTGACAGACGATCCCGGACGGGAAAATGAGGGCGATATGATCTGCGCGGCCGAGTTTGCCACGCAGGAGAACGTGAACCTCATGGCGAGCGAGGCCAGGGGGCTCATCTGTATGCCGATGAGCGGGGAGATCTGTGACCGTCTCGGTCTGGAGCAGATGGTGGCGGTCAACATGGACAACCATGGCACCGCGTTTACCGTGTCCATTGACGCGACGGAGACGGCTACGGGCATTTCGGCGGCGGAGCGTTCTATCACGGCGCGAAAGACCGTGCGGGACGGGGTAAAGCCAACCGATTTTCGCCGGCCGGGGCACATGTTTCCGCTGCGTGCCCGCGAGGGCGGCGTGCTCGTGCGCGGCGGCCACACGGAGGCGACGGTGGACTTGTGCCGTTTGGCCGGACTCAAGGAATGTGGCCTGTGCTGCGAGGTCATGCGGAAAGACGGCACGATGATGCGCTCCGGGGAGTTGATGGAATTCGCGGAACAGCAGGACCTTACCGTGATCACGATCGCGGACCTGATCGAGTATCGGATGCGGAACGAAAGCCTGGTAAAACGGGAGGCGAAGGCCGCCTTCCCGACAAAGTACGGTGATTTTACGATCTATGGTTATGAAAATACAGTGACAGGTGATCACCATGTGGCGCTTGTGATGGGCGAGATCTCCCCGGACGAGCCGGTGCTCTGCAGGGTGCATTCCGAGTGCCTGACCGGGGATGTGTTCGGCTCCGCGCGCTGCGACTGCGGCGAACAGCTCGACGCGGCCATGAAGGCCATCGCGGAGGAAGGGAAAGGCGTGTTCCTCTACCTGCGGCAGGAGGGCCGGGGCATCGGCCTGATCAACAAGCTGAAAGCCTACGAGCTGCAGGATCAGGGCTATGACACCGTGGAGGCCAATGTAAAGCTCGGCTTTCCGCCCGACATGCGCGAGTATGGCATCGGATCCCAGATCCTGTGCGATCTTGGGGCGAAACGGCTGCGGCTCCTGACCAACAACCCGAAGAAGATCATCGGCCTTTCCGGATACGGGATCACGATCGAGGAGCGTGTGCCGATCCAGATCGCGCCGCAGAAGTTTGACTATTTCTATTTAAAGACGAAGCAGGAAAAGATGAAGCACATGACAGACTACGAATAACCTCATCCATACAGAAAAAGCGAAAGGGGAAAGATCATGAAAGTACTGGAAGGAAATGTTGTAGCAAAGAGTATCAAAGTAGGAATTGTCGCATCCCGGTTTAACGAGTTTATCGTATCCAAGCTGATCGACGGAGCCGAGGACGCCTGCCTGCGGCACGGCATCAAGGCGGACGACATCGAACTGGCCTGGGTGCCGGGGGCATTTGAGTTGCCGATCATCGCGAAAAAAATGGCGGAGTCCGGGAAGTATGACGCGGTCCTCTGCCTCGGCGCGATCATCCGCGGCGCCACGACGCACTATGACCTGATCTGCTCGGAGACGACAAAAGGCATCGCCACAGTCGGGCTCTCCACCGAAGTGCCGACCATCTTTGGCGTGGTCACGGCGGATACGATCGAACAGGCCATTGAGCGTGCCGGGACGAAAGCCGGCAACAAGGGCTACGACGCGGCCTGCTCCGCGATCGAGATGGTGAATCTGATGCGGGCGATCTAGCCGGTCAGACCGCTTATGTTTTCCGTGAGCGCGAGCGCCACATCCGGTTTGTTCATTGTGTAGATATGAATGCCGTCCACATCGGAGGCCAGGAGGTCGAGGATCTGTTGGGTGGCAAAGTGGATCCCGGCCTTTTTCATGGAGGCCGGGTCATCTCCAAAGTGATCGACCAGCCGGCGCAGTTCCGGCGGTATGGCAGCGCCGGAGAGGGCATCGATCCGGCGGAGCTGTCCCGCTCCGGTCACAGGCATGATGCCGGCCAGCACGGGAACACGGATACCCGTCGCGCGAAGGTCGGAGAGGAATTCGCGGAACCGGTCATTGTCAAAGAACATCTGGGTTGTCAGAAAATCACATCCGGCATCCACCTTCTGTTTCAGCCAGCGAAGATCTTCGGCGCGGTCTGCCGATTCCGGATGTCCCTCCGGATAACAGGCGCCGCCGATGCAGAAATCGCCAAGCTCACGCAGCGCGCGCACCAGCTCGTTGGCATGGGTATAGTATGCGGGAGAAGGATAGGTCATCCCCTCCGGGATATCTCCACGCAAAGCGAGTACATTTTCAATCCCGGTCTCCTTCATATCGAGGGCAATCCGGCGCACCTGCTCTTTTTCCGTGGCGACACAGGTTAAGTGGGCAAGGGACGGAATCCCCAAAAATTCCTGCAGGGAATAGGCGATCCGCACCGTGTCCGCCTTGGTGCCGCCCGCCGCGCCGTAAGTCACACTCATAAAATCCGGCTCCTGTATGGCCATGCGGGCCGCCGCTGCCATCACTTCCCCGAGGGACATGCGGTCGTTCGGCGGAAACACCTCGAAGGAGACGGTGGGTTTCTTCGTTTGCAATATGTCTGTGATCTTCATGGGAAACCTCCGAATGTATAATACCATAAAAAAAGCGTCTTGTCACAGCAAGGGCTTGTGTTTGCGTGGCATTCGTGCTATGCTTGGCGTTGTCGGGGCAATCCGAAGTATTATAATGTTATAAGGAAATGGGACATGAAAAAGGTAGTCAAATTCGGTGGCAGTTCTCTGGCCACCGCGGAACAATATGAAAAAGTCGGCGCGATTATCCGCGCGGACCGGGACCGGACCGTGATCGTGCCATCCGCGCCCGGCAGGCGCTTTGACGGGGATACAAAGGTGACGGACCTGTTGATCTCCTGCTATGAGCATGCCTTGGCGGGCGAGGATTTTAAAGAGCCGTTTGCCGAGATCCGGGAACGTTTCAACGCGATCATTGAGGGGTTGGGCTTGTCTCTGTCCCTTGCGGACGAGTATGCCGCGATCGAGGCCAATTTGAATGGCGCGCCGGATTGGTACTATGTGGCGTCCCGGGGCGAGTATTTAAACGGGAAAGTCCTGGCGGCATATCTGGACTACACGTTTGTGGATGCCGCAGAGGTGATCCGTTTTGACGAACACGATGTATTTGACAAGGACACGACAAAGCAGCTGATGACCGCGCGTATGGCAACGCTTTCGAACGCGGTGATTCCGGGATTTTACGGATCGCGTGAAGACGGGCAGATCCGGACTTTTTCCCGCGGAGGGTCCGATATCACCGGATCCGTTGTCGCATGGGCACTGGATGCGGATCTGTACGAGAACTGGACGGATGTCTCCGGTTTTTTGGTGACCGACCCGCGGATCGTAGAGGATCCGGAAGTCGTGCAAATGATCACTTACCGCGAGCTTCGCGAACTGTCCTATATGGGGGCGACGGTACTCCATGAGGAGGCGATCTTCCCCGTCCGCGATGTGGGGATCCCGATCAACATTAAGAACACGAATCATCCGGACGAGCCGGGCACGCTGATCGTGGCGACAGCGAGCGAAAAGCCCCGGTTTGTGGTTACCGGCATCGCGGGCAAGAAGGGCTTTGTGGCCGTTGATGTGTACAAGGACAGGATGAATTCGGAGGTCGGCTTTTGCCGCAAGGTGCTGAGTGTTTTTGAAGAAAACGATATCTCGATCGAGCACATGCCCTCCGGGATTGACACGATGTGCATCCTTGTGCACCAGGATGAATTTCAACAGAAAGAGCAGGATGTGCTTTCGGGCATTATGCATGCCGTCTCGCCGGACGCAATCGATGTGGAGCCGGACCTGGCGCTGATCGCCGTGGTGGGCCGCGGCATGCGGGAAAACCGCGGGACCGCGGGACGGATCTTTTCCGCGCTTGCCCATGCGGGGATTAACTGCCGCATGATCGATCAGGGCTCGAGCGAGTTAAACATCATTATCGGCGTGGACGATCAGGATTTCGAAAACGCCATCCGCGCGATTTACGACATCTTTATATTGACGCAATTATAATGAGAGCAAAAAAGTCCCGCGGAATTGCGGGACTTCTTTTTTAAGGAACGAAGAGACCATGACAAAAAAAGAGCGCACGCTCGCGGTGATCGAGCGCCTGAAAAAAGAATACCCCGACGCGGACTGTACGCTGTCCTATGACGAGGCATGGAAGCTGCTCGTCTCTGTCCGGCTGGCGGCGCAGTGCACGGACGCGCGGGTGAATGTCGTCACGGCGGATCTCTTCGCAAAGTACCCGTCGGTGGAAGCGTTGGCTGCGGCGGAGCCGGATGACATCGAGGCCATCGTACATCCCTGCGGCCTCGGCCATACGAAGGCACGGGACATTTCCGCCTGCATGCGCGTGCTGCGGGATACGTATGGCGGCAGCGTGCCGGAGGACTTTGACGCTCTGCTCGCGCTGCCCGGTGTGGGACGGAAAAGCGCGAACCTCATTATGGGGGATGTCTTCGGCCGACCCGCGATCGTGACGGACACGCACTGCATCCGTCTGGCAAACCGCCTGGGGCTCGTGAAGGATGAAAAAGATCCGAAAAAGGTGGAAATGGCGCTTTGGAAGTTGGTTCCGCCCGAGGAGGGGAATGATCTGTGCCACCGTTTTGTCTGGCATGGGCGGGAAGTCTGCACGGCCCGGACGAAGCCGGACTGCGCGCGTTGTTGTCTCGCGGACATCTGTCCCAAAGTGGACGTGTGAAAAGAAAGACCCTCTGCTGTTGGCAGAGGACCGTGTTTTTACAGCACAGGGAGCGCAGCCGGAGAGGATGCAGCGTTTCAGCGCTCCCAGCGCCCGGAGGCGCCGCAGGGGAGAATGAGGCCGCATGCCGATACCGGCAGGCCGAGCTCCTCTGCTTTTATTTTGCCTTTATAGGACTCCATCGCGAGATTGAGCAGACAGGCGAGGACGCCCGGCGCGAGGCCGGTCGTGTAGGAGTTAATCAGGAAAAACAGAGGATCGTCCGAGAGAAGCTGTGTACACAGGCGCACGAGCGGGTCGAGGGCGTCTTCAATTTTCCAGATTTCGCCTTTCGGACCTCTGCCGTAAGACGGCGGGTCCATGATAATGGCGTCGTAACGGCTGCCGCGGCGGATCTCCCGCTCCACGAACTTCACACAGTCGTCCACGAGCCAGCGGATCGGAGCGTCGGCCAGACCGGATGCGGCGGCATTCTCTTTTGCCCACTGCACCATGCCCTTTGACGCGTCCACATGGGTGACCGCGGCTCCGGCGCGCGCGGCCGCGAGCGTGGCGCCGCCGGTGTAGGCAAAGAGGTTTAACACTTTGACCGGCCGGCCGACAGGCGCGCCTGTGCTGCCCGGCGTGTCGGCCGCGGCTGAAGCCTGCGCAGTGGCTTTCCTTATTATATCCGCGCACCACTCCCAGTTTACCGCCTGTTCGGGAAAGAGCCCCGTGTGCTTAAACGAAAACGGCTTTAAGCGGAAGGTCAAGTCGAGCGGCTCGCAGCGAATGCTCCACTCATCGGGCAGATCGAAGAACTCCCACTGACCGCCGCCTTCCCGGCTGCGGTGATAGCGGGCGTTCGGGTGCTGCCAGCGATCGTCTGCGCGCGGCGTGGTCCATATGACCTGCGGGTCCGGGCGCACGAGGACATAGTCGCCCCAGCGTTCCAACCGCTCTCCGGCGGAACAGTCGATGATTTCAAAGTCCTTCCAATGATCTGCGATCCACATTTCGATCAAATTCCCTTCGTTTTCTAAGATGGTGTGGCAAGAAAACGCCCATAACACAACATCTTGTTATGCTTTATTATAGGAGGACGGACAGGGCGCGTCAATGGAAAAAAGGCGTCTTTGGATTGTATTAAAAAAATACAATCTTTTTTGCTTTTTGGGAAAAAACCGCTTGAAATCGCGATTTAAATCACGTATACTAGCATTTGCTGTGGCATTGATAGCTGAGAAGCGTGAGGTTGCTGCCCGCACAGCGTGGCAGGTTTTTCCGTGGAGCGAATGTCATGTTACGAAACTGACGACAAGTCACTGTACGAAAAGAAGTCAAAAGGAATGGCTCAATTCGTCGTGTGAGGAGCAAGAGGAAACACACGGGGGAGTGTACAGTCACCGCTTGTCGTACGGTAGGGAAAGGTACGAAAAGGAGGCGACTTTTTTTATGGCAAATCAGGTCATGAGAATCATTCTGAAGGCGTATGACCACGAGATGGTGGATGCATCGGCGAAGAAGATCATCGAAACGGTAAGGAAGAACGGATCCGATGTGAGCGGGCCGGTGCCGCTTCCGACAAAGCGGGAAGTGGTCACGATCATTCGAGCGCCGCATAAATATAAAGATTCACGGGAGCAGTTTGAGCAGAGAACGCACAAGCGCCTCATCGACATTCTCTCCCCGACGCAGAAGACGGTCGACGCATTGAGCAGGCTGGAGATGCCTGCCGGAGTTAGCATAGACATTAAAATGCGTTGAGCAATCCGTTATTATATCTATCATGAGCACTGCGGTGCTCCGCTGTAGAACAGGAGGAAGTATTATATTATGAAGAAAGCAATTTTAGCGACGAAAATCGGCATGACGCAGATCTTCGATCCGGACGGCGCGCTGATCCCCGTGACAGTGCTCAAGGCCGGTCCCTGCTACGTGACACAGATCAAGACCGTCGACAACGATGGTTACAGTGCGGTACAGGTGGGCTACGAAGATAAGAAGGAAAAAATTGTAAACCGGGACGCCAGCGGGCACAAGGAAGTCCGGCACCGCCACGGTGTAAACAAACCGGGAGTCGGGCATTTCGAGAAGGCAGGCGTGACCCCGAAGCGGTATGTGCGCGAGTTTAAGTTCGAGGATGCCGATGAATATGCTCCGGCGGACGAGATCAAGGCGGACATCTTCGAGGAAGGCGACAAGATTGACGCCACCGCGGTTTCCAAGGGCAAAGGATTCCAGGGCGCGATCAAACGGTTTCATCAGAAGAGGGGTCCGATGGCCCACGGCTCCAAATATCATCGCCATGCGGGTTCCAACGGCGCGTGCTCTTTCCCCGGCAAAGTGTTCAAGGGAAAGGGAATGCCGGGTCATATGGGCTGCGTGCGCGTGACGGTACAGAATTTGGAAGTAGTGCGTGTAGACGCGGAAAATGACCTGCTGCTGATCAAGGGCTCCGTACCGGGCCCCAGGAAATCACTCGTTACGATCAAAGAGGCAGTCAAGAGCTGATTCCCGGGCAGAAAAGGAGGACGAATGGATGGCTAAGGTATCTGTTTATAATATGGAAGGCAGCGAAGTCGGGACCATGGATCTGGACGATGCCGTCTTCGGAGTAGAGATAAAAGAGCATCTCGTGCATCAGGCAGTGGTGCAGCAGTTGGCGAACAACCGCCAGGGCACGCAGAAGGCAAAGACCCGCGGCGAGGTCCGCGGAGGCGGCCGGAAGCCGTGGAGACAGAAAGGCACCGGTCATGCGCGGCAGGGCTCCATCCGCTCCCCGCAGTGGACGGGCGGCGGCGTGGTGTTCGCGCCGACACCCCGCGACTATTCCTTCAAGATGAATAAGAAGGAAAAGAGGGCGGCGCTGAAATCCGCGCTCACCAGCCGGGTACAGGATGAGAAATTGGTTGTCCTGGACGAGTTGAGACTTGACGCGATCAAGACGAAGGACTTTGTCAAAGTGCTGGATAACCTGGATGTTTCCAAAGCATTGGTGGTATTGGTGGACAAAGACTTTACCGTTGAGAAGTCCGCGGCAAACGTGCCGGATGTTAAGACGTCTCTGGTTTCCACCATCAACGTATACGATATCTTAAAATACGATACCGTGATCACGACGAAGGCCGGAGTAGAGAAAATCGAGGAGGTATATGCATAATGGCGAACATTCAATACTATGACGTTATCCTCAAACCGGTGATCACAGAGAAATCCATGAATCTCATGGCGGAGAAAAAATATACGTTTCTCGTACATCCGGATTCGACAAAGACCATGATCAAAGAGGCGGTAGAAAAGATGTTTGACGGCGTCGTCGTCAAGAGCGTTCGCACCATGACCTGCGAAGGCAAGAAGAAACGCCGCAGCATGAGGGACAACTACGGCAAGACAGCCAAGACGAAAAAAGCGATCGTTACGCTCACCGAAGAGAGCGAAGACATTGAGATATTCAGCGGATTATAATTCGCGTATTGAAAGGAGTTTCCCATGGGTATCAAGACATACAATCCCTACACCCCTTCCAGAAGACAGATGACGGGATCCGATTTCTCCGAGATCACGAAGACGACTCCGGAGAAGAGCCTTTTGGTCAGCATTCCGAAACATTCCGGAAGGAACAATCAGGGCCGGATCACGGTACGGCATCGTGGCGGCGGCGCAAAGAAAAAATACAGAGTCATCGACTTTAAGCGCAGCAAGGATGGCATTCCGGCAACCGTAGTCGGCATCGAGTACGATCCGAATCGGACAGCGAACATCGCGCTCATCCAATACGCGGACGGCGAGAAGGCTTATATTCTTGCGCCGGAGGGCCTGACCGACGGCATGAAGGTCATGAACGGACCGGATGCCGAGGTTCGTGTGGGCAACTGTCTGCCCCTGGCAAACATCCCGGTCGGCACACAGGTGCACAACATCGAGATGCTTCCCGGTAAGGGAGGCCAGATGGCACGCGCGGCAGGCATGAGCGCACAGCTCATGGCCAAGGAGGGCAAGTATGCCACGCTGCGCCTTCCGTCCGGCGAGATGCGGATGGTTCCCATTCAGTGCCGCGCGACGGTTGGCGTGATCGGCAACGCGGACCACAACCTGATCAACATCGGCAAGGCGGGCCGGAAACGCCACATGGGCATCCGCCCGACGGTACGCGGCTCCGTGATGAACCCGAACGATCACCCGCACGGCGGCGGCGAGGGCAAAGCGCCCATCGGGCGCCCCGGACCGGTTACCCCCTGGGGGAAGCCCACACTGGGTTATAAGACGAGGAAGCGGCATAAACAGTCAAATCGGATGATTGTGAGAAGAAGAGACGGAAGGGCGATCAAATAGGAGGTAGGACATGGGACGTTCATTAAAAAAAGGACCGTATGCTGACGAGAGCTTATTGAAAAAAGTGGAAGCGATGAATGCATCCGGCGAGAAGTCTGTGATCAAGACCTGGTCCCGCCGTTCTACGATCTTCCCGCAGATGGTCGGACACACGCTTGCCGTGCATGACGGCAGGAGGCATGTGCCCGTATACATCACGGAGGACATGGTCGGCCATAAGCTCGGCGAGTTTGTCCCGACGCGTACCTACCGCGGACATAACAAAGACGAGAAAAAGTCGAGAGTCAGTTAATCAGCGCGAAGGAGGGTCATATTCATGGCAAAAGGACATAGATCACAGATTAAACGGGAAAGAAACGAGCAGAGAGACACCAGACCTTCGGCGAAGTTGTCTTATGCGAGGATCTCCGTACAAAAAGCATGCTTCGTGCTGGACGCGATTCGCGGCAAAGATGTGGAAACGGCTCTCGCGATCCTTAGCTATAATCCGCGCTACGCCTCCGGCGTTATCGAAAAACTCCTGAAGTCGGCGATCGCGAATGCGGAAAACAATAATGGACTGAGCGCGGACGATCTTTACATCGAAGAGTGTTACGCCAACAAGGGTCCCACGATGAAGCGGATTCGTCCCCGCGCGCAGGGGAGAGCGTATCGGATCGAGAAAAGAACGAGCCACATCACGATCGTGCTGAATGAAAGGTAGGAGGTTAGAGCATGGGACAGAAAGTTAATCCGAACGGACTGAGAGTTGGGATCATTAAAGACTGGAATTCGAAATGGTACGCGGAGAAGGACTTCGCGGATCTTCTCGTGGAAGATTATAACATTCGGCAGTTTTTAAAGAAGAAGCTGTACAGTGCCGGAATCTCCCGTATAGAGATCGAGCGCGCCTCCGACCGTGTGAAGGTCACGGTCTATACCGCAAAGCCCGGTGTCGTGATCGGCAAAGGCGGCGCCGAGATCGAGAAAGTGAAAACAGAGCTGCAGAAGCTGACGGATAAGAAGCTGATCGTTGATATCAAAGAAGTGAAGCGACCGGACAAGGACGCGCAGCTGGTGGCGGAGAATATTGCCCAACAGCTCGAAAATCGGATTTCTTTCCGTCGCGCGATGAAGGCCTGCATGGGACGCGCGATGAAGGCGGGCGCCCTGGGCATCAAGACGATGGTGGCCGGCCGGCTCGGCGGAGCGGATATCGCCCGCAAAGAGTTCTACAGCGAAGGAACGATTCCTCTTCAGACGCTCCGCGCGGATATTGACTATGGATTCGCGGAGGCGGACACGACCTACGGCAAGGTGGGCGTGAAAGTCTGGATTTACAAAGGCGAGATCCTTCCCAGAAAAGAACAGGAAGGGGGAGATGAGTAATGTTAATGCCGAAGAGAACAAAACATCGGAAACAGTTCCGTGGTTCCATGCACGGCAAAGCGACCCGCGGCACCACGATCACCTACGGAGAGTACGGGATCGTTGCCATGGAGCCGTGCTGGTTAAAATCCAACCAGATTGAGGCAGCCCGTATCGCGATGACGCGTCATATGAAACGTGGCGGTAAGGTATGGATCAAAGTCTTTCCCGACAAACCGGTGACATCGACACCTGCCGAGACCCGTATGGGTAAGGGAAAAGGATCGCTGGACTATTGGGTAGCAGTCGTAAAGCCGGGCCGCGTGTTGTTTGAGGTGGCCGGTGTATCGGAAGAGGTTTCCCGCGAGGCGCTGCGTCTTGCCGTGCACAAGTTGCCCTGCAGATGCAAGATCGTCTCCAAGGCGGACTTAGAAGGCGGTGAAGGAAGATGAAAACAGTCGAATATTTAGAAGAACTGAGAAATCATAGTGACGCGGAACTGCAGAATCAGTTGGTAGCGGCCAAGAAAGAGCTTTTCAATCTCCGCTTCCAGAACGCGACAAACCAGCTGGACAATACAGCCAGGATTAAGGAAGTCAGAAAAAATATTGCCCGGATCAAGACCGTGATGAATGAGACCGAAAGCAACTTAGCGAAGGCGAGCGATAGCGAAGACTGAGCTTAGTGCGAGGCCGTTCTCTGAGATTAGCGATCCCGCAGGGGAGCTTAGCGAAGAGAACTTCCTCTTAACCAGGAAAGGAGTATTCCGGTGGAAGAAAGAAACTTAAGAAAAACCCGAGTCGGAAGAGTGGTGAGCGACAAGATGGACAAGACCATCGTTGTAGCCGTGGAATACCGCGTGCGTCATCCTCTGTACGGCAAGATCGTGAAACGGACATACAAGCTGAAAGCCCATGACGAGAACAATGAGTGTGGCATTGGCGACAGGGTCCGCGTCATGGAGACGAGACCGATCTCCAAGGAGAAGAGATGGCGGCTCGTCGAGGTCATGGAGAAAGCAAAATAACAAGAAGGAGGCTGCCAGTATGATTCAGCAGGAGAGCAGACTGAGGGTCGCGGACAACACGGGCGCGAAAGAGATTCTTTGCATTCGTGTGATGGGCGGCTCGACAAGAAGATATGCACACATTGGCGATATTATCGTTGCGACGGTCAAAGACGCGACCCCCGGCGGAGTGGTTAAAAAAGGGGAAGTGGTGAGAGCGGTTGTTGTACGGACAAAACGCGAGACCCGCAGGAAAGACGGTTCCTATATCCGTTTTGACGAGAATGCCGCGGTCATCTTAAGGGATGACAATACGCCGAGGGGAACCCGTATTTTTGGCCCGGTGGCCAGAGAACTGCGCGATAAACATTTTATGAGGATCGTGTCTCTCGCGCCGGAAGTCTTATAGGAGGTACGAGGTATGCTTAAGATCAAGGAAGGCGACACCGTACGGATCATCGCTGGAAAAGAGAAAGGAAAAGAAGGCAGGGTAATCGCGGTCAACGCGAAGACAAACCGTGTCATGGTCGAAGGGTGCAACAAAGTCTCGAAACATTTGAAACCGTCCGCGGGGAACCAAGCCGGCGGTATCGTCGAGCAGGAAGCGCCGATTGATATTTCCAATGTCATGTACCTTGACGGCGGCGAGACCACCCGCATCGGCTTTACAGTCGAAGAAGACGCGAACGGCAACCGCGTGAAGAAACGCGTCGCGAAGAAGTCGGGCAGGGTCATTGATTAAAAGGAGGGCCACACGTTGAGCAGACTGAGAGATATTTATGAGAACGAGATCGTCGATGCGATGATCAAGAAATTTGAATATAAGAATCGGCTGGAAGTCCCGAAGCTGGAGAAGATCGTCGTCAATATGGGCGTGGGCGAGGCAAAGGAGAATGCCAAAGTTCTCGACTCCGCCATGCAGGATCTGGCGATCATCACCGGCCAGCAGCCGATCAAGACCATCGCGAAGAAGTCTGTTGCGAACTTCAAACTTCGGGAAGGCATGGCCATCGGATGCAAAGTGACGCTGCGCGGCGAAAGGATGTATGATTTTGCGGACCGCCTGATCAATTTGGCGCTGCCGCGTGTCCGGGACTTTCGCGGCGTCAACGCGGACTCGTTTGACGGGAGAGGCAATTACGCGCTTGGCGTGAAGGAGCAGCTGATCTTTCCGGAGATTGAGTATGACAAGGTCGACAAGGTGAGGGGCATGGACATCATTTTCGTTACGACGGCAAAAACGGACGAGGAAGCGCGTGAGCTTCTCGGACTGTTCAACATGCCATTTGCGAAATAAGGAGGAGGAACGTTTATGGCGAAGAAATCTTTGAAGGTAAAACAGCAGCGCAAACCGAAGTATTCGTCCAGAGCATACACCCGGTGCAGGATCTGCGGCCGCCCGCACTCCGTACTCAAAAAGTACGGAATCTGCAGGATCTGTTTCCGTGAACTGGCCTACAAAGGCGAAATCCCGGGTGTAAAGAAATCCAGCTGGTAAGGAGGGGACGAAGAATGAGGACAACGAACGATCCGATCGCGGATATGCTGACAAGGATCCGCAACGCAAATACGGCAGGGCACGACACGGTGGATATTCCTTCATCCAAAATGAAGCGCGCCATCGTGGATATTCTGTTGGACGAAGGATATATTGAGAAGTATGAGATGATCCCGGATGGCAACTTTGAGGCGATCCGCGTGACGCTCAAATACGGAAAAGACAAAAACGAACGGGTCATCACGGGCTTAAAGCGCATTTCCAAGCCCGGCCTGCGCGTATACGCGAATAAAGACGAGGTTCCGAAGGTCTTAGGGGGCCTTGGCACCGTCATCCTGTCCACGAATCAGGGCGTGATGACCGATAAAGAAGCGAGAAAACAACAGATCGGCGGAGAAGTATTAGCTTTCATCTGGTGAATTTACAGGAGGTACGGGCATGTCACGAGTAGGAAGAATGCCAATCGCGATCCCGGCGGATGTTACCGTCACGATCGCAGAAAATAATCATGTGACGGTAAAAGGTCCGAAGGGGACCCTTGAGCGGGTGCTCCCGGCGGAGATGACAATCAAACAGGAAGGCGCGGAGATCACGGTCGAGCGGCCGAACGATTTAAAGAAAATGAAATCGCTGCACGGACTTACCCGCACGCTGATCAACAATATGGTGATCGGTGTGACGGACGGGTATTCCAAATCGCTCGAGATCAACGGCGTGGGTTACCGGGCACAGAAGTCCGGCAAGACGCTGACCCTTACGATCGGGTATTCCCATCCGGTGGAGATGGAGGACCCCGAAGGCATCGAGTCCACCGTGGACGGCAATGTGATCACGGTGACTGGGATCGACAAGGAGAAGGTCGGCCAGTATGCCGCCGAGATCCGCAGCCAGCGGACACCGGAGCCTTACAAGGGCAAGGGAATCCGGTATGTTGATGAATATGTGCGCCGCAAGGCCGGCAAGACCGGCTCGACGGCTGCGAGTTAAGTGGAGGTGTGAATCATGATCAAAAAGAAGACAAGAGCGGAGGTTCGCGCGAAAAAGCATAAACGACTGCGTTTCTCTCTGGCAGGAACTGCCGCGAAGCCGCGTCTGGCCGTGTTTAAGAGCAACAAGCACGTGTATGCGCAGATCATTGACGATGACGCGCAGAGAACGCTCTGTGCCGCCTCCACGACACAGAAAGACATTAAGGCGGATCTGGAACACACGAACGATGTCGCCGCTGCCGCGGCGGTCGGGACAGCGATCGCGAAGAAGGCACTGGATCAGGGAATCAAGACGGTGGTCTTTGACCGCGGCGGGTATATCTACCAGGGCAAGGTACAGGCATTGGCGGATGCGGCGCGGGAAGCCGGTTTAGAGTTTTAAGCGGGAGGATGCAGGCGATATGAAACGTAATATTATAGATCCGAATCAGTTTGAAGAATTGGAAGATAAGGTCGTGGCGATCAAACGCGTCACGAAGGTCGTCAAAGGCGGACGCAATATGCGTTTTACGGCACTGGTCGTGGTCGGCGACAAGAACGGTCACGTCGGCGCGGGTCTGGGCAAGGCGCAGGAGATCCCGGAGGCGATCCGCAAGGGCAAGGAAGATGCCATGAAGAACATGATCGAGGTACCGCTGGATGAAAACAGCAGCATCCCGCATGACATCATCGGTAAACATACCGGCGCGTCTGTGCTCTTAAAACGGGCCCCGGAAGGTACCGGCGTCATTGCGGGCGGCCCCGCGCGAAATGTATGTGATATGGCCGGCATCAGAAATATTCGGACAAAGTCCCTCGGATCCAACAACAAGCAGAATGTTGTGCTTGCCATGATCCAGGCGCTTGAGCAGTTAAAGTCTCCGGAGGAAGTCGCGCGGCTGCGCGGCAAGTCCGTGGAAGAGATCCTTGGATAAGGAGGACGGATGATATGGCAGGCAAGCTTAAGATTACACTGGTAAAATCGCCCATCGGCGCGATTCCGAAACAAAGAAAGACTGTTGAGGCACTCGGCTTAAAGAAGCTGCATATGACGGTCGAACAGCCGGACAATGAAGCGATCCGCGGAATGATCTGGCAGGTGAAGCATTTGGTAGAGGTCGAGGAGATCTGATAAGGAGGTAACACGATGGAATTATCGAACCTGAAACCGGCAGCCGGATCCAAACACGGCGACCGTTTTCGCAAGGGCCGCGGACACGGCTCGGGAAACGGCAAAACCGCGGGATACGGCCACAAGGGACAAAAAGCCCGCTCCGGTGCTCCGAGACCGGGTTTTGAGGGTGGCCAGATGCCCTTATACAGACGAATCCCCAAGAGAGGATTTCATTGCATCAATTCCAAAGAGATCGTGGGAGTTAATGTGTCCTCGCTTGAGCGGTTTGATGACGATACCGTTGTCACGGTTGACCTGCTCATGGAGACAGGGATTGTAAAAAATCCGAGAGACGGAGTGAAGATCCTCGGGAATGGTGAGCTGACGAAGAAGCTTACCGTACAAGTCAATGCGTTCAGTGGTTCCGCGAAAGAAAAAATCGAGGCGCTGGGCGGAAAGGCAGAGGTGATCTAATGCTGCGAACAGTTGCCAACGCATTTAGAGTCAAAGAAATTCGAAATCGCATCATCTTCACACTGTTGATGCTGGTGGTTGTGCGTCTCGGCTGTCAGATTCCGACACCGGGCATCAACGCGGATTTTTTCGCTTCCTGGTTTTCGGAAAACATGGGCAGCGCGTTTGGATTTTTTGATGCGGTGACCGGAGGATCCTTTGAAAATATGTCGGTGTTTGCCTTAAACATCACGCCGTACATTACTTCCTCCATTATTGTCCAGCTGCTCACGATCGCCATCCCGAAGTTTGAGGAATGGCACAGAGAGGGCGAGGACGGCAGAAAACATTTGATCGCGATAACCCGCTATATCACGGTCGGTCTGGCTTTTATCGAGTCACTGGCCATGGCGCTTGCTTTTGGCAGGCAGGGCATGTATGACGAGTTTAACGCGCTGAATGTGATCATGACCATTGTTGTATTAACAGCCGGTTCTACGGTGATCATGTGGATTGGTGAACGGATCACGGAACGGGGCGTCGGAAACGGGATTTCAATCGTCTTGACGATCAACATTATCTCCCGGCTGCCGTCAGATATCTCCAATCTGTTTGAACAGTTCGTTTCGGGCAGGGAGATTCAGAGCGCGATTTTAAACGGCGCGATCATCATCGCCATCATCGTTGCCATCATTGTGCTGGTTGTGATTCTGCAGGGTGCGGAACGGCGGATCCCCGTACAGTATTCCCGCAAAGTGATGGGAAGAAAACAGGTGGGAGGACAGGCGACATACATACCGCTCAAGGTGAACACGGCGGGCGTCATCCCGATCATCTTCGCGCAGTCGCTGCTTATGTTCCCGGTTATCATTTGCCAGATGCTCGGCAAAACGGGCGGGACCGGTGTCGGCGGCAAGATTCTGGGAATGCTCTCGCAGTCGAATTGGTTCAACTATAATGTGCCGATCTACAACGTAGGAATCGCCATATATATTGCGTTGATCGTGGCGTTTGCGTACTTTTATACGTCCATCACGTTTAATCCGCTCGAAGTGGCGGACAACATGAAGAAGAGCGGTGGCTTTATACCGGGCATCCGGCCCGGCAAACCGACGAGCGATTACCTATCGCAGATGCTGGGCTACATCATCTTCATCGGCGCGGTCGGACTGGTGATCGTTGCGATCATCCCGATCTTCTTTGAAGGGACGTTTAACGCGAGTGTCTCGTTCGGCGGTACATCGCTGATCATTATCGTGGGTGTTATCATCGAAACGCTAAAACAGATCGAATCGCAGATGATGGTCCGCAACTACAGAGGTTTCCTAAACGAGTGACCGCGTAAGCAAAAAAGGAGAACAGAATGAAAATAATTATGCTGGGCGCGCCGGGGGCCGGTAAGGGAACCCAGGCCAAGATGATCGCGGAGGAATACGGAATTCCGCATATTTCCACGGGAGACATCTTTCGCGCGAACTTAAAAGCGGGGACCGAGCTTGGCGAGAAGGCAAAGGTCTACATGGATCAGGGACTGCTCGTCCCGGACGACTTAACCTGTGATCTTGTTGTGGATCGGATCGCGCAGGAGGACTGCAAAGACGGATTTATCCTCGATGGGTTTCCGCGCACGATCCCGCAGGCGGACTGCCTGACGGACGCGCTTGATAAACTGGGAGAAAAAATGGAGTATGCGATCGATGTGGATGTTCCGGATGAGAACATCATCGAGCGGATGTCCGGTCGGCGCGTATGCCCGAACTGCGGCGCAACGTATCACATCGTCAGTATGCCGCCGAAGGTGGAAGGAATTTGCGATGCCTGCGGCACCAAACTGATCCTCCGCGCGGATGACGAGGCGGAGACCGTGAAAAAACGGCTGGATGTCTATCACGAGCAGACGCAGCCGCTCATTGACTACTATACGAAACAGGGCATCCTGCACACGGTGGATGGAACGCTTCCGATGCAGGAGGTCTTCAATCGGATCAAAGAGATCTTGCATGCATAGACCCCTTGCCTGTTTGAAACGGAGGCGGATATGTCAGTATCCATCAAGTCAGACCGTGAGATCGCGCTGATGCGCGAAGCGTGCCGGGTGATCGCCAAAGTGCACGAAGATCTCGGGAAGGCGCTGCGGCCGGGTATGACCACCCTGGAGGTGGACCGGCAGGCGGAGGAGATGATCCGAAGCTTCGACTGTGTGCCGAATTTCAAGGATTACAACGGCTTTCCCGGATCGGTATGTGTCTCCATCAACGAAGAGGTGGTGCACGGCATTCCGAGCGCGGACCGCGTGATTCAGGAAGGCGACATCGTAAGTCTCGACATGGGCTGTATTTATAAGGGATATCACTCTGACGCGGCGCGGACGCATGCGATCGGGGAGGTCTCCGAGGAGGCACGGCTTCTGATCGAACGTACCAGGCAGAGCTTTTTCGAGGGAATCCGTTTCGCGCGAAGCGGCAACCACCTGCACGAGATTTCGAACGCGATCGGCGACTACTGTGAGCAGTTTGGCTACGGGGTGGTGGAAGATCTGGTCGGACACGGCGTGGGCGCTGTGCTCCATGAGGATCCGCAGATCCCGAACTTTCGACAGAAAAGCCGGGGGATCCGGCTGCGGCCCGGCATGACGCTGGCGATCGAGCCTATGGTAAATGCCGGCACGTGGGAGGTCGACTGGCTCGATGACAAATGGACGGTCGTAAGCCGCGATCGCAGCCTGTCGGCGCACTACGAGAACACGATCCTCATAACGGACGGCGATCCCGAGATTCTGACGCTCACAGACGAAGAAAAGGCGATGATGGAATGACAGAGACAAGGATGCCGATCCGTTTGGCAAGGTCAAAGGCCGGACATGACAAAGGGAAGTGTTACGTCGTTGTCCGTGAGGAACCGGACGAGGTCTGGCTGGCAGACGGGTCATCCCGTACGGCGGCACACCCGAAGCGAAAGAACAGGAAGCACATCCAGATCATAAACCGAATCCCGGCGCAGGTCCTGGCGGTTTTTACCACCTGGGACCCACCGTCGGATACAGAGATAAAGAGAGCGCTGAAACTGTACAATCCGACCAACGAACAACAGGAGGAAGAGTAATGTCAAAGGCGGATATGATCGAAGTGGAAGGCGTGGTCATGGAAAAACTTCCCAACGCGTTTTTCAAGGTGGAGTTGGAAAACGGACATGAGATTCTGGCGACCATCAGTGGGAAGCTTCGCATGAACTACATTCGGATCCTTCCGGGAGACAAAGTGACACTGGAGATGTCTCCGTATGATCTGACCAAAGGCAGGATCATCTGGCGTGACAAATAAGCCCCGAAAAGGCTTGAAAATAAAGAATAGAAAGGGAAGGCACAGAAAGGAGGATTTGTTGTGAAAGTAAGAGCATCCGTAAAGCCAATGTGCGAGAAGTGCAAAGTCATCAAGCGCAAAGGCCGCGTTATGATCATTTGCGAGAATCCGAAACATAAACAGAGACAGGGTTGATACCGCTCTCGTGGCGGCTGCAGCGGGCGTCCCCTCTGACCCCGCTGTTCACGAACGACAGTATCATAAACATAGAAAGAAACAAGAATCAGCATTCATCATGGAGGTGTAAATACACATGGCTCGTATTGCAGGTGTAGATTTACCAAGAGAAAAGCGCATAGAGATCGGTCTGACCTATATTTACGGGATTGGCGTATCCACGTCAAAGCGTCTGCTCTCCGTCGCGAAAGTGAACCCGGATACCCGGGTAAAGGACTTGACCGATGAAGAAGTCCGGGCGATCAGTCAGGCTCTCGAGTCGGAAGGGATCATCGTGGAGGGCGAACTGCGCCG
Source organism: Lachnospiraceae bacterium Zagget3 (assembly GCA_001941025.1). Next base: position 72,858 of record MSHE01000016.1, read on the forward strand.
GAATGTCGCGATGGATATCAAACGGCTTCAGGAGATCGGCTGTTACCGCGGCATTCGCCACAGAAAAGGGCTTCCGGTTCGGGGACAGAATACGAAGACGAACGCGAGGACCCCGAAAGGGCCGAGAAAGACTGTAGCAGGCAAGAAAAAATAACATTTGAGAAAGAGCAGGTTTGTGTAAATGGCAAAACAAGGTGCAAAAAAGACAACGAAAAAGCGTGTCAAGAAAAATATTGAGCGCGGACAGGCTCATATCAAGGCTTCCTTTAACAACACGATCGTGACATTGACGGACAATGACGGCAATGCCATTTCCTGGTCGAGCGCCGGCAGTCTGGGTTTCCGGGGTTCCAGAAAGTCCACCCCGTATGCCGCGCAGATGGCGGCGGAAGCGGCGACGAAGGGCGCGCTGCCTCATGGCTTAAAGTACGTGGATGTCTTTGTGAAAGGACCGGGAAGCGGAAGAGAGGCAGCGATCCGCGCACTCTCCGCAGCCGGGTTGGAAGTGGTGAGTATTTCTGATGTGACACCGGTGCCGCACAATGGATGCCGGCCGCCGAAACGCAGAAGAGTCTGACGAGGAGGAACAGCGAATATGGCAGTAAACAGAGTACCTTATCTGAAACGGTGCAGATCGCTCGGCTTGGAGCCGACCTATTTGGGAATTGATAAAAAATCCAAGAGACAGCTTACGAGATCAAACCGGAAAGTCTCCGAGTATGGGATGCAGCTTCGGGAAAAACAGAAGGCGAAGTTTATCTACGGGGTTCTGGAGAAGCCTTTTCATAACTATTATGACAAGGCCGACCAGATGAAAGGCATGACCGGCGAGAATCTGATGATGATGTTGGAGTGCAGGCTGGACAATGTGATCTTCCGTCTCGGTTTTGCGCGGACGCGCAGAGAAGCCAGACAGATCGTAGATCACAAGCATGTGCTGGTGAACGGCCGGTGCGTCAACATTCCTTCCTATTTGGTGAAAGCGGGTGACACGATCGAGATTCGTGAGAAGTCGAAGAACTCTCCGCGCTATGAGGCTATTCTTGAGGCGACGGCGGGGCGCCTTGTCCCGGAGTGGCTGAATGCGAATCCGGAGAATTTAAGCGGCAGTGTCGTGGAGCTTCCGAGGAGAGAGATGATCGATGTCCCGGTTGACGAGATGCTGATCGTTGAGTTGTATTCCAAATAACCTCACAGCGCACATCAATCAAAAAAGGAGGATGACGCAGTGTTTGATTTCGAAAAACCCAAAATTGAGATTGCAGAAATTTCGGAAGATAAAAGATACGGAAAATTCGTCGTGGAACCGCTCGAGCGGGGCTATGGCACCACGCTCGGGAATTCTCTGCGCAGGATCATGCTTTCCTCTCTGCCGGGCGCGGCGGTAAGTCAGGTAAAGATCGACGGCGTGCTTCATGAGTTCAGTTCCATCCCCGGGGTTCAGGAGGATGTGACCGAGATCATCATGAATATTAAAAATCTGGCGCTCAAGAACTCGAGTCAGACGAACGAGCCGAAAACAGCCTATATTGATTACGAAGGCGAGGGGATTGTGACCGCAGCGGATATTCAGGTAGATTCCGATATCGAGATCATGAATCCGGATCTGGTGATCGCCCATCTGAACGGCGGAACAGACTCCCGGCTCGGTATGGAGTTGACTATTTCGAAGGGGCGCGGCTATGTGAGCGCCGAGAAAAACAAGACGGAGGATACGCCGATCGGTGTGATCGCGATCGATTCCATTTACACGCCGGTAGAGCGTGTCAACCTCTCGGTGGAAAACACCCGTGTGGGTCAGATCACGGATTACGATAAACTGACGCTGGATGTCTTTACAAACGGGACTCTGGAACCCGATGAGGCAGTGAGTCTTGCGGCGAAAGTGTTAAGCGAGCATTTAAGCCTGTTCATCGACCTGTCTGAGAACGCGAAGACGGCGGAAGTCATGATCGAGAAGGAGGATAACGCCAAGGAGAAAGTTCTGGAGATGAACATCGACGAACTGGAACTGTCCGTGCGTTCCTACAACTGCTTAAAGAGGGCAGGGATCAATACCGTCGAGGAGTTGTGTGACCGGACCCCGGAGGATATGATGAAGGTGAGAAATCTGGGGCGCAAGTCTCTGGAGGAAGTCCTCGCGAAGTTGAAGGAGTTGGGCTTACAGCTCCGCCAGAGCGAGGAGTAATAGGAGGACGAAGAAATGGCAAAGTATCGCAAATTAGGCAGACCGTCGGATCAAAGAAAAGCGCTGGTCCGCAATCAGGTTACGGCATTGTTGTATAACGGCAAGATCATTACCACGGAGTCCAAGGCCAAGGAGATTCGCCGGGACGCGGAGAAGCTCATTGCGCTCGCCGTCAGAGAGGCGGACAATTATGAAGAAGTGACGGTCAAGGCCAAGGTTGCCCGCAGAGATTCGGACGGCAAAAAGATGCATGAGATGATCGACGGACAGAAGCGGGTCGTCTATGATGAAGTGGACCGGACCATCAAGAAGGATCTTCCCTCCCGCCTGCATGCGCGCCGGCAGATGCTGCAAGTTTTGTATCCTGTTACGGAGCGGGACGAGAAGCACAAAAAAGCCCGCAAAGAGGTAGACCTTGTGGACAAACTGTTCTCGGAGATCGCGCCGAAGTATCAGAACCGCAACGGCGGTTATACCCGGATCATCAAGATCGGGCCGCGGAAAGGCGACGCGGCAATGATGGTAGTGTTGGAGTTAGTATAGAAAAAAAGCGGCGAAAGCCGCTTTTTTTAATGCCCGGAATCCAGGGTCAGCGAAAATACAAATTCCGATCCGACGCCCTCCGTACTGATCACGTTGATGTTCTCGTGATGCGCGGAGAGAATCTCCTTTACAATGGCCAACCCCAGGCCGGTGCCTTTTTTGTCTTTGCCGCGGGAGAGGTCCGTCTTATAGAAACGGTCCCAAATCTTATCCTGACTTTCCTTTGAAATCCCGATGCCATAGTCCTTGATGGATGTAAACGCTTTTCCGTTTCGCGCGCTTGTCTCAATGCGGATCTCCGTGTTGTCATAGCTGAACTTGACCGCGTTGTCGATCAGGTTGTGCAGTACCTGATCGATCTTGCCGGAATCGGCCCGGACATAGAGTGGGCTGTCGTTAAGCGCAAGATGGAACGAAAGACCCTTTTCCTGCGCGCGTCCTTCGAATGCCAGAATTGCCTGGCGGATTTTTTCATTTAAGTCAAAGGAAGTGAGGTCGAGGTATGTGCCGCTCTCGTTGTAGTTGTTTAGGGTCAGGATGTTCTCGGTAAGCCCTTCCAGACGTTCCGTTTCGGAGATGATCACGTTTAAGTATTTCTCCTGCATATCCGCGGGGATTGTCCCGTCCTCCATGGCCTGCGCGTAACCTTTGATGGAGGTAAGCGGCGAGCGAAAGTCATGGGAAATGTTGGAGAGGAACTTGCGTTGGTCATCCTCCAGTGTGTTTAACCGGCCGGCCATGTCGTTCATCACATTGGCGACAGTGCCCAGATTTCCGGGCGGATGGGCGTCCATGGGCTGCCCGTATTCTTCCGCTGCGAAACGCTTTGCCCCGCGCGCCATGCGCCGCAGCGGGCGCCAGACAAGAAAGAAGAGCAGCAGCAGAACTACCACGACGGCAATGCCTATGAAAAGATAGATGAGATAGTGCATGGCAGCCTCCAGTCATTTTGTCTCAAACTTGTACCCGATTCCCCAGACGGTCGTAAGGCTCCAGCTCTCGTGGTCCTTGATCTTCTCCCGCAGACGCTTGACATGGACATCCACGGTCCGGGTGTCTCCCAGATATTCATAGCCCCAGATGTTGTCCAACAGCTGTTCCCTGGTAAACACCTGATTTGGGGAGGAAGCGAGAAAATACAGCAGTTCCAATTCCTTCGGCGGCATATCGATGATCTCGTTTTTGTAGAGCACGGAATAGTTGGTCAGGTTAATGACAAGGTCCGGATATTCCACACATTTGATCTCGTCGGTGTGTTCCTCCACGCCTGTCCGATAGCGGCGCAGCACCGCTTTCACGCGGGCCACCATCTCTTTGGAGTCAAAGGGTTTTAAGATGTAGTCGTCCGCGCCGAGCTCCAACCCCAGCACTTTATCAAACACTTCTCCCTTCGCGGAGAGCATGATGATGGGCGTGTTGGTGTGTGTGCGGAGTTCCCGGCACACCTGATAGCCGTCGATGCCGGGCAGCATCAGATCCAGCAGGATCAGGTCCGGCTCGTACGTTTCAAATTCCGTCAGAGCGGACTCTCCGTCCCCGACGATTCGGGTGTCGTAACACTCCTTTAAGAGATACATGGAGATCAGTTCCGCGATGTTCGCGTCGTCGTCTACAATCAGGATCTTCTGCTTCGTGCCCATGGTGGCCTCCTAAATGTTTATTATAGCGTGCTCGGGAAAATGCACCCGTGCTCGCTAATAATCGCTTCGCATCGGGTCATTTCTCCCTCGCACTCGCCAAATGTTTCATTTGAATATCGCGATGGTCACTCCGGAATCTCCCTCCCCCACTTCGCCGAGGTGATAGTCTGCAATGAAGTTCTGGCGGCGGAGGTAATCCTGGACCGCCGAGCGGAGTGCGCCGGTCCCTTTGCCGTGGACGATGCGCACGCTCGGCAGATGCGCGAGGTAAGCGTCGTCCAGATATTTGTCCAGCGCCGGGAGGGCTTCGTCGACTGTCTTGCCGATGAGGTTGATCTCCGGGGAGATGTCGCGCGACTTTGCCCGGTTCCCCTGCCCGGCGGCACTTCCGGATCCCGCGCCGGATTTGGCTCCGGCTCCCGCGTAGCCGCGGCTGGCGGCTGCGGTTGGCTCTTCCTCCTCGAGGAGCGCCAGATCGTTTACGTTCGTCTGGTAGGACAGGATCCCGGCCTGTACGGTCAGGTTCCCCTTTTCGTCCGGCAGTGTGTGGACGGTTCCGGTTAAGTTCAGGTCGAGGATCCGCACACGGTCGCCGACGCGCAGTTTCTCGGGCGCATTGGAACGCTGTTTCGTCTTTTTCGGAACGGCCGCGGCCTCCTGGGCTTTGGAGAGCTCCGCGCGGACCTTGTCCCGCTCGCGTTCCAGAGCGGCAGCGTCCGCGGTTGTGCTGCCGTATTTGCGGAAGTTGCGGATACTCTCATCTGCCACATCCTTCGCGTTTTTTAAGATCGCGGCGGCTTCTTCATTTGCTTCCCGGAGGATCCGGTCGCGATCGGAGTCCAGCCGTTCTTCTTTTGCGGCAAGCGCCTGCATTTGCGCTTCCACCTCGGCTTTTTGCCGCGCGGCTTCGGTCTGGTCTTCCAGGGTGGCGCGGCGTCGGCTCTCCAGGTCGGCGAGGACATCTTCAAACCGCTCCGTCTCCGCGGAGACATGGGAGCGCGCGTTTTCGATCAACTGCGGATGCAGCCCCAGCCGTTCGGAGATCGCGAAAGCGTTGCTCTTGCCCGGCATGCCGATGAGCAGCCGGTAGGTGGGACTGAGGCTTGCCACGTCAAATTCGCAGCAGGCGTTTTCCACTCCCGCGGTTTGAAGGGCATAGAGTTTCAGCTCGCTATAGTGCGTCGTACAGACGGTTGGAACCTTCCACCTGCGAAGTCGTTCCAGAATGGCGGTCGCCAGCGCGGCGCCCTCCTCCGGATCCGTACCGGCACACAGCTCGTCCAGGAGAACGAGGCTGTCGCGATTTGCTTTTTTCAAAATCGAGACGATATTTGTCATGTGCGAGGAGAACGTACTCAGGCTCTGCTCGATGCTCTGCTCGTCTCCGATATCCGCGAAGACCTGGCGAAACACGGCCAGTTCGGAGTGCTCCCCGGCCGGAATAAAGAGGCCCGCCTGTCCCATCAGCGTAAGCAGGCCGATGGTCTTTAAGGTGACGGTCTTGCCGCCGGTGTTTGGCCCCGTGATGACAAGCAGCCGGAACCCGTCCCCCAGCCATACATCGATGGGAACGACCTGTTCCGGATCCAGCAGCGGGTGCCGGCCCTTCCGAATGTGAAGGCGGCCCTCGGTGTTAAATTCCGGCGGCATCGCGTTTTGCGCGAGCGCCAGTTTTGCTTTCGCGAAGATAAAATCCAAGGTCGCGAGGAGTTCGTAATCCGCCGTGATCTCCGGGGTGTGTTCGGCGGCCTCGGCACTTAAGGAGGCCAGGATCCGGTCGATCTCGGCGCGCTCGGACTGCAGGAGTTCTTTTAATTCGTTGTTTAAGTTGACCACCGCCGTCGGTTCGATGAAGAATGTCGCACCGCTCGCGGACTGGTCGTGGATCATACCCGGCATCTGTGACTTGCATTCCGCTTTGACCGGCAGGCAGTAGCGGTCCCCACGGAGCGTGATCACCGCGTCCTGCAGATAGGCGCGGGTGGTCGCGTTGTTTATGATGCCGTTTAAGACGCCGCGGATCCGCTCGCCCATACCGTGGATCTGGCTGCGGATGGAAAAAAGCGCCGGGGTGGCATTGTCGTCAAATTCGTCGGGCGCAGGCATACAGCGGCGGATCTCTTCCTTTAAAGGGGTGAGCGGTTCCAGAGAATGGAACATGCCGTCGAGAGAGTCCTGCGCGTCTGTGCCGCGGGCATAGTTCTTTGCCCGTCCGGCCACTTCCAGCAGATCAGCCAGCCCGAGCAGTTCGCCGGAGTTCAGCGTGCCGCCGATCGCGAGGCGCTTTACCGACGATTCCGGATCGCGCGTTCCCGCAAAGGACAGGTCGCCGCACCGCAATACGCGGGAAACGGCGTCGCCCGTCTCGGCCAGAGCGGATTGGATCCGGCCGATGTCGGAAGAGGGGCGCAGCGCTTCGCAGCGCGCGCGGCCCGCTTCGGATGTGGACTGCGCCGCCAGAAGGGAGGTGATCTTGTCATATTCCAGTGTGCGTAAGACCTTTTGGTTCATAAGATATATTATAAATTTTATATTCGTGCCTTGCAACCGAATGGAGTAAAGAAATTGTCAGT
>MSHE01000017.1 GCA_001941025.1 Lachnospiraceae bacterium Zagget3
CTTTCTCAAAATTGATTTCCGTGGAAGCGTTCGCTTGTTTTCGGTAAAATTGTGATTGTTATGAGGTATGGAACCTCTGAATAAATACAGCTGCGGCATCTTGCGGTAAATTTCCGCCATAAATGCGTTGCAAAAACTTGAAATCCGTCAGGATTCCTGCGCTTTTGCGCCTTTTTCTAACGCAAATCTCCTTGTAATCCGCTCTTGCGCATTTGTTCAGAGGTTCCTTATCTTATCACCTGCGCATTTATCGCTTTGGATTTCATCACCGGCCTGATTCAGGCGCTGGCAACCGGCACATTTTCGAGTTCTATCATGCGGCAGGGGCTGTTCCACAAGCTGGGGCTTCTGCTGTGCATGGCTCTGGGGATTCTGGTGGACTATGCCCAGACCTGGCTGGAGCTGGGTGCGACTGTCCCTGTGGCAGGGGCGGTGTGCGCCTACATTGTCATCATGGAAATCGGTTCCAGTTTAGAGAACATCTGCAAAATCAACCCAGACCTGATGCCGGACAAGCTGACGGCGCTGTTCGGGGTGAAAGGAGATAAAGACAATGAGTAAAACCACCAGTTCCACCGGCATTGCCCTCATCAAGTCCTTTGAGGGCTTGTGCCTGACCGCCGCAAAGTGTCAGGCAGGGGTCTGGATGATTGGCTACAGCCATACCGGCACTTACAACGGCAAAGCAGTCTGCGAGGGCATGACCATCACGAAGTCTGCGGCGGAAACGCTGCCGGCCAGCGACCTGACCGGCTTTGAATCGGCAGTGAACAGCTGCGTCACAGTTGCGCTGAATCAGAACCAGTTTGACGCACTGGTGAGCCTGGCCTTTAACATCGGCAAGAGTACCCTGAAAAGCTCCACCCTGTTGAAAAAGCTGAACGCCGGGGATTATGCCGCCGCAGCGGAGCAGTTCCTTGTCTGGAACAAAATCACTATAAACGGCGTGAAGCAGGAGAGTGCGGGCCTGACTCGGCGCAGAAAGGCGGAGCGGGAGCTGTTTCTGACCGACACCACCACTACCACAAAAACTACCACAGAGGAGGAACATGATATGGATACTTTGAGAAACGGCGACACCGGCCAGCAGGTGACGGTGCTGCAAAAGCTGCTGAACCAGCTGGGGAACAGCCTCAGCGAGGATGGCATTTTCGGGAGTAAGACGGAGACTGCCGTGAAGAGCTACCAGAAGAAACAGGGGCTGACGCAGGATGGAATCTGCGGGCCTAAGACTTGGGCCAGTATTTTGGCAGTGTGAGTTAGAAGGGGGCAGGCGTGTGCCTGACCCCCTCGTTTTTACGGTGCAGCTTTAAACGAAAACGGGCTATAGTTGTCTGTGCCTGAAATTTGTTGTTCGTGCCAGTGTGCTTGCGCAAAAAAAGCGGCTGTGTTATTGTAAAAAAGAATAAGAGAAAAGGAACGTGCAAAACACCTTTTCAAAGAAACAAGGTCCGCTGCTCTGCGGCCCACGCTTCAACAAAACAGGAGGAATTACGATGAAAACACTCAAGCAACTGCTCACAACGCTGCTGGCCCTGGCCATGGTGCTGGCCCTGGCCGCCTGCGGAGGCTCCGATTCCGACTCCAGCTCCGGGGACGGCTCTGCCTCCGATGCCGGCGCATCTTCTGCCGCATCGTCCGCTTCGGAGGCCGACGGGGAGGACACCTCTGCCGTGGCCGGCACTTACTCCATTACCTACAACATGAACAACGACAACCTGGAGGATATGCCCATCTTCACCTTCGTCAACGGCAGCTTCAGCGGCCTGCTGGCCTATGACGCCCGCTGCAATCAGACCATCACCCTGACCCTGGCCAGCGACGGCACCTATGAGCTGACCTCCGACGCCTACTGTGCGGAGGCGGGCGAGCGCTGCACCATCGGCGACGGCACCGGCGTGGGCTTCGTCATGATCGCCACCTACACCGGCACCTTCACCGACAATGGCGACGGTACCGTCACCATCGACGAGCCCACCTACGGCACCTACGAGCTGGAGTATGACACCTATTCCATCCAGATGGCCACGGTGGCCTACTTCTCCCTGGCGGACGACCCGGAGGAGTACGGCACCTGGACCTCTGACGATATGCCCCAGATGCTGGAGCTGGTGCCTGTGACCACCTTCACCCTGGACGGCGACGCCATCGTCACCTACACCACGGATGACCCCGATTTCCAGGGAACTGAAGAGGAAGAGAGCGGGGACGCTTCCAGCGAGACTGAGGCGGAGAGCACAGACTCCAGCGCAGAGGCCGAGTCTGAGGCCGAGGCGGAAGCGTCCGTTGACCTGGGCAACGTCCTGCTGGAGATCGCCAGCGACGATGAAGGCACCTCCTTCACCCTCTATGACAGCGGCTCCTATCAGTTCTACTTTGCCTCCTATGAGATTTCCGACATCGGCACCTACATCTATGCCGACGGCGTGCTGACCATCACCGACGCTAACGGCGCTGTCACCGAGTCCACCACGGACGGCGACAATGTGGTGTTCCACTACGAATACAGCCAGAGCGACCAGCTCACTGGCGATTACACGGTAGCCGTCAGCGATTTGGAAGCTGCCCTGAACTAACCGTATCAGAAAAGGGCAGGTGCAGATTGCACTTACCCTTTTCCCTTTGCCAAAGGAGGAATGTCTTTTATGAATCACGGAAAACGCACCCGGCTTCCCGGTCTGTTCCGGGGCCTGGCCAGCATCTTCCTGGCGTTGGCGGTGCTGGTGGGTTCGGCCAACTCCATCGCCCTGTCCTGGGAGTCAAAAGTCAATGAGCTGCTGGGCGTGTCCGGCAGCAGCATCGAGTATGGCGATGACGAGGCGGATTATTACTATCTCTCCGATTTTTCCAACGCCAGTGATTTGATTCAGGGGGAGATCGACCTGAACACCCGTCTGGAAGGAGAGGGCGCGGTGCTGCTCAAGGGCAGCGCCGCTGTGGACGGGCCGAATGTGACCCTGTTCGGCCTGCGTTCTGAATCCATGCAGTACGGCGGCACCATGGGCGCGCTGACCGCCAAGGCGGAGGTCGTCTCCCTGACGGAGGCGCTGGAATCCAGAGGCTTCTCTGTCAACCCCACCATGACCGCCTTCTATGAGGAGATGTCCGCCACCTACACCCCCGGCACCGCCGCCGGGGCCAACGTGGTGGATGAGCCCACCGGCACAACCGTCAACGAGGTCCCCATCTCCGAGTACACCTCCGACCTGGCGGAGTCCTACGCCTCCTATCAGGACGCGGCCATCATCGTCCTGGGGCGGGATTCCGGGGAAGGCTCCGCCTTCTACCCCGGTGAGGACGGCATTGCCGACGCAAGCGAGTTCTCCACCAGCGAGACGGGGAACATCCTGGGCCTCTCCGACGACGAGAAGGACCTCATCGCCTACGTCACCAGCCAGGGCTTTGACCAGGTCATCGTCCTGCTGAACACCACCTCCACCATGGAGGTGCAGGAGCTGGAGGACAACGACGCCATCACCGGTATCCTGTGGATCGGCGACCCCGGCGCCTACGGCACCTATGGCATCGCCGATATTCTGGCGGGCAACATCATTCCTTCCGGCCACCTGAGCGACACCTACGCCGTGGACACCAGCCTGTCCCCTGCCATGGTGAACTATGGCATCTACCTGTTCGAGAATGAGGACGAAATCGACACCACCAGCAACAACGCCCTCCGGAGCAGTTGGTACCTGGTGGAGACAGAGAGCATTTACATCGGCTACAAGTACTATGAGACCCGGTACTACGACTCCGTGGTGGGCAATGGTATGGCCGGCTTCGCCCTGAACTGCGAGACCGCCGACGGCTCCATGACCTGGGATTATGACAACGAGGTGACCTATGCCTTCGGCTACGGCATTGAAGGCTCCACCTTCTCCGAGGAGATCGTGGACAGCAGCATTGACTGGACCGGCGAGACGGATTCCATCGTCACCGTCCGGGTGACCAACACCGGCGACACCGCCTGCAAGCACGTGGTTCAGCTCTATGTCTCCCAGCCCTACACCGACTATGATGTGGAAAACGGCATTGAGAAATCCGCCATTCAACTGGTGGGCTATGGCAAGACCGGCGAGAGCAGCGAGGCGGACTACACCGAATCCGTCCTGCTGGAGCCCGGCGACAGCGAGGACGTGGTCATCACCTTCAACGCCCAGGACTTCATCTCCTACGATACGACCTATGAGCATGACGGGGTCACAGGCGCATACCTGTTTGAGGCGGGGGACTACTACTTCGCCACCGGCAACGGCTCCCACGACGCGGTGCAGATGGTGCTGAAAACCCAGTATCCGGAGCTGATGGAGGACATGACCCCCACCGGCGCGGTGCTGGTGGAGACGCTGGATGCGGAGGTTGCCATCACAGAGAGCAACGGCACCCTGATTCAGAATCAGCTGGGGGATGCCGACCTGAACAGCTATGACTGCGGCGTCACCGTCAGCTATCTGACCCGGAGCGACTGGGCAGGCTCCTGGCCCACCAGCATCGACTCCATCACCGCCACTGAGGAAATGATCGCCCTCCTCCAGAACGCCACCTATGAGGAGGACACCACCGTGGAGGACGTGGACTATGTCTACGAGGCGGACAACGATCTGTTGGCCTGTGAGCTGGTGGGGCTGGACTATGACGACCCGGCCTACGAGACGCTGATGGAGGAGGTCTCCCTGGAGACCATGGTGAATGCATTCCTGGCCATTCTCCGAGACAATGAGAGCATTGTCCTGCCACGGTACAAAGCCTCTGACAGCCCCAGCGGCCTCATCGCCACCATCGGGGAGTACACTGAGGGTACGATTTACGAGGTTTCAGAGGACGATGAAGCCTACGGCCACTACACCAACGTTTACGTGAATGAGAACGTGGTGGCCTCCACCTTCAGCTCCCTGCTGGCCTACGAGGAGGGCAGGATAATCGGCAACGACTCCCTGTGGACCGGTGTGAACTCCTGGTTTGCCCCCGGTCTGAACATCCACCGCACCCCCTACAACACCCGGAACAATGAGTATTACTCCGAGGACGCGGTGCTGACCGGCAACATGGGCGCCGCCGTCATCTCCGGCGCACAGGAGTACGGCGTTGTGGTGGTAGCCAAGCACTTTGCCTTCAACGACACCGAGATCAACCGTGACGGTCTGGCCGTGTTCCTCTCTGAGCAGGCTGGGCGGGAGAACGAGCTGCGGGGCTTCCGCATCGCCCTGACGGAGAGCGATTCTGTGGGGCTGATGACCGCCTTCAACCGGCTGGGCTGCACCCACGTCAGCGCCAGCGAGGGGCTGATGGAGGGTATCCTCCGGGGCGAATGGGGCTATGACGGCTATGTCATCACAGACTCGCTGAAATCCGCCCAATACTTCCTGCCCTCCGAGTGTCTGACGGCCACCACCGATATGATGCTGGGCGGCAGCAACAGCGGCGCCACCTGGAATTACACCGCCGAGACCATCGCCGAGAACCCGGAGTTGGAGGAGGCCATCCGGGAGGCATACCACCGCTATCTTTACACCGTCATCAACAGCAACGCAATGAACGGCATTACGCTGGAAACATCCACCGGCACCGGCACCGCCTGGCAGGTGGCGCTGACCGCAGGCACCTGGGGCGCATCCGCCATGGCCGTCCTCTTTGCCCTGCTATGGCTGGTATTCCGTCAGAAAAGCAACCGTCAGAGACAGGAGGTTGAAACCGTATGAAGGAGAAAAACCTGAGAGAAGCCCGGGGGCTGGAGTGGAAGACATCGCTGGTCTGCCTGGCGCTGGAGGCGGCGGCGCTGGTCTGCTTTGCCCTGAGCTACACCACCGGTTATTACAACTTTGGTGAGATGCACAGCACGGCGACCCTGGGCCTGATGGTCGGGCTGGTGGTGCTGGAGGTGCTGCTGCTGGCAGGCTACCGGCGCTTCGGCCACACCCTGGTTTATCAGCTACTGACCTTCGCCGTAACGGCCATGCTGGCGCTGGCCATTGGCCTGCTGATGGCAGACCGGGTGGAGGGCATCGGCAACTGCATTGTCACCGATTATGACTCCGGACACGGCGGGGAGGAGGCCATCTATCTGTCCTTCGTGTCGGCCGCAGCCATGACCCTGGGGATTTTTGCCAATGTGATCGGGAGCTTCTCGCCCAAAGCAGTGGGGCAGGAACGCCCTGCCGCGTGAGCCGACACCATACAGACTTTCCCGCACCCCTGGCGGCCTGGTCGCCTGGCTGCCAGGGGCAAACAATATCAGCGCTAATATACTTGCAGGAAAAGCGTCGATATGGCATAATAACAGAGGCGAAAGAGGGCGGGCAGCATGAAAATAGCGATTGTGGATGACGAGCAGGCGATGAGGAACGTGCTGGAGCAGCATTTGCTGCGCTACAGCCGTGAGAAAAATCTGCCATTGGAGACAGCGTCCTTTTCCGGCGGCGAAGCGCTGCTAAAGGCGCACCCCAACGAGTTTGACTTTTTGTTTTTGGACGTGGATATGCCCGGGATGAACGGAGTGGAAACCGCCCGGCGGATCCGGCAGACAGGTTCCAATGTGATGATTCTGTTCGTCACGAACTACGCCCAGTACGCCATCAACGGCTATGAGGTGGACGCTGTGGATTACCTCCTGAAACCGCTGACCTATTTTGACTTTTCCCTGAAATTTTCCAAGGCGCTGCGCCGGTGGCGGAACCGAGAGGAACAGTACCTGGTTGTGGAGGCAGCCGGAGGCATTCAGCGGCTGCCGGTTTCCAGGATTCTTTACATTGAGGTACGGAAGCATTATCTGTGCTACTGTACGCTGTCGGGAGAGGTGACCGCCAGAGGCAAAATGAACGAGCAGGCGGAGCAGCTCCGGCCCTACGGCTTTTGCCGGGTGCATCGTTCCTTTCTGGTGAATCTGCGGCACGTGGAGAAGCTGCGCTCCACAGAGGTTCTGGTTCACGGTCAGGTCATTCCGGTGGGGCGGCAGTACAGCGGCGGGCTGATGGAAGCCTATGTGCAGTTTATGGGGGGATAGTATGGACTTTTTGGATATCTTCGACCTCCTGCGCGCATCTGTGGGAGCGCTGGTCTGCTGTCTCCTGTTTATCGAGGGAATGTTCCCAAAACGGAAGGACTTCACCCGCCGGGCGGTGACGGGCGGACTGCTGGTGCTGCTGTTCGTATTCACCTATGTGCCCATGACCTGGCTGTTATCCCGGTTGGCGGTCTCCTGGCCGACCATGATCTACTACGCCCTGTTCTATGAGGCGGTGGCCTTCCTGATCATCTGGCTGTGCTGGTTCTGCTATGAGATCACTCTGATGAATGTGCTGCTGCGGGGGCTGCTGGGGGCAAGCCTGGAGGCGTTCTTAACCTCCCTCTACTGTTACTGGTTCATCAAACTGCTATACCCCAACTTCCCCACGGAGCAGCCGATTTTTTACGCGCTTGTCACGGTGGGGGTCTATCTGCTGGCCGGTCTGTTGGTGCGGGGGCCGCTGAACCCCTTCATCCACAGGCTGGGTATCGTCCAGGGGGAGACGACCAGAGCCGTGGTGCTGTATGTGGCCGTCTACCTGCTGTTCGCCTTTTCCATGGATCTGTGCAAAGCCGCCTTTGAAATGTTCCTGAACGGAGTAACAGCGGCTGACGCATCTGCCAACACGATCAGTTCTATCCGATATTGCCTGTTAGAACTGATGTTGTTTATCAGCCTGACCATGGCCGCCACCATCTCCTCCAGCTGTCACCTCATGTCCCTCCGGCAGGAAAATGATCTGCTGCAAAATATGATGGTGGAAAAAGAGAAGCAGTACCGTCTCTCCCAGGAGAATATTGCCATCATCAACCAAAAGTGCCACGACCTGAAGCATCAGATTTCAGCCATGGCCTATGCCCGGCCGGAGGAGCGCTCAGCCATGATTGAAGATGCGGAAAAGGCGGTGCTGATCTACGACTCGGTGGTGCAGACGGAGAGCGAGGCGCTGAACACCCTTTTGACGGAAAAGAGCCTGTACTGCACCCAGCATAACATTCGCCTGCAATGCTTTGTGAACGACATTCACAGGGAGCAGCTTGTCCACATCAACGTGGTGGACCTGTACACCATGCTGGGCAACGGGCTGGACAACGCCATCGAGCACGTGGAGCCGCTGGAGGAGGATGAGCATAAGACCATCCACCTGTCCGTGGAAGAACAGGGTGGGGTGTTGATGTTCACCATCGAGAATTATAACAACACCCCGCTACGTCTGATAGATGGCCTCCCTGCCACCAGCAAACAAGATAAGTCCGCCCACGGCTTCGGACTGAAAAGTATTCGCATGATCGCGCAAAAATATGGCGGAGCGCTTTACATTTTAAATGAAGATGATGTATTTACACTAAGAGTTGCAATTCCGCTGTAAGTGGGCAGGAAGGCTCATTCTGCAATGCGGGACCGAGTCCATCAAAGGAAGGAGCATAACATGGAAAAAATCAGAGGCACAAATCTGGGCAACTGGCTCGTCCTGGAAAAATGGATGCAGGTGGGGATGTTCGAGGGAACGGAAGCTGAGGATGAGGTCTGGCTGAACCGTCTGTTGGACAGGGACGAATTGACCCGCCGCATGAAAGACCACCGGGATACCTATGTAATAGAGCAGGACTTCAAAGACCTGAGCACTCATGGCGTCAATCTGGTGCGCATTCCGGTACCCTATTTTATCTTTGGCGATCGTGCGCCGTTCCTGGGGTGTATTGAGTATCTGGATTTGGCGTTTCAGTGGGCAGAAAAATATGGAATCAAGGTGCTAATTGATCTGCACACCGTCCCGGACAGTCAGAATGGGTACGATAATGGAGGGATCAGTGGGGTATGCAGGTGGTGTAAGGAACCGGAGGAGGTGGAGTTTGCCCTGACGGTGCTGGAGCGGCTGGCGCAGCGGTACAGGTCCCACCCCGCCCTGTTTGGCATTGAGGTGCTGAACGAGCCTATCAGTCTGACGGTATGGCTGTCCTCCCCCACCGGCCCCATCCGTGGCAAGCCGGTGGACAAAGAGGAGGCCAAAGGTTCCTCCTTTGTCCCCATGAAGTTTCTGAAACCCTTCTACAGAGAGGCTTATCGCCGTCTCCGCGCCATACTGCCAGAGGAGAAGGTCATCGTGTTCCACGACGGCTTCCGCCTCACCGGCTGGAACCGTTTTTTTGACGAGAGCGGCATGAAAAATGTGATGCTGGACACGCATATCTATATCTTTGCGATGGAGTCCTTCGTCCCCATCCATCAGCTGTGGTGTTATCGTATTTATGTGGGCTTCAACAAGTGGAAGCTCTCACGTGTGGCGAAGCACGTTCCGGTGACGGTGGGCGAGTGGTGCATCTGCAATCGGTATGCCCAGGCTGGGCGAAAGCAGAGCGCCGAAGAGGAAAGCCGACGTTATCGTGAAGTGGCTGCCCTGGAGATGGATGCCTGGTCGGTCAGCGCAGGATACATTTATTGGAATTATCAACTTTGGCGTAACCGGGACGAAGAAATGGACGAGAACTGGAAGGAAAGCTGGGATCTGGCCCGCTGCTGGAAAAACGGGTGGATGCCTCAGGATTTGAGCATGGAGGGTTATAGCATATGAAAAAAGAGAACCGTTCCTTTTGGGACACCCCATTCACCCGCTCCGCGATTCGCTCTGATGAGGTGAAGCTGCCGGAACAGCTGATTGGCTACCTGATCGGGCCCTTTGGTGCCTCCCTGACCTCCGGCATCTTTACCGCCTTTCTGAACAAGTATTTTACTGATGTCCTGCAGCTGGACACCTCCTTTCTGTCCGCCTTACAGCTGGTCTCCACCATCCTGATCGTGGCGGCCAACCTGGCGGTGGGGCAACTCATTGAACGCACCCGGGCGCTGGCGGGGAAGGCCCGGCCCTGGATTTTGCTGTCCGCACTGACGGTGTCCGTATCCAGCGTATTGCTCTTTGTTGTTCCCTTTGAGAGCGAGACTGCCAAAATGGTCTGGATTGCGGTTGCATACAACCTGTATTATGCGGTGGCCTACCCTATTTATAGCACCGCCAACTCCACCTTGGTCTCTGTCTCCACCCGGGACAGCCAGAAGCGGGGATCGATGGCCTCCTTTGTCAACATTGCAGGGCTGGGGGTGATGGGATTCGGCTCCATGATCTTCCCCATCCTTGTATCCAACGTGTTGAAAGACGATCAGCACATCTGGTTCCTGGTTATGCTGGCCATAGGTATTTTCTCTGGATTGACCATTCTGCTTCAATATAAATTCACCCGTGAGCGGATTACAGAGGAATCCATGGGGCAAGGGGGAGCGCAACAAAAGGCCGCCGTTTCGCTGGGGCAACAGCTCAAGGCAGTGTCCGGGGAAAAATGGTGGTGGGTCATCATGGTGTTTTTCGTGGTGTTCCAGTGGTCTGGGGCACTGAAAAACGGCTCCATGAGTTATTTCTGCCAGTGGGTGGTGGACAGTTCCATCTTCGGCGGGGATTACGGCGTGGCCCAGAGTCTGCTGAGCATTATGGGCGCAATTCCCATGGCGGTAGCCGCTGTGGCGGTGGTGCCCCTGGCCAACCGCTTCGGCAAGCGCCGGGTGGTGTTTGTGGGGCAGATTATGGGTGCTGCCGGGGGAATTTTCGCCGGCCTGTTCAGCACCAATCTGGTGGCTGTCTCCATTGGCGTGGCGGTGAAGTGCCTCGGTTCCTCCCCGGCCTGCTACCTGATTCTGGCCATGCTGGCCGACGTCATCGACCACATCGAATACAAATGCGGCATCCGCACCGATGGGCTGACCATGAGCCTTTACAGCTCTGTGGCCGTGGCCGCCACCCCCATCTGCAACGCCTTTTTCATGGCCATCCTGGGGTGGGCGGGCTATGACCAGTCCGGCGCAGCCGCCGCCCAGTCCGGGGTGGTGCAGTCCGCCATCACCGTCAGCTATATCTGGGTGGAGAGCATTGCCTACATCCTCTGCGCCGTCCTCATCCTGTTCTTCACCGTGGAGCGGAACCTTCCCGCGGAGCAGGCGGCCATTCAGGCCCGGCGCACAGAGGAAGGGCAGCAGAATTAACATATTAAGGAGTGTTTTTATGCAGGCAAACGTTGTGACCACTGCAAAGACAGAGGGCGGTTGGCAGACAAGCAGCGCTGTTTTCGGCATTCTGAAATGTTAGCGTTGGGTCGCGTAAGTGAGCAAAAGGCCCTCAATAATTATGCGCATATTTTTGCATATTATTCATTCTCTCCTCTTGAAAAGAGTGTAGCTGAATGAATCTGCATTGTAAACAACAAGGGCTAAAGCCTGCGCTAACGTGCATTGTTGACAATGCCGCTTCATCCAGCTCTTTGTGTAATCAAGAGGAAGAAAGGCCCATTATGCATATTCTTTCACTGTTAACACTTTGTTCACAGGGGGCCTTTCGCTCACATTTTAAGTTGCCGAACACAGGTATAATACAGGTATGGAAAATGAGCTCATGTCTGGTGGCTGCATCCGTTGGAAAGGGCCTGCAGGAGCGGCTGAATCTGCAAACAGAGTCAGACAACTGTGCGGATTGGAAGGAATAGCGCAAAAAAATGACAAGGTCGCCCGGGCAGGGCGGCCGCATTTTTTTGCAAATCTTGACATATACAGCCATGTTTGTTAAAATAAATTAACAAGTTGCCCCGCAGAAAACTACGGCAGTGCCGCCGCTGGTACGCCGCCCTGTGGCGCGAAGCCGCTGAGGACACTGAATCAAACAAGAAAAGAGGAGAAAATATGCCGTTATCCAACATGAAAGCAAGAAAACTGGCTCAGCTGCAGGAAAATACGTTGCTAAAGCTGACCATGGAGGATGGCACCATGATTCAGGGAAAAATCCTTGAAAATGATGGAACATCACTATGGATCAAAGGGCAGACTGTTCGCGGAGACGGAACCTTGTCAGAATGGGTCGAGACAGGTCTTGATTACGAAGACCTAAGGACCCAGGGCGACAGCATTTAAAATTTTGCATAAAATGTTGCTATAACAACAGAAAGGCAGCTCAAAAGTTGCATCAGAAAAATTCATCAGCAATCCGTTGAGAATTGTCAATGCCCTAATTTGACTATACTTGTTATATGTGTACCCCTAAATTATTAAAAAGTTTTGCTTATAGTGGTTTTTACGATTATTTTAAATGCTTTTGCCCTGCCTAAGGACCTTCTTTGTGTTGACAAAGCCTGCCACTGCCCCGGCTCCAACACAGGTCGTTGCGCCTCCTGCCCCGGCGCCATCACCCTTATCCATGAGGGAATGTCTGCAGCAGTATGCGCAAACCGGAGAAAAACCGGATTTTTGGCAGGAACCATCCTCTGTCCGCCGGCAGGATGGAGCAATCAACCAATTACTCAACGCCGTTTCCGACAAAGAGCATCGGAAGAAGCTGCAGCCTGCGGTTGACAGGCTGTGCTACGGGCAAAAGCAGCATGATCCATCTCGGATGGATGAGGCTGCCCGTCAGGTACTCCAGATGTTCAGGCAAGACAGTGCTTTGGAAGATGACCTGGACGCGGTTCGGCTGGCGGCGGAAATGCTGTACGTCACCGGGAAGGACGGTGCGCAGGTTCTGGAGCGGGGCGGGCTTTATTACGAAGCGGCGACCCTGCTTCTGGAAAAACAACCGGACGGGTATGAGAAACGTGCCCTTTCCGACACTGTCCTTGCCCTCCTGTGGGAGGATGACCGCCGCAGTGAGTTGTATTCCATGCTGTTTCAGGGGATTCTGGTCAGCGGGGATGCGTCTCTGCTGCCCGTCGTGGCGGTGCGCTTCCCCGATGAGGCGGTGTACCTGAAGGAGCTGATCCGCGTGCTCAGCAAGGCGGCCGACCTTCTGCTGCCTGTAAGCGGCGGATTGCAGCAGCAGGCGGAATCCCTGGCGAAGCAATTCCCTGCGGGGCTTCCGGAACCGGAAGGAACCCAGAATGGAGAGATTTTCTCCTATGACCAGGCCACTGGGTCCGGCGAGATTGGATGGGGTATGTTCAGCTGCACCTTCAATCTCGCGATGATTCCGTCGGCAACGCTGCGCAGCTATCTGAAATCGCTGCACACCCGCGACCTGGACAGGTACCCCATTCCCGTCCTGATTCAGACCTGCAGTGGGGTTCCGGTATCGCTGCGGGAGGATGAAGCCCGGGAGAAGCTGACCCCGGAACAGATAAAGGGTTCTATTTTTGCCCTGATGTGGGCCTCTGAGGAGGGACAGATTCGGACGCAGGACGGAGAAACCTTCCGGTTCCGGTATGCCGACCTGAGGGAACCGTTACGCAGCCGCATCCAAAAGATGATGATCAGCGACCTCTCCGGTCAGGAGATTGCCGTTACCTTTCAGGTAGAACAGGGATGGGCCGTTGGCATTGAAAAAGCCACTGCGGTCAAGCGAACCGTTGCTGTCGAGCAGACCACTGCGGCCAAACAATCCACCGCAGTCAAACAACCCATTGTGGTCGAACAACCCTCTGCGGCCAAACAACCTGCCGCGATCAAACAGACGGAACAGACGCCAGAGGCGCGGTTCCAGGAGATCAAAGTGACCCTCGGCAACGGAGCCGATAAAAATCGGTTCTGGAATGCGCTGCAGGAGCTGCCGGAGCTTCTGGACACGCCCATTTGCGGCCAGGGACTGGATCGCTACCTGCAAACTGCGGTGGCCCAGTATAAACTGGACGGGAGTATGGGGTGGCTGGCGAAGGCCGCACAGCTCTACCGGCAATATCAGGATCGTTATCCTGCCGATCAGAAATCGCTGCGCACGCTGGTTTCCTTTGCAGGCAAGCTGGGGGATACGGAGTTGATTCTGTCCAGCGTCAGCCAGCTGATGGACACGCAGACCAGGACGCAGGCAGAGGGGACGGTGGCAAATGATATTGCCATGTGCGCCGAGCTGTGCCAGACGCAATATGCCCAGTCCGGGGATGCACGGCTGTTGGAGTGCTGCATCGCCTGTCTGGATACGATGAAAGCCTGTCTGCCCAGAAGGGAATGGCCGAAGCTGAACAGCTATCGCATTTTTACGCTGGTGGAAACCGGAGATATGGAGGGTGCCCTGGCCCTTCAACAGGAGTCTGAGAGCAGGAATGATCCACTGATATTGGATGCGGCTGTTGCTCAAAAGCTGGACAGCTACAGGGCGCAGCAAAAGCAGGAGCCAGAGAAGGAACCGGCGCAGGAAGCAGAACCGGAATCGGAGACGGAGATGACCTCAGAACCGGAGCAAAAACCGGAACCGGAGATTGCGACGACCTCGGAACCGGAGACAGCGACAGCACCGGAACCGGAACAGGCTCCTTCACCCCGGAAACCTTCGAAGCAGAAACGTCAGCCCGCTCCGGTGATGAAGCGCACCCACGCCCCCCTGCCGGAGCTGCCGGTGCGAACGGATAAAATTGGGCTGAACAACGGCATCTTCAAGGGCATTGACTGCCCCGGGAAGGACGGAGACCCGAAGGCGGTGGGGACAGTATGGCAGCTGATCGCAAAGGGTTCTGCCCCCAGCGCGCTGCTGTATGCCAAATCCCTCACCAGGGGTGCGCCGGAGGTGTGGCAGCCGGTCTATGACGTGCTGGCCTACGCCTACGGAGACCCGCTGCTAAAGGAGGACTACCGGTTTGCAAAATTGCAGACGGTCTATGATGCGGCGGTGCCCGGCTGTTCGGAGGAGGCGGTGCGGCGCTTCGAACTGTGCGCTTTGCTGCGGATGCTGTTTACAGACCGGATTGATGAAAACATCCTCTATTCCGTCAGTGAGGATATGATACGCAAGGCCCTGGGCAACTGCGGGCTGTATCAGGAGGTGGACGCCCTCCCGGGGCTGTTCCGGGAGCTGTGCGGTTTCATTCGGGACTTCCGGCAGGGGTTTGGACAGCAGGCGTCCGGGAAAACGAAGAGCCTTGCCGAGATCCGCCAGCAGAAAGACAAGGTTCTGAAGCGTGCGCGGGAGCTGGCGGAGATGCGGCTGGACACCACCGCTGCCCGGAACGCACGGCTCAATGAACTGCGGAAGCAGCTGTTCGGCAGAGACGGCTTCATGCAAAAGCTGATTCGAATCGCAGCGGAGGACCGGACAGACGCAAGGGACGAGGGCATGCAATTCTGCGCACAGTTTTGGAAATCCCAGTCCCAGCCCTATACCATAGATGAAAAGGCGTTGAACCAGTATATTGACAAACTCTGGGACGGCACCAGTATGCTGACGGTCAGCAAGAAAACGGAACACCTGCTGGGGGCGCAGAGGCAGAGCATTTTCATGAAGGTGAAGGAGTACCTCCAGACCTATCAGCAGTGGGACGAACTGAGCCAGATGAAGGACACGGAGCCCAACCCCTACCTGGTGGTGCGCAACCGTCTGCTACAGCAGGCCGAGCAGGCGCAGCGGCAAATTGAGACGAGAGAACGGGAGAAAACGCTGGACGAATACGCGGCGCTGCTGGCCGTGACGGAAACGCTGAAAGATATTGTATCGCTGTTGCACGGCGGGAAGGACAACCGGCAGTATTTCTACCGGGACTTCCTGACCAGTCATCACATGGAGCTGGACGTTGCCACGACGCTGCCCATGCTGGATGAGTCGGTATCCATCCTCCCCGGGTACGAGCTGTGGAACCGTGTCCTGCGCCATGAGGAGGACAAGATTCCCTTTGAGGCGTATCAGAATCAGGTGCTTCAGGGGGGCGGCGCGGAAGAATATGACTTTGGCCGTCAGCGCCTCCTCCTCTGGTATCTGAAAGACATGGACACGCTGCCCGAATCCGTCACGCTGGAGGGGCTGGATGCGCTGGAGGAGCAGATTACCCAAAACGTGGATGCCATGCCCCCTGAAATCCAGCGCATGGAGCGTCGGTTCAATGCGGAGCTGGAGCTGGCCGAAGCATATGGCCGCTTTACGGATTTGGGCGCCAAAAACCGCATCCTCCATGAGTTCCGGGACTGGTACCGGCCTTCGGCAGACCACTCCTGCAACTATGGCTTCTATAGCCGTGCCATGAACGCCTGCTGCGATGCGGTGGAGCGGGACGCCCAGCGGATGAAGGACACATATCTGGACAAGCTGGAGACCCTGAAGCAGGATCTGGGCGCCGCCCAGGGGGAACAGGAAAACGACATCCTGGCCACCATTGCGACCCTGGTGGAGGAGGAAAAGTATTCCGTGGCAGACGACTATATGCGTCTGGCCCGGAATGGGTATGTTGCGCCGCCGGTCAGCTATATGTCCGCGGGCAGCCACACCGATTATTTCAGGCGGCTCCTGAAGCAGTACGGCACTCTGTGCCAGGCCTATGGTCAGCAGCCGGGGCGAACGCTTTTTGACGTGTATAAGGACTACAACCCGGAGGGCAGACTGCATAACCGCATCCAGCGTGACGCATATGAGATGATTGAAAAGTGGCCCCGGGGCGACCGGACACAGGACAGCTCAATTGCGGCCTTTCTGGAGGCACTGGGGCTGAAACCGCCCTGCCAAATTCAGCGAATCTCCGCCAGAGGGGAGAGCACGGAGGAACGGACCCTCTCCTGGCACTACCTTCCGGAGCAAAGCGGCGCCAATCCCTCCGACTACGAGCATCCCATTGCGGCCTTTGGCAGCCGACTGTCCGGGGACGGGCTGACTGTCCGCCTGATGCTGGGCCGTGCGGACAAGGATCGCATCATTTCCGCCATCCGCAGCTATGGCGCCACTGGCTGCCCGGTGATGATTTTGCTGGACTACTTCCTCACCCTGTCGGAGCGCAGAGCCATTGCGGCCGCAATGAAGCAGGAGGGCGCCAATACCCGGACGATGGTGCTGATCGACCGCATCATGGCGGTGTTCCTGGCCAACGTTTCCAGGGAGGAGCGAGTCAGGGCCATGCTGCAATGTGCCCTTCCGTTCAGCTGGCTGAATCCCTATCTTAAGAGCAGCTCCTCTGTCATCCCGCCGGAGATGTTTATGGGGCGCAGAGATGAATTGAGCAGCATTCTGGAACCCGGCGGCACCCACATCATCTATGGCGGCCGCCAGCTCGGTAAAACCGCCCTGTTCCAGCGCGCAAAGGCGATGGTGGACAATCCCTCCCAGGGCAGTTGGGCGGTCAACCTCTCCATCAAGGGCAAGCCGGAGGACCAGGCGCTGTTGGAAATCTACAACGAGCTGGTGATGGCTGGCTTCCTGGAGGAGGGGCTCACGATTCAGGACTGGGACGGGCTGTGCCGGGCCATTCGGATCAGAATGACAAGCCGGGAGCATCCGGTCGTCCGGTTTCTGCTGCTCCTGGACGAGGCGGATGTGTTTTTGAAATCATGCGAAGCGTCCAATTACATCATCATCGATCGGCTGCTGGAGCTGCAAAACGCGACGGATGACCGGTTCAAGTTCGTGCTGGCCGGCCTGCACAACGTCCTGCGCTATAGCCGCCGTGCGATGGAAAACAATGGGTCGTTGATGCGACTGTCCCCCATGTGCATCAAACCGCTGAAATACAGTGAGGGAAGCGAACTGCTGGAAAAGCCACTGTTTTACCTGGGGTTCCGGGTCAGACCGGAGGACACGCCGCTGATTTCACAGATTCTGTCCACCTGCAACTATTATCCCGGCCTGATTCACTACTATGCCTATCAGCTACTGAACAATATGAAGCTGGGCCAGATGAACGAATCGGACACGCCGCTTTACTATCTGAACGAAGCGCAGATCCGGAATCTGCTCCAGGACCCGGACTTTAACGAGCAGATTAGGGAGAAGCTGGTCATCACTCTGGGGGTGGACGCCGACGAGGGCAACCATTACAATATCCTGGCCTACGCCCTGGCGTACTGTTTCCACACAAGTCCGGAGGGCGCCTCCTTCGGGTTCACCGCTGCGGAGCTGATGGACATCTGCGACCAGTTCGGGATTTTGACGATCAGCGAAATGGACGAGTATACGGTGCAAGCGCTCCTGAACGAAATGGTGGAGCTGAATGTGCTGCAAACCACCGACCAAAAACAGTATTCCTTCAACCGGCGCAGCTTTCTGGAGATGTTGGGGGATGAAGTGACCGTGATGAAGGAGTTGTATCATTTTGCAGAACTTGAGTAAACCGGCGCTGTGGTGGGATACCATGCCTGGCCCCTCCGGCCTGGTGGAGCGGGTGACGGAGTTCCCGCTGCGAATGCAGAGCGTTGTCATTCGCCATGAGGGGGACGTTCCCTGGGAGGAGGATTTCCGATTCAGCGTGAAAGAGGCGGTGCAGAAGCGGAATTCTGACCTTCAGATGGATGGGTACAGCGCACCGCCTCAGGAGAAACCGGACCGCTGGCTGGTTGACCGGCTGTCGGGGGGCAGATTCTTCTGCCTCCCGACGGAGGACCCGATTCCGAGGGCGGCGGCGCAGGGGTGGCTGAAAGACCGCGTGCTGTGGATCAGCGGCATTGGGGACAAGCGCCAGGCCGGTGCATGGCTCGACCTGGCCGCACGGATGGGGCGGGTGCCCCAGGAGCAGCGGGGCTGCCTGATCCTGCTCCTCCCGAAAACCATCCCGGTCAACACGTCCCTCAGCGTGCTGGATATGAGTGAGTATCTGGGGGAATACGATCTGCACTTCTTCTCAGGCTGTTGGCGGCCCGGCAAAGGCTGACCAGATTTGACAAAAAATATCTGGCGGAGCTGGCTGTGGCGCTGGCCCATGGCGACCCCCGGCGGTGTGGGGAGTTTGTTGACATGGGGCAGTCCCTGGTGGAGGACCCGGAGGCCCAGGCACAGGGCATGAACCATATTGACCGGCATCACGCAATCTGGCTGGCCCAGATGCGGGTGGCGTTCGCCAGGATCGAGGAGACTAAATTTGAGATTCTGCAACGCAATCAGAGCGCCGTCGGCGTTCTGGTGGGGGATACGGATGAATTCGGCAACCATATCAATGAGATTGGCGACATTGAGCTGCGGCACCTGATTTATGCGGCAAAAACAAACCGACTTTACCTTCAAGAGGAGGATTTCAGTACGGTGCAAATCCTCCACGCCAACCGCAATCGGCTGGCGCATCACCACGTTTTGTCCTATGAGGAGCTTCAGACGCTGGGCAATCGGCTGTGCTGAGTGGAAGTGCCTGCGGCGCCCCGCACAATCAACGAGACCAGCATAACGGGGCCGGAGAGTAATTCCGAAGTACCCCCTACCAGGTAGACAGCGAAAAAGCAAAGTGTAATAAAAGAAAAAACAATAAGGGGTGCATCTTTACGAAAGAGAAGTATATTTATCTGGCGAAGGAACAGCAGGAATATCTGATAGAAAATATGGAATAAATTGCAGTCAGAATCATTCTTGCAATGGCAA
>MSHE01000018.1 GCA_001941025.1 Lachnospiraceae bacterium Zagget3
CAAAACAAAGACAGCCTCTAAACTGGCTATGTCGAAGCTGATGTTTGACTGTCTCCTGCAACCCAAAAACCTCCTGCGAATCCTTTCTCAAAATTGACTTCCGTGAGTCCATAGACTGATCCTCCAGCCAACTTTTCCTTGAAGTGCCGCCCGATCCATACTATAATAACAATAACGTCAAAAGCACAGACTTCTCCAGTCTGGATGACACGCCGGCACAACCGTATTTCCGGAAGCAGGGTGAGAAATATGCTCCACATTGCGATCATAGAGGACGAGGACAAGGCCGCAGAGACCCTCTGCGGCTATTTGCGCCGGTTCGAGGAGGAGATGGAGGAGCCGGCCCAGGTCACCCGCTTTTCCGACGCGCGGCCCTTTTTGGAAGCCGAAACAGGCTATGACCTGGTGTTTATGGACATCGAGCTGCCGGGGATGAACGGCATGGAGGCCGCCAGGCAGCTCCGATCGAAGGATCGGCAGGCAAAGCTGATCTTTGTCACCAACATGGCCCAGTATGCGGTGGAGGGCTACCAGGTGGACGCCCTGGACTTTATGGTCAAGCCGGTGACCTATTCTGACTTTTCCTTTAAGATGAAGCGGGCCCTGTCGGCCATTAAGATGAGCCGTGTACAATGGCTGGTGATTCAGCAGTCCACCGGCCTGACCCGTATCTCCTCCGGGGAGCTGCTCTATGTGGAGGTGCAGGGACACACCCTGACCTATCATCTGGAGCGACGGGAGCCTGTCAAAGCAAGGGGAACTCTGACCGATGCGGAGCGATCGCTGCGCCAATGCCACTTCCTGCGCTGCAACAACTGCTACCTGGTCAACCCGGAGAAGATACGGTGGGTGAGGGGGTATCTCGTGAATGTGGGCGGGGACGAGCTGCAAATCAGCCATCCCAGGCGAAAGCAGTTCCTGAAGGATCTAGGCGAATGGTATGCGAAAGGAGGCGTTTGAGATGTCGGATATTCCTGTTTTCCTCGCGACGCAGCTTCTCTTTCTGCTGGAGCTGACGGTTGGCGAGCTGATTTTTGCCGCCTCCTATCGGAGAAAGGCCCACTTCGCCCGGCAGCTGCTGGCGGCGCTGTTGGCGGAGACGGCGCTGTGCGGAGCGCTGTACGCTCTGACGGTGAGTAGCGCGCTTTGGCTGGTCAACAACACCCTGTATTATCTGCTCATGTTCGCCGTCTCCCTGCTGCTCCCCTTCCTGTGCTTTCAGGAGGAGCCTATCCCACTGATTTTCTGCGCCGTCTGCGGCTACCTGCTCCAGCATATGGGCTCTCAGGTTCTCCAGCTGTTCTGGAACAGGAACTCTCAGGCGTTCCAGCTCGACAACAGCGCATGGATGCCGCTGTATTTGCTGTCTTCGGCAGCGGTCTACGTCCCCATTTTCTGTCTGAGCTACTGGCTGTTTGCCCGGCGGAAGCGGCCAGTCGTCTATTCCAAAACGGTGTATCGGAATCTGGCGGTGTTGTCCATCGTCACCCTGGGCCTGGTCATTGTTCTCAGCAGCGTCCGGGATACCTACGCCGGAGAGAGTTTTGCACTGACGCTCATCACCCGCGTCTTTTCTGTCTTCTGCTGTGGCTTTGTCCTGTGCCTCCGCACCAGTGTGCTGGAGCAGGTGGAGTGGGAGCAGGAGCGCACACTGTTACAGCGGATTAACGAGATCCAGCGGGAGCAATATGAGCAGAGCCGGGAGAACATCGAGCTCATCAACATCAAGTGCCATGATCTGCGCCACCGGATGGAGAGCTGGGAGCAGCAGGGCGGCAACGTCGATCTGGAGGAGCTGCGGGAGACCCGCCATATGGTGAACATCTACGACTCCTCGGTCAAGACCGGCAACGAGACCCTGGATACCATACTGACCAAGCACAGCCTCTACTGTCAGGAGCACGGTATCCGCCTCTCCTGTATCGCAGACGGGAGCAGGCTCCGCTTCCTCCCTGTGGGGGAGATCTGCGCCCTGTTTGGCAACGCACTGGAGAACGCCATCGAAGCGGTCTCCCGGCTGGAGCGCCCGGAGGACCGCATCATCAGCCTCCAGATCCGGGAGCAGCGGGGGATGCTGATTGTCCTGGTGGACAATAACTATTCCGGCGAGCTGGTCTTTCAGGACGGACTGCCCCAGACCAGCAAGCCGGAGGGGGCGGATCATGGCTTCGGGCTGAAATCCATCCGTCTGGTGGCAGAGAAATACGGCGGAGAGGTGACGGTCACGACGGATGAGCTGTTCCATCTCTGTGTGCTGCTTCCCCTGCCGGAAAAAACGTAAGGTTACGCCAATATTTGCAAGGTTAGGACACCTGGGTTGACCGGGTGTCCTTCTTTTTTTATAATGCAAACAGTTCCTTCCCAACCATACAACAACGAAAGGAGAAACGAAGCATGGAAAAGGGAAAACGATTGAAAATGTCCAACAAAGTGTTCCGACGCATCCTGATCCCCCTGCTGGCCATCTTCACGGTGGTCTGCATCGTGCTCAATGTGGCGGCCACTGCGCTGGCTACCACCCTGGACACCTACCTGGGGGCAGGGGAGACCTACCTCTCCACCCCCAGCGAGTCCGCCGACCTGGATGCAGACTACTACACCGAGCTGTATTCCAGCGGCGAGGAGGCCACTGAGGCCGCCTATGAGGTGGCGCAGCAGGTGGCGGAGGAGGGCAGCGTTCTGCTCAAGAACAATGGCGTTCTGCCCCTGGAGAAGGGGAGCAGCGTCATGCCTTTCGGCTACGCCTATCTCTCCCCCATCTACGGCCAGCTGTCCAGCGGCGGCTCGGCCAAGTGGGTGGTAGACCCGGTGACGCCGGAGGAGGGCCTGTCCGCCTTTAACATCAACACCGCTGCCGCCGACCTGATGGAGGCCGCCGGTGAGCCGGAGGCCCTGGAGGAGGCGGAGGGCACCACCGCCGCCGGAGAGGCCGGCTCCGTCCTGGGCGGCGACTGCCGCATCTATGAGTACAACTCCTCCATCTACGACAGTCTGGAGCCCGTCTCCGACACCACCGGCATCGTCTTCATCTCCCGCTCCGGCCAGGAGGGCCAGGACCAGAAGTACGACGCCTACGAGGACGGCACGCCCCACTATCTGGCGCTCTCTGAAAACGAGAAGGGCGCCATCCGGGTGGCCAAGGAGACCTGTGGCAGCGTAGTGGTGATTCTGGTCAGCTCCGCCGTCATGGAGCTGAGCGAGCTGATGACCGGCGAGCTGGAGGTAGACGCCATCCTGTGGGTGGGCCATCCCGGCGAAAAGGGCTTTAGCACCCTCTCCGACCTGCTGGACGGAGACGTGAACCCCTCCGGCCGGACGGTGGACATCTATCCCGCCGACCTGACCGCCGACCCCAGCTATCAGTCGGTGGGCACCTACACCTACAGCAACCTGACGGTGAGCACGCCCGGCTACACCGGGGAGGGCGCTGAGGAGTACAACCGGCTGTACAACGAGTACATGGAAGGCATCTACATGGGCTACCGCTACTACGAGACGGCGGACGAGGAGGACGACACCTTCGCCTACGGCGAGCTGGATGGTCAGGGAGCCTTTGTCACCGAGGGAGCCGTGTGCTATCCCTTTGGCTACGGCCTGAGCTATACCACCTTCGAGCAGGAGCTGCTCAGCGTGGAGCGGGACGGCGACACCATCACGGCGACGGTCCGGGTGACCAACACCGGCGACGTGGCGGGTAAGGAGGTCGTGCAGATCTACTACTCCGCCCCCTACACCGACCTGGATATCTCCTATCAGATCGAAAAGTCGGTGGTCAACCTGGTGGCCTTTGACAAGACGGAGCTGCTCCAGCCCGATGAGTCTGTCACCCTGGAGCTGACCTTCACCACCGACGACATGACCTCCTACTGCTACACCCACGAGAACAGCGACGGCACCGTCGGCTGCTACATGCTGGAGGCGGGAGATTACACCATCTCCCTGCGGGCCAACAGCCACGACGTGATCGACGAGGCAGTCATCGCCCAGACGGAGACCATCTGGTACGACGGCTCGGATGAGGACCACATCCGCCAGACAGAGAAGGACGCCCAGTCCGTCCTG
The DNA here is from genome assembly GCA_001941025.1 of Lachnospiraceae bacterium Zagget3. Next base: position 4,063 of record MSHE01000018.1, read on the forward strand.
GATGTGGACGGCAATCCCACCGGCACCCCCGCCGCCGCAGAGGCGGACGAGAGCGCCACCTTCGTGGCCGCCGCCAACCAGTTCCAGAGCAGCTCCGACTACATGAACACCAACTCCACCATCCTCAGCCGCAGCGACTGGGCAGGCACGCAGCCTCAGGCCGCTGAGGGCAACACCAAGGAGATAGGCGAAGAGTTTGCCGCCCTGCTGAACCTCGAAAACACCTTTGACGTGGAGACAGACGAAACTCTCGGCAACGTGGAGGGCAGTCTGGTCTACGCCGATGAGGAGCCCACCTCCGGGGCGGACAACGGCCTGGTGCTCTCTGATCTGCGGGGGTTGAGCTACTATGATGAGAAGTGGGAACTGCTCCTGGACCAGATCGACTGGATCACGGACAAGGACAGCATCCTCCAGAACTTCAGCGGCGACGCCTATTGCACGGCCGCCATCGCCTCCATCGGCCTGCCCGCCACAGTGGACGAGGACGGCGCCAATGGCCTGAAAATCAACGGCATGACCGACGACGGCAGCGGCTACGATATGTCCCAGAGCTCCTCCTTCGGCTTTGCCCCCCTGATGGCGGCTACCTGGAATGTGGAACTGATGTATGCCGTGGGCGAGGCTTTCGGCCAGGAGGCGCTGGAAAACGGCATCAGCGGCTGGTACAGCCCCGGCCTCAACCTGCACCGCTCCGCCTTCTCCGGTCGCGTGTTCGAGTATTTGTCCGAGGATCCGGTTCTGACCGGCTGGATGGCGGCCGGCATCATCTCCGGTGCCGGAGATCAGGGCATGTACTGCTACGTGAAGCACTTCGCTCTGAACGAGACGGAGACCGGTCGGTCTGAGCTCATCAGCACCTGGGCTGACGAGCAGACCATGCGGGAGCTGTATCTGAAAGCCTTTGAGATCGCCATTAAGAACGCCAAAATGACCATCCAGTATTATGACGAGGATGGCAACCTGACCCAGAAGACCATGCGGGCGGCCACGGCAGTCATGGCGGCCCAGAACGGTGTGGGCACTGTGGTGGGCGAGTGCAACTACGCCCTGCTGACCAGTGTCCTGCGCAACGAGTGGGGCTTCCAGGGCATGGTCATCTCCGACTACTGGGTGTGGGGCGACAACAGCCTCCGGGATCTGGCGGTCCGGGCCGGGTGCGACACCTACCTGTGTATGTATGTGCCCTCCATCTGGAGCCTGGACGACTATGACAGCGCCACCGCCCGGAGCGTCATGCGCAACGCCATCCACAACATCGCCTATGCCGTGGTCAACTCCAACGCCATGCAGGGCTATGCACCGGGCACCGTGGAGAAAACCACCATGTCTCCCTGGAAGATGGTGCTGATCGGGATTGATGTTGTTGCGATCCTGCTGGTGGCAGGCGGCGTTGTCTGGATCGTCCGCCGCGGCAAGGCGGAGAAGGCGCATCCGGAGCTGTTCAAGCCCAGCAAGAAGAAAGCTGCAAAGTGAGTGCGCATCATAAGAAAAAAACCGCACTGTCGGTTCTATCCTGCCATTATCCCAAACTCCCTGCAGGATAAAATGCGACTGCTTCCCTAAAAAGCTTCCCCGGCAGCAACCGTTGCCGGGGAGGTTTTATTTCTGACAGGCTACGCCCGGATGGTGAACAGCTTTTTGAACGGATTCAACATCTCCGTGGACAACTCTGCTGTAGACACCACTGGCCTTGACCCGGACTACTACACTTCCGACTACACCGCCGAGACCATCAGCGACGCCGAGGACGCTCTGGCTAATCAGATCGCCGACGAGGGCATTGTCCTGCTGGAGAACAACGGCACCCTGCCCCTCAGCTCGGACACAGTGTACAGTCTGTTCAGCGTGAACAGCACCATCGTTGCCTCCTCTGACAGCCTGCTGGGCGGCCGCGACCTTCAAACCCTGTTTACTGAGGCGGGGGTCAGCATCAACACCACTCTGTGGGACTACTACACCGCCAAGGCCGGCGAGGGCTACGGTCTGGGCAGCGGCTCCATCAGCTACGGCGACGATGAGGACTTCTCCATCAACGAGGTTCCCCTCAGCGAGTTGGAGGCGGAGGACGGCCTGCTGGAGAGCGTGGAGGGCACCGTCCCCGTCTACTGGCTCAAGCGGGTAGCCGGCGAGGGCCGGGATATGCCCCGCTCCATGTACAACCACACCGACATTGAGGAGGACAAGAGCAAGAGCTATCTGGAGCCGGACTCCATCGAGTTGGAGATTCTCCAGTACCTGAACGACAACTATGATGAGGTCATCCTGGTGGTGAACTCCAACGCAGCCCTGGAGCTGGGCTGGCTGGAGGACTATCCCAACATCACCGCCGTCCTCTATGCCCCCGACGGCATTGAGTCCATCCCCCGCATCCTCACCGGCGAGGTGAACCCCTCCGGCCGGACGGTGGACACCTTCGCCGCCGACGCCCTGGCCTCTCCCGCCGCCCAGAACTTCGGCGACTATCAGTACACCGATGAGGACGGCAACATGACCGTCTACAACTACGTCTCCTATGAAGAGGGCATCTATGTGGGCTATAAGTACTACGAGACCCGCTATGAGGACGTGGTGCTGAATCAGGGCAACGCCGGGGATTACGATTATGACACCGAGGTGGTCTATCCCTTCGGCTACGGCCTGAGCTACACCACCTTCGAGTGGTCCAACATGACCACCACCTGGACGGACGATACCTGCACCGTCACCGTGGACGTGACCAACACCGGCGACGTGGCGGGCAAGGACGTGGTGGAGGTCTACATCCAGTCCCCCTACACCGAGTACGACATTGCAAACAGCGTGGAAAAGGCCTCCGTGGCTCTGGTGGGCTACGGCAAGACCAGCGAGCTGGAGCCGGGGGCCACCGAGACGGTGGAGGTCTCCTTCTCCCGGGAGCAGCTGAAATCCTATGACTACACCAACGCCCAGACCTATATTCTGGACGCCGGGGACTACTACGTTACCGCCGCCGCCAACGCCCACGCCGCCGTGAACAACATCCTGGCCGCCAAGGGGGCAGACGTGGAGGGAGACGCCTCCTTTACCTCCCTGTATGTGGTGGAGGAGTTTGACGCCACCACCTACTCTGTGGACAGCTACAGCGGCGTGGAGATCACGAACCAGCTCTCCGATGCCCAGGGCGACGTCACCTACCTGACCCGGTCCGACTGGGTAGGCACCTTCCCCACCCATGACGGCGAAGTCAGCGACCAGGTCTCCACCTGGGGCAACGAGATCAATGGCGAGGACGGCGTCTCCTACACCTACACCAAGGTGGCCAGCGACGAGCTGCTGGCCCAGCTGGAGAGCTTCGACTCCGGCAGCCCGGTGGACGCCTCCACCATTGACGTGGACATCGTCTATGGGGCGGACAACGGCCTGACCCTCATCAACCTCCGTGGCCTGGACTATGACGACCCCCTGTGGGACGATTTGCTGGATCAGCTCACCGCCGAGGACTATTACAACACCATCGCCCTCTCCGGCTACGGCGTGGAGGCCATCGAGAGCGTGGATAAGCCCTTCACCATCGACGCCGACACCGCCAACGGCCTGATTTACGGCGGCACCGGGAGATATTATCCCAACTCCATGACGCTGGCCCAGACCTGGAACCAGGAGCTGGCCCTGGAGTTTGGCACCATGATCGGCAACGAGGCCCTGTTGGGCGGCTGCAACGGCTGGTATGCCCCCTCCATGAACATCCACCGCACCCCCTTCTCCGGGCGGAACGGCGAGTACTACTCTGAGGACGCCTTCCTCTCCGGCGCTGTGGCCTCCAACGCCATCTACGGCGCGGCCACCAAGGGCGTGTACGCCTACATCAAGCACTTCGCCTTCAACGACCAGGAGAACCACCGGGGCGACCGGGACGGCCAGCACTCCATCGCTACCTGGCTCAACGAGCAGGCCGCCCGCGAGATTTATCTGGTGCCCTTCGAGATGTGTATGAAGGTGGGGGATGTGGAGCTGAACTACATCGCCCAGGATGAGGACGGCAGCCTCACCAACGCCACCACCACCATCCGGGCGGCCCAGGCGGTCATGACCGCCTTCAACCGGGTGGGGGCCACCTGGGCAGGCGGCGATTACGGGGTGCTCACCGGTATCCTCCGCACCGAGTGGGCGTTCGATGGCTTTGTGCTGACGGACAACGCCAACACCGGCGTGTTCATGGACGGCTACCAGATGACCGAGGCCGGCGGCGACGCCAAGCTGACCTATCTGGAGGAGGCCGCCCGGTACGACTTCGACGAGAACGACGAGGCCACCTACTATTACGCCCGTCAGGCCATGCACCACATCCTCTACACCATCGCCAACTCCAACGCCACGAACGGCCTGGCCCCCGGCGGCTCCTTCGTGGAGGGGATGCGCATCGTGGACAAAATCATCATCGGCGTGAACGTGGTCTGCATCCTGCTGATTCTCTGGATCGCCTACACCATCTTCCGCACCTTCAAGCCCAGCAGGCGCAAGCTGGCCAAGCTGGAGCGCAAGGCGGCGAAGAAGGCCGCCAGAAAGGCCTCAAAGCAGGCATGACGGCACATATCATTTGAGTTTCCCGCTTCCCAAAAATGGCTCCCCGGCGGCTACCGCTGCCGGGGAGCTTCGAGCATTCTGGTCGGTTAAAACAGCATTAGGTCAGACATATTGCGGCAAGGCAATGTCTTTGTGCTACAAAGGCCCGCTGCGCTTGCCTTGTTGGGGGAATCCCCAAACCCCTTTTGAACATCACCGGGGTGATGGACTGCGCATTCCTGCGGAACGCTTCCAACTCTATTCATAAAAAGGAGAGAGCATCCCTTCTATGCCCTCTCTTTTTTTACACACGATTGTAAGCGTCAAATCAAATAGCGTGTAGTGTGAATGCTAAAATGGACTTGAGCCATTAAAGCAAAAATGACAATGAACATTTTGAGTGTGTTTGTCAAATAAAAATGTGAGCAAAAGGTCCCCCAAAAAGTGAGCACCTTCAGCACCTTATAGATTTTTTGGATTGCGCGAGCAGGGGCCAAACGCACACCTTTTGGAGAACTAACAGGTCGAACCCTTTCGCTCACATTTTGGAAGCCCAAAGTCCTTTTTTAGAAGGAGGCCCGCTACCGTTGCATGGACTGCGCAAGCCGATAGCTTTCACCGGAGAAAATCACAATGTGGCTGTGGTGAATCAGCCGGTCAACCAGGACCGCTGTCAGGCGGTTGTCTCCAAAAACCGTGTTCCACTGAGAGAACTCCGGATTTGAGGTAATAATCAGGCTCTTGCGCTCGTAACAATCGGAGATTACCTGGAACAGCAGCTCAGCGGAGTCCTTGCCTACAGGCGGTGCGCAGCGCTTCCAGATGTGCGCGCACCATCAGGTTGTCCCGATTCATATACTGTCTGGCTGCTTCTTCCGATACCGGATTGCAGCTGTGCATATCATCCCGGTTCCAGTCCTCCAGGGAAGCCCATTCTTGGAAGTGAGGAGTTGCCAGCACATGGGTGGCATGAATCAGGATATGGTTCTCCGGTAGCTTCAGCTCCTTGGCGGCCTCCTTCAGCAGTTGCTCCCTGATTTTGAGTATAACGATGTCTACAGAGAGGATAGCGTATCCTTCGCCGCATTGCAATAACAGCACCTGGAGCATCGGGAGGTCGTGAACGTAATTGTATCCTTCTCCATAGGTTGGAAGCATTTCCTCAGTATAGCGGATCTCTGCCTTACCCGCCCCTGCGTATAATTCATTCATCATTTTGACCCCCTTTCTGTGTCATTCAAAAGGAACTGCCCGGCACCCCGGACAGTTCCTTTTTTTGGCCGTCGGCGACGGCTTATACGTTGTACAGCCAGTCCGCTTCTTCCGGCGTAAGGTTCAGCTCCGCCGCATCTAGGCTTTGCCCCAGCATCTCCGTATTCTCCGCGCCAACAATGGCGACCACAGGCAGCTTATTGTAAATGATATGGGCCAGCCCTACTGCGGGGATGGAAGCGTGCTTTTCCTCCGCCATCTGCTGAACCCGGGCCAGGCGCTTCATGTTCTCCGCAGAGCCGTAGGATTCCCGGAGGCTCGCAGGCATGGCGTCCAGCCCCTGAGCGGCTACCCGGGCAAAGAAGCCCTGGGCCTGGGAGCTGAAGGCAAAGACGGGGATGTGCTTCTCCTCATAATAGGCGTATTTGTCCGGGGTCATCATCAGGGAGCCGAACTGAACGAAGTACTTATCCTCCGATGCGGCCAGGGACATACCGATTTGGCTGCCGCCGATGATGTTGCTCCCCTTGCTTTCGGCGTACTCTACCGCCGCCTTCACGCGGCAGGTGTCGTAGTTGGAGACGCCCACCCGTCTGGCCTTGCCAGACTTCACGATGTCCTCCATGATGTCCACGATTTCCTCGATCGGCACCTCCGGGTCATCCTTGTGAATCCAGTACATATCCAGGTAGTCGGTATGCAGCACCTTCAGGCTTTGCTCCAGGTCGGCCATAATGCACGCCCGGTTGACTCGCTTCACATCGGGAGCACTCTGCATGGGATGGCCGCCCTTGGAGCAAACCATCAGCCTGCTGCGGTTGCCCCGGGACTGGAGGTACTCGCCCACCATCTCCTCGGAGTGGCCGTCGCCGTAGGCTCTGGCTGTGTCGATAGTGTTGCCGCCCCGGTCGATGAAATAGTCATACAGCCGAAACTTTTCCTCCGTGGAGAGCATCTCCATGCTCATGGACGAACCCATGGCGATTCTGGAGAACTTCATGGCTTCGCCGTTCGCATCCTTCAATTCAATGTAAATCATAGCAGTATTCTCCTTATTTTATGGCGTTTCCGTATCAGTGTATCGTTATCATGGCGGGAAGGATAAAAATTACATTCCCTGCTCCTGACGGATCTTTTCCAGCTCCGGCTCAAACTCCTTGTGCTTCTTGTCCAGGTCATAGAAGCTCATGGCAACGAACATCAATGCCAGGCTAAGCAGAGGGAGGCCGCCCCATACGAAGCTGATGGCGCTCATGGCGGAGGCGGTCTGTGTCGCCGCGCCGCCGAGATAGCCGGAAGCGCCCAGAACGCCCGCAATCAGGGAACTGGCAACGCCGGAACCAATCTGGCAGGCCAGGGAGAAGCTGGCCATGATAACGCCGGCGTTGATGGTTCTCGTCTTAACCGTCAGCTCATCCACAATATCCGGCTGGGTGGACTGAATCATGCACCCAATAAAGCCGCTACCGAAGCCCGCAATCGCCATGCCGACAACCAGGATGAAGGCAACGCTGGGTGCCAGGAACCGCAGGGAAACGCCAACTGCCGTGATACCAATACCAATCAGCGCAATGGGACGCTTTCCCAGTTTGATGGCCATAGCAGGCACAACCAGAGGAGAAATCAGGCCGGCAACACTGTAAGAGGTCATTGCCAGGGCCATGATGGTGAAGTTGCCGTTCATCTGATAGGTGATGTAATAGACCATGGTGGACATCAGCGAGATAGTGTAGAACAGGTTGCCGAAGCAATACAGCAATTCCACGACAAAGTTCTTGGTGGTGATGTAAGTTACCAGGTTCTTCAGCAGGGAGCCATTGCTCTGGGGCTTCGCAGCCGCTTTTTCTGTCTGCTGCCCGGGGTTTTCCTGTGCTTTGGTTTCGGAGACTGCCGTATTGCCGGCGGCCGTCATGACGACCATGATTGCACCCAGGAGCAGGGCGGTGCGCAGATAGCCGACAGCGTCATTGGAAGCGCCCAGCAGCGCCACCAGAGGCGTCACCACGCTGCCAATCACGCTGGTACCCAGGCCGCCGGTGATGCCCCGGACGGTGGCCAGCATATTCCGTTCCTTCGGGTCGGTAGTCATGAAGGTCATCAGAGAGCCTTCCGGGATGTTGACCATCGTCAGGCCGGTGGTGTAAATCACATAAGCAAAATAGGTGAAGGCCATGGTCGCTGCGATAGAGGAGCCGTCAAAGAGGGTCGCGGTTCCGAACAGCATCAGGAGGCCCGCCAGAAAGACAATGCAGCCGCCGTAAATCCAGGGACGGGCGCGGCCAATTTTGGTGTGCGTCCTGTCAACCAGGGCGCCGATGATGAAGTCACTGCAGGCATCGATTACCTTACAGACGAGAAACATCAGGCTAACCGCCGCTGCGGCCTTGGCGTAATTGGTTTCATCCAGGCCGCCGAACACAATGTTCAGCAGGTATGCGGAAAGGTAGGTGTCCGCCAGGGACTGGGCGATTTGGCGGCCAAAGTCGATGGAGCCAAAGCCGATTCTCTGCTTCCAGAGGGCCCCTCTGGAGAGGGAAATTGAAGTGTTTTCCATGTTGATTCCTCCATTTGTCATCAGGTATTTTTTCTTCAGGTTTTCGCTGAGACGCAAGCCGGCGTTTGCTTCTGATTACAGAATACCCGTTTTACCGCCGTTCTGCAATTCCGTTTTAAAATGTGAAATCCCAAAATAGAATCGGAACTGGCGGAGCAGGTTGCAGGAAAAGGCCCCGTTGCTGGTTTCTGCAAAAGCAAATTGACACTTCTTGCGGGAATGTGCTATAATAAAGTTGCATTTCCTGTGGACAACGGGGAATTGCCGCAAGTCTGCCGCAATTCCCGGAAACGGAGGCGACCATGAAGATCGAATACCTGGAAGAATTTGTCACCCTTGCGGATATGAAGTATTATCATACGGCGGCAGGCAAGCTGTTCATCTCTCAATCCGCCCTGTCCAAGCACATTCAGGCGCTGGAGGCATCTATGCACGTCCAGCTCTTTGAGCGGGGGGCCACCGGCGCAGTTTTGACACGCTACGGCCAGGAATTTTTACCCTATGCCCGAACGATCGTCAACCAGTATAAGGAGGGGAGCGACAAAATCAATCAAGAGGTTACCGGCTTTTCCACCTCGGTCTCTGTCGTTTCAGAATTTGACATTTTCCCGGATATACTGGAATTTTGTGCCGCCAATCCCTGCTATCGCATGACGTTTGAAGAAAAAATCGCGGCCAGTGCGGTCTGCTTGGATCTGGAATTAAACCACTCCGATTTGGCTGTCTTGCTGACCGGCGAAACCGAATATTCCGAGTTCAACAGTTATCCATACATCAATGACCATTTTGTGGCGATTGTGCCGCAGACACACCGCCTGGCAGAACAGCAGCTGGTTTCCCTGTCCGACCTCTCAGAGGACCGGTTCCTTCTGCCCACCAGAGACACCGCAGAGTACCACATCATCACAAAAACCTGCCAAAAGGCAGGCTATGAACCGAAGTCGGCAGGGAACGGCTTCACTTTTATGCAGCGTGTGATGATGACCGCAAGGGGGCTGGGCGTTTCCATTGTCCCCAAATACATCACCTTTCAAATGCACGACGGACTGTATCCCCAGGCGGCGCTGGACAGCATCTCGGTTCTGGAACTGAGCGCGGATATTCGGATTTACGCCAATCTCTATTTCCGGAAAACGGAGATCCTCCGGCCCGGCGCTGCGGCATTCCTGGAGTTCATTCGTCAGAAAGCTCAGAAAAGGCTGACTTGACGGTTTTGGGCGGCGCCGTATCATACGGTGCCGCCCTGACTTTATCCTAAGATTGCCGGGTTATAGGTGATAGCCGCCCGGCCTGCGATGTGCTTTTTCTGATGGGGTACCGGGGAGATTGGATTGTATTCCTCGGTGTCGGCATCAGTCTGCCCTGCCGCAATCTCTCTGGCAGCTTGCATTTCATCCTGCATCAACTGATGGCTGACCGGTTCTGTACTGTGGCCGTGGTAGACGGTGGTGTCGGCGTGGATGACGCTGAGGAAGCGCTCGATTCCCTCTGCCATCTCCCGGAACTCAGCCAGACTTTTCAGGGAGGAGGCGGGTACATGGGTACTGAATGCATCGCCGCTGAACACGATGTTGTCCCCGCGGTCATAAACCGCAATCTCTCCCTTGGAATGGCCGGGCAGCTTATAGATTTCCAGCGTAATGCCGCCCAGATCGAAGGAATCTCCCTCATCCACATTTTTGCTGTGGAAGCCGCCGCAATCCAGAATGTGTTCCCTGGCGTAGGCCAGGACTTCTTCGTTCCCGTGGGAGAACATCCCCGTGTCAAACAGCCGCTTTTCCGGAGCCAGACGGCCCACCTGATCCAGATCCCGCTCATTGAGATACACCTCATCGAACAGGACGGAACCTGCAATGTGATCCGGGTGGCCGTGGGTGCAGATGCAGATGACCGGCTTATCTGTCAGCTTTTTGACCTCCTCGTAAACGCCGGGGCCGAACACTCCCATGCCAGAGTCGATCAGTGCCGCTCTCTGAGTGCCGATGATCAACCCCATGACCAGAGAAGAATCCTCCGCATAATGCTCCTGAATCAGCCAAATATGGTCATTCAGCTGCGTGTGAGAAAAGTATTCCATTGAAAATGCCTCCTTATCCTTCGTCAAACGTGATGCAGGCACAGCTGTCCACCCCAAAGCAATGGGGCGCATAGCGCAGCGTGCCGTCCGGGAGAACCTCCCAAATCTCAACGCTGTTGTTGTCGTTCCCATCAAAGCAGAGGAAGCGCCCGTCAGGGGAGAAGGTCGCGCCCCGGGGAACCTTGGTGTTCAGGGAGGCCCTCTGCATCAGGGTGAGCCTCCCCGTCTCCTGGTTGACATCAAACACTATCACCATACCGATGCCCCGGATGACATCATAAAGCCTTGTCTCGTCCCGGTTCAGCAGAATTTCAGACTGATTATCCTTCTGGCGGTTCATCTCATATCCCTTCGGCAAAACCGGGTAGTCTGCCACAAATTCCTTACGCTCATCTGCGACAAGGAACTGGGAAACCGCACCCTTGCTCTCGTAGTTGCAATACAGGTATGGCAGCTTCCTGGCAAAGACCTCGTGCCGGGGGCCTGCGCCCGGCTCACAGTCCAGCTTCCCCGGAACCGGAACCAGCTTGCCTTGCTCCCGGTCGATGCGGAAGAAGCCGATATACCCGCCGGTGAGGTTCCCGTAGGAGTAGATGTCCTGGGCCTCACTGTAGAACACCTTATGAACACAAGAAGCAAAATCCGGAGATGCCTGTGGCACCACCATGACGTCCAGCAGCTTGCCCGGCGTGCCGTCCTCGCCAATGTCAAACAGGTCGATCACGCACTCAGGAAACACCTTCCGGGAACCCCAGCTGCCGTCCGCCTCCTGCGTGACCTTGATGCAGGGATGGAACTCAATGGAAAAGTGAGCGACCAGCATCCAGCCGCTCTTTTCGTCAAAGACGATACCCGCCGGTTTGCAGCCCAGGGTACGCACCTCCGCCACTCTGTCCAACATCCCGGTTCGCCGGTCGATGCGGAAGGCAACGATCCTGCCACCGGGCGCTCCGTTTACCGTGTCCACCTCGTCTGTGGCGTACACCATGCCGTTCCTGGCCACCACACAGCCCGCATTCAAATCCGGCGCTGTGTGTCCTTTCGTGGTCATTGTTCCGCTTTTTTCATCATACTCCAGAATTGTGATTCCGTGGGTTCCCTCATAGTAGAATCCACCCGCATAGGCAAACATAGAAAAGTCCTCCTTCACAGTTTTGTGAGCAATCGCTGTATATCAATATATAAAACATAATTGCCCTTTGCGCAATTCCGATTTGCCATTCTTTTTTCTTAAATGGAATGACAGCGGGGACAACGTTGGGTCTTGTTCCTGTGGCCAATCGGATAGACAGACCCGTTTCCTCACAGCGTAGGTATGAGCCACCGAACGGCACTGATTCACCGTGTTTCGAGTCAAGCATATTGTAGGCAAGCATGGTATACGGGCTATTCCTGCTTAGCGCCTAGCGGAGAGTTTTCTCTGATGCGCTTTTTTGTCCACTGAAAAATCGCATTTGTGTCTTTTCAGAAGTAGAGGGATATATCCCTTAACGATTGGAGGGACAGTGATGACCAATGAACAGAAAATGATGATATCCGCTCTCCGTGTGGAAGGCAAGGGCTATGGCTCCATTACCCGCAAGGTTGGGATTTCAGAAAATACAATAAAATCATTCTGCCGTAGGAGCGCACAGCAGCCGGAGCTGGTTCAGCAGGATATCACTGAACATAAATGCCTGTGCTGCGGTGTTCCCGTCAAGCAGAACCCAGGGCGCAAAGAGAAGAAGTTCTGCTCGGATAAGTGCCGGAATAAGTGGTAGAACGCCCATCCTGACCGGGTTGACCGCAGAGCAATGCGTGAAGTCACCTGCGCAAACTGCGGAAAAAACCTTCTCGGTTTACGGCAGTGCCGCCAGGAAGTATTGCTGTCATGAGTGCTACATCGAGCATCGGTTTGGAGGCGGCGGCAATGAGTGAGGAACAGATGAGGAATGAGAAGCTGTACCAGGCAACCACGAGCATGGTTAGGCTTATGCTGGAAAATGGTATCATAAATGAACAGGAGTATCGTCAGATTGATACAATATTTCTTGAGAAATACCGCCCTGTTTTCGGCACATTATTTTCGGACACACGCTTGACTTAAGGGGCTTTTAGAGTGATGTATAGTAGCGGAAAGGAGCGTGATTTCATGCCAAATTTAATAAAAATAGAAGCCGCTGCGCCTGCCATTCCCGCAAGGAAACAGATAGCTCCGCATCCCGTTAATCCAGGCCGTGTAACGATCGCCCTGACCGCCAGCTTTCATGGCAGCGGCCTGCTGGATGTCGCTTAACCGGTCTATTTCATATTTGCGTCCATCTTCCCAGGTTATTATGCGAGGAAGCATTACCCCATCGCTGCGGAAGCTGACCACCACATCCACATACACCTTAATACTATTCATGGCATCTCCATCACGGATTGCACCGTTTGCAAGGCTCATATCCCTGCGCAATTAAATCATCGCGGCTGCCTGTGTACTCCTGTCGATTCCCCTCGCTGATCTGGTCTACGCTGGAACAGGTGGGGTAATGAAACTTCTTCCCGCTTGTGTTCAAAATATATGTCGTTTCTTCGGCGGAATCTTCCGTTGCGGCGGAATCATCTTCCCAGCTGTCTCCCGTGGCGTAATCAATCACCACACCCAGCTGCACGTTGTAGCAGTACACGTTGAAGAGGACGCCGTCCCCTTCGTCCTCCACCGACATGGCTTCCATCTGCACCCCGCTGGCGACAAGGTTGTCGCCAGCGAAAATCGCCGTGACCCGGTACAGGACATGGTTCTCTGTCTCCTGAACATAGTCAGCGACCAGGTTCTCAAAGGGCAGCATGCCCTCCACGTTCAGGTATCGGGTGCCGGTGATCAGGTTTTGTTCATTGGCATTTTCAGCTGTAAGCTGGTATCCAATCAGATGGCAGCGGTTGTAAAGATAGCTCCCGTCCACAAAGTCATACTGGACGCTATGCCAGCCGGTGGGTTTGACAGAGCTGATGTCGCCGCGCTCCTCCGTGGGCATCAGGTTGGTACCAACGTTGGCAAACGCTGCGCCACATCTGCCCAGCGCATCCAGTTCACTGTAACGCTCAAACGATGTGGTTGTCAGGTCATCTTCCATGAATTCCGGCACATTGCCGTTGAGTTCCACATACGGGTCGCCTGAGTATGCCGGAAGATGAGCCAGGTCAATGATTTCCTCAGCGACTGACGTTGATGCCTCAGAGAGAACGTCGCTGGTAGCCGGTTCGGCGCCACACCCGACCAGGAACGCAGCGATGAGGCAGCAAAGCGCAGCAATTTGCCGGAAGCTCTCTTTCATCTGGTGTAGACCTCCATTGTGATTTTGTCGTGGGACGAACCCCGAAACTCCTCGGTAGACGTCAAGCGCCATCCGTTGCCATGCACATCAATGTCGAAATAAAAATCACCCGGGTATTTACGGTTCCATTTGAACAAAATGATTTTCTCGACCCATTTCTCATATGGCGCAGCTGCAACATCTTCCACGAAGCAGTACTCCCCGGGGGCCGCTTCACTCAGGAACCGCTCATCCACATTTATTTGCGGAGCATCAGATTCTGAGAATTGCTTTTTCGTGTAATGGTTCATCCAGAGCCGGCTGTCGGCCGTCAGCGCAAGGACCCGCTGCCGCAGCACGCGATCCTGGCTCTGCCGCCGATGATGGAACATCATGCCGTTTCTGTCATCTACAGCCGCTATTATCATCATTTTCAGTGTCCTCCAATGTTATAAATCAATTATCTGCATCGTGCTTTCGCAAAATTGGATGTCATCGGTGCGCCCAATAGGACAGGAGGCTGGCCAATCCATGGTCAGCCTCCTGTCTGCTTCGTAAATTTGAGGGTTACTGCCTGCTATGGTTTGCAAACCTTACATGGTTCATAGCCCTGGGCAATTGCAATTGTAGCATCAATGTAAGGTTTTTGCAATACTTGCTTTGAAGATTATGGCCAACGGCTAACTATGTTTAACTCGTATACAACTTGACCATAACGTGAGCGCGGGCCATCCCTGCCGACAGCACCGCCCTGATGCAAGGCAGGAATCAGCTCATACCGCTTTCACGCAACCTTTTTCCTTGACTACTTTTCGTTTGGCTGTTATACTAATAAGTAACAAACTGATGCAGACTACAAACGGTGCGCATCGGGGCGCGTACCCGGCAAAATTTTTTACAGGAGGAAAAAGGGTATGAAACACAGATGTAAACGGCTGACAGCCCTGCTGTTGGCGCTGGCCATGTGCCTGTCCATGCTGTCCGTCAGCGC
>MSHE01000019.1 GCA_001941025.1 Lachnospiraceae bacterium Zagget3
CACAGCCACATTGTGATCTTCTCCGGTGAAAGCTACCGGCTTACCCAGTCCATGCAACGGCAGAGGGCCTCCTTCTAAAAAGGGCTTTGGGCCTCCAAAATGTGAGCAAAAGGGCTCGACCTGTTAGCGCTTCAAAGGGTGTGCGTTTGGCCCCGCTGCTTGCGCAATTCAAAAAATCTATAAGGTGCTGAAGGTGCTCACCTTTTGGGGGACCTTTTGCTCACATTTTTACTTGACAAACACATGTGCCGGATAAAATATTATAACAATCTTGCGTCTGCTGTTATGGCTTTCTGCGATGAATTCTCCAATTCTCCGAGGGTTCTGCATTGTAAAGCAAAACCACCGTCTAAAAGATAATCTGAAATCTGAACCTTTTTTACAGTGTGTAGGTGCCGCCCATTCTTTCATACAGTGATTTCATTTTATTTATCCTTTCCGGCATTTTTCCATTGCAGCTACCGGTTTCCGCCGCGTACAGGTTACAGTTGCTCTAAGGAACCTCTGAATAAATGGACGAGAGCGGATTGCGAGGAAATTTGCGTCTGCGACTCGCATGGCCTGCGGCCATTGTTTCCCGCATTTGCGCATAAGAGGAATTGGCCATCGCCGTTAAGCGACACTTCCGGAGCTTCGCTCCTCCCTGTCGCCTGCGCTTCAGAAAAAGGCGCAAGCGCGCAGGGTCAAGAGCGCCGTCAGGCGCGGGCATACCCCTTGAGGGTAATCCTGACGGATTTCAAGCTTTTGTAAGATTTTGCGCAAAAAATATGCCGGTGGCATATTTTTTGCAAAATCCTGAGCCAGCTATGCTGGCGAAGCCACTTTGAACCGAAGTGATTTGTGCGCCTTTCGCTCTGCTTATCCAATGGCGCGAATTTACCGCAAGGCGCCGTCCCCTCCGGGGATTCCCTTCGGTCAACGCACATTTGTTCAGAGGTTCCCTAATACCTTTCCAATATCATCATTGATACAGATGGATTTTTTCCGTATTTCATCCGGGGCATAGGCTTCATTCAGGTTGATGCAGGCATACGTCGCGTCCGGCCACTCGTGAACCATTCGCCAGAAGCTGAATTTTATTATGCCAGGCGTATTCATGCCTGTGCCTAGCTCAAGAAACAGCGTTTTCACATTCCGGTGACGGCGAAGGAACAATGAGTAACGCTCCGCCGCCCTGTGCCACCCTTCATCCTCCACAAAGGTGTCGTCGCAGCGCAGATTTACATTCATGGGAGCGCCGCAGACCGGGCAGCGGGGAATCAGCTCCGAGGGAATCCTCATGTCCCTTTGCTCTTTTACCATCTGCCGGACGGCTTCCTCATTGTCATAGGTCTTGTGATGGCAGGGCTTGGAGCATTGGAACAAACCGTAATCCCCCTGGGTGTAGAACAGCCGCTTCTTGTCGAACCCGGCAAGCTGGAATTGATGGTCTACGTTGGTGGTCAGCACGAAATAGTCCCTGTCCCGTACCAGCGCCAGCAGGTCGGCGTAGGGCTTACCCACGCCCGCCTCATAGCGGTTGACCAGAATGTGCCGGGACCACCACGCCCAGTATTCCTCCAGGGTGGCAAAGGGATAGAACCCGCCGGAATACATATCGGTGATGCCATATTTCCGGTGAAAGTCCGAAAAATATTGCTCAAACCGCGCCCCGCTGTAGCTCATGCCCGCCGACGCGGAAAGGCCGGCCCCGGCGCCGATGACAATGGCGTCCGCCGTCTCCAGCTCATATTTCAGCCGTTCAATCTGATTGGAGGAGGTTTTGGTAGAGTTGTAAGTCGACGTCTTTAAAAACATTGAAGATTACCTCAATTTCACTGTGGGTCTGTTCCCTGTATTCTTTCACGGTGCTGACGGCGATTTCCGCCGCCCTGTCGTTGGGGAAGTGAAATTCCCCGGTGGAGATGCAGCAGAAGGCGACGCTGGGGATCCCGTTTTCCTCCGCCAGCTCCAGACAGGAGCGATAGCAGGAAGCGAGCAGTTCCTTATCTTTTCTGGTCAGCCAGCTTCTGATGATGGGGCCGACGGTGTGGAACACATAGTCACAGGGCAGGTTGAATGCCGGCGTGATTTTTGCTCTGCCTGTTTCCTCCTCATGTCCTTGCTGCGCCATCAGCTCCGCGCAGGCAGCGCGAAGCTGAATCCCCGCATAGGTATGTATCGCATTGTCAATGCAGCCGTGGTTCGGGCAGAAGCAGCCCAGCATCTGAGCGTTGGCGGCGTTGACGATGGCCCCACAGCGCAGCGTCGTGATGTCCCCCTGCCAGAGGTAAATGCCCTCCTGCACCGGCGTCAGGTCGGATAACTCCGTTACGCCTTTCTGTCGGGTGGCCTCCTGCAAATAGGCATCCTGCACCGCCAGGAAGTCCTGGCTGACCGGCTTCGGCATCCGCACGTTGAACAGCGCCCGCAGGAGCCGTTTCTGCCGGAATGCGTCGCCGGGGAGCTCCATGCCCCGATACCGGGGGTCCTCCCCAAGAAGGGCATTGATTAAATAGACTCTGCGTTCGTCCTGGGTCATGATTATCCTCTCTTTTCGATGGCCTGCTTCGGGCAGATTTCCGTGCAGCGGCCGCAGTGCAGGCAGCGGCTCTGGTCGATGACCACCGGCGTCACGGCGCTGTCGATGCACCTCTGGGGGCAGACGGAACAGCACAGCTTGCAGCCGATGCAGGCGTCGCCCACAAAGTAGCCGCTCACCACAGCCTCCGGCTGGCCGATCACAATGCTGTCCCGGGTCACATGGGCCGGGTCGCTGATGTCGAAGTATTCCCCACCGGCCTTGTACAGCCGGAACACCTCCAGGGCAGAGCAGGTGTCGCCGGGATAAATTTCCTGCATATAGGAGTTCTTTTCAAAAATCTCATCCAGCTTTTCGCCGCCGATGTTCTGAACCTTTCCCCGCAGGGAGACAGATTTCTTGTCCTTTGTGGCGGACAGGGCGATGTACTTCTGCTCCATGAGCTGGGTGTAAAAGGCTTTGCCCTTCGCCGTCAGGAAGTACACGCCCGTTTCATCCCAAAGCATCATATCAATGGTGCGGGTCTGGGGATGGCCGTCCGGGCCGATGGTGGCGACGGTGGCGGAGTGAAGGTCCTCCACCAGCAGCTTCAAATAGTCGTTTCTGTTCATATGGTATCAGTCTCCCATTTTACGAAACGGAGCGTCTGGCAGCATGGTTCTGCCGTCAGACGCTCCAACGGTCACGTTTCCCGGGAATCAGAACCGGCAGGGGGGATTGCCGGGGAAGGCCGCAATCACGCCGCGGCGTTCTCCGAACAGAAAAGCCCGAAGATATGGAACGTACTCCGTCAGCCGATGAGCCAGGCGGCCATCTCGTCAGCGGCCTTCATGGCGTCCTCGCGCTCCAGGACAGAGCCGGGGACGTTGACATTGCCAACCACATAGGCCTTGTAATCCCGGAAGCCGGCGGTGGCGAAGCTCTTCAGGTTGGTCTCCACCATCTGGGTGTACACATCCACCGGGCCGAAGCCGGAGCAGAAATAACCGGCCAGCTTTTTGTCCTTGCGGGTGGCCATGGACATATCAGGTTGGGTGAAGTCCATGAAGGCGTAGGTGCGGTCCAGGAAAGCCTTCAGTTGGGCGGGGAACTGATCCCAATGGACAGGGGAGAGGAGCAGCATGGCGTCGCAGCTGTCGATGGCGGGAATCAGAGCGGTGAAGTCGTCCTTCTGGACGCAGTTGGGGGTGTGCTGACGCTTGCAGCCGTCGCAGGCAAGACACGGGCGCACATCCTGCTCACCGATGTGGAACGTCGTGACCTCA
This sequence comes from Lachnospiraceae bacterium Zagget3, assembly GCA_001941025.1. The sequence continues at coordinate 3,787 of MSHE01000019.1, forward strand.
GCCTTTCCCTCCAGCTGCCGGGCGAATCTCTCTGCCAGGGCGTAGGAGTTGCCGTTGCGGCGCTTGCTTGCGTTGACGATAAGTACCTTTTTCATGATGATGACCTCCAAAGATTCATTTTTTGTAAGGCTTTTTTACTGGTTTCATTGTACCAGCCGTTTGGCAGCTTGTGAAGTACGCACAATATTGTGGTATAGTTACCGGCAGGAAACCGTGTGTTGGCCGGTTTTCTGCGCTTCGGGAGGCTTGCAATTTCCTCCTGCTGGTACTATAATAAGGGAGTACAGAGAAAATGTAAGGTAAGCACATTATTGTGCCATAGTCACCAAACGGAAACCATGGGAGGTCGTTCGTATGGAAACCCAAAAGGACATCGCAGCAACACCGGCCAGGGAGCTGCCCGCCTGCCCGGTGGAGACGACTTTGATGCTCATCAGCGACAAGTGGAAGGTGTTGATTCTCCGGGACCTGATGCCCGGAACGAAACGGTTTGGTGAGCTGAAAAAGTCCATCGGCCACGTCTCCCAGAAGGTGCTGACGGCGCAGCTGCGGCAGATGGAGGAGAGCGGTCTTGTGACCCGCACCGTGTTCCCCGAGGTGCCGCCCCATGTGGAGTACACCCTGACCGATTTGGGGTACAGTCTGAAACCGATTCTGGACGCCATGCGGGAGTGGGGCGAAAACTATCAGGCAAAGAACGCCTGAACGCCTTTCGCCTGCCCATTTGGTTTGCCCACACTCTTTCACCTGCCGGTTTTGGCGGGTTTCTGCCTGTCACGCAACCTCCGCCAAAACAAAAAGAACCCCCTGATTCCGAATCAGAATCAGGGGGTTCACTGGCGCGGAAGGAGGGATTTGAATTATCCTCTCATTCTTTAAAACGCCATAATATGTGACAATATATATAAAATCTCATATATATTTCCGCTTATTTCATCATTATTTGTTATCTGCCTATACAGGCATCTAGGCGCATAAGGGAAAAATCAAGGGAAAACATTTGAAGAAAAAACACAGTCTTACCAATCGAGCGGAAAGAAAACGGCCGGAGGCATACCACCCCCGGCCGTTTTGCGACTTATTGCGACTATACTTGCGATTTTATGCGGCAAAAATTACACCTACAGTTGCAATCAGCTGGCCAGAATCGCCGCCCAGGTCTTAGGTCCGCAGATGCCGTCCTGCGTCAGCCCCTGCCCCGTCTGGTAGCTCTTCACGGCGGACTCGGTCTTGCTGCCGAAGATGCCGTCCTCGGTCAGGCTGCTCCCCAGCTGGTTCAGGAGCTTTTGCAGCACCGTGACCTGCTGGCCGGTGTCGCCGTTTCTCAAAGTGTCCATATCGTGTGCCTCCTTTGTGTTAGTGGTGGTCGTGGTTGTTGTGGTGGAACTGCTGGAAGTCGTGGCCGTGGTGGTATCGTCGGTGCAATAGGGACACTGCGCCCAATACTGCCAGTCGGATGCCGAATACTTGGTCTTAACCACACCGTAGCTGTGGCCCTTGGCCTCGTACACATAGCCATTGCCGTCATAGACGCCCATGTGGGTGATTTTGCTGGTGCTTGTGCCCTTAAAGACCAGCAGGCCCGCGGTCGCCGGGAAGGTGCTGATTTTGCCCTTGGTGGTCGCCGCCACGTCCGCCTGTAACTCCTTGATGGCGGCGCTGTCGGCGGTCAGGTAGCCCGCCTCTACAAGGATGGCGTCCACCTCTCCGGCGGTGACGTAACCGGCGGTCAGCTCTGTGATTTCGGCTTTGTAGGCCGTCAGTTCGTTGATGGTGGCGTAGTCCGCCAGCAGCGTGTCCACCTCCGCTGCCGTGATGTAAGCCGCGTCGATGGTCGCCACTTTGGCGGTCAGGTCGGTGATGACCGCGCTGTCGGCGGTCAGGTAGCCAAAGGTGGCCACGGTGGCTTCCAGTTCGTCGGTTTTGATGTAATTTGCCAGCACGTTTGTAAAATTGGCATTGGTGGCGCTGATGTTGTCGGCCACCATGGTCTTGAACTCCGCGTAATCCTGCTGAATGGCGGAGATGGCCTGCGTGATAGAGCCGCCGGTGCTGCTCGTGTCCGACTGCCCCAGACTGGTGATGGCGGTCTTGCAGCCCCCGCCCAAGCTCAGAGAGATGCTGGAAACCGCCACCGTCAGCCCATCCACCGTCACTAAATCCCCCGGCTCCACAAAGAGGCCGCCCTGCACGCTGAAGGACCCGGCCCGAAAGGACAGACCCGCAAGCGCCTCATAAGCTCCGTCCACCAGGGCCTGAGTGGCCAGATTCGTGCTGTAGGTCAGCCCCGCGCCGGAGCTGGCGGAGGCGGTGTAGTCAGTGGAGACGCTGCTCTCCGTGGTGATGCCGTCCTCATCGGTGGCGGCGGTGGTGTCCGTCCGCTGGAAGGTCAGGCCATCCACCGTGTAGGCGGTGTCCTCCGGGGTGGCCCCTCCAGCGTAGCTCTCCGTTTCCCAGCCGCAGTCGGTGAACTGCCGCACGGCCAGGGCTCCTGCTCTGGTGATAATGGCGTTGCCTCCCAGCAGCAGGGCGATGTTGGCCGCCGCGCTGCTCAGGCTCAGACCCTCCAGGGCGCTGACGCCTTCCGTCAGGGCTGTGCCTGCCGCAAGCGTTTTCGTGTCGCCGTCCAGCTCCACCCCCATTTGCGCCGCAATGTCGGCCAGGGCCTCCGCCGCTGTGCAGCTGCCGGTGAGGGCAGGTTCATAGGGCGTGCTGGAGGCGCTGCCCAATGCGTCATAAGCGGTGATGGTGGTCTGGCTGCCGCTGGTGGTGGCCTTGCTGACGGTGCCGGTGAACAGCGGGTACTCCGTCCCCGCCGCGTCCCAGGTGACCCGAAGGGACTGGTTTCCCGCCGTCGCTCCTGCGTCTACCAGGGCGATGACCAGCTCCGCCGAACAGGCGTTGCCGATGGAAAAGCCGTCGCCCCCGCCCACGCTGGCGGTGTAGGTGGCGCTGACCACCTCCGCGTCCAACGCCGTCTCGCTGCCGCCCAGGTAGGCCCGCAGGGTAATCAGGCCGAAGTCGTCCAGGGCGGAGCGGGTGGTTGTGTCAATGCTTTGCGTAGCGCTTCGCCTCCCTTTACTGCTCCACCCCGTCCACCGTCACATCCTTCACCCACTGCAACCCCTCCGCATAGCTGTACACGGTGTAGGACGGGGTGCCGAAGTAGATGGTTTTCGTCACGGTGGAGCCGGTCATGTCGGTGTAACTCATACTCACGAAGGAGCTGGAGGAGCTGACCGCCTCCTCGATGGTGGCCACCTCCTCCATGGTCAGGGGCGGCCAGGTGATGGAGATTTTGGTTTTAATCGCCACAATGGTGCCCACCATCTTCCCACTGGAGGTGCGGCCGGTGTCGGCGCTCCAGATTTTTTCTCTGGTGATGGTCAGGCCCTCCAGGGCGGGGGTGGGCATGGCCACGCCCCCGATGGTCAGGTCTGAAATGGTAACAGATGCCATAGCTGCCTCCTTACAGGTACGCCGCCAGCGGGTTCACGCCGGTGCGCCGGGCCTCGCCGTTGATGTAGGTCACGGCGCTCTGGCCCACCAGCTTGCCGTCCAGGTAGACAGGCACGGTGACGGTGACTTCCCCGCCGCCTGTGCTGCCGCTCTGGGCGGAGACCCGCTGTGCCACCCGGTCCGCCAGGCTGTCCATCCAGCTTTCGTCAATGCCGGAGGCGTCATAGCTCCGGGAGCGACCCAGCGTCTCCGCCTGACTGGTCACGTCTGAAATCGTCACGCCGGACAGGCCGGGTGCCAGCGCCGCCGCCTGCTCCAGCAGGCCCCGGAGGTCGATGATCAGGGCGGAGAAGCCCTCCGTCACCGTCTCCGCGAAGCTGTCCAGGGTACTGTCTAACCCCACAGTGGCGGCGGAGAGGGAAACGCCGGTGTCAATATTGCTCAGCCCCTCCGCAACGCCGGAGGCCAGGCTCTGCACCGTGTCCATGACGGAGCCGGAGGAATCCTCCAGGCCCTCGGCAACGCCCAGGCCCAGGAACAGGCCCACCTCATCCCGGAACAGGGTGGAGGGGGAGGCAATGCCCAGGGCGCTTTGTGCCTTGGACAGCAGGCTGCTGGCCCAGCTTTTCAGCTTGCTCCCCCAGTTGTACATGCCGTTCAGAATACCGGAGACCACGTTGGTGCCGGTGCCCTTCCAGTCCAGCCCCTTCACCGTGGTGATGGCGGTCTTGAACTTGCTCTTGAGGGCGCGGCCCAGCGCGATGCCGGCATTGGTGGACAGGTCCTGCAGGACGCCGATCTGCGTGTCCTCGTCGGCCCACTTGACCTCCTGAGAGAACCGCATCGTGACCTGCAGCTTGAGCGGGGTGATGGTCTTGCTGGAATAGGCGGCAGGGGTGGGGGATTTCTGCACCGCTTCGCCGACCAGTTCGGCCTTGGGCGCAGAGGTCAGGACCCAAACCTGCTGGGTGCCGAACTTCTGCGGGCGGGCGCCGGACAGCTGGGCGAGGGTAGACCCCTTCTGTGCCTTCTCAAAGATGCCGGTGGCGATGTCGTTGGGGATGTTGAAATCAGTAGTGAGCAAAGCTGCCATGATAATTAGTCTCCTTTACCAAAAATTTGTCGTGCGAACTCTCGCATGGCCGCATCGCTCTGCGAGGTTGCGCTGCTGTGGTTTGCCTTCGTGCCCGGATAACGCTTCGGCCTGGCGAACGCGATGAGTTTCTCCGCGTATGCCTTGCAGGATTCCTCATCATCGCCAACCAGCAGCTCCACCGGTACTCCTGTTTCTTTTGAGACCGCAGAGCGCATCTGGTTGATGCTGTTGGTGGTTTTCAGCTGGTCCAGTTCTGCCTGCAGGCTTTCCGTCTGCCCGGCCTTTTCCTTCAGCGCATCATAGTCGGCGTACTTTTTCTTTTCATCTGCCAGCCGGCTCTTGATGATAGCATCCAGTTCCGCCTGCGTGAATGTGCGTTCGGCCTGCTCCGGGGCCTGATTGGTTTCCGTGTTTTCCATAGTTTCTTACTCCTTCATTTTTACGGTATGAATGACCTGAACCCTCGTTTGAGGCACGAGTTGCCATTTTTATATAAAAAAGGACTGTGATTTCTCACAATCCTTTTTTGACGTTATTGATTTTTAGTAGTTTGTCAGCTTTCAATTTCATCTATCATATCTTTCAGCATTCCCTCTGCTGATGGATACTCATCAAGATAAAATTTATCTCCATCTTCTGGAAATATATCCTGCATAGCCTGCTTCTCGCTTTCTGCATACTCAATACACAGTGCATCTTCTCCTGGGAACGTAAACACTCTAAATATACTTCCACTGTTGCTGACATGAGCTTCGCATTTTCCAAATTTCTTTATTGGGTATAAAACATTCATTTGCTTTTCTATTTCATTCAACAATTCATACTTATCAATCAAATATCTCATCTCCATTCGTTCTGTATCTATGACACCCTTCAGCACCAGACAATTTATAATACTCGGTTTTGTGGTGGCTTGCTTTCCCCGGATGATATTGGAGGTATCCGCCTCCTAAATAATTCGTTCCGTATCCTCCACCGTTGAGATAATCAACCCCTTTTAGCGCTCCTTTTTTTAACGGAGTAACGGTGAAGCCTTTCGCTATCAGCGTTTTGTACAGCTCGTTTGCCTCGATATGAAAGAATTCTTTCGGGCTGTTGTATGCATCTATTATAAAATCCAACTGATCTACTGTCAACGAATTTGGGCCATTTAACATTTTCCTTAGATTGTTTATTTTCTTATTTGAATCTTTTCCGGGTGCAAAATCATATATTTTTCTATATTTATCCGGGTCATACCCTTCCACTGTGCTTTTCCCGTCAAACCGCACCGCGTACTGGCAGTCACAATTCGCGTGGATATGCTCCGCATGGCCGTTCTTCAACGCTTTCTTCGACATGTACTGCCAGCCTCTGGACGCCAGCATCAGGCAAAAGGCGCAGGAATCGCCATGAGGGACCCAGGCGAACTGCGCGCCGTCCCGCTGTGCGTTCTTCAGCGTGGTGTCCGCCCCGACCTGCTTCACAAGCCGCCCGACGGTGGATGGCACCAGCTTTTCAGACTGTTTCTTTGCGCCGTTGACCGCTTTCGCGACCTCGCCGTATTCCGGCATGGCCGCCGCCTCCTCGCTCTGGTACACCCAGCCGTCCGGCCGGTGGCTGACACCCAGCTCCGCCGCTTTGGGGTGGGG
>MSHE01000020.1:0-12089 GCA_001941025.1 Lachnospiraceae bacterium Zagget3
TTATTTTAAATGCTTTTGCCCTGCCGGGGCAGAACCCGGGGTTGACAAATCGGCTGTGCCGGTCTATAATATATGTAACAAGGGCGCTGTCCGGTAACGGTTAGCCCCCTAGTGATTGCTTAAGAAGTAACCGCCAGGTTGTCAGCTATGGGCGGTTACTTCTTTTTACTTAACAACTGTATGAACAGGTTGATAATGCCAATGATAACGAGACAAAACTGGAACAGTTCGGAAGTAGTCATTGGGCAGCCCCCCTTTCTTTGTCAGATCGGGGGACGCAAAGAAGCTGCCCCCGTAAAGGGAGCAAACCGCCACCGTATTGGGCAGCGCCATAGATAGCATAGCACAATCCTTTCCAAAAAGCAAGAATTTCTGTCATATTGGCAGGGCGACAGCATTTAAAATTTTGCATAAAATGTTGCTATAACAACAGAAAGGCAGCTCAAAAGTTGCATCAGAAAAATTCATCAGCAATCCGTTGAGAATTGTCAATGCCCTAATTTGACTATACTTGTTATATGTGTACCCCTAAATTATTAAAAAGTTTTGCTTATAGTGGTTTTTACGATTATTTTAAATGCTTTTGCCCTGTCATATTGGTGATGAAAAGCGCGTAATCAGCGGCAGGCAGCCGGGTGCATTCCCTACCTGCCAATTTTATCTGAATTTTTGTCGTATATACTTGACAATTCGTAGGCTCTCTGCTAGAATCACAGTAGGAGGTGGGACGATGGGACGCAACATCGCAATCAAGGTGGCCCGGGCGGAGAAGGATATGACCCAGACCCAGCTGGCCGCCGCCGTGGGCATCTCCCGCCAGACCATGAACGCCATTGAGCAGGGCACCTACAATCCTACCATCAGGCTCTGCCGGGCCATCTGCAAGGTGCTGGGCAAGACGCTGGATGAGCTGTTTGGGGAGGAATCGTAATGGAACAGTTTGATGAACGGCAGAATCTGGAGCGGGGCAAGGCGTTTCAGTGGGGCTTCTTCGCCTGCATTTTGACGGACGCAGCCCTGTGCCTGCTGACATTTTACGGCGTGGAGTTTGCAACCTATACGCTGTTTATCTTTGCCATCTGGCCCCCCGCCACTGTTTGCATCACGCAGATGATTTTGCGGGACGCCTACGAAGGGGTCCAGGCATCCGGCGGGAAAATCGGTATGACGGTGTCCCTTCTGTGCGGCCTGCTTTTGGTCATGAGCGTCCTTGTCCGGGATGAGGCGCTGATGACAGGCGGCGTGCTGGTGAACGGAGCCGCCTTCCTGTGTACGGGGCTGTGTTTTGTGCTGATCGGCGTGGTGTACTGGTGTAAGCAGCTCTGGGACTGGCTGCGCCAAAAGGAAGGATAACAAATCGTAATATTCTATAATCAATATACAAAATGGAGTCGCCCGCAGGGCGGTTCCGGGCGCAAAAAAGCCTCCGGACAGGAGAACTGTCCGGAGGCTTTTTATGACAGGGAACTGCTTACAGGGAACTTCCGAAGTCGGACACGATGGCCTGACCGGTGATGGCACGGGATTCGTCGCTGGCCAGGAAGAGGAGGATATTGGCCACGTCATTTGCCATGCAGGGCTGCACCTTCAGGTCGCCATGCTTCGCCATCTGGCCGAACATATCCGGGTCCAGGTTGGCGGGGTTCATGGAGGCCACCATGGGGGTGACGATGGTGCCGGGGCAGACCGCGTTGCAGCGGATGCCGGTGCCCGCAAACCGCAGGGCGGTGTGGCGGGTGATGCCCACAATGGCGGCCTTGGAGGCCACATAGGCCGCGCCGCCGTTGCCCATCACGCCGGCCACCGAGGCCACGTTGACGATGGAGCCGCTGCCGGCCTCCGCCATCCTGCTGCTGGCCGCCCGCATACAGTACATGGTGCCCTTGGTGTTGGTGTCAATGATGCGGTCCATATCCTCGGTGCTGACCCGGTCGATGGGCTTCAGCCCTTCCTCCAGCACACCGGCGTTGTTCACCAGAATGTCCACCTTGCCGTAGGCTTCGATGGCCCTGGCAATCAGGTTGTCGGCGTCCTCCGGCCTGGAGATGTCGGTGGCCACAGCCAGCACCTCGCCGCCTGCCGCCTGAATCTGCGCGGCCACCTCGTCCAGCTTGGCCTTCCGGCGGGCGCTGATGACCACCTTCGCCCCCTCGCTGGCGAACAAAAGGGCTGTCGCCGCCCCTACGCCGGAGTTGCCGCCGGTGATGATGGCTACCTTGTCCTGTAAACGTCCCATAGTGTTGTGTCCTCCTTGAAACAGGTTGTGTCGGTTGGGATACTATTGTGAAAATTTTGACGAAATCAGTATACCGTATCCGCCTCAGCTTGTCAAGCATTTCACAAATGAATCGGAACTTGCAAATTCAAATTGTGCTGACCGCCTGCTCCAACGCCGTTCTGTCCAGAATATAGACCCGCCCATAGGCGCATTTGACGTACCCCCTGCGCTCAAATTCCTTTAACACCTGACTGACGGTGGGCCGGGCCAGGCCCAGGCACATGGCGATTTCGTCGTGGGTATAGGGCAGGCATTGGCCTGTAATCTCCTTGTCCGGGTTATCCGTTCCGGTCTCTGTCAGCAGGAAGGACGCAATGCGCTGGTATCGGTTCAGAAAGCGGAAGGAATGGAGGGAGTAGGACAGATGGTTCATCGTCTCTGAACAGTGCTGCAACAATTTGGTCAAAAGGTCCGGGTTCTGACACAGGCAGGGAATCAGCTGCGGAATGGTGCAGCAAATCAACTCCACCTCCGTGACCGCCGTGACGGTGGTGGGCCGCAGACTTTTGCTCAAAAAGGACGATTCCCCGAAGAGCCGCCCTTTTTCCACGATTTCCACCGTCAGTTCCTCCCCCTCCGGCGTGCTGAGCATGATGCGCACCCGCCCTTCCCGGATGATGCACAGCGTATTGGCCACGTCCCCCTCCAGATAGATCAGTTCGTTCCGGGCAAAATGGCGCAGGTACCCCGCCTGGGAGAGCAGCTCCATTTCCTCGTTTGAAAACTTGATTTCCATGCCGTTTCCTCCCCAAATTGTCATCTGTTTGACATTTAAGATAGCACAGCCGGGGCTATAATGCAAACAGATTTTTCAGGAGGTGCCGGTATGAAAATACTTGCTTATGAAGTGCGGGACGATGAGCGGGCGGAGTTTGACCGCTGCGCCAAACGCTTTGACGTGGAGCTGATTCTGACGGAGCAGGTTCCGACGATGGAAAACGCCGCCCTGGCGGAAGGGTGCAGCGGCGTAACAACGCTGGGCCAGGGCAGAATTGACGCAGCCCTTCTGGACGCCTACAAGGAGATGGGGGTGCGGTGCCTTGCGACCCGCACCATCGGTTATGACCACATCGACTTGGCCCACGCGAAGGAAATCGGCCTGGCGGTGTGCAATGCCCGCTACGACCCCAACGGGGTGGCGGAATATACGGTGATGCTTATGCTCCTCTGCATCCGGCACTACAAGGCCGCCCTGTGGCGCGCCCAGGTGAACGACTATTCCCTGCAAGGGCTTTACGGGCGGGAAATGCGCTGCCTGACCGTGGGGATTTTGGGCACCGGGCGTATCGGAACCCAGGTTGCAAAAATCCTCTCCGGCTTTGGATGCCGGGTTCTGGGCTATGACGCCCATCATGGGGCGGCGTCCCAGTGGCTGACCTATACGGATTTGGAAACGATTTATCGGGAGTGCGACATCATTACAGTCCATCTCAACCTGAACGAAGAGACACGTCATATGATCGACGGCGATGCGATTGGAAAAATGAAGGACGGCGTGATTCTGATCAACTGCGCCCGGGGCGCTTTGATGGATACCGAAGCCCTGATCGCCGGCATTGAGGGGCAGAAAATCGGTGGTTTGGGCCTTGACTGCTTCGAGCATGAGGAAGGCATCTATCATTTGAACCGCCGGGATGAAATCATCATCAACCGGTCTATGGCCTACCTGCGCCAGTTTCCAAACGTGGTCATGACACAGCACATGGCCTTTTACACCGACGCTGCGGTTGCCAGCATGGTGCAGTGCGGCATAGAGGGCATCTGTTCAGTGCTGGCCACCGGCACCTGTCAGACCATCCTTTGAATGGGGGCGGGGCGAGCCGTTACCGCCGCCGCGGAAAAAACCGTAGCCCTACAAAAGACAAAAAGCAACGCATCCGCCCCTCGCTTTCAAAAGCGTAGGGTCGGATGCGTCTGTTTTGGATGTGGCCAAAGGCCGGTTCACTTCACGGCGATCAGTTCCATCTCCATCTTCGCGCCGGCGGGCAGCTTCGCCACCTGCACGCAGGAACGGGCGGGGGGATTCTCCGGGAACCGGGTGGCGTAAATGGCGTTCATCGCGGCAAAGTCGGCCAGGTCGGTGAGGAACACGGTGGTTTTCACCACGTTGGCAAAGGTCATGCCCGCGGCGGCCAGGACGCTCTCCAGGTTCCGGAACACCTGCTCCGCCTGGGCCTCGATGGTGTCCCCGGCCAGTTTGCCGGTCTCCGGTACCAGCGGCACCTGACCGGAGGTGAACAGGGTATTCCCCGTCAGGATGGCGTGGGAGTAAGGGCCCAGGGCGGCGGGGGCGTTGGCTGCGGTAACGACGGTAGACATAAGCATCAGTCTCCTTTTTCATGTGGATGCCTCTATTTTAGCACAGCGGAAAGAATTCGTAAACCCCACCCTTTACGGAACGTTTGTTCTGTGCTATAATCAGATAGACCGATTTTGCAGCCTGTGGAAAGGCGGGAAAGGAAGATACCGTACAGATGGTGATTATGGGTATTGACCCGGGGGTGGCCACCATTGGCTTCGGGGTCATTCAGGCGGAGCGGGCGAAAAACACCCTGATTCGCTACGGAGTCATCACGACCCCCGCCGGTATCCCCCTGTCCGCCCGGCTCCTGCAAATCCATCAGGATATGGGGGAGCTGCTGAACACCTATGCCCCGGATGAGATCGCCATTGAGGAGCTGTTTTTCAGCAAGAACATCACCACCGGTATCGCCGTGGCCCACGGGCGGGGGGTGATTCTGCTGGCGGCGGAGGAACACGGCGTCCCCGTGTTTGAATACACCCCCAACCAGGTGAAGCAGGCCGTTACCGGGTACGGAAAGGCGGAGAAGAAGCAGGTCATGCTGATGACCCAGCGGCTCCTCCGGATGCAGCAGCTGCCCCACCCGGACGACGCCGCCGACGCCCTGGCCCTGGCCATCTGCCACAGCCGGGCCGCCACCAGCCTGCTGAATACGGAGCGGGACTTTGACCCCGCCAGGTATGACACCAGGTAGCCGGTTCTCTTCCGGAAAACCACAAAATTTCACCTGATTATGAGGTTTTTTCCATGTTTTATTATCTTTACGGCACAGTGGCCCATATTGCGCCCTATCTGGCGGTCATCGACTGCGGCGGCGTGGGCTACGCCTGCAAGACCACCAACTTCACCCTCTCTACCCTCCGCAAGGGGGAGAAGGCAAAGCTCTTTACCCATTTGGCGGTGAAGGAGGACGATGTGACCCTCTACGGCTTTGCCACGGAGGAGGAGCGGAACCTGTTCCTGCTGCTGACCTCGGTGTCCGGCGTGGGGCCGAAGGCCGCGTTGTCCATCCTCTCCACTTCCGCCCCCTCCAATCTGGCCCTGGCCATCATCACCGGCGACCTGAAGGCGCTGACCGCCGCTGCCGGGGTGGGGAAGAAGCTGGCCCAGCGCATCGTGCTGGAGCTGAAGGACAAACTGGCGAAGGAGCAGGGCGCCCAGTTCCAAAACGGCGGCGTCTCCCCCGCCAGTGTGGACACCGTCATTCCGGAGGACAAGCTCTCCGAAGCCGGCGCGGCTCTCCAGGTGCTGGGCTACCATCAGAATGAAATCAACGCCGCATTAAAGGGGCTGGACGTCTCCGCCCTGACCCTGGAGGAGTTGGTGAAACAGGCGCTGAAACGCCTTGCGAAGTAAACGGAAGGGAGGCGTATCATGGCAATCACAAACAGCGACGAGGGCGTCTTTGCCCCGGAGCCCCTTGTCACCTCCTCCCTCCTCCGGGAGGACGAAGGGGAGTATTCCCTCCGTCCCCAGCGGCTGCAGGAATACATCGGCCAGGAAAAGGCCAAGGGCAACCTGGGCATCTTCATTCAGGCGGCGAAGCTGCGGGGGGAACCGTTGGACCACGTCCTGCTCTACGGCCCCCCCGGCCTGGGCAAAACCACCCTGGCCGGTATCATCGCCCACGAGATGGGGGTCAACATCCGCATCACCTCCGGCCCCGCCATGGAGAAGCCGGGGGATTTGGTGGCGCTGCTGACCAACCTCTCCGAGAACGACATTTTATTTGTGGATGAGATTCACCGGATGAACCGGGCCATTGAGGAAATTCTCTATCCGGCCATGGAGGACTATGTGGTGGATATCATCATCGGCAAGGGCCCCAGCGCCAACTCCATCCGGCTGGACCTGCCGAAGTTCACCCTCATCGGGGCCACCACCCGGGCCGGCTCCCTGTCCGCCCCTCTGCGGGACAGGTTCGGTGTGCAGCTGCGGCTGGAGCTGTACACCCCGGAGGAGCTGGCCCTGATCGTCAAGCGCAGCGCCGGCATCCTGAACGTCCCCATTGAGGAATCCGGGGCCTGGGAGATTGCCAAGCGCAGCCGGGGCACCCCCCGCATCGCCAACCGCTTCCTCCGGCGGGTGCGGGACTTTGCCCAGGTCAAGGCGGGGGGCGTCATCACCTCCGCAGTGGCGGACGACGCCCTCAGTGCGCTGGATGTGGACTATCTGGGGCTGGACGACATTGACCGGCGGATGCTGCGGGCCATCATTGAGTTCTATCACGGCGGCCCGGTGGGGCTGGAGACTTTGGCGGCCACCATCAACGAGGACGCCGAGACCCTGGAGGATATGTATGAGCCTTATCTGATGCAGATCGGCATCCTGACCCGCACCCCCCGGGGCCGGTGCGTCACCCAAAAGGCTTACGAGCATTTGCATTTGCCCTATCCCGGGGAACAGCAGTCCCTGTTCCATTAAGGGAACAGACGGAAAACGTGCATAAAAATTTGACGGACAGCATGGCGGAGCGCCATGCTGTCCAATTTTTGCGCCCCGGCTGGGGGCGATTGCTCTGGCCCAAAGAATTTTTCTCCGCGGGCAAGGGATGAGAAAGGAAGCAGGCGCGTGCCCTTCCGGTTGGCAAAGTTCGCTTTTTTTGCAAATGATTATTTAAGGAAAGCAATTTCGTTCATTGATACCATCCACTCAATGCAGACACTCCATATTCTTAATTATCATCCAAATCCGGCAGAATGGGAAGGGTTCGCCAGGATTTTCCGGTATGGTTTCGCCGGGGGCGGACAAACTTGGAGGGAAACCAACTGATAGAGAGGAAGTCACCCCATGTCCATGAACCTTCGCCGCCGCACCGTGGTGCGGATTATCAGCTTTCTGACCGCAGGGGTGCTGGCGCTGGCCGTCACCGTGTTGAGCCAGCGCAGCGCCCTGGCCTACCAGCGGCAGCAGAACGCCAATACCTACCTCCGGGCCTTTGACCAGCTGACCAGCAGCGTGGATAAGCTGGACGCCGCCCTGGAGAAGTGCGTCTACGCCACCAGCCCCGCCACGGTGTCCGCCCTGTCCGCCCAAATCTACGCCGAGGCCCTGGCCGCCCAGCAGGCCCTGGGTGAGCTGCCCTACGCCAACCTCCAGCTGGAGCAGACCGCCGCCTTTGTGGCAAAAACCGGGGACTACGCCAGCGCCCTGGCCCGCTCCGTCCTCCAAAACGAGGGCTACTCCGAGGACGAACTGGAGAGCGTAAAGGCCCTCCACCAGGCCGCCGAGCAGCTGAAGGAGCGGCTCCACACGCTGGAGAGCCGGCTCTATGACGGCACCGCCACATTGGAGGACGTGGAGGCCGTCACAAAACGCCTCTCCCAGCTGACGGAGGAGGGGGACGTGCTGGCGGACAGCAGCTATCAGGACATCGAGGCGGAGTTCCCGGAGATGCCCACTTTAATCTATGACGGCCCCTTCTCCGAGCATTTGCAGACCCGCACCGCCGCCATGCTGGAGGGGACGGAGCAGGTCTCCCAGGAAGAGGCCCGCCGCCTGGCGGCGGACTGGCTGGCGGTGGAGCCCTCTGACCTGACCGGAGAGACGGATATGAACGGCAAACTCCCCTGCTATGTGTTCTCCACCAGTCTGGAGGGCAGCTCCGCCACCATCTACGTCACGAAGCAGGGGGGGCCAGGTGCTGGCCTGGGGCAACGGCCGCACCGTGGGGGCGGAAACCATAGATGCTGAGCAGGGGGTCGCGCTGGCCCGGCGCTACCTGGAGGGCCACGGCATCACCGACATGGAGCCCAGCTATTTCATTGACCAGGGCAACTGCCTCACCGTCAACTTTGCCGCCACCCAGGACGGCGTCACCTGCTACCCCGACCTCATCAAGGTGGAGGTGGCCCTGGACACCGGCGCCGTGGTGGGCTATGAGGCCAGCGGCTACCTGATGAACCACACCCGGCGCACCGATACCGTCCCCGCCATCACGGCGGAGGAAGCCGGTCAGGTCGTGTCAGGGGAGCTGGAGGTGCTGTCCCACCAGCTGGCCATCGTCCCCACCGATGGGGAGGACGAGGTGCTGTGCTGGGAGTTCAAGTGCGAAAACGAGGAGGGACTGCACTATATCGTCTATGTGAACGCCGCCACCGGGGAGGAGCATCGCCTTTTCCGCCTGGTGGAGGACGAGAGCGGCACACTGGTGATTTAAGGGGCGGGGAAACCCCGGTTTCTCCCGGATTTCAGCGGGTTACGCCACGTTTTACAGTTGCGTTTTCCAACGCACTGTGCTAAAATAACTCAGATGTAATTGTTTTGTGTCCCCGTTTCGCCGCCTGCGGTCCTGCTTCTGACCGGGCGGCAGGGGGCGGGGGATAGCGGCCCGGCTTTGGGCGGCTATCCTACATACATTTTCAACGGAAACATAGGCGCAGTCCCCCGGCCGCCCGGCGGGATTGCAGAAACTGCGCCCCGGCGCACGGAGGTTGATTGGAACATGGAAGAACAAAAAAAGGTGATGCTGTCCGGCATCCAGCCCAGCGGCGAGCTGACCCTCGGCTCCTACCTGGGGGCCATTCGGAACTGGGCGGAGCGGGCCGACCAGTTTGACTGCTACTACTTTATGGCGGATATGCACACCATCACCGTGCGTCAGAACCCCGCCGAGCTGCGCCGCCGCACCGTTTCCCAGCTGGCGGCCTACATCGCCTGCGGCCTGGGCCCGGAGAAGAACACCCTCTTTATCCAGAGCCACGTCCCCGCCCACGCCCAGCTGGGGTGGGTGCTGAACTGCTACACCATGTATGGCGAGCTGACCCGTATGACCCAGTTCAAGGCCAAGAGCGCCCAGCACGCTGAGAACATCAACGCCGGCCTCTTCGACTATCCCGTGCTGATGGCGGCGGATATTCTGATTTATCAGCCGGACTATGTGCCGGTGGGGGACGACCAGAAGCAGCACGTAGAGCTGTGCCGGGACATTGCCGAGCGCTTCAACGGCATTTACGGCCCGGTGTTCAAGGTGCCGGAGCCGTACATCCCCAAGGTGGGGGCCAGAATCATGAGCCTGTCCTCCCCGGAGGATAAGATGTCCAAGTCCGACCGCGACCCCAACGGCTGCGTCTACCTGCTGGACGACCCCGCCGTCATGGCGAAGAAGTTCAAGCGGGCGGTAACGGACAGCGAGACCTCGGTCCGCTTCGACCCGGTGAATAAGCCGGGCATCTCCAACCTGATGCAGATTTACGCCTGCGCCACCGGCAGGACCTATGACGAAATCGAGCAGGAGTTCGACGGCATGGGCTACGGCGCGTTCAAGACCGCCGTGGGCGACGCTACCATTGAGATGTGCCGCCCCATCCGGGAGGAGACGGAGCGGCTGATGAAGGACAAGGCGTATCTGGAGCAGGTCTATACCGCCGGCGCGGAGAAGGCCTCTTACATCGCCAACAAGACCCTGCGGAAGGTCTATAAAAAGGTGGGTTTCGTCCCCAGGTGAGGGGCTGCCGCGCAGCGGACACACAACGGAAAAGAGGTGAACCGCCATCATTACCACGTTACCGGCCATCACCGCCACAGGCTGCGCCCTTCTGGCCGCCTTTCTGCTGACCCTTGCCACCACGCCCCTGGCCAAATGGCTGGCCATCCGGCTGGGCGCCATCGATATGCCCGGCAAAAAGGGGACGGAATCGGAACGACACCTCCACACCTCCCCCACCCCCCGCATGGGCGGGCTGGCCATTTTCGTGGGCTGCTGTGCGGCGATATTGCTGTTTGTGCCCATGACGGACAAGGTGCTCTATATGCTGCTGGGCAGCGTGATCATTGTGGTCCTGGGGATGCTGGATGATATTTACAACCTCCGCCCCCTGGTGAAGCTGGCGGTGCAGCTGCTGGCGGCGGGGGTGGCCGTCTATGGCGGCAACGTCATCCGCTTTTTCAGCAACCTCAGCTCCCTCTCGGACGGCTCCAACTGGAACCTGGGGACGCTGTCCGTCCCGGTCACCATCCTCTGGATCGTCACCATCACCAACGCGGTGAACCTGATCGACGGGCTGGACGGCCTGGCGGCGGGGGTGTCCACCATCTCCTCCATCAGTATGGTGATGATTGCCCTGACCTATTCCAATTACGCCGTGGCGGTGATCACCGGCGCACTGGCGGGGGCCTGCATTGGCTTCCTGCCCTACAACAGGGCCCCGGCCAAAATCTTTATGGGGGACACTGGCTCCACCTTCATCGGTTATATCCTGGCGGTGGCCAGTATTCAGGGGCTGTTCAAGTTCTATGCCCTGATTTCCTTCGTGATTCCCTTCCTGATGCTGGGCCTGCCCATCTTTGACATCTGCTACGCCTTCATCCTCCGCATCTGCCATGGGGAGAACCCCATGCACGCCGACCGGAAGCACGTCCACTACCGCCTCATTGACATGGGCCTCTCCAAGAAGCAGACAGTGGCCGTCCTGTACGCTGCCTCCGCCCTTCTGGGCCTGACCTCCGTGATCTGCACCACCAACGGCCTGGTGCGGGCGCTGACGGTGCTGGTGTCTGTGGGTGTGGTGGGGCTTGTCAGCCTGAAGCTGTATGTGACCCGTCTCCGGGCCATGCGGGGCCGGATGGAGGAGAGTCAGGACCGGGTCAGGCCGCTGCCCGACGGGGACGGAGGCGACGCCCCCGCCCGAGAGGAAACCGGGGCCGCCCCCGCCGACGCCGATTCGGCGCAGCAGGATGGAATCGGGCTATAGCCCCATCAGCAACACCAGCGCCAGAATGATGAGCCATTCATCGTCCTCCGACTCTTTGAAGAGATAAATCAGCACCAGCAGGAGCAGGATATCCCCTTTGTCCAGCCTGCCCAGGCCCAGGGAATCCAGCAGCCCGCCTCCCGGCCGGGGGCCGCCCCCCTGGAACAGCCCGGAAAGGCCGCCGCCCCCCAGCAGCCGCCCCAGAAGGCCGCCCAGGCCCTCTCCCCCCTGCTTCGGCGGGGCGTCGCCGTCCCGGTTTGGGGCGTCCTCCACCGGTATAAATTCCTCGTTGGGAATATAACGGTTATACATGATGCTCCTCCCGAAACAGCCCGAAGGCCGTCTGAATCACCCGGGAGATGCGGGTGATTTGCAGGGCCTTCTCCACCTTCTCCTGCCGCTCCGGCCGGAGGAAGGGTCGCATGGCGCTCAGCAGCGCCGTCTTTTCCTCCTCCCCACGGGTATACGCCTGATAGAGGGCGGACAGTTTGGTGAGCATGGAGGGGTCCAGCCCCTGCAGGAGGGACAGCATATCCCCCGCCTGCCCCACCGGCCCCGCCTGATTGGGCTGGGCCGGCGCTTCCTGCGTCTGGGGCGGCGCCGCCCGGGCGGAGGATTCCCCGCCGGGCTTGCCGGAGATGGAGTTGGCCAGCGCCATGATCTGCCCCATGGTTTCCGGTGAAGAGAGGATGGTATTCAGCTTTTCTTCAAAATCCTCCACGGGTCAGACCTCCTTTCGGTCAGCGGCGGTTCAGCTTTTGCTCCATCTGTTCCAGCGCGGCGGCCCCGTCTCTGGTGCTGCCCAGGCTGGACAGCA
>MSHE01000020.1:12135-61332 GCA_001941025.1 Lachnospiraceae bacterium Zagget3
GGACAGCACGGACAGCAGCTGCCTGGTCTCCGGTGAGCCCAGCAGCTCCTTCAGCGCGGCGGCATCCCCCATCAGCGACGCCGCCTCCGGCGTGTCAAGGACGTTCTTCGGTTCCTGCTTCATGATGATAACCTCCCCCGCGTCCTGAGACGCTTCTGTCAGCGTTCTTCCCGGGGCGGGCCGCATCCCGGCCATCCCCGTTCAGACCAATCTATGCACAGGAAAGGTAAAACGTGACCTCCATGAAAATTCTTGTCTGTTCCGATTCCCACGGCCGGGTGTCCAACCTGTGCCGCCTGGCGGAGCGGGAGCAGCCCGACCTGGTGTTCCACCTGGGGGACACGGTGCGGGACGGCTACAATCTGCACCTGGCCTGTCCCGACCTCCCCATTGAGCAGGTGGCCGGGAACTGCGACTATGCCGGCCAGGCCCCGCTGGAGAAAACCCTCCTCCTGGAGGGGTGCAGATTCGTCCTCTGCCACGGACATATGTATTCCGTCAAACAGGGCTACCGCTGCCTGGCCCAGCGGGGCAGGGAGGCCCAGGCGGACATGATCCTCTGCGGCCACACCCACCGGCCCTGGCACGATACTTACGGTTCCCTGCAGGTGTGCAACCCCGGCACGGTTGGCATGGGCCCCGACCCCACCTACGGGATTCTGACCGTGGAACGGGGCATGGCCACCTTCACCATCAAACACGTTTTCTAAGGAGGAAACCGCCATGCTGCTTACCATCGACGTGGGCAACACCAATATGGTGTTTGGCGTCTTTCAGAACGGACGGCTCACCAACAGCTTCCGCCTCGTCACCGGCGCCAGCCGTACCTCGGACGAGATTGGCCTCCAGGTGCGGGAATACTTCCAGTGCTTCGGCTTGGAGGTCAGCGAGGTGGAGGATGTCATCATCTGCTCTGTGGTGCCCCGCATTATGCACTCGCTGAACAACGCCGTCATCAAGTACTTTAACCGCACCCCCATCGTCATCAATCAGGATGTCAGCGCGGGCCTGCGCTACAGCGAGGGCTGCCAGTGGCGCTCCCACGGCGCGGACCGCAGCGTGGCCTGCGTCTCTGCCCTGGAGAAGTACGGCGCGCCCCTCATCGTCCTGGACTTCGGCACCGCCACCACCGTGGACTGTATGGACCGGGACGGCGTCTACCAGGGGGGCAGCATCCTGGCGGGCATCCAGGTTTCTATGAACGCCCTCATCAGCGGCACGGCCCAGCTGCCCCAGGTGGAGCTGCAGGTGCCGGAAACCGTCCTCAGCAAGGACACCGTCAGCCAGATTCAGACCGGTGTGATGCAGGGCTACATCGGCGCCATGGAGCGGCTGATTGCCCGCAGCAAGGCGGAGCTGGACAGCGAGGAGGAGCGGGTCAAGGTGGTGGCCACCGGCGGCCTGGCCCGGCTCATCGCCGCCAACTCCACCCTTATCGACGTGGTGGACGGCAACCTGATTCCCGACGGACTATTCAGCATTTATCAGCGGTACCGCAGTCAGAGCGGCGCAGCCCGATAAGCCAGAATACCCCGCCCTCCAACCGGAAGGCGGGGCCTCTCTTTACGGTACAGAGGTTCGCCGGGGCAAATTGGCCTGCCGGGTTACGGCCTGCCGGCCGCCCGGCCGGTCAGCCGGTCAGGGCCGCCCCGGCCCCGGAGGGGCGCTGACTCAGCAGCCGCCGCAGCCACAGCCGCCGTTGCAGCAGCCGCAGTTGCCACCCCAGCCGCCACAGCAGCAAAACAGGATGATGATGAGAATCAGAATCCAGCAGCAGCCGCCACCGCCACAACCACAACCGTTATTGCATCCCATAGAAAAGTACCTCCTAAGATAAAATGTAAGGCACAGGCAGGCGCCTGTTCCTTGCGGCGGGCGTCGTTTCCCGCTCACAGTTTATCTTATGCCTTTGGGGGAAAAGGGTGCCTGGGGCGGGGCAGCGCATCTGCATGACCGGTCTGGTAAATGTTCCGGCCGCCCTTGACACACGTATAAAGTACGTGTATAATGAAACTATCAAGAGGGGGGGACGGCAATGCGATACAGTGAGCTGGAAAAGAAGCTGAAAAAGGCAGGCTGCACAGTGCTTCGCGAGGGCGCAAACCACTGCATCTGGTTTAGCCCCGTCACAGGGAAGCAATTCCCCGTCAGCCGTCACAAAACGGAAGAAATTCCCAGGGGAACGCTGAAATCAATCCTGCGGGACGCGGGACTGTGAAGCCACGCTCAGACCTGAAAAGGAGGTTATCTGAAATGGCAAAATACGCATATCCGGCGATTTTTACCCAGGAGGCGGAGGGCTACAGCATCCGTTTCCCGGACCTGGAAGGCTGTTATACCAGCGCCGCCGATGTGAACGAAGGCATTGATATGGCGCAGGATGTTTTGTGTCTGACCCTGTACTGGATGGAAAAGGACGGCAAGGAAATTCCCGCGCCCTCCGGGGTGAATGATGTCCTGCACGACGGCAACGAATTTGTCTCGCTGGTGGGCTGCGACACCGATTGGTACCGTCGGTTCTATGACAGCAAAGCCGTCAAAAAGACGCTGACCATTCCCAGCTGGCTGAATGACCTGGCGGAAAGCAGCGGCATCAACTTTTCCGGCGTCCTCCAGGAAGCGCTGAAAGAAAAACTGAACATCGGATGATTCGTTCCCGCCCTTCGCCCGCTCCGCCCCGCCGGGGCGGGCCGCCTGCCGCTGCCGACCCATCCCGCCCGTCCGAACGAAAAGCGCCCTGACTCCCGACCGGCGGCCTGACGGAAATTTCGGGAATCGCCGTTTCGTAATATTTACAAACCGTTCACATAAGTTGTGAAAAATGGCACTTGTAAAGTGCAGCCGGATACGTTACAATAAGCTTCGGACACAGTGCGGCGTTCTGCCGCATCGTTTGCCCCCATTTGTCCGGCAGCCGCGCCTGCCGGAGCGGTGGACGGCATGCTGTCCTTCTATTTTTCAAAATGTCAAGGTGAAAAAGATGAGCCTTAGAATCGGTATTGACATCGGCTCCACCACCGTCAAGGTGGTGGTGCTGGATGAAGCGAACAAGCTTTTGTTCCGCTCCTACGAGCGGCACTTCTCCAAAGTGCGGGAAAAGACCTGCGAAATTCTGGAGCGGCCGGAGGTCTATTCCCTCCTGACCGGGCAGCAGGTCCATATGGTCATCACCGGCTCCGCCGGTCTGGGCGTGTCCAAGGCCAGCGGTGTGGACTTCGTTCAGGAGGTCTACGCCACCGCCGCCGCTGTGGACACCTTCATCCCCGGCACCGACGCCGTCATTGAGCTGGGCGGCGAGGACGCCAAGATCATCTTCTTCGGCGGGGCCCTGGAGGAGCGGATGAACGGCTCCTGCGCCGGGGGCACCGGCGCCTTTATCGACCAGATGGCCACGCTGATGAACGTTTCGGCGGACGAGCTGGACCGGCTCTCCCTGAAGCATGAAAAAATCTACCCCATCGCCTCCCGTTGCGGCGTGTTCGCCAAGAGCGACATCCAGCCCATCCTGAACCAGGGTGGCCGGAAGGAGGACGTGGCGGCCTCCATCTTCCAGGCGGTGGTGGATCAGACCATCGCCGGACTGACCCAGGGCCGGGAGCTGAAGGGTAAGATCGTCTTTCTGGGCGGCCCCCTCCACTTCCTGATGGGCCTGCGGGAGCGGTTCGTGGAGACCCTCCAGCTGGACGAGGAGCACGCCGTCTTCCCGGAGGACGGCGACTGCTTCGCTGCCATCGGTGCGGCCCTCTGCGCCACCGACTATGAAGTCCACCCGTTTGACGAGCAGCTGAAGAAGCTGGAGGAGGCCCAGAACGCCGTCTCCAGCGTGGACACCGCCCCTGTCCTCTTTGCGAGCCAGGAGGAGTATGACGCCTTCTGCCAGCGGCACAACAGCCAGCATCCCCCGATGTACGACATCGCCACCTATTCCGGCGACGCTTACCTGGGCATCGACGCCGGCTCCACCACCACCAAGCTGGCCCTCATCGCCCCGGACGGCGGACTGCTGTACACCTACTACCACTCCAACATGGGCAATCCGGTGTCCATCGTCCGGCAGGAGCTGACCAAGCTCTACGAGCTGATGGGCGACCGCATCACCATCAAGGGCAGCGCCGTCACCGGCTACGGCGAGGACCTAATTAAGAACGCCTTCCGCTGCGACCTGGGGCTGGTGGAGACCATGGCCCACTACAACGCCGCCGCCCACTTCAACCCGGAGGTGGACTTCATCATCGACATCGGCGGCCAGGACATGAAGTGCTTCAAGATCCGCAACGGCGCGGTGGACTCCATCATGCTGAACGAGGCCTGCTCCTCCGGCTGCGGCTCCTTCATCGAGACCTTCGCCCGGGCATTGGGCTATGACATTGCCGACTTTGCCAAGCTGGGCCTCTTCACCAAAAAGCCGGTGAACCTGGGTTCCCGCTGCACCGTGTTTATGAACTCCTCCGTGAAGCAGGCCCAGAAGGACGGGGCCAGCGTGGAGGATATCTCCGCCGGTCTCTCCATCTCTATCGTGAAGAACGCCATCTACAAGGTGCTGCGGATGTCCTCCGCCGACGACCTGGGCCAGCATATCGTTGTACAGGGCGGCACCTTCTATAACGACGCCGTCCTCCGGGCCTTTGAGCAGGAGCTGGGCCGGGAGGTCATCCGCCCCACCATCGCCGGCATTATGGGGGCCTTCGGCGCGGCTCTGGCGGCAAAGAAGCTGTCCCTGGAGAAGAGCAACATCCTCTCCGCTGAGGAGTTGCAGCGCTTCCAGCACACCGCCAGGCCCGTCACCTGCAACGGCTGCACCAACCACTGCGCCCTGACCATCAACACCTTTGACGGCGGCCGCCGATTCATCTCCGGCAACCGCTGCTCCAAGCCCCTGGGCGGCAAGAAGGTGCAGAACCCAGACCTGATGAAGTGGAAGTATGAAAAGCTCCGCACCATGCAGGGCAAGGGAGCGGGCACCGGCGTCCGGGGCCGCATCGGCATCCCCTTCGGGCTGAACATGTACGAAAACCTGCCCTTCTGGTACGCCTTGCTCACCAGCCTGAACTTTGAGGTGGTGCTGTCCCCGGAGTCCAGCCGGAAGCTGTATATCAAGGGTCAGCGCACCATCCCCTCCGACACGGTGTGCTATCCTGCCAAGCTGCTCCACGGCCATGTGCTGGCCCTGCTGGAGGAGGGCGTGGACGCCATCCTCTACCCCTGCATGAGCTACAACTTCGACGAGGGCACCAGCGACAATAACTACAACTGCCCCGTGGTGGCCTACTACCCCGACCTGCTGGCGGCCAACATCCCCCAGCTGAAGGACACCCGATTCTATCACCCCTACTTCGGCCTCCACCGGCCCAAGGACTTTGAAAAGCACGCCTCGGAGTTCTTCCTGCAGGAGTTCGACGTGCCCAAGAAGGAGACGGCGGCCGCCGTGCGGAAGGCATACCAGGCCTATGACGACTACAAGAACGAGGTGCGGGGCACCGGCCGGGAGTACATCGCCTACGCCCGGAAGCATGATATGCCCATCATAGTGGTGGCCGGCCGGCCCTACCACATGGACCCGGAGATCAACCACGGCATCAACGACCTGATCACCGGCTTCAACTTCGTCCTCATCACCGAGGACGCGGTGGCCTACCATATGGATAAACAGCCCCGCACGGTGCTGAACCAATGGACCTACCACTCCAGAATGTACAACGCTGCCCGCTACGTCTGCACCCAGGACGATATGCAGCTCATTCAGCTGGTGTCCTTCGGCTGCGGCGTGGATGCCATCACCACCGATGAGATGCGCTCCATCCTGGAGGACGGCGGAAAGCTATACACTCAGCTGAAAATTGACGACATCTCCAACCTGGGCGCAGTAAAGATTCGCGTCCGTTCCCTGATTGCGGCCATGGAGGCCAGGGACAGCGAGCAATCGGAGGCCCAGGCCAGGTCAGCGGCCGTCTAACGAAACCTCCGCGCCAACGCCGGGGCACTGTCCCCCGGTGGGCGCATCCAAGGAAAGGATTTACCAAACATGGCAGAACTTGTATACAACGAGCAGGGCCGCCTCCTCTTCACCAAGGAGATGAAGGAGGAGTACACCATTCTGATGCCTCAAATGCTGCCCATTCACTTCAGTATGTTCCGCAAGCTGCTGGAGCTGGAGGGCTACCATGTGGACCAGCTGAACAACGACAGCCGGAACGTGGTGGACGAGGGGCTGAAATATGTCCACAACGACACCTGCTACCCCGCCCTGCTGGTGGTGGGCCAGTTTATGGACGCCATCAAGAACGGCGGCTATGACCCCCATAAGGTGGCCCTGTTCATCACCCAGACCGGCGGCGGCTGTCGGGCCTCCAACTACATCCATCTGCTCCGCAAGGCGCTGAAAAAGGCGGGGATGGACTATATCCCCGTTATCTCCGTCAGCTTTGGCATGGAATCCAACCCCGGCTTCTCCCTGACCATTCCGCTGATTCAGAAGCTGATTTACGGCATGATGTATGGCGACATTATCATGAACGTGGCCAACCAGGTGCGCCCCTACGAGCTGAATCGGGGGGACACCGACAAAATGGTCACCACCTGGGTGGACCGGCTGGTGGACCGCTTTACCCGCGGTCAGGGCATGAGCCGGAAGGCCATGCGCCAGGGCTTTGACGAGATTATTGCCGACTTTGCCGCCATTCCGGTGGATTTGAGCCAGGAGAAGATCCGCGTCGGCGTGGTGGGGGAGATCTATGTGAAATTCTCCGCCCTGGGCAACAACCACCTGGAGGAGTTTCTGCTGTCCGAGGGGACGGAGCCGGTGGTGCCCGGCCTGACCGATTTTATGATTTTCAAAATCTTCAACCGGGTCACTGACTGCAACATCTACGGCGGCTCCTTCGCCAAGAAGGAGGTCTGCACCTTCTTCATGGGCTACATCGAAAAGTGCCAGCACGACATGATCGACGCTCTGGAGAAGTCCGGGCGGTTCCGCGCCCCCGGCGACTTCTCCCAGCTGCGGGAGCTGGCCAAGGACTATCTGGGCGAGGGCTGTAAGATGGGAGAGGGCTGGCTGCTCACCGCCGAGATGCTGGAGCTGATTCACTCCGGCACCAACAACATCGTCTGCACCCAGCCCTTCGGCTGCCTGCCCAACCACATCGTGGGCAAGGGCATGATCCGCGCATTGAAGGACAACTATCCGGAGTCCAACATCGTGGCCATCGACTACGACCCCTCCGCCACCAAAATCAACCAGGAGAACCGCATCAAGCTGATGCTGGCCAACGGCAAGGCCATGGCCAAGAAGCGGCAGGCCGCAGCCGTCTGAGTTGTCATTTATCGTCTGAACCGGCGTCCCGCACAGCGGGACGCCGGTTTTGCAAGTTCCGTGGTATAATCCTGCATTTTGGACGTGGAACAGGGCCAGCCCCGCCTGTCGGATCGGATTCCGCCCCCACCAAAAAATCGCCTGCCACCCAGCCGGGTGACAGGCGTTGTATGTTGTGTCAGATTATCTGCCCCAACCGGGCCGTCCCGGCGGGGACGGGGGCGGGGCTGCCCTGCGCTATGCCGCGGGGCCTCCTGCTGCGAACCGCTTCTGCTCTGTAGGGCAGAGCCGGATCAATACCGGTGATAGTTGCGCTCGTTGCTGTAGGCCAGAGCGTCAAAGGCGTCCTGATGCCGCCCGGCAAATTCGGTGAAGCGCTCGGACAGGGTCTTCTTCTGCTTATTGTTCATCGTTTTCATGTTCATTCACTCCTTACAAATCATGGGACGGTTCAGCGGATGCTGCGGCTGTAGGCTTCAAACGCCCGGCCGATTTCGGGGTGCTTCTCCAGATAGTCGCAAAAACGATCCATCAGGTTCTTCTTTTCGTTATATTCACGGTTTTTCATCATTATTTACTCCTTTTATGAGACAGGTTTTGTTTTGGTTGGGGAACGCCGCCGCTCAGTGCTGGCAGTAGTTCCACTCGTCAAAGTAGCGCAGAGCCTCGAAAAAGTTGGGATGGCGCTCTACAAAGCTGCCCTTCTTCTGGGTGGTCTGCTTCTGTTCACGATTGTTCATCACAATTCACTCCTTATATGATGCTGTCTGTCGGGTTCCTCCGCGGGGGGCGGCTGCTCCTGGCCTCAAGCCGTCTATAGGGTACCGACGGCTCCGGCTGACAGGGGGCTGTGCCGGGCGCATCCCCGCTGCACGGTGCTCGATGACGAAGCGCTATAGTTCTATCTGCGGCGGGTTCAATACCTCGGAAAGGTCCGCCAGTTATAGAGGGCAAGCGCATCACCGATTTCCGGCAAATGCTTCTCCATGTAGCTGGAAAAGCGGCCTGCAAAGCCATGCTTCTGCTTCTTGTCACGAATCTCCATCATGCGTCACTCCTTTAAGTTCCGATTCGGCCATCTGCGACCCCGCTGTGGCCGTTGGGGTTTTGTTACCGTGTACCCTTACGGTGATTATAGTATAGCACGGCCCCCCTGCCTGGGAAAAGGTACCTGATTATCCTCTTTTAGGTCGATATTGACTTTTTTGCAGGGGTCGTACACAGATTATTCATTTTTACAGTTGAAAAGGCGGCGCATGGCTGTACGTTTCAACCTCCGCTTTGCGTGAAAACACGTTCTTCTGTTCCGGCGGCGTCCTGCCCTCTGTGCCGAAACAACGGAAAACCAGGACCGCCCAAAGGGCGATCCTGGTTCCCGAAGAAAAAGAAGAAGAAAAAGGGGAAAACGCAAATCTATATGGAAACGGGCGGCGGATAAGGGGCATCCGCGGCCCCGGTTGGCCCTCTCCCGACGGAGCCGCCCTCAGGCGGCCCCGCCTTTGAAAAAGAGGAAAAAAATGAAGAACGCAAGGTTAGCAGGTCAGCCCGGCCCATCTGGGCTGGTCGCTGCGCTGTCCTGCCCGCCGCACCCGGAGGGCGCTGGCAGAGGCGGAAAGGCTGCGATACTGCGGGAAGCGTCTATCAGCGCACATAACGGTAATCATCGGTGCGGGGGGTCGCATCGCAGTAGACGTCGTCCATCAAACGGTCAGTCAAAGCTACTTTCTTACCAAAGAGAGGCAGCTTCTGGTTGTGATTCTTTTTCATAATACTCATAACTCCTTATCCTGAATTCTGTCTACGGGCTGTCGGAGCGGGAGCGAAGGCTTTCCCTCACCGCTCCTGCCCGTGTGAGCAGTTGCCGTCCGGAACCTTTTTTCCTTGTCTCATCCGGTTCCTTTCAGCATCCTAATGATACCATGACCATTCCTTTCTGCCAAGGCAGGTTATTAGCCTTTTTATGGTCAATATTGACTTTTGAAAGAGAAGCGGGAATTTTCACATTTTTCTGAGTAATTTTCCATAAGCTTTTGCGAGTGAAGCTGCGCGCCTTACAGATGCCTCCGAACCGTCCTTAAAATTGGGAGAAACTGGAAATTAGTTGACATTTCCTGTAAGCTATGATACTATCGTCTTGAGGAAAGGAGGCTGTCCTGATGGATCATTATTTCCACGAAAATCTGAAGGAAGCGGGGGAAAACGGTTTTAAGATCGATTTTTTGGAAGGAATCCCGTTCTATTATCCCGCACACTGGCACTACGCGCTGGAGCTTCTGTTCTGCACGAAAGGATTCATTTTCGTGAAGGTGGGGGACGGAGAGTCCATGACGGCCCACACCCAGCAGACGTTCCTGCTGAACACCATGACCATCCACGAATCCTGGAGCCACGAGGCGTACGAGGGCTTCTGTGTCCACCTTTTCCCGGACGACATGAAGCGGTACGTCCCCACCTTTGACAAGCTGCGCTTTTCCCTTTCCTTTTCCTCCAACGATTTGGAGCGGGCCAAGGCCATGAGCCGCATCAACGCCAACATGATGCAGATCGCCCTGCTGCATGAGGAGCAGCCGGAGGGCTACCTGCTGGAGTGCGCCGCCCTGGTCTACAGCGCCACGCAGGTTCTGGTGCAGCACTTCTCCCACCCCCTGGTGGAGGAGGAGGTCAAAACCGCCCAGACCGGCATCGCCCGGCTGAAGCCCCTGCTGGATTACATCGACCTCCATCACGCGGAGGAGCTGACCCTGGACGGGGCGGCGGACTATATGGGGGTCACCAAGGAGTACTTCTGTCGGCTGTTCAAGAAGAACATGGGGGTCTCCCTGACCCGGTATGTGAACAGCGTCCGCATCGCCCACATCTGCGAGGAGATGAAGTATTCCGACCTGAACATCTCTGAGCTGGCGGAAAAGCACGGCTTCGCTAACACCAAGCTGATGAACCAGATGTTCCGGGAGATTTATGGCTGCACCCCTTCCCAGAAGCGGAAGGAACTGACCGCCTCCGGCTAACCCCTGACACAACAAAGCCCACCCCGGTTTTGCCGGGGCGGGCATAACACGCATTCGCGTGGAATCGTTGGTCTGCCACCAGCTCCGGGCATTGCCGGGATGGTGGGCAGTGAGTTCAGGTCGCGGGCCAACCGGTCGGGCAGGCGCTGCGGTTCCTTTGTGTATCCTTATGATAGCACAGGGCGGGAGGCGAATGTTGAAGATTCTGCGACCGGAGTGTGAAGAAATTTTAAACTGTTTTACGAAATGATTTTAAAAGCCTGCTTCCGGTTCGGCAGGAAGCGGAATGCCTGCCCCGGCCAAACCGGTCACCGCAACACCAAGAAGGATTGCGGCTCCAGCCGGATCGTGCCATCCTCCGCCGCACCCCCGCCGATGGAAAAGAGGATTTGCCGCGTCCCTCCGTCCACCGACGCCTCCACGGCCTCCGCTGAGGGATTCAGCGCCAGCAGCAGCGCGCCTCTGCGGTACAGGAACAGCTGCTGCCCCTGCCGGGCATTCACCACCTCAAAGTCTGCGTCCGCCTGTAGATCCGTCTCCCTGTGCCGGAGGGCCAGCAGCGCCCGGACGGTGTGGAGCAGGGAATCTGGGTCGGCCTCCTGCGCTGCGACGCTGGGGGCGGCGGCAGAGGTGTCCACCGGAAGGTACAGCGCGTCTGCCGGGGCGGTGGAGAACCCGGCATTCCGCCCGTTCGTCCACTGCATGGGCGTGCGGGAACCGGTGCGGAAATAGCCTCCCTCTTTTGTGGGGAGGGTTTGGTACCGCATCCCGATTTCGTCGCCGTAGTACAGGAACGGCGCACCCGGCATGGTGAAGAGGAATGCGTAGGCCAGCTTTAGCTCCCGCTGGGTCAGGTTGTACCTGGGACGCACTGTGTCATGGTTGCAGGTGATGAGGCAGTAATAGCCGTCTTCCCTGGTCGCCAGGTAGTTGGGCAGATACTCTGCCAGGAAGCGGGTCATGTCCCCGTGGCCGTCCTGTTTGAAAAAGGTATGATCTTCATTTCGGGGATTCTCCACCCTGCCGTAATCCCGCATGAGGGCGTTATACCCGTTGCCTGGCGCATCCAGGTAGAAATCCATGTGGAACCCCGCCTTCAATGACCGCACCGGGTCGCCCCATTCGGCGAGGATGGCGGCTTCCGGGTACTCCTTGTCCAGCATTGCCCGCACGTTTCGCCAGATTGCGCAGGTACCGGTTTTTTCCGCGTCGTCGTTCTTCACAAGGGACATGGCCATGTCCACCCGAAACCCGTCGCACCCGTGATCCAGCCAGAAGCGCATGACGTCTTTCATGGCCTCCCGGGTGGCGATGCAAGACGGGTGGTCTGTGGGGAGTTGCCAGTCCTCTTCACAGCGGAGGAAGCCGTAGTTCAGCGCAGGTTGGCACTTGAAGAAGTTCAGCAGATAGGTACCGTTCCGCTCACACTCCCCGCCGATGTAGGGATACCCGGTTGTCGGCTGAAAGCAGTGATTCGTCCAGATATAGCGGTCGGAAAATGCGTTCCGCTCCGCTTTCTGGCTCTCCAGGAACCACGGATGCTCTTCGGAGGTGTGCCCCGGCACCAGATCCAGAAGCACATGAATCCCACGCCTGTGGGCCTCGCCGAAAAGACGGTATAAATCCTGGTTCGTCCCGTATCGGGGGGCGACCTTTTGATAATCCCGCACGTCATATCCGGCGTCCTTGAACGGGGAGTCGAAGCAGGGGTTGAGCCACAGAGCGTTGCATCCCAGCCCCGCAATGTAGTCCAGCTTTTCGGTGATGCCGTTGATGTCCCCGATCCCGTCTCCGTTGGTGTCATAAAAGGACTGGGGATAGATCTCGTAAAATACAGCGTCTTTTAACCAGTTTGGCATAGAGAGCCACCTCCGATTTTTCTTCTGCCGTCCCCCCTGCGGGGCTGGCGTTTATGATGATACTATACTATAATAGACGTGGGATTTCTTGCAAAATACTACTCGATTCTAACACGATCCCAACCAAACGCACAGGCGCGGGAGGCGTCCCTCATGAAACAGCAGAATCCGGATTACAGAGAACAGATAGCCCACGGGGATTCCCTTCTCCCCGTGAGCTACTACTGCTGCCACATACCGGGAAAGTTTCGCACCGTGCCCCTCCACTGGCATGAGGAGGTGGAGTTCACTTATATCGAAGCGGGCAGCGCCCAGTACACCATTGATTTCGAGGCCTTCCCGGCGGAGACGGGAGATTTGCTCCTGCTCTCACCTCAGGCACTGCACGGCGTCCAACAGCGGCAGGGGGAAACGATGACCTCCCACACCCTGGTATTTCACCTGAACTTTCTGGGCTGTCTGATACCGGACATCTGCACCGTGAAATATCTGAACCCGATCCTCAGCGGGAAATGCCACCTCATCCCTGTCGTGAAGCCCGGCCACCCGGGCTATGAGGAGATGAAAGGGTGGTTTCTGGAGGCCTGTCAGGTGTTTCATGAAAAGGGCGAGGCCTATGAGCTGCGCACCAGGGCGTGCTTGACGGAGCTGCTGGCTGCTGCCTATCTCCACGGATGCGTGAAAACGACGGAGTGGAATACCGGCAGCCTGTATGCGGAGGAAAAGCTGAAGGAACTGCTGACCTATATCCAGGCGCATTATAGCGACCCTATTTCCATCCGGGAGCTGGCGGAGGTCTGCCATTTCAGCGAGACGTACCTGATGCGCTTCTTCCGCAGGTATACCGGAGTCACCTGTGTGGAATTTATCAACCGCTACCGGCTCTCCAGAGCTGCCGCCGCCCTGGAGGAGACGAACCTGCCAATCATGAACGTGGCGCTGGAGAACGGCTTTCGGAACATCTCCTACTTTGATCGGCTGTTTCAGAAACAGTTTGGGCAGACCCCCGGCGCCTACCGGAAGGAGAGCCGCCAAAGCCCCTGAACGGGGGACGACGGCCGGTTTGTTCACAAATTATTAAAGAAAAAGTGGTTGACAAAATAGGACACCGGTGCTATGATGAGGTTGCTTCAAAGAACACGCTTGCGAGACGTTCAGCCGATTTGCTCTCAGCCAGCCGCCGCCCACAGGCGGGGCTGACCGGTTGATGTGCATCCGTTTCCGGCTTTTCCTTGAAAAACTCCCCCACCGCAATTTGCCGGTGGGGGAGTTCACTTTGTCTGAAAACAGCGCTGCGTGGCCGCTCCACCTGTGAGAAACAGCCACACATAATAATAGTATAATGCCGAAAAGGGAAGCTGTCAACGGGGAAAACGCACAAAATCGTGAAAATCCCTATTTTTTTCAATAAATTCTCCCTCCTTTGTACAGAAACAACATGGACGGGAAGATTCTCCCCGTGTTATAGTTAGATGATAGGGTTGGACGCCGTCCGACGCTGCCAAAATTTCATAGAAAGATTGAGGGAGTACAATGAGCAACAATTCCGTCCCCGAAGAGGGCATCCGCCATGCATTCCAGGAGCTTGGCACGCCCAAAACCCTGGTTTTGGGCCTCCAGCATATGTTCGCCATGTTTGGCGCCACCATCGTGGTGCCCATCCTGGTGGCAGGCTACTTTGGCCTGGAATCCGCCGACCTGATTCAGCTGACCCTGTTCTGCGCCGGATTCGGCACGCTGTTTTTCCACCTGTGTACCAAGTTTAAGGTGCCCGCCTTTTTGGGCTCCTCCTTTGCCTTCCTGGGGGGCTTTGCCTCTGTGGCTGCCCTGGATACCGGCATTTACGCCGACATGGAGGCGGCGGACAAGCTGAGCTATGCCTGCGGCGGCATTGTGGTGGCCGGTCTGCTGTACCTGGTGCTGGCCGCAATCATTCAGCTGGTGGGGGTCAAGCGGGTCATGCGGTTCCTGCCCCCGGTGGTCACCGGCCCCATCATCATCCTGATTGGCCTGTCCCTGGCCGGCTCCGCCGTTGACAGCGCCTCCTCCAACTGGTTCCTGGCCATTGTGGCCCTGCTGATCATCGTTGTGGCCAATATCTGGGGCAAGGGCATGGTGAAGATCATCCCCATCCTGCTGGGCGTGGTGGGGGCCTATGTGGTGGCCCTGGTGATGATGGCCCTGGGCTTCACCAATCCCGACGGCTCCGCCATCATTGACTTTTCCGGCGTCGCCGCGGCGGTGTCCTCCGGTATCTCCGGCTTCATCGGCCTGCCCAAGTTCCGCCTGGCCAAGTTCGACCTGACCGCCATCCTGGTGATGGCCCCCATCGCCGTCGCCACCATGATGGAGCATATCGGCGACATCTCCTCCATCTCCGCCACCACCGGCGAGCATTATGTGGAGGACCCCGGCCTCCAGCGCACGCTGCTGGGCGACGGCATCGCCACTGCCCTGGCCGGCCTGATCGGCGGCCCCGCCAACACCACCTATGGCGAGAACACCGGCGTCCTGGCCCTGTCCAAGGTGTATGACCCCATGGTGATCCGTCTGGCGGCCATCTATGCGGTGGTGCTGTCCCTGCTGCCGGTGGCGGCCCAGTTCATCGGCTCCATCCCCAGCGCCATCATCGGCGGCGTCTCCTTTGTGCTGTACGGTATGATCTCCGCCATCGGTGTGCGGAACATGGTGGAGAACCACGTTGACCTGACCAACAGCCGCAACCTGATTATCGCGGCCCTGATTCTGGTCTCCGGTCTGGGCTTCTCCGACGGCATCACCTTCCAGGTGGCCGGCACCCCCATCACCCTGACCGCCCTGGCCGTGGCCGCTCTGGTGGGCATCGTCACCAATGCCATCCTGCCCGGCAAGGACTACGAGTTGGACTGACCGCAGTCCCCCCTGACACAGTGCGCCCCCTTCCGCCGTTGGCGGGAGGGGGCGTTTTTGCGACGGAGGGGATTTCTCTCTCCCCGGTCTGTATTTTGTCGAAAAATAGACTTGACGAAAAAGCGTTCCAAGCGTATACTATAACAGTTGTTTCGTGCAAGATTTCGGGAGAAAAAGAGAGGAAAACCTCATGACTATCAATGAAGCTGTCGCCGTCAATGTCCGGAGAGAACGCAAGGCAAAGGGGCTGAGCCTGGATCGGGCTGCCAAGCTGACCGGTGTCAGCAAAAGTATGCTGGGCCAAATCGAACGGGGCGAGGTGAACCCCACTGTCTCCGTCCTGTATAAAATCGCCTCCGGGTTGGAGCTGGACTGCGGCGTCCTGCTGGAGATTCCGGTTCCGGCGGTGGAATTTGTCTCCTCCACCAACGGCGTCAGCCGCAAGGAGGACGGCGGCAAGGTGACGATCTATCCCCTCTTCCCGTCGGACGCCGCCCAGACCTTCAGCATTTACCGGATGCGGTTGCTGACCAGCGGCCGCTATCAGGCCCCCGCCCGTCAGCCCGGCACAATGATTTTTATCACCGTCTACTACGGCACCCTGCTGCTCACCGTGGACGGGGAGCAGTACCGCCTCACCAGGGGGGACTCCCTCCGGTTCCGGGCCGACCAGCCCTACGAGCTGTACAACCGGGACATTCAGGTGTGTGAGTGCCAGGTGACAGTCAACGCCCCCAAGGGGGGCAGCGCCGCATCCTTTTGAAAAAAAGCCTGCCGCCGGAGGCCCGGTCGGCAGGCTTTTTTTACAGGAAGTTCCGGAAGAAGCCGCACTCCTCATCGTTGCACAGCCTTGCATCATCCGTCTTGATGTTGCAATGGAACACATGGCCCAGAGGCGGCCTGGCAGCGTCCCCGTAGAAGCGCAGCACGAAGGGCACGCTGTTGGCCATCAGCGCCGCCTGTAACAGCGGGGTCTGGTCCTGCAAAAAGTCCCCGGTGGCGGTCATGAAGAAGGCGGGGGGAAACTGGGGGGTGATGTACCGGATCACGCTGATGCCTGCCAGCTCCTCCGGCGTCCCATGCTCCGGCAGGAGGTCCGCCATCAGCAGCCGGTTCAGCTGATCGCCCTCCCCGTCTGTGGTGATCTGATACACGCCGCAGTTCAGGGCAACGGCGGTGGGGACGAAGCCCTCCGGCTGCTGGAAGGGGAATTGGGCACTGTAGTCCGGGTTGGTGCAGAAGTTGGCATACAGCCCCAGGAGATGCCCTCCGGCGGAGTCCCCCACGCCAAAGACGTGGCCGGTGTCAAAGCCGTAGTCCTCCCCGTGGGCCAGCACCCAGGAGAACACCAGGTTGGTGTCCTCCAGCGGCGCAGGAAACTGGAATTCCGGCGCCAGGCGGTAGGTGAAGTTCACCACGGCGAACCCCCGCTGGGCCAGGTTCATGCAGTAGAACTGGTACCGCTCCTTGTCGCCATAGACCCAGCCGCCGCCGTGGACGCTGACGATGACGGGGAGCTTCTGCCCGTCGGCCGCTCTGGGCCGGTACACGTCCAGCACCTGCCAGTGGGGGTCAGGTCCGTAGGGAATGTCGTCATACCGCCGGATGTCCGCCGGGGTGGTAAGGCCGGCGTCCCGGAGGTTGTCCCCCTCGGTGAATCTGGCGCGGACGAGATCACTTGTCTGTGACATACTGTTTCCTCCTTTGTAGTTGGGAGCCGCTGTATGGTTCGGCACAGCCGGATGAGGCGGTTCCTCGATTTTTTCCATCCGCTGGATGGGGTGTCATGTTTGGCCCGTCCCTCCCATAGAGTGGTTATTGTCTCCCATGAACTGCGCCCCGGCGCAGGCACATGGCGGGCAATCTTGCAGCGTTTGGGGAGGATACGATATGGTTTTTTCCGTCAGGCAGGCGGGCCGCAGGGCGATGGCCTGCGCCGCCGTCCTTCTGGCCCTGCTGCTCTGCTGGTGGGCGGGCAGCATGGCCCCCGGCGAAGCCGCCGCACAGCAGACCATGCCCTCTTTGACAGAGATCGAGGCGCAGCGGGCCTTTCTGGAGGGCTACGGCTGGGAGGTGGCCCAGCAGCCCACCTGTGACTATGTCTCTCTGCCCAGCCTATTCACCGACGAGTATGACGATTACCTCGCCTTACAGGAGGACTGCGGCTTCTCCCTGACCGACTACGCCGGCGCAACCGTGCTGCGCTGCACCTATGAGGTTTTGAATTACCCGGGTGCAGCGCAGTATGTTTATGCAGACCTGCTGACCTGTGACGGCGTCATTGTCGGCGGCGACATACGCTCCAGCGCCCTGGACGGCTTCATGCACAGCCTGCACTATCCCGCCTGAGGGGTGGGTCACTTGGCCTGATGGACAATGATGTGGTTGTAGGTCATGATTACGCCGTTGCGGTCGAAGTAGACCTTGATGTTTTCCAGCAGGTCGAAATAGACGTCCCAGTAGTGGGCGTTTTCCGTCCACACGCGGACCACATAGGTGATGGAGCTTTCGCCATAGCTCTT
Organism: Lachnospiraceae bacterium Zagget3; assembly: GCA_001941025.1. The sequence goes on from MSHE01000020.1 coordinate 29,723, forward strand.
CACCCGGACGAAGGGGGGCAGCGGGTCATCCTGGGTGTACTCGGTGGCGGCAATGGCCTCCAGCAGGGCGGTCTTGACGCTTTCCACCGGGGACTCATAGGCGGCGGTGATCTCCAGATCCACCCGGCGCTTCCCCTCTACGGAGCAGTTGGTGATGGAGGTGGAGGAGATGGTGTCGTTGGGGATGGTCACCCGCTTGTTGTCGATGGTGTTCAGCACGGTGTTGAACAGGCCGATCTCCAGCACAGTGCCTTCCTTATCCCCGGCGATGATGTAGTCCCCCACCAGGAAGGGCTTGGTCCACAGCATCAGGATGCCGCCGAACAGGTTGGACAGGGCGTTCTGGGCGGCCAGGGCGAAGGCTGCGGACAGCACCGAGGCGAAGGCCACGATGGAGCTGGTGTTGAAGCCCATGGAGTTGGCAATGATCAGGATGGCGCAGAAGTAAATCAGCACCTTCAGCACCGGCTTGATAAATTTGACCAGCGTGGACTCCAGGTGGGACTTGTCCAGCAGTTTGGTGGTCGTGTTCAGCAGGAACCATGCCGCCAGCAGGCAAATCAGAGCGGTAAAGATCACGGGCAAAATGCTGCCCGTCAGGACGGTTAACACGGTTTCCAGTTCAATCATGATTCATCTCTCCTTTATTTCATTCAGCGGAACTGATTCGACAAGAACAGTATACCCTCTATCCGCCTGGAACGCAAGCGAAAAAACAGCCAGACCTGCCGAAACAGATCTGGCTGTAAAAGGTTTGGTTTTGTCAGGTCAACAACTTACTCGTTGATGCCGATAACGACGCCGGAACCCACGGTACGGCCACCCTCACGGATAGCGAAACGCAGGCCGTTCTCGATGGCGATGGGGGTGATCAACTCCACGTCCATGTCGACGTTATCGCCGGGCATGCACATCTCGGTGCCCTCGGGCAGGGTGATGACGCCGGTGACGTCGGTGGTACGGAAGTAGAACTGAGGACGATAGTTGTTGAAGAAGGGGGTATGACGGCCGCCCTCTTCCTTCTTCAGGACGTAAACCTGGCCCTTGAACTTGGTGTGGGGATGGATGGTGCCGGGCTTGCACAGAACCTGGCCGCGCTCGATGTCGGTGCGGGCGATACCACGCAGCAGGACGCCGACGTTGTCGCCAGCCTGAGCGAAGTCCAGGGTCTTGCGGAACATTTCCAGACCGGTGACGACGGAGGACTTCTTCTCCTCCTCCAGGCCGACGATGTCAACCTGCTCACCCATCTTGACCACGCCGCGCTCCACACGGCCGGTAGCCACGGTGCCGCGGCCGGAGATGGTGAACACGTCCTCGATGGGCATCAGGAAGGGCAGGTCGGCCAGACGGTCGGGGGTGGGGATATACTCATCCACAGCGTCCATCAGCTCCTTGATGCACTCATACTCGGGGGCATCGGGATCGGTGGAGTCAGAAATCAGAGCGTTCAGAGCGGAACCCTTGATGATGGGGGTGTCGTCGCCGGGGAACTCATAGAAGTCCAGAGTCTCGCGGACTTCCATCTCAACCAGCTCCAGCAGCTCCTCATCGTCAACCTGATCGCACTTGTTCAGGAACACGACGATATAGGGCACGCCCACCTGACGGGCCAGAAGCAGATGCTCCTTGGTCTGAGCCATAACGCCGTCGGTGGCGGCGATAACCAGGATAGCGCCATCCATCTGAGCAGCACCGGTGATCATGTTCTTGATATAGTCAGCATGGCCCGGGCAGTCAACGTGGGCATAGTGACGGTTCTCAGTCTCATACTCCACGTGAGCGGTGTTGATGGTGATGCCGCGCTCCTTTTCCTCAGGAGCCTTGTCGATGGAGGCGTAGTCAGTGTAGCTGGCCTTGCCGGAGAAGGAGAGGTACTTGGTGATGGCGGCGGTCAGGGTGGTCTTGCCATGGTCAACGTGGCCGATGGTGCCGATGTTTACATGGGGCTTGGAACGGTCAAACTTCTGTTTAGCCATTGGGATTTCCTCCTTACGATTATGAATAGAGAGTCATAGTTTTTTCGGCTATACGCCTATTGTATCCTATTGCGTCAAAAAATGCAATAGGATTTTCATGATAGAATCCAGGATTTATACCTGATACGGTGCAGGCGGCAGTGCCGCCGCACCGTTTTGTGAGCATCAGTCCCGCTTGGAACGGCCGGAGATGATGTCCGCCGCGATGGACTTGGGCACTTCCTCATAGTAGGAAGGCTCCATGGTGTACTGGCCGCGGCCCTGGGTACGGGAGCGCAGGTCGGTGGCATAGCCGAACATATTGCTCAGCGGCACGAAGGCGTCCACCTGGGTGGCGCCGTTCCGGGGCTCCATGCCCTGAATCATGCCGCGGCGGCTGTTCATGTCGCCGATGACGTCGCCGATATACTCGTCGGGGGCAGTGACGCACACCTTCATGATGGGTTCCTGGAGGACGGGGTCCGCCTTGCGCATGGCCTCCTTGAAGGCCATGGAACCGGCGATCTTGAAGGCCATCTCAGAGGAGTCCACCTCGTGATAGGAGCCGTCGTACAGCGTGACCTTCACGTCCACCACCGGGTAGCCGGCCAGCACGCCGGCCTGGAGTGCGCCCTGGATACCGGCGTCCACCGCAGGGATAAACTCCTTGGGGATGGCGCCGCCCACCACGGCGTTGGTGAACTCGTAACCCTTGCCGGACTCGTTGGGCTCCACGATGATCTTGACGTGGCCGTACTGGCCGCTGCCGCCGCTCTGGCGCTTGTACTTGGTCTCCTGGTCCACCTTTTTGCGGATGGTCTCCTTGTAGGCCACCTGGGGGGCACCCACGTTGGCCTCCACCTTGAACTCACGGAGCAGACGGTCCACAATGATCTGCAGATGCAGCTCGCCCATGCCGGCGATGATGGTCTGACCGGTTTCCTCATCGGTGTAGGTCTTGAAAGTGGGGTCCTCCTCCGCCAGCTTCATCAGCGCCACGGTCATCTTTTCCTGACCGGCCTTGGTCTTGGGCTCGATGGCGACGCGGATAACCGGCTCCGGGAACTCCATGGACTCCAGGATAACGGGGTGATTCTCGTCACACAGGGTGTCGCCGGTGGTGGTGTTCTTCAGGCCCACGGCGGCGGCGATGTCGCCGGAGTAGACCTTCTCGATGTCCTCACGATGGTTGGCGTGCATCTGGAGGATACGGCCGATCCGCTCCCGCTTCCCCTTGGTGGAGTTCAGCACGGAGGAGCCGGTATCCAGCTGGCCGGAATACACCCGGAAGAAGGTCAGGCGGCCCACATAGGGGTCGGTCATGATCTTGAAGGCCAGGGCGCTGAAGGGGGCGCTGTCGTCGGACTCCCGCTCCTCCTCCGCGTCGGTCTCGGGGTTGACACCCTTGATGGCGGGGATGTCGGTGGGGGCAGGCATATAGTCCACGATGGCGTCCAGCAGCTTCTGCACGCCCTTGTTCCGGTAGGAGGTGCCGCAGACGACGGGAACGATTTTGTTGTCAATGCAGCCCTTGCGGATGGCGGCCTTGATCATGTCCACCGGAACTTCTTCCTCTTCCAGCACCATCATCATGATGTCATCGTCCACGTCGGCGATCTCGTCCAGCATCTTCTGACGATACTCCTGGGCCTTCTCCAGCATATCTTCGGGAATCTCCTCGATACGCATATCCTTGCCCATATCGTCATAGTAGACATCGGCCTTCATCTCGATCAGGTCGATGATGCCGCGGAAGTCCGCCTCAGCGCCGATGGGCAGCTGGATGGCCACGGCGTTGGCCTTCAGGCGCTCATGCACCATGTCCAGGACATGGTAGAAGTTGGCGCCCATGATGTCCATCTTGTTGACGTAAATCATGCGGGGCACATGGTAGTTATCAGCCTGACGCCAGACCGTCTCAGACTGAGGCTCGACGCCGCCCTTGGCGCACAGGACGGTTACGCTGCCGTCCAGCACACGCAGGGAACGCTCGACCTCCACAGTGAAGTCCACATGGCCCGGGGTATCAATGATGTTGATACGGTGGTCACGCCAGAAACAGGTGGTGGCAGCAGAGGTGATGGTGATGCCCCGCTCCTGCTCCTGAACCATCCAGTCCATGGTGGCGGCGCCGTCATGCACCTCACCAATCTTGTAATTGACACCGGTGTAGTAGAGAATACGTTCTGTGGTTGTGGTCTTGCCTGCGTCGATATGAGCCATGATGCCGATATTTCTGGTCTTTTCCAGACTTGTTTTTCTAGGCATTAAAATTGCTCCTTAAACTCAAATCGAATCGAATCAATGGGGACGTTATCACCAGCGATAGTGGGCAAAGGCCTTGTTGGCCTCGGCCATCTTGTGGACGTCCTCGCGCTTCTTCACGGCGCTGCCGGTATTGTTGGCGGCGTCCATGATTTCGCCGGCCAGGCGCTCCTTCATGGTGGCCTCGCCGCGGTTGCGGGCGTAGGTGGTCAGCCAGCGCAGACCCAGGGTCTGACGGCGGGCAGGGCGCACCTCAATGGGCACCTGATAGTTGGAACCGCCCACGCGGCGGCTCTTGCATTCCAGGCTGGGCATAATGTTCTCCATTGCCGCCTGGAACACCTCCAGACCGTCCTTGCCGGTCTTTTCCTGGATGATGTCGAAAGCGCCGTATACAACCTTCTGCGCCACACCCTTCTTGCCATCCAGCATAACGCTGTTGACCAGCTTGGTGACCAGCACAGAATGGTAAACAGGATCGGGCAGAATCTCCCGCTTGGGTACATTTCCTCTTCTGGGCACTTTACTTCCCTCCTTCATATTAAAATGATTTCATAGGTACTCGAAAGTGAGTCACTTCCGTGTCCGGGCGGCGGGGCCGCCCCTGTGCCTGCCTGAAATTTACCCATGGAGCCAACGGCTCCAATCTATGAATAAACATCATGGCAAGGCGTTTGCCTTGCGCAAATGCGCAAAAGTTTCAAATGCTGCGGCGAAAAGAATTACTTCTTCTTGGCCTTGGGACGCTTCGCACCGTACTTGGAGCGGGCCTGCATCCGTCCGTTGACGCCCTGGGTATCCAGTGTGCCGCGGATGATGTGGTAACGAACGCCGGGCAGGTCCTTGACACGGCCGCCGCGAATCATGACGACGGAGTGCTCCTGCAGGTTATGACCGACACCGGGGATATAAGCGGTGACCTCATAGCCATTGGACAGACGCACACGGGCGATCTTCCGCAGTGCGGAGTTCGGCTTCTTGGGGGTGGCGGTACGGACTGCGGTGCAGACGCCGCGCTTCTGGGGGGAGGGCAGGTCGGTCTCCCGATCTTTCAGAGTGTTCTTGCCCTTCTGGAGTGCGGGGCTGGTGGACTTGTAAACAGTCGTGCTTCTTCCCTTACGAACCAGTTGGTTAAAAGTAGGCATATAGTGTTTCCTCCTTTCCTGACAGATGATTCTATTTTTAACGGAATCCGGGGTTTTTATTCCGTTAAAAGCAAATTATTCCCGGCAGGCGTCATGCGCTCACCAGTGCGGCGGCTGCGGCCCCGACTTTGATGCCGCAGGCCTGGCCCAGCTCCCGCATGGAAGGAGCCGCCTCACAGGGCACGTCATATTCCCGGCACAGGGCCAACAGGGCGTCGGTGACGGCGGGGTCAGCGTCCAGGGCGTAGAACACGCGCTCCGCCCTGCGGCCGGTCACCGCCTTTCGGGTCTGCTTCAGACCAACGACGCTTTTTCCTGTTTTCAGTTGGGAAATCAAGTGTTTTCGCTCCCTCATCAGTGGGTTCGCAGCCCTACGCAAGTTTACATTTTAGCACGCATTGAACGCTGTGTCAAGGAAATTATGGGAAGATTTCCGCGGGTTTCTCCCGGTTTTCCCCATCAAAATGACGGAAATCTTTTTGTTACAGGATGATAAGCTCCCGCTTCGGAGCGTGGGTGATGTCGATGCAGCGGTCCTCCTTCAGCAGCACCACGTCCTCGATGCGGACGCCGAACTTCCCGGGCAGGTAGATGCCCGGCTCCTCGGAGATCATGCAGTTCAGGGGCAGGGGCTCCCGGTTGGCGGCGCTGGCCCTGGGCTCCTCATGAATTTCAATGCCCAGACTGTGGCCGAAGCCGTGGCCCATCTTGTCGCCGTAGCCTGCCCTCTCCAGCACTGCCATGGCGGTGTTGTGGACGTCGCAGCCCGGCACACCGGCGCGGTTCATGGCGATGGCGGCTTCCTGGGCCTCCAGCACGGTGTAGTACACCGTTTTCATCTCCTCGGTGGGCTGGCCCACGCAGACGGTGCGGGTCATGTCGGAGCAGTAGCCCCGGTAGATGCAGCCGAAGTCCATGGTGACGAACTCGCCCTTCTGAATCTCCTTCTGACCGGGCACCGCATGGGGCATACTGCCGTTGGGGCCGGAGGCCACGATGGGGTCAAAGGAGTTCTTCTCTGCCCCCAGCAGCATCTGGTAATAGGTGAGCTTTGCGGCGATTTCGCACTCCTTCACGCCGGGCTTGATGTCGTTCAGAATCCTGTCAAAAGCCTGGTCGGTGATGTGCTGGGCCTCCTTCATGGCGGCCTGCTCCTCCTCGTCCTTGGCCGCCCGGAGGGTGGTCAGCAGCTTTCCGGCAGGCACCAGTTCCACAGTCTCCGGGAACTGCTTCGTCATGGCCCGGAAGGAGGCCACTGTCAGATACTGCTCCTCAATGCCCACCTTCCGGAGGCCGCACCGGTTCAGCACCTCCGCCGTCAGGCTCATGTGGCCCCGGCCGTTGCCGATCATGGTGACCTCTGCCGGCAGACAGAGCTTTTCCACGGCCTCGATGTAGCGGGAGTCGGTGAAGTAATAGTTCCCCCTGGCCGTGACGATGACGGTGCCCTCGCCCCGGAAGCCGATGGCGTAAAACTCCCCCGGCTCACTGGTGATCAGCATGGCGTCCAGACCGTACTCCGGCAGCTGGGCTGCGATTTGATTCAGATGGTTCATAGTTCGCACTCCTTCTTATCGTTCTATCGTATCACCGCTTTCGCGGGATGCAGCAGTTTCCCGGCAGGCCGCCAGATAGCACGCCTTCATCTCCAAAGCGTCCTCGCTCTGGCTGCCTGCGCTCTCACAGATGATGGTGGGATGCCACCCCCGCCGGGCGATGGCCTGCGCCAGCGGGGCGAAATCCGGCCCGTACTGGCCGTCGGAGAAGCGGAGGTGCCGCTTCTCTCCGCCCTTCGGGGTGTATTCAATGTGGGAAAAGTGACTGTGGAACCGGGAGGCCCGTTCCTCCCCCAGCACCGCCGCCATGCGGTCCAGCATCCGCTCGCAGGCCGCCTCACCCTCCAGCGCCCCCAGGGAGCGGGCGTAGAGGTGGCCGAAGTCCACACAGGGCAGCAGCCGCTCATCCAGGGCACACAGCTCCAGCACCTCGTCCAAATCCCCCAGCTGGTTGATTTTTCCCATGGTTTCCGGGCAGAGGGTCAGGCCGCCGTAGCCCAGGTCGTCGCAGACCCGCAGGAGCTCCTGCAAAGAACCCTTTGCGATGTCCAGCGCCTCCCGGCGGCTCCGCTTCATCAGCGCCCCGGAGTGAATCACGATGCGCTGTGCCCCCAGGAACAGGGCCACCTGGCAGGAGGCCGTCACATAACCGATGGTCTTTTGCAGCATTGCCGGGTCAGGGTTGGCCAGGTTGATGAAGTAGGGGGCGTGGAGGGAGATTTGGATGCCCGCCTGGGCGGCGTTTCGGCCGATTTTCTCCGCCGTCTCCTTCCCCACATGGACGCCCTTGCCGCACTGGTACTCGTAGGCATCCAGCCCGATGGAGCTCAGCCAGGCCGGGGCGTCCGCGCTGGATTTGGACACGGCTTTTGTGAACGTATCCGAGTTCCCGGCCACGCCGAACAGGGCCTGCTCACTCATATCCGATTCCCCCTCAGGGCGCACAGCCCCCGGAAGGGGGCCTCGACGCCGTAGCGCAGGACGCGGAAGGAGCTGTCCAGGGCGATGGGGCGAATCAGGATGGCCCGGATGCCCGCGTTGTGCCCGCCCCAGACGTCGGTGAAAATCTGGTCGCCCAGGATGACGGCCTGCTCCGGCGTCACGCCGGTCAGGGCGAAGGCCCGGTCAAAGCTCCGGCGGTGGGGCTTCCCCGCGTGGCTGAGATAGGGGACCCCCCAGCTCTCGCAGAAGCGTTTGCTCCTGGCGGGGCGGCGGCCGTTGGACAGGACGAACACCTCAAGCCCCGCCCCTCTCGCCTCCTCCAGCCAGCGGCGGAGGGCTTCGTCCGGCTCCGGCTGGTGGTAGCGGGCCACGGTGTTGTCCAGGTCCGCCAGCAGCAGCCGGACGCCGCCCCGGTACAGGGCAGCAAAATCCAGGTCGTAAATGCTGTTTTCCACCCGGTCGGGAATCAAATTCAGGGACACACCCTTCACCTCATTGTCATATCTCCGTGCTGCGCACACATAGAATAGTATATCAATTCTTCGGGCCAAACTCAAGGGGGAAACGTACATGGACAGCAAATTTCGCCTGATCTTCTCCGTCCCGCCTGCCGAGGCGGAGCAGCTGCGGCAGCGGGAGGGGATTCTGGCCCCGCCCGCCTATCGCATAGGCCCGGGGCCTTCCCTCCAGCGTATCCAGGCCGTCCCCGACCTCCGGGGCGGGATTTTGACCGTCACCGACAACGGCACTGCCCTGACGGGGAACCCCCAATACCTCTGCCGCCAGGTGCAGCGTGAGGCCGCCGCCCGTGGGGCCATTGGGGTCTGGCTGGATCTGCAGCGCCGCCCCCTGGAGGCGGCCGGCCGCTGTCTGGCCGCCCTGGACGGGGCAATCACCGGGAAGGGGCTGGAGCTGTGGGTGCCGGAGTGGTGCGGGGAGGCCGCGCCCCACAGCAATGTGCTGATTTCCTCCGCCCTGTCCGGCGGGTCGCTGAAGGCACGGCTCAGCGACGCCGTCGCCGCCTACGGCCTGCCCCGGGTGACGCTGGCCGTGGAGCCCATGGCGGAGGACTTCACCCTTCCCGCCGCCGACGGACAGGGCCGCCCCCTGACCGGGGAGGAGCTGCAAGCCCTGCAGCGCACCCGGCGGCCCAACGTGTTCTATTCTGGCGAGCTCTGCGCCCACTACTTCACCTTTTTGCAGCAGGGGATGCCCCACTTCATCCTGTTCGACAACCCGGGCAGCGTCCGGGAGAAGCTGAATCTGGCCCGGCAGCTGGGCCTGCGCTTCGCCATCGTCCCCTGGGAGTACGCCCCCTGACAGAAAACGCCCCCTGAGCGCAGGCTCAGGGGGCGTTGGACGCTTCGGACGAACTCAATAATATCTCTTACGATTCTTCCGGGCAGCCTCAGACTTTTTGCGACGCTTTACGCTGGGGCTTTCATAATGCTCACGCTTACGAACCTCTGCAAGCACACCGGATTTCGCACAGCTGCGCTTGAAACGCTTCAAAGCGTTGTCCAAAGACTCACCGTCTCTCACTCGGACCTCTGACATTCTATTTTCCCTCCCTCCGAATATGCCCAGGGAGTAATAAAACAAGGGCACAGCAGGCCACTGGATAGGGCCTCGTTATAAGTCATTATATGCCCTCGCCAGCCCTTTGTCAAGCTGTAATTGTCTATTTTTTCAGAAATATACCTATAAGTTTCCCTGAAATTTTGACAGGATTGGAAAAGTCAGCTTTGCAGCAGGGAGTCCGCCGTGCGGTATTGCAGCGCCTCCGCCAGGTGGAGCATTCCAATGCGCTCCTCCCCGGCCAGGTCGGCGATGGTGCGGGCCACCCGCAGCAGCCGGTCATAGCTCCGGGCGGTCAGGTGGTAGGTCTCGAAGGCTCCCCGTACCAGCTCCAGGCTCTCCTGGTCCAGCTGGCAGTACTGCCGCAGCTCCGTGGTGGTCATGTCGGCGTTGCAGGTCAGGCCGGTGCCTGCAAACCGGGCCTGCTGGACGGCCCTGGCCCGGTTCACCCGCTGGCGGATGTCGGCGGAGGACTCCGACGGCCGGGTCTGGGCCAAATCCTCAAAGGGCAGGTCGTGGACGTATACCTTTAAATCAATGCGGTCCAGCAGGGGGCCGGACAGCCGTTTCAAATACCGCTGCCGCTCCACAGGGGCGCAGGTGCAGCGGCGGGTGGGGTGGCCGTACCAGCCGCACTTGCAGGGGTTCATGGCGCACACCAGCATGAAGCGGCTGGGGAAGCTCATGGTGCCGGACACTCTGGAGATCTGCACCTTCCCGTCCTCCAGCGGCTGGCGCAGCACCTCCAGCGCCGCCTGGGAGAACTCCGGCGCCTCGTCCAGGAACAGCACCCCGTTGTGGGCCAAACTGACCTCCCCGGGCCGGGGGAAGCTGCCGCCGCCGGCCAGCGCCGCCGTGGAGACTGTGTGGTGGGGAGAGCGGAAGGGCCGGGTGGTCAGGAGGGGGTGCTGCTCGTCCAGCAGGCCGCAGACGCTCCACAGCTCGGTGCTCTCCATGGCCTCCTCCCGGGTCATGTCGGGGAGGATGGAGGGCAGGCGCTTGGCCATCATGGACTTGCCGGAGCCCGGCGGGCCCACCATCAGAATGTGGTGGTTGCCTGCGGCGGCGATCTCCAGGGCACGCTTCACGTTTTCCTGGCCCTTCACATCGGCGTAGTCCAGGGGGAAGCCGCTGCCCATGGGGGGAATCACCGCCTTCGTCGGCTGAATCTGCGCCCCGCCGGACAGGTGGGCCACCAGCTGGGCAAAGTCCTGCACCGGGTAGACGGTGATCCCTTCCGCCAGGGCGGCCTCCGGGGCGTTCTGCTCCGGCACAAACAGGCTTTGGATGCCCGCCCGCTGGGCCGCCAGCGCCATGGGGAGCATCCCCCGGACGCCCCGGAGCTGACCGGACAGGGAAACCTCCCCCACAAAGGCCATGTCGCTGACATCCGCCGACAGCTGACCGGTGGACAGCAGGATCCCCAGCAGAATGGGCAGGTCGTAGACCGTCCCCTCCTTCCGCCGCCCGGCAGGGGCCAGGTTCACCGTCACCCGGCCGATGGGGAACTGATAGCCCCGGTTTTTAATGGCGGAGCGCACCCGCTCCCGGGCCTCCTTCACCGCCGCATCCGGCAGGCCCACCACGTCGAAGGCGGGCAGGCCGCTGGCCGTGTCGCACTCCACCGTCACCTCATAGCCCGCAATGCCGTAAAGCCCCAGGCTGCGCACGGATACCACCATGAGCTGCCACCTCCTGCACGAATTTCCTCTGTTTCTATCATATCAGAATTTCGGAGGATGTGCAATCAAAATCATGGGGACAGCATAGAAATCAAGTTTTCGGTCAAATATACCAAAGAAGCTCCTCAGTCTGGCCTCGCGGCCAGCCAGCGCTACCACTTCGCGGCACTTACGCCCTTTCAGGGTAATGTCATAAGCTTAAGATACAATCTATCCTGGATCGAGGGGAATAACGTAGTTGTACAGTCAGATTTCCGCAACCAAAGGGCAACAAAATTGCCGCCCGTTCCGCCGTAAGGCAGAAACGTGGGCGGCAATCCCTGCCAGCCGCCATCGGCGGCAGTCTCACCAGTTAGAAATTACATCGTTTGTTACCTGACAGACCACTTTAATTGAGATGCGAGGCGGAGCCGCCAACGGGATACGGGGAGATTCTCAAGAGGGGGGCCGCAGGTCCCCCTCTTGAGTCGTCCTCTTTTGCTACTTTTCTCGACGAATCGAGAAAAGTAGGCCCCGCTTCCCGGCAGGGAAGGCCGGGCAAAGTCTCGACAGAGAACGTTCTCTAAGGAGGCCCACCGTGAGGGCAAAACCCGTTTCCTTTCACCCGCCTTTCCAAGGAGGAAAGGCCACCCGGGCGCACAAAGCGCCCCTACACACGCGGGTGCAAAAACAGAAGCTATTTTCCTGCCTGAACAGCATCACAGGCAATTCCGGTGGCATTTCGCGATGGTTGAATGAAGTAAAGTTTTTGTTTTCACGCTCTACTACAGAGTGGTGCAGGGGAAAACAAACAGCGCCGAACCGGCAGAAACTCCGCCGGTTCAGCGCCTGTTGTTCTGTTTTGGAGTTGTCCGCTTACGCCATAGTGAACTGGAACACGCAGAAGGCTGCGTAAATGGCCAGCAGGGTGAAGCCCTGCCACCGGGTCAGCTTGCCCTTTCGCAGGGACGGGACGGTGAGCAGAATCATCACCAGGAACATCACCGGCACATCCACCACCAGGGAGGAGTTGACGCCAAACAGGGTGGAGTTCTCCGGGATGCTGAAGGGGGACACCGTGATGGACACGCCGCACACCAGCACCAGGTTGAACAGGTTCGCCCCGATCACGTTGCCCAGGGACAGGGCGCCGTGGCCCTTGGCCAGGGAGGTGATAGCGGTCACCAGCTCCGGCAGGGAGGTGCCCAGGGCCACCAGGGTCAGGGCGATGACGGATTCCGGCACGCCCAGGGCCTGGGCGATCAGGGTGCCGTTATCCACCAGCAGGTCCGCGCCAATGGCAATCAGCACCGCGCCCACCACCAGCAGCAGAAGGAGCTTCCACATGGGGCTGTCCTCCTCCTGGGCCTCCTGGGGTGGCTCCGCCGGCTGCGGGCTGCCGCGCATCTCCCGGACGGTCAGCACCATGTAGACCACAAAGATGACCAGCAGCAGGATACCCACCAGGCGGCTGAAATACCCGGTGGTGTAGGCCACTACCGCATAGAAGATGGCCGCGGTGAAGAAGAAAATCACCGGCGTCCGCAGCGTCCTGGGGTCCACCCTGGAGGGATGGATGGCGATGGTCAGCGCCGCAATCAGCGCCGTATTGCAGATGACGGAGCCGATGGCGTTGCCGTAGGCAATCTGGCTGTGGCCGGAGATGGCGGAGGTGGTGGAAACCATCACCTCCGGCAGGGTGGTGCCGATGGAGACCACCGTGGCCCCGATCAGCAGCTCCGGCAGATGGAACCGCCGGGCGATGCCGGTGGCCCCGTCCACGAACCAGTCCCCGCCCTTAATGAGCAGCACCAGCCCCACCGCAAACAATAACACGGGAATCAGCATACCGGCAGCCCTCCCTGTACATCAGGCTGCGCGGACTCCGCAGGGGGGAGATGCGCCGCAGGGGTTCTTTGATACATAAAAACCATTCCTTTCCTTCGCAGCGAGGCGGAAAAAAAGACCCTCACCGCATACTGAAAAATGCGATAAAAGTCTCGTTACTTCGCGCTCCGTCCGGCTGGCGCAGGCCAGCGTGATGACGACCGGGGCAACGCGCCGGGGCGCGCCAACTACTCCCTCTTTATCAAGTTGTAGTATACCCTGTTTGGACGAAAAGCACAAGCCCCAAATTTGCGGATTTGTCCGACAAAAACCGGCCGCTGTGGGCGAAGCCGCCGGAACGGGGCGGGCCGCCATGCCGAATTTAAAAATTGAAAACGAGGAAACGCGAGGATATGAGAGAAAACGAGAGAATTTTAAAGCTCAGCCCCTGCTCCATAGATTTTTTCCGATTTTCCGCTTGACGAATCCCGGCCCCTGTGGTATAAATAAAGATGCTGTGGCCGTGCCTCCCACTCGCGGCCCCGGCGCTTTTGCAGAACAACATGGTTTGAAATCATATTTGGAGGTTTGTATATGTCCACTTACATGGCAAAGACGGACGTGGCCGGTCGTAAATGGTACGTCCTGGATGCAGCTGGCAAGCCCCTGGGCAAGACCGCTGTGGCTGCCGCCGACCTGCTCCGCGGTAAGAATAAGCCTGAGTACACCCCCCATGTGGATTGCGGCGACTTCGTCATCGTCATCAATTCCGACAAGGCTGTCCTCACCGGCAAGAAGGCAACGCAGAAGTATTATCGTCATCACTCCGGCTGGACCGGCGGTCTGAAGGAGATTCAGTACGGCACCATGATGGCCAAGCGCTCCGACTTCGTGATGGAGCTGGCCGTGAAGGGTATGCTGCCGAAGAACAGCCTGGGCGCCAAGGCCCTGACCCGGCTGCGCGTTTACAAGGGCGCTGAGCACCAGCAGGCTGCGCAGAAGCCCATCGCCGTGGACTAAGGAGGTAATCGATTATGTATCAGAGCAAGAAGCCTTACCTGTATGGCACCGGCCGTCGGAAGTCCTCCGTGGCCCGGGTGCGGGTCTATGAGGGCGGCACCGGCAGCATCACCATCAACGGCCGCAGCATGGACGATTATTTCGGCCTGGAGACCCTGAAGCTGGTGGTACGTCAGCCTCTGGTCGCCACCGAGAATGTGGACAAGGTGGACATCGTGGCCAACGTCTCCGGCGGCGGCGTCAGCGGCCAGGCCGGCGCCATCCGTCACGGCATCGCCCGCGCTCTGCTGGGCATGAATCCTGAGTACCGCACCATCCTGAAGAAGGCCGGGTACCTGACCCGCGATCCTCGTATGAAGGAGCGGAAGAAGTACGGCCTCAAGGCAGCCCGTCGCGCGCCGCAGTTCAGCAAGCGTTAATCGGCTGGATTTTTACAATCGAAAATGCTCAAAAACCCCGGAAATACGCCATTTCCGGGGTTTTTCTTATATGATTTTCTTTGATTCGGTTTCGCTGATTTTGACGAAATTTGACCCTCTTTAACCCGGTTTTTCCTGATTAAAAATGGGGCAACCGGCCTTTTTGAACCCGTTTTGATTAAAAAATGGGGCAACCAAGAGGGCTGATCGACCCGATTTTGAGCCTCAATTTTCGTCCTGCTGTTCTGCGAAGATGACATGAAAAATGCGGCGGGTACGGTTGATAGGGTTTCGCTGGATTTGACCAAATCTGATATTTTCAAATCGAGTTTATATGGTTTACCCTTGGACTTTAGTGTTCTCACATTTGCGTCTCCCCTGCTTCCTTTATATGATGGAGACACAAGGAGGTCTGAACGCTATGATGAGAAAACAGAAACGCTATTTATATCTGAACGCCGAAGAAACCAGCGTGGTGCTGCAGAGCCTGATCCGCCTGAAAAATGCCCTCATCCGTGAAGGCCGCTATACCGACTGCGTGGATGAGCTGATTGTGAAAGTCACGGAAGCGCCCATAAAGAAATTCAAAATTACATAACCCCAACTGAAGCTGGCCGTTTATTCTGTAAAAAGAGTAGACGGCCTTTTTTCATTTCCGTACATAGCCGTCGCGTCACCGCAAGCTCCGCAGCATTCGCTTCCGTATAAACACGAAAGCTCATTTACTCCGCTGCGGTTCCTTTTCCCAAAAAGTCTTGCGACTTTTTGGGAGCCCTGTGACGCAGGCGGCTAAATCTATGTAAAGGAGGAACCTGTTATGGCGAAAACAAAGGTGATTTCCGTGGCAAACCAAAAAGGCGGCGTTGGAAAAAGTACCAGTGTGTACTGTATCGGCGCTGGGCTGGCTATGGAGGGCAAGAAAGTCCTGCTGTTGGATGTAGACCCCCAGGGCGATCTGACCAAGATGCTGGGCCTTCGTAAGCCTCATGAGCTACCCCAAACGCTGGGCAATGTCATGAACGATGTAATCAGCGGCATCCCGCCTGATGGACACCCGGAAATCCAGCATCATCGGGAGGGCTTTGACTTTGTGCCGGGGAATCGCTCCCTGACCGCCGTGGAAACCGGGCTGGTGAATGTTATGAGCCGGGAAACGGTACTGCGGCAGTATGTGGACAGCGTGAAGCAGGACTATGACTATGTACTGCTGGATTGCCGTCCCTCTCTCGGTATGCTGGTTATCAACGCGCTGGCTGCTTCGGATCATGTGCTGATTCCGGTGCAGGCAGACTATCTGGCCGCTGAGGACATGACGGAGTTGATCGGCACGGTACAGAGCATCAAGCGTCAGATTCGCCCCACCCTGAAGGTGGGCGGCGTATTTCTGACTATGGCCAATGAGACCAACTTCCGCAAGGATGTGGTCAAATCGGTTCGGGAGAGCTACGGGAAACATTTGCCCGTCCTGAACGCCGTTATTCCTGCAACGGTAAGGCTGGCGGAAATCAGCACGGCAGACAAGAGCATCTTTTTGCATGAACCCAGAGGGCGTGCGGCGGATGCGTATCGTGGGCTTGTGAAGGAGGTGATGGAGATTGGCGAAAAACAGCGTGGCCGATCTGCTGAATGTAGATAGCCTGTTTACCACCGAGGCTGAGCGCGAGGACGCGAAGCGGGAGCGTGTGCAGGAGATTCCGCTGACAGAAATCAGCGACTTTCCCAATCACCCTTTTCATGTCCGCATGGATGAAAGCATGACAGAGATGGCAGACAGCGTGAAGCAGTACGGCGTACTTGTCCCCGCGCTGGTTCGTCCAAGGTCAGAGGGCGGTTATGAAATGGTAGCTGGTCACAGGCGCAAGGCAGCCAGTGAGCTGGCAGGCAAGACTGTTGTACCATGTATCGTTCGAGAACTGTCGGATGAGGAAGCCGTTATTATCATGGTGGACTCCAATCTCCAGCGGGAACAGATACTGCCGTCAGAAAAGGCGTTTGCCTATAAGATGAAGCTGGATGCGATGAAGCGACAGGCTGGCAGACCGAGCAAAGGAAATCCTGCCCCAGTGGGGCAGAATTTCGGTATCACATCACGAGAAGCATTAGCACAGAAATCTCCCGACAGCGACTCTCAGATTCAACGCTATATCCGCCTAACCCACCTTATCCCCGGTATTCTGGAACTGGTGGACAACTCCGTTCTCCGGGAAAAAGACACCTTGCAAGTGGCAATGCGGCCAGCGGTGGAGCTTTCCTACCTGACTGAAACAGAGCAGCAAAGCCTGCTGGAAATCATGCAGAGCGAGGATTGCACCCCCTCCCATGCCCAGGCTATCAAAATGCGGCAGTTTTCCCAAAATGGCAAGCTGGATGAAAATGTGCTGCTTTCCATCATGCAGGAGGAAAAGGGCAACCAAAAAGAGCAATTCCGTATGCCCAAGGAGCGGATCAGCAAGTATTTTGCGCCGGGGACGCCCGCGCAGAAGATTGAGGACACCATTGTAAAGGCACTGGAGCTGTACCGTAAACGCCAGCGGGACATGGAACGATGATTGTCCACCAGGGGGAAGGTCTGCCATTTGGATGTAAAACTTTTCCGGTAATCTCCCCCTCTCCACACCTCACCCCCTCTAAACCTGCTGTACCAGCCGAAAAAGAGAGTATCTATCGGCGGTACTTCATGGATAGCTGGGGAAGTTCACCACGGCTGGGATTTGTCTTTCAGCCGATAAAAATTCAAGAAAGGATTTGGACACATGAAACTCAAACAGATTTTCAAGAAGGCCGCAGCTATGGTCATGGCTGCGGTCACAGTTTTGTCCCTGTTGCCAATGAACGCTTTTGCGGCAACAGGCGATGTGGGAACCATCACCTTTACCCGCACCTACGATGCGGGTGGCAATATCATGTACTACAATTCCGGAGCAGACATCAACGGCTATCATGCCGGAGGAACTGGAACTATTAAGTATCGGATGTATGTGGACGGCAACACCGCCTTCTGCATCCAGCCTGGTGTTCCCTTGAAGACCGGAGATACGCTGAGAGAGAGTTCTTCCGAAACCTGGAATGCTCTTTCAGCCAGTCAGAAAAAGGCTGTTGGACTGGCTCTGCTGTATGGTTATCAGGGCAACCGGGGTAATCTGAGCGGCAGTGACGATGAAATCTGGATGGCAACCCAGACCCTCGTGTGGGAGTTTGTGACGGGATGCCGCAATTCCACCGGCTCTTTTACGCAGACCAACACCACGGTTTATTCGCTGCACTTTGGTTCCAGCTATCCCAACAGCGGCGCGGCGGCAGCCTATGACCAGATCGTGTCCCTGTTGAACCGGCACACCACAGTGCCCAGCTTTATGAACGGCGGTTCCAGAGAGTTGGAATATAAGGACGGAGCCTACACCCTGACTCTGACGGACAGCAACGGCGTTCTGTCTGAATACAGCTTCACCAGCTCAGACAGCCGGGTGCGTATCTCCAAGTCCGGCAATACTCTGACGCTGACTTCCTCCGAAGCGCTGGATGGTTCTGTTCGCATTACCGCCACCCGCAGCAATATCCCCACGGTCAGTGAAAGCGCCCGGCTGATCGCCTATGGTGATGACAGCTTGCAGGATGTAGTTATTGGCGTAGAAAACGCAGACCATGTGACAGCATCTCTGAATGTCGAAACGCCTACCGGCAATCTGTCCCTGAAAAAGACCTCTGAGGACGGTGTGGTGTCCGGTATCCGTTTCACCATCGAGGGCAACGGCATCAACAAAACCGTTACCACAGGCAGCGACGGCACCATCAATCTGGAGGGGCTGGCTCCCGGTGTTTATACTGTCACCGAGCAGGGGTACGACCGCTATGAGCCGCAGAATACCCAGCGTGTGACCATCATTGGCGGCCAGACCAGCACTGTTACCTTCAACAATGTACTAAAGCGCGGCGATCTTGTTGTAACAAAGACCAGCGAGGACGGTTTGGTAGAGGGTATGAAGTTCCACCTGTACGGCACTTCTCTTTCAGGTCTTGCTGTGGACGAATATGCCGTAACCGACAGCGAGGGTAAAGCCTATTTTAACGATGTGTTGATTGGCACCGGCTATACGCTGGAGGAAGTGGACACGCCGGTTCGTTATGTGATTCCCGACAGTCAGACCGCGGCGATTGAGTGGAATACTGTCACCAATAAGAGCTTCACGAACATTCTGAAAAAGTGGCAGGCTACCGTTACCAAGAGTGATGTGGAAACCGGTTCTGCCCAGGGGGATGCTTCTCTTGCCGGAGCCGTCTATGGCGTTTACAAAGGCGACCAGCTTATAGACAGCTACACCACCGATGAAAACGGTCAGTTTACCACAGGCTTCTATGTCTGTGGCGATGATTGGAGCATCCGGGAAATCAGTCCTTCCGAGGGCTATCTGCTGGATGGCACATCCCACCATGTGGGAGCGGAGCCGGAGCTTTATACCGTTGAGTACAATCATACCTCCAATGATGTGACCGAGCAGGTCATCAAGGGAAAAATCGCCCTCATTAAGCACACGGACGATGGGGATACCCAGCTTGAAACCCCGGAGGTAGGTGCGGAGTTTTCCGTGTATCTGAAATCTTCCGGCAGCTACGATGCTGCCAGGGACAGCGAGCGCGATTATCTCATCTGTGATGAAAACGGATTTGCTCAGACCAAAGACCTGCCTTATGGAATCTACACCGTCCATCAGGTGTCTGGCTGGGAGGGTCGGGAACTGCTGGCCGACTTTGATGTGTATATTGCAAAAGACGGGCAGATTTACCGCTACCTTGCCAACAACGCAAACTTTGAAAGCTATATCAAGATCATCAAGGTGGATTCGGAAACCGGCAAGACAATTCCCTATGCGGGAGCAGGCTTCCAGCTTTATCGCCCGGATGGAAGTAAGGTGGAAATGACTTTCACCTACCCGGAAGTGACCACCATCGACACTTTCTACACCAATGACGAGGGCTATCTGATTACCCCGGAGACTCTGGAATATGGTTCCGGTTATTCGCTGGTGGAGGTGTCCGCCCCCTATGGTTATGTGCTGAACACAGAGCCGGTGTATTTTGATGTGACTGCAGACGATGCCACCGAAGAAAGCGCCGTGACCGTGGTGGAAGTCATTAAGGAAAACATGGCACAGAAGGGTATTGTCAAAATCAGCAAGACCGGCGAGGTATTTGCTTCCGTTACGGATAAGGGCACTTACCAGCCTATTTATGAAGTGCAGGGGTTACCCGGCGCTGTTTATGAGATTACCGCCGCCGAGGACATCTATACGCTGGATGGTACGCTCCGGGCCTCTGCCGGTGAAGTGGTGGATACAATCACCACCGATGACAGCGGTATGGCCGAAAGCAAGGCACTGTACCTGGGCAAATATGAAATTCGAGAAACGGAAGCACCTTACGGCATGATGCTGAATACCGAGGTTCGTACTGTGGAGCTGGTTTATGCCGGTCAGGAGGTGGAGATCACCGAGACTTCCGCCAGCTTCTATAATGAGCGCCAGAAGGTGGCCGTTTCTCTGAATAAGGCGCTGGAACAGGACGAGGACTTCCAGATTGGCATGAACGGTGAAATCACCGCTGTGACCTTCGGACTGTATGCCGCTGAGGAACTGACCGCCGCTGACGGTTCTGTGATCCCGGCTGACGGTCTGATTGAGATCATCTCCGTGGATATGGACGGCTTCGGTTACTGCGGTACTGACCTGCCTATGGGCAGCTACTATTTGCAGGAGCTGTCCACCGACAGCCACTATATTCTCTCCGATACCAAGTACCCGGTGGTCTTTGACTATGCCGGACAGGATACCGCGCTGGTGCAGATCATCGCAAACGATGGCGAGGACATTGGCAACGACCTGATTTACGGTGAAATTCACGGGCTGAAAAAGGATGACAGCGGCAATCCGCTGGATGGTGCGCTGATTGGCCTATTCCACACCGACTGCACCGAATTTACAACAGAAAATGCGCTGGTAACTGCCACCTCTGCCGAGGACGGCAGTTTTTCTTTTGCCCAGGTGCCTTACGGCAACTGGCTGGTGCGGGAGATCAAAGCGCCTACTGGTTATGTGCTGTCTGAGGATGCCTACCCTGTGACCATTGACGCAGACGACGCTGTGGTTGAGGTAGAGATTGAGAACACCCTGATTCGCGGCACTGTGCAGCTTATCAAGGTGGACGCGGACTACCCGGACAACAAACTGACCGGCGCAGAGTTTGAAATTTACCGGGATACCAACGGTGATGAGAAACTGGACGGCGCGGATGAGCGGCTGGGTACGCTCACTGAGGTCAGTACCGGCGTCTATGAAATGAGCGAGCTGACCTACGGCGGCTATTTTGTGAGGGAAACCAAGGCCCCGGAGGGCTTCTATTTGGACGAAAACGCCTACTATTTCTCTATCACCGAGCATGGTAAGGCCGTGACCGTAGAAAACGAGGCTGGCAAGGGATGCTTCATCAATCAGGCACAGAAAGGTGCCTTGAGAATCGTCAAAACCTCCTCGGACGGCAAGGTGGAGGGCTTCTCCTTCCGCGTCACCGGAGAGGGCGGCTATGAGCAGGTGTTCACCACCGACAAGAAAGGCGAGATTCTGATTGAGGGCCTGCGTATTGGCGAGTACACCGTCAGCGAAGTCTCCGACAGCGCATCTCAGAACTATGTGCTGCCCGCCGCTGCTACTGTGACTATCTCTGCGGAAAAGACCGCTACCGTTACCATGCACAATGAACTGCGGGATACTCCGAAAACTGGCGACAGCAGCAATCCCACTCTCTGGCTGGCTCTGATGGGCGTGGCTGCCGTGGGTGCTGCCGCCTGCGGTGTATTCGCAGTGAAAAATAAGAAAAAGAAGAAGGAGGAGAAGTAATCATGGAACCGAAAACCATCATTGGTATTGCGCTGGTCGCCTTGATCGCTGGCGCACTTGTATTTCTGAACATCCGTAATCGAAAAAAGTAATACACCTTGGGGCGGCTTTCGAGCTGCCCCGTTTACATACCTCAAGAAAGGAGGCATTTGACAGGTATGAAAGAACGATTTGAACAACGGCTGTTTCGTGTGTTTTCCCATGCCGGATATTCGCCCATCCGCATCCTGACAGTGACACCGGAGGAGATGGTGGAGATACCTGGCGTGACGGTTCCGGGGATTCGGGCGGTGCTGTGTGTTCAGAACAGAGTGCTGGCAGATCAGAACAATGTCCGTAAGGGACGATTGGTGGCTGAACTGATGAAAGCGGCACAGGAAAGAGAGGGGATAGTCCATGATGGGTAAAGAGGTCTTTGAATATGGTGGGTATCATTTTATCCCAGAACGCCAATTCTCCGCTGCGGAAAATGATTTTTACAGGATTTCCCGCCGTCAAAGGATAGACCGGGAGATAGGAATTTGTGAGCCGGGTTATGCCTATGAGAGTAAATACCCATATTCACATGACGCCTTCTATGCTGCTTCCCCAGACAAGGAGTGTGACCTGTTCCGTTGTGTAGAGAATGGGCGGCTTTACCTGCCCTGTGAGCATGATCTTCAGGAATACATGGAAACGCCGCAGAGAGGACGGAGGAATGATTATGAACGATGAAAAGCATATGGCTGGTGACTATGAAATCATCCAGGCGGTGCATATTGGCGACAGAGAAATCGTGATCGGCCAGAACGAGGCCGATGAAAATGGTCTGCCCTACATGGTGGGCTATTACGAGAGTAACGCTATTCTGGGGCGGTACTACGATGTGATTGGCAGTGACGATTTTCTGGAGATCATGGAACTGTATGGTCAGCGGATTATGGAGCAGAGCCAGAAAACCCGCGCCGAGCTATCAACTCCGAAAATCCAAGGCATTGACAACGCGCCCATTACCGCTGAGGGCTGCACACCTATCAGCTATGACGATGATCTGAATGGAAAGGTCATTGTCATCAAGCCGGAGGTACTGCGCCCGGAATACCGCAGGGCTACCTCTCAGGTCAAGCTGTGTACCGGTGGCTTTGGTGCTTCTCCCCATAGCCGTGGTACAGCGGTTTATTGCACCGAGGTTTATTCGGGACGGCAAGCCCGATTTGAGCGGCAGGACATTCTCGGCGTGTTGGAGCCGGAGAATCAACCCAAGTGGGTGCAGCATTTTTTGTTGGTACTCCGGCAGACAGAGAAGCAGAAACAGGCTGTAGATAAGGGGGCACGGTGATGGAGCAGAGAATCAACGAGGGCTATGTGATTACCGATTCTGTCCATGTTGGCAGTGCGGAATTTGTGATTGGCCAGAATGAAACCAAGTACGGCACCATGTATGTGACATGGAGATGTTCCAATGGCACGGATTATTATTGGGGCCATTATTTTGATGACCATTTTGCTGCACAGAAAGACCTTGTAGCGCGGGCACAGGAAGAAGTGCAGTATTTGGATGCAAAACGACAGTCGCAGGAGCAACAGAAACCGCCAAAAAAGAAGGAGCGTGAACGATAATGGATATGACCATCCGCCCGTTACGGGCTGAAGAACGAAAATACACCTACGCCCAGAGCCAGCAGCTCACCATGCAGACCGGAGCCATTGGCTATCTGCGGGGCGATTTTGACAGCAGCGGCACCGGATTTCATACCACCTGGTTTGACGAGGTGGAAAGCCGCAAGACCGCTGAATTTAAGGCGGAGTTTGATGAAGTTATCAACGCTCTTAGGTTTGATGAACGGTACGGTGGTGTACTGGCCGGACGCTCTGCTATGCAGAAATACGGCAGGAGCCAGCCGGATAGCGGCTTTGAGGGGAATTACGCCACGGAGTACGGCTTCCGCGTTGACACCGGGAACTTTGCCTATCTTCTGCGCTGTATTCCGGTCAAGGGAGATTATAACTTTTACTGTTGGTGCTTTGAAGCTAAATGGCTTGACCGTCATTTGAAGCAGGCGGAAAAAGGCATCCGTTTCATAGACCCGCACTATAAGGAACTGTTCCGCATTCCGGACGGCGATAAAATCCGAATCACCTATGCGGACGGGGAAAAGGTTGACCGTGCTTGCTGGTATATCGACGAGTGCCATTTGGAGGTGGGCAATCCCAACTGGGACAGCCTTTACCACATCTGCCAGTTTGCCGAGATGATGGAGCGAAACGGCAGCACGGTCATCCCATTGCGCTCCTCCCTGCCGGAACAGTGCTACGGCGTTCTGCCCAGCACCGGAGAACTGGTAATCGTCAAGAAAGGCGAATCCGGGTATTATCGGACCGATATTGACATGGGCAGCAAAGAGGAAAATCGCTTGCTGGCAGAGGATTATAACGGCAAGCTGGGCGTCAGCAAGGCGCAGGCTGCCGCTATGCTGGCCGGTTCCATGTTCGGCTGGCAGGTGCCCGCCGCTGACCCGAAGCATTATGACGAGCAAGGTCAGCCCGCCCGTCCAAAGCAGAAAGACAGAGGTGATGCCAGATGAAATATTGTGTTTCCATGAAGGAAGTCAGTTACGGCAGCGTTGTTGTGGAGGCAAAAAGCAAAGAGGAAGCTATCCAGAAAGCGGAACAGGCATATTATGACGGCAATGTCTTTTGGAAAGACAGCAGCATTGAAACCGAGGCTGTTCGCAAAGAACCAGATCGGGGGTGGGAGCGATGAGCGCTTTGTACCGCAGCAATGCAAAGGAAATTGACTACGAAGAAGTTACCGTTCTGGATAAGCCTATGCTGTTTACCTGTCTGCGGGTTGACCGGGCTACCGTACCCAAAGGGATGTACTGCTATGAGGTACGCCATGATGACGAGGGTCGGGGCGATCCCTGTGAAATTGCCAACTGGGTCATGGTCAATCATTGGGGAACGCTGATCTCCAATCAGCCGATTGCATTGAAGAAAAACGCCGCCTCCAGCAATGCCTATCGGGAAATTGAGCCGGAAAAGGACTGGAATTATGAGGGCGTGGATTCCACCTTGCAGGAATATATGGAGAAGCACCCACCGAAAAAGGAACGGAATCGGGGTGATGCCCGATGACAGAGGAACGGCACATTATCTGGAGCAATTACGATCTGGACTATGAGGATTGGAAAGACGATCTGGAAGCTGATTATCCGGATTTATCTGAACAGGAACGCATTATGCTCATGTATGAGATCAACGGTGATTATCTGGATGATGAGCGCACGAATCTGGATGTGCAGCTCAGCCAGCCCATTCTTGTGATTGGTGATCTGGGCCTATGGAACGGGCGGCGCATGGGCTATAAGGAAATCCACAGCGGTAAAATCTGCGACTGCCTTTATGCCGATACCGATTACTCCACCTGGTATGTGGATAAGTTGGGCGATCTGCGCTGTGACGCTATCCACCACGACGGCACCAACCATTATCTCTACCGCACCTACAAGGACGGTGTGCGGCAGTCTCAAATCGACAATCTGAAAGAAAAACTGTATTACGGCACAGCGACCCGCGCTGACATTACCCGAATCACCCGTAGACTTGGAGATGAAATCGCTAAAGTCTACGGGTTTTCTATTCCCCGTCAGCGGCAGGCGGCAGCCGTGGAAAGGTAGGAAAAAATGGCACAGTTACCCCCGGTTCATATCAAGCTGAATCCCGAAAACTTCGATTTGCTCTTATCTATTCTGGCGCACAACACTGAAATCAGGGAGTTGCCGGAGCTGGCCAACGATGCCCATGACCTATTAGACAAGCGGCTTCGGTTTTCCCGGCTCTGCACCGATCTGAGTGGCAGAGCGTATGTGGACAGCTTCCTCTATGAACAGGAAGCCGTGGAGATGCTCTGGCAGCTTTTGTTTGCCGCAGCGGACGCGGATATGCCGGTAACGGTGTATCACTATCAGCTTCAACCCGGTTCCCATTAAAACTACAATCCCTTGCCATGACTGGAGGTGTATCGGATGGCGAGAAAATATGAAATCATCACAGAATTATACCAGCGCACTGTGGCTGGCTTATCGGCTCCCCAAGCATGGCAGGGTTTCCTGACCACGGCCTGTCGCAACTTCCGGCTGCCCTTTGACGAGCAGGTGCTTGTCTATGCCCAGCGCCCGGACGCCACCGCTGTCCTGACGATTGAAGGAGCAAGCGGCTGGAATCAGCGGTTCGGGCGTTGGGTGAACCGGGGTGCAACAGGCATTGCCGTCTTTGACGGAGAATCCAACGGACGCTCCCGACTGAAATACTACTTTGATATTTCCGACACCCATGAAAGCCGCTTTTCCCGGCCTGTGCCGCTATGGACCATGCGTCCGGAATTTGAACCGGCCATGATTGAAACACTGGAAAGTAACTTTGGGGAACTGGCCGATAAATTTGATTTGGCAAATGCACTGCTTTCTGCGGCGAAAAACGCCGTGGAGGACAACATGGAGGACTATCTCTCAGAGCTGCATCATTATAAAGAGGACAGCTTTCTGGAGGAACTGGACGATCTGAACATTGAGGTGGAATACCGCAGGGCATTGGAAAACAGTATTGGCTTTATGCTTCTGACCCGCTGCGGAATTGACCCGGCAGAGCATTTTACCGATGATGATTTTCGGGATATTGTGGATTTCAATACCCCGGAAACCCTGAACGCCCTGGGCACAGCAACCGGAGATATTGGGCAGATGTGCCTTTCCGTAATCTCCCGGACAGCCCTTGCCCTGCAAAGGCAGGCAGAAAGGCAAAATGGCACATTTGCACCTGACCCCAATATCCAGTATTCTGAGGTTGAGAAGAAAACCTCACCGCCTGAAAGGAGCGATTTTGATGAACGAACTGACATACACGATGCAGAACGGCTATCGTCTGCCGAACCTTCTGCCGCCCCAGGAGCCGGAGGTTCCCCTTGGGAAATACGCATTGCTTCGCAGGACTTACCTGAAGCAGAAGCGCAGAGTGGCCTACACCAACCTGCTGACCTCCGGGAAGCTGAACCAGCACCTGATGGAGATCGAACAGACGGCTTTGTCCCGGATGGAGCAGATCACGGCGCAGATGGTGAAAGCCGAGGGCGTGACGGAGGAACTGAAAGCCCGCGACCCGATGAAGTGGACGGGGCTGATGAACAGCATCCGGCACTCAGCGGAGGAGACGATCTTGAACGAGCTGATTTACAACTGACAGCAGAAGAAACAGTCACCGATGAAGCGGACAGTGCAGAACTGCCCGCTTTTTTGGATGAGAAGCTGATTATGGCCGTCATTGCCAATAAGGACGATGACCTGAAATATAAGAAGCAGCAGATTGAGCTGTATTTCTCTGTGCATTCTGATGAGGCAGAACGGGCGGAATATCTGAAATCCGCCTATCAAGACAGATACACGGAGATCATTGTAGATGGTGTTCGCGTTGGATATAAGCCCCAGGAGAACGGACTTCTGATGTGGGAGGGCGCATACCTTTCCCGCACCAGCGAGTCCGTTTTTTCATGGGCAATCGTGACTGAGTGGACGGCGGGGCTGATCGACAAAAAGGAATACTTTATTAACGCCCGGATTACGCCGCCGAAATCTCAGGACGGCCAGCAGCTATCTCTCTTTGATTTTACTGATTTCAATGCGCCAGCGCAGGAGGAAACTGGGCAGCTTACCTTTATGCCCCGACATCAGCTTCCCCAGCAGATCATCGATGAGGCTTTGTGCATCGGGGCAAATGATGAACATGCCCGCTTGATTATCTGTGCTTACTTTATGAAGGATCATCCACTGGAGGATAATGCCAGATTTCTTGCCCACCATTATGGCGAGAACGGCGCAGGATTCTATGTGAATGACCGGCAGTATGCCATTTGGTACAATGCCGAGGGTATCCGGGTATCCAGTGGTGACAGTGCCCAGGGCCGGAATGTTACCTTGGTCACATGGGAGCAGGCAGCAAAGCGCATCCGGGAACTACTGGATATGGGGCGCTATCTGCCGAAAAGCGAGCTTGACCGGGTTGTGGATTTTGAGCGGTACACCCTGGCTGACCGGCTGGCTTTGACCGCCAGAGATATGTCCACGGAAGCCAGAGAAGCAGGCTTTGCGCCTATTCTTCAACTGGCACTGTCCGAAAAGAGAGTCTTTCCGGAAATTACAGAGCATATCGACGCTCTGCTTGCCGATCCGGAGATGCTGCAAAAAATCACAGACGAGTGGGGTGTGTTTGTCACAGCTCTTGCAGAGAACGGGGACTTGATCCGCTTTGGGCGCAACCGCGCATCGGAGCTGCTGCGGCAGCTTCAGGATTTGCAGCGGGAGCCTGTTATCTTCACCGCCGCCGAGGACTATGATCCACAGCGGCGTTTCTTTATCTCCACGGACGAGATCAACAGGGTGCTGCGTGGATATCAGGATTACCGTCTTTCGGTGTATTCTTTTTATGCCACCCATTCCGATGCCAAGGAACGGGAGAAATACCTGAAATCCTATCATGGGGAATACAGCGGCTACCACGGCGGGAATGACAATCGCACCTATACCGGCAAAGGCTTATCCTTCAGCCACGGCAGCATTACTGAACCCTATGCCAAGGTGGAGTTAAACTGGGGTAAAATTGCCAAGCGCATTGGCGTTCTCATTTCTCAGGACAGATTTTTATCAGAGGAAGATCGGGAGGCCATGGCCGGTTATGAAATCCAGCAGCTTGCCAGAAGTGTTTACAACTTCTTTTCTGGTGCGCCGGAATTATATCCGCGTCCTCACCGATCCAATTCTGTTTCCGATTATTGGGAGAGTGTGCAGGAGGTTGCGGAGCAGCTCACCGACCCGGCTCGTGTGGAAGAGATTTATCAGATGATGCTGCCTCTGTGGGAGGGCACAGCGCAGGATGACCGCTATTATTCCTATCGCAAGGCCGGTTTGGAGGACATGGAAGCCTATCGAAATGGCACATATTCTGTGTTCGGAACCGGACAAACGCTCAGACCACTGGTAGCAGTTGAAGAATCGGTGCAGGAGCAGACAGAACTGCCAGCGATACCCGTTGAAACAAAAACAGCTACTCCTTATAACGAACTTGCAGTGCAGGCCCTTCGATTCTATCAGGAGTTTGAGGGTAGCCGGGAACTGATTGGTATGGGCAATACCGATGCGGAAATAATTGCCGAGCTGGAGAAGCGACTGCGTGATACAATCCAGAGGAAAGCGGTTTTGTCTGACCTGCAATCCTTTTTGGATCACATCGACCCGGAGGAGTCCCTGGCAGTTGATTTGGAGCTGTTCATGGAGCAGCTTCGGGATTTGCCGGAGGAAAAATCACCTGAGCAGCTTCGCCGGGAAGAAATTGCCGGGTATCTGGAGGAAGCCGGATATGCGGTGTCCGAGGAAACGCTGGATGTGGGACTTTCCGAGTATGCTGCCCATGGTGGCAGAGGCGACAGTCAGGATATTGCAGACTTTATTGAGCGCGAATTGCTCAGTGATGATTTGTATGACCCCGAAACTGCGCTGGAAGAAGCAAAAGAACTCATCAATGCTTACTGCATGGAGGAGTTTGAGCAGGAGGCAGACTATTCCGACCTCAGCCATGTTGATTTAGTATTCAGCACCACTACGGACAGTGAGCATCCGGTGGAGATTTTCGCTGACCTTATTTCTTTCCGGCTGGTGTATCAGGTGGACGGCGAGGCAGTCCATGAGGTTGCCTGTAATACTTTGTCTGAACTGAATGGATACCTGGCGAATCTGGATTTTGACGAGATGGTTGCCCATGCGGAGAAGCAATATCAACATCGGGGTGAGTTGGCGGAGGATACGCCAGAGCCGGAAGAACCCGCTGAAAAAGAAACCACCTCAACACTGGCACCGCCGAAGCCCAAGCGGGAGCGTGTGGTGTTTACTACCCTGCACCCGGAGATTCCCGCTAATCAGCGCAGTAACTTCCGCATTACCGACGCCGAGCTGGGCGCAGGCACACGCAGTGAGAAATATGCTGCCAATGTGGCCGCTATCCGCACTTTGAAGCAGATTGAAGCCGAGGAACGGTTGGCCACGCAGGAGGAACAGGAAGTCCTCTCCCGGTATGTAGGCTGGGGTGGACTGGCGGATTGCTTTGACGAGCGCCACGGCAAATATCTGGAATTAAAATCGCTGCTGGACGAGGACGAATATGCCGCCGCCAGAGCCAGCAGTCTCACCGCTTTTTATACTTCCCCTGTTATCATTGGAGCCATGTATCAGGCGCTTGCGCAGATGGGATTTCAGCAAGGTAATATTTTGGAGCCATCCTGTGGTGTGGGCAACTTTATCGGTATGCTCCCAGACAGCATGATCGGGAGCAAGGTCTATGGCGTGGAGCTGGATTCCGTCTCCGGGCGCATTGCCGGACAGCTTTATCAGAACAGCAGTATTGCCGTGAACGGCTTTGAACGGGTGCAGATGCCGGACAGCTTCTTCGATGTGGCTATCGGCAATGTTCCCTTTGGAGATTTTAAGGTGCGTGACCGGAAGTATGACAAGAACCACTGGCTCATCCATGACTATTTCTTTGGAAAGACGTTGGATAAGGTCAGGCCGGGCGGCGTGATCGCGTTTATTACCAGCAAAGGTACGATGGACAAAGAAAGCTCCGCTGTCCGTAAATATCTGGCACAGCGGGCCGACCTGATCGGAGCTATACGTCTGCCCAATAATGCGTTTAAGGCCAACGCCGGTACGGAAGTCACCAGTGATATTCTGTTTTTACAGAAGCGTGACCGCATGACCGACATAGAGCCGGATTGGGTGCATCTGGACACCGATGAAAACGGTATCCGACAGAACGCCTACTTTGTGCAGCACCCGGAGATGGTGCTGGGCGAGATGGTTATGGAATCCACCCGGTTCGGCATGGACAGTACCTGCAAGCCCTATGAGGATGCCGACCTGTCTGAGCTGTTATCCGAAGCCGTTCAGAATCTTCATGCCCAAATCACTGACTATGAAGTTGAGGAACTGGAAGAGGAAGATCATTCTATCCCCGCCGACCCTGCGGTGCGCAATTTCAGCTATTGTCTTATTGAGGGACAGATTTACTATCGGGAAAATTCTCGGATGCACCCGGTAGCTGTGTCTGTCACGGCAGAAAACCGCATCCGGGGTATGATCGCCATTCGAGAGTGTGTCCGCAGGCTGATTGAATATCAGACCGAGGGCTACCCGGACGAGGACATTCAAAAAGAGCAGGCTGAGTTGAACCAACTCTATGACGATTACACCAAGAAGTACGGCTTGATTTCCAGTCGGGGCAACAATCTTGCCTTTGGCGAGGATTCCAGCTACTATCTGCTGTGTTCCCTTGAGGTGCTGGACGAGGAGGGCAACCTAAAACGCAAGGCGGATATGTTTTATAGGCGTACTATCCGTCCCCATGAAGCCGTTACCAGCGTGGATACCGCCAGCGAAGCTCTGGCTGTCTCCATTGCCGAAAAAGCACGGGTAGACATGGAGTATATGGCAGAGCTGTCCGGCAAAAGCCCGGAGGGACTGGCTGCCGACCTGACCGGCGTTATCTTCCGGGATATTCAGTGTGCCGAGGAAGCATCCGCCATTCCCAAAGCCTTTGTGCAGTTGGAGCGGTTCCCCTTTGTGGCTGCTGACGAATATCTCTCCGGCAATGTGCGCCGCAAGCTCAGAATGGCAAGGGCGCTTCATGAAGTGTTACCGGCTGAACAAAAATTGTTGATTGCGAAAAACATTGAGGCATTGGAGGCGGTACAGCCGGTTGACCTGACTGCCGCTGAGATTGGCGTGCGTATCGGGGCAAACTGGGTGCCAACGGAGATCTATCAGCAGTTTATGGAGGAAACTTTCGGCACCAGCTACTATGCTCGCAGCCGCATTAAAATCCTGCGCTCCGGCGCTACCGGGCAGTGGGCTGTCACGGAGAAGAACGCAGACCGGGGCAACATCAAAAGTCTGACCACCTACGGTACTAAGCGGATGAACGCCTATCAGATTCTGGAGCAGA
This sequence comes from Lachnospiraceae bacterium Zagget3, assembly GCA_001941025.1. The sequence continues at coordinate 61,004 of MSHE01000020.1, forward strand.
CCTTAAACCAGCGAGATGTGCGGGTGTTTGACTATGTGGAGGACGAAAACGGCAACAAAAAGCCGGTTCTCAACAAGAAGGAAACTGCCATTGCCCAAGACCGGCAGGAGTTAATTAAACAGAAATTCTCCGAATGGATTTGGAAAGACATTGACCGCCGTGAACGCTTATGCGCCATCTACAATGAAACCTTTAATGCTATCCGTCCCCGCGAATATGACGGAAGTCACATCCGTTTCAGCGGTATGAACCCGGAGATTACCCTGCGCCCCCATCAGGTCAACGCAATTGCTCATGTTCTCTACGGCGGCAACACGCTGCTTGCCCAC
>MSHE01000021.1:0-4339 GCA_001941025.1 Lachnospiraceae bacterium Zagget3
CGGCGAGCTTAGCGAACCGGACGAGACAAACCCCACCAAGGGCTCCACATCGGAGAAAGCAACCGGTTCTACGGAACCCGGCGGCGAGGAGGCCGGAGAAACCCCCTCGGGTGAAGAGAGCGAAGACGAAGAACCCGGAGCCGAGGGCACGAATGTCGAGAGTTCGGAGGATGGTTCAGATGCCGGCGAGGAACCGGCAGAAGGCGGAAACGGTGATCTGGAAGGCGAGCAGGAGACCGGCACCGGATATGAGGGCACCAATGAACCGATCGGCGAGCCGAGACNNCCGGTCGTACGGTGGAAGTACCGCATAATGTGGACACCGTGACGGCGGTCGGTGAGATCGCGACGATCGTGGAGATGCTGGGCGGCAGCGGCCGACTGGTGGGTTCCTCGGGCAGCTTTACCGGCAGCAATTGGGTACAGACTACCTTTGACCTTAACGGAGTGAATACCTGGTGGGATGGCGACGGCTCCTCTGCCTGCGCTAATTTCGACGCGCTTTTGGCGACGCAGCCGGATGTCTGCTTCGAGATCAGCGGACAGGAGACGTTTTCTTCCGATCAGATTACAAGATTGGATGAGGCAGGGATTGCCTACGTGGTGCTCCCGAAACTCAGCTCGATTTCGAACATCGAGAGCGCGGTCACGATCGTCGGGCAGGTGCTGGGTGATCGATCTTCCGACAACGGCACCAACGCAGAGAGTATTGCGTCGGATTACTGCACTTGGGCGAACAATATGATCAGCACGGCGCGCCAAAGTTACAGTACGAAGGCAACCACCTACATCGGGAGGTGGGACGATAAGGCCTACTGGTCAATTCAAAGTACTCTAGGACGCGGTGTGTTTTGGTCGGGCTATGGCGTACCGGTCGGCATGGCATATATCGGCGCTTCGCCGTTAAACGAGTGCATGGGGTACGCAGGCGTGGTCAACTCGACTGCGGACAACTATTATGTGGAGCCGCTGTATCGTCAGCAATGGGATCCTACCATAACCGGCGGTGACGGCACAGCGAAGTACAGAGACTATGTAAATATCATTTACAGCAATGAATTGGGTGTCGGTCTCGGGACGGAGGCGTATCCCGCGGTGATCGTGGCGGACAGTTCGATCCGGGACGATATCTATAATGCCGAAGGCGGAAACTACTACAAGTACCACTGGCAGCCCGGAACAATGATTGCTTATAATGGGACCACGGTATACGGCATCTATTTGGATGACGGAACGTTTTTATCGACCCGCATTCAAAACGAAAAAGAATATCAAATCCTGGTAAATCCTTCGGGCGTTGGCAGCTGGGCGAACGGCTCGGTGGAGTCGCCTATGGAGGCAGTCTGGCTGGCCAATAAGTTCCAGGGCTTGAATGTAGATATGGGAAGTATCGTTTCGGACTTCTACAGCACGTTCTATCATGTCAGCGTGGATCCCTCGGCTGTCATGCCATAGTAACAAGAAACAGTCTGGGTGTGTGTTATGGAAAGACCGGACGAGAACATGGACAACGGCAGGATTCATCTGCGCGACGCGGAGAATGAGCTTTCTGCCTTTCAAAAATCAGAACGAAACAGAGAGAAAAGGTGGGGAATTGTAACGATTTTGTTCCTCGTTTATGTTGCCGTATTCCTTGTCTCTCTGATTTTTTTGGTGGAGTATGGAACGGGGGGAGCCAGATGGCAGTTTTCCCTTGCGTATTATATCGAAATCGTCCGCCAGAATTTTTATAAATTATACAATTTTATCATTGGAAATTTCGGATATGGCGGGATCAACCATCAGCTCGTCCGCTATCTGATCGTAGGATTGATCGGGGCGTCCCTCGCCGCCTGCGGCGCGCTGATGCAGGGGACCTTCCGCAACGTCCTTGCGGGCCCGTCCACGATGGGCATCCAGTCCGGGGCAACCCTGGGCAATATGATCTATGTGTTGTTTTTCTATGAATCCATAGGGACGGTTGTGGTATACAGCTACGAGGATTTGGCGGAGGCGAGCGCGAACACGTCGTTCATTGCCAGCAATATACAGCAGCTATTGGTGCTGGGCTGCGCGCTGGGAGGGGTCGGCCTGGTCATGGGGGTGTCGCTAATCGCGGGAAGAGGGAAAGTCTCTTCCAGCGCCATGATCTTGGCGGGCACGGTGTTTTCCACCGTGATCAGCAGTTTTACCGGCCTGATCCAGTATTACATCATCATTCAAAACCCCTCGGATGAACGGATCCAGGAGCTGCGCAGCTTGTCGATGGGCGACATGAACCGGGTGTACAGCGCGCGGCAGCTATTGATCCTGTTGGCATTTCTGGTTCCCTGTATGGTGATCCTTGCACTGATCGCCGGCCGGATGAACATCCTGTCCTTCGGTGAGGAGGCGGCGCAGGTCATGGGCATTAATGTCCGGTTGTTCCGGTTCATCATGATCATGGCATCCACGCTGATGACCGCGATCATCACGGCCTATGTGGGGCAGATTGGATTTATCGGGTTTATGGTGCCACAGGTCACCCGGCGGCTGGTGGGGCCGGATTTTCGACGATTGTTTCCGGCCTCCATCGCGTTTGGCGCGCTGCTGTTGACGATCATCTATGACGTGGCGCGCTTCCTGGGAATGACTGATTCTCTCAATATGTTTACCAGTCTGCTCGGCAGCTTTGTGATGTTGTTTGTTTTGTTAAACCGGAGAAACGGAGGGAATGCCTATGCAGACGGGAGGTAGAAGAAGACGGACGGACCCGTTGTCCCGCTGGGGCATCGAGATGGAGCGGATCCAAAGGGAGGATCTGAAGCGAACCCGTATCATTTTCGGAATATTTGGCGCGGCGGTGATCGTGCTGTTCCTCGTGAGTCTCTGCATGAAGACTTCCGAGCCGGGCGTGATTCCGCCGAAAGAGACGTTTACCGATTTGTTTACGGCATTTCGGCTGTTTGTCGCGGATCATCTGCATCTGGACTATTCCCTGCACCGACAGGAGATTGTAACGCAGCTGCCGCATTACCGGATGAGCCTTGCCCGGCTGGCGCGTACGATCATGTTTGCCGTGTCCGGCATGGCGGTATCGTTGTCCGGCGCGATCTTTCAGACGATCTACCGCAATCCGATGGCTTCTCCGAACATCATCGGCGCGACGGCAGGCGTGCAGTTCGGCAATGTGCTGATGATCACGATGTATGGGGCGGCGGCGCTCTACATGCCGCTGACGCGCTACCGGTACTGCTATATCGCGGTGGCCATCATCACGATCGGCGTCCTGCTGATGGGACGGCTGGCCGGCGGCAAAGCCAGAAAAAGGACATATTCCGTGATCGAGATGGTCATGGCCGGCTCCATCGTCTCGCAGGCGTTTCAGGTGGTCACGCAGTATATGATGTACAACCTGGATGACGACGCGCTTCTGACCTATCAGGAGTTGAACATGGGGACGGTGATCCGGTCGGATGTGGTCAGCATGTCGATCTTCGGCATCGCGATGGTTGCCAGCATCCTGCCGATGTTCCTGATCCGATACCGTTTTAACGCGGCGGCGATGACACCGGATGAAGCGCGGCTGCAGGGATTGGAAAATTCCCGGATGAAACTGTGGGGGCAGGTCTGCGGCTGCATCATGGTGACAGCCGCCATGATCCACGTCGGCGACGTGGGAATGCTCTCCATGGCGATTCCCTATATCGCCCGCGCGATCGTCGGGGCGGATTTCCGCAAAGTGTGCGTTTGTAGTATGCTGATGGGAGCCACGCTGATGCTCCTGTGCCGGATCGTCTCGTCCCAGATCTATCTGGAAGGCGAGGAACTGCCGGTGAACTTTATCATCAGCATCTGTGTGATGCCGATCTTTATGGTGGTACTCGCGAGGCAGAGGAGGGCATTTGAGTAATGCGGCTGGAAATAAGAGATGTAAGCTGCGGATATGAGCCGAAACATCCGATTTTGGAAAATGTAACCTTTGACCTCAATTCGGGAGATATCTGCTGTATTTTGGGTCCCAACGGCGTGGGAAAATCCACCCTGTTTAAGACGATCCTCCACCTGCTCCCCACTCTGGAAGGGACGATTGCCATTGACGGCGAGAGCATGGAGAACTGGAGCGCCCGACGGGTTTCGGAGTACATGGCGTATGTAGAACAGGCGCATATTCCCACATTTCCGTATGAGGTGAAGGATATCGCGATGCTGGGAAGGATGGGACAGATCCGGGCCCTGGGGCAGCCGTCGAAGCGCGATCAGGAGATCGTGGAGAAGTCGCTCGACACCGTAGGGATCCGGCATCTGCGCAGCAAGATATACACCGATATCTCCGGGGGAGAACGGCAGCTGCTCATGATCGCCCGCGCGCTGGCGCAGG
>MSHE01000021.1:4442-5188 GCA_001941025.1 Lachnospiraceae bacterium Zagget3
ATTCCGGACCAGGCGTTTATGACGAACGCGCAGACCGTGCTCCTGTTCCGGGACGATCCGCTCGTGGTCGGACCGGCGAACCAGGTGGTTACGGAAAAAAACTTATATAAAGCCTACAATGCCAACATCCAGATCCTGGAGATCATGGACAAGGCAAACAATCCGATTCGGATCTGCACGCCGCGGTTTGACAGCTTTTTTGATGAGGTGGAGAGACCCCTCGATGAGATGGAGATTCCCCTCAACTAACGAGGAATAAATAAAAAAGGAAACCAAAAAGACAAGGGAGGTTCACAGACTATGGACAACATTCAGAACTTATCGCCGCTTGATCTCGGTTACAAAGAGGCGACAAAGATGGAGGCAGAGGGAGCGAAGACACAGATCAATGCCATTGTAGACAATGTGGCGACGGTCATCCAGGGAAAACGGGAGCAGATCGAGCTGGTCGTAATGTGCATGCTGGCCGGCGGCCATGTGCTGATCGAGGATATCCCGGGAGTCGGAAAGACCAGTCTGGTCTCCGCGCTCGCGAAGAGCATTTCCTGCGACTTCAAGCGGATCCAGTTCACGCCTGACGTCATGCCGTCCGATATCTCCGGTTTCTCGATCTACAACCAGAAGACGGGGGAATTTGAGTTTCGTCCCGGCGCGGCCATGAGCAACATCGTTCTGGCTGACGAGATCAACCGTGCCACGGCAAAGACCCAGTCCGCCATGTTGGAGATCATGGAGGAGCGGCAGGT
>MSHE01000021.1:5211-46160 GCA_001941025.1 Lachnospiraceae bacterium Zagget3
GCCGCCGTTTATGGTGCTGGCGACGCAGAACCCGATCGAATCGCTGGGCACCTATCAGCTGCCCGAGGCGCAGATCGACCGTTTTATGATCAAACTGTCTCTGGGATATCCGTCCGTGGAGGATGAGATCACGATCGTCTTAAAAGAAAAACAGGCAAAAGCGGACATTCAGCCCGTGACGGACGGGCCGACTGTGGTCGGCATGATCGACCTTACACAGCGCGTGATCGTGAGCCCGGAGGTGGCCTCCTATATCGTGCATATCGTGACCGCTACGCGGAGTCATCCGGACATCCAGCTCGGGAGCAGCCCGCGTGGCAGTATCTCCATCTATGAGCTTTCCAGAGCCTATGCCCTCTTGCAGGGGAGAAATTTCGTCGAGCCGGGAGACGTGAAATATGTCGCCCCCTATGTGCTCGGACATCGTATCACACTGACGCATGCCGCGAAGACAGAAAAGCGCCGCCCGGAGGATGTCATCGAATCCATCCTTGGCGGGATCGTGGTGCCGGCCGAGCCGGAGAAAAAGTCGCAGTGGGTAGATTGAGTTAAAGTGGAGGCTTTGCTATGAAGGGCAAGGTGAAAACTGTCTTTAAATACATAGGGATCGTGGTCCTCTGGGTCGTGGTATTTGCGGCTGCCCTGATCGTGGGCAGATACATGAACACGATATATGGATACGCGGCGTTTTTCCTGCTGCTGCTCCTGCTGGTGATCTCCCTGATCATACTGGCGGTGCTGCGGCACCGGATCGGGGTCGAGTCCAATCTGCCCGAGGGTACGACGACGGTACAGTGCAGGCGCGGAGAACCGATCGACCTGGACCTGAAGATCAAAAACCAGTCCATCTTTTTCTGCCCCCACGCGAAAGCCGGATTTTTCATCTCGGATCTGTTCGGCGGGACGGACGCGGAAATGCAGACGGACTTTACCCTTGCGGCCCGGTCGGACAGCCTGTTTGATTTTGGCATGGACATGAGACATATCGGCATGTACCAGATAGGCTTAAAAGACTTGCAGATCTATGACATGTTTGGTTTTTTCCACCGCGAGGTGCGGCTCGCGGGGGAGTACACGGTCTATGTGAATCCGCGGATNNCGCTCCATGGAGGATCTGATCGTGGAGGAAGAAGTGTTTATGGAGTCCAGCCGGGACACAAGGAACGCGGTGCCCAACGGTCTGGACTACATCGGTGTCCGCGATTATGAACCCGGCGACCCCATGAAACAGATCCACTGGAAGCTCTCCGCGCATACTCTCAGCTATCTGACGAAGCTCTCGGAGAGCACGCGGCAGAGCGAGTATGTGGTGGCGCTGGACTTTTCGGCGAATGAGGCGGACCGGGAAGAACTGATGGATCTGTATGACGCGCTCATCGAGACGGCGTTTTCCCTGTTGGAGGAGCTCTCCAGGCGGGAAGTGACCTATTCTTTAATCTATCTTGACAAGGATGGAGAACTGCGGCGTTCGGTTCCCAGAGGAAGGGAAACGGATATGGAGTTTATCCGCCGCTTCGGGCTGATCACGCCGGATCCGGATCCGGACTATACGGACGGCGCCCGGATCGTGCAGGAGGAGGCGGGCATGCCGAACCGGAGCACGAACCTGCTCGTCTGTTCGTCCCGGGTGACGACGGATCTGATACAGGAACTGATCAGTGTCAAGCAGCAGAGACGGAGTCCGGAGCTCTATCTGATCTATCCGGAGCGCTTAACGCAGCGGGAGAGAGAGGATCTGACGGCCCCTCTGCGCCTGTTGGATGAGGCGAAGATTCCCTGGCATCCGGTCTCGACAGCGGTAAACCTCCAGAAAGAGGAAGACACTTCCGAACAGCCGTCTGAGCAACAGACCCCTGAACAGCCTTCCGGCGATTTCACGGTGAAAAACGAGGAGGGCGAGGCATGAGGGACTATCTTCGATATCAATTCTGGGATTGGATCCTGTGCACTCTGATCAGCATCGGGCTTAGCATGAACGTCCTCTCCGGCTTTATCATTGACGATCTGGATCAGAGAGTGCCGATGCTGATCGTGGTGAGCGCCGTGATCTCGTTTGTGTGCCTGCTTGCCGCGTACAACCGCGCGTCCTCCATCGCGGGGATCATCGCGGGGGTGGTAGTTGCGGTCATCCTTCTGGTCATCAGCTGGCGCAGCGATACGTTTATCAACGATGAAAACAACGAGACACAGATCTTTTATATTGTCGCGGTCCTGATGGCGCTGGCGGTCTTCCTCGTCTGCCGGTGGAGAGCGGGGATCATCGTGCTGTTCCTGGCGGGCAATGTTGTGTGCGCGGGAGCTTCGTTTTTGGAGTTTCCCTGCAGGCTGTGGGCGTATATCCTGTTTTTGGCGGCCTGCGCGGCGATTTTCTTCTATCGCACGTATGTCCGCTCCGTTCTGAAGTCCCGTTCGGGGAAAGTGCGCTTTAAAGGGTTCATGCTGCAGAATATGTGCGTCGTTTTGGTCGCGCTCCTTCTTACCTGCGGAGTCTATTACGGGATCATACGGCCGATCGATCCGCCGACGGATGATCTGACGCTCATACAGAGGATCATGAGCTTTGAACTGCTGGAAACCCTTGGCGTGTCCACCACCCGGACCGTCCTGGATCAAAACCGGTATTCGACACAGGAGCCGGAAGAGGACCGGACGACGAGGGAAATGGAGGAGAGCCGGGAGGAAGAGATCGAAGCCGGACAGAATCTGCCGGAGGATACCGAAGAGCAGGATATGGGTACGGAGCTTGACACCGCGCCGGATCAGACCACCCTCGCGCAGGCGATCAGCTATGCGCTGAAGCATTTCTGGTGGGTCTGGGTCATCGTCATCGCCGCGATCATCGTGTTCCTGATCCTGCTGCGCAGAATCCTTCGCAAGCGGTGGCTGGCTACGATCGATGGTCTTTCCAGGGAGGACGGAGTCTACAATCTGTATCGGTTCTTCCTGTTCGGCATTGCGAGGAGCGGATATAAACGGGCGCCGAACCTGACGCTGGAGGAGTTCTGGGAGCTCCGCAAAAATCAGCTGAGCAAATTTGATACGGACGGGGTGGACTTCGGCCAACTGACCGAAACCTACCGGAAAGTGTATTTCGGCCGACAGCCCGTATCCGAGGAGGAGTACGCGGATTACCTGACGTATTATAAAGGATTCCACCGGCATGTGCGCAAAGAAGGCGGTTTCTGGAGATATCTGATCTTGTACTTCAGGTTGTAAACACAGTTTCTGAGAGGCGTGCTCAGAGAGAAGCAATTTGTGAGATTATATAACTATATAATAGGAAAGAAGAAAGGGAAGGTATTATTATGAGCCAAGATAACCAGGAAGAGAAAGAACGCAGAAAAGAGCAAGGCCCAGGCGGACCCGGCGGTCCGGGTGGCCCGAAAGGCCCTGGCGGTCCGGGTGGTCCGGGTGGTCCCGGCGGTCCGGGCGGTCCGGGTGGTCCGGGCGGCCGCGGCGGTCCGGGAGGCTCTCCGTGGCAGAGCCCGGAAGAGAAGAACGCGCTCTCCAGAGGGGCAATTCTGGATCTGGTATTTTCCCGCTGGAAACCCGAGCGGCAGGAGGAGTGTGTTCCGCTCTCGGAGGCATACGGGAGGATCGTCTCCCGGGATGTGTGCTCTATCAATACGCTTCCGATCGTGCGCGCCTCGGCGATGGATGGCATCGCGGTGCGCTCGGCCGATTTTGCGGACGGGGCGGAACCGGACACCAGCAGCTGGGAGCTTGGGAAAGACTATGTGCGCGCGGACACCGGGGATGATTTCCCCGACGAATTCGACGCGGTGATCCGGATCGAGCAGGTCAAGATCACGGATGAGGGTGTCCGCATTAAGGTCCGACCGGGAGAAGTAAAGCCCGGCCTTGGGGTACGCCCCGCCGGCAGCATGATCAAGGAGGGCGATCTGATCCTTTCGAAAGGATACCGGGTCACGTCCTATCGTCTGGCAACGCTGGCCACGGGAGGCGTGAAGGAAGTGTGGGTTGTCAAAAAACCGGTGCTTACCTTTATCCCCACCGGGAGCGAGCTGATCCCCGTCGGGCAGGAGCCGCAGCGCGGAGAAAATATTGAGGCGAACGGCCTGATGCTTACCGAAATGGTCCGGGAATGGGGCGGCGAGATGGTCTGTGCCCCGATCGTAAAGGACCAGTTGGAGGAGATGGAAGGAGCCCTTATGAAGGCCGTGGAGTCCTCCGACGTCGTAGTCATCGGCGGCGGGTCCTCCAAGGGATCCGAGGATCTGGCCATTCCGCTTCTTAAAAAACACGGCGAGGTGCTGCAGCACTATGCGTGCAGCGCGCCCGGAAGGCCGATGTCGGTCTCCCTGGTAAACGGGACCCTGGTGATCAACATGCCGGGACCGACCATGGCGGCGCTCGCGGTGTCCGACTGGACGCTGCGGCCGATCATTGGGCGCTGTCTGCATGAGAAGGGGAACCCGGAAGTGATGATCGACGCGATCCTGGAGCAGGAGCTTTCGAGCCCGCCGTTTATGGAGATCTACACGCGGGTGATCGTGACAAGGCGGAAAGGCCGCTACTTCGCGCGTCCTCTCACGAGAGAGGCATCGACACTGGACGGTGTCGGGCGCTGCAACGGAATCCTGGTGACGGAGCTGGGAAGAAACGGATACCAGGCAGGCGACCGGGTGAAGGTGCGTCTGCTCGTATAGCGGCCGCTTATAGAATAGAAACAAAACGGTTTGGAATCGCCGGCGAAAAGCCGGCGATTTTTCACATGTAGTATCAAAATGGTTAGCTAGTATCAAAATAGTGCGTACTTGTTTTTCAATTTTTATTGTATTAAAATAAATACAATCTTATTTTTGTAATCGGTTTACGTGCCAAAAAAGTGTAAGGAGGAAGGAAAAAAATGGGTAGTTTCAGTGGGAAAACAGTAATTTTGACAGGCGGCGGCTATTCGGTGCTGCCGGACGGACGCTGCGGCGCGATCGGATATGGAATTGCCACGGCATTCGCGAAAGAAGGGGCGAATCTGACGATCACGGGCCGTAACGTAAAGAAGCTGGAAGATGCGAAAGCGGCATTGGAGAGCGAGTATGGCAACAAGGTGCTGATGATCCAGGCGGACGTGGACAACTCGCCGGAGGCGATCGAGCGGGTCCAGAGCGTGGTGGATCAGACCGTTGCGGAGTTCGGACAGATCGATTGTCTGATCAACTGCGCGCAGGCGTCTTCCCCGGGCGTACCGCTGATCGAGACGACCGTGGAACAGTTTGACCTGTCGGTCTATACGGGATTGTATGCTGTATTCTATTATATGAAAGCCTGCCATCCCTATCTCAAACAGACACATGGTTCGGTCATCAACTTCGCGTCCGGCGCGGGCCTGTTCGGCAATGCCGGTCAGACCGCATACGCGGCGGCGAAAGAAGGCATCCGCGGGATCAGCCGTGTGGCGGCGACCGAGTGGGGCCCCGACGACATCAATATCAATGTGATCTGCCCGCTGGCATGGACAGCTCCTTTAGACAAGTTCTCCCATGAGAATCCGGAAGCGTTCAAGGCCAACGTGCACATGCCCCCGATGGGACATTACGGCGATCCCGAAAAAGAGATCGGCCGGGTCTGCGTCCAGCTGGCCTCCCCGGACTTTAAGTATATGTCCGGCGAGACGATCACGCTGGAAGGCGGCATGGGACAGAGACCGTAATCGTTTTTTAAACCAGCAGGGGGAGGGTTGAAAAAATGGCTGTTGCAATTTCCGAACAGATATCACCGAGAAAAAGAATGTTAATCTTTCTGGATATCATGATCGCCATCATCGGGATCACGTTCCTGTTGACGGCGATGAACATCGCGCTGCCCACGATGAAAGAAATACTGGGCGTCAGCGATTCGATGGGGCAGTGGCTGATCAGCGGCTATTCGCTGGCTATGGGCATGGCGATGCCGCTTACGGCGTTTTTGATCCACCGGATCAAAACGAAGAGACTGTATATCGTAGGGATCGTCATCTTTCTCATCGGCCTGGTCATCACGCTGATCGGAAATGTCTTCGTGATCGTAATGATCGGACGGGTCCTCCAGGGCGTCGGCGCGGCGATCCTGATGTCGATGGTGCAGGTGATCATCCTGACGATCTATCCGCCGGATCAACGCGGCAAAGCGATGGGCAACTACGGTCTGGCGATGGGCGTAGCGCCGATCATCGCGAGCCTTATCACCGGAATGATGGTGCAGTATATCAGCTGGAGATCCATCTTTATCCTTGCCGCGATCCTGATGGTAGTCTCCCTGATCATGGCTCTTGTCGTACTGGACAATGTGCTGGATACGATACCACAGAAGTTCGATACGCTATCCTTTATCATCTGTCTGCTCACGTTCGGCGGCATCACGTTGGGGATCGGCAACCTGTTCTCCTACGGGATTAAGAGTATCTCCACCTGGCCGGTGCTCGCGGTCGGGATCGTTGCCGCGATCATCCTGGTGATCCGGCAGTTTCGAATGGAGACCCCGTTCCTGGATCTGAAAACCTTCAAGAGCACACAGTTTGCCATCGGCGTGATCGGTGTCTGCATGCTGTGTCTGATCTCCCTGGGCAAGGGCGTGATCATTCAGCAGTATTACCAGTCGGTGTTGGGAATCGTACCGACCATCGCGAGTATCCTGGTGATACCGGGCGCGATCATCAACGCGATCGTCAGTCCGTTCGGCGGGAGGATCTATGATAAGCATGGCATACGGACGATATTCATCATATCGTCGATCATCCTGTTTATCGGCTGTATGGGCATGGTATTTGCCGGTTCAAACGGGACAGTGTCGACGGTCGTGGCGACGATCTTCTACTCGTCGCAGAGTATCGGGCTGGGGCTATTGCTAATGCCGCTGCAGACCTGGGCGACGGCCGGGGCCGGGGAAGGAAAAGTCGTCGACGGGACGGCGGTCCTGGCTTCGATGCGTACCCTGGCCAACTCCAACGGTGTCGTGATCGCGACGGGCATCATGACTGTCTTCGCCGGCAGAATGGCTGCCAAGGGCGGCGATATCGTGGCGCAGTATGAGAGGGGCGTCAGCAGGACCTTCCTGTACATGGCATTGCTCTCCGCCGCGCTGTTCGTCCTGGCCATTATCTTCGGCAAGAAGAAGCAGGAGCAGAAAGTGACGGCGGCCGCGGGAGCGGCATCCGCTTCCGGAGAAGCCGCGGAGCAGGTCTCCGCGTCCGAAGACGCGATTGAGGACCAGGCTTCGGAGGCAGTCGGGGAAGCCGAGGAGGCGGTGCCCCCTGACGCGACCGAGGAACAGCTCGAAGAAGAGGCCGAAAAAGAAATCGAGGAATTTAAGGAAGAAATGACGGAGAAAGCCGAGGAGGCAAAGAAAGCCGCCGAGGAAGAGAAACCTCCGGAGGCGGAGAAATAAATTGCATTTTTTGAAAAAATTAGCACTCGGGCTTGACGAGTGCTAATTTTTGTGGTATAACTATTACAGAAGATGATAGTACCTACGATACGGGGAAATCGACAGTTGGGAAAAACGGATGCGCGCATCCGTTTTTTCCAACGTCCGACCCGGTATCGTTTTGGATAGAAGAGAAGGAGGATACGGTTATGAACATTCAAAAATTTACACAAAAATCGATCGAGGCGATCGATGACTGTGAAAAGCTGGCCTATGAATACGGCAACCAGGAGATCGAGCAGGAGCATCTGCTCGTGGCGCTGCTCTCGCAGGAGGACGGCCTGATCCCGAAGATGATCGAGAAGATGGAGATCGACGGGGGCGTCTTTTACGATGACGCGGTCAAACAGCTCGAAAAGCGCGTAAAGGTCTCCGGCGGGCAGGTCCACATCGGCCAGATGTTAAATAAGGTCCTGCTCTCGGCGGAGGACGAGGCGAAGCGGATGGGGGACGACTATGTGTCCGTAGAGCATCTGTTCCTGTCCATGATCAAAAACCCGAATCCGGCGATCAAGCAGCTCTTTTCCGAGTACGGGATCACGAGAGACCGGTTCCTTACGGCGCTTTCCACCGTGCGCGGCAACCAGCGCGTGACGACGGACAACCCGGAGGCGACCTATGATACATTGAATAAATACGGCTACGACATGGTCGAGCGGGCCCGCGAGCAGAAGCTCGATCCGGTCATCGGGCGGGACAGCGAGATCCGCAACGTGATCCGCATCCTCTCCCGGAAGACGAAGAACAACCCGGTGCTGATCGGTGAGCCCGGCGTCGGCAAGACCGCCGTCGTGGAGGGCCTGGCGATGCGGATCGTCCGCGGCGATGTCCCGGAGGCGTTAAAAGACAAGAGGCTGTTCGCGCTGGATATGGGCGCGCTCTTGGCCGGCGCGAAGTACCGGGGCGAGTTTGAGGAGCGTTTAAAAGCGGTGCTGGACGAGGTGAAGGCGAGCGAAGGACAGATCATCCTGTTCATCGACGAGCTGCATACGATTGTCGGCGCGGGCAAGACGGAAGGCTCCATGGACGCGGGCAACATGTTAAAACCCATGCTGGCCCGGGGCGAGCTGCATTGCATCGGCGCGACGACGCTGGACGAATACCGTGAGTATATTGAAAAAGACGCTGCCCTGGAGCGGCGGTTCCAGCCGGTCATGGTGGACGAGCCGTCGGTCGAGGATACGATTTCCATCCTCCGCGGCATCAAGGAGCGCTACGAAGTGTTCCACGGCGTGAAGATCACGGACGCGGCACTGGTCAGTGCGGCGGTCCTCTCGAACCGCTACATCTCGGACCGGTTCCTGCCGGATAAGGCCATCGACTTAGTCGACGAGGCCTGCGCGTTGATCAAGACGGAGCTCGACTCCATGCCGACAGAGCTCGACGAGTTAAACCGCCGGGTCATGCAGATGGAGATCGAGGAGACAGCGCTGAAAAAGGAGGACGACAACTTAAGCAAGGAGCGTCTCGCAACCCTGCAAAAGGAACTGGCGGATCTGCGCAACGAATTCCAGACGCGGAAAGCGCAGTGGGACAACGAAAAGCAGGCCGTCGAAAAAGTGCAGAAGCTCCGCGAGGAGATGGATGTCCTGAATCAGGAGATCCAGCTGGCACAGCAAAACTACGACCTCGACAAGGCGGCAGAGCTGCAGTATGGCAGGCTGCCGGAGCTGACCAAACAGCTGGAAGAGGAAGAGGAGATCGTAAAGAACCGGGATATGTCCCTGGTACACGAAAATGTCAGCGAGGACGAGATCGCGAAGATCATCTCCCGCTGGACCGGCATCCCGGTGGCGAAGCTGACCGAGAGCGAGCGCAACAAGACGCTGCATTTGGACGAGGAGCTCCACAAGAGGGTCATCGGACAGGACGAAGGCGTCACGAAGGTGACGGAGGCGATCATCCGCTCGAAAGCGGGGATCAAGGATCCGGGCAAACCGATCGGGTCGTTTCTGTTCCTCGGACCTACCGGTGTGGGCAAGACGGAGCTGGCGAAGGCGCTGGCGGAAAGCCTGTTTGACGACGAGAGCAACATCGTGCGGCTGGATATGAGTGAGTACATGGAGAAGTTCTCCGTGTCGCGGCTGATCGGGGCGCCGCCCGGATACGTCGGATACGACGAGGGCGGCCAGCTGACCGAGGCAGTCCGCAGGAAACCCTACTCGGTGGTGCTCTTTGACGAGATCGAAAAAGCGCATCCGGATGTGTTCAACGTCCTGCTGCAGGTGTTGGACGACGGGCGGATCACCGATTCGCAGGGGCGGACCGTGGACTTTAAGAACACGATCATCATCATGACATCGAACCTGGGTTCCGGCTTCCTGCTGGAGGGGATTGATGCTGACGGCCAGATCCGTCCCGAGGCAGAAGAGGCGGTCATGAACGAACTGCGCGGCGCGTTTCGGCCGGAGTTTTTAAACCGGCTGGACGAGATCATCCTCTTTAAGCCGCTGACCAAGGACAACATCGGCAACATCATCCATCTGCTGATGGACGAGTTGAACGAGCGGCTGCGGGATCGGGAAGTCCGTGTGGAACTGACCCCGGAGGCGGAGACCTTCATCGCGGACCATGGCTACGATCCGGTCTACGGGGCACGGCCGTTAAAGCGCTACCTGCAGAAGTATGTGGAGACGCTCTCCGCGAAGCTGATCCTGGCGGACGAGGTGCGAGGCGGGGATACCATCCTCATCGATGTGACAGACGACGAACTGACCGCTCGCGTGCAAAACGAGCAGCGGGTCGCCAAGGCAGGGTAAACCTGCAGGACGACGAAAGCTGTTTATATATAGAAGAAAGGGAGTCGACTTTCGTGTCGACTCCTTTTCTCTTTGTTGTCAGGACACCAAAGGACTGCTATAATCAAATGGAACACGTTTACAAAGCTGAAAAAGAAGAGGGAGACGGCGATGGAAAAAGTGACTTTTAACGGAGGACAGAGACATATCTATCAGAAGGATGAGCCGATCGAGCGATACGAGAGAGTGCCCTTTGATATCGCGGAAGTGATCACCACGGAAGCACCCCTGGAGTTTCATCCCAAATTTGCGGATCCGGAAAAAAAGATCTGGAGAGATGTCACGGAGTTTATCCCCGGTGTGAGCGCAAAAATGGTAGACTGGTGGTGGGGAAATATGGAGAAAGGATATCATGCTTGGGCTCCCGGTGAACACTATGGATTTGACTGGATCGTTCCTCCCTGCGAAGTCGGATACGAGGGATCCGTGGAGGCATCCTACGAATTTGACCCCAAAGCTCCGCTTGAAATCAGGCGCCAGAGCATTACCCTGTATCCTTTTACCGAGTGTTATGAACACTGCTGGATGAGCACCACGCAGATGGGCCCGATGGAGATCCTTTTGATTCATATGCATCAGGATGTGGAGGGCGGCATCTACTGGCGTACGGTGGTCGTAACAACGCAGGAAACCATCGATTTTCTGAACGCAAATGAAGATACGCTCCCGTTGGCTTCCCATATGGTTTATGAGTCCGGACGATTAAAGGACTTTTTGCCTCCGCTCTACGCACTGTGGGAGGGGCATCCGGACCCGTGGGAAAATGTTCATTATGATCTGACAACGGAACGGCAGCCGGACGGCACCTGGAAACATAAGTATGACAACAAACCGCATCAAAATAAGAATCTGGGATAACAATGGATCTGATGGACTACATGAACGAGCAGAATAAGAAGCGGGAAGCGCCCCTCGCGGCCCGGCTCCGCCCTTCCTCTCTGGAGGAGGTCGTGGGGCAGCAGCACATCCTCGGGAAGGACAAGCTGCTGTATCGCGCGATCGCGGCGGACAAGCTGCAATCCGTTATCTTTTACGGACCTCCGGGCACCGGGAAGACCACGCTGGCCCGCGTGATCGCGGAGACGACGAGCGCGGAGTTCCGCCAGATCAACGCCACGGCGGCGGGCAAGAAGGATATGGAGGAAGTCATCGCGCGGGCGAAGGAACTGCGCGGGATGTATGACAAAAAGACGATCCTCTTTATCGACGAGATCCACCGTTTCAACAAAGGGCAGCAGGACTATCTGCTCCCGTTCGTGGAGGACGGCACCGTGACGCTCATCGGAGCCACGACGGAAAACCCGTACTTTGAGGTAAACGGAGCGCTGCTTTCCCGGTCGATTATTTTTGAGCTCTATCCGCTGGAAACGGAGGACATCCGGACCCTTCTGGTCCGGGCTGTCACCGATCCGGAAAAAGGAATGGGCGCGTACCACGCCGAAGTGGACGAGGACGCGCTCGATTTTCTCGCGGATGTCGCGAACGGCGATGCCCGCAACGCGCTCAATGCCATCGAGCTGGGGATCCTGACGACGGAGCCGGGCGAGGACGGCCGGATCCACATTACGCTTCCCGTGGCGGAGGAGTGCATCCAGCGGCGGAAAGTGCGCTACGACAAGAGCGGCGACAATCACTATGACGTAATCTCCGCGTTTATTAAGAGTATGCGCGGCTCCGATCCGGACGCGGCCGTCTATTACCTGGCCAGGATGCTGGACGCGGGGGAAGAGGTTGCGTTCATCGCGCGGCGCATCATGATCTGCGCGTCCGAGGATGTCGGCAACGCCGACCCGATGGCGCTCACGGTCGCGGTCAGCGCGGCGCAGGCGGTCGAGCGGCTCGGCATGCCCGAGGCCCGGATCGTCCTGTCCCAGGCGGCCACCTATGTGGCCTGCGCGCCGAAGAGCAACGCGGCGTACCTCGCCATTGATGCGGCGTTGGAGACGGTCCGCAACACGAAGACGGCTCCCGTGCCGCCGTATCTTCAAGACGCCAACTACGCCGGCTCGGCGAAGCTGGGCCGCGGCATCGGCTACCAATACGCGCACGACTTTCCGAACCACTACGTCGAGCAGCAGTATCTGCCGGATGCCTACGCGGACATGGTGTTTTACGAGCCGACCGACAACGGATACGAGCAAACCATACAGGAGTACTTTAAACGAATAGGAAGAAAGAAATAACATTGCAGAAATTGTGATACGCAGGGGATTCGTTTTTTGGCGAATTCCTTCAATAAAAACGAGAGGAGTTACATATGAAAGACTACACATCCATGACGCACGACGAATTACTGGAAGAAAAAGCCCGCCTCGAGGCGGAGTACCGCGACCTCTGCGCGCTGGATCTCCATCTGGACATGTCCCGCGGCAAACCGTCCGCGGAGCAGCTGGATCTCTCCCGGCCGATGATGGACGTCCTGCAGAGCGATACGCCACTTACGGACCGCAAGGGGACCGACCTTCGCAATTACGGCCTTTTGGAAGGCATCGACGAGGCGAAGGAACTGCTCGCCGCCATGATGCGCACCAAGCCGGAAAACGTTGTCGTCTACGGCAACGCGAGCTTAAACATCATGTTTGACACCGTCTGCCGCGCCATGACCCACGGCTTTCAGGGGAGCACACCCTGGTGCAGGCTGGAGAAGGTAAAATTTCTCTGCCCGGTACCCGGCTATGACCGCCACTTTTCCATCACAGAGTACTTCGGCATCGAAATGATCAACATTCCGCTCCATGACGACGGCCCGGACATGGATCTCGTGGAGGAATACGTAAACAAGGATGAGAGCGTGAAAGGGATCTGGTGCGTGCCCGTCTACGCGAACCCGACGGGAGCGGTCTACTCGGAAGAGACCATCCGGCGCTTCGCGAATCTGAAACCGGCGGCTTCGGACTTTCGGATCTTTTGGGACAACGCGTACTGTGTCCACCACCTCTATCCGGACCGGAAGGCGGAGGTGATCGATATCCTCGCCGCTTGTGAGGAGGCGGGGAACCCGGATCTGGTCTATGAGTTCTGCTCCACCTCCAAAGTGACGTTTGCCGGCGGGGGCATCTCCGGCGTGGCGGCCAGCCCGCGCAACAAGGAGGACCTCCTTTCCCGGATGAAGTTTCAGACGATCGGATTCGACAAGATCAATGAACTGCGCCATGTGAAATTTTTAAAGGATCTGGAGGGCGTCGAGGCCCACATGGAAAAACACGCGGCGATCATCCGCCCGAAGTTCGAACTGCTCCTCGACCGCTTTGCGCGGGAGATTGACGGACTGGGCGTCGGCCGGTGGACAAATCCGAGCGGCGGCTATTTCATCGCGTTTTTCGCGAACGAGGGCTGCGCGAAGCGCATTGTGGAGCTGGCGAAAGAGGCCGGCGTTGTGATGACGGGGGCGGGTGCGCCGTTCCCTTACAAGAAAGACCCGCAGGATTCCGTCATTCGGATCGCGCCGACACTCCCTCCGCTTGCGGAGCTGGACCAGGCCTGTACGGTGTTTCTCAATTGCGTTAAGTTAGCTAGTATAGAAAAGCGGCTCGAAATGCAATAAATTTGTAAACTTTGCATAAAAAATTAATATTTTTCCTGATTTTACTTGAAATTTTAGCAGTTTGGAGTATAATAAGCATTAGTTTACCTAGTAATACTATATCTGGTAGACATGGTTACAGAACATACTAATTTGCCATCTGTCAAAATTTGTTGTTTAAAAAGGAGATCTCATGGCAAGACAAAATGCTTGGAAAAGAAGAGTAACAGCAGTCGTTGTATCCGCCAGCCTGGTGGCTTCGAGCGGCATAGCGGTGTTCGCTACGCCCCTGGAGGACGCGCAGTCCGAGAAGGCGGCTGCGGAGGCGGAGCTAGGCTCCGTAAACGAAGAAATTTCAGGAATTCAGAGTCAGCAGAGTTCCCTGCAGGCCGAGATCGACGCGTTGGATGCCGATCTGGTCACCACGATCGCGAATATCTCGATTCTGGAAGATGAGATCACAGAGAAGGAAGCGGAACTGGATCAGGCGAACGACGATCTGGACGAAGCCCGCGTGATCGAAGCGGAACAGTACGAGTCCATGAAAGAGCGCATCGACTATATGTATGTGAATGGCGGAACCATTTCGTTTTTCAACGCGCTGTTTGGCGCGAACAGTTTCGCGGAGGCGCTGAACCGGGTGGAGATGTTCAACCAGGTCTATGGAACGGACCGGGAACTCTTGCAGGAATATAAAGACACCGAGGCGCAGATCGAGCAGCTGGTCCTCGATATCGAGGAAGAAGAAGAGGATCTGAAGGATCAACAGAGAGATCTGGAGGCCGAGCAGGATTCCCTGAACGCTATGATCGACGAAAAGAGCGCCGAGATGGATGATTTCGACACCATGCTCGCGCAGGCCGAGTCTCTTGCCAGCCAGTACAAGGCGATGATCCAGGAACAGAATGAGATCATCACGCGGGAGGAAGCGGCGGCAGCGAAAGCGGCTGAGGAAGCGGCGGCAGCGAAAGCGGCTGAGGAAGCAGCGGCAGCGAAAGCGGCTGAGGAAGCAGCGGCAGCGCAAGCAGCAGAGGAAGAAGCGGCAGCGAAAGCGGCGGCAGCGGAATCGGCGGCAGCGGAAGCAGCGGCAGTGGAAGATGCATCGGCTCAGCAGGCGGCTCAGCAGGCGGCTGAGCAGGCGGCAGCGGAAGCGGCTGCGGCACAACAGGCGGCCGAGCAGGCGGCAGCGGAAGCAGCTGCGGCAAGCAGCGTAGAGAGCAGTTCGTCGAGCAGCAGTTCCTCGAGTGAAAGTTATTCGGAAAGCTCTGCAAGCAGCAGTTCGTCGAGCAGCAGTTCCTCCGCCAGTTACAGCGGAAGCGGATCGGCGGTTGCGAGTTATGCCTTACAGTTTGTCGGAAACCCGTACGTGTGGGGCGGTACCAGCCTGACGAACGGATGTGACTGTTCCGGATTTGTCATGAGCGTGTACGCACACTTTGGCGTGTCCCTGCCTCATTCGTCCTACTCCCTGCGGTCCGTAGGGTACGGGGTGAGCGAATCTAATATGCAGCCGGGCGACATCGTCTGCTTCAGCGGACATTGCGCGATTTATATCGGCGGCAACCAGATCGTCCATGCGCAGAGCAGCAGCACCGGCATCGTGGTCAGCTCTTATCCGTATCATAAGGCCACGCTGGCGATTCGAAGGATTTTCTAAAATAAATAATGACAGCATAGCAAAACCCCGTTGGGAACATTCCCGACGGGGTTTTTTCATGCCTTGTTTTCTTTTGTCGCTGACTTGCCTGCCGACGGATCATTGTCCGCTCTCGACCCGGCGAATGCTGTCCGGCGTGATCTCGACTTTCCGCTCTTTGTACAGCCGTCCCACGGCACGTTTGAAAGCGGATTTACTCATATGAGCCTCCCTGAGGATTACCTCCGGGGAGGCTTTGTCGTTGAAGGGGAGCGTTCCGCCATAGCGTTCGATGAGCGCCAGGATGGACGCGGCATCGGCATCCATCTGGAGATATGCCTTCGCGCGGCGGGTGAGGTCCAGCTTTCCATCCTCCTTTACGTTTGAGACGGTGGCAGAGACAATGTCGCCGATCCGCAGGTCTGTCACATCCTCGTGGCGCGGGATCATGGCGGAGTACCGATCGTCCACGGCCACAAAGGTGCCGAAATCCCGGCCGAACTCGTAGACGCGGCCGTTTACGGTATCCCCGGCCCGGTAGGGCGGGTCCGTGGAGAGAAGCGGGTAGAGGCCGCGCATGGAGGCGCACAGCCGGTCGCTTTTGTCCACATACATTGTCACGAGGATCTCATCCCCCGCTTTTACGCCCTCGTACTGCTCTTTATATGGAAGAAACAGGTCTTTTTCCAGGCCCCAGTCCAGAAAAGCGCCAAGGCGTGTCACCTGCGCGACGCGAAGCGCGGCGAGACCGCCGACGGTGAGGCGGGGTTCCCGCGTGGTCGCGACCAGGCGGTCCTCGGAATCCCGATACAAAAAGACCGTCAGCCGATCGCCCGTTTTCGTCCCCTCCGGGACCTGTTTCGCGGGCAGAAGGACACGTGTGGGCTGCGACTGCGCGTTGCCTGCGGATCGCGCGCGCGTGCTCTCCTCCGGCCCGGTCAGATAGACCCCGAACGGGACAGCCTTTTCTACGGTTAACGTCTGTATTTCTCCTACTTTCATCAAAACCTCAAAAACAAACGATGTGTGCCGGGAGGGGCTTATCCCTCCTCTTGGGCCTGCGGATACAGGAGCAGCTGTCCGTCGGCCTCTACGAATTCGACCGGGTCCCCGGGAATCAGCTCTGCTGCGGCGGAGGTGGCTTCCGTCACTTTTTTTCGGAAGGCGTCCGCCTGCTCTTTTGGCGTGACCACCGAAAGCTCTACGACGTCGGTATACTGGGTATCCAAAATGGGAATATGCAGATCCGCCGCGAGGTGCTGAATCTTCCCCAGACCGGAATAGTCCGTTCGGATCGTCAGGGTCTGGCCGGCCTGCCGCAGGGCGATCGTACTGTCCGCGAGAGCTGCCTGCGCGGCTGCCTGATAGGCGCGGATGAGTCCGCCGGTTCCTAGCAGCGTACCCCCGAAATAGCGGGTGACGACCACGATGCCGTTGTGAATCTCTTCTTTTATAAGAAGCTCCAGAATCGGACGGCCGGCGGTTCCGCCGGGCTCGCCGTCATCACTGCTTCGCTGCAGTTCCATGCGGCTTCCGACCGTGTAGGCATAGCAGTTGTGCCGCGCGTCCCAATATTTTTTCCGGATGGAGGCGAGAAAATCAAGCGCTTCCGCCTCCGAAGAGACCGGGTGGGCTGCCGCGAGAAACCGCGATTTTTTGACTTCTATCTCTCCCCGCCCGTCGGCGAGGAGGACCGGATAGGACATAGACAGGCTCCTTTCCTTGTCATTATAGCATATTCGTGGTAAAATAGTAACTTAACAACAGCGGGGAATCCCCGTGGCAGGAGAGGTTTATGAATTTCAGCAGGAAAAACGTAAACAAAGAGATCGACGCCCTTTGGCCGAGGGCGCGTTGGATCTGTAATAAAGTAAAAGCCATTGTCCTGATGGTCGTGATCGCTCTGATTGTGATTGGCGTTATATTCGGCGGCAGAGCGGTGTACGCCTATGTCGAGGACACGCTGGATGAGGCGCCGGAGTTTACCGTGGTGGACGCCACGCCGAGCGGATACATTTCCACGATCTATGACTCGGCAGGCAACCAGACGGCGGAGCTTGTCTCGAGCGGAGGCAACCGGGTATATGTCACGATCGAGGATATGCCTTTAAATCTGCAGCACGCGTTTGTCGCGATCGAGGATGAGCGCTTTTATGAGCACAATGGCATTGACATGCAGGGAATTGTCCGCGCGGGCTTTACCGGAATCTTCTCCGGTTCTTTCAGCGAGGGTGCCAGCACGATCACGCAGCAGCTCTTAAAGAACAACGTCTTTGACAATTGGACGAGCGAGACCGGAGAAGACCGGGTCAGGCGGAAAATGCAGGAACAGTATCTGGCGGTCCAACTGGAAAAGCAGGTCTCCAAAGACTGGATCATGGAGAACTATTTGAATACCATCAACCTGGGACAGAATACGCTGGGCGTGCAGGCCGCGGCGCTGCGGTACTTCGGAAAGGATGTCTCGGAGTTAAACCTTTCGGAGTGTGCCTGCCTCGCGGCAATCACGCAGAATCCCTCCGGCTACAATCCGATCTCGCATCCGGAAGCCAACAACGAGCGGCGGGAGAAGGTACTCGGCAACATGCTGGAGCAGGGGTATATCACGAACGCGGAGTATGAGGAAGCCATGGCGGATGATGTGTATTCGCGGATCCAGGAGACGAACTACGACTACGAGGCGGAGCCGGCCAGCATCACCTCCTACTTTGACGACGCGCTGTGCAAGCAGGTGATCCAGGACCTGCAGGATATCCTGGGCTATACGGAAGCACAGGCATACAATACGCTCTACAGCGGCGGCATCACAATTTACTCGACGCAGGATCCGGAGACACAGGAGATCTGTGACAACTCTATAAACGACGACGAACTCTACGATGTCCCGAAGACGTACTCGTTCTCTTACGCGCTCAGCATCGAGGATGAGAACGGCGATGTGACAAACTACAGCGAACAGACCATGTTCACATGGCTGCGTGACCACAAAGACCGGACGACCTTAAACTACAGTTCGGAGGAGGCAGCGCAGGCGGACATTACCGCGTATCGCGAGTGGCTGTTGTCCGAGTACGGCGGCACCGTGCTTGGGGAAAACGTTGTATTCACGCCGCAGCCCCAGACATCCATGACCGTGATCGAGCAGAGTACCGGTCAGGTGAAGGCGCTGGTGGGTGGCCGCGGTGATAAATCGGGCAGTATGACATTAAACCGCGCGTCCGATACAACCATGCAGCCGGGCTCCACGTTTAAGATCATCACGACATACGCGCCGGCACTGGATCAGGGGATCGTCAGTCTGGCCTCCTCGTTTGTGGATGAGGAGATCACTTACGATGACGGGAAAGTGGTGAAGAATGCCGACGGGGTCTACCGCGGCATCACGACGATCCGCGAGGCGATCACAAACTCTATTAACGTAATCGCGATTCTGACGAGCCGCGAAATGACCCTGGAAGATTGTTATAACAGCGCGCTTGACTTCGGCATCTCGACCCTTACCGAGCAGGATATCGTCGAAGCGCTTCCGCTCGGCGGCATCACGGACGGCGTGACAAACCTGGAGCTTACCGCTGCCTACGCGGCGATCGCGAACGGCGGCATTTACAATGAACCGATCCTTTATACGCGGATCGTGGATCACGACGGCAATGTGTTGTTGGACCGCGAGCCGGAGTCCCACCGCGTGATCGAAGAGACGACGGCCTGGCTGCTGACCTCCGCGATGGAGGATGTGGTGACGGACGGCACCGGTACCGCGGCTGCTTTCGACGATATGACCATAGCCGGAAAGACCGGGACCACCTCTGAGGCCAGAGCCTCCTGGTTTGTGGGCTATACCCCCTACTACACCTGCGGTGTGTGGGGTGGCTATGATGACAATACGGAGCTTTCCTCCACCACGTTTACAAGGCTGCTGTGGCGGCAGGCGATGATGGAGCTTCACGAAGGGCTTGAGGATCCCGGCTTTGAACAGCCGAAGGGGATTGAGGAATGCAGGGTCTGCACGGAGTCCGGCCTGTTGGTGGGGAACTCCTGCACATCCATCCGAACCGAATATTTCGCGAACAAGGATATTCCGACGGAGGTGTGCAATGAACACACGTATGTGCAGATCTGCAACAGCACCGGCTTGCTGGCGAACCAATACTGCCCGAGCACTTCCTGGCATTCGTATACCGAGGGGCGGGCACCGACACAGTACTGCACGCTCCACACAACGTATTCGTCCTATTCGTATTCGAAGTCGTCCGGATCTTCGTCCGGATCTTCGTCCGGGTCTTCGTCTGGATCCTCGTCCGGATCCTCGTCCGGATGGTCCGGGTCTTCGTCAGCGGATTCGGAGGAGGTAACCGTTGTGGAGGAGGCCGCGCCGGTCAATGACGAGACATTTAACGAAGCGAACGCGGCTGCCGCCGCCAGTGAGAGCAGCGGCGGTGGCGAATCGTGGGATACCGGCAGCGATAGCGGCGAATCGTGGGATACCGGCGGCGGTGGCAGCGAATCGTGGGATGCCGGCGGCGGCGAATGGAATCCGGAAACCGGATAGAAAAAACGGATGGATCCGTTTAAAAGGGGACAAGGCAGTCGGTAATCCGGCTGCTTTGTTTATCCCGGGGAAAAGGCGGGTTTTATCGGAAATGCACAAAACATTTGTTCCGTTATTCCCTTTGGAGGGAGACGAGGTTATCCGCTTTTTCTGTGGATAATGTTTATAACTTGGTGTATAAGTGGCAAAAAATACAGTTTTTTCTAAAAAAATGGATGTGGAAAACTTTTTTCCACAATCCGGAATTTGGGAAGTTTTTTTGCTTGCATTTTTCGCTTTTGTACATCCTGCCGATTATTAAAAAAATGTAAAAAATCTCTTGACAGGATTTTTTTGCTAAATTCCCTTTACTTTTTGAGGTGTTTTCCTTAAAATAGGATGGAGTGACGTAACGGGGGGTATTTTGAAATTGTCACGAGAGGGAAACGTGTTTTACATTATGGGGGATCATACGGCATGCTTTCGAATCAGATTTTACAGACGACGCTCGACGGATTAAAGAATATCACGCACATTGATCTGTGCGTGATCGATACGGAGGGAACGATCCTTGCGAGCACGTTCGCGGACGCCGAGCGCTTTATCGAACCGGCGACTGCGTTTGTGGATTCGCCGGCGGATTCCCAGGTGGTGTCGGGATGTCAGTTCCTCAAAGTGTTTGACGAACAGCAGTTGGAGTATGTCCTGCTGGCTTACGGGGACGGCGACGATGTCCACATGGTGGGGCAGATCGCGGACTTTCAGATCCAGAATTTGCTCGTCGCGTACAAGGAACGGTTCGACCGGGACAACTTTATCAAGAATCTGCTGTTGGACAATCTGCTGTTGGTGGACATTTACAACCGGGCCAAGAAGCTGCACATCGAGACGGATGTGCCGCGTGTGGTCTACCTCCTGGAGACGGTGCACGAAAAGGATGCCAACGATCTGGACCGGGTGCGCGGCATCTTCAAAGGAAAAAATCCGGATTTCGTCACAGCCGTGGATGAGAAGAACATCATTGTCGTAAAGGATGTGTCCGGGGCGGAATCCGCGGAAGAGCTTCAGAAGACCGCGGAATCCATCTATGGACTGTTTGGCGGCGATCAGTCGGTGCGGGTGGCTTACGGCACCGTGGTAAACGAGATCAAGGAAGTGTCCCGCTCCTATAAGGAAGCGCGCATGGCGCTCGATGTGGGGAAGATCTTTTTCGAGGAACATAATGTTATCGCCTACGCAAATCTGGGAATCGGGCGGCTCATCTATCAGCTTCCGATCCCGCTGTGCAAGATGTTTATCCGGGAGATCTTCGGTGGCCATTCGCCGGATGAGTTCGACGAGGAGACGCTTGTGACGATCAACAAGTTTTTCGAGAACAGCTTAAACGTGTCCGAGACGTCGCGGCAGTTATATATCCACCGCAATACGCTCGTGTACCGGCTGGACAAACTGCAAAAAAGCACAGGTCTTGATCTGCGCATATTTGAGGACGCGATCACGTTCAAGATCGCGTTGATGGTTGTAAAATACATGCAGTATATGGAAGACATGGAGTATTGACAACAACGAAAGGCGCAGGTCTTTCTTTCCACCGCGCGAAAAGCGCGGAATTTACAGAACATAGCAGGAGGTTGCAATATGATTATTCTGGACAATGTCTGTCTATCTTATGTGGCAGGCGTGAACGCGCTGGAGGATGTGAACATTCACATTGATGACGGCGAGTTCGTTTTTGTAGTCGGCGAGAGCGGTTCCGGCAAGTCGACGCTCATCAAGCTTCTGACCAGGGAGTTGGAGGCCACAAAAGGCAGAGTCGTTGTGAACGGGAAAAGACTG
Source organism: Lachnospiraceae bacterium Zagget3 (assembly GCA_001941025.1). The sequence continues at coordinate 26,955 of MSHE01000021.1, forward strand.
GACCGGCTCCGCAGGAGACAGATTCCGTATTACCGCAGGGATATCGGCTGCGTGTATCAGGATTTCCGTCTGTTAAAGGACAAGGATGTCTATGACAACGTGGCTTTCGCGCAGCACGTGATCTCCGCGTCCAACCGTTCCCTTAAGCGAAACGTTCCGAAAGTGCTTTCGCTTGTCGGCCTTGCGGCAAAGTACAAATCCAAGCCCGATCAGCTCTCCGGCGGAGAGCAGCAGCGGGTTGCCATTGCCAGAGCGCTCGTCAACAGTCCGAAGATCCTGTTGGCGGATGAACCGACCGGAAATCTGGATCCGAACACGGCATGGGAGATCATGCAGCTTTTGGAGGAGATCAATCAGACCGGAACCACTGTGCTTGTGGTAAGCCACAATACCACCATCGTGGAAGCGATGCAAAAGCGTGTCATCCAGCTTCATCTGGGGCATGTCATAGAAGACACCAAAGCGGAGATGGGTGGTGAGGCGCAATGAGATTAGGATATATACTCAAAGAAGGCTTTAAAAGTGTCTGGATCAACAAAGTCTTTTCCATCGCCTCCATTGCCACGATGATGGCTTGTATCTTCCTGTTTGGCGTATTTTACGCGGTACTCGTCAATTTCCAGGGCATCATGCGGGATGTCGAGTCCGGCGTGGCCATCACGGTGTTTTTCGATGAGGGCACCACACAGGAACAGATGGATGAAGTGGGCATCAAGATCGCTTCGCGGCCGGAAGTGTCCAGTTTCAATTTTGTTTCCGCCGATGAGGCATGGGAGAACTACAAACTGGAGTATTTCGAGGGCGATGAGGAGGCGGCTGCCGCGTTCGGTACCGAGAACCCGCTGGCCAATGAGGCGTCCTACGAGATTTACATGGAAGATATCTCACAGCAGCAGGAGTTGGTCGATTACCTGGAGGATCAGGAATATGTGAGGCGGGTGCGTCAATCCGAGACGGTGGCGAATACGCTGACCGACGCGAATACGCTGATGGGAGTAGTCTCCGTCGCCATTCTGGTTATCCTGGTGTGCGTGACGATCTTCCTGATCAGTAATACGGTGCGTACCGGCATCGCGGTGCGCAAGGAAGAGATCGGGATCATGAAAATGATCGGCGCGACGGACTTCTTTGTCCGATCGCCGTTTGTCGTGGAGGGCCTGTTTATCGGAGCGGTCGGAGCGGTCGTGCCGCTGATCATCCTGTTTTTCGCGTACGGAAGGGTGATCAATTATGTGGCGGAGCGCTTCGGGTTCTTAAACAACATGATTTCGTTCGTCTCTGCCAGAAGTGTGTTCACAATCTTAATTCCGATCAGCCTGATTCTGGGAATCGGCGTCGGATATCTCGGAAGCCGGGTCACGGTGCACAGGCATATCAATGTGTAGGAAAAGAGATTTATAAGCGGCGGCGGTGCTTTTGAGCGGAAAGTGTCGGCGCCGCTTTTCGTTTTTGGAGATGCATTGCGATGAAGGAAGAAAAAAACAGATCCGGATTTGTAAGGGGGCTCGTGGTCGGCATCGTCATTGTCGTCGTGGTGGTCCTTGTGGTTTCCCTGATTGCGCGGTGGCGCGCCGCGTCTGTGGAGACGACGTGGCAGGAGGAAGAATTGCTCGACGCGGAGACCGAGGAGAAGATCGTCATGATCTCGGATTACATCGGATCGCGTTATTACGAGGAGGTTCCGATCGAGGATCTGCGGGAGGGCCTGTATCAGGGTCTGTTTGACAATCTGGATGTCTATTCCCGCTACTATACCGCCGAGGAGTATGACGAGATGCTCTCCTCCCAGATCGAAGGGACGTTCTATGGCATCGGTGTGCTGATGCAGCAGGATCCGGAAACCATGGTCGTCACGCTTCGCCACGTATATGAGGGCTCGCCGGCAGAGGAGGCCGGCATTATGGTCGGAGATATCCTCTACGCGGTGGACGGACAGGAGACAGCCACCATGGAGATTTCGGAGATCGCCGACCTCATCCGCGGAGCGGAGGGCACGACCGTCCATCTGGTCATCTACCGGAACGGCACGGAGATGGAGTTTGACGTAGAGCGGCGGGATGTGGATTACCAGACCGCGCTCGGCGAAATGGTGGAGGATGACATCGGCCTTATTACGGTAAGCGAGTTTGCGTCGAATACCGTGGATCAGTTTGAGAGAGCGCTGAATGAGCTCTCTGAAGAAGGCATGGATGCGCTGATCATTGATCTGCGTTATAATACAGGAGGGGTGCTCGATTCGGCCTGCGATATGCTCAACGACCTTCTGCCGGAGGGGCTGCTCGTCTATACCGAGGACCGGGAAGGGCAGCGTATTGAATATCGCTCAGACGACGAGCGGATGGTCGACGTGCCGCTCGTGGTGCTGGTAAACGAATTTTCCGCCAGCGCGTCGGAGATCTTTGCCGGCGCAATCCAGGACCGGGACGCCGGAACAATCATCGGGACGACCACTTACGGAAAAGGCGTCGTACAGAGCGTTTTCCCGCTGTCGGACGGCAGCGCCTTTAAAATGACGACGCAGACGTACTATACCCCGAACGGCACCTGTATTGAGGGGGTCGGGATCACGCCGGATATCGAGTTGCCGTATGAATATCTCGGCACGGAGGACGAAACCTACGACTACGCGCATGACAACCAGGTTCAAGAGGCCGAGCGCGTCCTCGAGGAAGAAATAGAATAGAGAAGGGAAACAGCGGACGAAGTGAAAAGAAGAGGAGACGGGTATGGCAAAGACAACAAAAAAAGAGGATGCTTTAGAAAGACTGACAAAGGCTTATGAAGAGGAGAAGGTGCAGGAGACCTGCAAGGAGATGATCCGTGTCGTGACGCCGCGCCTGGAGCAGATCGAACAGGCGATGGCCGCGAAGTACGACCGCCCGGTCGTGCAGTATATCACCGCCCGGGTCAAGACGCCAGAGAGCATTTTGGCAAAGCTTGTCCGAAAGCGGCGGAGCCAGACGCTGGAGAAAGCGATCGAGACGTTTCACGACATCGCGGGAATCCGCGTGGTCTGTACGTTTTACGACGATGTCTACCGGGTCGTAAAGGCCATCAAGAAGATCCCGGAGATCAAGGTGGTGACCGTGCGGGACTATATCGCGCATCCGAAGCCTTCCGGCTACCGCAGCATCCATATCATCTCGGAGGTGCCGGCCTGCGGATCGATCCGCCTGGAGATCCAGGTCTGCTCCGCGGCCATGAACTACTGGGCCATGCTCGACCATGAGCTCAGTTACAAGAATGATAAGGGTGACCCGGAGGAGTTAAAAGCGCTGGAGCAGGAGTTGAAATCCTACTCGTTTGAGATCAAGGACATCGACAAGAAATTTTTGCAGGCCCGGAAGATGATTGAGAAGCTCTGAGAAAGGGGTGCGGGGCTATGGAGCCGATGTGTTATGACAATCGGGAACTTTCCTGGTTAAAGTTTAATATGCGTGTGCTGGAAGAGGCGGAGGATTGCTCAAACCCGTTCTGTGAGCGGCTGTCTTTCGCGTCGATCTACCAGAGCAACCTGGACGAATTTTTCGGCGTGCGGATCGGATCGCTGTATGATCAGATGCGCGTTTCGAAAGAGATTCGGGACAACAAGACGAACATGACGTGTAAAGAACAGATTTACGCGGCGTTCGATCAGGTCCGTCAGTTGACGCGGCGCAAGGACGGCGTCTACGCGGCGCTCGATAAGGGCCTCGAAGAACTCGGTATCGATATCGCCAAATTCTCCGAGATCGCGGAAAAGGACGCCCGGTATCTGGAAGCCTATTTCGAGCATGAGGTCCGGCCGCTGCTCGCGCCGCAGGTGGTGGGCAAAAAGCAGCCGTTTCCTTTTTTAAAGGACAAAGCGATCTATGCCGTCGTCGTGCTTGGGCCGAAGAAGGCTTCCAAGAGCAGCAAGAGCGACAAGCTGGGCATCGTGCCGTGCAGCATCGACGCGCTGCCGCGGCTCGTGCGCATCCCCGATTATCCGAACCGCTACATTCTGATGGAGGAACTGATCCTTCACTTTGTGGCGCGGATTTTTTCCCATTTTGAAGTAAAGAGCAAATCCCTGATCCGGATCCTGCGCAATGCGGATATCGATCCGGATGAGGAGATGTACGACGACGATACGGACTTCCGTCAGGTGATGGAACAGCTGGTCACGAGACGGCGCCGGCTCGCGCCGATCAAGCTGGAATATACCAGGCTCATGGACGAGTCCGTCATCGGAATCCTCTTAAAGCATTTAAAATTAAAGAAAAACTATGTGTTCTACTCGGAGTCGCCGCTGGACCTGTCGTTCTTTTCGACGTTGCGCGACCTGCTCCGAAACGACAGGAGCCTGTTTTTTGAAAAATATACGCCGCGCGAGCCGGCGGACATCGACCCGGAGCGGAGCATGATCGACCAGATCAAAGAGAAGGACCGGCTGCTTTTCTTTCCCTATGAGAGTATCCGGCCGTTCCTGCGTCTGTTGAATGAGGCAGCGGTCGACCCGGAGGTCGTGTCCATCAAGATGACCCTCTATCGCGTGGCGCGCGACAGCAAGGTGGTCGAGGCGCTCATCCGCGCCGCGGAGAACGGGAAAGACGTAAGCGTCCTCCTGGAACTGCGCGCGCGTTTTGATGAGGCGAACAATATCGGGTGGTCGCGGCGTCTGGAGGATGCCGGCTGCTCCATCCTGTACGGTCTGGACGATCTGAAAGTCCACTCCAAGCTGTGTCTCATCACAAGTAAAGACGAGGACGGCGTGCGTTACATCACACAGATCGGCACCGGGAACTACAATGAGAAGACGGCCGAGCTGTATACGGACTTTTCGCTGATGACGGCCGACCGGGAGATCGGCGAGGAGGCAAATGAGATTTTTACCCACCTGTACATGGACGAGGTGGTCGAGGAGACACGGCAGCTGATGGTCGCGCCGTTGTGTCTGCAAAATAAGGTCCTCGCGCGGATCGATGAACAGATCGAACGGGCAAAAGAGGGAAAAAGCGCCTATGTCGGAGCGAAGATCAATTCCCTGACCGACAAGCCGATCATCGACAAGCTGATCGAGGCGTCCGGAGCAGGGGTCACGGTGGAGCTCATTGTCCGCGGCGCGTGCTGCCTGATCGCCGATGTGCCGGATTGGACGGAGAACATCACGATACGCAGCATTGTGGGACGCTATCTCGAGCATTCCCGCATCTATATTTTCGGAAAAGAGGATCCGGAGGTCTATATCTCCTCCGCCGACTTTATGACGCGCAACACGACCCGCCGCGTGGAGGTGGCCGCGCCGGTTTTTGATCCGGACATCCGCGCGCGTGTGCTGCGGATCTTTGCCACGCTGATGAAGGACAACGTGAAAGCCCGCGTGCAGCTGGCGGACGGGACCTATGTCCGCGCGCGCAGGGAAGGGGAACCCTTAAACGCGCAGGAAGCGTTCATGGAACGATAAGGAGAGGCAGTATGCCGGAACAGACCGGGGAAAGAGAAGAACTCCTCGAGGAACTGGACGAGGAGCGCGCGCGGCGGCGGGAGCTGGCTGCGCGGATCCTTCTGTTTGCCCGGGACGAGATCATGGTGTCCATGCGCTTTTTGGACCGCGCGTTGTTTCGGATGCCGTTTGTTCCCTCGGATGCCGTGGCCACTTACGGCGTGGACGGCCGGACGATCCGCTTCGGAGAGGAGCATGTGCTGCGCGAGTACCGCGCGGAGCCCCATCGCCCCACCCGCGCCTTTCTGCATATGATCCTGCACTGCATCTTAAGCCACCCGTTTCACTATGAGGAGCTGGAGCGGGAGACCTGGGATCTGGCCGCGGATATCGCGGTGGAAGCGTGCGTTTTGGACATCGGGCTGGCGGACACCCGTCTGATCGCGGATGAGGAGGAGCGGCGGCTGTTTACGCATTTGCGCGAGGCGGTCCCGACGCTGACGGCGGAACGGATCTACCGGTTTTTCCTGGATCATCCGGAGGCCACGCAGCGCTATCGAGACCAGGCGGCACTGTTTCGGCGGGACGACCATATCTACTGGATTTCCCGAACGGAGACGGACGCGGCCGGGCGGACCGGCGATACGATCACGACGGACACCATGACCGCGATGGTGGGCTGTCACGAGGCGGACACCGGCGAGGAGGGAGCCGATCAGATGGAGGAGATCGAAGAGGCGCTTCTCGGGCAGACCCGCGACGAGTGGGCGGATGTGAGCGAGCATGCCAAGATCGATCTGGAAACCTTCTCACGGGAACAGGGTTTTGGAGCCGGGAGTCTGTTGTGGAATCTGAAGGAGACCCTGCGGGAAAAAGTCGACTACGGGGAATTCCTGCAGAAGTTCGCGGTGCTCGGCGAGGAGATGCAGGTAAACGACGAGGAGTTCGACTACATCTATTACACCTACGGACTCAAACTCTACGAGAATATGCCGCTCGTGGAGCCGCTCGAATACCGGGAGAACATGCGGATCCGCGAGTTTGCCATCGCGATCGATACCTCCGGCTCTTGTCAGGGCGCCACGGTGGAACGGTTTCTCCGAAAGACCTATGAGATGTTGAAAAACACGGAGAGCTACTTCAGCCGGGTGAACATCCATATCATCCAGTGCGACGCGCGGATCCAAAGCGATGTGAAGGTGGAATCGGACGCGGAGTTTGACACCTATATGCAGAACGTGCAGCTGTCCGGTTTCGGAGGGACGGACTTTCGTCCGGTGTTTGAATATGTGGATGCGCTGATCGAGCGCCACGAGTTTTTGAATCTGCGGGGACTGCTCTATTTTACGGACGGACGCGGGATATTCCCGGAACGCCCGCCCGATTACGAGACGGCATTTGTGTTTGTGGAGGAGGGCGTCGCGATTCCGGAAGTGCCGCCGTGGGCCATTCAATTAGTGTTGAGGGAAGATGAGATATGAACATACAGGAAGCAAAAGAACAGATCAAAAAAGCGGTACAGATCTACCTGGCCAAGGATGTGTACGGGAACTACCGCATCCCCGTGGAGCGGCAGCGGCCTGTCTTCGTACTCGGCGCGCCCGGGATCGGCAAGACGGCCATCATGGAACAGATCGCTGAGGAGATGGACATCGCGCTCGTGTCGTACTCGATGACGCACCACACGAGGCAGAGCGCGCTCGGCCTGCCATTTATCAGTCACAAAAACTATCAGGGCACGGAGTTTGACGTGTCGGAATATACGATGAGCGAGATCATCGCGTCGGTATATGAGGTGATGGAACGCTCCGGGAAACGGGAGGGCATTCTGTTTCTCGATGAGATCAACTGTGTGTCGGAGACGCTGGCGCCTTCGATGCTGCAGTTTTTGCAGTTCAAGATGTTCGGAAAGCACAGCGTGCCGCAGGGCTGGGTCGTGGCGACGGCCGGCAATCCGCCGCAGTTTAACCGCGCGGTGCGGGAATTTGACGTCGTGACGCTGGACCGGTTAAAGGTGCTCGAGGTGGAGGCCGACTATCCGACCTGGCGGCACTACGCGGTCAACCGCGGGATTCACGGCGCCATCCTCACGTATCTGGACATCAAGAAGGAAGACTTTTACCGGATTGAAAACACGGTGGATGGAAAGTCCTATGTGACGGCCCGTGGATGGGAGGATCTCTCGGAAACGATCAGTCTCTACGAGGAGAACGGATTCCCCGTGGAGGAGGCGCTGATCGGGCAGTATCTCCGGAACAGGCGGATCTGCCGGGACTTTTCCGCCTACTACGATCTGTACCAAAAATACAGGCGAGACTACTGTGTGGAGGATATTTTGAGCGGCTGCGCCGATGAGGACATCCGCTGGCGCGTCTCGCAGGCATCGTTTGACGAACGACTCTCTCTGGTCGGTCTGCTTTTGGACGCGGTCCGGCTGCGGATCCGGGAAAATGTGGAACGGGAGGACGCGCTTCGAAAGCTGCTGGTCACCTTAAAAGAGTTGCGGGACACCCTGACCGCGCTGGGGGAGCCGGGGCAGGAGAAGATCCTCGCGCTGATGCAGGAAGCCTGGGAGTTCCTGGAGGGCAGGGTCGACCGGGAAGATGCCGCGAAGTCGCTTTCCCCCGCGGAGAAAAGAAAGGACCAGTTTATCATTGAGACGTTAAAGGACGACGCGCGGGAGATCCGTATGCAGGATGTGACACGGGCGGAGGACGCGTTCGCGCTGGTAAAGCGGCGGTTCGAGGAGGAAGTCGCCCGTATGAAGGCCGAACAGAGGGACATTGTCGGACAGCTTACCAACCTGTTCCGGTTTGTCGAGGAAAATCTGGGCGTCGGCAATGAGATGCTCGTGCTCGTGACGGATTTGACCGTCAACGAGGACTGCGCGAAGTTTTTAAGCCGCTGCGGCTGCGAGGAATATGAGAAGTACAACCGGCAGTTCCAGATCTATGAGCGGCAGCAGGAGATCGCCGACGCGGTGGAACAACTCGCGCTTTAGACGTACAGGCGCGGCGGGAGAGAGCGGATGCAATGGAAGTGTTACGGTTATGAACCGATACAGGACGGAATCCGGATCACGAAATACATACCGGAGGATGACGCGGAGACCCTGCGCATCCCGTCTCATATCGAGGGGATGCCGGTCGTGGAGATCGGTAAGGCGGCCTTTGAGGAAAACGGGGCCCTCCTTTCGCGCGTGGAGGTTCCTTCCACGGTAAAGCGGATCAGGAAAGACGCGTTTCGGATGTGTCTGAACCTGACGGAGCTGATCTTAAGCGAGGGGTTGGAGACGATCGGAGAGGAGGCGCTGTTTCTCACTCCGCTGACCGAACTCACGCTGCCGGACACGCTCCGGTCGATCGCCGCGCCCTGGGATCTCGGGGGGATCCGGTTTGTGGTTTCCGAGACGAACCCGACCTTTTTTTCGGACGGGTTCTGCCTCTTTCAACGGGCGGACCTCTCCGGGGAACGGGAGGCGGACGGAGACGACGCGGCCGCGGCACGTGAGGCGGACGGAGACGACGCGTCCGCGGCATGTGAGGCGGACGGAGACGACGCGCCCGGCGGCATGGCGCTGCTCGTGTGCTTTCAGGAAGATCCGCGGGAGTCGTATGACATCCCGGAAGGAACAACCGGCATCGGAGAGAATGCCTTTGCCTGCAATGACTCGCTAAAGCGCGTCGCGATCCCCGGCAGCGTGCGCGCGATCGGGGAGGCGGCCTTCGAGGGCTGTCAGAATCTGTCGGAGATTGTGTTGGCGGAGGGACTGCGCGTGATCGGCGCCAACGCGTTTGGTCACTGCATCCGTCTGATGAGCATCCACCTGCCGGCTTCGGTTCAGACGATCGGGGAGTACGCCCTGTCGGATACGTTCGGCTGGAGTGAATCGTTTTCCGGGCTCACGAGGGTCACGGTGGATCCGGGAAACACGCATTTCGCGGCGGATGGAGACGCGTTGTTTGAAATTGCGGGCGACGGCAGCAGATCTGTGGTAAAATATTTTGGAGGGAGCGGTACGTATCGCGTTCCGGACGAGGCAACCCGCATCCTGCCCGGCGCGTTCCGACGGGCGAAGTTCTATCGGTGTGAGATCCCGGCGCGGGTCTCTTCCGTCGGAAGGGACGCCTTTCGGGAGTGCAAAAACTTAAGCGAGATCGTACTTGACGAGACCGGCACGGTGCTTTATATCCCGGCACAGCCGTTGTACCGCAAGGACGAGGTCACGGCCCTGTTTGCCGCCGTGCGCGCGGAAGGAGAGCCGCTTTACGACTATGAGGGGTACGACGCGCTGTTTGACACCTATTTAAATATCCCGGACCGATACGGGATGGCATGCTGCCGGCTGCGCTATCCGGTGCGCTTGTCCGACGAGATGGAACAGAAGTACCGCGCGTTCCTGTGGGAGAACTTAAGCGCGATCCTTTTAAACATCGCGCAGCGGCAGGATATGGAGGCTCTGGTGATGCTTGCCGAGCTCGGATTTTTCACGGAAGACAATATCGAGGAGAGTCTGGAAGTGATGAGCCGCAGCGGACAGGCGAAGCTGACCGGGTACCTGCTTCGCTACAAGCGGGAAAATATGGCACAGGACACGTTTGATTTTTCTTTATAAACGGCGCGCGGCATAAGGCCATCCGCGGCATTGCAGGAAGGAGAAGAGAGCTTCCGTATGTATGATTCAGAACGCGATAACAGGGAACCGTCCGTCCGGCCCGTTACCGGGTCGGCAGATCTGGTAAGCGGAACCAGTGGAGGGGTCCTCGCTCTGCTCCTTACACTGGCGATGAGTGTTGCCGCGGTCTCCTATGGCATTATGATGTTTTTATACGCGATCCGTTACGGCCACGTGGAGCCGTTTTGGTTTATCGCGGATCTGATCGTACCGTTTCTTATTTCCGTTCTCCTGTGCGTCGGATGCTGGATCGTCTATATCTGCGGGAGGAAGAAAAACGGAAAAACGGCCGGGTTCACGTGTATCGGGACTGCCATGACGATTGAGATCATTCACTGGCTCTTCGCGTGGGCCATGAGCTGTGTCGCGAATGTCGAACCGTATGTGGACTATGTGTCGGGTTCCGATAACGTTCTGTCTTTTGTCTCCGGGAACGACCTGGCGCTGCTGTTTGATGTCGTGTTCATCGTAGCCGCCATTTTCCTTATTGCCGCTTTGGGGGTACAGATGGAGGTCTCCATTCACCGGAGCGTCATCGTTCCGGCAAAGACCCTTTTGCACGGAGGAGATGTCGCGTGGAAGCCTTCCCGGCTTTCCCTCGGCATGCCGGTTCTGTTTGCGGTGTTACTTTTTGTCACGGAGGATCTGGCGCTGATCATTCTGGCAAATTTTTCCGATGTCGTACCCGAGTTGAGCGCGAATGGGCTTGCCGCATTCCCCTTCCGGGCCATGACCGTTTATCTGGTTTCCTATATTATTGTCAATATCTTTGCGGTCGTGATCATCGCCCGCATTCGAGGAAAATCTCGTTCCCGAGAGGGACGCTCAGAGTAGAAAAAAGGAGGAAGAAATTATGTTTAAGACACCATCCGCCTGCATCGAGGCGGATCCGGAACAGGTCGCGAAAGTGGTATTGATGCCGGGGGATCCCCTGCGCGCCAAGTTTATCGCGGAGACCTATCTCACGGACCCGGTGCTGTTTAACGAGGTGCGGAATATGCTCGGCTACACGGGCACCTATAAGGGCCGGCGCGTCTCTGTCATGGGAAGCGGCATGGGCGTACCGTCCGCGACACTCTACGCGCACGAGTTGTACACGTTCTACGATGTGGAGGCGATCGTACGTGTGGGGTCCTCGGGCGCGCTGCTGGACGACATGGAGTGCAGGGATATCGTGATCGCGATGGGCGCCTGCACGAATTCCAACTTTGCCCATCACTACGCGTTTCCCGGTACGCTGTGCCCGAGCGCGGATTTTGAAATGCTCTACGACGCGGTCAATATCTGTAAGGAGCGCGGCACGAAAATCAAGGTCGGCAATGTGTTCACGACCGACATGTTCTACAACGCGCAGGAGGGGGTTCCGGAGAGGGCGCGTGAACTCGGCATGGTAAGTGTGGAGATGGAGACGGCGGGGCTGTACCTGGAGGCGCTGGCGCAGCACAAGAGGGCGCTCTCTATCCTTTCGATCTCGGATCACTTCTTTAAGGAAGAGGCGCTGACGGCGCAGGAGGTGCGGGAGTCCTTCGGAGAGATGATGGAGATCGCGCTGGAGACGGCATGGAAGTATGCGGAGTAGAAAAGGAAGGAGCGGGCGGCAAAAACAGATCCCCCGCGGGGACGATCGAGAAGGAGAGAACATAAAATGGAAGAGAAAAAAATCTTAGTGCTGGGTAACGGGTTTGACCTGGCTTGCGGGCGGAAGACCGCGTACACGGATTTTGTCGCGCGCGTGGAGGATGCTTTTAATAAGGAAAAGAACGCGCGGGACGAGGTGGATGTGCGCCTGACCGAGCTGTGCAATGTGAACGGTTTCTTCCGGCATTTTCATTTCCTGGAGGAGAGGGAGTCGACATGGTCCTTTTTTGAGCGGGAGATGGGAAGGATCGTCGGGGCGCTGGCGCGCTTTTGCGATGTCGTGGGAAAGGAGGAGCGGGATCCGGAGTTCGATCTTACTTCCTATAATATGATCTTCGGTCTCTATTCCTACGAGGAGCTGCAGATCTTTCAGCACTTCGCGCGGATCTTCGAGCTCGTCTTCGATGATCCGTCCGGCGGCATGCTGAAATTACGGCAGGCGTTTTTTACGCCGGAGCGGAAATTGAATCAAAAAGGGCTGGTGGAAGAGGTCCGTACGGAGTTGGATGATTTTACCGCGGCGCTCGACCTCTACCTGACCGCGTGTGTGGAAAGCAGTGCCGGGGCAGGCGCGGACATCGCGCAGCTGCTCACCCCCGCGCCGGACTATGTGATCAACTTTGCGTATACGAATACGATCGCGCGCTGCGGTGTGCCGGAAGAGCGCATCTTCTATGCCAAAGGCCGGGCGGGCAGTGAGCCCGTCAACCTTGTGCTGGGATATCCGGGCAGGCCGTCGAAGCCGGGTGGAAAGGAAAGAGCGAAGAAGGCAGGCGAATCGGAAAAATCATCGAAGCCGGAGGGTTCAAAGCGCCCGCCGATGCCGGTCGGAAAAGCGGACTGGCTTCCTCTGGAAGACGACTTCCAGAAACTGATGAAGTTTATCGGGTGGCCGGACCGGGCGCAGCTGTACCCGGAGGAAGAGCAGGACGTGACGGTTACCTGTTTCGGCTATTCGTTCCCGGAGTGGGATGCCGAGCTGCTTCACGAGCTCTGGGAGGCTGCCGCGCGGATGACCGTGTACTATACGGACCGGGAAGACTACGCGCAAAAGCTGGTCCGGCTGTTTGCCCTGTTTGGAAAGAGGGCAGTGACGGATGCCGTCAGTGAGGAGCGGCTTGTTTTTGTTGGAAACGAAACATAACTCTGCACGCTGCTTGCCTTGCGGCGATGCGGCTTCAGACGGGAAAGGGCCATGGCTTGTTCGGACACGGGGCACACCCCCATCATCTTTCATATTGATGTAAACTCCGCGTTTTTAAGCTGGAGCGCGCTCAAGCTCCTGCGTGAGGGCGGAACCGTGGACCTGCGCGATATCCCGTCCATCGTCGGCGGCGATCAGGATACCCGCCACGGCATCGTCGTGGCAAAGTCGATTCCGGCGAAAGCCTATGACATCCACACGGCGGACACCGTGGCAAGCGCGTTTTTAAAGTGCCCGGACCTCGTGATGGTCCCGCCGGACCACACCTACTACCGGGAGCAGAGCCGGCGCCTCATGGAGTACCTTTCCTCCGTCAGTCCGCGGATCGAGCAGGTCAGCATCGATGAGTGCTACATGGACTTCGAGCCGATCCGGGAACAGTTTGCCTCTCCGGAGGAGGCGGCGGAACGGATTAAGGACAGTGTGAAAGAAAAGTTTGGCTTTACGGTAAACGTAGGCATCTCGGATCGAAAGATCCTGGCCAAGATGGCGTCCGATTTTCAAAAGCCGGATCGCGTGCACACACTGTACGCGTCGGAAATAGAAAAAAAGATGTGGCCGCTTCCCATCGGGGACCTGCACATGTGCGGGAAGAGCAGCGCCGCGCTGCTCTCCAAGATGGGGATCCATACGATCGGGGAGTTGGCCAACACGGATCCGGACCTCGTGGAGAGCTGGTTGAAAAGCCACGGCAGACTGCTGTGGGAGTATGCCAACGGGATCGACGACGCCACGGTCGTTTCCGAACCGTCCCGCGCCAAGGGGATCGGCAATTCGGTCACACTCACGAAGGATGCCACGGAGGCGCGCGAGGCCTATGCCGTCCTGCGTGAGCTGGCGGAGTCGGTCGCGTCCCGGCTGGAGAAGCACGACTTTTTGGCCGGGCAGGTGAGTGTGGAGATCAAGTACGCGACGTTTCGGTCGGTCTCCCATCAGACGACGCTTGCCAAAGCAACCGCTTCCGCGGAAGAACTCTACCGGCAGGCCCGCGTGCTGTTCGATGAGCTGTGGGACAATGAGCCGATCCGGCTGCTTGGGATCCGCACGACCAAATTGGAGGATGAGGGAGAGCCGTCACAGATCGACCTCTTTTCCTATCAGGAGGAGCAGCGGGAGGAGCGCCGGCAGGCGCAGCTGGATGAGGCCATGCAGCGGATCAATCAACGTTATGGCGAGGGCGCGATTTCGCGAGGTTGGAAAGATTCGGACGAGGATTGAGCGGTTTAAATATTAGAGATTGCGGTTTTCATGAATCTTTTCATTATACTTCGAGCAGGCTTGCTCCATTCTTGGAAAATCCAAGCAGCGGTTTCTTGCCGAAAAAGGTTCTCCAGAAATATATGCTTGATATAAAACATTCGCTGTGTTCCTGAGATCACGTTCATGTGCCCTGCACCATTCCAATTCCTGTTGTAATCGCTTTTTCTTCCTTTTCACATCAGGTGTATCATGTTTCCGAATTTTCATATCAATACGTTTAATTTGCGCGGATTCTACCGGAATCATGAGGTTGAAATTCAGTACGCCAATGATGGTATCCCCCATCAGGATTTTTTTAAAGTCGATTTTGTCACGGATTTGTTGGTGTTTTTGCTTTGGAGAAGAGAGAGGGATACAATATTTACATTTGTTGCATACCACAATGATTCCAAGAAACGGGCGGTTTTCTTTGTTGGTTTGTGGAGACACAGAAAGAACCCTGTCATCAATTTGGTGCAGGCATCGAATATACTTCATGTCAATTCGATAAAAATGCAGAGTGTAGTTTTCCATAGAGAAATCCGGGATTAAAAGAATGAAAAATCTTCTGAGAATAATCAAGGGCTACATGATATAGCCCTTGAGTTGCAGTGCCACCGCAGCGACACTGCACTTTCTTAAATGTCCACTTGTGTAGGTAGGCAGGACACTCCGTTAACAAATATAGTATCATATAAAAAGGGATTGTCAATAGTCCAATTCCTGAATTGCTTTCCGCTCAGTAGGATGGTAAAATAATAGAAAAAAACGGGAGAGAAAGTATGAGTGATTTTAACTTTCAAGAGAATACCATAGAGGAGTTCGTAAAGACACTCGCCTCAAAA
The DNA here is from genome assembly GCA_001941025.1 of Lachnospiraceae bacterium Zagget3. The sequence goes on from MSHE01000021.1 coordinate 41,960, forward strand.
GACGCCGTCCCCGGCGGGGGCGGCGCAAGTGCGTTAGTCGGCGCGATCGGCATCGCGCTCGGCGGCATGGTCGGGTCGCTCACGGTGGGCAAGAAGACCTATGCCGATGTCGAAGACGAGGTGCGCGCGTGGATGGAGGAGGCGGGGAGCCTGCGCGGTGAGCTGCTGCTCGCCATGGACGCGGACGCGGGAGCGTTTCTGCCGCTCTCGGAAGCCTATGCCATCCCGAAGGATGATCCGACGCGAGACGAAGTGATGGAAGCCGCGCTCCGGGTCGCCTGTGAGGCGCCGCTTGCCCTGATGCAGAAGCTGTGCCGCGCGATCGAGCTGATCGAGGGCTTTGCCGAGAAAGGCTCGCGGATCGCGCTCTCCGATGCCGGCGTCGGCGCGGTCTGCTGTAAAGCTGCCCTTCAGGGAGCCGCTCTGAACATATACATTAATATAAAGTCTATGCAAGATATTGATAAAGCCTCTTACTACAAAAGTTTGGCAGACACTATGCTGGCTGAATACGGTCCTCGTGCAGATGCTATATATACACAAGTCACAGAACAGTTAAAAGCTTAGAAAGGATTTTGCATGCTTAAACTTTTAAAGGGTGCTCCCGTAGCGGATGCCCTGACCGATAAGATGAAACGCGACATCCTCGACCTTGCCACGCGGGACATTTGCCCAACCCTCGCGATCGTCCGCGCGGGCGAGCGGGGCGACTGCATCGCCTACGAGCGCGGTGTGATGAAGCGCTGCGCCTCCGTCGGCGTGGGTGTCCGCAGTGTGGTGCTGCCGGAGGATGTGGCACCCTACACGTTTTACTCTACCCTGGACGATCTCAGCACCGAGCAGAGTGTACACGGAATTCTGCTGCTTTTTCCGCTTCCACCCCAGCTCGACAGAGACGCTGCCAAGTCGTTGATCGACCCGGCAAAGGATGTGGACGGCTGCACGGACAGCTCTCTGGGCGGCGTGTTTATCGGAGAACCGATCGGCTACTCTCCGTGTACCGCGGAGGCCGTGATGGAGATGCTCGCCTACTACGGGATTTCCTGCGAGGGGCGGCGCGCCGTTGTCATCGGGCGCTCGCTGGTCGTGGGACGCCCGCTTTCCATGATGCTCCTGCAGGAGAACGCGACCGTGACGCTCTGTCACACGAAGACGCCGGATGTTGCGTCCATCGCGCGGGAGGCGGATCTGCTGATCTCCTGCGCCGGACAGCGGGGGAGCGTCGGCGCGAACTATGTGAGCCCGGGGCAGATCGTGATCGACGTGGGCACGAATTTTGATCCCGAGACGGGAGGCCTCTGCGGCGATGTGAACGCCGAAGAGGTGGAGAAGACCGTCGCCGCGCTGAGCCCGGTGCCGGGAGGCGTCGGAACCGTGACGAGCATGGTGCTGGTCTCGCATGTGGTGGAGGCGGCAAAGCGCATCACGCACGGGCAATAAGCCGAGGGGGCGCGACGGGAGTGTATAAAAAACGCAATTGACATTGGCCAAAAATCGGCGTATTATAAATTGTACTTAAAAAAATACAATTTTAAGAGAAAGAGGTTTTGTGTTATGAAAACGGAGAGTAAGAAGCCGGCAGCGGCGAAGGAACAGGATTTTACGCTGCTGGCACCGACACTGAAGAAGTACGCGTCGGTTCCGGGCAGCCTGATCACGATTTTACAGGATGCGCAGGACATCTACGGGTACCTTTCGGAAGAAGCCATTTCGTACATTTCGCGGAAAACGGGCATCCTCCCGGCGAAAATCTACGGGGTGGCTACTTTTTATGCCCAGTTCCGGCTGGAGCCGATCGGCAAGTATCTGCTCATGATGTGCCAGGGAACCGCCTGCCACGTCAACGGATCGGACCGTGTGCTCGAGGCGGTCGTGGAACACCTCGGCATTGAGGACGGCGAGACGACGGAGGACGGGCTGTTTACGTTAAATCATGTGAACTGTCTCGGCTGCTGTTCGTTAGCTCCCGTCATGATGGTTAAAACGAAGGACGGAGAGGAGACATACAGCAGTCTGAACAAGGATTCCGTCGTGGAGATCCTGGATGAGATCCGTGCCAGAGAAGATGGGGAGGTGTCGGCATGAAGGTAGTCATCGGACAGGGAAGCTGCGGCATCGCCAGCGGAGCGAAAAAGACCGAAGCGGAATTCCAAAAACAGATCAAAGAGAAAAAAGTAAAAAATGTAATCCTGACGAAGGCAGGCTGCATCGGCACCTGCTTTTTGGAGCCGATCGTCGATGTCTACGACGACGACGGGACGCTCGCGGCACGTTATGTGAAAGTGACACCGGATAAGGTGGAGGCCATTGTAAAGAAACATTTCGTCGGCGGGAAGGTCGACGAGGACAGCGTGATCGCGCCGGAAGACGCGGATATCCTGGCGCATCAGAACAGGATCGTCCTGCGCAACTGCGGCATCATCAACCCGGAGCACATCGAGGAGTATCTCGCGGTGGACGGCTACGCGGCCGCGAAAAAGGCGCTCACCGAAATGACGCCGATGGATGTCATTGAGGAGGTCAAGGTGGCCGGCCTGCGCGGCAGAGGCGGCGCGGGATTCCCGACCTGGTTTAAGTGGAACTCGGCACGGGGCAGTGCCGGAGAGGAAAAATACATTGTCTGCAACGCGGACGAGGGCGACCCGGGCGCGTTCATGGACCGGAGTGTCCTGGAAGGTGACCCGCACGCGGTCCTGGAGGGCATGATCATCGGCGGCTACGCGATTGGTGCCATCGAGGGCATCATCTATGTCCGCGCGGAGTATCCGCTCGCGATCGAACGCTTAGAGATCGCGCTTGCGCAGGCGCGCGAGAAGGGATTCCTCGGAAAAGGCATCTTCGGCACGGACTGGGATTTTGACATCCGCATCAAGGCGGGCGCGGGCGCGTTCGTCTGCGGCGAGGAGACGGCGCTGATCGCTTCGCTCGAGGGCGAGCGCGGCATGCCGCGGTTAAAGCCCCCGTTCCCGGCACAAAAAGGGTACTGGCAGAAACCGACCAATATCAACAACGTGGAGACCTTTGCCAATGTGGCGTGGATCCTTCGCAACGGCGGGGAGGCGTTCGCGGCCCTTGGAACGGAAGAGAGCAACGGCACGAAGGTGTTCGCGCTGGCCGGCAAGATCAAAAAGGGCGGCCTCGTGGAGGTTCCGATGGGGCAGCCGCTTAAAGACGTCATCTACAAAACCGGCGGCGGCATCAAGAACGATCAGAAGTTTAAGGCGGTCCAGATGGGCGGCCCGTCCGGCGGATGTATCCCGGCGAAGTTGATCGATACCCCGGTCTCCTATGAGGACATTACCAAGACGGGCGCGATCGTCGGGTCCGGCGGCATGATCGTTGTGGACGAGACGACCTGCATGGTCGATATGGCCCGGTATTTTCTCAATTTTACCCAGGGTGAATCCTGCGGAAAATGCACCTACTGTCGTCTGGGGACGAAGCGCATGCTGGAGATCCTGGAGCGCATCTGCAACGGCGAAGGGCGCGACGGCGACATCGAGCTCCTCGAGGAGCTGGCGGTCAAGGTGCGGGACGGCGCGATGTGCGGCCTCGGCCAGACGGCCCCGAACCCGGTCCTCACGACGATCCGCTATTTCCGGAACGAATACGAAGATCACATCTACAACCACAAATGTACGGCGCACGCCTGCAAGGCGCTGATCACCTATCGCATCACAAACGCCTGTAAGGGCTGCACGCTGTGCGCGAGAAACTGTCCGGTGCACGCGATCAGCGGAGCCGCGAAGAAAAAGCACAAGATCGATCCGGACAAGTGTATCAAATGCGGCCGGTGCGCGGAGAACTGCAAGTTCCATGCGATCGTGCGCGAGTAGGAGGTGGATGGGATGATCAAACAATATCGAATCAACATTGACGGAAAAGAAGTGACGGCCCTGCCGGGACAGACGATCCTGCAGGTGGCCAGAGAAAATGATATCTACATCCCTACGTTCTGTTACGATGACCGGATGGAGATCTATGGCGCGTGCGGCATCTGTGTCGTGGAAGTGGAGGGCAACCCGAAGCTGTTAAAATCCTGCGCGACGGAAGTGACACCGAACATGGTGGTCCACACGCACAGCGAACGGATCACGGAGTCCCGCAAGACGAACCTGGAGCTGCTGCTCTCGAATCACAAGGGCGACTGTCGTCCTCCGTGCGCGAAGGCCTGTCCGGCCGAGACCGACTGTCAGGGCTA
>MSHE01000022.1:0-249 GCA_001941025.1 Lachnospiraceae bacterium Zagget3
ACATGGCCAGCGCCAACAGCAGGGCGGTCAGTCGTTTTCGGATGTGCTTCATACTTCTAATCCTCCTGTAAACAAAATCTTGCCGGGTATGCGCCCCGATGCGCAACATTTTCTGACGCATTGGTTCGCTACCTCGTATTATAACAGCCTTGCAAAAAGCGGTCAAGGAAAACAGCCGCATGAAAGCAGGATGGGAACGCTCTCGTTCATCGATTCACAGGGCAACAGCATTTAAAATAATCGTAAAAA
>MSHE01000022.1:339-4792 GCA_001941025.1 Lachnospiraceae bacterium Zagget3
AAATTTTAAATGCTGTCGCCCTGATCGATTCAAAGCTTCCCTTGACAAGTTCCGCACAGATCGCTATAATAAATAAAGACAAATCAGGGGAGCCTGTTCATTGGGCTGAGAGGAAGTTCGGCTTCGACCCTTATGACCTGACGTGGATCATGCCACCGTAGGAAGCATTCCGTTTGCGCAGCTTTTGCTGTGCTGCATGGTTGTTCCGGGGGCGCCTGTCAGGCGTCCCCTTTTTGTTGCTCCGGTTGGGCGCTGTCTGTGCCCGACAGATATGGTGAAAAAGGTGGTGAAAGGCTGGCGCGCAGCGTTGCCCCGACGGTAACAGGGGCCCGGCGGAGGGGGAGCGCCCTGCGTCGCGGTAGGATAGCGATGGGAAGCCGTGTTCCGGCGTGAGAGGAGGCCAGGAAGCCTCGACCGAAGGCAGAGGGCCAGCGGCGCTCTGCCCATCCCCTGTGGGTGGCTATTTGCCGAAAACTGCTGCGCCATCCACCCGTTTCATCCTATGGAAGGAGCAATTTACCATGAAACATCAATCGACCCGAAAGCTGACCGTTGCCGCCCTGCTATGCGCCGTTGCCGTGGTTGGGAGCATGTTCTCCGTCCCCGTATTCGGCAGCAAGTGCGCCCCGGTGCAGCACATGGTCAACATTGTCAACGCCGTCCTGCTGGGCCCCTGGTACGGCGTGGTGTCCGCCTTTGTGGCCAGCCTGCTGCGGAACCTGCTGGGCCTGGGCAGCCCCATGGCCTTCCCCGGCAGTATGTGCGGTGCGCTGCTGTGCGGCCTGGTGTACGCAAAGACGAAGAAGCTGCTGCCCACCCTGATCGCTGAGGTGTTCGGCACCGGCGTGCTGGGCGGTCTGGCGGCCTACCCCGTCTCCATCCTCATCATGGGGAACGCCGCGGCGGACATCGCCTTCTACGCCTACATCGTACCCTTTCTGATCTCCACCGTGGCAGGCTCCATCCTGGCCGGTGTGCTGGTCTTTGCCCTGCAAAAGAACGGCGCCCTGCAGGGGATGAAAACCGCGCTGGAGCGCTGACTTATGGACGCCTCTCTGCCGGCGGCCCTGCGGGAGAAGAAGCCGCTGATTCACTGCATCTCCAACATCGTCACCGCCAATGACTGCGCCAACCTCCTGCTGGCCGTGGGGGCCAGCCCCATCATGGCCCAGGCTCCGGAGGAGATGGAGGAAATTTCCTCTGCCGCCGATGCGGTGGTGCTGAACACCGGTACCCCCAGCGGGGAGAAGTTCGCCGCCTGCCTCCGGGCCGGCCGCGCCGCCTGCCGGGCCGGAATCCCCGTGGTGCTGGACCCGGTGGGGGTGGGGGCCAGCCGCTGGCGGCTGACCCATGTGCAGGCGCTGCTCCGGGAGGTGCATCCCTCCATCCTGCGGGTCAACTACGGAGAAGCCGCCGCCCTGCTGCGGGGCGGGCAGGCGGAGCAGGGGGTGGACAGCCTGACGCCCCCGGCCCGGGACGCCGCAGCCGCGGCGTCGGCGCTGGCCCGGACGCTGTCCACCGTAGTGTTGCTCAGCGGCACCACAGACGTGGTGACGGACGGCGAAGCTGCAATCACCGTGACCGGCGGCAGCGAACGGATGCGCAGCGTCACCGGGGCGGGGTGTATGCTGTCCGTCCTGTGCGGCGGGTTCAGCGCCGTGGCCGCCACGCCCCTGGAAGGGGCCCTCTGCGCCGCCCGGTTCTGGAAGCAGGCGGCGGCGCTGGCAGAGGCGGACGCCGCCGGCCGGGGCATGGGCAGCTTCCGGGTAGCGCTGTTCGACGCGGCCTCCCGGCTGTCCCAGGGGGAAGGCGTTTGAGCGTCCCGGCTTAATAGGGAAATGTTTTGCACACATCCGGAAAAATCAGATTCCTGCTCCAGTGTCCGCTGGAGCAGGAATTTTTGACGGTATCCCCTACCGCTCCGGCTCAAACTGTGGTAAAATGGAGCCATCAGCAAACGGAGCAAAAGGAGGAACTCAGCGATGGCAAAGAAAAAGGGGGAAAGCAGGCGGGGGATGCTTGGAACCGTCACCCACTATGACGAGCGTGGCAGGAAAACCGGCCGCAGCGAGCCAAACTTCACCGGCGGCTACACCCACTATGACAGCAAGGGCCATAAGACCGGCCGCTCTGACCCAACGTTCACCGGCGGCTACAAGCACTATGACAACAAGGGCCATAAAACCGGCCGCAGCGACCCGGGCTTCTATGGAAACTATATCCATAAGGATACCAAGGGCAAACGCACCGGCCGCAGCGATCCAAATTTCTGGGGCGGTTACACCCATAAGGACAGTAACAGCAGCCAGGGCTGCTACATCGCCACCTGTGTTTACGGCTCTTACGACTGCCCGCAGGTGTGGACCCTCCGCCGCTTTCGTGACGACACCCTGGCCAAGACAAAACCGGGCAGAGGCTTTATCCATGCCTATTATGCCATCAGCCCCAAACTCGTGGGCCGGTTTGGCAGTACACGCTGGTTTCAAAGTATGTGGCGGGGTGTGCTGAATCCCATAGTCGCAAAATTGCAGCAAAGAGGGGTGGCGGATACCCCCTATCACGACCGGGACTGGGAATGACCTGCCCTGTTTCAATCCCAAACTGCCGGAAGGCGAGGTCTGCGTGAATCGGCCTGCCTGCCCACACAAAAACAACCGACCCAATGGGGCCGGTTGTTTTTTACGTTTTTCAATTTTTGCTGTGGCAGCGCGGAACACTCCGGCCCGCCGTCTCTCAAACGCCCGGTGCGGCCAGCTCTTTTTCCGAATCGGGCTGGCTGTCCGTTTCCGGAGCGGCCTCGTCCTGTGCCGGGCAATCCTTTCCCGCCGAGCTCGCACCGCTGCGGCTCCCGCCGTCCGGCTTCTCCCCCACCGGATGGAATGTGGGAACAATTTTCTCCACCATCTCCACAATGTCCGGGCTGTTCTCATAGCTGGCGTTCGCCAGCTCCTCCAGCTGCTTCAGGAATTCTTCCACATCAAACGGAATCGGCTTTCCGATATAGATCAGCTTATTGTCCGTCTTTTTGATGCCTTCCTCTGCCATCAGCTTCTCTTCATACAGCTTTTCCCCGGGGCGGAGACCGGTATAGACGATTTTGATATCCTCATCCGGTTTGTACCCGGACAGTTGAATCATGTTTCTTGCCAGCGTGTCGATTTTGACCGGCTCCCCCATGTCGAGGACGAAGATTTCACCGCCCCACGCATAGGTGCCCGCCTGCAGCACCAGGCTGACCGCCTCCGGAATGGTCATAAAATAGCGGATGATGTCGGGATGGGTCACCGTAACGGGGCCGCCCTCCTCAATCTGCTTCTTAAAGCGATGCAGCACGGAGCCGTTGCTGCCCAGCACATTTCCAAAGCGAACGGCCACAAACTGCGTCCCTGTCCGCCCCGTATTGTCCACGCTCTCGACCTTCAGCTCCGTCTGCGACGGCTTCTCCCACCCTGCCGCGATATGATCCTCCGGGTCTGGAACACGCTGCCCGTCGATCACCTTGTCCTCATGGGCATGGACAAAGGTCAGAAGATCCAGCCTTCCGCTCTTGCTGATGGCGTCCATGCTCTGAATCACCATCTCGCACAGGCGCTTGGAGGCCCCCATGATGTTGGTGGGGTTCACCGCCTTGTCCGTACTGATCAGCACGAAGCGCTGGGTCCCGTGGGTCAGGGCCGCATAGGCCGTCTTATAGGTGCCGATGACGTTATTCTTAATCGCCTCGTTGGGGCTGTACTCCATCAGCGGCACGTGCTTATGGGCGGCCGCATGGAACACGATGTCCGGGTGATACAAATCGAATACCTGATTGATTCTCCGGCTGTCCCGCACGGAGCCGATCAGCACATTCAGATTCAGGTTTGGATACTTTTCCCGCAGCTCCAGCTCAACGGTATAGGTGGTATTTTCATAAATATCGAAGATAATCAGCCGTTCCGGCTCATGGGCCGCAATCTGCCTGCACAGCTCGCTGCCGATGGAGCCGCCACCGCCTGTCACCAGAATCGTCTTTCCCCTGATGTACTGGAAGATTTCCTGCATATCCACCTTAATCGGCTCTCTGCCCAGCAAATCTTCCACGGCCACGGTTTTCAGTTTGCTGACCGACACTTCCTCATTGGCCAGCTGGTAAATCCCCGGCAGGCTCATCAGTTTGCAGCCTGTCTCCTTGCAGATATTCAGAACGTCTTTCTTTTCTTCCGCCGATGCCGTCGGAATGCAGTAATATATCTCGCTGACCCCGAATTTCTCTACAAATCTCGGAATATCCTCCCTGCTTCCGACCACAGGAATCCCCTCAACAAAGCGGTTCCACTTGTTGGGGTTGTCGTCAATGAAGCAGCACGGCACCATGTTTGTCTTGTCCGACTGCTGCAGCTCTCTGACCACCGTTCTGCCTGCGGCGCCGGCGCCGATGATCATGACCTTTCGCCGGACAGGCGCTGTACTTGAC
>MSHE01000022.1:4834-5013 GCA_001941025.1 Lachnospiraceae bacterium Zagget3
AGAACCGATAGCTGAACCGAATCCCCACAACGAGGATCAGCTGCACCACCGCCCCAACGATGTAATAAGAAAAGGGCATCCTCCCGCACACCAGCGTGATTACGACCGTGTGAACCGCCGACGCGATAATAGAAGACAGCGCATAACGGAGCAGTTCATTGAATCCGGCGAACCTCCAG
>MSHE01000022.1:5214-5471 GCA_001941025.1 Lachnospiraceae bacterium Zagget3
CCCCCCCCCCCGACTTTTTCGGGGAGGCTTCCTCCAACTCCAAAGAATAAATTTCAAGTTATAGAATCACAGCTCCACCGGCGGCGGACAGGGAAACTGCCCCATCCGGCAGGCGGTCTGCCCATCTTTTAGTGGAATCCGGTTATTTTTTATCTGTATCCATACGATAACGAACAAAATGCAATCGGACAACTGAGCCTATTATAACATAAAGAGAATGGATGTCAACGAGTTTCGGCAATTTTTGTCCTTTCGTG
>MSHE01000023.1:0-17663 GCA_001941025.1 Lachnospiraceae bacterium Zagget3
TGCTTTTCCAGATGCCCAGGCCACGCCTGGCAAAGTAGACTGCCGGGGTTTCCACCTTGTCATCGTACAATATCTTCGCAATATCATACGGGCCATATCCATCAATAGTAAGCTGGAATATCCTGCGGACAACTGCGGCGGCTTCCTCGTCGATGAGCCAGTGGTGCTTGTCCTCCGGGTCTTTCTTATAACCGTAGATGGCGGTGTTAGTGGTCGGCTTGCCCGATTCGCCCTTTACCCGGATGGCCGCCTTCTGCTTCCGGCTCAGGTCTCGGAGATACCATTCCGACATGATATTGATGAACGGCGCAAACTCACTGCTGGTGGGGTCTACGCTGTCAATCCCGTTGCCGATGGCAATAAAGCGGACATTGTGCTGACGGAACAGCACCTCCGTATAGAAGCCGGTTTGCAGGTAATCACGACCCGCTCTTGAAAGATTCTTCACAAGAACTGTCTCGACCTTTCCGGCCTCAATATCTGCGATCATCTGCTTCCAGGCAGGGCGCTCAAAATTGCAGCCCGAATACCCGTCGTCGGTATAGTGGACGCAATTTGTGAAGCCTTTTTGGGCAGCGTAGCCCTGCAACTGGATTTTTTGATTCACAATGGAATTACTGTCCCCGGTCAGATCATCGTCACGGGAGAGCCTTTCGTACAAGGCTGTGATCTTTTCTTCTGCATTTGATAATGCGCTCGTCTGTCTGATTGCCATAATGAGGCACTCCTTTCAGACTGGCGGCTCATCTGTGGTACGTCCATTGTATCACAGTTTCCGCCAGTTGTAACTACTTCGTTGCGGATCATCCGCAAAATTTTATCCTCCATCGTCTCACTGCCCGTCTCGCTGAATGCGACCTTCACCTTATAGGTGGTGCCGCCGATGCGTCGGGTCAGGTACTGATCATCGGATCGTGTTTTTTCCATAGGCAATTTTCCTCCATAGATTGAGATTTGGTGTGTGTTCGTGTATAATGGTGTTGGTTCCAGTGGGTGTAACCATAAAAATCCAAAAAAACGGCTTTCATGGATAAATCCTTACCCCACATAAAAACGGCATCTGAAAAGCCTTGCGGCGCAAGGCTTTCAAAGGCCAAAATGGTTACAGGGCGGGCTATCTCTGCTTCTGCCTGCATTTTTCCTGCGATAACCACAGTACAACCTACAAGCGATACCCAGCATGGGTAATTCCTCCCTTCTAAAGTGATAGAGGTAATATGAAAACAGCTAAACATATTACCTCCTCGCTAATAGGAGAAATAACGCGGGTCAAGCGGAACTGTTTTTGAGAAAATTTCAAAAAAATTTTTTGAGGGGAGGTGCCTGGCAATGCGTAGAGATGAATATGAGGCGGATGCTTTTGATGAGGATGAAAAACCCCGGTCAAAAACCGGCAGGCTGGACATTCCCTCTGACGACGATGCTGAGACTGAGTTCGACGAACAGCTTGCAAGGCAGCTTTCTGTCGAACAGGAAACGATAGCGGCGCTGGAGGCCGACGCCGAGGCTCGACCGACCGATGAGGACGCCGACGAGCAGCCGGAGAAGGCAAAGCTAAAACGGGAGCTACAGGCGGAAGCCCTTGCCCGACTGGAGGATTCCGCCAGAACGCAGCCCGATTTTGAACGGGTAATCGACTGGTGGGACAAGCTGGACAGGAACAGAGAGCGCCGGGAGCGGTATCATGAATTGAGCCGCAGCGGAGACGACCTGCCACTGGACTACAACGTTTCGCCGGATGAGCTGTACTTTCCCAATACAATGAGTTCCGTCCTTGCGCTCCAGATACGCAGGGGAGAATTTATTGACGCACTCTTTGACTGCCCTTATGAGATCCACGAGCTGGTCGCTGACGCTTATATCTCAGATGTTCTTTACGAACTGTCCGAGATGGACAAGGAGTTGCTCTATCTCCATGCCATCCGCCTGTTCAGCTCTATAAAAATTGCGGCTATCCGTGGACAGACAGACCGAAATATCCGAAAGGTACGGGCAACACTGCTGAAAAAGATACAGCAAAAAATCTGCCACTGGCAGGTTTTTTGCACGCTATGGCGAAAAAAGCTGCTGGCCTACCTCCAGAGCGGAGAAAAAGCACAGCAGGAATTGACGATAGCGGAAAAGGTATTCTTGAAGGAAAATAGCCGTTGACCCATACGGGTCAACAACGTATAATGGTAATATGATTTTTAAATGTTTGGTTACAATACAGGAAGGGGTTCAATATGGATAAAATAAGCGCAAAGGACGCCGCGAGGGAACTTACCATGATTTTGATTTACCTGTCCCGCTTTACAACTGGGGAGCGGTTTGAGGATGCTACAGATTTTCGTGCATGGAAGGGTTATGACTTCGATATTCTGAATGAATTGGATGAAGCGGATTATATACGGCAGGGCAGCCGCCCCTCCCGAAATAAGTCTGTGTATATCACAGAAAGCGGAAAAGAACAGGCAAAGGCTTTGATGGAAAAATACGGCATAGCAGATTGGAAGTGATACTACATGGGCAATCTATTTGAAAAGACAAGCTCAAACTGGGTGAGATACAGGCGGCAATCTCACAGTTTGCTGTCAATATGGCCTGCTGGGGCTGATGACCGCACTGCCCACCACACCGGATTTTATGGAATATGAGGCGGTCTATCTGCCGAAGAACCATTTTATTAAAGAGGAGACCATATCCACAGAGGACTATCTCTCTGTGTTCTTCCCCTTTGAAAAGCCGGATGTGGTCAAGCGGGGCATAAAATCCATGTGGAATATCAACGGGGATAGAACTATGATGGGGCTGGCTCTGACCATGAGTGAGAGACCGATGGCGGTCAACATGAGCTTCCAGCGGGATTACGCAGAGCGATATGACTGGCTGAGGCAGCAGTTTACCGACCTGGCCTTTACCATGACCGGCAGCTTTCTCTACTATCTGGATTATGATAAACTGAGCGAGGATCAGCGGAGCCTGTACCAACAGAGCATGGCGGCGTTTGGCGGCATTGCCCCGACCTATCGGATTCTGCTCCTGGATAAGCCGACCATCGAGTGGGACTTCCACTCTCTGCTGCTGGGCTTGCAGATGATGTTCAGCTTTATGCTGGCGGATGATAAGAGGCCGCTTCGCCTGTGCAAGCACTGTATGAAGGCTTTTGTGGCAAGCCGCCCCAGTGCAATTTTTTGCAGCCCTCAGTGCAAGAATCAGTATAATGTGTATAAGAGCCGGGCAAAGAATAAGCCGTCAGATGGCAAACGGAAATGAGGTGGAACCATGCGAATTGCAGATTTTATCGGCGAAAGCACCGAATATGATAAGAAAGAAAAGCTGGAGGAGCGCAAGCCTCGGAGCTGGCTGAAATGTGTGAGCGCTTTTGCAAACGGGGTCGGCGGCGCACTCATCTTTGGCGTATCCGATGATGAAACGCTTGTGGGGTTTGCTCATGCAAAGGATGTATCCGAAAAAATAAGCGAGGCCATCAAAAGCAGGATGGACCCCGTTCCCCAGGTAGTGATGGAGAACCACAGCGAGGGCGGAAAAGACTTCATTATTTTGAGAGTCCCCGGTGGACAGGAAACGCCCTATTACTATGTCGGAGACGGGAACCGAATTGCCTATGTCCGTGTGGGCAATGAAAGCATCCCAGCAGATGCCACCGCACTAAAAAGGCTTGTTCTGCGTGGCAGCCACATCTCTTACGATAGCCTGCCATCCAGATATTCCTTTGAAAAGCTGGCTTTTACAAAGCTCCGTTCTGTCTATCGGGTTCAGACCGGCAATGAATTGATGGATTCTGATTTTGTATCCTTTGAGCTTTTTAGATGAAAGCGGCAATTTGACCAATGAGGGTGCGCTGTTGGCCGATGATTCGCCTATTCGTCATTCCCGCCTGTTTTGTACCCGCTGGTACGGCTTGGATAAAGCATCCGGGGTCATGGATGCCTTGGATGATAAGGAATACAGCGGTTCCCTGATCTCTTTGCTCCAGAATGGAGAGGGATTTGTCAAAAACAATTCCAAAAAGCAATGAAAAAGACCGGAAGCGGGTGTCTGGAAATGCCGGAATACCTGGAGCAAGCTGTCCACAAAGCCCTTGTGAATGCGCTGATCCACCGTGATTATATGGAAATCGGCAGCGAGGTGCATATTGATATTTTTGATGACCGATTGGAAATCTATTCCCCCGGAGGTATGTTCGACGGGACGATTGTGCAGGATCAGGACACGGATCATATTGATTCCAAACGGCGCAACCCTGTAATCGCTGACATTTTTAGCCGTATGCACTTCATGGAGCGTCGGGGCAGTGGCTTCAAGAAAATCAAGGCAGATTATCGCCATGCGGTAAATTACCGCCCGGAAGTCGAGCCTAAATTTGTATCTACGTCTACATAGTTCTTTGTGACGCTCTATAATCTAAACTATGGCGTTGACATTAAAAAGGTGGCGCTTGAACCCGAAAAAGTAGCGCTTGGTGCAGATAAAGTAGCGTTTGAACACCACCTTTCTACTTTGAAAATGAGCGCCCCCACAAGAGAGAAAGCTCTCACACTGTTCGATAACTATGGTTATGAACGTGCTTTCAGCAGAGCTGATGTATTGAATATGTTTGCTTTAGCGCCATCTTCCGCCGGGAAATTCTTGACTCGCCTGAAAACCCTTAGCCTCGTTGAAGCGGTGGAAGGTCAGGGAAATGGCAAATACAAGTTTGCCCATTTCTTGAGTGACTAAGATAGTGACTAAGATAATGACCAAGTAAATCAAGGCTCACATAAAAATATCGGCTCGTCTCCGTCCTCTGTCAGGAACACCGTCACCTTGTAGGTGATTGACCCGATATGCCGGGTCATGCAAAAGCTGTTGTTAAGGAACCTCTGAACAAATAAACTTCGGCGCCTTGCGGCAAATTTGCGCCATTGGATAAGCAGAGCGAAAGGCGCACAAATCACTTCGGTTCAAAGTGGCTTCGCCAGCATAGCTGGCTCAGGATTTTGCAAAAAATATGCCGCCGGCATATTTTTTACGCAAAATCTTACAAAAGCTTGAAATTCGTCAGGATTACCCTCAAGGGGTATGCCCGCGCCTAACGGCGCTCCTGATCCTGCGCGCTTGCGCCTTTTTCCGAAGCGCAGGCCGACAGGGAGGAGCGAAGCTCCGGAAGTGCCGCTTGACGGCGATGGCCAATTCCTCTTATGCGCGAATGCAGGCGAAGTGCAGCTTGCTGTAGAGCAATGGCCGCAGGCCATGCGAGTTGCAGACGCAAATTTCCTCGCAATCCGCTCTCGTCCATTTATTCAGAGGTTCCTCAATTTTGGTAGCCGCTACTGAAAATAAGTAGACCGCCTCACATTGCACGAGACGGCCTGCTTATAATATCCTATATCCGCACACAGACGATTTTATCGGCGGTTGCCGATGTCCTCTACAAAAGGCGGATGTTCCGATTCACTGATTTAGGCACTTTTGTTTTAATGGCGCGATTTCCCGCCAAACAGCGCAGTCAGAACGCAGTACAGAGAAGCGCCGAACGATGAAACGGAGGGCGTTCACAGCAAGGACTTTCGCCATGCAGCAAAGGTTTCTCAAAATTGGCCTTTACAGTCTTGTTTTGGCGAAGATATGGTAAGAGGTCAAATCAACCTCTTGAAAAAGCGCAATCAAATACAGGAAAGAGCAATAAAACCCAGCAGTAAATCCCCGTCTTGAGGATTTACTACGTTGCATCAATGAATACCTGTTCAGTCAGAATAAACCAATTCAGCCAGAATGGCCTCCTCAGCCCTGGCTTTGATGCTGTTCATACGACGCACCCATTCCATCTGATTAGTCCTTTTCAGAGCAGCGGCCACACCCTCCTGTTCAGCCATAGCCGGAATCATGACTTCCAGCTGTTGATGGCATGCTTCGTCGATTTCCGACAGGTGGGGGAACCGCTTCTCCGTCAGCACCAGGTCACTGTACTGAATTGGGCGGTGTTCCTTCAAGAATGTTCTGCGCATTCTCCCATACTTGCCGATGCAATAGTGTATGGTGCCAGAAAGTGCGATGTTGAGGATGTAATAGTCCCCGCATTTTGTGTAAGTGATGTTCATTTGGGGCTCCTTTCATGACGAAGGTTTGCAGCTATGATAATTCCGGGATGATCACCCTCAATTTTCATAACTGCTGTTCATTTCGTCACAAACGAGCCTCAGTCATGATGTATTTTCAGGACTGTCAAAAAGCACCCTTCATAACAATACATCAAGAAAATATGCCAGCGGCATATTTTTAGCCGAAAACCGCAGCCAGCTACGCTGGCAAGGGTCACTGACCGAGGAAGATACCGTAAAGGGTTAACAGGCGGTAGTCAAGGCCATGCCCTGGCAAGGGCAAACACGCTGTTTCCTTCATCTTTCCTTGTCTAAGGAGACAGCCGCTCCAGCTAGCGGCTAACAGCTATCCCATTACCCTTCCAGCTTCAGGTCATTTTCCCCAATCCATCCCATCTTCCGCTCCACTTCGCAGAAAAGGACGGACAGCACAGCGGGCAGCACGAAGCAGATCAGAATCAGCCCCACCCAGTCAAAGGCGGTGATGGCGGCCTTCGTCCCCGCCTCAATGTCCGCCAGCCAGCCGGTGTAGACGCCGATCTGTCCCACAAAGCCGCAGGTGCCCATGCCGGAGGAAACTGGCGCGCCGTCCATGGTCAGCTTGAACACGCAGGTGGCGATGGGGCCGGTGATGGCAGAGGCCAGGGTGGGAGGAATCCAGATGCGGGGATTTTTTACGATGTTGGGCATTTGCAGCATGGAGGTGCCGATGCCCTGGCTGACCAGGCCGCCCCAGCGGTTCTCTCTAAAGCTCATGACGGCGAAGCCCACCATCTGGGCGCAGCATCCGGCCACTGCCGCGCCTCCCGCCAGACCGGTCAGACCCAGCACAGAGCAGATGGCGGCGGAGGAGATGGGCAGGGTCAGCGCCATACCCACCAGCACGGACACCACAATGCCCATCAGGAAGGGCTGCAAATCGGTGGCCCACATGATGATCTGGCCCAGGGCGCTGGCGGCCCTGCCGATGGGGGCGGCGATGAGGGCGGCCAGCCCCACCCCCACCAGGATGGTGACGCAGGGAGTCACCAGAATGTCAATTTTCGTCTCCTTGGACACGGCCTTGCCGAACTCCGTCGCCACGATGGCGACGATCAGCACAGCCAGCGGCCCCCCGGCCCCGCCCAGGGCGTTGGTGGCGAAGCCCACCGGAATCAGGGAAAACAGCACCAGCCCCGGCGCCCCCAGGGAGTACCCGATGGCGGCGGCCATGGCCGGGCCGGACATGGCGGTGGCGAAGCCGCCGATGGTGTAGCCGGTGCCGCCGATGTCGGCGGTCAGAAAGCCGATGCCAAACTGTGTCCCCAGGGTGTTCAGAATGGTGCCGATCAGCAGGGTGCAGAACAGCCCCTGGGCCATGGAGCCCATAGCGTCAATGCCATAGCGCTTCAGGGAGATGACGATATTTTTCCGTTTTAAAAACTCTTTCATGCTCTTACTTCCTTCCCTTCCCCGGTGGCGGCGAAGAGTGGTATTCACCTGTCTTGACAGGTGTTGTGTCAATTATAGCCGCCGCGGCCCTTTCCGTCAAGAAACAAATCGGCAAAAAACGGCGGCAGTTTGGGGTGGATACTGGTGGTTTGCCCGAAAGAGGGGGCTGCGTGGGCAATATCATCAACTTAAGGTGCAATCCATCCTGAGTTGAGGAGAATACCGTGGCCGTACAGTCAGATGTCCACGACCAAAGGATAACAAAATTGACGCCACGTTCCGCCCGCCATCAGCAGGGCGGAACGGGCGGCAATCGTACCCAGCCGCCATCGGCGGCAGCTTTGGTGCGTAACAAGTCACATCGTCTCTAACGGAATAGACCACTTATGGGTTGGATAGCGCGAAGCCCCAGTGGGATAGGAGAGGGGTTCTTAGGGGGGAGCGAGGCCTCGAGCTTCCCCCTGAGCCGCCTTCTTTTGCTACTTTTCTTGGCGGAGCAATTTACGGCGTCCAAAAATGTGCCGGTGGCACATTTTTAGCCGGAAACCGATGCCAGCTACGCTGGCGAGGGTCATTGACCGAGGAGGATACCATAAATGGTCAGCAAGCGGTAGTCAAGGCCCCGCCCTGGCAAGGGCAAGCACCTATTTCCTTTATTATTCCTTGTCTAAGGAGTGCAATGTCCTTACGTTGATGACATTGCCTTTCAGTGAAGCTGACCGAGGGGTGAGAGTGCCGAACATCCGGAGATAAAGCATTACAAAACGTAATATAATCGGATATGTATACAAAAAGTTCAGCCGGCCGCCACAGGCGGCCGGCTGAACCGGCGGTTCAGTCAATGCTGACCAGTTTGTATTCCCGGCTGCCGAAGCCAAGGGCTGCGGCAGCCTCTACGGTGTGGACGCCGTTGCGGCTCTCGATGCGCTCCAGCAGGTGATCCCGGCCTAGGTCGCTGGAGGCATACACCAGGTCCAGGCAGGCCTGGTCCAGGGCGATGGGGTCGGTGGAGGCCAGGGCGCCGATGTCCGCCATGGCGGGGTCCTCCGCCACGGCGCAGCAGTCGCAGTCCACCGACATATTGCACATGGTGTTGATGAACAGGATGTTGCCGTCAAAGTGCCGCACGATGGAGCAGGCGGCGTCCGCCATGGACTCCAGGAAGGAATCGTGGTCGGCGGTCCAGATCTCCTCCTCCACGCCGGCCCCGTGGATATAGGCCTTGCCGTGGGAGGAGGCGATGCCGATGGAGATGTTCTTCAGCGCCCCGCCGAAGCCGCCCATGGGGTGCCCCTTGAAGTGGGACAGCACCAGCATGGAGTCATACCGCGCCAGGTTTTTCCCCACATAGTTCTTTTGGATGCGCCTGCCGTTGGGGATGTCCAGGACGATCTCGCCGTCCTCGTCCATGATGTCTACCGGGGCGATGTCCGTCCAGCCGTGGAGCTTCATGGTCTCCCAATGGGCCTGGGTGGTATTGCGTTTGCCCTCATAGGCGGTGTTGCACTCCACAATGGTGCCCCCCACAAGGTCGATGATGGGCTTGTAGAAGGCGGGGCGGATAAAGTTCTGGTTCCCCACCTCTCCGGAGTGGAGTTTGACGGCGATGTTCCCCGGCAGGGGATGGCCCAAGGCCCTGTACAGGTCGATGGTACGCTGGGGTGAGATCTCTTTTGTGAAATAAACAGTTGACTGCATGTGGTTACCTCTGTCTTCCCGCGGCGGCAGCGCCGCTGATTTCCTGCCTACAGTATACCACAACCGGGCGACAGGCTGCAAGCACTTTTCCACGGGGCGGAGCCCGTTCCCTGCAGGGGGACAGTGTGCGGAAAATCGGAAAAATTTTTCCTTTTTATCATTCTTCTCTTGCAATTTTGGCAATTCTTTTCTATAATTTTAAACAGGGAGACTATCTGGACAGAAGGAAGGTAATCGCTTGATTCGTATTGCATTGGTGGACGACGAGCTGGAGCAGCTGGAGCAGTTCCATCAGTACCTCGCCCAGTACCAGGAGGAACGCCATGTGGAGATAGAGGCGGTGGACTTCCCCGATGGGGACGAATTTCTGGAGCGCTATCAAACCCCCTTTGACATTGTGCTGATGGATGTGCAGATGCGCTTTCTGGACGGCATGACCACGGCGGAGCGGCTGCGGGAGATGGACCCTGCGGTGATCATCATCTTCATCACCAATATGCCCCAGTATGCCATCCGGGGCTATGCGGTGGACGCGCTGGACTATGTGCTCAAGCCCCTGACCTATTTCGCCTTTGCCCAGCGGCTGGACCGCGCCCGGCAGCGGCTGAACAGGCGGGAGCGGCACTATATCACCCTCCAGGTCCGGGGCGGCGTGCAGAAGGTGGACGTGATGCAGATTTATTATGTGGAGAGCCAGAAGCACGACCTGCTGTTCCACACCTCCGGCGGGGTCTACACCACCCGGGGCACCATGAAGTCGGCGGAGACGCTGTTGGCGGACTACCCCTTCTACCGCTGCAACAAGTGCTACCTGGTGAATCTGGAACATGTGGACAGCATTCGCGAAAACGAGGCCATGGTAGGCGACACGCCCTTGGTGGTCAGCCGCGGCCGCCGGAGCGACTTTATGACGGCCCTGGCCGCCTATGTGGGGAGCGCGATGTGACCATGGATGTGGAAGCGGTGACGACCATAACCGACATCCCCCGGTGGTGTACCGCCCTGGCGGAGTGGCTGGCCTGCGTGGTCTATCTCAGCCAGTGCAGGACGAGCCTGACCAGAGGCCGGCGCTGGCTGCTGGCAGGGGGGATGCTTTGCCTCCAGGTTTTGTTTATGGAGATGACGGAGGCCGTGTTCCTGTGGCTGTGGGTGCCCTGTATGCTGGTGGCCATCGGGCTGATGATGCTGTTCATCTACCTGAGCTGCGACATCCGCCCCATCACGGCGGGGTATTACTGCGTCCGGGCCTTCCTGTTGGCGGAGCTGGCCGCCTCCCTGGCCTGGCAGCTGTACTGCTACAACGTCGGCAGCCAGGGGGAAGAGGTGCTGTCGCTGGAGATTCTGTACACGGCGGTGGTCTACAGCGCGGTGTTCGGCCTGGTCTGGTATCTGGAGAAGTACTGGCTCACCGACAGCCATGACGACCAGATCACCTGGCGGGAGCTGCTTCCCGCCGTCATCATCGGCGGGGCGGTGTTTGCCGTCAGCAACCTGAGCTTTTACTACAGCAACAGCCCCTTCAGCAGCACCGTGGTGTCGGACATTCACAGCATCCGCACCCTGGTGGACCTCAGCGGGGTGGCGCTGCTCTACGCCTTCCACATCCAGCGGGCCAGCCTCCGGGCCAGGTATGAGGTGGAGACGCTGAACACCCTCCTGAGGAGCCAGTGCGCCCAGTACTGCCAGTCCCGGGAGAGCATTGAGCTGGTGAACCGGAAGTATCATGACCTGAAGCATCAGATTACCGTCCTCCGGCAGGAGCCGGACGCGGCCGCCCGCAGCGCCTACCTGGACCAGATGGAGGAGGACATCCGCAGCTACGAGGCCCAGAACAAGACGGGCAACGAGGCGCTGGACATCATCCTCACCGGCAAGACCCTCCAGTGCCAGGAGAACCATATCGCCATCACCTGCGTGGCCGACGGCCACCTGCTGGACTTTATGGACACCATGGACATCTGCTCCATCTTCGGCAACGCCCTGGACAACGCCATTCAGTACGAGCAGACCCTGCCGGACTACGAGCGGCGGGCCATCCGCCTCTCCGTGTCCCAACAGAAGCAGTTCGTGCTGATTCACATCGCCAACTTCTTCGAAGGAACGCTGGACTTTGAGGACGGCATCCCCCAGACCACCAAGGGGGACCGGGCCTTCCACGGCTACGGGGTGAAGAGCATCCGGGCCGCCGCCGAGAAGTACCGCGGTTCCTGCTCCGTGGAGGTGGAGCAGAGCAGCTTCTGCCTGAAGCTGCTGATTCCCCTGCCCCAGAGGGTAAATTCATAAACTGTTCCTTTTTGAGCGCCTGCTTTTGACGATTTCCACAAAAAGCAGGCACTCTTTTTTGCATTATGCACAATATGCTTGCAGTTTGTGCCAAATATTTGCAAGTTGTGCCGCCTCGCCCATTTTCGAAAAACAACCTGCTATAATGACAGTTGCAAGCTGCGGGGGAAGGGAAGCACTCCGCAGCGAGTCACGGGCCGCAGGGAAGGGAAGCCCCTGCGGTCTCAGCGGCAGGCCCTGCCCCGCTGCCGCAGGGCCTGCCGACCCTTCGCAAGTCTGGCAGCAGAATGTTATTAAGGAGGAAAACGTAAATGTTAGCTATCAACTGGGATGACGTTTGGAGCGTAGTCAGTCTGGTCACCGGACATCTGGCTGCCATTGTCATTGCAATCGTCGTGGCAATCGTCGTCATCGTCCTCGTCAAGAAGCTTGCCAAGCCTGTCAAGCGGCTGATTCGGGGGGAAGCCTGCATCGCCATGATTCTGGTGATTCTGATCGCCGTGAACATGATGTGCACCGGCCCCCTGTCCAGCTTGCTGACCCAGGTGGCGGGCACCCCTGTCAGCAAAATCACCGATGAGACCACAGAAGAGGCCATGGACCTCGTCACCGAAATCTGCGAGGGGGGCATCACCCTGCTGGAGAACGATGACGACATCCTGCCTCTGGCCAACACCACCGTCAATGTGTTCGGCTGGTCTGCCACCAACCCCTGCTATGGCGGCACCGGTTCCGGCGCTCTGAACGACGCCTATGAGACCACCACCTTCCTGGACGGTCTGACCAACGCCGGTATTTCCTACAATACCGAGCTGATCGACTTCTACACCGAGTATCATGACGCCAGCCTGCCCAACGTGGGTATGTGGGTGCAGGACTGGACGCTTCCCCAGCCCTATGCGGATGATTACTCTGATGACCTGATCTCCGGCGCGCAGGAGTACTCCGACACCGCCATCATCTTCATCTCCCGCGTCGGCGGCGAGGGCGCTGACCTGCCCACCGACATGACCGCAGTTGTGGACGGCACCTGGGCTGAGCAGAACCACGGCGATACCTACTATGGCGGCAGCTATGACGACACCGTCAACGACGGCACCGACTGGGACGAGGGCGACCACTATCTCCAGCTCAGCAACCCTGAGGAGGAAATGGTGGAGCTGGTCTGCTCCAACTTTGACAATGTCATCGTCATCTACAACGGCGCCAACGCCTTCGAGCTGGGCTGGGTCGAGGACTATGACTCCATCAAGGGCGTGCTGTGGTGCGCCGGCACCGGTCAGAGCGGCTTCAACGCTCTGGGCGAGATCTTGGCCGGTACGGTGAACCCCTCCGGCCGTCTGGTGGACACCTATGTGTACGACCTGACCGCTACTCCCACCTGGAACAACGCCGGGAACTTCGAGTATGACAATATGGACGAGTACACCGAGGACAACGATTACTACAGCGGCTACAGCAGTGTCACCTTCGTGAACTATGTGGAGAGCATTTATGTGGGCTACAAGTTCTACACCACTGCCGCGGCGGAGGGGCTGTTCGACTATGACGACATGGTTCAGTACTCCTTCGGCTATGGCTTGAGCTATACGGAGTTCACCCAGGAGATCAGCAACTTCTCCAGCGACGGCACCAACATCACCTTCGACGTCACCGTCACCAACACCGGCACTGTGGCCGGTAAGGACGTGGTGGAGATTTACTTCAACCCGCCTTACACCAACGGCGGCATTGAGAAGGCCACCGCCAACCTGCTGGACTTCGAGAAGACCGGCACCCTGGAGCCTGGCACTTCTGAAACCATCAGCTTCTCCATCCCCATCGAGCAGATGGCCTCCTATGACACCTACGGCTACGGCTGCTATGTGCTGGAGCAGGGTGACTACATCATCTCCATCAACTCCGACGCCAACACCATCATTGACTCCGTCACCTACACCGTGGATGAGACCATCGTCTATGATGAGGACAACCCCCGCGACAGCGACGAAGTCGCCGCCACCAACCAGTTTGACTTTGCCGAGGGCGATGTGACCTATCTGTCCCGCGCCGACGGCTTCGCCAACTACGCGGAAGCCACCGCCGCCCCCACCAGCTACAGCATGAGCGACGAGGCCAAGGCTACCTTCTACAACGTCAGCAACTATCTGACCTCCGAAGCCACCGCCGCCGATGAGGACGCGGACGCGGAGTATCCCACCTGGGGCGCTGACAACGGCGTAGAGTTGGTGGACCTCCGCGGCCTGGACTATGACGATGAGCTGTGGGACGACCTGCTGGATGAGCTGACCATCGACGAGGCTGTTGAGCTGATCTCCCTGGGCGGCTACCAGACCATCGCCATTGACAGCATCGGCAAGTACCGCACCAACGACTGCGACGGCCCCGCCTCCATCAACAACAACTTCACCGGTCAGGGCTCCGTGGGCTTCCCCGCTGCCGTCATGATCGCTGCCAGCTGGAATGACGACGTCGCTCTGGCCTTCGGCGAGAGCATCGGCAAGATGGCTGACGAGATGGATACCTCCGGCTGGTACGCTCCCGCCATGAACATCCACCGCACCGCCTTCGCAGGCCGTAACTTCGAGTATTACTCCGAGGATGCCGTCCTGTCCGGCTCCATGGCGGCCAACGCCACCATCGGCGCGGAGGAGTATGGCGTCTATGCCTACATCAAGCACTTCGCACTGAACGACCAGGAGTCCAACCGCTGCTCCATGCTCTGCACCTGGTGCACTGAGCAGGCCATGCGCGAGAACTACCTCCGGGCCTTCGAAATCGCCGTGAAGGAAGGCGGCGCCAAGGCTGTCATGTCCTCCTTCAACTACATCGGCAACCGCTGGGCTGGCGGCTGCTCCGAGCTGTGCCAGACGGTGCTCCGTGACGAATGGGGCTTCCAGGGCATGGTGCTGACGGACTACTTCGGCGTCTACGGCTTCATGAGCGCTGACCAGGCCGTCCGGAACGGCACTGACTTCGTGCTGGTTGCCTATACTACCTCCACCAGCAAGATGATTTACACCGAGACCGCCGGCGCACAGCAGGCTATCCGCACCGCCCTGCATAACATTCTGTATGTCACGGTCAACAGCCGCACCTACAGCGATGAGGGTATCGAGCTGGCCACCCAGAACAACATCTGGGAGAACATCCTGCTCGGCGTCAACATCGGCGTGGGCGTCGTCCTGGTGGCCTGGGAGGCCTTCCTGATCTACAGCTTCATGAAGAAGCGGAAGGCTGGCCAGCAGTAAGCGTTCAGCTTCCCTGTCTGCTCTGAGCTTCCCAAGTAACAACCCTACCGGCCTCCCCCTCCGTGGGGAGGCCGGTATACCCCCGCCCTGCCCTCAGGTGAGGCAAGACCCGGCAGTTCAGCGGTGCTGAGCTGTGCGGTGTTGTCTTAGCTGCAACGGACGACTGATTTACAGCATTTATTTAGAGGAAAGGAAAGATATTATGAAACATCAGGACATCATCTCCAAAATGACGCTGGAGCAGAAGTGCTACCTGCTCTCCGGCCGCGACTTCTGGGCCACCCGTTCTACAGAGAGCGCAGGCGTCCCCAGCATCAGCCTGTCCGACGGCCCCCACGGCATCCGGAAACAGGAGGGTGCAGGCGACCAGCTGGGTCTGAACGGCTCCGTTCCCGCCACCTGCTTCCCCACTGCCGCCACCATGGCCAACAGCTGGGACCCCGCTCTGGGTGAGGCAATGGGCCAGTATCTGGGCGAAGAAGCCGCCGTGCAGGACGTGGCCGTCCTCCTTGGCCCCGGCCTGAACATCAAGCGCTCCCCCCTGTGCGGCCGTAACTTTGAGTATTTCAGCGAGGACCCCTACCTGGCCGGCAAGATGGCCGCCGGTTATGTCCGGGGCATCCAGTCCAAGGGCATTTCCGCCTGCCCCAAGCACTTTGCCGCCAACAACACCGAGCTGCGCCGGATGGCCTCCGACTCCGTGGTGGACGAGCGCACCCTGCGGGAGATTTACCTGACCGGCTTTGAAATCACCGTGAAGGAAGGCAGACCCCGGAGCCTCATGTCCTCCTACAACATGGTGAACGGCGTCTATGCCAACGAGAACCATCACCTTCTCCAGGAGATCCTCCGGGACGAGTGGGGCTTTGACGGCTTCGTGGTGTCCGACTGGGGCGCCTCCAACGACCATGTGGAGGGCGTCCGCGCCGGCTCCCACCTGGAAATGCCCACCACCGGCGGCGACTCCGATGAGGAGCTGATTCAGGCCGTGAAGGATGGCCGCATCTCCGAGGACATCGTGAACACCCGCGTGGACGAGATTCTGGACGTCATCCTCCCCACCCGCGCCGCCTGCGACGCAGTCAAGGGCACCAGCTTCGACGTGGAGGCCCATCACGCCATGGCCCAGAAGGCCAGCGAGCAGTCCATCGTCCTGCTGAAAAATGAGGAAAACATCCTGCCCCTGAGCAAGGGCACCAAGGTGGCCGTCATTGGCGAGTTTGCCCAGAAGGCCCGCTATCAGGGCGCCGGCTCCTCCGTGGTGAACTGCACCAAGCTGGACCACGCCATGGACGTCATCGGCAACTTCGACCTGAACGTGGTGGGCTTCGAGGCCGGCTACCCCCGCACCGGCGCAGGCGACCCCGCCATGGAGCAGAAGGCCGTGGAGCTGGCCAGGCAGGCGGACGTGGTGCTGCTGTACATCGGCCTGGACGAGATTTCCGAGTCCGAGGGCCTGGACCGCGCCCATATGCGTCTGCCCCAGAGCCAGATCAGCCTGATTCACGCCGTCAGCAAGGTGAACCCCAACGTGGTGGCGGTGATGAGCGCCGGCTCCTCCGTGGAGATGCCCTGGCTGAACGAGTGCAAGGCCCTGATTCACGGCTATCTGTGCGGCCAGGCCGGTGCGGCTGCCATGCTGAAGGCCATCATGGGCGAGGTGAACCCCTCCGGCAAGCTGTCTGAGAGCTATCCTATGGAGTATTCCGACACCCCCTCCGCCCCCTACTTCCCCGCCAAGGAGCGTTCCGTGGAGTATCGTGAGGGCCTGTATGTGGGTTACCGTTACTTTGAGACGGCGGGCGTCCCCGTCCTCTTCCCCTTCGGCTACGGTCTGAGCTACACTACGTTCGCCTACAGCAACCTGACCGTCTCCGACAAGGAGGCCACCTTCACCCTGACCAACACCGGCGACCGGGACGGCGCAGAGGTGGCCCAGTTGTACGTCAGCGCCAAGTGCAAGGGCGTGTTCCGCCCCGTCAAGGAGCTGAAGGGCTTCCAGAAGGTGTTCCTGAAGGCTGGGGAGAGCAAGACCGTCACCATCCCCCTGGACGATAAGGCGTTCCGTTACTTCAACGTCAAGACCAACCAGTTCGAGGTGGAGTCCGGCAAGTATGACATCCTCATCGGCGCCAGCGTGGCCGACATCAAGCTCAGCGGCACCGTCACCGTCAAGGGCACCGATGCGGAGCTGCCCTATGACATGAGCAAGCTGCCCAGCTATGCCTCCGGCAAAATCACCAAGGTTTCCGACCAGGAGTTCGAGGCCCTGCTGGGTCACCCCATCCCCGACGGACACTGGAGCGGCACCCTGCAGATGAACGACGCCATCTGCCAGTTGTACTACGCCAAGAGCCTGAAGGCCCGCCTTGTCTACAAGATTCTGACCTCCATGCTGAACAAGAGCATCGAGAAGGGCCAGCCCGACCTGAACATCACCTTCATTTACAATATGCCTTTCCGCGCCATCGGCAAGATGGCGGGCGGTATGTGCTCCCAGTCCATGTGTGAGGGCATCCTGACCATTGTCAACGGCCACGCTATCGCATTCTTCAAGGGCCTCGGCAAAATCATCGGAGGATTCTTCCATCAGCTGAGCGTTAAGAAGAAGGCTGACAGCATGAGCTAATTTTAAAGGAGGAACTGTCAATGAAAGAAAAATTTATGGGCATCTGGAACGGCTTTTGTGAGAAACACCCCAAGGCCGGCGAGTGGATTCGGAAGGGCGGACTGTTCGTCATTTTCAGCTATGTGGTGACCTTCCTGAAGATGCTGCTGCTGATGTTCCTGCCGTCCTTCTACGAGGGCATCGTGGGCGACGCCGAATGGCTCTGGCCCAACATCCCTGTGACGGTGCTGGGGGTTGACTTCAACCTGGCCATCATCGGCAACTCCCTGGCCAGCGGCGGCCTGGCCT
>MSHE01000023.1:17845-20576 GCA_001941025.1 Lachnospiraceae bacterium Zagget3
TCGTCACCACCATCGTCACCGGCGGCGTGGCTATGGTCATCATCTTCGCCGTGGACAACACCATCTTCGCACCCGGCTGGGGCGAGGGCAAGGCGAACAAGTAAGATTCCTCTCCTCATATGCAGCGGGTCGGTATTGGCCCGTGACAGGGCGGAGGGCCTTCCAACAGGAGGCCCTCCGCTTTTTTTGACGCACCAAAACAGGAACGCAGCGCCGGAGCCTCAGAGAGGCCCCGGCGCTGCGGCAAGCGGCATGATTCTTCCGAATGGCGGTTCAAAGGTTCTTCAGCTTTTCCAGGCAAGCCCGGCAAATCGTCTTCCCTTCAAACGTGACTACGTTCTCAGAACTGTCACAAAAGAGGCAAGACGGCAGATATTTCCGCAGTACGATTGAAGCGCCGTCTACATAAATCTCCAGCGCATCCCGTTCCGCAATGTCTAACGTTCTGCGCAGCTCGATTGGCAGCACGATTCGGCCCAATTCATCCACTTTGCGCACAATACCTGTTGATTTCATGCTTCCCCCTCCATTCATCAAGAATTTTCTTGTAATATTGCTAGTTGTATTGTACATGATTCCCCACGAAAAGTCAAGAAAAAACGCGAAATATCGTTTGATGTTCTGAAAAAAGTTGCAGCGTTCAGGGCATGTTTCCGGCCGCCGGGACATAGGGTGAAGCGGGTGATGATAAGATGGCAATGACGGTACTTTGGACGGCGATGGTCGCTCTCAGCCTTCTGTGCGGCAGGGCCACCGGCTCCCTGGGGGCGGTTTCCGCGGCGGCGGCGGAGGGGGCGCAGGCTGCCGTGGAGCTGTGCCTCTCCATGGCGGGGATGCTGTGCCTGTGGATGGGGGTGATGGAGGTCATGCGCCGATGCGGGATGCTGGAGGGGATGCAGCGGCTGCTGCGGCCGGTGCTGGGGCGGCTGTTCCCGGAGGCGGAGCGGGACGGGGAGACGATGGAGCTGATCTCCGCCAACGTCTCCGCCAACCTGCTGGGGCTGGGCAACGCCGCCACCCCGCTGGGGATTCAGGCGGTCCAGCGGATGGCCCGCAGCAGCCCCGGCGTGGCCTCCGACAGTCTGTGCCTCTTTGTGGTGTGCAACACTGCCTCCATCCAGCTGATTCCCACCACCGTTGCGGCGGTGCGGAGCGCCGCCGGGTGCGAAACCCCCTTTGACATCCTGCCCTGCGTCTGGCTGACCTCACTGGCAGCCCTGTGCGTGGGAATCGCCGCGGCGAAGCTGTTTCAATGGGCGGGAAGGAGGAACCCATGACGCTGCTGACGGCCCTGATGGTGCCCGGTATCCTGCTGGCTGCGGCGGTGGCCGGCCTTGTGAAAGGGGTGGACGTCTACGGCGCGCTGGGGGAAGGGGCCATGGAGGGGCTGAAGGTGCTGCTCCGCATCGTGCCGCCGCTGGTGGGGCTGATGACCGCCATCTATATGCTGCGGGCCTCCGGCGCCTTCGACCTGGCGGCGGAGGCCATGCGACCCCTGCTGAATCTGCTGGGCATCCCGGCGGAGACGGTGGCACTGGTGCTGCTGCGGCCCGTCAGCGGCAGTGGAGCCCTGGGGGTGGGGGCGGAGCTGATCGCCGCCTATGGCCCAGACTCTCAAATCGGGCGGACGGCGGCGGTGATGATGGGAAGCACCGAGACCACCTTCTACACCGTGGCGGTCTACTTCGGCTCCGCCGGTATTCGGAAAACCCGTTACGCCATCCCCGCCGCCCTGTGCGCCGACCTGACCGGCTTTGTGGTGGCAAGCTGGACGGTGCGTATATTTTTCTGAAAAAACGCCCATACTCTCCCTATCTGAAGGATACGGAGGAATTTCTATGACCAATCAGGAATATGGCGAGCTGGTGAACAGCCTTTCGCCCCCGTCCGCGCTGGGGAAGGACCTGGTGTGGGCCTTCTGCGTGGGGGGCGGCATCTGCTGTGTGGGCCAGGCCCTCCAGATGATGTACGCCTACTTCGGGCTGAGCCGGGAGAACGCGGGCACCGCCACCTCCATCTCGCTGATTTTTCTGGCGGCGCTGTTCACCGGCTTAAAGGTGTATGACCGCCTGGCCAAGCACGCCGGGGCGGGGACCCTGGTGCCCGTCACCGGCTTCGCCAACTCCATCGTCTCCCCGGCCATGGAGTTCAAAAGCGAGGGCTTTGTCACCGGCATGGCGGCGAAGATGTTCCAGATCGCCGGGCCGGTGCTGGTGTTCGGCATCGGCAGCAGCGTGATTTACGGGCTGATCTTGTGCCTGGTCAGGGGGTGACGGAATGGAACCGCCCCTTCACGAAATGCCGTTGGGCTTCTCCATGAACCTGGCCGTGGATGAGGAGGCCCTGGCCGCCTTCGGGCGGCTGCCCCGGGCGGAGCAAAACGAACTCATCGAGCGCAGCCGACGCATCACCGATAAGGATGAGATGAAGCGCCTGATTCGGTCGCTCTGCCGGTGAGGGGGCGTGGGCCCCGTTTAGGGCAATGTCATCAGCTTTAAGGTGCAATCTATCCTGAGTTGAGGAGAATCACGTAGCCTCACAGTCAGATTTCCGCAAACAACGGGCAATAGAATTGCCGCCCGTTCCGCCGTAAGGCAGGAAAGTGGGCGGCAATCGTACCCAGCCGCCATCGGCGGCAGTCTCACCAGTTGTCAAGTCACATCGTCTCTAGCGGAACAGACCACTTATGGGCTGGACAACGCGAAGCCCGACGGGATAGGAGAGGGGTTCT
>MSHE01000024.1 GCA_001941025.1 Lachnospiraceae bacterium Zagget3
TTTAGGCTTCACACTCTAGTAGGGGTCCACGCCGGGGAAGATGGATTTTTCCAGATTTTCAAAGTTTGTCATTTTGCGCCCCAAATAAAAATGCCGCAAGGTACGTTGTACCCTACGGCATAGCAAGCGCCCGGATTTGAACCGGAGTTTCCGCATTTGCGGCGTCATCCACCTAAACCACGACTTGCTATGCCTATTGTACCAGATTTTACGAACGTGCTCAACCGTTTTGCCCATAAAAATACCGCAAAGCATTTTTCAACACTTTGCGGCATAACAGGCGCCCGGATTCGAACCGGGGCAGCCTCCATCAAGGCTTGCTCCCCCTACATTACTACCTGTTATGCCTATTATACCAGATTTTGCGAACGCGCTCAACCATTTTCTTTTCCTCGGTTGTGAGGTTCGCGTACCCTTTCGGGCTGTCGTTCTCGTTATGCCCATACCCGTGATGAGTATGCGGGCTGACATCTTGATGTGCTTTTTCCAAGTCAATCTGCTTTGACCGCCTGTTCGCATTGTCATAGTAGGTAATCGCCACAAGTTTGTCCTCGCTGTTGACCGTCACATACACCCGCCCTCTGGTCACGGTCTCCATGGGCGTTTTGGCCGATGTACTGTCATTGTAACGCACAAATTTGATATTTCCCGATTTTAGCAGCGTGGTGTACTCGCTCCCATAGGGCTTTCCCTTGTCGCTCACGCCGCTGCTTGCGCCTCTGCCGCCCATCTCTACATCCCCCTCGGCCTCCGCTTCACGCTGACCACCTGGCGGCCTAATATTGTGCTGACAAAGGGGGATTGCAGCGCGTCCAGTTCGCCGCGCATTCGGGGGGTACTCGTACAGCACCCGGCGGACGTAGCCCCACCATTTGTTGCGTGGTTCGCTCATGTGTCCTCATCCTCTCTGGCCGCCGCGCACAGGGCAGCGACTACCACGCCCACGGTTCCACCAACCAACAGGCCGGCAATAAAGCTAATCATGCTTTTTCTCCTTCCTGAGTTTCAGGCAATACTCGCCTGTTTCCATGTACGGCTTCTCCCAGACCGCCCGGATGGCCGCCTTCCTCTGCAGGGCCTCGGTCTGCTCCCAGCCGCAGCGGTGGCACTCATCGCAGTCGGCGGGCGGGTGACAGAGGCTGACCTTGCCCCGTTCCAGGGCGCAGAAGATTTCAGTCTGTTCAGCCATCCTCCGCCGCCTCCTTCCCGTACTCCGCCAGGAAGTCCTGAAGCCACGCCGTCTGTTTCGCGGACTGCTCCGGGGTTTGGGCCGCTGTGTTCCGTGTCCCGGACTTCCCCTTGCTGCGGACAGAGACGGTCTCCGGGGCGCGGTAGAGGGCCGTCAGCAGGTAGCTGCGGGGGTTGCGAATCTTCCCGGTCTGGGCCGCCACGCTCTCCGCCACATAGGCCGCATGGTCTGCGGTCAGCTGCAAAAACCGATCCTTCGGGACGGACTGGCTGCCGACCTTCACCCTGGGGGCGGGGTCGCTCACCACCTCGGCCAGCAGCGCAGCCATCCCCTTCAC
>MSHE01000025.1:0-1522 GCA_001941025.1 Lachnospiraceae bacterium Zagget3
CATCTACCGGACGTTCTGCTATGCGTCCGATAACGAAGCCACTCTCTGCGGCGACGGAAAGGAGTTCCCGGCAATGCTCCTGGAGTAACCACAACACCATGAAAACAGAACACAGAGAAAGCATACTGCGGTCATTTGGGTGCGCTTTGGCACCTGGGTGGCCGCATTTTTTGTTTCTCACGAACTTTGAAGGAGGAATTTTCTATGCAGGATATTAACGTGATCGTTTCTGGCGGCATCGACATCAATATCAATTTCGGGTTCAAGGCCAACCAGACCACCCGCACAGACGCTAACGATGCCATGATGGACGAGACCCTGCGCCAGCTCGACAAGCTGTTGCAGGAGGAGCGTCAGGAAGACCAGCCCTTGTCCGACGAGGACGATGAGGAAGATGAGGACAGCGACGTGGAATATGAGGAGTATGACGGCATCCCCCAGAATGGCGTCCTGTTCCGCCCCTGTGACATCGTGCTGGTGGTTGACCCGGAGTGCGGGGCCAGCGCCATGACCGTGGAGGACAGCCGTGAAGTGCTGGACGTGTTCGAGGGCGACGAGGTGGGCTGCCTGTTCCCGCTGCTGGACTTGATGATGACCTTCAAGCCGGATGCGGTGGCCGCAGTGAACGGCAAGAAGTACCTGACCGGTACGGCAGTGGTGTTCTCCACCATCGGGCGGATCACCAAGTCCCTGGACGGCGATGACATCCATCTGGTGAAGCGTATCCTGGAGGAACAGTGCGAGACCATTGTGGTGGACGGCCAGCCTGTCAAGGCACTGCCGCTGTGAGGAAGGAGGCTGCATGAAAGAATATGACATCACCATCACGGAGACGCTGGAGAAAACCGTCTCTGTGACAGCAGCCTCCAAAGAGGAAGCCGAGGAAAAGGTCAGACAGGGCTATTTCGACTCCGAGTATGTGCTGGATGCGGATAACTTCACCCAGGTCGATTTCCAGACCAGCGAGGGGCGGGAGCCTGCCCGCAAAGGGAACATGATTGACGTGCTTCTGGTGAAGCCGGGAGAATTTCCCCAGCCCTTCCAGGTCAGCACCGAGCTGGAGGCTTTGCAGGCGGCGGTGGGCGGCGGCATTGAGGTCGTGTACCCCTACGAAGACCCTGTTGGTCTGGTCTGCAATGAAGAGGGCAAGCTCTCCGGTCTGCCGCTGAACCGAGCGCTCCGGGACGAGGACGGCCAGATGTATGACATCATCGCCGGGGACTTCCTGGTGGTGGGGCTGACCGAGGACGATTTCGGTTCCCTGACCCCGGAGCAGATGGAGAAGTTCGAGAAGCAGTTCCACACCCCGGAGGCGTTCGTGAAGATGGGACGTGGCCTGATCGTGCTGCCCATTGACGATGAGACAGTCAAAAGCGCCGCAAAGGAGAAAGCAGCAGATACCGTGAAGCGGACACAGCCCGGTCTCGATGCACTGTGAGGTGAGCTATGGCAACGATTATTGAAATTGGAGAACAGCTCATCAATCTGGACTACCTGATCAGAGCCTATCGAGATGGTCAAG
>MSHE01000025.1:1710-2872 GCA_001941025.1 Lachnospiraceae bacterium Zagget3
GATGGCTATGTTTATTTTATGGATGAAGGACGTAACTACGAGGGCCTTTCTGATGAAATTTTGGAGGAAGACCCGTCGTAGAACATCCACCACCCTGCTGGGAGGAGATGATGAGTATTGCAGGAAGAAGTAACAAACAGGACGGTCAATCTGGCGATCAGCACCACCAAGCTGACCGCCAGAACCATTATGAAGGGACTTCGGATGTTTCTGAACCACCGTGCCAAGGTGAAGGCAAAAAAGGCGGCGGCGAAGAACGAAGTTCCCCACGGCAAGCAGACCGTAGAGGAGCTGATCGGGCAGAATCAGGGGGTATCTACCATCCCCATCGCCAACACGGAGCTGAAAGGCTTTGAACGTGTGGCGAAAAAGTACGGTGTGGACTTCGCCATTCGGAAGGATGCCTCTGTAGACCCACCCCGGTATACGGTGTTCTTCAAGGCCAGGGATGAGGCGGCGCTGACGGCGGCCTACAAGGAGTACACCGCCCAAGCACTCAGCAAGCAGAAGCGCCCCAGCGTTCGGAAGACGCTGAACAAGCTCATTGACCTGACTGCCGCTGCGCCGAAGAGGGTGCGGGAGAAACACCAGGAGCGTGACCGATGAGCCAGAAAACGAAGAAGCTGATCATCATGTATCTGCCCTATGTGCTGGTGGGGCTGGTGGCGACCAATCTGGGCGAGGCATGGCGGCTGGCAACGGGCGGCACGGCGGGAGAAAAGATACTCAGCCTGATGTACACCGTCCCCCAAGCGTTTGGAAATCCTCTGCCTAGCTTGCACCCCTTTGACCTGCTCATCGGTCTGCTGTGTGGCGGCGGTCTGCGACTGGCGGTGTACCTGAAGGGCAAGAACGCCAAGAAATACCGGCACAACATGGAATACGGTTCCGCCCGCTGGGGTACGGCAAAGGACATTGAGCCATTCATGGCTCCCAAGTTTGAGGACAATATCATCCTCACGAAAACCGAGCGTCTGATGATGTCCAACCGACCAAAGAACCCGGCCAACGCCCGGAAAAAAACCGTGCTTATCGTCGGCGGCTCCGGCTCCGGCAAAACGAGGTTTTTGTTGAAGCCGAACCTCTTGCAGATGCACAGTAGCTACGTTGTTACAGACCCAAAGGGCAGCATTGTGGTCGAGTGCGGGAACGCCATGTTGAA
>MSHE01000026.1 GCA_001941025.1 Lachnospiraceae bacterium Zagget3
CATGCCCTGCATATCTTTGAGCTCTACGATCTGGGTCTTCACCGTGGAGATCGGGGACTGGCAGTTGGTGTGGAGCAGCAGGACATGGCAGTCAGCATACTCGTCATCCATGTAGTCCGTGGTCTTATAGAACTCCCAGATTGCTTCGGAGCCCTGTGTCGCGCGGTCGATATCAAGCAGCGGAAGCATGAACACTTCCGTTACCGGGAACATGTCAGCATAGAAGGACTGGAGTCCCCAGCCGATGTCGGCGGTGCCGTCCGTGATCGCGTCAAGCGTTCCGGTCGGGCCGGCCAGCGTCGCGCCGTGGTACACCTGCATATCCAGATGTCCTTCGGAAGCTTCGTTAATGGATTCTGCCCAGTTGGTCAGGAACTGTCCGGTCGCGGAGTTCTCAGGGTCATGAGAGGTGACCAGCAGCGTGTAGGTCTCATCATCGCCCAGTGCGGACAGATCATAGCTCTCAGCCTTCTCTTCGTCCTTCTCGGCCTTCTCTTCGTCCTTCTCGGCTTTCTCTTCGTCTTTCTCTTCCTTCTTTTCGTTGCCTTCTTCTTCGGCCTCGTTGGCTTTTTCCTCTTCCTCTTCGGCCTTCTCTTCTTCCTTGTCAGCCTTTTCTTCTTCCTTCTCAGCCTTCTCCTCGTCTTTCTCCTCGGAATTGCTGCTGTTACAGCCAGCCAGCGCTCCCAGAGAGGCGACTAACGCGCCAACGAGGATGATTGATAATACTTTCTTTTTCATAATTTCCTCCTTTTCCTTTGTTTAGTGAAATTAATAGAAACCTATTTCTAGTTACATACATCTTATCAGCTCATGGGTGCGCCGTATAGCACATGGGGCAGCCACAGCGAAATCGGCCGGATCACCGCAACGATAATCACCGCAATGATCAGTGCGATCACGAACGGAAGGACGCCTCGGAAAATCTTCATAATTGGCACATTCTTTGCTATGCCGCCTATGACATAGACGCACATTCCAACCGGTGGTGTGATCAAGCCAAGCTGCATGACCATAACCATCAACACGCCAAACCAGATCGTATTCAATCCCATCTGCTGCACAATGGGTAGGAAGATCGGCGTTAGCAAAACGATTAGTGGCAGGGAATCCACAAAGCATCCCAACACAGCGTAAATGGCCAGAATCAGTAAGATGATCACCAGATTCGGCAATCTCGTGTCCGCAAGTGTCTCAGCCAATATGATCGGCAGACGGGAAACCGTCAGCATGTAGCCGAATACATAGGCACCGATCATGATCATGAAGATCATACAGGATGTCCGGAGTGTATCCGCAAGGGACTTCTTGATGTTCGGCCAATTTGCCTGCCTCTTGATAATGAGGAAGATCAGTGCGCCAAACGCTCCGACCGCCGCGCCTTCGTTTGCGGTAAAGATACCGCTGAAGATGCCGCCCAGCACGATGACAAATAGGATTAGGATCGGTATGATGCCCCTGATCGACTGTATCTTTTCTTTTCTCGGGATCTTGCCGCTCTTCGGTGCCAGACTCGGATCCGACCTGACTAAGATCATGATGGTCACGACATACACCGCCGCCAGCAGGATGCCGGGGAAGATACCAGCCGCAAACATATTACCGATTGACTCCTCTGCCGCGATCGCGTACAGGATAAAACCGGTACTCGGCGGAATCAGGATACCCAGCGTGCCGCCCGCTGCGATGGAGCCGCAGGACAGCGTGTCTTTGTACTTGTATTTTCTCATTTCCGGCAGACACACAACACCGAGCGTCGCGCAAGTCGCGGTAGCCGATCCGCAGATCGCCGCGAAAAACGCGCATGCCACGATCGTCGCGGAAGAAAGACTTCCGGGGATCCGTCCCAGGATCTTATAACAGAACGCATACAGATCTTGGCTGATGCCGGCGTAAAACGCGAATTGCCCCATTAGGACGAACATCGGTATGACCGAATAGGAATAGTTCGCCACCGTAGTGAATGGAACACTTGAAAACAACCCCATAGCCGCATTCATATTCACTATGACCGCATAGCCGACAAACCCAACTATGAGCAGTGCAAACCCGATGTTCACGCCCAGGAATAAGATAACCAACAGTGCGATAACACCGATGATTCCAATTACCAATGGGTCCATAAAACACATTCTCCTTTCTGCTGCAGTAAAGCAACGTATTTTCCTTTTTATGAAATTTTCGTTGGTCTCAAATCGTTACTTTCTGACTTCGGATATTCCCCCTTTCCCTGAAAAACGTCAAAACTCGAAACCACTCCAATTTGATATAAAGATTAAACTGTATTCCAACTATACAGTCAAGCAATTTCAATTATTCGTCCAGTTTTGCAGTTCTCGCATAACTGCGCAAAAAGAACGGAGCCGCCCCTTTGGGGGACGACCCCTGTTTTCTTTGGGAATCCCTCTATTATCTTCGTTTCTTTTTCGCGGAACTGCTGCTTTTTCCTTTTGCGGCGCTGCTGCTTTTTTTCGCGGTGCTGCCGCTTTTTCCTTTTGCGGAACTGCTGCTTTTTCCTTTCGTGGAACTGCCGCCTTTTGACGCCTGACTGCGAGCCTTTTTCCTTTTTCTTCTCCGGCGCCGTCTGCCCCTTCGCGTCGCAACCAGTATAATAATTATAACGACCACGACGATCACGATCACGATGATCGTGTTCCGTAAAGCGTGTCCCCGCCGCCGTTCGCCGGACGTCCTCGCTTTGGACGCGCTGTTGTTCGCGGCGGCGTCAGCCTCCTCCAGCTCGGCCTCTTCGCCCGGGATAAGGCTCTGGTCCTCCGCGACCGTGGAGAGGATGTCCGCGCTGCCCACGGTCCTCCCGGCGTAGGTGTAGGTCAGCGTGCCCAGCACGGAGCCGGAGGCGGTGTCGGTGGAAAGCTCCGCCGCGGCATCCAAAAGAGAGACGCCATCCGGCAGGACCACCTCCGCTTCGGGGTCGATCTCGGCGTAGACTTCCACGCCGTCCAATGTCATGATGCCGTCGCCGGTTCCGGAGGCATCGCCGAAGCGGGTTTCGTTTTTCGCAATGTTTAAGGATTGGAAATC
Organism: Lachnospiraceae bacterium Zagget3; assembly: GCA_001941025.1. Next base: position 3,040 of record MSHE01000026.1, read on the forward strand.
ATTGAATCCGTATTCAAACAGGGCGGTCGCGTCATCGTACGGAGCCGTCGTCTTTAAGACCACGCTGATCAACAGCTGGTCGCCCTTTTCCGCGTAGGTCACGAGCGTGTTGCCGGCGGCCTCCGTGTAGCCGGTCTTGCCGCCGATGCAGTACTCGTAGAGGTGCTCGGAGCCCTTGTAGTCGTTGATCATGCGGTTATGGTTATTTAAATAGGTGTTCTCGTCATGTACGTTCGTCGGCGGGATGACATAGAGCGTCGTGCCGATGATCTCGCGGAATTTTTCGTTTTTGATGGCTTCCCGGGCGATGAGCGCCATGTCGTGCGCCGTGGTGACATGCTCCTCATCCGGGAGTCCGTTCGCGTTGGTAAAGTGGGTGTTCGTGCAGCCGAGCTCCTTCGCCCTCTCGTTCATCATGTCGATAAAGGTCTGGTAATCCCCGCCCCCGACGTGCTCCGCCACGGCATAGGCGCACTCGTTCGCGGACTCGAGCATGACGGCGTAGAGCGTATCCTCCATCGACATCTCCTCGTCGACATCCCGCGCGATGTGGGAGGAGTCGCTCTCGTTTTTATAGACCGCGTCAAAAGAAAACACCACGGTGTCATCGAGCGAACTGTTCTCCAGCGCCAGCAGGCAGGTCATAATCTTCGTGATACTGGCCGGATACAACTGTTCGTCCATGTTTTTCTGATAGAGGATGTCGCCCGTCGCCGCGTCCATCAAGATGGCCGCTTCCGCGAGCACCTCCGGGCCGGCGGGCCACAGAGAAGAATCCGCCGTCTGGTCGGAAGCCGCGTCGCCTCCCGCATCCGCCGTCTGGTCGGTTGTCTCGCCTGTCTGGTCGGTTGTCTCGCCTGTCTGGTCGGTTGTCTCGCCTGTCTGGTCGGTTGTCTCGCTTGTCTGGTCGGATACTTCACCCGTTACCTGGGCCGTTTCCTCTCCTGTCTGGGCAGCCCCTTCCGTGGCAAGCGCCGCGGCGGGCGGCAGACAGACAAGCGTCACCGCGGCTGCCGCGCAAATCGAAATGAATTTTGTCAAAAAAAATCGCACTGCTTTTACTCCGATCAGTTCTCTAATATAGAAAAAACTCACACAAAACGCAAAAACCCATGCTTTCTTAACGCTTTCAGTATGCCACAAATCTGGGAGTAAAGTCAAACCCTTTTGCGATAAAACCACAATATCTTTTTACAATTTGCAAATTCTATACTATACTTAGTGGTAGAAGGACCGATCGGTCCGGGGAGAAGACCGGCACGCCGGGGAGAGAGCCGGTCGGTCCGAAAGGAGCGTTATGAGACTGCGGAACATACCGGGAGCGCAGGAGGCGGTCGCCGCCCACCCGCTGTGCGATTCGGACGAAACGCCGCTGGCCGGGCAGTGGAGCGGCATCTTTAATAATGCGCATCCCCTCTATTTAGAGATCGGCACGGGGAAAGGGCAGTTTCTGGTCACGCTGGCCTCCCAATATCCGGAACGGAACTTTGTCGGGATCGAGATGTTTGACAGTGTGCTCGTGCGCGCCCTGCAGCGGGTCGACGCGAGCGATCCGCCGCTTGCCAACATCCGCTTTTTGCGCATGAACGCGGAAAATGTCTGCGCGATGTTCGCGCCGGGCGAGGTGGCGCACATCTACTTAAACTTCTCCGACCCCTGGCCGAAGGAGCGCCACGCGAAACGGCGGCTGACGTCCGCGCGGTATCTGGAGCGTTATGATAGGATCCTCGCGCCGGACGGACAGATCGAGTTTAAGACAGACAATCAGGATCTGTTCCGGTTTTCGCTGGAGCAGGCCGAGGAGGCCGGATGGACGCTCCTCGCGTGTACCTGCGACCTGCACTACGATGAAGAGTTGAGCGCGGGGAACGTGATGACGGAATACGAAGAGCGCTTTACCCGTGAGGGAAAGCCGATCTATAAGCTGATCCTTTCAAGAGACTAATCCTTTCAGGGGCCGCGGGGGCAAACGGTTCCGCTATTCCAGCCGCATTTCTATCGTGAGGTCGTTGCCAACCGCGTCGACCGACGCGCAGGCACCGCAGATCAGCGGCATTGCAGGCGGAAGGTGTCCGATGTCCAGATCCATGAGGATCGGAACGCCGTACTTTCCGAGGATGCCCGTGACAGCATCGCAACGGTCAAGCCCAAGAAATTCTTCCCCGTTGAACGGCCGCCCGATGAGGAAGCCCGCGAGGTTTTGAAACCAGCCCGCCTCCTCCAACTGCCAGAGTGCCCGGCGGATGCCCATTGTATTGAGATCACAGGCCTCAAGGAACCAGAGGATGCCGTCATCCTGATATTTCTCCGCAAACTCTGTTACTCTGTCATACTTTGTGCCCGGATAGGTGACCAGCACGTCGAGACAGCCGCCGATCAGGCGTCCCTCCATGTGGATGTCCCGATCCGGAACTTTAACCGTAACGCGAGGTTCGGTGGGGTTGTAGGGCGCGAGCGGATGCTCTTCGTCCTTCAAACTCTCGATTTCATATTTGTCATAGCCGTGCACGGTAAGCGACTGTCCGGTCAGGACGCGGAACGCGTCTTCGATGGCCGGATGCCAGGGCTCCATGCCAAACGCCGGCGCGCAGGGCCCGTAAAGCGAGGCGACGTCGCACAGCGTTGTCAGCAGAAACGTCATGTTTGTGTTGTCCGAATAGCCAAGATACCATTTCGGGTCAGCCTGCGCGAGCTTCGCAAAATCCAGAAAGTCGAGATCCTCGCACATCAGCTCGCCGCCGCCGCAGGAGAGGAGCACATCGCATGCCTTGCCGCAGTAGTACTCCATGAGCTCCGCCGCGCAGCGCTCCGGCGTATTGCTCCTGCCGATGCCTTCGCCCGCGAAGCAGTTCGGGCCGCAGTCGGTGGAATAGCCCATTTTTTCAAATGTCGCCAGCGCGTTTTGAAACGCGCTCTTATACGGCTCGATGTTGCAGCCGTAGGACGGCGCGACAAACCCGATCGTGCCGCCTTTCTGCAGGAACTTCGGATATCTCATACAGGTTCTCCTTTCCAGACATATTCCATACATCTTATCATTTGCACGGACTCCGGATGCCTCACGCCCGGAATCCCTCTTCCAAAACAGGCATCGCTGCGGCGGCCCTTACTCCGTCTCCACGTTTCCGGTGTAAAGCTGATAATAGGTTCCCTTCTGTTCGAGCAGCTGCTCGTGATTGCCGCGCTCGATGATACGCCCATGATCCAGCACCATGATGACATCGGAGTTCATGATCGTGGACAGGCGGTGCGCGATGACGAACACGGTACGCCCGTGCATAAGCGCGTCCATCCCCCTTTGCACGATGGCCTCGGTCCGCGTGTCGATGGAGGACGTCGCCTCATCGAGGATCATGACCGGCGGATCCGCGACCGCCGCCCGGGCAATCGAGATCAGCTGCCGCTGCCCTTGGGAAAGGCCGCTGCCGTCGCCCTCGAGTACGGTGTCATAGCCGTGCGGCAGCATCCGGATAAAGCTGTCCGCGTTGGCCAGCTTCGCCGCCGCGATGCAGTCCGCATCGCTGGCCTCCAGCTTGCCGTAACGGATGTTCTCCATCACCGTGCCGGTGAACAGGTTGACATCCTGCAGGACGATGCCGAGCGAGCGCCGCAGCGACGGCTTCTCAATCTGACTGATATCGATGCCGTCGTAGGTGATCACACCGTCCTGAATGTCGTAAAACCGGTTGATCAGGTTCGTGATGGTCGTCTTGCCGGCGCCCGTCGCGCCGACGAAGGCCACCTTCTGGCCCGGTTTCGCGTACAGCGTGATGTCGTGGAGCACCGGCTTCTCCGGATCGTAGCCGAAGTTCACGTGCTCAAACTCCACATCACCCAGCATTTCGACGAGCTCGGACGTGCCATCCTCGTGCGGGACTTTCCACGCCCAGTGCTTCGTCCGCTCCGGACACTCGACCATATTTCCTTCTTCATCAAATCGGATCCGGACCATGGTCGCGGTACCGCCGTCCTGCTCGACCTCCTCGTCCAGCAGCGTAAAGATCCGCTCCGCGCCGGCCAGTGCCATGACCAGGAAGTTGAACTGGTTCGAGATCTGCGCGATCGGATTGACAAACGAACGGGACAACTGCAAAAACGACGCGATGGAACCGAGCGTCATCGTGCTGATCCCCCGCAGGCTCATGTTCGTCACGCCGGCGATGCCGAGCGCGCCGCCCGCGATCGCGATGACTACATATAACAGAAACCCGATGTTGTTCATGATCGGCATCAGGATGTTGACGTACGTGTTCGCTGTGGCCGCATTCTCATACAGCTCATCGTTTACCTTGTCAAAGCCTTCCTTGGCCTGCTCCTCGTGGCAAAACACTTTGACAACCTTCTGGCCGTTTACCATCTCCTCGACATAGCCGTTGACGTCGGCGAGAGACTTCTGCTGTTTCACAAAATATTTCGAACTGCCGCGCAGGATGAACCGGATGATAAAGTAGATGATCACCACAAATCCAATCACGATCAGCGTCAGCCAGAAGCTGACTAACAGCATGGAGATAAACACGGCGACTACGGTGACGGCCGAGTTTAACATCTGCGGAATGCTCATGGAAAGTGCCTGCCGCAGCGTGTCGGTGTCGTTCGTGTAATGGCTCATCACATCGCCGTGGGTGTGGCTGTCAAAATACCGGATCGGGAGTTTTTGCATGTGCTCAAACATCTCATCCCGGACTTTTTTCAAGATTCCCTGCGCGATCCGCACCATGAGCCAGTTGTAGAGCCGTGCCGCAAACACGCCGATGCCGAATATGACACCCATGCGGACCAGATACATGGCCAAGGCGGAAAAATCCGTACTTCCCTCCGTGATCATCGGGGTGATGTAATCATCGATCAGGGATTGGATGAACAGGCTGGCCATCGCCGTCGCGATCGCGGAAAACACGATGCAGGCGCACACGATGATAAAACGCCATTTGAACGCGCCCAGATAGCTGAGCAGCCGTCTTGTGGTTCCCCACATATTCGTCGCTCTTCCTCCACCCGCTCTATTCATCGAAGTCACCCCCTTTCTGCTGCGATTCAAAGGTTTCCCTGTAGATATCGCTGGTCGCAAGCAGCTCCTCGTGGGTGCCGACTGCCAGGATCTGACCATCGTCCATGACGATGATCTTGTCCGCGTCATCCACGGAGGCGACCCGCTGCGTGATGATGAACTTGGTCGTCTCCGGGATCACCTCGGCAAAGGCCTGCCGGATAAGTTTGTCCGTCTTCGTATCCACGGCGCTCGTGGAGTCGTCGAGGATCAGGATCTTTGGTTTCTTCAGGAGCGCCCTGGCGATGCAAAGCCGCTGTTTTTGCCCGCCGGAGACGTTCGTGCCGCCCTGTTCGATGTAGGTATCGTATTTATCCGGCATCTGGTCGATGAACTCGGAGGCCTGCGCGAGCTCGCAGGCGTGAATGATCTCCTCATCCGTCGCGTCCTCCTTGCCCCAGCGCAGGTTCTCCTTGATCGTGCCGGAGAAGAGAACATTGTTCTGCAGCACCATGGCGACCTCGTTCCGGAGCGTCTCCAGGTCGTAATCCCGGACATCGATGCCGCCGACCTTCACGGAGCCGTCCGTCACATCGTACAGGCGCGGGATCAGCTGCACGAGAGAAGACTTGGCGGAACCCGTCCCGCCGATGATGCCCACGCGCTCTCCCGGTTTGATTTCCAAATTGATATCACTTAGGACGTCCCGCTCCGCATCCTTATAATAGCGGAAGTTGACATGGTCGAATGTAATCGAGCCATCCGGTACGCTCATGACCGGATCTTCCTTGTCTTTGATGTCGCTCTCCTCGTCGAGAATCTCGACGATCCGGTTGCCGGAGGCAAGCGACATGATGATCATGACCAGCACCATGGCGATCATCATCAGGCTCATTAAGATCTGCATCGCGTATGTGAACATGCTCATCAGCTCGCCGGTGGTCAGTCCCCCGGCAACGCCGGACACGTTGCCGCTCGAAACGATCGCGTGCGCGCCGAGCCAGCTGATCAGGATGATCGCGGTGTAGACCGCGGCCATCATAAGCGGCATGTTCCACTGGATGATCGACTCCGCCCTGACGAAGAGCTGGTAGATCCGGTCTGAAATCCCGCGGAACTTCTGGTTTTCATAGTCCTCCCGGATATAGGATTTCACGACGCGGATCCCGCGCAGGTCCTCCTGCGTCACTTCATTTAATGTATCGTAGGTGTCAAACACTTTCCGAAAGATGGGATGCACCTTGATGCTAATCAGCGCCAGCACCACCGCCACGATCGGCACCATGATCAAAAAGATACTCGCCAGACGCCGGTTGATCGTAAAGCAGACGATGATCGCGGCGATCAGCATGATCGGGCAGCGGGCCGCGATGCGGATCGTCATCTGGAACGCGTTCTGCACGTTCGTCACATCCGTCGTCAGCCGCGTCACGATCCCGGCCGTGGAGAACTTATCAATGTTGGAGAAGGAGAAGTTCTGCACGTTGGCGTACTCATCCTTTCTCAAGTTCTGTGCCAGTCCGGCAGACGCGACGGCAGCCGTTCTCCCGGCCAGCGCGCCGAAGAGCAGCGAGATCACAGCGCAGACGATCAGGATAATGCCGTAGCGCACGATCACCGGCATGTCGCCCGGCGTGATCCCCTGATCGATCAGCCACGCCATGATATAAGGGATCAGGATCTCCATCGCGACTTCGATCACGACGAAGATCGGCGTCAGGATCGTCTGTTTTCTGTATTCGCGTAATGATTTCATTAACTTTCCGATCATTTCCGTGTTACTCCTTCCTCTTTGCCGCAGAGGTCTTCCTGCGTTCTCTGGGCACTCATGTTCTTAACGTTTTCCTGCATCCTCTCGATGTAGTCGTAGAGGCGCGCGATTTCTTCCTTGGTAAATCCATCCAGCAGGGCATTCTCCATCGCCTGAAACTCCGCTTCCATACAAGACAGAATCTCCCAAGCCCGCTTGGTCAGCACCAGCTTTTTTAAGCGGGCATCCTCCGGGATGCTCTGCCGCTCGATTAATCCGTTTTTTACCATCCGGCCGACCACCTTGGAAGCCGTGGAGCGGGTGATGCCAAACCGTTTTTCCAGATCCCGCTGGAAGACATCGGTCCCGGTCCTCTGGGCAATATAGGCGATGATCCAGGTGTTGTTGCCTGTGGCGTCTTCAATCTTTAAGCGTGTCGGGGAATTGTCGAGGACACGGCTGATCAGGTTGGATAATACATGGACTTCATTTCCGATCGGTTTTTCCACCATCGGCTGTTCCACCTCCTTATAAAGGACAGGATTACAGCGCGTCTGCCCACTGGCCGACACGCCGTCAATTTGTTGGCTCTCCAACAGTTCGATTTCCAACATATCGTATCATAGTCCATCCGTCTGCAAAAGTCAACCTGTTTTTTCTTGCTTTTTTCATCGTTGTGGGATATAATCGTTCTTGCACCAATTTGCGCCTTTAGCTCAGCTGGTAGAGCAGTAGACTCTTAATCTATTTGTCCAGGGTTCGAGCCCCTGAAGGCGTACTTGCGCGGCGGCAGATTTTTTTCTGTCGCTTTTTTACTTGAATTTTGTATCAAAAGGGATACAATAGAAAATATCCAGAGGAAATGATACATATGGAATAGGAGGGAATCGATTTATGTTTGAACTGTTGATCCAGAAATTGAGAGAGAACCCGAGAACGATCGTATTTACCGAAGGTACGGACCCCCGGATCCTGGAGGCCGCATCGCGCCTGCTCGCCGGCAATTTCTTAAAGCCGATCCTGGTCGGCAACCCGGACGAGATCAAGGCGGCGGCGGAAAAGGCCGGCTACAATATCAGCGGGGCCGAGATCATTGATCCGGCAGACTTTGAACACATGGACGAGATGGTCGAAGAGATGGTCACGCTCCGAAAGGGCAAGATGACCCCCGAAGAGTGCCGCGAGGCGCTGCAGAAAAGCAACTACTTCGGCACGATGCTCGTAAAGATGGGCTATGCGGACTGCCTGCTCGGCGGTGCCACCTATACAACGGCCGATACGGTCCGCCCGGCACTGCAGCTGATCAAGACCAAGCCGGAGAACAACATCGTGTCTTCCTGCTTTATCCTGGTCCGTTCCGCCGCGTCCGGCGGCAATGAAGTGCTGGCTATGGGAGACTGCGCCATCAACATTGATCCGTCCGAGGACGAGCTGGTGGAGATCGCGATCGAGACCGCGAAATGCGGCCGGATCTTCGGCATCGACCCGAAGGTAGCGTTCCTGAGCTATTCCACGTTCGGCTCCGGAAAGGGTGAGACGGTTGACAAGATGCGCAATGCCTGTGAAAAGGCAAAAGCCGCCGCGCCGGATCTGCCGATCGACGGCGAGATGCAGTTTGACGCGGCCGTGGCGCCCTCCGTCGCGAAGACCAAGGCACCGGATTCTCCCGTTGCCGGTCAGGCCAATACCTTTATCTTCCCGGACATCAATGCCGGCAACATCGGATACAAGATCGCGCAGCGCCTCGGCAATTTCGAAGCCTACGGGCCGATCCTGCTGGGCCTTAACGCGCCGATCAACGATCTGTCCCGCGGCTGCAACGCGTTGGAGGTTTACTCCATGGCGATCATCACGGCAGCACTGGTTTAAAAGTATAAAAAAATTATAAATTTTTTCGGGGGTGCGTTCGCATCCCCGCTTTTTTTGCTCTTTTCTTTATTTTCAATTTACACAAGTACCTCCAAATCATGTTTTTGCGCAAATCGGGTAGTTGAAATTATTTTTCTGCGCGTTATAATACTCCTTGTGTATAAATCAACGGAAGCCGGAAATTCGTTCCGCTTCCTGTTTCGTCTGACACAGAGAAAGGCAAGCAGATCATGGCAAATTTTTTCAAATTTCTGAAGGGATTTATCCCTTTCGTGATCCTCATCGTAGGGCTGTTGATCGTACAGGCTGTCTGCAACCTCACACTACCCGCTTATACCAGTGATATCCTGGATGTCGGCATCGAGCAGTACGGAATCGAAGATGCCGCCGCCGTGGAAATCGGCGACGACACCATGTCGGAACTGATGCTCTTTATGGATGATTCGGACGTCGATTACATCGAATCCTCCTATGAGGATAAAGATGGCATCTGGTATCTGGACGAGGACGCGGACACGACAAAAGTATCCGACACGCTGGAACTTCCCATGGTGATGGTCTCCAACCTCTCCTCCGTTTCGGAAGATCGGGTGCAGGAGATGATCGCCGAGGCGATGCCCGAGCAGGCCTCCGCGCTGGAGGGGGCTTCCCTGGATCAGATCAGCGCGATGTTGGGCGTGGATTTAAAGACCTCAACGGATGAGGATGGAAACACTACAGTCAATATCATGCCGCTCATAGAAGCCATGTATGAGAACGGGATGATCACCAAATCCGACTTATCTTCCATGACGGATGAAGTGACCGAGCAGTTCGGCGACAACGCGGATCTGTTCCTCTCCTCCGCCTCCATCGCCTTTGTCGAATCGGAGTATGAGAAGATCGGTGTGGATGTAAATCAGATTCAGAGGACCTATCTCTTCCACGCCGGAAGAAATATGATCATCATGACGGTTCTCATGGCGGCAGCGGCCATCATGGCCGGATTCGTCTCCAGTTATGTCGCCGCGAAGAACTCCCAGCAGCTTCGGCACAAGCTGTTTGCCAAGGTGCTCTCGTTTAGCCATAGGGAGATCGACCAATTCAGTACGGCATCTCTGATCACCCGGTCTACCAATGATATTCAGCAGATTCAAATGACAATGATGATGATGCTACGAATGGTGCTATACGCCCCGATCCTCGCGATCGGCGGCATTATCCGTGTGGCCGGCAATCACACCGGGCTGGCCTGGATCATCGTCGTGGCCGCGTGTGCCATCACCGGAGTGATCATCGCCCTGATCTTCATTGCCATGCCGAAGTTCCGGGTCATGCAGTCCAAGATTGATAAGGTCAATCTGGTCAGCCGCGAATTCCTCGACGGCATCCCGGTCATCCGCGCGTTCGGACGGGAACGGCATGAAGAGGAACGCTTCGATGTGGCCAGTCTGGATCTGATGAAAAACCAACTCTTCACCAACCGCGTGATGGCCTTTATGATGCCGGTCATGATGTTCATCATGAACGGAGTCAACCTGCTCATCATCTGGTTTGCCGCCAAAGGCATGGATGCGGGAGACCTGCAGGTGGGCGATATGGTCGCGTTTATGACCTATGCCATGCAGATCATCATGGCCTTCATGATGATCGAGATGCTCGCCATCATGCTGCCGCGTGCCGGCGTCGCTTCCAACCGTGTGCAGGAGGTCCTTGACACAGAGCCGTCTATCAACGACGCGCCGGACGCCGCCTCCCACGAACAGGAAAAATACACGGGCCGGCTGGAGTTCGACCATGTGACGTTTTACTATCCCAATGCGCCGGAACCCGTGCTGAAGGATATCACGTTTACTGCCGAGCCCGGGCAGACGACCGCGATCGTCGGCAGTACCGGCTGCGGAAAGAGCTCGCTGGTCAACCTGATCCCGCGCTTCTATGACATCAATGAAGGATCCATCCGTCTGGACGGCACGGACATTCGCGAGATCAGCCAGAAGACGCTGCGTGCGCAGATCGGTCTGGTCCCACAGAAAGGCTTCCTGTTCTCGGGAACGATCGAAAGCAACATCAAGTATGCCGATGCCAACATCACGGATGAGCAGATGCGCAAAGCGGCCGAGATCGCGCAGGCCACCGCCTTTATCGACGAAAAGCCTGACACATACGAAGACCCGATCTCGCAGGGAGGCACCAACGTCTCCGGCGGGCAGAAGCAGCGGCTTTCCATCGCGCGCGCTTTGGCCAAGGGGGCACCGCTTCTCATCTTTGATGACAGTTTTTCCGCTCTGGACTACCGGACGGACGTCGCCCTGCGGAAAGCACTCGCCGAGCAGGTTGGGGATTCCACGGTGCTGATCGTCGCCCAGCGGATCGCCACCGTGCTCCACGCGGACAAGATCCTCGTGATGGACGAAGGGCAGATCGTCGGCATGGGCACGCACGAGGAACTGATGAAAACCTGCGAAACCTATCAGGAAATTGCAAGGAGCCAGTTGAGCGAACAAGAACTGGCCGCGAACGGGGGGGTGAGCTGAGATGCCAATGGGACGTATGAATCGGTCAACCGACAGAGCAACGAATTTCCGCGGCGCCATCGGCAGCCTGCTGCGCTATATGGCCCAATACAGGGTCGGACTGATCCTGATGGTCGTCTTCGCGGTGGCCGGCACCATCTGCAACGTGTTCGGGCCGAGGATCCTCGGCGATGCCACAACCGAGCTGGCCAACGGATTTATGGCTAAGGTCATGGGCACCGGAGGCATTGATTTTGATAAAATCTTTCAGATCATTGTCGAGCTGATCTTCCTGTATGTCGGGTGTTCTATATTCACGTTCATCCAGGGTTGGATCATGGCCACCATCAGCCAGCGGGTCTGCTACCGCATGCGGAAGGATATCTCGGAGAAGATCAACCGCATGCCGTTATCCTACTTTGATGAAAAGCCGACCGGCGATGTGCTCTCCCGCATTACCAACGACGTGGATACACTGGGGCAGAGCTTAAACCAAAGTATTCGAACGCTTGTCACCAGCATAACGACGATCATCGCAGTCATCGTCATGATGCTTACCTTAAACGGCATTCTGACCCTGATCACCATTATTCTGCTGCCAATTTCCCTCGTCCTCGTCTTTCTCGTGGTGCGGGCCAGCCAGAAATATTTCCTGGCGCAGCAGAACCAACTGGGCGAGATCGACGGAAAAGTCGAAGAGAGCTTTTCCGGACAGTATATCATCAAAGCCTTCGACAAGGAAGACGATGTCATGGAGGATTTTGAGGAAACAAACGAGAGACTGTTCCACTCCGCGTGGCGCAGCCAGTTCCTCTCCGGCCTCATGATGCCGATCATGAACCTGGTCAGCTACATCGGCTATGTGGTCATCGCCATCGTCGGCGCGTTCCTCGCCGCGGCGGGCACGATCCCGATCGGCTACATCGTATCGTTCATTCAGTATGTGCAGCGGTTTACGATGCCGATCATCCAGATCGCGCAGGTGTCCACCATGCTGCAGTCCATGGCGGCAGCGTCCGAGCGTGTGTTTATCTTCTTATCGGAAGAGGATGAGATCCCCGAGACCGAAAATCCCGTGGAAGTGGATGGATTTGAGGGGAATGTATGCTTTGACCATGTCCGCTTCGGATATGAAGAGGACCACACGATCATCCACGATTTCAACACCAAAGTGACGCCTGGCCAGACGATCGCCATCGTCGGACCGACCGGCGCGGGCAAGACCACGATGGTCAAGCTCCTCATGCGCTTCTACGATGTAAACGACGGCGCGATTCTGGTGGACGGCAACGATCTGCGCGACTTCAGGCGCCATGACCTGCGCAGCGGCTTCGGCATGGTGCTGCAGGATACCTGGCTGTTCAACGGAACGATCCGGGAGAATATCCGATACGGACGGCTGGATGCCACCGATGAGGAAGTGGAAGCGGCGGCGAAGGCAGCCTATGCCGACCACTTTATTCAGACGCTTCCCGGCGGGTATGACATGGAGATCAACGAAGAGGCCAACAACATCTCGGAGGGAGAAAAACAGCTGCTCACGATCGCGCGGGCATTTCTGGCGGATCGACCGATCCTTATCCTGGATGAGGCGACCTCCAGCGTGGATACCCGTACCGAGCAGTTGATCCAGGATGCCATGGTCAAGCTCATGGAAGGACGTACGAGCTTTGTCATCGCGCACCGGCTCTCGACCATCCGCGACGCAGACAACATCCTTGTCATGCGGGACGGCGATATCGTGGAGCAGGGGACGCATACCGAACTGCTGGAGCAGAACGGGTTCTACGCGAGCCTGTACAATGCGCAGTTTGAAGACGTCGGATAATAAACAAAAGTCTGCCTCAGAAAACAAATTCGTCGCGGGACGCTCCCGCTCTGGATTCGCACGCAGCGGTACTAAGAAGCCGCTAACGCGCCTTCAAGTACCGGCGGCGAATAACGCCCGCTTACGAATTGTTTTCTGAGGCAGACTTTATCTTTTCCCCGTACACTTTCTTATAATATTTGTCTGATTGGTAAAGGGCTGCGACGGTATTATGTCCCAGGACGCGGTCCTTGGCGACGAGGGTCGTGACCGGCGCCTCGGAATATTTATAGAAGAGGCTGTCATGGCCGACACACAGGCCGACCAGTACGTTTAAGTCCGTATGCGCGGCATTTAGGAGCTTGGCCTGCAGGATCGGGTTGCAGATGTTTTCCCCGACCGCGGTACAACGCTCCGGGATGCCGATATCCACTTTCTTCTGTGTGCCGCTCTTGCAGCCGATCCCATACACCTCAAATCCATGGCTTCTAAGGATTTTCGCGAACGTTCGCGACTCCGCCAGCAGGCCGATGCAGGTCGCGATGCCGATCTTTTTCGCATCAATTTTCTTCGCGAACTCAATCGTCTCCTCGAGACGGGTCATTTTGCAGTAGTTGTCCGCCTCCACTTCCGCGGCTGAGACCGCGATGCGGCGAATATCTTCTTTTTCATACTCCGCCATGGCCTCCGCGAGGATTGTCTCCTCCATGTGGGTGCTCAGGCAAAAGTCCGGATACGTTCCGTCTTCGTGATTACAGTTTCCGGAGGCGCAGTCGATACAGCTTCGTTCAATCTCCATCTTCCGTCTCCTCCGTTGCAGGCGCGGGTACTTCTTCCGGCACCTCCTCAGAAGCCTCTTCAGACACAGACTCCGGCTCAGGTGCTTCTTCTGGCGCAAGTTCCGGCTCGGGTGCCTCCTCGTACACTTCCTCAGGCGCGGACTCCGGCTCTGACTTCTCCTGCAATTTGCGGTTACGGCGTTCTTCGCGCCTCTTCTGGCGCGCCTCCCGCCTGCTAAGCACAGGTTCTTCTTCCGCCTGCCCGGGCTCTTCTTCTACTGTTTCCGGCTCAGGTGCGGGCACCTCCTCCGCAGGCGCAGGCTCTGGCTCAGATACTTCTTCCGGCGCAGGCTCCGGCTCGGATACTTCTTCCGACGCTTCCTCCGCTTCCGGCGCCTCCTCCTCAGGTACGCTTTCCGACTCCTCTTCCTCTATCGGCGCAAAACTCGCTGTATCCTCCGGCTCGGGTTCCGGCACAGCCGTTTCCTCCTCGGGTACGCTCTCCGGCTCCTCTTCCTCTATCGGCGCAAAACTCGCTGTATCCTCCGGCTCGGGTTCCGGCACAGCCGTTTCCTCCCCGGGCACGCTTTCCGACATTTCTCCCTCCAACGGCGCAAACTCGGCTTCCGGTTCGGGCTCTGGCGCTGGCTCAGGCTCAGGCTCGGGCTCTGGCACGGGTTCCTCTGCCGCAGGCGCGGGCGCAGGCTCAGGCACTGGCTCCGGTTCGGGCTCCGGCTCCGGCGCTTCCTCCGCTGCGGGCACGGGCACTTCTTCCGGATCAGGTTCCGGCTCAGGCGCCGGGACTTCCTCGACCTCCGGCTCGGGCTCCTCCGCCGCAGGCGCGGGCGCTGGCTCCGGCTCCGGTTCCGGCGCAGGTGCTTCTTCCGGCTTAGGCTCCGATGCCTCCTCGGGCACGCTCTCCGGCTCCTCTTCCCGGAGGCCCTTTTTCCGCTTCCGGTTTGCCGCGTGGGCGCTCTTGGAATGCTTCTCCATCTTCAGCCCGCCGAAATCCCAGTCCTGCAATTTCTCGTCGGGATTGAGGAATGATTCCTTCTCTCCCTTTTCCGAAGCGGTTTTGAGGTTGTAATCGTCCGCAGCATCACCGACATCAAACTCCTCGGAATCGTAATCGTCTAAAATCTTCTGATCGATCTCCAGACCCGCTCCATATTCTGTGGTTTCTTTTTCCATACGCTCTCCTTTGCGTCGGTCACGCTAACGGTCCGCTTTTCCGGAAATGATCCAGGGCGCGGGCTCCTGCTCAAAATTATTTTTGCCGGTCAGCTTGGACACCGCGATCTGAATGGTCTCGGTGTCGCCAATCCCATATTTTTCAAACAGCCGCGGCATATTTGCCGCAACCGTAAAGTCCAGTGTATAGACAACCACGTCAATTCCGGGATTGAGGGCGGTCAGACACGCCAGCTCCTGTTCCGTGCTCGCCGAAGCCACCAAAAAGACCAGGGACGGCACCGGCAGCCCTTTCATGGTTTCCGTGTCCACGTGGTCGATCACATGGATGTTCTGCAGGCCGAAATAGTCGATGTTGTCCTCGATGGTCGCGCGGTCATTCGCGTTATATTCCACCGCGATGACCGAGCCCTCGTTCGCGATCAGGCCGGCCTCGATGGCAATGCTTTCGCCGCTGATCACACAAATGTCATCCTGCTGCGCGACCTGCATCTTGTTTAAGATCACGGAACGGATCTCGCTGCCCACATAGTGGATGGAGCCGCGGCGGAAATTCTGATTGTCCATGCCGATCTTGTATGTGTTGCAGACGTTGTCGTTTATGATCAGCATCCCCGCAGACGCATTGATCCCGCGGTTGATCATATCACAGACCTTGTCCTGCTTCACTTCGCCGGTCGGTTCGGATCCCTCGTTGTACCAGACGATGCACTCGCCCAGCCCCGCGTTCCACATGCGGTAGAAGATGTCCGGATTGCCGGCCTCGGTAAACACGAGCACCGCCCGGTTGGCCTCCACGGTCGGGATCAGGTTCTTATTTTTGCGCGTGATGTCCAGCATCTTCACCTGCTCCAGATCGACCGGGGTGTTCTTCGCGAAATACTGAAGCCACGATAAAATGATCTCATTCGTAAAAAGTTGCTCTGCCATCAGATATACCTCCAAAAAGTCTTATTTTTTATCCCCTGTATGAGATTTTCTATCTGTTTTTCCCATTATACACTGTTTCTGTTTAATGCGCTATGAAAATGAATCCGAAAAGCGAAAAACAAGCTTCTCTGATCCTTTTTAGATCATCCAGACAGGAACCACGTAATTATCCGCATTTACAGCGGAAAGTTCTTCGCGCATACAAAGAAGGGCTCCTTTGCCGCGAGGGACAGCACCCTTGTCCAAAACGGAAAACGCGCGGATCGGCTGTGATCCCGGATTGACGGAGCGTTTGATTTCCATAGGATGCAGCTGCCCGTCGCTTTCCATGATCAGATCGATCTCCCGGCTGTTTTTATCCCGGTAATACCAAAGAAAGCATTCTCTCCCCGCATTGTGATAGCTCTTTATGATTTCCGATACGGCATAGTTTTCCAGAATCGAGCCGCTTAAAGCTCCGTTCATGAGGATCTCCGGCGAGGAATATTGGGTCAGATACGCAACCAGCCCCGTATCAAAAAAGTATAATTTCGGCGTTTTTACCGTTCGTTTCAGGAGGTTGTTGGAATAAGGGCGCAGGTAAAAAATAACATCCGATTTTTCAAGAATCTGCAGCCACCTTCTTGCCGTGTCATCAGACACGCCGACATCCTGTGCGATATCATGGATGTTCAGCAATTGTCCCGTACGGCATGCGGCCGCCCGAATAAAATCTTGGAATACAAGCTTGTCCGACAAATCGGCCATGTCACTGACATCCCGTTCGATGTAGGTTTGCAGGTAGCCGGAATAAAACGCACTGCGATCCGTGTATTTGCCGCTGATATATCCGGGCAGTGCCCCCTTCCAAATTCTTTCGTACAACCCTTTCATGTCTGCCGCTTGCCCGCGCGCGGCGCGGGCTTTCAAAGCGTCCAGTTCCAGAGTAAACGGCTGATTTTTTCCGGAACCATATACTTCATGCTGCGACAAAGACGGCATATGCAGGATGACGGTACGCCCGGCAAGCGATTCCTGCGCCAGAGTCATCATGGAAAAAGCCTGTGATCCGGTCATCCAGAAAGAACCCGGCGCCGCGCCGTTGTCAACCGCTATTTTTATATAGGAAAAAAGCTCAGGCGCATATTGCACTTCATCAATCAGGAGCGGAATGTCGTGCATTTGCAAAAAAGCCGCCGGATCCTCTTTTGCCAGTCTGCGCTCTTCCAGGTCATCCAATGTCACATACTGCCGATTCGATGACATTAATTGGCGCAATACGGTCGTCTTCCCCACCTGCCTAGGTCCGGTCAGGAGAAGGCACGCATATTCTTTTGAAAGTGCGACGATTTTTTCTTCGATGTCACGCTTGATGTAAGGCATATTGCTCTCCTAAAAGTAGGCCAATCCACGATGCAATCTTATTTTAGCCTAAATTTTGTTCGCGGTCAAGGGATAAAATTGGGTCTTCCCTTTTACATATTTTTTGATATAATGGTTAAGGGAAATTTCAAAACGAGGTGCGAGGTATGGAGAAGCAGATCAAAGTGATCGCAAGGTACCATTACGAGCATGACTACTATGTCGAGGTCGAGAGCGAAGATTCCGTGATCGCCAGCAGAGATTACTGGCTATGCAAGCGGGGCAGCGCGAGGAAGTTGTTCATGTTCAGCAGCCCTTACACGGACGAGAAGACCGAGGAGCGCAAGATTCTTTCCCGGATCCGGGAAGCGGTCGAGACATTCGAAGCGACCGATGACTCCATCCGTTATGCGTAAGGCCGCACGGTGGGATTCCCGGAAAGGGAATCGCTGCAACCGAAAAAAAGACCCGTTTTTACGCGCAGTCTGATGCGCGGTGGGAAAATATCCCCAAAAACAGGCAAAAAACCGCTTTCAAAGCGGCTTTTTTTATGTTATGCACAAGGGGTGCCGTTTTATCCACCGTATTCCCGGGTTATCCACCGTTCGTGCGGCAAATTGTGGAAAGTTTCGTGGAAAACCTGTGGAAAACGCATAACCGAGCTAACGCCGCGCGGTCGGGAGACCTCCTCCCGGGAAATGCGGTTTACGCCTCCCGGATCAAATCCCTTACGACTTCCCCGGCAAGCAGCAGGCCCGCAGCGCCGGGCGCAAAGGCGTTGCTTCCGGGAGGCTGCTTTTTCCGGCCTTCGGCCGGGGCGTCCTCTGCAGCGCTTTCGAAAGAGCCGACTGCATCCTCCGTGTCCTTCGGAACCTCCCCATTGCCGCCGGGCGCAAGCGCCGGCTCCCGGGAGTAGACCACCTTCAGATGCTCGATTCCGCGTTTTTTCAACTCTCTTCGCATCACGCGCGCCATCGGGCAGACACTCGTCTCCGCGATGTCCGCCACTTCAAAGGCCGCAGCATCCATCCGGTTCCCGGCTCCCATGCAGCTGATGAGCGGGGTTCCGGCTGCCTCTGCACGCTCGATGAGCGCGAGCTTTCCGGTCACGGTATCAATCGCGTCCACCACATAGTCATATGCCGAAAAATCAAACGAATCCGCCGTATCCGGCAGGAAAAATACCCTGTGGGGAAAAACGACCGCGTCCGGATTGATCGCGTGGATCCGCTCCGCCGCGACATCCACCTTGTACTGTCCGATCGTCTGGCGTGTAGCCAAAAGCTGGCGGTTTAAATTCGTCTCCTCGATCCGGTCCGGATCGATCAGGTCCAACGTACCGATTCCGCTGCGCGCAAGGGCTTCCACAGCATAGCCGCCCACGCCGCCAAGGCCGAACACGGCCACCCGCGCGGCATAGAGCGTTTCCATCGCCTCTTCCCCCAGAAGCATCTCGGTTCTCGCAAGCCATTCTTTCATAATTCCTCCCGCACGGCCGCGCGCTGCCCGGCGATTTTCTTTCCCGGATTCGGAAACCAGCGGCACGCGCTCTAGTGCATCAGCATGCGAACCAGCCAGTTCACGGCACGGTTGTAGGGCTGATAGCGCAGCGCCAGATCGATCCCGGTCTTTTTATCCAAAATGCTCTTTTCATGGGAAAAGGTCTCAAACCCTTTTTTGCCGTGGTAGGAACCCATACCGCTCTCGCCGTACCCGCCGAACGCCAGCTCACTCGTCGCGATGTGGATCACCACGTCGTTGACACAGCCTCCGCCGAAGCGGCATTCAGACATCACCTTTTGCTCAATCTGTTTGCTGCCTGTAAAAAGATAAAGCGCCAGCGGATGCTCCATGGAATTGATCTTCTCTATCGCCGCGTCGAGCGATTCGTATGTCAACACCGGCAGCACCGGGCCGAAGATCTCCTCCCCCATCACGGGATCGTCCCATGTCACGTTGTCCATCACCGTCGGTTCGATCTGCAGCGTATCCGGATCAGCCCCGCCCCCGATCACCACTTTGTCGGGGTCGATCAGCGCGCGGATCCGGTCAAAATGTTTCTGGTTGATGACCTTGCCGTAATCCGGGTTGTGAAGCGGTGTCTCCCCGATCTGTTCCCGGATCTGCTTTTTTAATTCCTCAATCAGCTCTTCCTTGACCGCCGGATCGCAGTAGATGTAGTCCGGCGCCACACAAGTCTGCCCACAGCCCAAAAACTTTCCGAATACGATCCTTCTGGCCGTAAGCGGCAGGTTCGCGCTCGCCTCCACGATACAGGGGCTCTTCCCGCCCAGCTCCAGCGTCACCGGCGTCAGATGCTCGGCGGCCCGGCGCATGACATCCGCGCCCACCGCCTTGCTGCCGGTAAAGAAGATATAGTCAAACCGCTCCTCCAGGAGCGCGCTGTTTTCCTCCCGGCCGCCTGTGATCACCGCCACGTGGGATTCCGGGAAGCACTCCGCGAACATCCGCTGCAGGACTTCGCTCGTATGCGGCGAATAGGCGCTGGGCTTTAAGATGACCGTGTTGCCCGCCGCGAGCGCGTCGATCAGCGGATCGAGCGTCAAGAGGATCGGATAGTTCCACGGGCTCATGATCAGCGTGACCCCGTACGGGGACGGCTTGATATAACTTCTGGAGCGGAACTGGGACAACGGTGTGCTTACCCGCCTTTCCTTCGCGAAGCGCTTCAGGTGTTTTTGCATATAGCTGAGCTCGCTCAATGAGAGCCCGACCTCGCAGATATAACTCTCGCACTCGCTCTTGCCCAAATCCCGACGAAGCGCTTCGTCGATCTCCGGCTCATATTTTAAGATTCCATTCCGCAATGTCTCCAATGTCTGCTTGCGATATTCCACCGACAAAGTCTGTCCGGTTTCAAAAAACTCCCGCTGCGCCTTTACCACAGACGAAATGTCCGTCTGCTTTTGCTCGCTTTCCGGTTCCTCCAGAATCCGATAATAGTACCTCTCCAGTTCTTTCGGACCCATCAAAATCGGCACCGGATAGAGCGGGTTGGCCTCGTGATCCGCCATGCGCGCGAGTTTGGGAATGTCCTCTCTGCGCAGTTCTTTTACCGTATCCGGGATCTCAAAGCGCGTCCGCATCTCCCGGATCGCGGCGAGAAACGCGCGCGCCGCTTCCGTCTGCGAAGTTTCCTCTGTGGCAATCCCGGCGACAACCGCCAGTTTGGCCAGTTTTTCATAAATCTTCTCGCCGTAGCCCTCCAGCACAAACGGCAGCAAGATTGAGATGGACAGCCCGTGCGCGACATTGTATTCACCGCTGAGCGGATGCGCTACGGCATGCACATAGCCGACGTAGGATTTGGTAAACGCGCATCCCGCATGAAAGGAGGCGTGCAGCATATTTTTTCTGGCCTCGACATTTTTTCCGTTGGTGTAGACTTCCTCGAGATTCGCGAAGATCAGCCGGACCGCCTCTTCGGCATCCGCGCGCGTCTCCTTTGTCGTGGAGCGGCCGATATAGGCCTCCACCGCATGGGTCAGCGCGTCCAGCCCGGTGGTCGACGTAATGGAGGGCGGCAGGCTCAACGTAACATTCGGTTCCAGCACCGCGTAGCGCGGAATCAGCACAAACGCGTTGATCGTGTACTTGTGCCGGGTCTCGGCGTCCACGATCACGGCCGCCAGCGTCGTCTCACTGCCGGTGCCGGCCGTCGTCGGGATCGCGATGAGCAGCGGCAGCTTTTTCCGCACTTTCAAGATGCCCGCCATCTTCTCCAACGACTGGTTCGGCTTCGCGATCCGCGCGCCGGTCGCCTTGGCACAGTCCATGCTGGATCCGCCGCCAAAGCCGATGAGCGCGTCGCATCCTTCGGATTTATACAGGGCTTCCGCTTCCGCGATATTCGCCGAGGTCGGATTGGGACTGGTTCCATCATAAATGGTGTAGGGAATGCCGTTTTGCGTCAGTGCCTGCTCCAGCTCCTCCGTCAGCCCGAGTGAACGGATCCCTTTGTCCGTTACGATCAGGACATGCTTGCTCCCTTTTTGTTTCAGGAGATCCGGAATCTTCGCGACTCCCTCGATGATCTCCGGATTCCGATACGGGAGAAAGGGCAGTAAGATCCGCAATACCAGTTGATAAACACGACAATAAATCTTTTTTACGAAATTCATGATCAGTGCTTGCTCCTTTTTATCAGACTTTCTCTGCCTGTTATTTGAAAAGCGAACCGGTTACGCGTTCCGCTCCTTCCCTACGCCGGCAAACGACGCGTGCATGGCACAGGGGAACCCGCGGTAGAGCATCAGCGGACAGCCCGCGCGGATCTCCACGCCGTTTTTTTCACACTCCGCGACGAAGTCCTCGTCCACCCGGCCCTTGTTGTAGACCACGATCCGGCTGACGCCCGCCTGCCGCAGTTCCTCCACAAGTCCCGGAATCCTTTCTTTTGGTGCCAACACATAGGCGCACGCCGGCACATGCGACAGTCCGCTCAGGTCCGGACAGGTCTGAAAGTCAAGCTCGGTCTCCTGGGCGGGCAGCACCACAGACACCTCCACGCCGTGTTCGGTGAGTGTTTTGTGCAGTGTTTTGCAGAAGTTGACATCCGTCTTTTCACATCCACACAACAATATCTCTTTCCCCCAAAAATCTTTCGCTATTTTTTCCATGCGAACTTCCCCCTTTTTCGTAACTGATCTAATTTTCGGGTCATTGAACCGCCCCTATTGTATCATACTTTTCAACGTGGTAAAATAAGAGGGCTGAAAATTTTAAAGGAAAAGAGGCGAGGAAAAAGTGAGTAAGATTTTTTCCGGAATTAATGAGCTTCCGAATGGCACGGCATCCGATAAAGTAACCCCGGGCTGCATGGTGCTGGAGGGCGGCGCGTTCCGCAGCCTGTACGGCGAGGGCGTCCTGGACGCTCTGATGGAAGCCGATATCAACCTGGAATGCGTGATCGGCGTATCCGCCGGGGCGTTGAACGGCACGACCTATCTCTCGGGGCAGATCGGACGCGCCGCCAGGATCAATATGCGCTATCGCAACGACAGCCGCTATGTCAGCTGGCCGCGGATCTTTCAAAACGGCGGGCCGCTGAATTTTGATTTTATCTTTTACCATGTTCCGGACGACCCGTTTGACGAAGAGCGCTTTTTCCGCCCGGGACGCCGCTATCTGGCCGTCGCGACCGACTGCCGGACCGGAAAACCGGTCTGTTTTGACCGGGATACCTGCGGGAATATCTATACGGCGATCCAGGCTTCTTCGTCCATGCCCTATATGTCGCGCATCGTCCTCGTGGACGGGATCCCGTGCCTGGACGGCGGCTGCAGCGTCAAGATCCCTTATCGCTGGGCGCTGAAACAGGATTTTTCGAAGATCGTGATCGTGCGGAACCGTCCGTCCGACTGGCGCTATGAGGATGTGAAACCCAGCAGGCTGGCGCGGCAGTTTTATCGTCCCTATCCCCGGTTCGCCAAAGTGCTGTCGACCAGCAACGCGCGTTTTAACCGCGAATGTGACGAGATCGATCAGTTGGAAAGGGAGGGGCGCGTGTTTGTCATCGCGCCATCCGAGTCCATGGAAATAAAAAAATTGGAGCCGGATATGGAACGGCTCGGCGCTTGGTACTATCTGGGGTATGAGGATGGGAAAAACGCGATCGGAGATCTGCGGCAATATCTTGGCACCGCAGAGTAGCAGGGAAACAGTAGAATTTATAGCAAAAAATCTTCGGCTGATTTTCACTCTGAGTGAGAATTGGCCGAAGATTTTTTTGCAAAAATTATTGACTCATCTAAACACTAGTGATATTATATATGATATCACAGGGGTGTAAGGGATGGTTCATGAGCACCATAGAAAAAAGAATTAAAAAATTTTACCAGAAGCCAATTCCAAATAATATTACATTTGAAGACGCGGAAGCAGTAGCATCCTATTTTGGTTGTACAATAAAAACCGGTGGGAAGCATGGCATAAAAGTTGCATATGCGCCATTGGGGATAGTGATTCCCATACCAAAACATGGGAAATATATACAAGAGGCATATGTAAAACAATTAAAAGATCTATTTGAAATTATTCGAGAGGAGGATTCGCATGAAATATGAAGCAAACATCTACCAAATGGTAGTGGAAGACCATTCTTTTTGGGTGGCTGAAAGCAAAGCTTTAAAAGGTTGTGTAGGACAAGGAGAAACATCTGAGGAAGCAATTAAAGAATTAGAACAAAATGAAATTGAATGGCTGGAAACCGCCGCAGAAATGAATATTCCAATTCCTCAGCCCATTGCGAAAAATACAAATATGCACAGTGGTAAATTTGCGTTGCGTCTTTCTCCCTATGTGTATGATGAAGCCTGTGATATAGCCAACGAACTGGGAATTAGCTTAAATCAATATTTTAATAATGCAATCGTAAATTACATCGCTGAAAGCAAACGCTATGTAAACAAGTCGGTTGCGGAGAATATTACGTATGATATGAGGTGACAATTTTTTCTAAAACCCGGTGTCACATATGTCTCCTCTGTCCGACAATGCTTGTCTTATGTCATTAAACGTATCCTGTGCCGGCGCAGTACGCCCCATTGCTACATCCTCTTCCGCTTCTGCAAGTGTCTGTAACAGTTCCAGCTCCGCTTTTATTTGGTAAAAATTTTTCAACATATCCTTACTTTTCTTCCAGTTTCATCAATTCTTCAAACACCGGATCCGCGTCCCGGTGAATATTCAAGTCGGCAATCGAGTCAAAGTGCGTCCTTTTGGGATTGATCTGAATGATCACGGCATCCGGTCTTTTACAATCCCAATATACAGATCCAAAATATCCCGACGTACCGATGACCAGGATCAGTTCGGCCTGCCGCATCCACTCCTGCGCTTTCGCAACATCCTCCTCCAACAGCCCCACGTGGCTGTACACGTTGTAGGGCAGCAGGGTGCCTCCGCAGTCCGGACAGACCGGCATATGCCCTTCGTTCCAGATCTCATAGCCGTATACCCGCTTCCCGCATTTGTCGCAGGTATTGACCTGAAAACTGCCCTGGATCTCGGCCACGTTTTTCGATCCGGCCATCGTATGGATGCAGTCCTCATTGGTGGTGATGATGCCCTGTAATTTCCCCATTTCCTCCAGTCTCGCAAGCGCTTTGTGCGCCTCGGTCGGCCCATGCTCAAACGCGGCGCTTAAGAATACCCGATACAGGCTCTGATACATATTCTCGGGGTTCCTGGACATCATTCCGACTCCGCCGCGCGCGCCCATGCCCGCGTAGCTGACGCCGCCGGCCGCGATCGAGATGCCCGCGCCGGTGATTGCAACCGAAAAATGGCTTTCTTCCAAGGCGTTATATAATTGTGTGATCTGATCGTCCATGCTGTTGTCACTACTTTTTCGTGTAAACATGCGTGCAGCCTCCTCCGCAAAATCTGCTTATTTCCAGCATCCGCTCATTTCCTTTTACCAAATTTACATTACCATAAATCACAGCAAAAAGCGATATAGACCTCCCGATTTTTAACCTCATTATAAAAACAATGCAATAATTTTCAAAATCCTTATTGACAGCCCCAATTAGATTGTGTATAATTCAATTGTATACAATCGAAAGACGAGAAATCACACAAAAAAGGAGGCTTCATTATGAGCATTTATGACTTTACAGTAAAAGATCAAAAAGAACAGGATGTCGCGCTGTCCGATTACAAAGGCAAGGTGCTTTTGATTGTCAACACCGCGACCAAATGCGGCTTTACTCCGCAGTACGAAGGCCTACAGACGCTGTTTACAAAGTACGCGGACAAAGGGTTTGAAATACTGGATTTCCCCTGCAACCAATTCGCAAACCAGGCGCCGGGAACGGATGATGAGATCGCAACCTTTTGCACCGGGCGCTTTGGCGTTACGTTTCCGCAGTTTCACAAGATCAATGTGAATGGATCCAATGAGGCTCCACTTTACACGTTTTTAAAATCGAAGGATCAAAGTGTCGGCGGTGGAAGAATCAAGTGGAACTTCACAAAATTTCTGGTAGACCGCGACGGCAAGGTCATCGCCCGTTTTTCCCCTGCCAAAAAACCGGAGGATTTGGAAGCCGAAATAGAAAAACTTTTATAAAAGCCAAAGGGGGATTTATATTTTGGACAACTACGATATCCTGAAAATCGAAAATCAGCTCTGCTTCCCGCTCTATGCGAGCGCAAAAGAAGTGGTGCGAAAATATAAGCCGTTTCTGGACCCGCTCGGCCTGACCTATACGCAGTATATCGCGATGATGGTCCTCTGGGAGTACGGGCAGATGAATGTAAAGGAGCTGGGGCAACGGCTTTATCTGGACTCCGGCACGCTGACGCCGCTGCTCAAAAAGCTGGAGCAAAAGGGGCTGGTCTCGCGGAACCGCTCGGATCAGGACGAACGCACTCTGGACGTGGCCCCCACGGAAAAGGGGATGCAGCTGCGCGAGACGGCTTTGGCGGTTCCCGCGGCGATGGGGGGCTGTATCACTCTCACGCAGGAGGAGATGACGACCTTATATTCGCTGCTTTACAAGATTCTTGGAAAAGAAAAACCCATAAGCATTTTTGTCACACAAAACCCTGCCGGGAAGGAGACGGTTTGATTCGATGTCTGATCTGAAAGGTGCTCCCATCGTAAGGAGGAAGAGACCGTGAAAGATTTGGCGGATCGCAGATGATCCGCTTTTTCATTCCCTGAAAAATTCCTTAATCTGCTCTAATATGATGCCCATCAGCCGCTCGCGCGCTTCCAGGCTCGCCCAGGCAATGTGCGGCGTGATGAGCAGCCGGGTACTGTCGGTGATCTCCATGAGCGGATTGTCCGGTTCCATGGGCTCTACGCAGAGCACATCCAGGCCGGCCGCGGCGATCTCGCCCGCCTTAAGCGCGTCCGCCAGATCCTGTTCCACCACGATCGGGCCCCGGCCCACATTGAGAAAGACGGCGGTCGGCTTCATTTTCCGAAACGCTTCCGCGTTCATCAGCCCCTGCGTGTGTTCATTTAACGGCGCGTGCACCGACACAATGTCCGATGCCGCGAGCAGCGTGTCGAAATCCACCTGCTCATACCCCTCCTGCGGCGGGCGTCCCGAAGCGGAAAAGTAGATCACGCGGCAGCCAAACGCTTTCGCGATGTCGGCCACGCGCCTGCCGATACTGCCCAGCCCGATGATCCCCCAGGTCTTGCCGTGAAGTTCGTGAAACACCTTGGCAAAATGCGTGAAGGAATCATCCTCAATATATTTTCCGGACTTGACATAGTCGTCATAGTAGCGCAGCTTTTCCCAAAGGTAAAAAAGCATGGCAAACGTATGCTGTGCCACATTTTCCGTGGAGTAGCCGGCCACATTCCGCCAGGCGATCCCGCGGCGCGCAAGGAACCCTTTGTCGAGGTTGTTGGTGCCGGTCGCCGTGACACAGACCAGTTTCAGGTGTTCACACGGCCCCATGGTCGTTTCGTTGACCTCGATCTTATTCACAATGACCACATCCGCGTCACGAACACGTTCCGCGATCTCCCCCTCTTTTGTGGCTCCATGGATCGTCACATCGCCCAGCTCGTAAAACCCGGACAGATCGATGTCCGTACCGATCGAATTGGCATCCAGAAATACAAGATTCAAAACAATTCCTCCCTATGCATGCAGTTTGCGCGCGACGCGGCACATCCGGGAAGCGTTGATCCGCAGCTGTTCTTCCGTGACGCGCCCTTCGCGCAATCCTGTTTGCAGCCGTTCCAGGTCCTCTTTGCTGCCCGGCATGTATAAATCTCCTCCCGCCGCCGCCACGACTGCGGGATCCGGAAACGAATAGACGGAGCCCTCCGCGGACGCAAAATCCCGAACCACCCAGTCCGTCATACAGATTCCATCGAAAGAAAATTCCCGGCGCAGAAAATCCGTGCAAAGCGCCCGGCTCTCGGACGTGTGGGTGCCGTTGATCAGATTATAGGACGTCATCACGGCCGCGGGAGCAGACTCCCGGATGCAGATGGCAAACCCTTTCAGGTAGATCTCGCGCAGCGCCCGCTCCGAGACAACGGAATTGGAAAAATAGCGGTTGGTCTCCTGGTTGTTGGCCGCGAAATGCTTGAGCGTCACGCCTTTCCCGTTGTGCTGCTGCACGCCCCGGGTGATCGCGGCCGCCATCACGCCCGAGACCACCGGATCCTCCGAATAATATTCAAAGTTCCTGCCGCAAAGCGGGCTGCGGTGGATATTCAGAGCCGGTGCCAACCACAGGGAAACCCCGAACTCATCCATCTCGCTTCCCACCACATCGCCGCAGAGCGCGGCAAAATCCGGATTAAAGCTTTGCGCCACCGCCGTTCCGATGGGAATGGCGGTGCAATACTGTTCTTTTCGCTCGGCCCCCTTCGGCAATTTCGGGGTTCTGCCCAAAAACCCCCGCGCGATCCGCGGCAAAAACTCCAGCCAATCGGGCGAAAACGGCGGAGCTAAGCTGTGTACCCCCTTCTCATCCTTATAATATTCCGGACTGAGCCGCAGACCGGCCGGCCCATCCGCCATGACCACCTTCGGCACTCCTTTTTCGCGAAACGCGTCGGTAGTCTCTCCGGCAGCTCCCGCAACGGAGAAAAACGCAGGCCCGAGGAAGCTTTGCATTCCTCGCGCTTTCGGGTCGAACGCGCCCATGTTCAAGCGGCACAGTTCCTCCGCGGTCAGGCTGTCCATCTCCTCCTCCACCGGGTCCTGCCCCTCATAAGAAACGGTTTTCGTCGCAAAATCGGCGGCAGCAAGCGGAATCACCGGCAGGGACGGATCCGTGTCCGCCTCGCTTTCCCGCGGCTTCCAATCCTCTTTCTCCGGTTTCGGGAACAGGTTTTTCACCTGTTTTACGTAGACGGCTGCGTCCAACCGCAGCGCGCACACCCGCACCGCGTCTTCGCCGGAGGTGCCCACGCAGATCCCATACTCCCCCTGCTCGAGGAGATAGGCGGCCGATGCCGCGTCGTAAGATGCGCTGTCCCGCAGGTCAAAGGATACGGTCACCTCCGTGCGCTCGCCTGCCGCGAGCTCTTTTGTCTTCGCAAAAGCGGCCAGTTCTTTTACCGGCTTGTCCAACGTCCCCCAGGGCGCCGACACATAGACCTGTATCGTCTCTTTTCCCGCGAAATCTCCGGTGTTTTGCACCGTGCAGGTCACTGTGACCACGGATCCCTGCGTGTTTACCTTGCTGTCCCGGACGGAAAATTCCGTATATCCCAGGCCACAGCCAAAGGAAAACAACGGCTTCTTTTGCGCCGCGTCGAACCATCGATATCCCACATAAATGCCCTCCGTATAGAGGGTCTCGTTAATGTCACCAAAACTGCCCACATCCGGATAATCGTCCGGTCCGGCCCAGGTGGAAGCCAGTTTCCCGGAAGGATACGCCTTCCCGAGAAGCAGGTCGGCGAGCACGCTCCCGGTCTCCACCCCGAGCTGTGACAACACCAGAATGTTTTTTACCTCCAAAACCGGCGACAGGTCCACCGGGCCACCCACGTTTAATACCAGCAGAAACGTTTCATACTGCGCGTTCGCGGCAAGGATATCCCGTCTCTCCGTCTCCGTGAGAAGGAAATCGCCCTTGCAGGGCTGTCGGTCATTTCCCTCCCCGGAGATCCGGGAGAGAACGTACACCGCCGTGTCCCCTTTGCCGTCCAGCGGCAGATCATATTCCGGTTCGGGCATCACCGCGCCGATTCCTTCTATAATGGCCTGCGTGTGCTTTTCCTTTGCCCGCCTCTTTATTTCCCGGACAAACTCGTCGTGCGCCCGCTGCAGCACTTCGTCATAGGCATCCAGCCACTTTTCCGTCGTGAGAGAAAACCCGGCCTCCTTAAGTCCCTGTTCCACCGTCACAAAATAACGGGAATTCACATCCCCGGAGCCGGTACCTCCCTTGACCGTGTGTCGAACACCGCTTCCGTATACCGCGATCTCGCCCGGCGCGGAAAGCGGAAACATGCCATCTTTTTTTAACAACACCGTGCATTCTGCCAGCCCCTGCCGCAGTCTCGCGAGATGTTCCGTTTCCTGTGTGCTCATCGCAAACCCTTTCGTAAAATTTTTAATGAAAACCGCCGCATACCCCGAAACGGAGGAACTGCAGCGGCTTTTTCACGTCCCAGAAGGGATTCGAACCCCCGACCCCACGCTTAGGAGGCGTGTGCTCTATCCTGCTGAGCTACTGAGACATACAATCTGTCTTTCTGTATTTTTCCCACGCCCTAGAGAAGCTCAAATCCCTTTGCCTGAAGGCATGCCTCCACGGGCCGAATCTCCTCCGTGTGAATCACCATGACCGGCATGCCGGAATTACGGTTAAAGGACAGGTACATATAGTTGATGTTGATATTGCTCTCGCTCATGGACTGCAGGAGCCGGTCCAGGCTTCCCACTTCATCCTTCATCTCGATGCCGAGCACATTGGTACGGCGGCACATATAACCCTTCTCCGAAAGGGCCTGATAAGCCGCGTCCGGATCCGATACCACCATCCGGATAATGCCGAACTCGGCACTGTCATTGGTGACGGATCCCCAGATATTGATGCCCTTTTCTGTCAAAAGACTTGTCACATGCTGTAGGGAACCCCTCGAATTTTCCGTAAAAACAGACACTTGTTTTAACATGTTTGGCTTTTCTCCCCTCAAAAATGAAAATTTACATATCCCTGCATCCAGATGCGCCCTTTAAAGCGCCGTCCGACCTCCGGCTCTCCGAGCAGGTCGTTCGCATTGATGCAGACATCAAGCTCCATATCATTGCAAAGCAGGGTCAACACCCACACCTGCTCCTCGCTGAGCCGATTCCGAACCGAAAAGACATTTACGATCTCGCCGATCACCGTATACTGGTCACTCTCCACCCCGTAAGGGATAATGCTGCTCTCTACGATGCTTAAGATGTCCTCTTTTGCGACGCGCCGGGAAATGGAAGCATACAGATCCATATCGGAGAGCGTTAAATTCTCCATGGCAGTTTTGTCACCGTCCCGGGCCTGCTGCATCAAATTCATCCGTTTTTCCGAAGATTTCTGCCGAATCGCGGCCGTCTCCTCGCTGTGCGCGATCGGAAACAGGATCTTTCCGCGATACGCCAGGCCGGAGAGCATCGCTCCTCCCTCTGCGACCGGCTCCTCGTCAAAACGACTCTCGCGAAATACATCTCCCACATTATTGACGAAAAAGATAAGCGGGATCCCAATCTTCAACTCATCGCAGATTCCATAAAACACCTCGCCCGCCGCATGGCGCTCGAGATCCACCGGTTCCCGCGTTGACAACTGAGACCCGCGGAAAAACGGGTAATAGCACTCGATCCGAAACCGGTCGTCGCTCGTAAAGCTTCCACAGACGGAGATTCCCATGTCGCTTCCGCTGTATTTGGAAAAACACGCAAAATCGTTTCCGAAAGAGTCCTTGTCCACGTATTGCTCATCCGGATGACGGACCACATCATCCACGATCCGGTAAAGTTCCGCGTTTTCCTTCAATTTGCCAAAACCGATCGATCTGAAAAATAAATGTATCATTTCCTCACCTGTTCCGTGTCGTTTAACGCCATCTGAAGGGCTTCGTCCTCCTCCTCGGAGAGGATGATGACCGACTTGCCGTTTACGATTTCTTTAATATAGGTAAAGCAGCCTTCCCGGCTGTGCATCGCGTTTAAGATAAACCCGTTGTTTAAGCGGTTTAAAAGCGCCAGAGAAAACGACAGCTTGCCGCCCATCTCATTAAACGCGTCGTATTTCACCAGACCGACCTTTTGGTATGTGTTGTCATAATGGTCCATCATGATCTGGATCTGCTTTTTATTTGCTGCCTCGGACGCCGCGACACGGTCCACCTGTTTGATCCGCTCCAACAGAATATTCTCCAGCGACTGCCCGTTCTTCCCCCGCATAAACGCGTCATACTGTTCGGTCAGAGCGTTTAATCGGCGTATGGTGCGAACCAGAAAAACGATCAGCACGACCACAACAATAAGTAATATAAGGGCATACACGCCCGCATGGGGGCCTGTCAGTTGTTCCAGAACCCATCTGTTAAAAGATTTCACGTTTTTTCTCCTTTGTCCCGCTTAGGCCTGCTCCGCGCTCTTGATCAGCTGCAGGATACGGTCCAGATCCTCCTGGGAATAATACGCGATCTCAATTTTACCTGCATCCGCGGTTGTCCTGCGGATGGACACTTTCGTTCCCAGAGTCTGCCGCATCTGCTTTTCCAGATCGGCGTAAATCGCATCCAGCCGCTCGTCGGCTGTTGTCTTTTTCTTCTTCGTCTTGCTGCTCTTGTTTTGAATCGCCCGCACTAACTGCTCCGTCTCACGAACGCTTAAGTTCTGCTCCACGATCCGCTTTGCCAGCTGCAGCTGCGCGGTCTGCTCTTTTATGGGAACCAGGCACCGGGCATGGCCGCTGCTTAAGCTTCCGTCGATCACCATCTGCTGCACCTCGTCCGACAGTTTGAGCAGCCGCAGAGAATTCGCCACAGTCGTCCGGTTTTTGGAAACACGTGCCGCCACCTCGTCCTGTTTTAAGCCAAACTCCGTGAGCAGGCTCTGATAGGCCTGCGCTTCCTCGATCGGATTCAGATCTTCCCGCTGGATGTTCTCGATCAGCGAGATCTCCATTTGCTGCGGTCCGGTAAACTCCCGGACGATCACGGGCACTTCTTTGATTCCCGCCAGTTTCGCGGCTCTCCACCGCCTCTCGCCAGCAACGATCTCGTAATATTTCCCCGCGTCCTGCACGATCAGCGGTTGGAGGACCCCATGCTGTTTGATGGAATCCGCCAGTTCGGCAAGGCCTGCCTCATCAAAACTCTTGCGCGGCTGCTCCCGATTCGGCTCCACCTTGGAGATCTTGACCCGGATCACCGACTCGCTGTCGGCTTTTTCCGGCGCAAGTCCGCGGTTTAACTGCTCTGTGTTCACATCTTTTGAGATCAGGGAGTCGAGCCCCTTTCCCAGTCCACTCTTCTTTGCCGCCATTTCACTCCTTGTCCTCTCTCTTTACCAATTCTTTTGCCAGCCGTCGATAACTCCTCGCGCCGGCGGATCTGGCGTCATACAGGTTGATCGGCAGCCCGTAGCTTGGCGCTTCCGCCAGCCTGATATTGCGCGGAATCACGGTTTTGTAGATTCTGGTGTCCAGATTGTCTTTCACATTCTCCGCCACCTGTGAGGACAATTTTGTCCGCGCGTCATACATCGTAAATACAACGCCCTCGATCCGCAGGCCGGGATTCAACCGCTGCTGAACCAACCCAACGGTGTTCATAAGCTGGCTCAAGCCCTCCAGCGCGTAATACTCGCACTGAATCGGAACCAAAACCGTGTCCGCTGTCGTCATCGCGTTGATCGTGAGCAGGTTTAAAGAAGGCGGGCAGTCGATCAGGATATATTCATAGCCGTCCCGAATGGGATCGATCTCACTGCGCAAGGCATATTCCCGGTCGCTTACATTGATCAGCTCGACCTCGGCCCCCGCCAGATCGACATTGGCCGGGAGCAGATCCAAATTGGGAACCTGCGTGTGAATCAGGGCGTCTCCGACCGGGCATTCGTGAAGGATAACATCATATACCGTGTTTTCGCAGCCCGCTTTGTCGACGCCGAGCCCACTGGTTGTATTTGCCTGGGGGTCAAGGTCGATCGTCAGCACTTTTTTGCCCAGTTCGGCCAGGCAGGCGGACAAATTGATCGTGGTTGTGGTCTTCCCGACGCCGCCTTTCTGGTTGGCGACCGCTATGATTCTACCCATATTTTTCTTCACTTTCCTATAGTCTCCAGAAAAGTATAGCACGATTCCGGACGCATATCCACCCGTAAATGTTTCACGTGAAACAAATTTTTGTAAATTTTTTCGAAATGTTTCACGTGAAACATTTTTCGGAAATAATATTTGTATCCATATGAATTATGGTTTATAATGAACGCATAAGCAACGAGCGTGAACGCTCGTTGCTAAACATTAAAGAAAGGAATCATTCTCATGAATAA
The DNA here is from genome assembly GCA_001941025.1 of Lachnospiraceae bacterium Zagget3. The sequence continues at coordinate 36,199 of MSHE01000026.1, forward strand.
ACGTTTGCGAAACGCCTTAATCATTGGTGGCGTCGCCCTTGGCGCCATGGCCTGCACCAATATGGCAATCAGCTTCCTCGCCGAGCAGAATGACGATCTCCCCATCGGCAGGGGGAAATATTACCGTTGGCGGCATGGCAATGTATATTACACAAAAACGGGGCAGGGGAGTCCGCTTTTACTGATACACGATCTGGACGCCTCCAGCTCCTCCTATGAGTGGAGCAAGGTAATCCCGAAGCTGGCGCGGACGCACACGGTCTACGCGCTTGATCTGTTGGGCTGCGGGCGCTCAGACAAACCGGGTATGACCTATACCAACTTCCTGTATGTGCAGCTGATCAACGATTTTATCCGAAATGTGATCAAGAGAAAGACAAGCGTGGCGGCCACCGGAGACGCTTTCGCCTTTGTCGTCATGGCCTGCAACATGGAGCCCGGTCTCTACGACCGGCTCATCGGGGTATCGCCCAACGAGTTGTCACACTTTACAAAGACGCCCGGCCGAAGCTCGAGCGTGATGAAGTATGTGTCTCATGTTCCGATCGTCGGCACATTTCTCTACAATATTGGCACGTGCCGATACCTCATCGCGGACACGGCAGACCGGGAGTATTTCTATAAAAAGCAGTCGGTACCCGCCGATGTGATCAACGCCTACTATAAGGGCGCCAAAAACGGCAAGGGAAAATATCTGTTGGCGAGCATTCGGGGCGATTATACCAACATCAATATCGTCCCGGCCCTTCGAAAGACAAAAAATAAAATTTGCCTTGTCGGCGGACGGGTCCGCCCGTGGATTACAAAAATTATTGACGAATATAAGGCCTGCAACCCGTCCATTGAGAGTATATTTGTCGAAGGTACGAACTATCTTCCCCAGCTGGAGGCGCCGGATCTGTTTGTAGAGCGGTTAAGCGCTTGTCTGGGATAATCAGAAAAAATTTCTAAGAGAGAGGGTTTCGCGCGGGCGTTCCGGCTTTTCTCGGATAGGCCTGAGGCGAACCCTCTTTTTTGTCGAGACAAACCAGAGAACGGGCATCGCCCGCCCCCGGAAGGGTATAGGTGACGACCCGCTCCGCCGCCCCGCCCAACAGAAAGACCGCCGCTTTTGCCCGGGCGCACTCCGCCTCCACATCCGCGGATTTGTAGGCCACAAAAAGCCCGCCGATCCGTACAAACGGCAGCCCATACTCCGCGAGAACCGCCAGCTTTGCGACAGCCCGGGAAACACACAGATCAAACCGCTGCCGATATGCCTGCTCGTGCGCCAGATCTTCCGCGCGGCCGTGTACAGTCGTTATATCCGCAAGGCCCAGCTCTCCGATCACCGCGTCCAGAAACGCCAGCTTCTTCCCCACGGAATCCATCAACACGACCGAGAGCTCCGGAAACGCGATCTTTAAAGGAATCCCCGGAAACCCTGCTCCGGTCCCCAGATCCAGCAAGCGCTGCTCTTTCAAGTCAGGCACCGCCTTCACCAGACACAGACTGTCCAGGAAATGTTTCGTCACAACATCCTCCCACTCCGTGATCGCGGTCAGGTTCATCCGCTCATTCCACTCCACGAGCCTCTCATAATATAGAAGAAACTGCTCCCGCTGCGCGTCGCACAGTTCGATTCCCAACTCTTCTAACCCTTTATCAAACTTCTCAAACCTGCTCTCGTCCATTGTTGTCCTTTTTTCGGCACCCGGCCCCTACCGTTCCCTCTTTTGCTCTAAATACACCAACAACACAGAGATGTCCGCCGGCGATACCCCTGCGATGCGTGACGCCTGCCCGACCGAAACCGGCTGATATTGATTCAGCTTCTGCCGTGCTTCGAGCCGCAGCCCTTCCAGCTGCATATAATCGAAATCCCGCGGCAGCTTCTTTTCCTCCTGCCGTTTAAACTGCCGCACCTGCTTTTGCTGCCGCCTGATATATCCCTCGTACTTGATATTGATATTCACCTGTTCCCGCACCCCGTCCGGCAGCTCCGGCCTGTCGGGGTCGAGCGGCGCGAGGCAGTCATAGTCCAGCTCCGGCCTGCGAATGAGCTCCGCCAGGGAAATGCCGCTTGTAAGCGGCGGACTGTCAAGCCCGGAGAGTACGGCCTGCACCGCGGGCGTCGCCCCCAGATGGACCGTCTTTACCCGTGTGACCTCCTCCTCGATCTGCCGCTGTTTTTCGACAACCGCGTTGTACCGCTCCCGCGGGATCAGGCCGACTTCATACCCCTTCGGTGTAAGCCGCAGGTCCGCGTTGTCCTGCCGCAGCAGCAGCCGGTACTCCGCGCGGGAAGTCATCATCCGATACGGTTCCGTGTTCTCCTTCGTGACGAGGTCGTCGATCAGCACGCCAATGTATGCCTCGGAGCGATCCAGGATCAACGGTTCTTTTCCCTGAATCTTCCGGGCCGCGTTGATGCCCGCGATCAGTCCCTGTGCCGCGGCCTCCTCGTACCCGGAGCTGCCGTTAAACTGCCCGCCGGAAAACAGGCCGGAGATCGCTTTAAACTCCAGAGACGGGGCAAGCTGCCGCGCGTCGATGCAGTCATACTCGATCGCGTAGGCATTGCGCACGATCCGCGCCTCTTCCAGCCCCGGCACGCTTCGATACATCGCCACCTGGACATCCTCCGGAAGCGAACTGGACATCCCACCGATGTACATTTCATTTGTATGCCTGCCCTCCGGCTCCAAAAACACCTGATGCCGGTCTTTTTCGGCAAATTTTACCACTTTATCCTCGATGGAAGGGCAGTAGCGGGGGCCTGTTCCCTCGATCGCGCCGGAAAACAGCGGGGAACGATCCAGATTGCGGCGGATGATCTCATGCGTTTCCTCCGTCGTATAGGTCAGCCAGCAGCTTTCCTGCTCGATCTGTACGCTCTCCGGGTCCGTCGTAAACGAAAACGGGACCACGCGTTCATCTCCGTGCTGCTCCTGCATCTTCGCATAGTCCACAAAACGACCGTCGATCCGCGCCGGGGTGCCGGTTTTAAAGCGATACATCGTGACGCCGTTTTCGACAAGCGCGTCCGTTAAGTGGACGGCCGCCTGCATGCCGTTCGGCCCCGTGTGGTTAACCACATCTCCGTACAGGCACTTCGCGTTGAGATAGGTGCCGGTACACAAAACCACCGCTTTCGCGTGATATTCCGCGCCGGAGGTGGTCCGCACACCCCGGACCGCATGGTCCTCCATCAACAGCCCGGCCACCTCTGCCTGCTTGAGCGTCAGGTGTTCCGTATTTTCCAGCACCTGCCGCATCCGGTTTGTATACTCGATCTTGTCCGCCTGTGCACGCAGAGAGTGTACGGCAGGCCCCTTGGATTTATTCAACATTTTGGACTGGATAAACGTATGATCAATGTTGACGCCCATCTCGCCGCCAAGCGCGTCCACTTCCCGGACGAGATGGCCCTTGGAACTGCCGCCGATATTCGGATTGCACGGCATCATGGCAATGCTCTCCACACTGATTGTAAAAAGGATCACATTAAGCCCCAGCCTCGCGCAGGCCAGCGCCGCTTCACATCCCGCGTGTCCCGCGCCGACAACGCATACATCATAGTTTTCCTGTATGTTTGACATGTTGTTCACTTCCCCATACAAAAGTCGCGAAAGACGGCATCGACCAGATCGTCGTCTACGGACTCCCCGATCACCGCGCCGAGCGTTTCATAGGCATCCATCAGGTCGATCGTCAAAAAATCCTCCGGCAGGCCGTCTGCCATGCTGCGAAGCACGTTGTCCAGACTCCCCTGCGCCTCTTCCAAAAGCGCCTTCTGGCGCGCGTTTGTGATATAAACCTCGTCGTTAAAGGAGATCTGCCCCTCAAAAAACAGCGCCGAGATGGCCTCCTCCAGCTCGCGGATCCCCTGCTTTTCTTTCGCGGAAACCGACAAGATCACCGGCGCATCCGCAAAGTGTTCCAAAATCATCTCTTTTGTCGTCCGCGTCGGAAGATCAGACTTATTTAAGAGCACGATGACCCGTTTGCCGCGAATCGCGCGGAGGATCTCGTCATCGTTTTCGTCCAGCGGCAGGGAGGAATCCACGACGTAAAGGACCAGATCCGCCCGTTTCGCGTATTCCATCGCGCGCGCGACGCCGATTTGCTCGATCGGTTCTGCCGTACCGCGAATACCCGCCGTGTCGATGACGTTTAAGGCCAGTCCGCCCAGCCGGATCTGCTCCGTCAAGACGTCCCGCGTCGTGCCGGCGATCTCCGTCACAATGGCACGCTCCTCGCCGACCAACGCGTTAAGAAGCGTGGATTTGCCGACATTCGGCTTCCCGACGATCACCGTGAGGATCCCCTCTTTTATGATCTTCCCGGTTTCCGCCGAGCGAAGCAGACGGTCCACCCGTTCCGCCGCTTCCTCCACCCGCTTTTGAAGCGCCGCCTCATGGCCATCCAGGCTGTAGTGTTCCGGATCATCCAGCGCCGCCTCCAGATACGCCGTCTCGCCAAGGATCTCTTCCCGGATCTCCCGGATCTCGGAACAGACGGAGCCCGCCAGCTGGCTGACCGAACTCTGCCGGGCCAGCTCGCTCTTCGCGTTGATCAGATCAATGACCGCCTCCGCCTCGGACAGGTCGATCCGCCCGGAGAGAAACGCCCGTTTTGTAAACTCTCCCGGCTCCGCCGGACGGGCGCCGTGTTTTAACACGGTCTCCAAAAGCCGCTGCATCACAAGCGCTCCGCCGTGACAGTCGATCTCGACCACGTCTTCCCGGGTGTAGGTATGCGGGGCGCGCATAACGAGAAGGAGCACTTCATCGATGCGCTCCTCCCCATCCACAATATAGCCGTAGTGTACCGTATGGGAATCCATCCCGGAGGCCGGGACATCCCCGCTTTTTGGCAAAAAAACGCGGTCCGCCACGAGAAACGCATCCGGGCCGCTGATCCGGATGATTCCAATCCCCGCATTGGCTGCAGCTGTCGCGATCGCCGCGATCGTATCTGTCTTCATAAGAGATCATCCCCTTACAACAAAAAAGCCCCGGCGAACCGGGGCTTTTTTCTTACTCGTCTGTGGGCGCGTCCGCCTCGCCGGCATCTCCTGCCGTTCCGGCGTCCGCATCCTCCGTATAGTCCTTGGAATCTCTATAATTCCCGGATCCCTTTGACCCCCGGTAGCCCCCGGATCTGTTCCGGCTGCGGGAATCCCGGTATTCCGGCGCGTCGTCCCGCAGGGTAACCACCACATGCCGCTCCGGGCCTTCTCCCTCGCTGTGGGTCGTTACATATTTATCACCCTGCAGCGCAAAATGGATCACCCGCCGTTCGTACGGATTCATCGGCTCCAGCTCCACGTCTTTCCCCGTGCGTTTTACTTTTCCGGCAATGTTCTTTGCCAGATTTTCCAGGGTCTCTTTTCTTCGTCTTCGATAGTCTTCCGTGTCAAGTTTTATTTTGACATAGGTATCCAGCCGCTTGTTGACCGCCAGATTGGTCAGGTATTGCAGCGCGTCCAGCGTCTGGCCCCGCTTGCCAATCAAAACGCCCATATCATTGCCGATCATCTCCACGTTGTAAGCGTTCTCCTCTTCCTCATCGCGCGTGATCGAAAGTTCCACCGGCAGATCCATCGCCTCAAACACTTTCTGAAGGAATGACCGGATCTCGTCCTCCGGCGCGAATTTTCTGCGGGCTTTGATCTTGGCCATCTTGCTGTTTATGCCCAGAAATCCGGAGGATCCCTTTTCGATTACCTCGTATTCGAGCTGATCGCTCGTCACGCCCAGTTGAACCAGCGCCTCCGTAATAGCTTCGTCGACTGTTTTCGCTTCGATTTCCAAATATTCCATGTGCCCCACCCCTCTCTATTTCGATTTTGAATTTCTCTCGTTATATTCCGTCACCTTGTTTGCCAGCGCAGCCATGCTCCCCTCTTTGTACTTCGTCTTCGGCTTCTTTGCCGCCTGTTCGGTCTCTTCGGAGGTGGACGTCTGTTTGCCGCTGGTATTCTTTGCCGCGTTGCTCTTATTCGAGCTGTTTTTATTCGAACTGCTCTTATTTGAGCTGCTCTTATTCGAGCTGTTCTTTCCGGAGCTCTTCTGGCTTGAGGAGCTTGCCTTGGATACGGAAGCCGCCTTATCCGACATGGAACGCTGCGGCGACTGCTGCGCATTGATCTGTCTGGTGTTGATCCGCGCGGCGGAGCGCAGCTCTTCTGAAGAGACACCTTGGCGCTCGACCCGCTTCTTTTCACGCTCTTCGGCCTTCTGTTTGTTCTTCTCCACAACCTGGGCCATGTCGATCCGGTCGAAATAGCGGTTGATGAAGAACTGCTGCACGATACGGATGACCGCACCCGCGATCCAGTAGATGCCGATACCAATCGGCAGGAAAAACACGATAAAGAACGAGTAGATCGGCATGATGTAGTTCATCATCCGCATCTGGTTGCCCATCTGGTCGCCCGCGCCGGTATTCGCCTGCGGATTCAGCCGCACGCTTACGAACTGGGATGCCGCCGAGATGATCGGAATCAGGATACCGATAAAAAGAAGCAGGTACTCTCCCGACGCTGCGCTCGTCCGAATCAGGACGATCGGTGAATAGACAATACTCGCGCTTAAAAAGCTGGTAAAGTGTTCCACCGCCGTCTGCGTGGTCTGTACCACATCGGAAATGCTGGGAAACAACTGTGCCAGCTCGTGCCAGTTGTCGGTGGTGCATCGATAGAGCATATCGATGATGGAATCGGTCGCCTCCGTTTGTGTGCCGTCAAAAACGAGCGTCACCTGCCGCATAACGGAGTTGTTTTCCGAAATCCTTTCGAAAAAGTCCAGCAGGGTGTTCTGATACCCGTCCGTCATCATGATGTCCGTCACCAGTTCGGTAAAGGTATCCTTGACACGAGTGACATACCCGGGCACGCTGTAGATCACGCGATATAGTGGAATCAGGATCAAAAACTGAATGACCAGAAACACACAGCTTCCCGATGGTCGGACGCCGTATTTCTTGTAAATCTCCTGCGTTTCCGCCTGCTGCGCCTGCATGGAGGCGGAGTCCCTTTTGCCGCGATACTTCTTCTGTACGGCCTGAATCTCCGGATTCATGATCTGGGACATCTTGGAGAACTTCTGCTGCTGAATCGTAAGCGGCAGCATAATGATATAGATGATGACCGTAAAGATCACGATCGTAAGCGCCACATTCTGGACATTGAAGAGACTGTCCATCATATTGTAAATGCCGTTCATCAGCAGACCGAGCGCGCGGGCGATCGGCCGCAGGATGGAATTGGCGCTCTGTGTCAAGAGAAAGATGGAACTCATTTTATTTTTTTCCTCCCGGAAAAGTCAGGAACCGGGTCATATCCGCCCTTTGAGAGCGGATTGCAGCGCACGATCCTCCAGAGAGCGAGGCCGCCCCCCTTTAACACACCGTGCTTCTGTACCGCTTCCAGCCCATAGCAGGAGCAGGACGGAAAATAAGGACATTTTGTTGTCTTCATCGGTGAAATGTTTTTCTGATAAAAACGAATCACTCGAATCACTATATTCTTCACTCGGACTCCTTCTTTTCTGTATCAAGTAAATGTTGAAGCCGCCCCAGAGACAGCAGCGCGGCTTCCATTTCCCGATAGGACGCGTTTTGCGCGCCTGTTCTGGCGACCACTACGATGTCCCAACCACTATGGAACTCCTCTTCGTGCAGTCTGTAACTTTCCCGCAGCAGCCGGGCGACCCGGTGCCGCACCACACTGTTGCCGACTTTTCTGCTGACTGAGATCCCGACTCGGTTCCCGGCGCTTTCGTTTTTCCGCGCATACAGGACCAACAACCGGTTCGCGCGGGATTTTCCTGCCTGATAAACTGCTTTAAAATCTTCGGTCTTTTTTAACGATTCCGAAAAACGCATCCCAAAACCTCATGATCTAAGCCGCGTCCCCAATCCCAATAATTGAGGAAAACAAAAGACCACAACGGGTTGTGGCCTATGCTGTTAATTTCTTTCTGCCTTTTGCTCTTCTCCTGGCCAGCACTTTTCTGCCGCCTTTTGTGCTCATTCTTGATCGAAAACCATGCACACGAGAACGCTGTCGCTTTTTCGGCTGATATGTCCGTTTCATTTCAAACCCACCTCCTAATCCATCTGCGCCATTTCCGATGATAGCAAAAAAATGGTATGTAGTCAAGAAAAATGTGTCTACTTTTGCCATTGAAAACACCCCCAATTTGAGTTAAAATATAGCTTAGGTAATTAGCGTTGTCTTCCCGACAGCGGACAGGGAGAAAAAATGGAAGAACTCGAGAAAAAATGGGAAGAAATCCTTTTGCGCGTCAAGGAAGAACATGATTTAACGGAGGTCTCGTTCAACACGTGGTTAAAGCCGCTGGAAATCTACGATCTGCGGGATAATTGTGTATATATTCTCGTCTCCGGCGAACAGATGAGTCTCTCCTATATCACAAAAAAATACTATCTGCCCTTAAAAGTGGCGATTGCCGAGATTACGGGAACCGAATATGAAGTCGATTTCCTCCTTCCGGAACAGGCGCGGGAAATGACTTCCCAGCGCGCGAATCCCCGCAAACCCCCTGTCTCGGAAGCGGCGGAACATTCAAACTTAAATCCATATTACACGTTTGAATCCTTCGTCGTCGGCAACAATAACCGCTTTGCGCACTCCGCTTCCCTGGCCGTGGCGGAGACACCGGGCGAAGTTTACAACCCTCTTTTTATTTATGGGGGTGTGGGCCTTGGAAAGACCCACCTCATGCAGTCCATCGCGCATTTTATTCTTTCGAACAATCCGGAACTCAAGGTGTTGTATGTTTCCTCCGAAACGTTTACAAACGAGTTGATCGAGGCGATCCGAAACAGCAACCCTTCGGCGCTGACCCAGTTTCGTGACAAATATCGCAATATCGATGTACTTTTGATTGATGATGTACAGTTTATCATCGGAAAGGAAAGTACCCAGGAAGAATTTTTCCACACGTTTAATAAACTGCACGAAGCAAAAAAACAGATCATCATCTCAAGCGACCAGCCTCCCAAAGAAATGGAAACGCTGGAGGAGCGGATCCGGTCCCGGTTTGAATGGGGTCTGCTGGCAGACATCGGGTCTCCCGACTATGAAACCCGAATGGCCATTCTTCGGAAAAAACAGGAACAGGAAGGCATTACCTTAAGCGATGACGTACTCAACTATATCGCCATCAATATCAAGTCCAATGTACGGGAATTGGAGGGCGCGTTAAACAAACTCATCGCATTTTCCAATATGGAACACACGGACATCACTCTTGACATCGCGATCAAAGAACTGCAAAACATTATTTCTCCGGATGTTCCGCAAGAGGTGACGCCACAGCTGATCATCGAAGTCGTTTCGGAACATTTCGGTATCACGGTGGATCAGATTATGTCCAAATCCCGGACAAACGATGTCGCGAAACCGCGGCAGATTGCCATGTATCTCTGTAAGACCATGACCGATCATCCGTTGGAATCAATCGGGCAGCTTTTGGGCGGTCGTGATCATTCGACCGTTCTGTACGGCATCAATAAAGTAAAAGATGAACTCATGGTGGATGACGATTTTCAACAGACCGTGGATACGGTACGCAAAAAGATCAATCCAAATTAGCAATCTGTCCACGCGCGTGTCGTTTTCTTCCCGTGTTTTCCCCTGTGATTCCACAAACGGCCCGGAAAACTTTTCCTTTATTTATCGCGTTTCGAACAGTTTTCCACATATACACACCGCCTAAGAAGAATACGAATAAAACGATATATATATTTATCGGATTCCGGACATCCGATCAAAGAAAGGAGTTATTCACATTATGAAAATCATCTGTTTACAATCCGATCTGGCAAAAGGCGTCAATATTGTATCCAAAGCGGTACCGACACGGACAACCATGCCGATTTTGGAATGTATCCTGATCACCGCTTCCGAAAAGGGGATTACGCTTACCGCCAATGATACGGAACTGGGGATTGAGACAAATCTTGTCGGAAAAGCCGTGGAAAAAGGAATGATCGCACTGGACGCGAGAATCTTTTCCGAAATTGTGCGGAAATTGCCGGACAGTGAAGTGGTGATTGAAACAGATGAGACCCATCGCGCGCTCATTACCTGCGAAAAAGCAAAATTTAATATTGCCGGTTACAGCGGAGAAGAATTTACCCTGCTTCCCCAGATTGAAAAGGAAGAAAAAGTCACGCTTTCCGAATTTACTTTAAAGGAAGTAATCCGACAGACGATTTTTTCCGTTGCGGACAACGAAAATAATAAGATGATGACGGGAGAGTTGTTTGAAATCAATGAAAACCGGCTGCGGGTCGCTTCGCTGGACGGACACCGCATTTCAATCCGGAATATTGAATTAAAAGAGAATTATGGACAAATAAAAGTAATCGTACCCGGAAAAGCGCTGCAGGAAATCAGCCGCATTCTTCCCGGAGAGGTGGAAGAACTTGTGGACCTGTATTTTACGAATAATCATGTGTTGTTTGAATTCGGAGAGACAAAAGTGGTCTCCCGCCTGATTGACGGAGAATATTTTCACATTGATCAAATGCTTTCGGCCGATTATGAGACAAAGGTAAAAATCAACAAGAAAGAGTTTACGGATTGTATCGATCGCGCGACGCTTCTTGTAAGGGAAGGGGATAAAAAACCGGTCATCCTGAATGTGGAGGATGGATATCTGGAGTTGCGGATCAATTCGTTTATCGGCTCCATGGACGAGGAGATTGAGATTGAAAAAGAGGGGAAGGATCTTATGATCGGGTTTAATCCAAAGTTTTTGATGGATGCCCTGCGCGCAATTGAAGAGGAAGAAGTGACGCTTTATATGGTCAACGCGAAGACACCATGTTTTATCCGGGATGAAGGCGACTCTTATATCTATCTCATTTTACCGGTCAATTTTAACGCGGCGTCCGTATGAATATTCGAGCGGGAAAAAAGAATCTGCCGCCGATGACGACAGTCACGATCACCGATGAGTATATTAAGCTGGGACAGGCGTTAAAGCTTGCCGGGTTCGTGGGCTCCGGAACCGACGCGAAATATGTTATTTCAGAGGGAATGGTAGAAGTGAACGGGGAAGTTGAGGTGCGCCGCGGCCGAAAACTTGTGCCGGGCGATGTAGTTTCTTTTCAGGGAGAACGTTTTCAGATTGAAGCATGATCGTAAAATCGCTGGAGCTAAACAATTTCAGAAATTACAAAGACTTAACGCTCTCTTTTGACAAGGGAACAAATATCCTGTACGGAGATAACGCGCAGGGAAAGACAAACGTACTGGAAGCCCTGTATGTAAGCGGAACCACAAAGTCCCACAAAGGCAGCCATGACCGGGACATGATCCGGTTTGACGAGGAAGAGGCACACATCCGTACGGTTGTGGAAAAGGACGGGATTGACCGGCAGATTGATTTTCATTTGAAAAAAAACGACGTAAAAGGGATCGCGGTCGACCGGATCCCGATCCACCGTGCCCGGGAACTGATCGGCCTGTTAAATATTGTGTTTTTTTCGCCGGAGGACTTAAACATTATAAAAGAAGGCCCCGCGCGAAGAAGACGGTTTCTGGACATGGAGCTGTCGCAGCTGGACGCGGTTTACTTAAGCAACCTCACAAAGTACAACAAGGTACTTCGCCAGAGGAACCAGCTGTTAAAGGATCTGCCGTCTCACCCGGAGCTCGCGGATACCCTGCCGGTGTGGGACGACCAGCTCGTTGCCTTTGGGACAAAGATTATCGAACAGCGGGCAGTCTTTTTGGAGCAGGTGGGAGAGATCGTTCGTCCCATTCATGACCGGATCTCCGGGAAAAAGGAGCAGCTGCGCCTGCTCTATGAGCCGAACTGCAAGGCGGCACAGATGCGGGAGGAATTGGCACGGGCCCGCCGAAAGGACAAAAAGACAGGCATGACAACGTGCGGGCCGCACCGGGATGACATTTGTTTTTCCGTCAACGGGGTGGATATCCGGACCTACGGGTCCCAGGGACAGCAGAGGACGGCGGCGCTTTCCCTGAAGCTGGCGGAGATCGAGCTCGTGCGGCAGATCATTCATGACACTCCCGTTTTGCTGTTGGACGATGTCCTTTCCGAACTGGACAGCAGCCGGCAAAATTATCTGCTGAACAGCATCCGGGATACCCAGACCATCATTACATGTACGGGACTGGATGAGTTTATAAAAAACCGTTTTCAGATCAACCGGATTTTTCAGGTGCAAAACGGTCAGATCAAAGAGCAAGGAGGAGCTTGATGAGCGAAAAGCAGGAAGACAAGAATACAGAACCGATGGAAGAGTTGACGGACGAACTGATCGACGGGGAATACGGCGGGGACCAGATTCAGATCCTGGAGGGCCTGGAGGCGGTTCGCAAGCGGCCCGGCATGTATATCGGCAGCACGGCGTCCCGCGGACTGCACCATCTGGTGTATGAGATCGTGGACAACGCGGTCGACGAAGCGCTGGCCGGGTTTTGCACCGAGATCACCGTGACCATCCATGCGGACAATACGATCACCGTGACCGACAACGGGCGCGGCATCCCGGTGGACATCAACCACAAAGCCGGAAAACCGGCCGTGGAGGTCGTCTTTACGATGCTGCACGCAGGCGGAAAGTTTGGCGGTGGCGGATACAAGGTGTCCGGCGGACTGCACGGTGTGGGCGCGTCTGTGGTAAATGCGCTTTCCAACTGGCTGGAAGTGCAGGTCTATCGGGACGGGCACATTTATCAACAGCGCTATGAGCGCGGGATCACCATGTATGAGCTCAAAGAGATCGGAGACTGCGAAGAAGGACAGACCGGATCGATCATCACCTTCGAGCCGGACGACACGATCTTTGAAGAGGTCGTGTTTGACTACAACGTGCTCCGGCAGCGGCTGCGGGAGATGGCGTTTTTGACCAAAGGGTTAAAGATCACGCTGATCGACGAGCGCCCGGGACAGGAACGCAGCGAGACGTTCCATTATGAGGGCGGCATCAAGGAGTTTGTGGAATATTTAAATCACAGCAAGGAGCCGCTCTATGCGGACATCATCTACTGCGAAGGCGAACGGGACGGGGTCTATGTGGAAGTGGCCATGCAGCACAACGACTCCTACAACGAGTCCACGTTCAGCTTTGTCAACAACATCACGACACCGGAGGGCGGCACGCATATGGCCGGTTTCCGGAACGCGCTGACAAAGACCTTTAACAACTACGCGCGGGCCAACAAACTCTTAAAAGATACCGAGGCGGCGCTTTCCGGAGAGGATATTCGGGAAGGCCTGACCGCGATCATCAGTGTGAAGCTCGGCGAGCCCCAGTTTGAGGGGCAGACAAAGCAAAAACTCGGCAACAGTGAAGCCCGCGGCGCCGTGGACAGCGTGTTGAGCGAACAGCTGACCTACTATTTGGAACAGAACCCGACGGTGGCGAAGACCATCTGTGAGAAGTCCCTGCTGGCGCAGCGCGCCCGTGAAGCGGCCAGAAAAGCCCGGGAGTTGACGCGCCGCAAGACGGCATTGGAAGGGCTGTCCCTGCCCGGCAAGCTGGCGGACTGTTCCGATAAGGACCCGGCAAACTGTGAAATCTTTATTGTGGAGGGAGACTCCGCCGGCGGTTCGGCCAAAACGGCACGAAGCCGCGCGACGCAGGCCATCCTGCCCCTTCGCGGCAAGATCTTAAACGTGGAAAAAGCCCGTCTGGACCGGGTCTACGCCAATGAGGAGATCAAGGCGATGATCACGGCGTTCGGCACCGGGATCCACGAGGAGTTTGACATCGAAAAGCTCCGTTATCACAAAATCATCATCATGACCGATGCCGATGTGGACGGCGCGCATATCAGTACGCTGATGCTCACGTTCATCTACCGGTTTATGCCGGAGCTGATCAAGCAGGGGTATGTATATCTGGCGCAGCCGCCGCTCTACAAGCTGGAGAAAAACAAAAAGAGCTGGTATGCCTACAGCGATGAGCAATTAAACGAGATCCTGACCGAGGTCGGCCGGGACTCCTCGAACAAGATCCAGCGCTACAAAGGACTGGGTGAGATGGACGCGGAACAGCTCTGGGAGACCACGATGGATCCCGAAAAACGGATTTTACGCCGCGTGACGATGGACGATGCCCAGTTCGCGGAGATCGATCTGACGTTTACGACGCTGATGGGCGACAAAGTGGAGCCGCGGCGGGAGTTTATCGAAGAAAACGCGAAATACGTTTCAAACCTTGATATTTAGTGTGTGAGGAATTTTATGGACAACATTTTTGATCAGATTCACGATGTCGATTTAAAGAAGACAATGGAGAGCTCCTACATCGATTACGCGATGAGCGTGATCGCGGCACGGGCTCTGCCGGACGTCCGGGATGGGTTAAAGCCGGTACAGAGGCGGATCCTGTACTCTATGATCGAACTCTCCAATACACCGGACAAACCGCATCGGAAGTGCGCGCGTATCGTCGGCGATACCATGGGTAAATATCATCCGCACGGCGACAGCTCCATCTATGGGGCCCTTGTCAACATGGCGCAGGAATGGTCTACCCGCTATCCGCTTGTGGATGGACACGGAAACTTCGGTTCCGTAGACGGCGATGGTGCCGCGGCGATGCGTTACACCGAGGCGAGGCTTAGCAGGATCTCGATGGAGATGCTGGCGGACATCAACAAAGAAACCGTCGATTTCACCCCGAATTTTGACGAGACAGAGAAGGAGCCGGCGGTGCTTCCCGCGCGCTATCCGAATCTGTTGGTAAACGGGACGACCGGCATCGCGGTCGGAATGGCCACCAACATCCCGCCGCACAATCTGCGGGAGGTAGTGGCCGCTGTCGTGCGGATGATCGATAACCGCGTGGACGAGAATCGGGATACGTCCATCGAGGAGCTTCTGGAGATCGTAAAAGGGCCGGACTTCCCTACCGGCGGCGTGATCCTGGGGACCGCGGGCATTGAGGAGGCCTATCGGACCGGCCGCGGCAAGATCCGCGTACGGGCCGTCACAGACATCGAGCCGATGGCCAACGGAAAAAACCGCATCGTCGTGACAGAGCTGCCGTTTATGGTAAACAAAGCCCGTCTGTTGGAAAAGATCGCGGATCTGGTCAAGGAAAAGCGCGTGGACGGCATCACGGACCTGCGGGATGAATCCGACCGGCAGGGTATGCGGGTCTGCATTGAACTGCGCAAGGATGTCAATCCGAATGTCATGCTTAATCTGCTCTTAAAGCACACGCAGATGCAGGATACGTTTGGCGTGATCATGCTGGCGCTGGTGAACAACGAGCCGAAAATTTTAAATCTGGCGGATATGCTGAAGCACTATCTCCAACATCAGATGGATGTGGTAACACGGCGCACGAAATTTGAATTAAACAAAGCGGAGGAGCGGGCACACATCTTACAGGGCCTGCTCATCGCGCTGGACAACATAGACGAGGTGATCGAGATCATCCGCGGCAGCAAGAACACGCAGGAGGCCAAAGAGCGGTTGATCGAACGCTTTGCGCTCTCCGACGCGCAGGCGCAGGCGATCGTGGATATGCGCCTTCGGACGCTGACCGGTCTGGAGCGGCAAAAGCTGGAAGACGAGTATCGGGAACTCTCGGAGCGGATCGCGGAATTGAAAGCGATCCTTGCCGACGAGAAGAAGCTGCTTGGCGTGATTCGCGAGGAACTGCTTGTCCTCGTGGCCAAGTACGGCGACGAGCGGCGGACGGAGATCGGATTTGACGAGTATGACATTTCCATGGAGGACATGATCCCGGTGGCCGACACCGTCATTACGATGACGAAACTGGGCTATATCAAGCGAATGAGTGTGGACAATTTCCGCGCGCAGAACCGCGGCGGCCGCGGGATCAAAGGGATGCAGACCATCGAGGAAGACTACATTGAGGAAATGTTTACCACGACCACCCATCACTATCTCCTGTTTTTTACCAATCTGGGCAGGGTGTATCGAATGAAAGCATACGAGATCCCGGAGGCAGGCCGCGCTTCCCGCGGGACCGCGATCATCAACCTGCTGCAGCTGATGCCGGAAGAAAAAGTCTCTGCCGTGGTCCCGATCCAAAATTATGACAACGCGGAGGAACAATATCTGTTCATGGCCACCAAAAAGGGCCTGGTGAAAAAGACCTGCCTGGCAGATTACGCGAACGTGCGCCGCACCGGCCTCGTGGGCATCGTGCTGCGCGAGGACGACGAACTGATCGAAGTGAAATTCACCGACGCGGACCGGGACATCTTCCTGGTCACGAAGCTTGGCCAGTGCATCCGTTTCCACGAGAAGGATGTGCGGGGCACCGGGCGCGCCTCCATGGGCGTGATCGGCATTAAGCTGGACCCGGACGATGAAGTGATCGGCATGCAGCTGGATGTGCAGGGCACGCACCTGCTCTTTGTCTCCGAGAACGGTCTCGGCAAGCGGACGGCCCTGGAGGAGTTTTCCCCGCAGCACCGCGGCGGCAAGGGCGTAAAGTGTTACAAGATCACGGATAAAACCGGGCCGCTCGTCCGGTTCAAGGCGGTTACCGACGAAAATGAACTCCTGATCATCACGACAGCCGGCATCATTATCCGCATCAAGGTCAACAGCGTTTCGATCCTCGGCAGGATCACTTCCGGGGTGAAAGTCATTAATCTGGAGGACGGCGTAACCGTTGCCGGTGTGACGAAAGTGATGCCCGGAGAGGAAGAAGAGGATGAGGGGGACGAAGAGGACGCGCCCACGGGCGGAGAAGGACCAGAAGAGGAAAGTGACGAGGAGGATGCGCCTGAGGGCGGCGAAGAACCGGAAGAGGAATCAGAGTAAGCGGGGAACCGCGCGGCAAGGTAAGGAAGCGACGGTATGGTCAGGGAAGTACAGGTTGAGGAACTGACGAAAAACATAAAAGAAATGTGCATCGAGGCGAACCATTTTCTCTCGGAGGACATGGGGGAGGCCATAAAAAACGCGGCAGAGACCGAGCGTTCGGATCTGGGACGGCAGATTCTGGGGCAGCTGGAAGAGAACCTGCAGATCGCGGGGGACGAGATGATCCCGATCTGTCAGGACACCGGCATGGCGGTGATCTTTTTGGAGATCGGGCAGGATGTCCACTTTGTCGGGGGTGATCTGGCGGCCGCGGTCGACGAGGGCGTTCGGCAGGCCTATACGGACGGGTACCTGCGGAAATCGGTCGTGGGGGACCCGCTGCTTCGAAAAAACACGCGGGACAACACGCCCGCGGTTCTTTATACGGAGATCGTACCCGGTGACAAGGTGCGGATTACCGTTGCGCCAAAGGGATTCGGCAGCGAAAACATGAGCCGGATCTTCATGTTGAAGCCGGCGGACGGCATCGAAGGGGTAAAGGAGGCGATCCTTACCGCGGTGCGGGAGGCCGGCGCGAACGCCTGTCCGCCCATGGTGGTCGGGGTCGGCATCGGCGGGACGTTTGAGCAGTGCGCGCTGCTTGCCAAGAGGGCGCTGACCCGGGAGTTGGGGGACGCGGCCGAACAGCCGCACATCCGACAGCTGGAGCAGGAGATGCTGGAACAGATCAACGCGCTCGGGGTCGGGCCCGCGGGACTCGGCGGGACGACAACGGCACTCGCGGTCAAGATCAACACGGCGCCGACGCACATCGCGGGACTGCCGGTGGCGGTCAACATCTGCTGCCACGTGAACCGACACGCAACACGTGTTTTGTAGGAGAAACGACAGGATGGAACGATACATACAATTGCCTTTGTCAGAAGACATTACGGTGAGTTTATCTGCGGGGGATATGGTATACTTAACCGGGGAAATGCTCGTCGCGCGGGACGCGGCGCATGCGCGGATCGTAGAGTCGCTGGAGAAGGGCGAAGGGCTGATGTTTGACCTAAAGGACGCCACAATTTACTATATGGGACCCTCCCCGGGACGGGACGGTCGCCCGCTCGGTTCCGCCGGACCGACGACGTCCGGCCGGATGGACCGATACACCCCGATGCTTCTGGACCGGGGCCTGCGGGCCATGATTGGAAAAGGAGACCGCAGCGCGGAGGTAATCGAAGCGATCGTGCGAAACAAAGCGGTCTATTTTGCCGCGATCGGCGGGGCAGGCGCGCTGTTGTCCAAGTGTATCGAGACATCGGAGCTGGTCTGTTACCGGGACCTTGGCACGGAGGCGGTCCGCCGGATCACCGTGAAGGATTTTCCCGCAATCGTGGCAATCGACAGCCGCGGGAAAGATCTCTACAAGAAGGAGTGAAACAAACAGCATGGATACGATTCAGGAGTATGTGACGCGCCTCGGAAATGAGACGGAAAAAATCATTGTGGGAAAGCGGAGGCAGATTGACCTGATCCTTATGGCGGTCCTTGCGGGCGGCCATGTTCTTTTAAACGATCTGCCCGGAAGCGGAAAGACGACACTGGTCCGCACTTTATCGATCGCGCTGGGGTGCGATTTTACGAGAATTCAATTCACCCCGGATCTCCTGCCTTCTGATATTGTCGGGATGACGGTTTTTAATCAGAAAACCTCCGAGTTTGAATTGGTAAAAGGCCCGGTGCACACGAATATCCTTCTCGCGGATGAGATCAACCGCGCCATTCCCCGTACGCAGTCCGCGCTTCTGGAGGCGATGGAGGAAGGGCAGACCACGGTGGACGGTACTTCTCTTCCGCTTCCGCAGCCGTTTACGGTGCTTGCCACACAGAATCCGATCGAGCATGAGAGTACGTTTATGCTTCCCGCCGCGCAGATGGATCGTTTCTTTATTTGCCTGAGTCTCGGATTTCCGACGGCCGAAGAGGAATCACAGATCCTTTCCCATCTCGGAGACGGCACCCCGTATGACGAAATAGAACCGGTAACGGACCCCGAAACGCTGCTCGCGCTCCGGGAAAAAG
The DNA here is from genome assembly GCA_001941025.1 of Lachnospiraceae bacterium Zagget3. Next base: position 55,074 of record MSHE01000026.1, read on the forward strand.
CAAAGGAGGTCCTTGTGTCCGATCTTTGCCGGCAATATATGGTTTCCCTTGTTCAGAAGACGCGGTCCGATCCCTGGATCGTTCAGGGCGGCAGCCCCAGAGCCTCGCGCAGCCTCTACCAGGGAAGCAAGGTATGGGCAGCCATGCAGGGGCGGGATTATGTCATTCCCGAAGACATCGCCGCGATCTGGAACCCTGTCATGGGGCACCGTATCACCCTCTCGACCGAAGCGCGTTTCCAAAAGATGACATCATCGGACATTCTTGACCGAATTCTTGAAGAAACTCCCATTCCGCCGGAACAGGAAGATCTTTTTTATGGAACAGAAGCAAGATAGAACAAGTTTTTTCGCAAGTCTTCCCGGGCTGATCATACTTCTGATCGGCGCGGCGGCGGCTATCTATTGGCAGGCTGTGATCATCGGGGCTTTCCTGTTGTTGATCCTGCTGGTTTGTCTTGCCTCCCGTCTTTGGAGCCGCGTCGTGTTAAACCGGATCGAAGTGAAGATAGACGCACTGCAAAGCCGTTGTTATGTCGACGGGAATCTTGCGCCGAAAGTCACGGTTCACAATCACTTTTTTTTGCCGGTTGTCTGGCTTGACATGATTCTTCCGGCCGGCCTCCGTCCGAATCTTCGTTCCGAGGATTCGGATTTTAAAGAGCAGTTTGTATTCCCGGATTCCGAGACTCCCCAAACAGGGATCCGGCGAAGGCTGACATGGCTGTTGTGGCATCAGGAAGCGACCTGGGAAGAGCCGATCAGCGCCTGCAGACGAGGAGTCGTTCGCATGGAAGGCGTCTGGCTGCGGGCGGGGGACGGGTTTGGCCTGTCGATGCGCAAGAGGCTTTACCAGCTTGACGCTCCCGTCACGTTCTTGATCTATCCTCAGCTCGCCTCCATTCGGGTGCAGCCGTTTCTGAAAATTACCCAGCAGTCCACGCCCGGCCGCAGCGGACAGACGGAAGATGTGACCCTCTTAAAAAGCAGCCGTCCTTATATGCCTGGGGATTCCGTAAAAAAAATCAACTGGCGGCTTCTGGCACATGGCCTTCCCATGGAGATCAATATCTATGAAAAACTGACGCCGGGATGCGCCGCGTTTATCCTTCACCTGGAAACATTCCGTGCGGTGATCGACCATGCGGATACCGGCGAAGGCAACTGGCAGGAATATGTTCTGCTGGAACAGAAACTGGAAGGCATGATCAGCCTCATCGCCTCGGTTGTCCTGTCTTTGCGTGAACAGGGAGTTCCGTCTGCCCTCATTGTGCCCGGCTATGCCGACCGGGAGGCCGTTTTACGCCTTTCGGGAGGGGAAGATACGGACTATTCGGAGGTGTTGGACGCGTTGGCATCCGTTGATTATCTGGCGCAAAATACCGTATTCCCGGATCAGGAGTTCTGGCAGATGATACCGCAGCTCGGAAATATTTATATCTGCTCTCTTTCCGACCGGGATGTGGGCTTCCCGGAGCTGGAAGAGGAACTCGGGCCCGGCCGTGTAACGCACCTTGTCTGGGAACGCAGGGAAACAGCCGAAGCCGGATCAGACAGGGAATCTGTCAATGCCGGTGCCTGTTTGTATGCGGAAGACATTTTGATTGAAAAAATGGATCTTGGCATCTACAAAAAACAGCGGCGCGGCACTGCCCCGGTTCTTGTAGAAACGGGAAGCGGAGACAAAAAGGAAGAGCCTGCGGAAACCGCCGCTAAAGGAGGTGCGGCATGAGAGACGGGGCGGCTCGTTTTTGGGGCAGTATCGGCATGCTGGCCGGCGATGTGGCGGTGTGTGCCATGCTCTTAAGTATCTCTCTCTTTTTCGACATAGAGATGAATATGCTGGTGATTCTGCCGTGGATCGTCTGCCTGATCATACAGTTCGCGGTTGGATTCGTGATGGTGCAAAGAGGATCTGCCGTGAGTCTGTTCGCGATCTTTCACATCGTAGTCGTTGTGGCTGAGATCGTACTCATTTGTCTGCTCGCCTCCCGGCTCGGTATGAATCCCAACTTAATCGCGCTTCTCGCCATCGCGGTTGCCGGCACCGGGATCCATGCGGTTGTCATCTCCCGGAGATCGCCGGCCGATAATCTCATCTCCATCTACAGTGACATTTTGATCGTTGCGCTCGCTCTTTATCTGCTGCTGTACAGTACGATCGGACCGGAATTAAGTATCGGACTGATCCTGTTCGCGGCCGCGGCGCTGGTGGTGACTCTGGTGGCGGTCGCGAGACTTCGCATGACGCAGGAAGGACATACGGTCTCCCGCGGTTCGGGTTTCGGCACGGCGGCCATAATCATTGGGATCATTGTGGTCTGTCTGCTTATTACCGGCGCGGTGGCCGGAATTGCTTCCGGGCAGGTACATGGTTTTTTGGACCTTCTCCTGGCGGCGGGAAGATTTGTTTGGAGGATATTAAGCGTCGCGTTTCAGGCTCTGGGACAAGCGCTGGAGGCGGTCGTTTTGTTTTTCAGCCGGTTGTTTTCTTCTGTGGGAATGGGGCTTGGACAAAACACCGAGTCCGCGACAGATACAGATACAGCGATAGACTTCGCCACAGGGCCGGTGACGATCAACTTCCCCACCTGGGGGTTTTCCCTGATCATGATTGCCGTGGCATGCGTTGTGATCATTATAATCTTAAGGTGCACACGCCATCGTCGATTCGCGAAGCGCGAAAAAAAATCATCGCCGACGATTCAGATCAGCAGAACCAATTACTTAAAAGAAGCAATCGCGGCATTTTTCAGAAAGCTGAGAGCGCGGATACAGTTTGAATTGCTGTATCGGCAATGCCGCGATACACCGCAGGGAATCTTTCTGTTTCTGCTGCGAAAATGCCGCCGGAGGAAGCTGAAACGCCGACGGGATGAAAGCCCCGGTGGATTTGTCCGGAGAATATGCGGGCTGAACCGGTGCGCTGACGGCACAGAGTCGCTTCTTGCTTTCGCGTCCATACTGGATGAGTCGTATTATGCGGGTCGGGAACACTCGTTTGAAAAAAGCGAATCGCAAAATTATGTGCAGGCAATCAACGCGTTTCTGGAAACGATAAAGAAAAACAAGAACACAAAGCAATCCACCGAATGAGACGGCAAGGCCGGGCACCGCGCAGGCGGCAGGACCGGGCGCCGCGTCTTGACAAACGGGAGTGGGTAATATATAGTATGGGATGCGCCGCAAGGCGCGTACAATCGCATAAAATCGACAATTCGGAGAAGTACTCAAGTGGCTGAAGAGGCGCCCCTGCTAAGGGTGTAGGTCGTTTGCGCGGCGCGAGGGTTCAAATCCCTCCTTCTCCGTTTCACCGAAAAAGGCGCTGTAAGCGGATTGCTTGCAGCGCCTTTTTATATGCGGGTTTCGGACGGATCGTCCGGCTATTCTTCGTCGTTTTCACCGGCCATCTCATTCTGGCCCGTCTCTTCCCGGAACGCTTCCTTTTGTTCCTCCGCATATCCGCTGGCCAGCCATTTCTCGTAGGCCGAGGCCTGTTTTGGCACGGTGGGCTCGTTGATCACCACCTGCGGGAACGGGATGTTGATGTCGTACTGCGCAAAGAGCAGCCGCATCTCCCGGTTGAAATCGCGCTCCAGCTGGAAGCGGTCTTTCTCCTCACACTGCATGGTGATCTTTAAATCCACGCTGTTGTCGGCCAGCTCCGTCACGCCGCGGTAGTACGGGCCATGGATGATGGCCGGCAGCCGCTCGGCGATCTTTGGCAGTTCTTTCGACAGAATGCTCTCCACATGCTCGAGAGACTCATTGTACTCGATGGAGTAGTTGACGGAGACAAAAGAGAGCTTCTTTGTCATATTCACTACATTGCTGATATCCGAGTTGCGGATGATCTTCACATTTTGCAGGGAATCCTCCACTTTGGTCGTGCGGATCCCGATCTCCAGCACCGTGCCGCGCCAGTCGCCCACCATAATGATATCACCCACGCGGAAGTCTCCCTCGAAGATGACGAACAGCCCGGAGACGATGTCGGACACCAGACTCTGCGCGCCCAGACTGATCGCGAGAGCCAGAATACCGGCGGAGGCCAGGAGCGTCCATACATTGACGCCCAACAGCGTCAAGCAGTAGTAGATCATGCCGATGAGCGCAATATACCGGAGGAAGCTGCGGCACAGGCGGCAGACCGTCTCGCCGCGGGCATTTAAGATGGTGGACAAAAGCTGCAGAAGCCATCGGACAACCGCCACGACCGTCAGTGCCACGCAGATAAACATGACGCACGCGGTGATGGCAAAGATGTTAAAGCCGCGATCCCATTCATTGCCCAGGATGTAGCTGAACAGCGCATTGTTTCGGAAGATCTGATTCCGAAAGATCACGGCGATACAGATCGCGACCACCAGCACGATAAAGATCCAGCGCAGGACAACGACCGTCTTTTGCCATGCGGTCCGCTCGTCCCATTTAATATCGCGGCCCATCCAGCGGCTGACGGCGGATTCGGTTTGGATCGTCCTGCCTCCCGGCATCTCGGTTTGGAAGACGCGGTCGTCGAAAGGCCGCTCCTGTCCCGGTTCAAGGAAGTGGAGGTTCTTTTTCCGCTCAAAGATCAGCAGCAGGAAGACAATGACCAGGCAAACGAGCGAGATAATACCGGTCCAAAGGGTAAGCGGTCCGCGCTCGTTCATGAGCCCGCTTTGCGTCCCGGCCAGATAGATGTAGTAGTTTGTCGTCTCGGCAGAACTGACATAATATTTCTCATCGTCAATGGTGAGATAATCGGTGTAGCCGTCCGCGAGCTCTTTTTCGGTCATCCCGTGGTCGTAGACGGAGTCCCCGACAAGGTAGCTGTTTATGGGGAGATAAGCAAAGGTGTCATCCGCCTTGTTGACCGCGAACGCAAAGCCGTCTGATCCGACTTTTACATCACTTAAGAGGGAAGCAATATTCGTGGAATCTTCCAGATTTTCCAACAGTGTCGGCCGGATGGTGATTTCCACGAGGCCGTTGATAAACCCGTTCTCGTCATGAAGCGGGACACCGATGTACTGCCACAGATGTCCGGAGATCTCATCGAATACCGGATCCTGGACCACATAATCGACACCGCCCTGCAGGAGCTTTAAGAAGTCGTAGGACTGGTCGTTCGGATCATCTACCAGCGCGTAGTTGGTATAGCCGGAAGTCGTTGCGACGAGGGAGCCCTCCGTCGCCTCAAAGACAAAGATATCCTGAATCTGCAGGACATCCGCCAGATTGGTTAAATCCGCGCGGTTGATCAGACTCGGGTCTTCGTCCAGCATGTAGCCGAGCACCTCACAGATCGGCAGATAGCGGTCGCCGTACTGTGCGGTCATGGATTCTATGTCGTCGCTGGTGTTCTCCATGTTTTCCACGACATCCTGCACATGATCGTTGTTGGATACGGATTCGGAGGACAGGGCAAAGAGGGTCTGCATGTAGTAAGCAATGCCCAGAATGACCAAAAAGCCGACCAGGGTCAGGATCGCGGCCCGGCGGAGAATGATTCGGTTAACGCACAGACGGCGAAATTCCCGCACGTCCTCCGGACGCACCCCCGCCCGGTCGTTTTCCCGCATGACAAAGATGCCATACAGGAGGATGACGAGCATCACGGCAATAAACGCGAACAGAATGGCACCCACCGTGAGGTTGCGCGCGGTGGTCATGTCACTCTTCGGTACGGCCGCGATGTAATAAGTATTATCGATCAGCGCGACATCGCAGTACAGCTGCTCGTCGTCAATGGTCATCCAGGAGTAGACGCCGTTCTCCAGATTTTCCACCTGTACGCCTTCATAGAGAGCATCCGTTCCGATCAGTGCCTCATCCGGATACCATTCAATGAGAAAGTCCAGCGCGGATACAGCAAAAATGTAGCCGGTCTGTCCCACTTCCAAGTCATCCAGAACGCTGGCGACCGAACCGTTGTCCTGGTTCAGTTCGTTCAACAGGCTTGGATTTTCCTCGATCACGATCATCTTGTCATCATCGATGCGGGCGGCATAGTAGCGTGTATCCCAGTTCTTGTCGGGCAAATTAATCGCCACCGCCGCGGAGGGCTCATCGTCCGTAAAGACGGTACGCAGCGCGTTAAAACGGGAGGACGAAAAGTCCGCGTCGGTCGCGAGCGCCTGTGCCAGAACGGTACCGTCTTTGTCCACGAGAAGCACGTTGTCGACATTCGTCAGCCGCGCGTATTTGACCATTTGCATGTCCGTTATCGCGAAATCTCCCTCGTGATTTGCCATAAAGGCGATACTGCCTGCCAGTGCCTGATAAGTCGAGTCAAACGTATTGGTGTTTTCCTGCACCTCGGCAGTTGCCAGATTGAGGCTTTCGGGCAGGTCATCCAGCGCGGCCTGCATTTCCGTGGTATAGCTGTCCAGATAGCGCGTCGTTTGCATATGGGAAAGAAACCATACCATGAACGCGACGCAGGCGGCCACTACGACAAAGAGCAGAACGATTTTTATGGTCAGGGATCTGGATTGTTTTTTTTCTTCCATGTCGTCCCTCCTAATCCCATTTGTCGATCAACGCGTCGATCGTACCGTCGTCGAGCATGTCCTGAATGGTTTCCGACACCGGCTCGGAGAGCGCGGAGTCTTTTTGTGTGGCGACGCCGTAGTCCTGAGAGGAAATTAAGAATTCCAGCTCATGGCGGTCGTCGGTCAGATACGTATAGAGGATGCTGCCGTCCGCGCACATCGCGTCGACCGTGCCTTCCTCCAGCGCATCGGAGAGCTCCATGTAGGTCGGCAGTTCCAGAATGCGGAAGTTGTCAAACTGAATGTCGGTATTATCCTCGTTGGAGGAGAGGACTTCCCCGTCGGTAAACCCGATTTCCGCGAGCTTCTCGACGAGCTGCGGCGCGGTATTCGCGTCCGCTACGGTGCCGAACGTGCAGCCCTTTAAGTCATTGATCGTGGTAAAAAGGGAACTGTTTTCCACCATAACGGTGGAAATATCCTTATAGTAAGAAGGGGAAAAATCAAAGTTCGCTTCCCGCGATTCGGTGATGGAGTAGCATGCGACCAGGCAGTCTACCTCGTCGTTCGCGAGCGTTTCTTTCCGGCTGGTCGGCGTAACGGTCGTCCATTCCACATTGCTGTAACCGAGGCGCGCGGCCATCTCCTCGGCGATGTCGATCTCCAGCCCGGAGTACCGTCCGGTGTCCTCGTTGAGATAGCCGAAACGATTGACATTGGCCCGCACACCGACGCGCAGCGTCTTGCTGCCGGTGGGCGTGGATGCGCTGCCGCCTGCGGAAGAGGTTTCCCCGCAACCGGCCAGACCCATCGACAGGGTCAAAATGACCAGCGCGGAAAGGGTGCATGTGACAACCCGGCGCCGGTTAAATTTTGTCGCCTTTTTGCCTGTGAACATATATGACACCTCAAGTCAGAAAATGTTCTGAGAGTATCTCTATCTTACTACTTACAGCAGGGTTTTTCAAGGGATGTTTCACGCCGGGAGCCGACCTGCGCAAGGCCCTTGTTTTCATAAAGTTTTGGTTGCGCATTTTCCCGCGATATGTCATGATTAAACAATAAAGAACTTATTAAAAAAGGAGAAGGAGACCATGATTTACGACAGAAAACAGATCAAAGGAAAAGAAGAAGAGGTCCTGCATAAAGGAGGGTCTTCCGAGTTCGTCCTGCCGAAGTATCACATCCCCGAGAAAGAGAGCGACTCGCGTCTCATTCTGGAGTTGGTACGGGAAGAACTCTTTTTGGACGGAAATGCCCGGCAAAATCTGGCCACGTTTTGTCAGACATTTGAGGATGAGGAAGTCCGGGAGCTTATGAACCAGTGTATTAATAAAAATATGATCGACAAAGACGAATATCCGCAGACTGCCGAGCTGGAGGCCCGCTGCGTCCACATTCTGGGGAATCTGTGGCACGCGCCGAAGGACGGCAACTGCGTGGGCACGTCGACGGTCGGCTCTTCCGAAGCCTGTATGCTGGGCGGGATGGCGATGTACTGGCGTTGGAGGGAGCGGCGTGAAGAGGAAGGGAAACCGACGGACCGGCCGAATCTGGTCACCGGGCCGGTGCAGATCTGCTGGAAAAAATTTGCCCGCTACTGGGACATCGAACTGCGCGAGGTGCCGATGGAGCCGGACCGGCTGATGATGACACCCGAGGCCATGCTGCCGTTCATCGATGAGAACACGATTGGGGTTGTCACGACACTGGGGCTTACGTTTACCGGTGCCTACGAACCGGTGGAGGAGATCTGCCGGGCGCTGGACGAGCTGCAAAAAGAAAAGGGGCTGGACATTTCCGTTCATGTAGACGGCGCGTCCGGCGCGATGGTGGCACCGTTTTGCGCGCCGAACGTAAAATGGGATTTTTGCAACCCCAGAGTCCTTTCCATCAGCACTTCCAGCCACAAGTTTGGCCTGACACCGCTGGGCTGCGGGTTTGTCCTCTGGAGACATCGGGACGATCTGCCGGAGCGGCTGATCTTTCATGTGAACTACTTAGGCGGCGACATGTCTGTGTTTCAGTTAAACTTTTCGCGGCCTGCGGGACAGCTGATCTGCCAGTACTATCAGCTTCTGCGTCTCGGCATGGAAGGGTATCGGCGGATCCACATGTCCTGTTACCAGGCGGCGCAGTATCTGGCGGAGGAGATCGCCAAGATGGGGCCGTTTGAGATCATTTACGGCGGGGAACCCGAAAAAGGCATCCCGGCGTTGACATGGAAGTTAAAAGAAGGGGCAGAGGTTGACTTTAATCTGTACGATTTCGCGGACCGGCTTCGCAACCGCGGCTGGCAGGTGCCGGCGTATTCGCTGCCGGAGCACGCGGACCGGATCGTGGTGCAGCGGATCCTCGTGCGACAGGGCTTCAGCCTTGATATGGCACAGCTGCTCATCGAAGATTTTCATCGGACCATGGACTATTTCGCGCACCACGAGGTGGTCACCAATATGACCGAGGCGGAGGCCGGTGGATTCTGTCACAAGTAGGCCCGGAAAAGGCTGGCGGGTTCCGCCGCAAATAAGCCCGGCAAAGGCGTGCACGCGCACCCGGCCGGGCAAAACAACTTCTTGCAAAAGGGAGGGAAGTGTGATACGATAATCCCCGCAAGCGGCGGGGAAACGTCCTTCCGTCCGCATCAGGCGACATAGCCAAGTGGTAAGGCAAAGGTCTGCAACACCTCTATCACCGGTTCGAGTCCGGTTGTCGCCTCTATAAAAAAAGCGAGTGCACGCACTCGTTTTTTAATTTATGGCGCCCGTTTTTATATACAATGAAAGCCCGTCTGATTCTTTTTTCTCTCAGACGGGCCGTTTAATGCGGATTTAGAAGTCTCACTGTATAACCTCTCTTTCTATGAATTTTTTGTCCTGATGTTCTAGCCCCTGCGGGCGCCCGCTATTTCATCGGACCATACCTCCGTTTTTTCTAAGAACCGACTCTGCGTAACCCCTCTTCTCTGCATTGAAATAAATTTTCATTATTTGGTTCGCGTTCGCTTCTTAATTTGTGCCTTTATCGTACACGCATTTTTAGATTTTGTCAAGTGATTTCTGAAAAAAAGTTGATTACAACAAAATATTCGAAATATTCTGAAAACTTACTTATAAACGATTTTGCAGTAATTTTTCTTCCCCCTGCGCAGCACAAAGTCTTCTGCCGCAAGGTCTTCCGGCAGGTAGGATATGGCGGGATCCGTCACTTTTTCGCCGTTTACCGACACGCCTCCCTGCTGCACGTTGCGCCGCGCGTCGCCCCGTGAGGAGCAAAGCCCCGCCGCGACGAGCAGGCCCAGGATGTCGATCCGCCCGTCGGTCAGATCCGCCGCGGAGAGTTCTTTGGTGGGCATATCGACTGCCGTCCCGCTGGCGAAGAGCGCCTTGGCTCCCTCCTGCGCTTTGGTCGCCTCCTCCTCTCCGTGGACGAGTCTGGTCAGCTCAAAGGCCAGGATCTCCTTCGCGGTGTTTAACTGACTGCCTTCCCAGGTATCCATCTCGTCGATCTGTTCGAGCGGCAGGAAGGTGAGCATCCGCAGGCATCGCAGCACATCGGCGTCTGCCACGTTCCGCCAGTACTGATAAAATTCAAACGGAGAGGTTTTGTTCGGATCGAGCCATACGGCACCGGATTGCGTCTTGCCCATTTTTTTGCCCTCGGAATTGAGGAGCAGGGTGATCGTCAGGGCGTAGGCGTCTTTGCCCAGTTTGCGGCGGATCAGCTCCGTCCCGCCGAGCATGTTCGACCACTGGTCATCCCCGCCGCACTGCATACAGCAGCCGTATTGTTTGTACAACTCGTAAAAGTCATAGCTCTGCATGATCATATAGTTGAATTCGAGGAAGCTTAAGCCCTTTTCCATGCGCTGCTTATAGCACTCGGCGCGCAGCATCGTGTTTACGGAAAAGCATGTGCCCACATCGCGCAGCAGTTCGACGTAATTTAAGTCCATGAGCCAGTCCGCGTTATTGATCATGAGCGCCTTGCCTTCGGAAAAGTCGAGAAAGCGGGACATCTGCTCTTTAAAGCAGTCCCCGTTGTGTTCGATGGTCTCGGCCGTCATCATCTGGCGCATATCCGTGCGTCCGGACGGATCGCCGACCATGGCCGTGCCGCCGCCGATTAAGGCAATGGGGCGGTTCCCCGCCATCTGGAGCCGCTTCATCAGGCACAGCGCCATAAAATGACCCACGTGAAGGCTGTCTGCCGTCGGGTCAAAGCCGATGTAAAAAGTGGCTTTGCCGTTGTTGACCAGCTCTGCGATCTCCTCTTCGTTCGTGACCTGCGCGATCAGGCCGCGGGCCTTCAGTTCTTCGTATACCGTCATGGGATGATCTCCTCTCGTGAAACATTCGTGGGAAAGCCGATTTTTCGCGGCTTTCGCACACCTGTCATTGTATGGGCATTCCCTTCTTTTGTCAAATTTCCCGCCGATTTTTTGCCGAAAAAAGCCAGGGCGCTTTGAAGACGAAAAAACGCTTCTTTGGGATTGACAGAAGCGGCGGGAATAGGGTATAGTGTAAGGGCTTCATGAGGGAGTAGTTTGCGCGTATGCGTGATTTGTCAACAATCTCGGCCTTTCGGCCTGGCAAATCTTAAAGAATGAGACTCATGTACGTGGGCACCCACGTACATGAGTTTTTTTATGTGACGCGCGGACAGACTGCCAAAAGGACTGCGGGAAGGAGGTGCGCGCATGCTCGTCGTATGGTTCATCTTACTGATCGTCGGTTTTGTGCTGCTGGTAGGCGGCGCGAACTACTTTGTCGACGGGGCGGCCGCGTTGGCGAAAAAATTTCACATTCCCGGATTTATCATCGGCATGACGGTTGTGGCGATGGGTACGAGCGCGCCCGAGTGTGCCGTGACGATCACGGCGTCCCTGCGGGGCAGCAACGGCATGGCGATCAGCAATGTCATCGGCTCCAACGTGTTCAACCTGCTGGTGGTCTGCGGCGTCTGCGCCGTGATCACGCCTCTCATGATCAAAAAGAGTACCTTAAAGCGGGAATTCCCCGTCTCCATCGTGGCGGAGGCAATCCTGCTTGTGATGGGATTTACCGGACTGATGGTCGGGCATGTCGAGGGCATCATCCTGCTCGCGGCGTTTGTCGTGTTTCTGGTCTGGACGGTACTGTCGGCACGGAAAGCCATGCGCGCGGGGGAAGAGGTCGGGTCGGAAGAGATTAAAGAGATGAAAAATGGCATCTGTGCCCTCTGTATCATCGCCGGCGCGGCGGCCATCGTGATCGGCGGGCAGTTTGTGGTCGACTGCGCGGAGACGATCGCGCTGACATTTGGCATGAGCGAGACCCTCGTGGGCTTAACCATCTGTTCTATCGGGACCTCCCTGCCGGAGCTGGTCACTTCGATCATTGCCGCGCGGAAGAAGCAGGCGGACATGGCGCTGGGCAATGTGATCGGCTCCAATATCTTTAACGTGCTGCTCGTGGCGGGGCTGGCGACCTCCATCAGCCCGATCGCTGTCACGCGAAACAACCTGATCGACCTCATTTTTGTCATCGCGATCACCGTCTACATCATGGTGCTTGTCTGGCGGCGGCAGGAGCTGCGCCGGGGCGGCGGCATCAGCATGCTGGCAATCTACGCGGTTTATATGGTCTATATCTGTATGCGGGACATGGTGTAACGGAGTACGGATTCATGCGGATTTACAAGAGTTTGCCGCGCGAAGTTTTCGGGGAAAATTTTTTTAAAAAATTTAAGAGAAATTTCTGCCGAAACCCTTGGCATAGGATGGTAAACAGGTTATAATAACCGGGAAAGCATGCAGTGAAGATTGCGGTTTTGTACAGCAGGAGGGAAAAGAGAACATGACATCAAGTTCAGACTTATTCAAACAGATTAGCGAAACGGTCTCCGGGGCCGGGAAAGAGGGCATTGAAAAGGCCAAAGAATTCCGGGATTCCACAAAACTTTCACTGGAGATCCGGGACCGCGAGAATTCGATCCAGAAGGCGTATCGCGAGCTCGGCAAAGCCTACTACATGGATCATCGCAACGATGAAGAACCGGCGTATGACCAGATCGTTTTTATCCGGGCCGCGTTTGAGGAGATTGGCGAGTTGAAAGCGAATAAGGACGAGGTGCGCGGGATCCGGCGCTGTCCGAACTGCGGCGAGCCGATTCAAAGCGGCGCGAATTTCTGTCCGAAATGCGGAGCAAAATATGAGACCGATGAAGAGATCGCCGAGGAGGCAGACGAGTCGGCGGAAGCGGCTGCGGACGCGGTCGGGGCCGTCACGGACTGAACCGTCGTTCGGTTGACGATTTTGTTTGGAAATGATACAATTCTCCCGTCCCTTTTGGGGCGGGAGTTTGTTGTAAAAGCGTGCAAAAACAGACGAATGGGTACGCTTTCCCAATAGAGAGAGGAACGCAGTGTTATGTGCGAGAAAAACAAAGGGAAATATTACCTGACCACGGCGATCGCCTATACATCCGGCAAGCCGCACATCGGCAACACGTATGAGATCGTGCTGGCGGATACCTTTGCGCGGTTTCGGCGGCAGCAGGGGTACGACGTATACTTCCAGACCGGGACCGACGAGCACGGGCAGAAGATCGAGGTGAAGGCCGACGATGAGGGCATTGCGCCCAAGGAGTATGTCGACCGCGTGGCCGGACAGGTGAAGCAGATCTGGGACTTAATGGGCGCCTCCTACGACAACTTCATCCGGACGACGGATGAGGATCACGAACGCGCCGTGCAGCGGATCTTCAAGCGGCTGTATGAGCAGGGCGACATCTACAAGGGATTTTATGAGGGGCTTTACTGTGTGCCCTGTGAATCGTTCTATACCGAATCCCAGCTGGTGGACGGCTGCTGCCCGGACTGCGGACGGAAGGTGGAGTACGCGAAGGAGGAGGCCTATTTCTTCCGGATGAGCAAGTATGCGGATCGTCTGATTGAACACATCAACACGCATCCGGAGTTTATTCAGCCGGTCTCCCGGAAAAACGAGATGATGAACAATTTTCTTCTCCCGGGGCTTCAGGATCTTTGCGTGTCGCGGACTTCTTTCTCCTGGGGGATTCCGGTGGATTTCGCGCTGGAACATGTCGTGTATGTATGGCTGGACGCGTTGACCAACTACATCACGAAAATCGGATACGACGCGGACGGAGATTCTTCGGAACTGTTTGAAAAACTGTGGCCGGCTGATTTACAGATCGTCGGGAAGGATATTGTCCGATTCCACACGATCTACTGGCCGATCTTCCTCATGGCCCTTGATCTGCCCCTGCCGCGGCAGGTGTTCGGCCATCCCTGGCTGCTGCAGGGCGAGGGCAAGATGAGCAAGTCCAAGGGAAATGTGCTCTATGCGGATACGCTGGTGGACTTTTTCGGCGTGGACGCGGTGCGCTACTTCGTGCTGCGGGAGATGCCGTTCGACAACGACGGCGTGATCTCCTGGGAGCTTATGATCGAGCGGATCAATTCTGATCTGGCGAACACGCTGGGCAATCTGGTGAACCGCACGATTGCGATGAGCAACAAATATTTTGACGGCATTGTCACCGATCCGCAGGCGGCGGAGCCGGTGGACGAAGACTTAAAAGCCGTTGTCTCTGCCGCGCGGAACGCCGCGCGCGAGCGGATGGACAGTCTGCATGTCGCCGACGCGCTCGGCGAAGTGTTTGCCATATTTAAGCGCTGCAACAAATACATCGACGAGACCATGCCGTGGGCATTGGCGAAGGACGAGTCGCAAAGCGACCGGCTGGCGACGGTGCTCTATAACCTGACGGAGGGCATCGCGATCGGCGCGAACCTGCTCCTTCCCTTCATGCCGCAGACGGCAGAGAAAATTTTATCGATGCTGTGTGAGGAGGCGCGGGATTACGAAACCCTGAACACGTTTGGGACCCGCGCGGATGGAATCCGCGTGACGGATGCGCCGGAGATCCTCTTTGCGCGGTTAAAAGAGGAGGAAGTGTTGGCGCGGGTGGAGGCGCTTGCCGCTTCCGACGCGGAGGCATAACCCCATGATCTTTGATACCCATGCGCATTACGATGACGAACGGTTTGACGCGGACCGGGGCACGCTGCTTCGCGGCATGCGCGAGAAGGGCGTGGGCTGGATCGTCAACGTGGGCGCAACGCTTGACGGTGCCCGCGAAAGCGTGGCGCTGGCGGAAAAATATGATTTTATCTACGCGGCGGTGGGCGTTCACCCGGATGAGGTGGGCAATCTGACCGAGGAATTTTTCGCGTGGATGCGCGAGACAGCCCGAACGGATCCGAAGGTTGTGGCCATCGGAGAGATCGGGCTCGATTATCATTGGGACATAGAGCCCAGAGAGGTCCAGCGGGAGTGGTTTGTCCGTCAGATGGACCTCGCGCGGGAGCTCAGCCTGCCGATCGCGGTGCACAGCCGCGAGGCCGCGCAGGATACAATGGATGTGATCACGGAGCACGGGCAGGGGCTGCCCGGTATCATTCACTGCTATTCCTATTCATTGGAGATGGCGCAGGAATATGTGCGGCTGGGCTATCACATCGGGCTCGGCGGCGGCGTGACCTGGGAGAACGCGAAAAAGGCGAAGAAGGTCGCGGCGCAGATTCCCTTGGAGCGCATCGTGCTGGAGACGGACTGCCCGTACCAGACACCGGTGCCGCATCGCGGCGAACGCAATTCCTCGGATCTGCTTTCGTATGTGGCGGAGGAGATCGCGCGTCTGCGGGGCATTTCCGCGGAGGAAGTGATCGCGCAGACGACCAAAAACGCAAAGGAACTGTTTCATGTCTGACAGAATCATCCCGAAACCCTATTTGGCAAATTCCAAGATGACACGGGACGTGCTCGAGCGGCACCACTTCGCGTGGCAGAAGAAGTACGGGCAGAATTTTCTCATAGACCCTGGTGTTTTGGAGGAGATCGTGGCCGCGGCCGGGATCACGGAAGAGGATTTCGTGCTGGAGATCGGACCGGGGATCGGGACGATGACACAGGTCCTGTGTGTCTACGCGCGTGAAGTGGCAGCGGTGGAGATCGACCGGATGCTGCTCCCGGTGCTGGAGGAGACGCTGCAGGGTTATCCGAATGTAGAGGTGATCCACGAGGACATCTTAAAAGTGGATATCCCGCGGATCGTCGAAGAGAAAAACGGAGGGCAGCCGATCAAGATCGTGGCAAACCTGCCTTACTATATCACGACCCCGATCCTTATGACGCTTTTGGAGCGGCGGGTACCCTGCGAGAGCATTACGATCATGGTGCAGCGCGAGGTGGCCGAACGGATGCAGGCGGGGCCGGGCACAAAGGATTACGGCGCGCTGTCGCTGGCCGTACAGTACTACGCGGACCCCGAGGTGGTCGCGATCGTGCCGCCGCAGTGCTTTCTGCCGCGGCCGAACGTGGACTCGGCGGTGATCCGTCTGGAAGCGCGGAGCGAACCGGCCGTGTCGGTGCGGGATGAAGAACTGCTCTTTCGTCTGATCCGGGCTTCGTTTAACCAGCGGAGAAAGACGCTTGTAAACGGACTCGCGAACGCGGAGGAGCTTTCCTTTTCCAAGAGGGAGATCGAGCAGGCCGTGACAGAGATCGGGAAACCGCTTACCGTACGCGGAGAGACCCTGACGCTGGCGGAATTCGCGGCGCTGGCGGACGCGCTTGCCGCGGCGGGCTGACGACGGATCGCGTGTGCCGCATGGAGCGCAAGACAGACGGCGCGGGGCGTCCTGCAGCAGGCTGCCGTGCCGGGGCAGTATTTTGGGGAGAAGGCGAGAGAGTATGAATGTCACCTACATATTGGAGTGCGGCGACGGCAGCTACTACACCGGCTGGACAAACGATATTGAGAAGCGCCTGGCCGCCCATCGGAACGGGGAAGGCGCGAAGTACACGCGCGGACGGGGACCGCTGCGCCTCATCTATCTCGAGGTGTTTGCTTCGAAGGAGGAGGCCATGCAGTGGGAGGCCTTTATCAAGCGGCTGTCCCGGGAGGCAAAGCGCGCGCTGATCGAAGAGAGCGACTGGCAGAAGCGCCTTGCGGAGTGGGGGCTTCGCGATCTGCCGATCGAGGATCCCGGAGAATAGGCAGACAGGCTGGGCAAACACCCGGCTTTTTGTTTCATAAAGAATTCACAACTTAGCCCTTGCATTTTCAATGAGTCGTGCTATAATTGCTATAATAATAAAAAACGATAATGATTCTCATTATTAGGAGTGCCTAACCATTATGACGAAACACAGCAAACAGCGCGACAGCATTCAGGCGTTTCTCGCGGGACGGACGGATCACCCTACGGCCGAGATGGTGTATCAGGGTGTCCGGGAAGAGCTCCCCAACATCAGTCTGGCCACTGTGTATCGCAATCTGACGCTCCTTGCGGAGATGGGCGAGATCAGCAAGATCTCCACCGGTGACGGCCCGGACCGGTTTGATGCCGTCACGACGCCGCACAATCACTTTCAGTGCAGCAGCTGCGGCAGCCTGTTGGATCTGCAGATGGAGGATATTTCTTACATCGACGAGGTCGCAGGCAAGTCGTTTCCGGGGGAGGTCACGGGGCATTCGGTAATTTTTCACGGGCTTTGTCCCGCGTGTATGAAGCAGGCATAAAATCCGGTTGTACGGCAACTGATTTTATAGACACCCGAAAACCATGTTTCAAAAGAAAGGAAGGTAAGGTATGGCAAAATTTGTATGTACAGTATGTGGTTATGTTCATGAAGGAGACGCTCCGCCGGCGGAATGCCCGGTATGTCACGCTCCGGCTGAGAAGTTCAAAAAGCAGGAAGGCGAAATGGAATGGGCCGCCGAGCATGTCGTAGGCGTTGCGCAGGGAGTCAGCGAGGATATCCTTGCGGATCTGCGCGCGAACTTTGAGGGCGAGTGCTCCGAGGTCGGTATGTATCTGGCGATGGCACGCGTCGCGCACAGGGAAGGTTATCCGGAGATTGGCCTGTACTGGGAGAAAGCCGCTTATGAAGAGGCAGAGCATGCCGCGAAGTTTGCGGAGCTGCTCGGCGAGGTCGTAACGGACAGCACCAAGAAGAATCTCGAGATGAGAGTGGAAGCCGAGAACGGCGCCACCGCCGGCAAGACGGATCTGGCGAAGCGCGCGAAAGAGGCGAACCTTGACGCGATCCATGACACCGTGCATGAGATGGCAAGGGATGAGGCGCGTCACGGCAAGGCGTTCCAGGGATTACTTGAGCGGTACTTTGGTTAAGCTACGAGCCATGCATGGCTAAAATAAATCGGCAGGAGGACGCTTGCGTACTTCCTGCCGATTTTTTAGCCATATACGGCGACAGCCCTCCAGCGAGAAGAAGCGAAGCGGATTCGAGCTGGGAGCATGGCGTAGCTTTTTTTATTTTGCGATCTGGCGTATAATAAAGCCAGCGAGGTACCATTATGACGCAGGATGAGAAATACATGAACGAAGCGATCCGCCAGGCGAAGAAGGCCTACGCCCTCGGAGAAGTCCCGATCGGCTGTGTGATCGTATATGAAGACCGGATCATCGGCCGGGGATACAACCGGCGCAACACGGACAAAAATACCCTCTCCCACGCGGAGATTACCGCGATCCGCCGCGCGAGCAAACAGATGGGGGACTGGCGGCTCGAGGGCTGCACGATGTACGTGACCTTAGAGCCCTGCCAGATGTGTGCCGGCGCGTTGGTGCAGGCACGGATCGACCGGGTCGTGATCGGCACGATGAACCCGAAGGCGGGCTGCGCCGGTTCCATCCTAAATCTTTTGCAGATGAAAGAGTTTAACCATCAGGTGGAGATCAAGTATGGTGTGTGCCAGGAGGAATGTACGGAGATCCTGCAGCGGTTTTTTGAGGAACTGCGGGAGCGCAACAAAGAGGAGAAAAACAACCCGAATCCGGGCAGCGAAGAAGCGTGAGCCGAAAGAATGGAGCCAGTGATTGACCAACGGACACGGCGATGGTATACTTAAGACTCCGAGCAGCCGGGGCATCAGCGGCGCCCTGTACCATCAATCCGCTATAGTTGGGGTGATATCCTGCCGCGGGCTTCCGATTGCGGAGCTGCCTTTTGTAAGTGGCGTTGATTCTTGGGTCTTGCGCGACGGAAACCCGTAAACCGGGTCAGGTTGGGAACAAAGCAGCCCTAAGCGGGACCTTCCGGGTGCCGCAAGGGTGCCTGAGATGAGTTAACTGCGAAAGTAACGTCCGGGGTTGGTGCTCAACGCAGGATGCTCGGAAAAGAGAAGGAGATTGCCGCCGGCGCGTGCCGGATACGGCGATCTTTTTTTATTTTCGGCGGTTGCATCCGCAGAGAAATCCGTAGTATCATACATATATACCGATACGTTAAATAAAAAAGCATATAAAGAGGAGACAACATGGACACATCTTATGTAAAAGACTTATTGGAACAGGTTGCCGCACAGAATCTCAGTGTGGCGGAAGCCTATGAGCAGTTGAAGAATCTCCCCTATGAGGAACTCGACTACGCGATCATCGATGAGCACCGGGCGCTTCGCACCGGACAGGCCGAGGTGATCTTCGGCGAGGGCAAGACGCCGGAACAGATTGTTGGCATCGCGGAGCGCATGGCGGAGAATCACGCGCGCGTACTCGTGACGCGGACTACGCAGGAGGTATACGAAGCCGTGGCACGGATCCTTCCGGACGCCGTGTGGCACGAGACGGCGGGGCTCATCACAGCCGAAGCGGAGTATGACACGGACGATACCGAGCGGGAAGCAAGTGTAGATTCGGCGGTCGAAAGCGTGGCGCGGCAGGCACCGCGCATTGCCATCGTGACGGCGGGGACCGCGGACATCCCGGTTGCGGAAGAGGCCGCCCTGACGGCGGAATTTTTGGGAAATATCGTGGATCGGATTTTTGATGTCGGGGTTGCCGGCATCCACCGCCTGCTTGACCAGACGGGGAGGATCCGCAGAGCGGACGCGGTCATTGTGATCGCCGGCATGGAAGGCGCGCTGGCCAGTGTCGTCGGCGGGCTTGTCGAAGCGCCGGTCATCGCGGTGCCGACCAGTGTGGGATACGGGGCCAGCTTTGAAGGACTGGCCGCCCTTTTATCCATGTTAAACAGCTGCGCAAACGGGGTGGGTGTCGTGAACATCGACAACGGATACGGCGCCGCCTGTCTGGCGACAAAGATCTGCGCAAAAAGAGCGTAAATATTTTCAAAAAACGGAGAGTGTGGGATTCGAACCCACGTGCCCTGACGGACAACCGCATTTCGAGTGCGGCGCGTTATGACCACTTCGCTAACTCTCCACGGGAATTCATTATAAGTGCTTTCAAAATGTGCGTCAATACCTTGTAAATAAACCTTGAATTTGATACACTTTAAGTGCCGCTGTTGACGCTGTATTCGGCAGATAAATCGGTATGCGGCAAACTTGCCTGTAAGCAGCCCGATTTGGCTGACGTATGCGGTTTTATAAGCGAAAGGAGAGTGGATATGCTGCGAATCGGAATACTGACAAGCGGTGGCGACTGCCAGGCCTTAAACGCCGCGATGCGCGGTGTGGTAAAAGGACTTGCCATCGATACGGACGACCTTGAAATTTACGGGTTTTATGACGGATACAAAGGGTTGATCTACGGAAATTACCGCGCACTCTCCCCCTCGGATTTTTCCGGCATCCTGACCAAGGGCGGCACGATACTCGGGACATCCCGACAGCCATACAAGCTGATGCGCGTGCCGGATCGGGACGGTGTCGACAAAGTGGAGGCGATGAAGCACACCTACTATAAATTGAATCTGGACTGCCTGGTGATCCTCGGCGGCAACGGGACACAGAAGACGGCAAACCTCCTTGCGGAAGAGGGCCTTTCCGTCGTGTTTCTGCCGAAGACCATCGACAACGACATTTACGGGACGGACATCACGTTCGGTTTTGAGAGCGCGCTTGCCATCGCGACGTATGCGATCGACTGTATCCATACGACAGCGGCTTCCCACAACCGGGTGTTTATCGTGGAGATCATGGGGCATAACGTCGGCTGGCTGCCGCTGCACGCGGGCATCGCGGGCGGCGCGGACATCATCCTGATCCCGGAGATTCCCTATGACATCGAAAAGGTGGTGGAGGCCATCAACAACCGGACCGCGCGCGGGAAAGGCTTTACGATCCTGGCGGTTGCCGAGGGAGCCATCTCCAAAGAGAAAGCGATGCTGTCAAAAAAAGAGTTTAAAGTATTTAAGAGTCAGGCGCCCTATCCTTCCGTATCCTACGAGGTGGCGGCTCAAATCGCGCAGAGAACCGACCGCGAGGTGCGAGTGACCGTGCCTGGACACATGCAGCGCGGAGGCAGTCCCTGCGCCTACGACCGGGTACTTTGTACACAGTTGGGGGCCGCGGCGGCGATGGCGATCGAAGAGCAGGATTACGGCAAGATGATCGCCATGATAGACGGACAGACCACCCGGGTCCCCTTAAGCGAGTGTGCCGGCAAGTTAAAGACGATCGACCCGAACTGCCAACTGATCGCGGAGGCTAAAAAAGTCGGGATCTGCTTCGGAGACTGAACGGATCACGATCACAGATAAGGGAGCCAGACATGGCATACACGGCGTTATATCGAAAATACCGCCCCACAGAGTTTGCGGATGTGAAAGGGCAGGATCATATCGTTACCACTTTAAAAAACCAGATTTCCGCTGGGCGGATCGGTCACGCCTATCTGTTCTGCGGCACCCGCGGGACAGGCAAGACGACCGTCGCGAAGATTCTGGCGAAGGCGGTAAATTGCGAACATCCGACAGACGGTAGTCCTTGCGGCGAGTGTGAGAGCTGCCGCGCGATCGCGTCGGGTACTTCCCTGAATGTGATCGAAATCGATGCCGCCTCGAACAACGGAGTGGATAACATCCGGCAGATCCGGGAGGAAGTCTCCTATCCCCCGACAGAGGGGAACTATAAAGTGTATATCATCGATGAAGCGCATATGCTCTCCATCGGCGCGTTTAACGCGCTCTTAAAGACGCTGGAGGAACCGCCCGAATACGTGCTCTTTATTCTGGCGACCACAGAGGCAAATAAGCTCCCGGTCACCATCGTATCCCGCTGTCAGCGGTATGATTTCCGGCGGATCGGGATTGAGACGATCGCGTCGCGCCTTGCGGATCTTCTCGCCGAGGAGGGGGTCGAGGCGGAGGAAAAAGCGATTCGTTATGTGGCCCGGGCAGCGGACGGATCCATGCGGGACGCGTTGAGCCTCTTGGATCAGTGCATCGCGTTTTACCTCGGGGAGCGGTTAACGCTCGATAAAGTGCTGAATGTGTTGGGGGCGGCGGACACGGAAGTGTTCAGCCGGCTGTTGCGCGCCTTGCTGGCGCAGGACGTGAACAGGGCGATTCGGATTCTCGAAGAGATCGTTATGCAGGGAAGAGAACTGGGACAGTTTGTCACGGACTTTATCTGGTACCTGCGCAATCTGCTCCTCATAAAGAGTTCGGACGACATGGAGGACGTGCTCGATATGTCCGGGGAAAATCTGGCGCTTTTAAAGGAGGAGGCACAGGCGATTGAAGACGATACGATTCTGCGTTATATCCGCGCGTTTTCGGAACTTTCCACGCAGATGAAGTACGCGGACGGGAAGAGGGTCTTGCTGGAGATCGCGATCATCCGCCTCTGCCGCCCCGCCATGGAGGCACAGCCCGACGCGCTGGCAGAGCGGGTCTCGTTTTTGGAAAAGCAGATAGAACAAGGTGTTCCGGCACCGGCCCCCGCGCAGGAAGCGCCAGGAGAAGCGGCACGGCCCACGGAGCAGTCGGCAAATATGCCGGAGGATCCGTCGGAAAGCGGGGAAACAAAGGCAGCTCCGGCGAAAGCCCCGATGCCGAAAGCGGTTCCGGATGACATTCAAAGGGTGGTAAAAAACTGGCATTCCATCCGGAAAAAATTCAGCGGCGGGATTCGGGCCGCCCTGGCCGAGACCTATCCGAGCCTTGGCGAGGAAGGGCAGCTGCTACTCGTTTTTGATGATCCGGAGGCCTATGGATTTTTGACCATAAACGGGCGGGAGCAGGAAATCGCGAAGCGGATCTCCGAACAGATCGGAAAAGAGATTCCGGTGCTGTTCCGGGAAAACAATACCGACAGGCCGGCGGAGGAAATCTATCCGAATCTGGAGGAGATGATTTGCGCGGAGATTGAGGTAGAGGACGAGTAAACCATAATACAGGAGGCAGAGACAGATGAGCAAAGGGAAAGGCGGCAGTTACCAGGGCGGTATGCCGGGCAACATGACGAATCTGATGAAACAGGCGCAGCGGATGCAGCGCCAGATGGAGGAAGCCTCGAAGGAGATCGAGGAACAGGAAGTGACGGCGACATCCGGCGGCGGTGCCGTAGAAGTGACGGTATCCGGGAAAAAAGAGATTACCGGGATCAAACTGGCGGAAGAGGTTGTGGATCCGGACGACATTGAGATGTTGGAAGATCTGATCATGGCGGCCACGAACGAAGCGCTGCGCAAGGTGGAAGAGATGTCACAGGAGTCCATGGACAAGATCACCGGCGGCATGGGCGGAGGATTCCCTTTCTGATGGAATACTACAGCAAACAGATTACCAAACTGATCGAGGAGCTGGCCGCTCTGCCCGGAATCGGGACGAAGACGGCGCAGCGTCTGGCATTTCACATCGTAAACATGCCCGAAGAGCGCACCGAACAGCTGGCGGACGCGATCCGTGAGGCACGGCATAACACCCGTTACTGCAAGACCTGTTATACGTTAACGGACGATGAGGAGTGCCCGATCTGCAAAAATAAGAACCGGGACCACAAGACGATCATGGTGGTGGAGACGCCGCGGGACCTGGCCGCATATGAGAAGACGGGGAAGTATGAGGGCGTCTATCATGTGCTGCACGGCGCGATCTCGCCAATGCTGGGCATTGGGCCGGAGGACATCCGCCTAAAGGAACTGACCCGTCGCCTGGAGGGGGATGTCGATGAGGTGATCATCGCCACGAACTCCAGTCTGGAAGGCGAGACGACCGCCATGTACATAAGCAAGCTGATCAAGCCCACAGGGATTAAAGTTACGCGGATCGCCAGCGGGGTCCCGGTCGGGGGAGACTTGGAATATATCGATGAGGTGACACTGCTTCGCGCGCTGGAAGGAAGAGTGGAGCTTTAGTATGTTTTCTGCTTCAGAAAGGGGATACCATGACAAATCAGGAACTTGAAAAAACGGCCGTGGAGGTGCGAAAAGGAATTTTAACCGCCGTACACAGCGCCAAGTCGGGACATCCGGGCGGATCACTCTCCGCAGCGGATATTTTTACGTATCTCTATTTTGTGGAGATGAATGTGGATCCGTCTCATCCGGAGGACGAGAACCGGGACCGCTTCGTGCTTTCCAAGGGGCATACGGCGCCCGGATACTATGCCGTGTTGGCACAGAGGGGATACTTTCCGGCAGAGGAGCTTGTCGGGCTGCGTCATGTCGGGTCCATGCTCCAGGGGCATCCGGACATGAAACACACTCCCGGCGTGGATATGTCGACCGGCTCTCTGGGGCAGGGCTTTTCTGCCGCGGTCGGAATGGCCCTGGCCGGGAAAATGGATGGAAAAGACTATCGCGTTTACGCGCTGGCCGGTGACGGCGAGATCGAAGAGGGCCAGATCTGGGAGGCCGCCATGTTCGCGGGGGACCGAAAATTGGACAATCTCGTACTGATCGTGGACCACAACGGGCTGCAGATCGACGGACCGATCGAGGAGGTCTGTTCCCCCTATCCGATCGGGGAAAAGTTCGAGGCGTTCCGTTTTCATGTGATCACCATCGACGGAAACGATTTTGATCAGATCGCAGCGGCTTTCCGGGAAGCGCGCGAGACAAAGGGTATGCCTTGCGCGATCATCGCGAATACGATAAAAGGAAAAGGCGTTTCCTATATGGAGAACCAGGTGGGCTGGCACGGCAAGGGGCCGAACGATGAGGAGTATGATATCGCCATGGAAGAACTTACGAAAGCGGGGGAAGCGTTATGTCAGAAGTAAAAAAAGTCGCGACAAGAGAGAGCTATGGGAATACTCTGGTAGAGCTTGGAAAAGAGATGGAGAATCTGGTAGTTCTGGACGCGGATCTTGCCGGGGCTACAAAGACAAGCATCTTTCAGGCGGCGTTTCCCGAACGGCACATCGACTGCGGCATCGCGGAAGCGAACATGATGGGGATCGCGGCGGGACTTTCCACGTGCGGCAAGGTCCCGTTTGCCAGTTCCTTCGCGATGTTCGCGGCGGGGCGCGCCTACGAGCAGGTGCGCAACTCGATTGGTTATCCGCGTTTAAATGTGAAGATTGGTGCCACGCACGCGGGCATCTCCGTGGGCGAGGACGGCGCTACCCATCAGTGCTGTGAGGACATCGCGCTCATGCGCACGATCCCGGGCATGGTCGTCATCAATCCCTGCGATGACGTGGAAGCGCGCGCGGCAGTTCGCGCGGCGGCCGCATATGTCGGGCCGGTTTACCTGCGGTTTGGCCGGCTTGCGATTCCCGTGATCAACGACGAGGAGACCTATCGCTTTGAGATGGGCAAAGGGATCGTCCTGCGGGAGGGCGCGGATGTCACCCTGATCGCAACGGGGCTTTGCGTAAACGAGTCTCTTGCCGCGGCTGAGCTTCTTGCCGCCGGGGGCATCGATGCCGGGGTGATCAACATACATACCATCAAACCGCTTGATGAAGAGCTGGTCTTGTCCGCCGCGGCCAAGACGGGCAGGGTGGTCACCGTAGAGGAACATTCCGTGATCGGAGGTTTGGGCAGCGCGGTCTGTGACGCGATCGGAGCAAACGCGTCCGCCAAAGTATTAAAAATAGGCGTGCAAGATGAGTTTGGCCAGTCCGGGCCGGCGGCGGAGCTGATCCGGTTGTACGGGCTGGATGCGGAGAGCATAGCAAAAAAGGTAAAAGCATTTCACGAGTAGGATCGGAGATTCATGAGCGACAACAAGCAGAACAATCTGCGCATGGTCAACCCGGAAGAGGGTGAGGGGCAGACCCGGAGACGCCGCAAAAGGAGGCTGCTTTGCGCTGCCATCATCATCATTGTCTGTGTCGCGGTGCTCATCGTGTATCTGCTGCTCGTGCATTTTGTAACATATCGGGAATATACCGTGACGGACGAGATAGATCGATCGGACACACAGGCGACGCATTATCTCGCGTTTGGTGACGGATATGTAACATACAGCAATGACGGTGCCGCCTATGTTACAACCAGAGAAACCCCTGTTTGGAATCAGGGATACGAGATGGAAAACCCCATGGTTACAGTATGCCAATCCTATTTCGCGATCGCGGACCAACAGGGCGAGACGGTCTATGTGTTGAATGAGGAAGGCCTGCAGGGCGAGATTGCCGTCTCGATGCCGATTTCAAAGATTGCGGTTGCCTCGCAGGGCACCGTGGCGGTTTTGATGATGGACAGCGGCACGGGGTATCTGTCTTTGTTTGACAAAACCGGGGATCCGATCGCCGAGGGGGCCATTCATGTGGAAAATACCGGCACACCGATGGACATCGCCCTGTCCACGGACGGAAAGAATCTTGCCGCGGCCATCGTAGATGTCAGCACCGGCACAGCGCGGACCACACTCAACTTTTACAATTTCGGCGCGGCCGGACAGAATCAGATTGACAATCTGGTCGGATCGCTTACTTACGCGGATACGATCATACCGGAGATCACCTATGTCGGGGAGAGCACGATGCTGGCGTTCGCGGACACCGGCGTCTATGTCTTTGAAGGAGACAACGCCCCGCAGGAGAGTGCCTTTGTGGAAGCGGCAGACGAGATTCAGAGCGTTTTTTACGATGACAGCTATTTCGGCCTGGTCTATGCCGATGTGACAGAGGACCCGGGGCGCCGGATTGATGTATATGATACGAACGGCCATCCATGTGCTTCGATCGTAACGGATTATTTCTATGACAGCATTTCGTTTTTGAAGAATCATGAGATCTGTCTGTTGAATGAAGACCGCTGCGACATCTATACCGCGAACGGACGGCTGAAGGTGGCCTGCGAATCGGACGGGGATCTGAAAGCCGTTTTCCGCCGGAGCGGATATCAGAACTATCTGATTTTAACTGATAATACAACTGAGCGGGTTCGCATGCGGCTCTTCGCGAGCCTTTTCCATGGTCGATCCGAGGAGGAACTTCCATGAACTGGATGCTGGTTCTTGTCGTCATCATATTTTTGATCGCGCTGATTTGGGGATGGAGCCGGGGCTTTCTGCGAATGCTTTTTTCACTGGTCTCCCTGATCGTTCTGATCTGGCTGATCCAGTGGGTGACGCCCTATATCAGCACGTTTCTCAAAAATTATACCGGCCTCTACGATCGGATCGAGAATTGGGTCGGGCAGAAGATTACAGGCACCCTGGGTTTTAGTTTTGGATTTTTTACCGATGCCGCGGCCGGTACGGCAGCGGATTGGATCCTGAAGGGAGTCGCTTTTTTGATCGCGTTGATCGTCGCGCTGATCATCGTGCTGATCATCTTCAAGGTGATCGGGCTGATCGACCGGGTCCCGATCCTTCGGGGCGTGAACCGCTGGTTCGGACTGGTCGCAGGCGCGGTAGAGGGCTATCTGGTTATCTGTATGCTGTTTTTATTAGTCGGACTGATCGCCGGAAGCAACATCGGACAGACCCTGACACAAAACATAGAAAGCAATTCATTTTTGCTGTTTCTAAATGACCACAACATCTTAATGAACTTAAATCTGTTCAAATCATTATGAAAAAGAGATCGTTTTTCATCGGAATCCTGTGCTGTGCGCTGCCCGGCGTGTTTCTGTCCGGCTGCGGAACGGACGGCGGAGCAGCCTTGTCTTTTGCGGACGGGGCGGCGTCTGCCGAAGAACAGGAGTATACAGAAAATTTTTTTGCCATGGACACCTTTATGACGCTGACGGCCTATGGAGAGCGGGCCGAGGAGGCGGTGGAGGCCGGCATCGCGGAGATTGAGCGGCTCGACGCGGTCTTTTCCACCGGCGACGCGGACAGCGAGATCAGCGCGATCAATGCCGCGGGCGGCGGCACATTGTCTGAGGAAGTGGCGGCGGTAATCCGGCGCGCGCTTACGATTTATGAACAGACCGACGGGATTTTTGATATCTCCATCTATCCGGTCATGAAGCTGTGGGGGTTTACCGATGGCAATTATCAAGTGCCGGAGGAGGACGAACTGGCGGCCGCGCTGTCGCTGGTAAACGCGGGAGAACTGACGCTTTCGGAGGAGGATGGCGCGACGGTCCTTTCCATGGCGGACGGGATGGAGATCGATTTGGGCGGCATTGTAAAGGGCTATGCGGATGACCGGGTCGCGGAGGTCTTCGCCTCGTATGGCATAGAGGATGCCATCATCAATCTGGGCGGCGATGTCCGTGTAATGGGGACCCGGCCGGACGGCAGCCTGTGGCGTGTCGGCATTCAGGACCCGGAGGACTCGGACGGATATATCGGCGGGCTGGCGTTGACGGACATGGCTGTCGTCACATCCGGCGGATACGAGCGCTACTTTGAGGATGAGGAGACCGGCGTGCGCTACCACCATATCATTGATCCGCGGACAGGGGCCTCCGCCGACAACGGATTGGTCTCGGTCAGCGTGGTCAGTGCGGACGGCACACTGGCAGACGCGCTCTCCACAACCCTGTTCATTCTGGGGAGTGAAGAGGCAGTGGAATACTGCGAGGCCCACTGCGCGGCGGACGGGTTTGGGGCGCTCCTCATGACGCAGGAGGGGGAACTCTATATTACGGAAGATTTGGAGGATTCCTTTATCGATCTGACCGGCGATACGACCCTGCATGTAATCGGGACACGGTAGAGACATGGAAAAAAGACGCCTTTCAGCGAGGACAATCGCATTGCTGGCCATGATGATCGCGCTGGCACTGGTCTTCAGTTACGTGGAGAGCCTGATCCCGATCAACTTCGGGATCCCCGGGGTGAAGCTCGGCCTCGCGAACCTCGTGATCGTCGCGGCGCTTTACCTGATGAACGCGAGGCAGGCGCTTCTCATTTCCGTTGTGCGGATCATCCTCGCAGGGCTTCTGTTTGGGAACCTGTTCTCCATCCTGTACAGCCTGGCGGGCGGTCTGCTCAGTTTGGCTGTCATGGTGTTGATCGAGAGAAGCGGGCGGGTGTCCGTTGTGACCGTGAGTGTGTTCGGAGGGATTTTTCACAACATTGGCCAGCTGCTCGTGGCGATGGCAGTGATCGAAAATCTGAACCTGGTTTTTTATCTGCCGGTGTTGCTGCTTTCCGGGTTTGTCACCGGACTGGTGATCGGGATTGTTTCCCGCCTGATTTTGCCGCGAATTGCGCGGGTTTTGCCGGAAAAAAGTGTTGACACATAAAAGACTTGATGCTATCATTTAATAGCTGTCTCTCTGTGTTGAGACAGCGATTGTACATTGATAACTGAACAGCGAAATAACCTTGAAAGATCCTTTTATTTTATTTTTATGAACAGTAATTTTGGACTGGATTTTAACATGAGAGTTTGATCCTGGATCAGGATGAACGCTGGCGGCGTGCCTAACACATGCAAGGCGAACGAAGCATACATTGACCAACTTTTTGCGGAAAGGCGGACTGGTATGACTTAGTGGCGGACGGGTGAGTAACGCGTAGATAACCTACCCTGCACAGGGGGATAACAGCCGGAAACGGCTGCTAATACCGCATACGCCCACGGGACCGCATGATCCTGTGGG
>MSHE01000027.1 GCA_001941025.1 Lachnospiraceae bacterium Zagget3
ACTGACAATAAGTTTACTTCATCGAAAAAATGGGTTGATTTTATGTGCATTTAATTATATTATATTCTATAAGTGACGAGAAGTCGCAGCACGTTAATTTTTCCATTTTTTGATATAAGAATTAAAAAGATCACAAATACGGAGGGGGACACTGTGGTTGAAATTATGTCTGTTGGGGTAGAATCCAACGCGAAGATAATTGTAGTCGGAGTAGGAGGAGCCGGTAATAACGCTGTAAACCGGATGATCGATGAAAATATCGCCGGGGTGGAATTTATCGGCGTGAACACCGATAAACAGGCATTGATGCTGTGCAAGGCCCCCACCTTGATTCAGATTGGCGAAAAGCTTACCAAGGGACTCGGTGCAGGCGCTCAGCCGGAAGTTGGCGAAAAGGCGGCAGAGGAGAGTTCCGAGGAACTCGCGCGCGCTCTCGAGGGAGCGGATATGGTGTTTGTCACCTGTGGTATGGGCGGTGGAACCGGTACCGGGGCAGCGCCGATCGTGGCAAGGCTTGCCAAGGATATGGGCATTTTAACCGTCGGCGTTGTGACAAGGCCATTCAAGTTTGAAGCCAAGAAACGCATGACGAACGCGAATATCGGGATTGACAATCTGATGGAGCATGTGGACACCCTGATCGTGATTCCGAACGATAAGCTCTTAGAGATTGTAGACCGCAGGACGACGATGCCGGAAGCGTTAAAGAAGGCGGATGCCGTATTGCAGCAGGCGGTACAGGGCATCACGGATCTCATCAGTCAGCCGGCGCTCATCAATCTGGACTTTGCGGATGTGCAGACTGTAATGCGGGATAAAGGAATCGCTCACATCGGAATCGGCTGCGCGTCCGGCGACGAGAAAGCGATCGAAGCGGTCAAGATGGCGGTTTCCAGTCCGTTGCTGGAGACGACGATCAACGGGGCTTCCCATGTGATCATCAATATTTCCGGTGACATTTCTCTGGTTGACGCAAATGACGCGGCCTCCTATATTCAGGAGCTGGCCGGCGACGACGCGAACATTATCTTCGGCGCGAAGTACGATGAGGGCATGCCGGATACGGCGTCGATCACCGTGATCGCGACGGGGCTTGACCGTCCCGGTTCGAAGAGTTCGTTTGGCAACATGGGCGTGCGGTTCGCAAACGCCAACACCAACACCAACACAAACACGAATACGAATACCACATCATCCCTCAATACCGCAAGGACGGAGGAAACGCCGAGCGTGGAGGCAGGCCCGATTCCGACACCGAATCAGCCCCAGCCGAATGTGGAACAGAAGACTATTCAGATTCCGGATTTCTTAAAAGGAAAGAAGTAGATTTTGATCGGAATTGATTAGGCAAAGGACCCTGCGCTCTTCCATAGAGATCGCAGGGTTTTTACTGAAAGAGAAAAGGAATATACAATGGCACAAGGCTCTGAAGACACAGGGAAAAAAAGGAAGCGCGGGAATGTGATCACGCTTGTGTTGTTGATCGTGGCGCTTGTTGTTCTGGTCATCGCTTTGTGGAGATTGATTCCCATCCTGATGGATTATCGACAATCGAACGCGGCCTATGAGGAGTTGGCGGAAGAAGTGGTAACCCCGGGGGACCAGACCGGCACGGGAACCGGAGAGACCGGCGAGGAGCCGTGGAACGCGTATGACTGGCAGTCCACAGAGATTGATTTTGACGCGTTGCAGCAGATCAATCCCGATGTCATTGGCTGGATCCGTTTTGACAATACGGACGCGGTCGATGTGGATTATCCGATCCTGCACGGCGAAACGAACGATGACTACCTCCATACGGACCTGTACGGGACGTATCACTATGCCGGGAGCGTTTTTCTGGAGAGCGGCAATTCCGCGAATCTGACAGATATCT
The DNA here is from genome assembly GCA_001941025.1 of Lachnospiraceae bacterium Zagget3. Next base: position 1,877 of record MSHE01000027.1, read on the forward strand.
ATAACATTATTTACGGACACAATATGCGCAACGGATCTATGTTCGGCACGCTGCGAAGGTACCGTGACAGAGATGACTTTTACGAAGAGAATCCCTATTTTACGATTTACACACCGCATGGCGCGTACCGATATGAGATTTTCGGTTACGCGAATATCAGCGAGACCAGTGATATTTATCGGGTGGGGTTCATGGCAAATAACTCAGAGTACCAGGAGCTGATCGATGAGATGCTCTCGATCTCCATGAAAGACACCGGCATTGTGCCGACCGCCACACAGCAGACGGTCACGCTGTCCACGTGTACATCCGCAGGGGATACGTATCGGTTTGCCGTGTTTGGAGTCTGCGTGGACCAGGTGCTGCATTGATCAATACCCGTCGGGCGCGGTTTTGTGATTCTTTGGGAGCAATGCATGGATAAGATTTTGGATCGCATGACAAAAGAAATGGAGCAGGCCTTTGCGGGGGCCGGTTATTCGGCGGAGTATGGGAGAGTGTCTCCCTCAAACCGGCCGGATCTTTGCGAGTATCAGTGCAACGGGGCGATGGCGGCAGCGAAAGCGTATCATACCGCGCCGCTTGCCATCGCAAATGCCGTGGCAGACCGGCTTTCCGGAAACGACATGTTCGCTTCGGTTGAAGCGGTAAAGCCCGGATTTTTAAATCTCACGATCTCCGGTGAGTTTCTTGTGGAATACTTAAACGCGATGTATGACGACGACCGTCTCGGGTCTGAGGCAGTCGGACACGGCGAGATCATTTTGGTGGATTACGGCGGGGCAAATGTGGCGAAGCCGCTTCATATCGGCCATCTGCGCTCCGCGATCATCGGGGAGAGCGTGAAGCGGCTCGGAAGTTTTATGGGCTACCATATGATCGGCGACGTGCACCTGGGCGACTGGGGTCTTCAGATGGGGCTTATCATAGAGGAACTGCGCGACCGCAGTCCGGAGCTGATCTATTTTGAGGAAGACTACAGCGGGGAGTACCCCAAGGAGCCTCCGTTTACGATTGGGGAGCTGGAGGAGATCTATACGGCGGCGAGCCGAAAATCAAAGGAAGATCCTGTGTTTTTGGACCGCGCGCGGGAGACGACATACAGACTTCAGTCTGGGTTTCCCACGTACCGGGCGCTGTGGAGGCACATCATGGATGTGTCCGTCGCGGATCTCAAGGCAAACTATGACCGGCTGGACGTCCATTTCGAACTCTGGAAAGGCGAGAGCGACGCGCAGGCTTACATCCCGTTTGTGATAGAGGATCTTACCGGGCGCGGGATCGCGCGCGAGAGTGAGGGGGCACTTGTCGTTCCCGTCGCGGAAGAGGGGGACGCGAAAGAACTTCCCCCATGCATCATTCAAAAGTCAGACGGAGCTTCTCTCTACGCCACATCGGACATCGCGACCATCGTGGAGCGCGAGGAAGACTTTTCTCCGATCCAATATATTTATCTGGCGGACAAGCGCCAGCAGCTCCATTTTACACAGGTGTTTCGCGTTGTAAAAAAAGCCGGCTATGTAGAGCCTTCGGTGCCGATGATCCACATCGGATTCGGCACGATGAACGGGAAGGACGGAAAACCCTTCAAGACGAGGGAAGGCGATGTCATGCGGCTGGAGTATTTGATCGATGATATCAATGAGGCAGTCTACCGGCGCATTCTGGATAACCGTGAAATCTCTGAGGAGGGGGCGCGCGCCACGGCTGACATCGTGGGCCTTGCCGCGTTAAAATACGGCGATCTGTCCAATCAGGCATCGAAGGACTATGTTTTTGATATGGATCGGTTTACTTCGTTTGAGGGCAACAGCGGGCCCTATCTCCTGTATACGATCGTGCGGATGAAGTCGATCCTGAAAAAGTATGACGAAACGGGAAAAGAAGCGGCAGTTGACGCGGATCTTGCCCGGATCCTGCCGGCGGCCACAAAAGAGGAGCGCGAACTTATGCTTGCGCTTGCGCAATTTAACAGTGTAATGGAGAACGCGTTTGCCGAGACGGCACCGCACAAGGTCTGCGCTTACCTCTACGATTTGGCCAACGCGTTTAACCGTTTTTACCATGAAACGAAGATCCTGACCTGTGGGGAGGAGACACGGCGGCTCGGATACATCCGGCTGCTCACGCTTACCCGCCGCGTAATGGAGCGCGGGATCTGGACATTGGGATTTGAAGCACCTGACAGAATGTAGAAGAAAGAAGGGACAGCAATGACAAAAGTAGACATTATCTCAGGTTTCTTGGGCGCGGGGAAGACCACACTCATCAAAAAACTTTTGGAGGAGGCGCTTTCCGACGAACAGGTTGTCCTCGTGGAGAACGAGTACGGCGAGATCGGCATCGACGGAGGCTTTTTAAAAGATGCCGGCATCGAGATCAGGGAGCTCAACTCCGGCTGCATCTGCTGCACGCTGGTCGGCGATTTCAGCCGCAGCCTGGAGGAGATCATCACGACATACCATCCGGACCGGATCCTTATCGAGCCGTCCGGTGTCGGAAAACTTTCCGATGTGATGTCTTCGGTAAAGGGGATGGAGGAGGACCATCCGGACGTGAAACAAAACGGACTCGTGACGGTGGTGAACGCCTTAAAGGCCACGAAGCAGGCGAAGGCGTTCGGTGAGTTTTTCAACAACCAGATTGAAAACGCGACGACCGTGGTCTTAAGCCGCACACAGAGCACGGACCCTGGGCAGCTCGACGCGTGTGTGGGGATGATCCGGGAGTTAAACCCGAAGGCGGCGGTCATCACGACGCCCTGGGATGAGATCACCGGGCAGCAGATCCTCGAGGCCATCGAGGGCCAGCATTCCCTTGTGGAGGAGATGATGGCGGAGGTGAAAGCCTCCCACGGGGAGGAGCACGATCACGATCACGAACACCACCATCACCATGACCACGAGCATGAACATGACCACGAGCATGAACATGACCACGAGCATGAACATGACCACGAGCATGAACATGACCACGAGCACGAGCACGGGCATGACCACGAGCACGAGCACGAGCACGGGCATGACCACGAGCATGAACATGACCACGAGCACGAGCATCATCACGACCATGATCACGACGCGGACGAGATCTTCACGAGCTGGGGGCGTGAGACGCCTCACAAGTATACGAGAGAGGCGCTCGAGGAGATCCTCACTGCCTTCCGTGACACGGAGGACTACGGCGAGGTGCTCCGCGCGAAGGGGATGGTGCCCGCCGAAGACGGCACCTGGCTCTACTTTGACATGGTCAGCGGAGAGTACGAGATCCGCCCCGGCGAGCCTGACGTCACCGGGCGTCTGTGCGTCATAGGACCTGACATAGATGAGAATCAGCTTGACACCTTATTTGGATTAGATTGATCAAAGAGGTACCCTATGGACATCCCGGTCTATCTGTTTACTGGTTTTATGGACAGCGGCAAGACAACCTTCGTGCAGGAGACCCTGCTCGAGAATGAGTTTGGTGTCGGCGCGCGCTCCCTCATCATCGCCTGCGAGGACGGTGAGGTGGAGTACGATGAGGCGCGCCTTGCCGAACACAGCGTGACGGTTGTTGGCGTGGAGTCCGAGGAAGCCTTCACACCGGAGTATTTAAAAGAATGTGACGAGACCCTGCAGCCGGACCAGGTCTTTATCGAGTACAACGGCACCTGGGAGGCGGCGAAGATCCTGGAGATGCCGCTGCCGAAAAACTGGCAGATCGTACAGGTTTTGACGACGGTGGATGCCTCCACCTATGAGATGTATCTTACCAACATGCGCGTGATGATGATGGAGCAGGTGATCGCGTCGGATGTCGTCATTTTTAACCGATGTACGGAGGAAACCCCGAAAGCGAAGTTCCGCCGTACGATCAAGGCGAAAAACCGCAAAGCCCAGATCATCTATGAGCGGGAGGACGGCAGTATCGATGAGGACTTTATGGAGGAGCTGCCCTACGATCTGGATCAGGATCTGATTGAGATCACGGACGAGGACTTTGGCATTTTTTATCTGGATGTGCAGGAAAATCCCAAAAGCTACGAAGGGAAGCCCATTCGTTTTCTGGCGCTCGTCTATCGTCCGGAGAAGGTGGAAAACAAGCCGATCTTTATCGCTGGGCGGTTTGCCATGACGTGCTGTGTGGAAGATATTCAGTTTATCGGACTGAAGTGTAAATATGACAAGGCCGAGATGATCCCCCACAGATCCTGGGTGAACCTGACCGCGGAGATTCATCAGGAATTCGCGAAGGAGTATCGCTCCAGAGGCCCGGTGCTGTACGCGAAAGAAGTGGAACCCACCGAAGCGCCGGAGGAGGAATTGGTATACTTCACCTGAACGATAAGGAACGAAGTTCCTGAGGTGAACACTCGTCGCAAAAAAGCAGCCCTCCTTAAATTGGAGAGCTGCTTTTGTATTTGTACTGTAGTTTCTCTAGTTACTGGCCGGAGGAAGAAGCACAACGAGCATCTGTGCGGATTCCTCTCCGATGTTCTCCACGCACTTCGCGACGTTGGAAGCGATGTGGACACTGTCGCCCTTGTTTAAGACGACCTCGTTGCCGGCCTCGTCCTTAAACAGCAGTGTTCCCTCGTAGCAGAAGTAGATTGACTCCGCCGGGTTGCTGCCCATGATCGTGCCGCCGCCCTTCGGAAGAAAATGCGACAATCCCATGATCAACTGGCCGCCGTCCACGTCCTGCGGATCATGCAGCCTGTAAAGTTTGCATTCTTTGTGTAACGGAGCTTCGTAGACATAATTCTCATCTTTTTTGGTAATTTTATAACCTGCCATAAAAATACCCACCTTTCTTTTGTGATGTGATTTGAAGCGAACTTCCGCAAAATATTATACACCTGCCAAAAATAGAAATCAATCATTTTGCATAAAAAAAGTTTCAACCGGAAACCTCCATTGTGAAAACCGCTGAAAAAACGTTTTGGTTACCAGATGGTAACTAAATAACATTTTTGTATCTATTGCATAAAAATAGCGATTGTTCTATACTAAATACAAAACATTTCGCCAAAGTAGTTTGAGGGCGCTTTTTTATCCTGTCTTTTTCTAATAAGAAGATGCACTTATCCGAAAATGGTGAAATAACACGTACATTTTAATAAGTCTAAGGAGGGATTAAAAAATGGCAAAATTAGTAAATCTGGAGAAAGACTATGTCCAGAACATGTTCTCCGTTGAGGGGAAAGTAGCACTCGTCACAGGCGCGACCGGAGCGCTTGGAAAGACAGCGGCAAAGGCGTATGGCTACGCGGGCGCGAAAGTGATGCTGACGGGCCGGAATGCCGACAAACTCAACGCGCTGGCCGAAGAGTTTAAGTCCGAGGGAATCGAATGCGCGACATGCCCGGCGGATCCGTCCAATGAGGAGCAGGTAAAGGCGCTGGTCAAGGCAACGGTTGACACGTTTGGCGAGATCAACATCCTCGCGATCGCGCACGGCTTCAACAAACCGCAGAACATTCTGGAGCAGTCCGTTGAGGATTGGCAGTACATCATGGATGCCGACTGCAAATCCGTATATATCGTTCTGAAATATGTCGCTGAGCAGATGGTTGCGCAGGGCAAGGGCGGCGCGATCGTGGTAGTTACCTCTCAGCGTTCCAAACGCGGTATGGCCGGTTACACCGGTTACTGCACCTCCAAGGGCGGCGCGGACATGATGGTCGCTTCCATGGCCTGCGATCTGACCGCGGAGCACGGCATTCGCGTGAACTCCATTCTGCCGACCGTATTCCGCAGTGAATTGACTGAGTGGATGTTCGATCCCGATTCCGAGGTATATAAGAACTTCTTAAAGAGAGAGCCGATTGGCCGTCTCGGAGAGCCGGATGATTTTGTGGGAATGATCCTTTATCTTTCCTCTGACGCTTCCAAGTTCATGACCGGCGGCAACTATGACTGCTCCGGTGGATACCTCAACTGCTAAAGGAGAATTATATGGCTAAGTTATCGAAATTCGTAGTATGCGGCTCCGGTATGATGGGTTCCGCCCTCGCGCAGATCCTGGCAAGCATTGACGGGGCCGAGGTCAAGATCCTTCGTTCCTCGAACCGTGGCGCGGACCCGCGTGATAAGGTTCGTTCGAACATGACGCAGCTCGTGGAAAAGGGCGTTGTCACACCGGAATACGTGGACGAGATCGTCTCCAAGATCTCCATTGTCTTTGATGACAGCGATGTGGCTGACGGCGAACTCTTTATCGAGTGTGTGCCGGAAGAGATGGAACTGAAGCAGAACCTGTTCGCGCGTCTGGAGAAGACGGTTGCCGAGACGGCGATCTTCTGCACGAACACGTCCGTCATGAGCCCGACCGAGATCGCGCAGAAGTGCGAGCACAAGGAGCGGGTCGTGGGAACCCATTTCTGGAATCCCGCGTTCCTCATCCCGCTGGTCGAGGTCGTCCGCACCGAGCACAATACGGACGAAGTCATCGACACGGTCATGGAAACCATGAAGGCGGCCGGCAAACAGCCCTGCCTGTGCAAGAAGGACGTACCCGGCTTTATTGCCAACCGGATGCAGCACGCGCTGTGGCGCGAGGCCATTGCCATTGTCAATGACGGCATCGCCGACGCGGAGACGGTCGACCTGGCCTGCAAGACCAGTTTTGGTCTGCGGCTTCCGTATCTGCCGCCGCTTGTCAATTCCGATATGGTCGGTACGCAGCTGACCTGGAACATTCACAGTTATGTGTTGGCCTATCTGGCCGACAACCATGAGCCGTCCCCGATCTTAAAGGAGATGCTCGACGAGGGCAAGCTGGGATTCAAAGCAGAACCTGACGCGAACGGCAACCGCACCGGTTTCATGACCTATTCGCAGGCGGAAATCGATGATATTAATGCAGGTCTCAATGAGTATCTGATCAAGATGCTCTATGACAAATAATTTTTACATTTTAAGGAGGGAAACACAATGGGAAACAAAGTATGGGTTGATCTGACACATCCGTTCAGCTGTGAGATTCCGCGTTGGCCTTATTTCGACAAACCGGTGATCGACAGCAAACATTCCATGGCAAAGGGCGGCGTTCTGACACAGTATGTTGGCTGCACCATGCACACCGGCACGCACTGTGACGCACCGCGTCACGTGATGGAGCGTGAGTTCGACGGAAGAAGGGCTCGTTACACACATGAGATGCCGGTTGACGCTTACACGGGCGACGCGGTCTGCTTAGACCTGCACTTCATGGGCCGCTGGGAGCTGATCACTTCCGAGCATCTGGACAAGGCCTGCCGCAACATGGGCATCGATCCGGACAGCGATTATCTGCAGGGCAAGGTGCTGTGCCTTTGCACCGGCATGCACATGAAATTCGATGATTCCAAAGAGTATTATCATTACTCCACCGGTACCGGCCGCGACGCGGGCATCTGGTTCGTGAAACACGGTGTAAAGTGTGTCGCGATGGATATGCAGGCACTGGATCATCCGCTTCACACCGCGATGGGCAACAACGGTATGACGAGAATGAACCTGATCGGCGCGTCCGGAAAACCGATCATTGACGAGTTCATCGAGGAGTTTGGCGAGGAAGCTTATGCTCCGTTTGAGAAAGAGTATTATGTGAAGTGCTTCGGTCAGGAAGCTTACGATGAGTTCTATGGTCCGCTGGAAGCGATCGGCAACTGGGGCACCTGGGAGCCCTGCCACAAGACCATGCTCGGCCACGGCATCGTGGGCGTTGAGAATCTGGGCGGCGACCTTGAGAAGGTTTGCGGCAAAGAGTTCGAGTTCTTCTGCTTCCCGCTTCGCTGGTACATGGGCGACGGCTCCATGGCCCGCTGCGTAGCACGGATCGATGAAGATGACATGAATGACGCTCCGGAGCGCACCTATCTGTACTGCGGAACCGGCCCTCAGGATAGGGAAGTGTTCGGTTTCGATGATTACGAGAAGTTTGCGAAGGATCCTCAGATCTGATATCAAAGCGTTACCTTTCACACGGCATCTGAGAGACGGATTTCGGACGCGTCAAGCTTGCTTGTAAGCGAACGGAATTCGGCTTTCAGATCCTGTGAAACAGGGAACCTCCACCCTCATAAGCAATCGTAGCTCCGCAAGGAGCGGGGAAGTCTGCGAAGCAGACGGATTGCGCATAGGGGTGGAGGTGTCGTGTGAAAAGATAGTGTATAATGTATACCAGGGAACCTCCACCCCCCTGTGCAATCACATTTTGCAGTGGAAAAGTCTGCGAAAGATATTGATTGTATAGGAGAGTGGAGGTACAATGTAATAAAGTGACAAAAGAAAGGAGTACCACCTTATGGCAAAAAAGACAATTATCACCTGTGCAACAACGGGGGCATGGCCCAAGAAAGAGAACAATCCGAACGTTCCGATGACGCCGGCCGAGATCGCGGAAGACGTTTACGCCGACTGGAAAGCGGGCGCGGCGATCGCGCACATCCACATGAGAGACGATGACGGAAACGGCACGATGGACGCGCTGCGGTTCGCGGAGACCGTGAAGCTGTTGGAGGAGAACCATCCCGAGTGCGATATCATCATCAACATGACCACTTCCGGAGACATCTACGCGGACGATGAGACCCGTGTACAGCACATCAAAGATCTGAAACCCGAGATGGCTTCCTACGACTGCGGTTCCATGAACTGGCTGAACTCCGGACTGTTCCTGAACTCCCCGAAGTTCCTCGAGGACTGCGGCATGCTGTTCCAGGAGACGAAGACGAAACCCGAGATTGAGGCGTTTGACCCCGGTATGATCGGCAATGCCGCATACTACATCAAGAAAGGGGTCTTAAAGACACCGGTACACTTCCAGTTCTGCATGGGCTGCGCGAACGGAATCGCCGGCACGATGAAGAACCTGATCTTCATGAAAGAGACGGCGGAAGAACTGGTCGGCAAGGACAACTTTACCTGGTCCTGCTTCGGCGTCGGACACAGCGCGATGGAGATGCTCTACGGCGCGGTGGCGCTCGGCGGACATATCCGTGTCGGCATGGAAGACAATGTCATGTACTCCAAGGGAGTGCTGGCGGATAACAACGTGCAGTTTATCGAGAGAGCGAAACGCGTGATCAAAGAGTATGGCGGCGAGGTCGCGACTCCGGCTGACGCTCGTGAGATCCTCGGTCTGCCGCTGCAGTAAAGCAGCGCTGCATGCAACAGTTGTTGAGAACGGGTGTCGGATGCCGGACGGTATCCGGCACTCTTACTATGGAAAGGAGATCCGGAATGACCTGGGGAGCATTGTATATGTATTATCACTGCCCGAAATGCGGAAAAAAGTTCGAATACGCGCTCGACCTGATGACGGAGTTTGGCGATGAGTTCGGCTTCTGTCCGGACTGCAAAGTGCCGGGGATCTATGAAAAGGAAGGCGCGCGCCAGCCTGACGATAACGAATATTTCGAGGTAGAGTAACGCGGGCGGCCGCGATGGTTGCAGCGGAAAACAGTAAGAAACACCTCCTTTTGCAGGCTTTTTACAGCCGGGAAAAGAGGTGTTTTTTTGTCGTTTTATAGAATTTTTTGAGATGGATCAACCGCGCTTTTGCATATAGCTGTCCATGATATCCTTGAGCTGGTCCGTGTATTTTACCTCCGTGTGTACCGCGAACGCGTCGGGGTCGATCGGCTCGTCGAGTTCGGTCAGACGACGGATGCTCCACACGTAGAGGATGTCAAGCGCCGGGATCAGATCCTCGCCGAGCGGCGTGAGGACATATTCGACCTTCAACGGAATGGTGTTGTATTGGATCCGCTCGACCAGGCCGTCATTGACCAGTTCCTTTAACTGCTGGCTTAAGACCTTTTCGCTCACATCGAGCGTTTTCTTTGTCTCATTGAACCGGATCTTGCCATAGTGATGGATGTGATGCAGGATCGTCATTTTCCATTTTCCGGAAATGCACCCTGTTACAAAGTGATACGGATTTACATATTCCGCCATGGCGCTTACTCCCTCCCATAAAAGTTATTAAGTATCAAAATGGTAACTCACTTACATATTGTAGCAGGACTGGTTCTCTTTTGCAATGAAAATTTGCACGGGGCGGATGTTTTATGATATGATGAAACTGGATTTCAATGTTCTGGAGGATGCCGCATGAGTGAAGTCTATGAAAAACTGCAGCGATGCGTCGAGAGCGTGCGCGAAAAGACGGATTTTCAGCCCGAATTGGCCCTGATCCTGGGCTCCGGACTGGGCGATTACGCGCAGCGGGTCGCGGTGGAGACAGAGATTTCCTATCACGATATCGCGGGATTCCCGGTCTCTACGGTGGTCGGTCACGCGGGTCGTTTCCTCTTTGGGTTTATCGGAGAGGTTCCGGCCGTTGTCATGCAGGGGAGAGTGCACTACTACGAGGGCTATCCCATGAGTGATGTCGTGCTGCCGACGCGGCTTATGAAGATGCTCGGCGCGAAGGTCCTGTTTCTCACCAATGCGGCAGGCGGCATACAGGGCGGCATGCAGGCGGGCGATCTGATGCTGATCACGGGTCAGATTTCCTGTTTTGTGCCATCGCCCCTGATCGGCCCGAATGAGGAGACGCTCGGCACGCGGTTCCCGGATATGAGCCATATCTATTCCGAGCGCCTGCAGGATATGATCCGGCAGGCGGCCGAAACACTCGCCATTCCGCTGAAAGAGGGCGTGTATGCGCAGTTTACCGGACCGCAGTATGAGTCCCCGGCGGAGGTGCGCATGGCAAAGACACTCGGCGCGGACGCGGTTGGAATGAGTACGGCCTGTGAGGCTGTCGCGGCGACGCACATGGGTATGGAGGTCTGCGGAGTCTCCTGCATTTCCAATCTGGCGGCGGGGCTTTCGCCGCATCCGTTGTCGCATGAGGAAGTACAGGCCGCGGCGGACCGTGTGGCACCGCAGTTTCAGGAACTCGTGACACAGAGCATCCTGCAGATGGGCAGGTAAAAAAGCCTCACTCGGAGCCGATAAGAAAGCGTGGAGAAAAACGCAGCACGATGAATATCCGGTTTTACAACGCGAAAATCTTAACACTAAATGAAAATGAACGGTTCGAGATTACCGAAGGCGAGCTCTGGGTGCTCGGGGACCGGATCGCCTACGTGGGCGACGGGGCGGATCCGGTCGGCATCTTAAAAGATCTGGGTCGGGACGTAGTCCTGTGGGAGCGCGAGACGGACTGCGCGGGCAATCTGCTGATGCCGGGCTTCAAGAACGCGCACGCCCACACCTACATGACCTTTCTTCGTTCGTACGCGGATGATCTGCCGCTTGACAAATGGCTGTATGAGATGTGTTTTCCCAGAGAGGAACAGCTGACCGAGGAAAACATCCGTCCGTTTGAGCAGATCGGAATTCTGGAGTATGTCAGCGGCGGCATCACTACCTCGTTTGACATGTGCTACTTCCCGCCGGTCTATGCCCGCGTGGCGGCGGACTGCGGGTTTCGCGCCGTGCAGGTCTCCGGCGTCAACAGTTTCGGCGGCGATCCGGCGGTCGTGGAGGAAAACTATAAAAAAGTCAATGAGATGAGCGATCTGACCTCGTTTTTCATCGGGTTTCACGCGGAGTATACGACGAAACCGGAACTGATGGAGGACATCGCCCGGCTGGCGGAGAAATACAAATCCCCCGTCTGGATGCACAACTCCGAGACGGAGAAGGAAGTGCGGGAGTGCATTGGTCGTTACGGCAAGACCCCGACGCAGCTGACGGACGAGATGGGGATGTACACCTATGGCGGCGGCGGATTCCACTGTGTCTGGTGTGACGAGGAGGACATTCGGATCTTTAAGGAGCGCGGGCTGACCGCGGTGACCTGTCCCGCCTCGAATATGAAACTTGCCAGCGGGATCATGCCGTTAAAGCGTTTTTATGACGCGGGGGTGAATCTGGCGATCGGTACGGACGGCGCGGCGAGCAACAACAGCCTCGATCTGTTCAAGGAGATGTTTCTGGCATCCACACTCGCGAAGGTTTCGGAACAAGACGCGGCCTGCATTGACGCGGACCGGATTCTTTATATGGCGACGACCGGCGGCGCGCGGGCCATGGGATTGGCTGACTGTGACCGGCTGGCCGCGGGAAAGAAGGCGGATCTCATCCTGCTCGATCTCGCGCAGCCGAATATGCAGCCGGAGAACAACCTGATCAAGAATCTTGTCTATGCCGGAAATCGCGAGAATGTGATCCTCACGATGGTGGACGGGCGCATCCTCTATGAGGACGGAACCTATCACATCGGCGCGGACCCGGCCGATATTTATCGGGAGGCCAACCGGATCATCACCGCGATGCGCTGACAGGCGCGCGGCAGAAGACGCACAAAAGAAAGCGCCCGGCAGTGACGCACAGGCTGTTCGGGCACACAGCCGACAGCAGGCGGGAGAAAACGCTCTATGAGTGACACGATAAAGACGCAAGTAACCATCTATACCGACGGCGCGGCCCGGGGCAACCCGGAGGGGCCGGGCGGATACGGCGTGGTGCTGCAGTATGTGGACGCGAAAGGCGAACTGCACGAGCGGGAACTCTCCGCCGGATACAAAAAGACGACCAACAATCGGATGGAACTGATGGCGGCTATCGCGGGGCTTGAGGCCCTGACGAAACCCTGTCGCGTGGACCTTTACTCCGATTCCAAATATGTAACAGACGCATTCAACGAACACTGGATCGACGCTTGGCTTGCCAACGGCTGGCGCAAGGCAGACAAAACCGCGGTCAAAAACAAGGACCTCTGGCAGCGTCTCCTGTCTGCCATGGACCCCCACACGGTAACGTACCTGTGGGTCAGGGGCCACGATGGAAACCCCGAAAATGAACGGTGCGACCGGCTGGCAACACAGGCCGCGGACGGGGAAGCGTTGTTGGAGGATAACGAGGCAACATGACATCAAAGAGAACGGTCGGCTGGATCATGATCAGCTTCGCCATCATAACGGGTTTCGTGATCGGAGCCCTGACGTGGCTGTATCTCAAAGCGTCAAACGTGGGTGTCACCCTGGTTTGGCAGACAATCGGCAGTCACTTTCCGACTGCGGTCTATACGCTCATCGTCTGCCTGATCGGCGGCGTGATCATTGGGCTGTTTTCCAGAAAGTATGGCCCGTATCCCGAGAACATGGGCGACGCGGTGAGACGCTTTATGCGGGAGAGGACGTATCCCTACCGGGAGCTTCCGATCGCGATGATCGCGGCGCTGCTCTCCCTGTTGTTTGGCGGGGCGGTCGGCCCCGAGGCGGGACTGGTCTGCATCCTGCTCAGCCTAAGTGTCTGGGCCAAGGATGAATTCGGCATGGCGCGCGAGAATCTGGATACCTACCTGAAACAGGAACCGAAGGGCGGAAGAGCGCGTATGTTAGGCCGCCTTTTAAAAGAGATGGCCACGCACCCGGGACGCGTTGCCTACAGCGTAGGAAAAATCCCCTGGACCAGGGCGTTGCAGATCGGCTGCGGCATTGCGGCGGCGCTTGGCGGATTATTTATCTATATCCTGTTTAACACCCTTTTCGGACGGGCCTTTACTCTGCCGCACATCAGCGGCGGCTCCGTGGTCGTAAAGGACCGGCTGGCGATGATTTTGCTGTTTGCCGTGGGCATCGGCGCCGGCTATCTCTATCTTGTCTTACGCAAGTTGACATCGAAGGTGTTTGAGAAGCTGCGGGAGAGAGGTCTGCAGGTCCTCAATGCCATCCTGGGCGGTCTCATCCTGGGGCTCATCGGAGGACGTCTCCCGATCACGATGTTCTCCGGCGGCACGGACATCCAAACGATCTTTTCCGGGGATGCCGCCCTACAGCCGACGCTATCGGAAGGCGCTACCAACTTTCAGGCGTATTCCTATGAATATTTTGTCGCGATGCTGCCGTTTTTGCTGATCATCATCGGCGTGTTAAAGCTCTTTTTGACCAACGTGTGTATCGAGTCCGGATGGCGGGGCGGTCATTTCTTCCCGCTGCTGTTTTCCGGCCTGAGCATCGGCTGTGGGTTTGCCGGGCTGCTCGGCACGAACGAGATCTTAAGCGTCGTCGTCGTGACGGGCGCGCTGCTCGGGACGGTCCTGCAGCAGCCGATCGGCGCGTTGGTGCTGTCGGTCATCTTTTTCCCGCTAAAAGAAATCGGATGGATGATCGCGGTGACATTTGTGTCCGGCTGTATTCCGCTGCCGGCCGCGCTTCGGATAAACCCGGACAACAAAGGGTTTGTCTATAATACCATACAGCGATTCGATCAGAGGAAAAACGGGATCGAGGAGCAGTCAGAGGAGTAGGAGTAGTAATATGAAGGCTTATGGAGTAAACGAACTGCGCAAACTGTTTTTGGAGTTTTTTGAGAGCAAGGGGCATCTCGTCATGAAGAGCTACCCCCTGATCCCGCATAATGACAACAGTCTGCTCCTGATCAACGCGGGCATGGCGCCCTTGAAACCCTATTTTACCGGCGCGGAGATCCCGCCGAAGAGCCGGGTCGCGACCTGTCAGAAGTGCATCCGCACCGGCGACATCGAAAATGTCGGCAAGACGGCGCGCCACCTGACCTTTTTTGAGATGCTCGGCAATTTTTCGTTCGGCGACTATTTCAAGCAGGAGTCCCTCGAATGGTCGTGGGAATTTTTGACCGTGACGATGGGACTGGATCCGGAACGGCTCTACCCGTCCATCTACGGGGAGGATGAGGAGGCGTTCGCGATCTGGACGGAGACGATCGGCATCCCGCCGGAACGGATCAAACGGTTCTACCGCGACCCGGAGACGGGGGAGTGTGACAACTTCTGGGAGCACGGCGCGGGACCCTGCGGGCCCTGCTCCGAGATCTATTACGACAGAGGGGAACAGTACGGCTGCGGCAGCCCGGACTGCGGCGTCGGCTGCGAGTGTGACCGCTACATGGAGGTCTGGAACAACGTGTTCACGCAGTTCGACGGGGACGGGAAAGGCCACTACGAAGAGCTGGAGACCAAGAACATCGATACCGGCATGGGGCTGGAACGGCTGGCTGTCGTCATGCAGGAAGTCGATTCCGTCTTTGATATCGACACGATGCGGGCGATCCGCGATAACGTGTGCGCCCTTTCCGGCAAGACCTATCAGACGGACGCGGCGGACGATGTCTCCATCCGCGTCATCACGGATCACATCCGCTCGGCGACCTTTATGATCTCCGACGGCATCCTGCCCTCGAACGAAGGGCGGGGCTATGTGCTGCGCCGCATCATAAGGCGGGCGGCCAGGCACGGGCGCATGCTCGATATCGACGGCGCGTTCCTCGCGCAGGTCGCGACGACGGTCATTGAGGAGAGCCGCGACGGCTATCCGGAGCTCGACGAAAAGCGCGACTTTATCTTAAAAGTGCTGACGCAGGAGGAGGAGCGCTTCGCGAAGACACTCGATTCCGGCCTGTTGATCCTCGGGGATATGGAAGAAGAGATGACAAAAAACGGCGAGACGGTCCTCTCCGGAGAGAACGCGTTCCGCCTGTATGACACCTACGGATTCCCCGTCGACTTAACGGCGGAGATCCTGGAAGAAAAAGGATTCACCTACGACGAGGACGGCTTTGCCGCCGCCATGGAAGAACAGCGCGCGAAGGCGCGGGCGGCACGGAAGACAACGGACTATACGGGGCATGAGGCGACGGTCTACGATGAGATCGATCCCTCCATTGAAACCGTGTTTACCGGTTATGACCGGTTAAACGACCGGGGAACGGTCAAGGCGCTAGTCAAACTGCCCGGGAATGAAGCGGACGGGGCGGAGGACGAGGAAGCCGCGCTCGTGGACGCGCTCGTCGACGGCGACCACGGGACGATCGTTACGGACGTGACGCCGTTCTACGCGACCCGCGGCGGGCAGGAGGGAGACCACGGCATCCTCGCGACGGACGACGGGACCTTTGTCGTAACGGATACGATCGCGCTTGGCGAAGGCCGGGTAGGGCATATCGGCTATGTGTCACTCGGGATGATCCGCCTGGGCGAGGAGGTCTCGCTTGAAGTCGATACAGAGCTTCGCCGGGCGACCTGCCGGAACCATTCCGCGACACATCTTTTACAGAAGGCGCTGCGGGAGGTGCTCGGAACGCATGTGGAGCAGGCCGGCTCCTATCAGGACGGAGAGCGGACGCGGTTTGACTTTTCCCATTTTCAGGCCATGACTCCGGAGGAGCTGGACGCGGTCGAGCGGATCGTTTCCGAACAGATCGCGGAGGCCATCCCGGTCACAACCGATGTGATGAGCACGGAGGACGCGCGCAAAACCGGAGCGATCGCGCTCTTTGGTGAAAAATACGGCGATGAGGTCCGGGTTGTGTCCATGGGCGATTTTTCCAAAGAGCTGTGCGGCGGCACCCACGTGGGCAACACGGCGGACATCGGGGCGTTTAAGATCCTGTCCGAAAGCGGGATCGCGGCTGGCGTGCGCCGGATCGAGGCGCTGACCGGCGGCAACGTATTGGATTATTACCGGGAGGTGGAGGAGGAATTAAACGAGGCGGCCCGGCAGGCGAAGACGGAGCCGGCGCATTTGGCGGAACGGATCGCGCGCATGCAGGAGCAGATCAAGGAACTCTCCTCTGAAAACGAGTCGTTAAAGAGCAAAGCCGCGCAGTCTTCCATGGGCGATGTGATGGAACAGGTCGAGGAGGTCGGCGGCGTGAAGCTGCTGGCGGCGAGCGTGCCGGATGTCGACATGAACGGATTGCGGGACCTCGCGGATCAATTAAAAGAAAAGCTCGGAGAGGGCGTCATCCTGTTGGCGAGTGCTGCCGGCGGGAAGGTCAATCTCGTCGCCATGGCGACGGACGGAGCGATGGAGAAGGGAGCCCACGCGGGCAATCTGATCAAGGCCGTCGCGTCGAATGTCGGCGGAGGCGGAGGCGGCCGCCCGAACATGGCGCAGGCCGGCGGGAAAAACCCGGCCGGGATCCCCGACGCGCTTGCGGCGGCACGGGAAGTGCTCGCCGAACAGACGGGGCAGAAATAAATTTGTTTTGACTTTTTATAACTGCCTATATATAATATACTTAACTAGGGAGCCGGAAGGTGAGCATACTTCACCCGTCCCGGCGATGCTTATTTAGAAATAGCCGTCGCGCTGAGAGCAGGACGGCTATTTCCTATTTCGGTAACTTAGAAGCGCTATAGCCAATAAGGCGAAGCTTATGATTACGCTTAACTCTTCAAAGCTGCTCATAGTCATCACCCCCTCTCGTTAGGACTCGGAAAGGGTGAGAGCACGTCCCCCAGCTCCCTGGGTAAATATACTATTGTAAAAAACTGTGAATTTTCTCGGGAGAAACTCCTTAAAAGAAAAACCATTTACGCGACAATCGAATGTTCAAGACAGAACCTGTCGCGGTCTCATTGTAGCATGTCCGATGTTGCCAGACAACTTCTTTTTACATGTTCAATGCGTTAATTTTTTCCAAACTCCGCCAACACAAGGTCGGGATTGCGCTCTTCCACCATCCGCACACTCCACTCATTGACGAACAAAAGAAGCGGCTTTCCATTCATGTCCCGGACCTTCTTCATGTCCGAAGTCCCGGTGACGGTATCCAAGTCGATATTCTCATTTTCCACCCACCGAATGTACCCATACGGCAGCGTCTCCATGCGGATGTCCACGTTGTACTCGTTTTCCAGCCGGAACTGCAGCACATCAAACTGCAGCACGCCCACGACGCCCACAATGATCTCTTCCATGCCGGTCTTATATTCCTGAAAGATCTGAACGGCCCCTTCCTGCGCAATCTGCGTGATCCCCTTGACAAACTGTTTTCGCTTCATTGTGTCCACCTGGGTCACTCTCGCGAAATGTTCCGGCGCGAATGTCGGAATCCCCTCAAACGCGAAGCGCTCCTTCGCCGTGGTGATCGTATCCCCGATGGAAAAGGCGCCCGGATCGAAGAGGCCGATGATATCCCCGGCATAGGCTTCCTCCACCATCCGCCGTTCTCCGGCCATCATCTGCTGCGGCTGGGAGAGGCGAACCTCCCGCTTCCCCTGGACATGATACGCGTCCATGCCCGCGTCAAAGCGCCCGGAGCAGACGCGGAAAAAAGCCACCCGGTCGCGGTGTGCCTTGTTCATGTTTGCCTGGATCTTGAAGACAAAGGCGGAAAAGTCCTCGGAGAACGGATCGATCAGGCCGATATCCGACTTCCGCGGCAGAGGGGGTGTCGTCATCGTGAGGAAATGCCGTAAAAAGGTCTCCACGCCGAAATTCGTGAGTGCTGATCCGAAAAACATCGGGGAGAGCTCTCCGCGCGTGACCGCCTCCTGATCAAATTCCGCGCCCGCGCCGTCTAAGAGTTCGAGTTCTCCGCGAAGCTGTTCCATCTGCTCGTCGTCCACCAACTCCGCCAGCTCCGGCGAATCGAGGTCGTACGCCCGCTGTTCGCCTTCTTTCGTTCCCTTCAGGGTATCGGAAAACGTCAGCACTTTCTTCGTGCCGCGGTCGTAGACACCCTTGAAATTTTTCCCGGATCCGATCGGCCAGTTGACCGGACAGACCGCGATTCCCAATTCCTTTTCGATCTCATCCGCGAGATCAAAGGAGTCTCTGGCGTCCCGGTCCATCTTGTTGATAAACGTGAAGACGGGAATGTGCCGCATCCCACAAACCTTGAAAAGCTTTCGCGTCTGTGCCTCGACGCCGCGCGCGCCGTCGATCACCATCACCGCGGAGTCCGCCGCCATGAGCGTGCGGTAGGTGTCCTCCGAAAAGTCCTCATGGCCCGGTGTGTCCAGGATGTTGATGCAGTATCCTTCGTATTCGAACTGCAGCACGGAGGAGGTCACGGAGATCCCCCGCTGCTTCTCGATCTCCATCCAGTCCGACACGGCGTGACGCGCCGTTGCCTTGCCTTTGACGGAACCGGCCAGATTGATCTGTCCGCCGTAGAGCAGAAACTTTTCCGTCAGCGTCGTCTTTCCCGCGTCCGGATGCGAGATAATGGCAAACGTTCTCCTCTTTTCAATTTCTTCCTGCAGATTTCCCATACTTAAAACTCCAACAAAGACTCCCCATCAATGTGCAGCGGCACGCCAAAGTAGGACAGCACCGTCGCGCCGATATCCGCGAACGTCCGCCGCGTTCCCAGGTCGATCCCCGCGGGAACCGGCGTTCCATATAAAAGCAGCGGCGTATATTCCCGCGAATGGTCCGTCGACGGGGTCGCCGGGTCGCAGCCGTGGTCCGCCGTAAGCATCAGGATATCCTCCGGGCGCAGCTTCGCCGTGATCTCCGGCAGCCTCTTGTCAAACTCCGCCAGCGCCTGCGCATACCCGTCCGCGTCGTTGCGATGCCCGTAAAGCATATCAAAGTCCACGAGGTTCACGAAGCACAGTCCTTCAAAATCTCGGTCCATGTATTCCAATGTGCGCGTGATCCCCTCGTCATTTCCAGTCGTCCGCACAAACTCCGTGAGGCCTTTCCCCGCGAAGATGTCATTGATCTTGCCGACGCCGAGGACGTCGTATTCCGCCTCTTTTAACTGGTCGAGCATCGTATCCCGGGGCGGCTTGAGCGAAAAGTCGTGCCGCCGGCTCGTGCGGGTAAAGTTCCCCGGTTCGCCGACAAACGGCCGGGCGATCACACGGCCCACGCCGTACTGATCCCCGACGAGCATCGCGCGCGCGATCTCGCAGTAGTGATACAGTTCCTCCACCGGTACGATGTCCTCGTGCGCCGCAATCTGGAACACGGAATCCGCGGACGTGTAGACGATGAGCGCGCCGGTTTTCATGTGCTCCTCTCCGAAATCTTTGATGACTTCCGTCCCGGAGTACGGTTTGTTGCAGAGGACCTTTCGTCCTGTTTCGGCTTCAAAGCGATCTATGATCTCCTGCGGAAATCCGTCCGGGAAGACCGGAAACGCCGTTTTCGAGATCAGTCCCGCGATCTCCCAGTGTCCGATCGTCGTGTCTTTCCCGGCGGAGGCCTCCGTCATCCGGGCATACGATCCGGTCGGCCGCGCTGCCGCTCCCGGTTCGCGCACTCCCTCGATATTAAACAACCCCATCTCGATCGTGTGGGGCATGGAGAAATGGGGATTGTTCGCCACGGAATGGAGGGTATCGCTTCCCGCGTCTCCAAACGCCGCCGCGTCCGGCATCTCGCCGATCCCAAAGCTGTCCAAAACGATCAGTATGACTCTCTTCATGGCTCTGTACCTCCTCGCCTCATTGTAGCAGATTCTGTTTTGATTATCCAGAAAAGCATAATAAAACCCGCCGCTTTGCGACGGGTCTCTTACTCATCTTAGTTGTATTTGCGTTTCCTGGCTGCTTCGGATTTCTTTTTGCGCCGGACGCTCGGTTTTTCGTAATGCTCACGCTTGCGGATCTCCTGCTGGATGCCCGCTTTCTGGCAGTTTCGTTTGAATCTGCGCAGCGCGCTGTCTAAGCTCTCGTTCTCTCTTACGACTACGTTCGCCATATCCTCTGACCTCCCCTCCGGTTTCAAGATCCGTGCATGTCTGATAAATCTTTTCTCGCACGCCTCTAGTCATTATATCATGCATTTCCCATGCGTCAAGCTTTTTATTCCGAACCTTCCCCCATCATCTGAAACGCAGGCTCCGCGGAGCTCTCGAGCTGCGCTTTGGCGGAGCGGATCTCCGCCGCCTGTTCCTCTGTCATGCTGTCGGGTTTTCTGACCTTGCGCATCGCTTTCTGCAAAGCTGCCATATCGTTCCGAATCCGGGTCTTTGTATCTTTGTCAAGTCCTTTCCTCTCTTTGTTTAAGGCATTGGACGTCTTGCGGACCAGCTGCTCCGATTCGCCGTAGAGGTCAAAGTTCTCCTTGCGCTGCGTGTCGGTGGCCGCGTATTCCGCGGCATCCGATACGGCCTGTTCGATTTCATTGTCGGACATGCTCGTGCCGGAGGTGATCGTGATACCCTGTTCCTTGCCGGTGTCAAGGTCCTTCGCCGACACATGGAAGATGCCGTTCGCGTCAATGTCAAATGTCACTTCGATCTGCGGCACGCCCGCCGGGGCGCGGCGGATCCCGCGCAGCGTAAACTGTCCGAGGATTTTGTTGTCACGGGCAAACTGGCGCTCGCCCTGTAAGACTTTGATGATCACGGAGGTCTGTCCGCTCTGCGCGGTCGTGAACACCTGGCTGTACCGGGTCGGGATCGTCGTATTGCGTTCGATGAGCGGCGTGGCCACGCCGCCGACGGTCTCGATCGAGAGGGTGAGCGGGGTGACATCGAGCAGCAGGATCTCGTTTAAGTTGCTGTCCCCTGCCATCTTTCCGCCCTGAATGGCCGCGCCGAGCGCGACACACTCATCGGGGTTTAAGTTCTTGCTCGGCTCCTGCCGGGTCAGTTCGCGCACTTTTTCCTGCACGGCGGGAATCCGCGTGGAACCGCCGACCAGAAGAACCCTTCCCAGCTGCGACGCCTGTACGTTGGCATCGGAGAGCGCGTTTCGCACCGGGCCGGCCGTACTCTCGGTCAGGTCCTTTGTCAACTCCTCAAATTTCGCGCGGGACAGGCGCATCTCCAGATGCACCGGGCCGTTGCGCCCCGTCGCGATATAGGGGAGGTTGATCTCCACTTCCGTTGAAGTGGAGAGGGCGATCTTGGCCTTTTCCGCCTCCTCCACGACGCGCTTCATGGCGACGGGATCCCTTTCCAGATGAATATTTTCCTGCCGCGCGAACTCACGGAGCAGATAGTCCGTGATCCGCTTGTCGTAATCGTCTCCGCCGAGCCGGTTGTTGCCGGAGGTGGCGAGCACTTCGATCATCCCCTCGCTGATCTCGATGACGGACACATCAAAGGTGCCGCCGCCGAGGTCGTAGACCAGGATCTTCTGCGGCGCGGCATTGTCGAGCCCGTAGGCCAGCGCCGCGGCGGTCGGCTCGTTGATGATGCGCTCCACATTTAAGCCCGCGATCCGGCCGGCGTCCTTTGTCGCCTTTCTCTGGGCGTCGTCAAAGTAGGCCGGGACCGTGATGACCGCGTCCGTCACCGGCTGGCCGAGATAATCCTCGGCGTCTTTTTTCAGCTTCTGCAGGATCATCGCGGAGATCTCCTGCGGTGAATATTTCTTGCCGTCGATCTTGACGGTATAGTTTTTTCCCATTTCCCGCTTGATCGAGGTGATCGTGCGGTCCGGATTTGTGACGGCCTGTCGTTTTGCCGCCTCACCGACCAGGCGCTCGCCGTTTTTCGTGAACGCGACGACGGAAGGCGTCGTCCGGCTCCCCTCCGCGTTCGTGATGATGACGGGTTCGCCGCCCTCCATGACACCCACACAGCTGTTTGTCGTGCCCAGGTCGATGCCGATGATTTTACCCATGTCTTTTAATCCCTTTCTGAGGTTTTTATACATTAGATACTATACCACAGTTTCATTAATTGTAGGTGAACCTTTTGTGAAAAAGATTGCTTTTTTTGCGCATGCCCGATATAATGAAAGCACTTCGGAGGAAGGTTCTGTCTTCCACGCTCCGGATCACGGCGATTCCGCCATTGATTCACAAAACAAAAAAACCAATCTTTTTCAAAAACCGGGATTGACAATTCCGGGAAACTGTATTACTATGTTTAAAGAAAGCGAACATAAGTTCGAGAAGGAGAAATCTCTATGGCACAACAGGATGAGAAACAAAAAGCATTGGACGCGGCGATCGCGCAGATTGAGAAACAATACGGAAAGGGATCCGTGATGAAACTCGGAGACCCGAATATTCAGATGGATGTGGAAACGGTGTCCACCGGCAGCTTAAGCCTCGACATCGCGCTTGGCCTGGGGGGAGTCCCCAAGGGCAGGATCGTTGAGATCTACGGCCCGGAGTCCAGCGGCAAGACGACCGTCGCGCTCCACATGGTAGCGGAGGTGCAAAAAGCAGGCGGCATCGCCGGCTTTATCGACGCGGAGCACGCGCTCGACCCGACCTACGCGCGCGCCATCGGAGTGGACATCGACAACCTCTACATCTCACAGCCGGACAACGGCGAGCAGGCGCTGGAGATCACTGAGACGATGGTTCGCTCCGGCGCGGTCGACATCGTGGTCATCGACTCCGTGGCGGCCCTGGTTCCGAAAGCGGAGATCGAGGGCGACATGGGAGACTCTCATGTGGGCCTGCAGGCCCGTCTGATGTCGCAGGCGCTGCGCAAACTGACCGCGGTCATCAGCAAGTCCAACTGCATCGTCGTCTTCATCAATCAGCTCCGTGAGAAAGTCGGCGTGATGTTCGGCAATCCGGAGACGACGACCGGCGGCCGGGCGCTCAAGTTCTATTCATCCATCCGGCTGGACGTGCGCCGGATCGAGTCGCTCAAGCAGGCGGGCGAGGTGATCGGCAATCACACCCGGATCAAAGTGGTAAAAAACAAAGTAGCGCCTCCCTTTAAGGAGGCGGAGTTTGACATCATGTTCGGACAGGGCATCTCGAAAGAGGGCGATGTCCTGGATCTCGCGTCGGACCTTGGAATTGTCAATAAATCCGGCGCCTGGTACGCCTATGAGGGAGAGAAGATCGGGCAGGGACGCGAGAACGCGAAGCTGTTTTTGGCCGAGCACCCGGAGGTCATGCAGGAGATCGAACAGAAGGTGCGGGATCACTACGAGATCGACCGACAGCAGGCGGCCGGAGAGGATTCCGAAGCGGCAGAGCCCGCAGCCCAAAGTGACGCGGACTAAAGCCCACATCCCGGAGGCCGGGAGGACGTGGCCGATTCAGAAAGTTCTGTGATAAAGGGACGCGCGAATGCATATTTTAGAGATAAAAAAAGAAAAGAAGGGAAGATTACTGGTTCGCACCGATGAGGTGGGAACCTTTCCCATTTATGAGAAAGAAGCGGCGGCCTACGGGCTCGAAGAGGGCGCCGTGCTCTCCGGGGAAGAATGGGAGCGTCTCTGCGCGGAGGTGCTCCTGCCGCGTGTCAAAAAACGCGCCCTGCATCTGCTGGAGACACAGGACCGCACGGAGGCGCAGCTGAGGCAAAAGCTCAGGGAAGGGCACTATCCCGAGTTTTTGGTCGACGAGGCCGTGGCATATGTCGTGTCTTACCATTACATTGATGACCTGCGCTACGCCGCTTCCTACATCCGCTTCCATCAGGACGCGAAGAGCCGCCGGGAGCTTCAGACCGCGCTGTTAAAGCGCGGGGTCGCTTCGGATGTGATCGAGCAGGCGATCGCGTCGGATTATACGGGGGACGAGGAGGAATTGCTCGAAAGGATCCTTGCAAAGAGAGGATTTGATCCGGCAGACGCGGACGATCGGGAGAAGAGCCGGACCTACCAATATCTGCTGCGAAAGGGATTTTCGTCTTCCGCGATCCGGCGTCGGCTGGACTTGACATAATCTTTAAAACAGTTTAAGATTTATTTGTTGTGATTATGACAGAGTATGTATGTAAAATAGTACATTTGTTGTAGATGCAATGAAAAAATTTCATAAGGAGGTGTGCCTGTAGTGCAGACTGTCATAGCAGTAGTGATTGCGGCTGTTGTGGCTGTTGTCGTCACCTTTCTCATCACGTTTTTCGCGTCACGGTCGGCGTTCCGCAGAAATGCGGAAGCGAAAGTCGGAAGCGCGGAAGAGCGTGCCCGCGGAATCATCGATGAAGCCGTGAAGACGGCTGAGACGACAAAGCGGGAAGCGGCCCTGGAGAGCAAGGAAGAGTCCATCAAGGCGAAAAACGAGCTCGACAAGGAAATTAAGGACCGCAGAGCCGAGATTCAGCGCAGCGAACGACGGATTGAACAGAAGGAAGCAAATCTGGACAAGAAGCTCGATTCGGCGGAGCGCAAGGAACAGAGTCTCGCGGCAAAGGAAGAGGACATCAAGCGACAGAAAGACGAAATCGCTAAGTTAAACGAGGAACGCTTACAGGAACTGGAGAAAATTTCAGGACTCACCTCTGAACAGGCAAAAGAGTATCTTTTAAAAGCTGTTGAAGACGACGTAAAACTTGATACGGCAAAGCTCATCAAAGAGATGGACGAAAGGGCCAAGGAAGAGGCCGGAAAGAAAGCGCAGGAGTATATCGTCAACGCGATTCAAAAATGCGCGGCCGACCATGTGGCGGAAGCCACGATTTCGGTTGTCAATCTTCCGAGCGATGAGATGAAAGGGCGGATCATCGGCCGTGAGGGCCGCAACATCCGCACGTTGGAGACAATGACCGGAGTGGATCTGATCATTGACGACACACCGGAGGCCGTCATCCTGTCGGGATTTGACCCGATTCGGAGAGAGGTCGCCCGCATCGCTCTGGAAAAGTTGATCGTGGATGGAAGGATTCATCCCGCCCGGATCGAGGAGATGGTCGAAAAAGCACAGAAGGAAGTGGAGAACGTCATCCGCGAGGAGGGCGAAGCCGCCACGCTGGAAGTCGGGGTACACGGCATCCATCCGGAGCTTGTTCGATTGCTTGGTCGTATGCGGTTCCGTACCAGTTATGGGCAGAACGCGTTGAAGCATTCCATTGAGGTTGCGCAGATCGCCGGGCTGTTGGCTTCGGAGGTCGGTATTGACCAGAGGGTTGCGAAGCGCGCG
Organism: Lachnospiraceae bacterium Zagget3; assembly: GCA_001941025.1. Next base: position 27,369 of record MSHE01000027.1, read on the forward strand.
GGTTTGCTGCATGACATCGGGAAATCCGTGGATCATGAGATGGAAGGATCCCATATCCAGCTGGGCGTCGAGCTGTGCAGAAAGTACAAAGAATCAGGAGTCGTCGTCAATGCGGTGGAAGCCCATCATGGCGATGTCGAGCCGGAATCCCTGGTCGCCTGTCTGGTTCAGGCAGCCGACACGATCTCGGCAGCCCGTCCGGGCGCGAGAAGGGAGACGCTGGAGACCTATTCCACCCGGTTAAAGAAATTAGAAGAAATTACCAACAGTTTCAAAGGTGTAGAAAAATCTTTTGCGGTTCAGGCGGGCAGAGAAGTTCGCATTATGGTGTTACCTGAGCAGGTCAGTGACGCGGACATGGTCGTTATGGCCAGGGATATTTCAAAGCAGATAGAAGCGGAATTGGATTATCCCGGTCAGATCAAAGTCAATGTGATCCGGGAGAGCCGGGTTACGGATTATGCAAAATGACGCGCCACAGTTATGATCGACAGTTCATGTGAAAAAACAGATCCCGTAAATTCTCTTCTTAGATAGTTTACGGGTTTTCTGACGGGAGCGGATGGGCGCCAAAGCGCTGCCACAAAAAAGAGCGGCAAGGCAGAGGAACGCTATGAAATTAATCTCATGGAATGTAAACGGGCTGCGCGCCTGTGTCAAAAAAGGATTTTTGGATTACTTCAAGCAGGCGGACGCCGACATCTTTTGCCTGCAGGAGACGAAGCTCTCCGAAGGACAGATCGAGCTGGATCTGCCGGGCTACGAACAGTACTGGAACTATGCGGAGAAAAAGGGCTATTCCGGCACGGCGGTCTTTACAAAAGCGCATCCGATTTCCGTTTCGTACGGAATCGGGATTGACGAGTTCGACCACGAGGGAAGGGTCATCACGCTCGAATTTGAGAAATTTTATTTTGTCACGGTATATGTGCCGAATTCGCAGACCGAGTTGACACGTCTGGCTTATCGCATGGAATGGGAGGACGCTTTTTCCGATTACATAAGCGGACTGGAGAAGAAAAAACCCGTGATCTATGCCGGGGATCTCAACGTGGCGCATGAAGAGATTGACTTAAAAAATCCGAAATCAAATCGTCACAACGCCGGGTTTACGGATGAAGAACGCCAAAAGATGACAAACGCGTTGAATCGTGGTAGAATTGACACGTATCGGTATTTTTATCCGGATCGAACCGACATCTATTCCTGGTGGTCCTATCGGTTCAATGCACGGGCAAACAACGCAGGATGGCGTATTGATTACTTTATTGTGTCGAAGAGCCTTGCGAGCGCGCTTCGGTCCGTGGCGATTCATACCGATGTGATGGGTTCGGACCACTGCCCGGTGGAGTTGGACATCGAGATTTAACAGGTATTCAAGCGGGCGGTAAGGAGCGGTATGGAACAAGAGAATCCTACGGGAGGGCAGTCGCCAGGCGACACTCCCACAGAAAAACAACATACGACGCGGCGCGAGGTGCTCAGCTGGATTTATATGCTGATCATCGTGGTCGTCGTTGTGTTTGTCCTGATGACGTTTATCCTTATCAACGCGCGGGTACCCTCCGGATCCATGGAGCCGACGGTCATGACAAAGGACCGTCTGATCGGGTTCCGTTTTTCTTACTGGTTTAAGGAACCGGAGCGAGGGGATCTCGTCCTCTTTCAGTATCCCGTGGATGAGAGCGAACTGTTTATCAAGCGCGTGATCGGGCTGCCCGGCGAGACGGTGGATATCCGCGAGGGCAAGATCTATATCGATGGCAGTGACACCCCCTTAAATGAGAATTATCTGGCAGAGGAATGGACTTGGGACAACAACGGTCTCCACTACGAGGTACCGGAAGGCTGTTACTTTGTGCTGGGGGACAACCGCAATCATTCCGCGGATTCGCGTGTCTGGGCCCAGGAGGCGTTAAACGAAGGGCTGGTGTCCTCGGCGGCGGAGGCCGAAAAATATACCTACGTGACGAATAAAGAATTGAAGGGCAAGGCAATTTTTACATATTATCCCCATTTTGAACTGCTGACGCATACGGCAGATTACGATATAGAGTAGGTTAAGGCAGTATCTTTTTATAAAGAAGGAGAAGTATTGTGGTATTTGAAGAATTAAACGAGGAAACGGAACCGAAGACGGAAGAGACGATGCCGGAGGAATCCACATCGGAGGAATCCACATCGGAGGAGCCTGCAGCGGAGGAGCCCGCAGCGGAGGAGCCTGCAGCGGAGGAGCCCGCAGCAGAAGAGCCCGCGGCAGAAGAGCCTGCGGCAGAAGAGCCCGCAGCAGAAGAGCCTGCGGCAGAGGCGCCCGCGGCAGAGGCGCCCGCGGCAGAGGCGTCCGCGGCGAAAGCGCCGGCCGCCCCGTCCATGGATGAGATGGGGAGCGCCCTGGAGAAGTCTTATGATATGATGGGAGACGGCGTGCACGACACCGACGCGCTGATCGCCTGGTCGAAGATCAAGGAAATGCAGGAAGCGGGCACCGAGCTTGAGGTGGAGATCACCGGTATCGTAAACAAGGGCGTGATCGCGCTTGTCGAGGGGATCCGCGGCTTTATCCCGGCATCCCGGCTCAGTCTCCAGAGGGTCAACGATCTGAACGATTGGCTCGGCAAGACCGTCAAGGTCCGGATCATTACCGCGGACCAGGACGCGGACAAACTGGTCCTGTCCGCGCGGGAAATCCTGAAGGAAGAACGGGACAACGCGAAAAAAGAGAAAATCGAGGCAGTAAAGGTCGGCGAGGTGTTCACGGGTAAAGTAGACAGCGTGCAGGACTATGGCGTCTTTGTGGATATCGGGAACGGCCTGTCCGGACTCGTCCATATTTCCCAGATTTCATTAAATCACATCAAGCATCCGTCCGATGAGTTGAAGGTCGGAGACGAGGTCCGCGTGAAAGTGATCGGAAAGCAGAACGGGAAGTTGAAGCTTTCCATCAAGGCATTGAAAGAGCAGAAGAAGAAAGAGGAAGAAGCCCGCGTAGAGCTTCCAAAAGCGGAATCGGTCGGCACCTCTCTCGGAGATCTGTTAAAAGATGTAAAACTTTGAGGTGCCCATGCCGCAGGAAAAATGGGTTCACGAACCCGAAAAACCGTTTATCACGACGCCGACCCACGGCAGATACTGCACGATCAACATGGTGGGACAGGACGTGGGATATGCCCGCGTCGGCATCCTCTCCTCCGATCCGGAGTATGTGCTGTTTCGCTTTCGGGGCAGGTATGGGTTGGCTTCAAAACGATACATCACGGAGATCATCGGCGTGCGGATGACAGAGCGCCTGCTGCAAAAGGAAGGCCGGATCGAAGCGGAGAGATGGGACAATGAGCTCCCTCCGTTCGCGCGCTTTGTGGGGAAACGCTGTGACATCCAAATGCACCAGACACGGATGTTTGAGGCGACGCCCGGATTTTTTGGCGCAATGGTCCTTTATCTGGACGAACGAAACAACCTGATTCGGATCCGCGATGAGAGCAGACAGTTAAATGTCAGTATCGACAGGATCTGCGGGATCATGGAGAGCAAGACGGAAAACGCATGAGAGAACGCATATGAATGTAAAAATTTTGGCAAACATCACACGCAATCTGAACAACAGTGCCTTGGAAGGGGCGATCGAGGACTGCATTGCGGCAAAAAACGATCCGAAGAAACTGGAGATTCTGCTTGAGATTTTTCTCAAGGCGGAAGTGATCGTGCCGGTCTCGTTTCCGAAGGACGCGGACAGGACCTCGGTCATGAAGATCCTGCAGGGGAAGCCGCTGAAACCGGGGGAAAACGTACCGATGGTTCCGATCTCGATCAAGAATTCCGAAGGGCAGCTGTTCGCGCCGGTCTTTACCTCCGGGGAAAAAATCAAGGAGACAAAAGATTTTCCCCACATGATCCGGATCACGACCGACCAGATCATTCGCAACGTGCAGAATGAGGCGCTGCACTTAGACGGCGTGATCATCAATCCCCAGGGGCAGGGGTTTATCATTCGCAGCAAAGCGTTTGGGCTTGATTTTTCCAATATGCCACAGCAGCAACAGGTCAAGAAGGTGAGCAAAGAGGAGTTTACCGTGCTGGCCCGCAACACCGTGGAAAAAGCGGAAATTCCGAAGCGTCTGTTCGCGGAGAAGGAAGACTTTATAACGCAGCTGCAGGAGAGAGGTACGGCCTTCCTCTGCGAACTGTATTCCAGGCCGTATGGTGACAAAGTGCCAAGCCCTTACACAGAGGATGACTTTGCCCTTATGGAACTGGGGATCGATGAAGACACAACGGCCTTTTGCCTTGAGCTTCCGGCAAAAGGGATGAATCCGCACATCGCGGTGGAGATCTATATCATTTGGAAACCCGCGGGCGAGGAGGCCCACTATTACCTGATCGAGAAGGGGTCAAAAGGGGAAAACGATGTGCTTTGCAATGTCACGCAGGAAGGAACGCATCAAGAGCTTATGACGGCGCCGCCGACGGGGAGTGAGCTGACGTCGATCCTGGAGCTGATCGAAGAAGAAGGATAACGGAAACAGAAACAGAAATAGAAATAGAAATACAGGCGGTTCATTGGTACCCTCCCGCCGTAAAGTAAAACCGGGACTTAGAAGTCCCGCGCAAGTTTCTGCGCGGGGCAAAGTCATGGTTTCCATGACTTTTTTTTATGCGCAGGGTCGGGCAAGGAATTTTGCTGCTTCGCAGCACCCTCCCCGCGCGACGGGCAGGAGTCCCTGCCCGATTCGAAAAAAGGAGTAAGCGCATGTATACGATCCGAATCGAACAACATTTTGACGCCGCGCATTTTCTGGCCGATTATGACGGCAAGTGCAGCAATCTGCACGGGCACCGCTGGCGCGTTCTCGCGGAGGTCGCGGCGGACGCGCTGTCTGAGGAAGGCCCGGCCCGCGGCATGGTAGCTGATTTCGGCGACTTGAAGCGGGACTTAAAAGAACGGGCGGACCGGTATGACCACACACTGATCTACGAACGGGGAACGCTCCGGGAGACGACGGTCCGCGCGCTCGCGGACGACGAGGGCTTTGCCCTGACCGAGGTGGCGTTTCGTCCTACGGCGGAATGTTTCGCGAAGGATTTCTATGACTGGCTTGTCGGAAAGGGTTATCCCATGCAGTCGGTCGCGGTGTACGAGACACCGGATAACTGCGCGACTTATCGGGCGGAGGTGTAAATGGCGCGATTTCAAGTGGTGGAGATGTTTACGAGTATCAACGGCGAAGGCCCGCTTGCGGGAGAACTGGCTTTGTTTATCCGCATGCGCGGCTGTAACCTGTGCTGCGCCTACTGTGACACGGCGTGGGCCAACCGGGACGACGCAAAATACGAGGAACTCTCCACGGAGGAGATTGTGGAGAGCGTCCGGCGCGCCGGGATCCGCAACGTGACCTTAACCGGCGGGGAGCCGTTGCTGCAGGAGGGCATAGAGAAACTGCTCCGCGCGTTGGCAGAAGAGCCGGAACTCCGCGTAGAGATCGAGACCAACGGGAGCATTCCGCTGGAGGGTTACGCGGACGCGTTCGCCGCGCAAGGCGAGGGCGAATCCGCGGCGGGCGTTCTGTTGGCATCGTCAGAAACGGAACCTGCAAAGCGGCCCTCGATCACCATGGACTACAAACTGCCGGGCAGTGGGATGGAGGAGCGGATGCGGCCGGAGAACTTCTCTGTTTTGACACCGGAAGACACTGTGAAGTTCGTCGTGACGGACCGGAGCGATCTGGACCGCGCGCGGGAGATCATCGAAGAGTACCATCTGACGGAGCGATGCCGGGTGTTCATAAGCCCGGTGTATGGCGCGATCGACCCGGAGGAGATCGTGGATTATATGAAAGAGCATCACTTAAACGACGTCACGCTGCAGCTGCAGCTGCACAAGATCATCTGGGGTGCGGACCGGCGCGGCGTATAGGCATGGGCCTTGGCGAGGAGAAGCGCGGAGCCGAGAAGCGGCAGAGGATGTTGCAAAGTATAGAGAGAAAACAGTAACGGCAGGTTCACACAGCGAGAGGAGCGAACAAAAAGTGATTGATTACGATGCGATAAAAGAACATGTAAGAGGAATTCTGGTGGCCCTGGGTGACGATCCCGAGCGGGAAGGCCTGCGGGAGACGCCGGAGCGCGTCGCGCGCATGTACGAGGAAGTGTTCGAGGGGATGAACTACACGAACGCGCAGATCGCGGAGATGTTTGACAAGACCTTTTCCGAGGATCTGGACCTGCCGGAGGCGGGCAGCGATGTGATCGTGGTGCGGGATATCGACGTCTTCAGCTACTGCGAGCACCATCTGGCGCTGATCTATGACATGAAGGTGACCGTGGCCTATGTGCCGAACGGGAAGGTGATCGGCTTGAGCAAGATCGCGCGGATCGCGGATATGGTATGCCGGCGCCTGCAGGTGCAGGAGCGGATCGGATCGGATATCGCCGAGATTATGTCCATGGTGACCGGGTCGGAGGATGTGGCGGTCCTGATCGAGGGATGTCACAGCTGCATGACGGCGCGCGGCATTGGGAAGGCAAACGCGAAGGCTGCGACGTCCACGTTACGCGGTCGGTTTAAGACAGACCCTGCATTGCTGGAGAGCGTACGGTAGAGGAGGCATCCATGAAAGCGTTGGTTCTTACAAGCGGCGGCGTGGACTCGACGACTTGCCTTGCGTTCGCCGTAGAACAATACGGGCGTGAGAACGTGGTCGCGCTGTCCATCACATACGGACAAAAGCACGCGAAGGAGCTGGAAGCGGCGAAGAAGGTGACGGCCCATTACGGGGTGGAGCACCTCTGTCTTGATTTGACGAATGTCTTCGCGGAAAGCGACTGTTCGCTGCTGGCGCATTCTGAGCGGGAGATCCCGCAGAAGAGTTACGCCGACCAGCAGAAGGAGACAGAGGGAGCGCCGGTTTCCACCTATGTGCCGTTCCGCAACGGACTCTTCCTCTCGGCCGCGGCGAGCGTCGCGCTCTCGAAGGACTGTGAAGTGGTTTGCTACGGCGCCCACAGCGATGACGCGGCGGGCAATGCCTACCCGGACTGCTCGGCGGAGTTTGTCGAGGCCATGGACGCAGCGATCCAAAGCGGGAGCGGCGGCGGGCTGCGTCTGGAGGCACCGTTTGTAACGCTTACCAAGGCAGATGTCGTCCGCGAGGGGCTGCGCTTGGGCGTGCCCTATGAACTGACCTGGAGCTGTTATGAGGGCGGCGAGCGCCCCTGCGGCGTTTGCGGCACCTGCCGTGACCGCGCGCGGGCATTTCAGCTTAACGGGGTAGAAGATCCCGCACTCAATTAAAGGAGGCAATCCCATGTCTACAGGAAGAACGAAAGAGGAAATGGAAGGCGTCACCCTGCTGGGAGACAAACGCACGGAGTATCCGACCGACTACGCGCCGCAGGTGCTCGAGACCTTTCCGAACAAGCATCCGGACAACGACTATTTCGTGAAGTTTGACTGTCCGGAGTTCACCTCGCTGTGCCCGCTTACGGGGCAGCCGGATTTCGCGACCGTGACGATCTCTTACGTACCGGACGAGCGGCTGGTGGAGAGTAAATCGCTCAAGCTGTATCTCTACAGTTTTCGCAACCACGGGGATTTTCACGAGGACTGCGTCAATATCATCATGAAAGACCTGATCAAGGTGATGGACCCTAAATACATCGAGGTGTTGGGGGAATTCCTGCCGCGCGGCGGCATTTCCATCGATCCTTATTGCAATTATGGGAAACCCGGAACAAAGTGGGAGGAGGTCGCCTGGGAGCGTCTGGCGCGCCACGACCTTTCCCCGGAAAATATATGATAAACAGGAGGCACATATGGCTAGTTCAAAAGAGTTATTGGAAATGTACCACGAACTGTGGGAAGAAAAGAGGGGAAGCGGCGTCAAGCATAGCCCGGAGGAGTGGGACAAGCGGGCGCCCGGCTGGGCCGCCGAGGCTTCCAAGCGGTGGCTGACGGATCGCCGCATCGAGGAGGCGGTCGGTTTATTTGAGCGCCACGGCATTCTGGGACCGGACTGCGATGTGATCGACATTGGCTGCGGGCCGGGGCTTTTCGTGGCGGCGTTTGCCGAGAAGGCCCATCACGCGACGGGGACCGATTTCTCCCCGAAGATGCTCGAGTACGCCGAGGAAAATTGCGCGGCGCGCGGCATCTCCAACACATCCTTTGTTGTCTGTGATTTTAAGGAAGTGTCGCTTAAAGAGATGGGCTGGGAGAAACAGTTTGACCTGGTCTTTTCCTCCATGACGCCGGCGATCAACAGGGTTGCCTGTATCGATAAAATGATCGCGATGAGCCGCGGCTGGTGCTGCAATACGACCTGCATTTACAGCGTGGGGCAGATGCAGCAGGCGCTTTCCGACCTGCTCGGAGCAGATATCGTGCACCATGCGTGGGAAGGCCAGTGGTTTCATTACTTAAACAGCATCGTCTACCTGATGGGCTATTTTCCTGAGACCTCCTACTACGATGTGGTACATGTGGACGAGCGTGAGATTACCCGTCCCATGGTGGAGGACGAACTCCACAGACTTTGCCGGGACCGGATGCCGGGGCCGGACGGAGTGGAAAAGGCCTATGAGATGCTGATGGAACAGGCCGAGGACGGCATCTTCCGGGACGAATCCCACAACTGGTATGGATCCGTCCTTTGGGATGTGAGGGAGCGGACCAACCGCTGGTAAAAGGATTCGGAAAACCGCTTGATAATTCGTTTGATTGGATTATAATTAAATAGGATACGGTTTGTCATGTTAAGAAAGGGGAAGTAGTCATGAATGTTTTAGTTATCAACTGTGGCAGTTCGTCACTGAAGTATCAGCTGATCGACTCCGAGACGGAGAGTGTATTGGCGAAGGGCTTGTGTGAGCGCATCGGGATCGACGGAAGGCTCACTTATCAGAAGATCGGTTGCGACAAGGAGGAGTCGGATGCCTCCATGCCGACGCACAAAGAGGCCATCCAGCTCGTAATTGACGCGCTGGTGAATGAAAAAACGGGAGCAATCAAGGATCTCTCCGAGATCGGTGCCGTCGGGCACCGGATCGTGCACGGAGGAGAAAAGTTCGCGTCCTCCGCGCTCATCACGGACGAGATGCTCGCGGCTGTGGAAGAGTGCAACGAGCTCGCGCCGCTTCACAATCCGGCCAACCTGATCGGAATCTATGCCTGCCGGGATCTGATGCCGGGCGTGCCGATGGTGGGTGTGTTCGACACCGCGTTCCATCAGACGATGCCGGAGAAGGCATACCTCTATGGTCTTCCCTACGAATACTATGATAAATACGGCGTGCGCCGCTATGGCTTCCACGGGACGAGCCACAGCTTTGTATCAAAGCATCTGGCAGAGTTTTTGGGCATGGACATCAACAATTCAAAGATCATCGTCGCCCACCTCGGCAACGGCGCCTCCATCTCGGCTGTGTTAAACGGCAAGAGCGTGGACACCTCGATGGGACTTACCCCGCTCGAGGGCCTGGTGATGGGCACGCGCTCCGGCGACATCGATCCGGCGATCATCGAGTACATTTCCGAGAAAGAAAACCTGGACATTGCCGGCATCATGGATGTATTGAACAAAAAATCCGGTGTCCTGGGAATCTCCGAGACGTCCAGCGACTTCCGTGACCTCGAGGAGGGCATGAACAACGGCAACGAGCTCTGCGCGGCCGCGATCGAAGTGTTCAGCTACCGTGTGGCAAAATACATCGGCTCCTATTGCGCTGCCTTAAACGGTGTGGACGCCATCGCGTTTACGGCCGGCATCGGCGAGAACGCGCCGACCGTCCGCAAGAAAGTATGTGAGCATCTGGGCTATCTCGGCATCACGCTCGACGAGGAAGCCAACGGACACCGCGGGGAGGACCTCATCATCTCCACGCCGGATTCCAAGGTGACAGTCTGCATCATTCCGACGGATGAAGAGCTGGCGATCGCCCGCGACACCGTCGCCCTCGTAAAGTGAGACGCAAAGCCGTGGACCGGTCGGAAAGTTTCGGTTGACAAACCCGATACGGACCGATATAATGGTCTTTGCGTGATTGCGAAACGAACAAGGGAGGTGTGTTGTAATGTCAATCTGCCCTAAAAATAAATCATCCAAGGGAAGAAGGAACCGGAGGAGAGCCAACTGGAAAATGACCTCCCCCACACTGGTGCGCTGCAGCAAATGCGGCGAGCTGATGGTTCCTCACAGAATCTGCAAAAATTGCGGAAGTTACAACAAAAAAGAGATCATAAAAATGGATTGATCCAAGAACGCTCATGGATCCGGCCGAAAGGCCGGATCCTTTCTTTTTTGCCTCAAAAATGCTTGTCAGACAGACGGCTTTTCATGTATAATAAAACAGAAGATGAATGCAGGGGAGACTTGTTTACTAGTATCACGAAAAGTTTGCACACAAGGTGCTTGAAAGGCATTTGAAAGCTGCGTGAAATTTCCATGGTATTATGAACGATAAGCGACGAGCGCAAGTTCCCGAGACCAGTGCTCGGCGCGTCCCCCTACATTTCTCACAGGCAGCGAGGAGGGCAATGTAGAAGGGAGATTACCATGAAAAAGAAAATAATCAGTTTTGTACTGGTGGCATGTCTGCTGGCGGTGATGCTGGCCGGATGTGCACGGAATCGTGAGATGCGGTTCTACACGGGTGGTGACCAGGGTACGTACTATTCCTTTGGCAAGGAGCTCGCGGAGGTGATCGAGGACTCGACAAAGCTCGGTCTTTTGGTGGAGACTTCCGGCGGCTCGCAGGACAATCTGGAAGAGATCAAGAGCGGCAAGGCGGATGTCGCGTTTACGCAGTCCGATGTCATGGCTTATGCCTACAACGGCACGCGGCTGTTCGCCAACGGCGAGAAGGTGGACAACTTCTCCGTGCTCGGGTCGCTGTATTCCGAGGAAGTCCAGATCGTCACCTGTGATCCCTCGATCACGGACATCGAGGACCTGAAAGGAAAGACTGTATCCATTGGCGAGTCGGGTTCCGGTGTGTATTACAACGCGCTTGATGTGCTGGATGTATACGACATCTCGGAGAGCCAGATCAATCCGGTCTATCAGGGCTTTGGCGAGAGCACCGAGAGCTTAAAGGATGGGTCGATCGACGCGGCGTTCGTCGTGGCCGGCGCGCCGGCACAGGCGATCTCGACCCTGGCGGAAGAGATGCCGGTCTATATCCTCAGTGTGGACAGAGAACACGTGGAAGCGCTGCAGGAGATTTCCCCCTATTATGGATACTGCACGATTGATGCCGACGTGTACGGAACGGATGAGGATATCCTGACTGTGGATGTGGATGCCATTCTGATCGCATCCGACGATGTGTCGGAGGAAGACGGCTACAAGATCGTCTCCGGCATCTTTGATAATCTTCTCGATCTTCAGGAGGCACATGAGAAAGGTACCGAGCTCAATCTGGAGGACGCGGCAAGCGTGACCACCGTCCCGTACAACGCGGGCGCTGCGAAATACTACGAAGAGCATGGCTTTACGGTAGAGATGAAGGAATAATGGGATCGGACGGATCCCCACACGGAGCTTACGGAGGCAGGAGTATGTCGGAAACGGTTCGCGTCGTGGTGGACGCGATGGGCGGCGACAATGCCCCCGCCGAAATCATAAAAGGGGCAGTGGAGGCGGTCCAGGCCGACCGGAACATTCACGTGATCTTAACCGGTCGGCAGGAGGCGATGGACGCTGAGCTGGCCAAGTACACATACGATCCGGAACGGATCGAAACGGTGGATTGCCCGGAGGTCATTGAAATGACGGACTCTCCGGTTGCCGCCATCCGGTCAAAGAAACAATCCTCGATCGTGGTCGGCATGAAAATGGTGCGCGCGGGCGAGGCGGACGCGTTTGTGTCGGCCGGGAGCACCGGCGCGGTCCTGGTCGGCGGACAGACGATCGTCGGCCGGATCAAGGGCGTGGAACGCACGCCGACGGCACCGATCATTCCGACGGAAAATGGGTTCGCGCTCCTGATCGACAGCGGCGCGAATGTGGATGCCAAGCCTTCCCATCTCGTGCAGTATGCGCTGATGGGTTTTGTTTACGCGCAGCGGCTGTTTGAAATTCCGAATCCGAGGGTGGCGATCCTCAACATCGGTGCCGAAGAGGAGAAAGGAAACGCGCTCGTCAAGGAGACATATCCGCTCCTCGGGCAGCTTAATGGGATCAACTTCACCGGCAGCATCGAGGCCCGCGAGATCCCACATGGGCAGGCGGATGTCATCGTCTGCGACGCCTTTGCCGGGAATGTCGTCTTAAAACTCTATGAGGGCGTGGCGGATACGATGCTTACCAAGATCAAAGAGGGCATGAGGATGAACCTGCGCTCGAAGATTGGCGGCGCGTTGGTGCGGCCTGCTCTGCAGGAGACCTTAAAGTCGTTTGACGCTTCCATCTACGGAGGCGCGCCGCTTTTGGGATGTCAGGGACTCGTGATAAAATCGCACGGGAGTGCCAAAGCGGTTGACATCAAACACGCCATTTTACATTGCGCGACGTACAAACAGCTTGGCATAGGCGACGCGATCCGGGAAGCGATCTCCCGCGAAAAGGAGGAGGCTGCCTCATAAGACGCGTGTCATCTCGTTGGAGGAAATAGAGGCGGAATGGAATTCGAAAAAATTCAGCATATCATAGCAGAGACGCTTGGCGTGGAACCGGAAGATATCACGGAAGACACCGCGTTTGAGGATCTCGACGCGGATTCGCTGGATCTGTTTGAGATCATCACGGCGGTGGAGGAAGAACTGGGCGTGGAGATCCCGGCGGATGAGGCGGACAAGATCCGGACCGTCGGGGATGCCATGGAACAGATTCGGAAGAATGTTCCGCAAGAACAGGAAGCAAAAGACAAGAGATTGATATAGACGGTGAGAAACGGGCTGTTGCAGATCTTGCAGCAGCCTTCCCCTTGCAGGGATCATGGAAAGGAGCTCCCAAAACAAAATGGAAGACATGCTAAAATTTCAGGAAGAGATCGGTTATTCGTTCCGGGATGAGCAGTTGCTGCGTCAGGCGTTGACGCACAGTTCGTATGCCAATGAGCACCATCTGCCCAAGCACGGAGATAACGAACGTCTGGAATTTTTGGGAGACGCGGTTTTGGAGATCATCACCAGCGAATTTCTCTATCGGGAACATCCCGACTGGACGGAGGGAGAGATGTCCAAGACGCGGGCCGCCATCGTGTGTGAGCAGACACTGGCGTTTTGCACGCGCGAGATGGAGCTGGGACCGTATCTGCTGCTCGGAAAAGGCGAGGAGCAGACCGGAGGACGCCGGCGCAAGTCTGTCCTCTCGGACGCGCTGGAGGCCGTGATCGGGGCGATCTATCTGGACGGCGGCTTCGCGAGCGCGGAGGAGTTCGTCTATCGCTTTGTGTTAAACGATCCGGAACATATGCAGCTGTTTTATGACAGCAAGACGATCCTGCAGGAGATCGTGCAGGGGCGGAATCTCGGCGAGCTTACGTATGTGCTCGTAGAGGAGAGCGGTCCGGACCACAACAAGAGCTTTGTCATGGACGCCTGCATCGATGGGGAGCAAAAAGGCCGCGGCGAGGGACACACGAAGAAAGCCGCGGAGCAGGAGGCTGCCTATCAGACCATTCTGATGCTGGGAGGAACAAATGTATCTGAAGTCGATTGAGATACAGGGATTTAAATCATTTGCCACGCGGATCGTCCTGGAGTTCCATGACGGGATCACGGGCATCGTGGGTCCGAACGGCAGCGGCAAGAGCAACATCGCCGACGCGGTCCGGTGGGTGCTGGGCGAACAGAAGGTAAGCCAGCTGCGCAGCAGCGGCATGCAGGATGTCATCTTCGCTGGGACCGAGAGCCGTCGGCCGGTGAGTTTTGCCTATGTGGCGATCACATTTGACAATTCCGATCACTTTCTGGCACTCGACTACACGGAGGTGACCGTGGCCCGGCGGGTGTACCGCTCCGGAGAGAGCGAGTATCTCTTGAACGGGACGGCGTGCCGCCGAAAGGACATTCAGGAGTTGTTCTACGACACCGGCATCGGGCAGGAAGGCTATTCCATCATTGGGCAGGGACAGATCGACAAGATCTTAAGCGGCAAACCGGAGGAACGCCGCGAGCTGTTCGACGAGGCGGCCGGTATCGTCAAATTTAAACGCCGCAAGCAGACGACACTTCGCAAGCTGGAGAGTGAACAGCAAAATCTGGCGCGTGTCACGGATATCCTCTCGGAACTCGAACGGCAGGTCGGGCCGCTCGCCGCGCAGGCCGAGCATGCGCGGGTCTATTTAAAGAAAAAGGACACATTAAAATCCTATGAGGTCAATGTGTTTTTGCGCGAGATGGACCGCGTGGAGACGGACGGCGCGTCCATCGCGGAAAAACAGGAGATCGCGGAAGACCAGATGCGTGAAGCGCAGGAGGAACTTGCCGCGACACTGAAAAAATACGAAGACTTAGACCGCGAGATCAAGGAGAACGATGACGCGATCACGTCGCTGCAGAACCGCATCAGTGAAAGCGATGTCGAGCGTGAGAAGAATGAGGGCCGGATCAACGTGCTGCGCGAACAGATTCAGGCGATCCGGCAGAGTGAATCGCACGGGCAGGAGCGTCTGGGGGAACTGGAGGCGGAGATCGCGCGTCGCGAAGAGACCGGAGCGGCCTATCGGGAAGAAAAGGCCGGGACGGACGCGCAGATCGCCGCGATCGAAAAAGAGCAGGCAGATCTGCGGGAATCCCTGGAGCGTCTTCTTACCTCCGCGGCGCAGACGGAGCAGGAAATCGAGAAGGGAAAACAGGAGATCCTCTCGCTTCTCGACGCGCGTGCCGCGATGGAGGGTGAAGGGCAGCGCTTTCACACCATGATCGAGCAGGCGAATATCCGCCAGGCGCAGTTAAACGCGCAGCTTCTGGAGCAAAAGAGTACGGAGACGGATGTATCCGGACGGCTGGCCGCGCAGCAAAAGACGCTGAAGGAACTGACTCGCAGGGGAAAGGATCTGGACAAGAAGCAAAGTGATCTGCGGGCGAAGCGGGAAAAGTGGAACACGCAGATCCAGGATCTGCAGGGCGAACTCGATACACTCCGCCAGCAGTACCATCGGGAGTCCTCCCGTCTGGAAACCGTGAAGAACATGGCGGAGCGCTATGACGGGTATGGAAGCGGCGTTCGCCATGTTATGGAAAACAAGGCGGACACCAAAGGGATCTGCGGTGTAGTCGCCGACCTGATCCGGGTGGACAAACGCTGCGAGACCGCCATCGAGACCGCGCTGGGCGGCAATATCCAAAATGTGGTCACCCGGGATGAGAAGACGGCGAAGCAGATGATCGCCTATTTAAAGGAGAACCGTTACGGCAGAGTGACATTCCTGCCGCTTTCGAGTGTCTCGGCCCCGAAGGAAGTGCCGGAGAAAAAGGCGCTGGAGGAGCCTGGCGTGATCGGCCTGGCCGACACGCTTGTGAAAGCGGAGGAGGAGTACCAGGGCGTCATCGGACATCTCCTCGGCCGCGTGCTCGTGGTGGATACGATCGATCACGCGCTCGCGATCGCGAAAAAGTACAAGTATTCGATGCGCATCGTTACATTGGAGGGGGAATACCTGCGTCCCGGCGGATCCCTTTCCGGCGGCGCGTTTAAAAATGAAAGCAGCCTGCTCGGGCGCAGCCGGGAGATCGAAGCACTGGAAAAGACGATCGCGGGTCTCGAAAAGAAAGAGCAGACGCTCACCGCGCGCCTTGCGGATGTCCGAACGGCGGAGGAGCTTTTAAAGGACGATCTGGATGAGGTCGAGACCTCTCAGCAGGAACTGGCGATCGAGCAGAACACCGCGCAGGTCGAGGCGGAGCACCTGGAGGAAGAAAAGGCGCAGCAGGACGCGTTTTATCGGAATATCCGGGAAGAGATCCAGGCGCTCGAGGATCAAAAGAGTGAGCTGGCGGTCGATCAGGAGCAGATGCAGCTCCGGTTGGAGAGTTCCCGGTCCCGGGAGGCGGAATTGAACGCTGCCGGGGAAGAGCGCGCGAAAGAACTGGAACAGAAGAACACGGAAGCGGAGGAACTGCAGCAGAGCCTTTCGGAGATGAATGTCACGCTCGCGCAATTGCAGCAGAAATCCGATTTTTCCGGAGAAAATATCGCGCGGATCGAGCAGGAGATGCAGGAATTTCACGACGCGCGGCAGGAGGTGCTCCAGAGCGCTTCCGCAAGCGGCGAGGAGATCGGGAAAAGAGAGGACGAGATCAACCGGCTGATCGAGGCGCGGGAGCGCGCGGGGAACGAGCGGGAGGAATTGTCCGAACAGTTGGAAGCCTGTGTCGCGAAAAAAGAGCAGATGACCACGGATCACAAAGAATTCTTTGATAAGCGGGAAGCCATGGCGCAGGAGATTTCCCGCCTGGACAAGGAGATCTTCCGCTTGAACGATCGACAGGAGAAGTTGGAACAGACGCGGGAGACACAGACGGAGTATATGTGGGAGGAATATGAACTCACATACCGCGAGGCGGAAAAACTGCGCGCGGAGGAGCTGCCCGGCATTACGGAGCTTCGCAAACAGATCGCGCAGGTGCGCGCCGAGATTCGGGAACTGGGGGATGTGAATGTCAACGCGATCGAAGAGTACAAGAACGTTTCGGAGCGATATGAGTTTTTAAAGGCGCAGTATGAGGATTTAAAACAGGCGGAAAAGACTCTGCTCGATATCATCGCGGACTTGGACGAAGGCATGAAAAAGCAGTTTTCCGAGAAGTTTTCCGAGATTCAAAAGGAGTTTAACCGGACATTCGGGGAACTGTTCGGCGGCGGAAAAGGAACGCTGGAACTCACGGAAGATACGGAACATGACATTTTGGACTGCGGCATCGGAATCATCGCGCAGCCGCCCGGAAAGAAGCTGCAAAACATGATGCAGCTCTCCGGCGGGGAAAAGGCGCTGACCGCGATCGCGCTGCTGTTCGCGATCCAAAACTTAAAACCGTCGCCGTTTTGTCTGCTGGATGAGATCGAGGCCGCGCTGGACGACACGAACGTGGTGCGCTACGCGTCGTATCTGCAGAAGCTGTCAAAGAATACGCAGTTTATTGTGATCACGCACCGGAGAGGGACGATGAATGTAGCGGACCGGCTGTATGGGGTCACGATGCAGGAGAGGGGCGTGTCGGCGCTCGTGTCGGTCAATCTCATCGAAAAGGAATTGGATTAAGGTTGGTTTTTTTGAGCGGCCCTGTGCAAAAGCACATCAACGCGTGGACGCTCGCGCTCTATGTCCGCACGCAGCGGTACTAAGAAGCCGCTGTCGCGCCTTCAAGTACCGGCGGCGTCCAACGCCTCGCTTATGAAGTGCTTTTGCACAGGGCCGCCATCCACACAGTAAAAAGCCAAGCAAGAAAGCCTTGCAAATGGAAGGGAACATATATGATTGAAGAAAAAAATGGGCTGTTTAAACGTCTTGCTAGAGGTTTAAGCAAGACAAGAAGTAATCTTGCCTCAGGCATGAACAGCGTGTTTAAGGGGTCGGCCAAGATCGACGAAGAGTTCTATGATGACTTGGAAGAGGTCCTGATCCTGAGTGACTTAGGCGTGCACGCGGCCGAGAATATTATCGAAGAGCTGCAGGAGAAGGTAAAGGAGCAGGGCATCCGGGATCCGGAGGAATGCCGGCAGCTTCTGATTGAGAGCCTGCGGGATCAGATGCAGACCGGGGAGACCGACTTCCGCTTTGAGGACGAGCCGTCCGTGGTCCTGGTGATCGGAGTAAACGGCGTCGGCAAGACGACGACGATCGGCAAACTGGCCGCAAAGCAAAAGGAGCGTGGCAGGCGTGTGATCCTCGGCGCGGCGGATACGTTTCGCGCGGCGGCCGGTGAACAGCTTAGCGAATGGGCGAACCGCGCCGGCGTGGAGATCGTCGGCGGACAGGAAGGAGCCGACCCGGCGTCCGTCGTCTATGACGCCGCGCAGGCGGCGAAGGCGCGCGGCGCGGACATGCTCCTGATCGATACGGCCGGACGGCTGCACAACAAGAAGAACCTGATGGAAGAATTAAAGAAGATCGACCGGATCCTCACGCGCGAGTGCCCGGAGATGTACCGGGAGACGCTCGTGGTGGTGGACGCGACGACCGGACAGAACGCCCTGAATCAGGCGCGGGAGTTTTCCGAGGTGGCGGACATCAGCGGGATCATCCTGACCAAGATGGATGGAACCGCGAAGGGCGGCATCGCCGTCGCGATCCAGGCGGAGCTCGGCATCCCGGTGAAGTATATCGGCGTGGGGGAGCGCATCGAGGATCTGCAGCGGTTTGACGCGGACGCCTTTGTGGAGGCGCTCTTTACGGAAAACGCGGAGGACGATGAATCCGAAGGACAATGACAAGTGAGAATTTCACGGGAATTTACGGGGTCCGCGGCTACGGAACTTGCCAAGGTGTGCTATAATACCTTTACATACTAAATAAAAGGGAACGAAACGACAGGAAGAGAGGAAACCTAGTTATGGAAAATGCGAAAATCGAGGAAATTTGCAGCGTCTGCAACGTGAATGTCGCGAGCAAAAAACTGGAGGACGGGTGCATCTGCAAGTCCTGCATGGAGCGGGGGTATGACCGCTCGCAGCCGTGGCGCAAGATGACGGTCGATATGGTGAAAAATTCCATCGACCTCAAGAAACGCATGGATGAGCACGCGGCGGTCTTTCATGTGACGGACAAGGTCAAACCGTACTTTGAAGAGGACAATATCAGCCGGTTGATCCGCGTAAACGGCGAGATCTATCTCGCGTGGGACGATGTGATCGATTTCCAGCTGGTCGAGGACGGGAACGAGGTCAGCCGCGGCGGGCTGGGCGGTGCCGTGCTCGGCGGCATTCTGTTCGGCGAAGAAGGTGCGGTCGTTGGGCGCAATGCCACGCAAAAAAGCGTCAAGACCGTGAATGAACTCGCGATCAAGATCATCACCCGCAATGAGAAATTCCCGCAGGTCCGGATCGATCTGGTCACGAGCACCTTGGACACAAATACACGGGCATACCGAAAAGCGGCGGAAGCAGCGGAGAAGATCATAACGCTCCTGACGGTCGTCATGGATACCAATGAAAGAGAGGCGTTGGAAGATTCCGCGTCCGCGTCGGCGCCCTCCGCGGCCGATGAGATCAAAAAGTATAAGGATCTGCTGGATGAGGGGGCCCTCACGCCGGAAGAGTTTGAGGAGAAAAAGAAAGAACTGCTCGACTCCAAAGAGTCAGAGTGAGTCGTAAGGAAAGAAAACGGGTGTCAAGAGAAAATACTTGACACCCTTCTTTTTTTATGGTAGTCTGTGCGGGTGGCAGGCGGGGGAATGGTATGGAAAAGATTGGACGACAAGTACTCTTATACGATTTCTACGGCGAGCTCTTGACAGATCATCAGCAGAGCGTGTATGAGGACGTGGTCTTAAACGATCTGTCGCTGGGAGAGATCGCCGAACAGCGCGGCATCACCCGGCAGGGCGTGCACGATCTCGTGCGGCGCTGCGACCGGATCCTGTCCGAATACGAAGAAAAGCTTCACCTCGTGGAGCGCTTTATGCAGACGCGCGAGGATGTCCTGCGGATTCAGGCCCTGACGGAAGAGTGCGACGCCCCGCAGCCCGACGCGGCTGCCGGGAAGACGCAGGCGGACGCGGAGACCCTGCGCGAGATCCACCGCCTCTCCGAGCGCATTCTGGAAGAACTGTGATCCGGCACGCGGCCGGTGAATTTTTCCCAAGAGGGGATACGATATGGCATTTGACAGCTTAACGGAAAAACTGCAAAACGTCTTTAAGAACCTGCGCAGCAAAGGGCGCCTCACGGAAGCGGATGTGAAGGAAGCCTTAAAGGAAGTGCGTATGGCACTGCTCGAGGCCGACGTGAACTACCGCGTAGTCAAGCAGTTTGTAAAAGCGGTGGAGGAGCGTGCCATCGGGTCCGATGTGATGAACGGGTTAAACCCGGGACAGATGGTCATCAAGATTGTCGATGAAGAGATGACGAAGATGATGGGCTCCGATCCCGTGGAGATCGCGCTTGCTCCGGGGCAGGCGGCTTCGGTCCTCATGATGGTGGGCCTGCAGGGCGCCGGAAAAACGACGACGGCGGCGAAGCTGGCCGGCAAGTACAAACAGACCGGCAAAAAAGTACTGCTTGCGGCCTGCGATGTCTATCGCCCCGCCGCGATCAAGCAGTTGGAAGTCAACGCGGAAAAACAGGGCGTTGATGTCTTTTCCATGGGAGACGCGCAGGACCCGGTCGACATCGCCAAGGCGGCCGTGCGGCACGCGGAAAAAAACGGGCACAACATCGTGATCCTCGATACGGCCGGACGCCTGCACATCGATGACGAGATGATGGAGGAACTGTCACGGATCAAGGAAAATATAAATGTCACACAGACGATCCTCGTCGTGGACGCCATGACCGGGCAGGACGCGGTCAATGCGGCCAGCGCGTTTGACGAGCAGATCGGCATCGACGGCGTGATCCTGACAAAGTTAGACGGCGATACAAGGGGCGGCGCGGCGCTTTCTATCCGCGCGGTCACGGGAAAGCCGATTTTTTACGCCGGCATGGGCGAGAAACTTTCGGATCTGGAACCGTTTTATCCCGACCGGATGGCATCGCGGATCCTCGGAATGGGCGATGTCTTAACGCTGATTGAAAAGGCGGAGGCCGAGGCGGATCCGGAGAAGACAGCCGAGATGGAACAGCGCATGCGTAAGGCGGAATTCACCTTTTCCGACTATCTCGAGTCGATGAACCAGATGAAGAAGATGGGCGGGATGGCGAGCGTGCTCGGCATGATGCCCGGCGTAAATTCCTCCCAGATGAAACAGATGGAAGATGCCGTGGATGATAAGCGGATGGCCCGGGTCGAGGGGATCATCTATTCCATGACACCGGAAGAACGGGACAATCCCTCTATCTTAAATCCCAGCCGGAAGCGGCGGATCGCGAACGGCGCGGGAGTGGACATCAGCGAAGTGAACCGCCTGATCAAGCAGTTTGAACAGGGGAAAAAGGTGATGAAACAGATGAACAACAGCAGACGCAAAGGGAAAAACGCGCTTGGCGGATTCGGGGGCATGAACGGGCTTCCGTTTTAGCATATATTTTTAAGGAGGTAGCAGTAAGATGGCAGTAAAGATTCGTTTAAAAAGGATCGGGAAAAAGAAAAATCCCTTCTACCGGATCGTCGTGGCGGACGCGAGAAGCCCGCGTAACGGCAGGTTCATCGAGGAGATCGGTTATTACGATCCGACCAAGGATCCTTCCGAGTTCAAGCTGGACGAGGAAGCGGCCAGGAAATGGCTGGCAAACGGCGCGCAGCCCACAGAGACCGTCGGCAAGATCTTAAAGATCGCGGGAATCGAAAAATAACGGATTCGAGAGGACAACGAGATGAAAGAACTGGTGGAAGTAATTGCAAAAGCACTCGTCGACAATCCGGATGAGGTGTCGGTCGACGTGACGGACAAGGGACGCGTGGTCGTTTTGGAACTGCATGTCGCCTCTTCCGACATGGGAAAAGTGATCGGGAAACAGGGCCGGATCGCCAAGGCTATCCGTGACGTGGTAAAAGCGGCATCCTCGAAAGAAAGCCGGAAGGTTGTTGTCGAAATCGTATAGCAATGGGAACGTTTGATGAAAAAGACCGGTTTCGGATCGGCGTCATCTCCACCACCCACGGGGTGGCCGGGGAAGTGAAGGTTCGTCCGACCACGGACGATATCCGGCGCTTTGAAGATCTGGAGCAGGTGATCGCGGATAACGGAAAGGGCGAACGTGAACTGCACGTTCTTGCTGCCCGCTATGCCAAGGACCAGGTGATCTTAAAATTCGCGGAGTTTTCGAACGCCAACGAGGTTGAACCCTATCGGGGCGCGGAACTGTATGTGACCCGCGCGGACGCGATCCCCCTGGAGGAAGGGGAGCATTTTATCGCGGACCTTGTGGGGATGCGTGTTGTCTCCACGGAGGGGGAGGAACTCGGAACGCTGACGGATGTGATGCAGACCGGTGCCAATGACGTCTATGTCGTAGCGGATCCGGAAGGAAAAGAACTTCTGTTTCCGGCTATTCGCGACTGTGTAAAGGAGATAGACACGGAGACAGGCGTCATCACGGTGTACCGGATGCCGGGCCTTTAGAGGCGGACGGAGGAACTATGCGGTTTCATATCTTGACATTGTTTCCGGATATGGTGCGCGAGGGACTCGCGACCAGCATCATCGGAAACGCGATGGAACACGGATTGATCGAACTGCACATGGTGGACATCCGCGACTACACGGACGATCCGCACCGCAAGGTGGACGACTACCCTTATGGAGGCGGAGCCGGCATGATCCTGCAGGCACAGCCGGTCTACGACGCGTGGCGGGCGGTAGTGGAATCGGTCGGCCATACGCCGCGCTGCATCTATCTGACGCCGCAGGGACCGCTCTTTTGCCAGTCCATGGCAAAAACACTCAGCGGGGAAGAGGAGCTCATCCTTTTGTGCGGCCACTACGAAGGTGTGGACGAGCGTGTTCTGGAAGAGATCGGGGCAGAGCCCGTCTCGATCGGAAACTATGTCTTAACCGGCGGCGAACTGCCCGCCATGGTGATGGTGGATGCCATCGCCCGCATGGTGCCCGGCGTGCTTTCGAACGAGGAGTCCGGCAGCGCGGAGTCCCTGGAAGGCGGATTGCTCGAATATCCGCAGTACAGCCGCCCGGCTGAATGGCGCGGGAGAGAGGTGCCGGAGGTGCTTTTATCCGGCGACCATGGAAAGGTCGACGCATGGCGGCATGCGCAGTCTGTTGACCGGACGCTTGCAACCCGTCCGGATCTTCTCTCGGACGCGGAACTGTCCCGGGAGGATATCAAGCGGATTTTAGAGAAACTGCATGATTAAAACAGAAGCGGCAGGATCTTTGGGAAGACGCATGGGAAGTGCTTGCATTTCCCCGCAACCTGTGGTACACTCATTTTTGCTGTGAAGAAAGAAACGCGATGGTCCTCTGGTACAAATGTATTTAAGAACATCGGGATATCAGGAGGTCGCAAAATGAACGCGAGTGAGATTATCAGAAGTATCGAAGAAGAACAGATGAAAGATCACGTGGACGAGTTTCACGTGGGAGATACCGTCCGCGTACATGCCAAGATCAAAGAGGGCAACCGCGAGAGGATTCAGGTATTTGAGGGCACTGTCTTAAAGAGACAGGGCGGAAGCAACCGGGAGACATTTACGGTTCGCAAGTTTTCCAACGGCGTCGGTGTGGAAAAGACATGGCCGGTGCATTCTCCGACCGTGGAAAAGATCGAGGTGGTCCGTCGCGGCAGGGTGCGCCGCGCGAAGCTCAACTATCTGCGTGGCCGCGTCGGCAAGCGGGCGAAAGTAAAAGAACTGGTGAGATAACGTATGGCATGACGGGGTTGTGAGTTTCACAACCCTGCTTCTTTTATTGCGGATCCGGTGCGACGCGCCGGTCCGGTTTTGGAGAGCATAGAATGGAACTTTTTCACAGAGAAGGTTTAAGTTTTCGATATCGGCGCAGGCCGATCCAGCGAACGGCGATCCGAAACACCCTGATCCTCGTGATCGAGGGAGTGGCCGCGCTGGCGGTGGCCTTTCTCCTGGTCTACGGATTGGGAATGACGGCGAGCGTCGTGGGAAACTCTATGGAGCCCACGCTCGAGGACGGAGAGACGATTCTCCTCAACCGGCTCATCTATCGCTTTGCCGCGCCAAAGTCCGGTGATGTGATCGTATTTATGCCGAACGGAAACGAGAAAAGCCCCTATTATGTCAAGCGTGTCGTAGCGGGTCCGGGCGACACGGTGCAGATCCGTGACGGGGTGATCTATGTGAACGATGTCATGTTTGACACGACAGATACGGAGGCCGTAGCCGACGCCGGGCTGGCGGAAGAGAAGCTTGTAATCGGCGACGACGAGTACTTTGTGATCGGGGACAACCGGAACAACAGTGAGGACAGCCGCTACGCCAACTTCGGAAACGTGGAAAAGGACGATATCATCGGGAAGGCATGGTTTTATTACAATGCCATCAACGATCTGGGACGCGTAAAGTAGACAAAGGAGAGACCCGTTATGGAGATTCAATGGTATCCGGGTCATATGACCAAGGCAAAACGGCAGATGCAGGAAGACATCCGCTTAATCGACCTTGTCATCGAGCTGGTAGACGCACGCATCCCGCAAAGCAGCCGCAATCCCGACATCGATGAGCTGGGGAAAAATAAAGCCCGGCTCATTTTGTTATGCAAGGCCGATCTCGCGGATGAGGCGAAGAACAAGCTGTGGACCGCTTATTTTAAAGAACGGGGCTTTTTTGTCGTCGCGCTGGACGCCCGAAACCGCGGCGGGATGAAGCAGGTGCAGGAGCGGATTCTCGAAGCCTGCAAAGAAAAAATCGAGCGGGACCGGGCGCGCGGCATTGTAAACCGGCCGGTCCGGGCCATGGTGGTCGGCATCCCGAATGTGGGGAAGTCCACGTTCATCAACACGTTCGCCGGAAAGGCCTGTACGAAGACCGGAAATAAGCCGGGGGTGACCAAGGGAAAGCAGTGGATCCGCATCAACAAACAGGTGGAGCTGCTGGACACGCCGGGCATCCTCTGGCCGAAGTTTGATGATCAGGACGCGGCCGTGCGGCTGGCCTGGATCGGATCTTTGAACGATCAAAACTTAAATCTCGAGGAGCTCGCGGTGGAACTGATCGCGTATCTGCGGGAGGCGTATCCCGGGGTGCTCGCGGCGCGCTACGGCATCGCGGAAGACGCGCGCGAAGCGGCCGGAGAGCAGCCTGCGGACGGTATGCCGGGTTCGGAAGAGGTCGGCGCGGCAGGAAACGCGTCGACGGAGCTGCTCGCGGCGATCGCGCGGGCGCGAAACTGCCTGCGCGCCGGCGGTGAGACCGATCTCGCGCGGGCGGCCTCCCTTTTGCTGGAGGATTTTCGCAGCGGGAGGCTCGGACGCATTACGCTGGAAAGTCCCGCAGACGTGTGATGTCGGGGCGCCATCATGCTGGAAAGTCCCGCATGTGCGTGATGCCGGGGCGCCGTTTGCGCGGTGGAGAAATTTATAGGAGTGACAGCTGCTTTCTATGGAGAAAAAGATAGCGCAGATTAAAAACGAACTGCAGAGTTTAGAAGATAATGATTTAGATTCTTTTATTGAGCAATATGCCCAAGACCCGCGCGCAGGCGTGCAGAGTCTTGTAGCGCAGGCGCAAAAGCAACAGGAGCGCCTCGCGGCGGAACTCGCGCGGATCGAGAGCCTGCGTATATACGAGGAAAAGTACGCCGACTATGCATGGATCTGCGGCATCGACGAGGTGGGCCGCGGGCCGCTGGCCGGGCCGGTCGTGGCGGGCGCGGTGATCCTGCCGAAGGGCTGCCGGATTCTCTACATCAACGATTCAAAAAAGCTCTCCGCGAAAAAGCGGGAAGAGCTCTATGATGTGATCATGAACGAAGCAGTGTCGGTCGGCCTCGGCATGGTCGGCCCGGAGCGGATCGACGAGATCAACATCCTGCAGGCGACCTACGAGGCGATGCGGGAGGCAATCGGGAAGCTTTCTCCCCAGCCGACGCTTCTTTTAAACGACGCCGTGACGATTCCCGGCGTGGACATTGATCAGGTGCCGATCATCGGAGGAGACGCGAAGAGCATCTCGATTGGCGCGGCCAGCATCGTGGCCAAGGTAACGCGGGACCGCCTGATGGTGGAGTACGACGCGCAGATGCCGGAGTACGGCTTCGCGTCGAACAAGGGATACGGCTCGGCAGCGCATATTGAGGCATTGAAAAAATATGGTCCGTCGCCGATCCATCGAAAAAGTTTTATCGGGAATTTTGTCTGAAAGAATTGAAAACCACCCGCAAGGGTGGTATTCTTAGTATTACATTCGGATTGCTCTTTCGATACCGTTTTGGTATCCGTCTATTTTTCTCTTGTGCTGATGATCGTTGCGATTGTCACCCTCGTTAAGAGTTTCTATGATCAACGGAAAAAGTAGTCGCCCGCTCTCTGAAAAGATTGGCGACTACTTTCCGTAGTCAAAAACTTTCCCGGGTCGGATAGGACATATCTATCTTTCCCAGTTGTCTTGTTGAGTATCTTAGCATATCTGCAGAGTGTTGTCAAAATATAAAAATCGCTTAAAAAAGGAGACATTTCATGCAAAACAACCGACAAGTCGGAGCATACTACGAAGAGCGCGTAGCCGACTGGCTCACCGCGCGCGGCTACCGCATCCTTGCGCGCAATTTCCGCTGCAAATTCGGCGAGATCGACCTGATCGCCCAAAAGGACGGGACCATCGTCTTCGTGGAAGTGAAATATAGAAAAACCGGCGCCTGCGGGGCGCCGGAGGAAGCGGTGGACTATCGCAAACAGATCCGAATCTCCAACGTCGCTTCCTATTATCTCTATCGTCATTTTTATCCGCCGGGAACCCCGTGCCGATTTGATGTGGCATCGGTTGCGGGAGAGCAAGTCCGCCTGATCGAAAACGCGTTTCCCTACTGCGGGGAATTCGGCTGATTTTCCTCTGCAATTTCCCCCTGCGCCATTTCAATCTTCTGATCCTCCTCGGCGGGCGCGATGAACACCCCGTACTCCGTGGAGACGAACTTCGTATCGGTCCCGTAGAGCTGTTTCATCAACTCCTCGGTCATCACTTCCTTGGGGGTGCCGTCCCGGATGATGGTGCCGCCGCTCATGGCCGTCACGCGGTCGGCATAGAGGATCGCCTGCTGCGGATTGTGACAGGACAGCAGGATCGTGTACCCCTCTTTGGCCAGCGAGGTCACCTGATGCAGTACGAGCATCTGGTTGCCGTAGTCCAGCGAGGACGTCGGCTCATCCATTAAGAGGATCTGCGTCTGCTGCGCCAGCGCCCGGGCGACCAGGACAAGCTGCTGCTCGCCGCCGGAGAGGCGGTCAAACTGCCGCTCGCTGTCCTGCGCCATGCCCACCTGTTCCAGCGCTTCTCTGGCGATTTCCTTTTCCGTCCGGCCGGGGGACTGAAAGACATTGAGCTGCTTGTTGGTTCCCATCAGGACCATATCCAGCACGGAATAGGAGAATGCGGGATTGTGGATCTGCGGGATATAGGCGACCAGAGAGGCCAGCTTTTTGGCCGGCAGGCCGGCCGTGGACTCCCCGTCGATCAGAATTTCCCCCTTGTATCCGGTCAGAATCCCCAGAATACAGCGGAACAGCGTCGTCTTGCCCACGCCGTTGGGCCCCAGGAGAAAGATCAGGTCACCCTGATCGGCCGTCAGGTTGACACCGCTTAACACGTGCCGTGTCCCATAGTCAAAATAAAAATCGTGAATCTCTAACATTCGTCCGCACGCTCCCTTCTAAGCAGAAGATACAGGAACACGGGGGCTCCGATGATCGCAGTGAGGATGCCGATGGGGATCTCCGTTGCCAGCAGGTTGCGGGATACATCGTCCACCGCCAATAGGAAGGCGGCACCGCATAGCATGGAGGCCGGCATAAGGACCCGGAAATTGTTCCCTACCAGCTGTCGGCACAGATGCGGAATGATCAGCCCCACCCAACCGATCGTGCCGCTGACCGCGATGGAAGAAGCGGTGACCAGCGTTGCGCAGACCACGATGCCAAGCCGCAGGGCCGTCGTGTTGACGCCCAGCGTATGGGCCTCTTCGTCGCCCATCGTCAGCAGATTGATCCGCCATCGCAGGAGGAATAACGGCACCAGACCGATCAGCATGGGCGGCAGGATCATGATGACATCCGAAAGCTGCGTGTTGTTTAAGCTGCCCATGAGCCAGTAGGTGATGGCGGGCAGCTGATTGGTGGGATCCGCTACGAGTTTAATATAGGAAGTGCCCGCACTGAAGAGCGAGCTTATGACCATGCCGGCCAGGACCAGGCTTAGCACCCGGTTGCCCGGCGCCCGGTTCGCTACCAAATAGGCGATAAATACGGTCAAAATGGACCAGAAAAACGCGGAAACGGTGATCCCGTTGGCGACGAGTCCGCTTAAGATCGCCAGCGCCGCGCCGAAGGAGGCACCGGAGGAGGCGCCCAGCACATCCGGGGAGGCCATGGGATTCTGAAAGACCCCCTGGTACGCCGCGCCCGCGCTCGAGAGACAGCACCCCACCAGACATGCCATCACGATCCGCGGCAGGCGGATGTTGACGACGGCGGAGTACATCTGACTTGTCCATGTCTCTTTCAGGGGGAAAATATGGGAAAAAAGGATTCGCAGCACCTGCACGATACTGACATCGTACCGCCCCAGCACAAAGGAGACCAAAAAAAGAACGAACAGAATGATGCCCAGTCCGATCATAACCCAGGTGGCTCTGTGTCTCGGCTTTGCCATGGCTCGACCCTCCTTTCCCCGTGATTTTATCATTATAAGACAACACGGGCAATATGACAATAGTTCGCGACATTTCGGCATTTCATACCGGTTTCTCTCTGCCCGGCACCGTTGGCAATGCGAATATGAGAATACCGGGGGTGGGAAATTGACGATAAGGGCAAGATAGTATAGAATAAATTATTATGAAACGTATACGAACCAAAGTGATCTCGATTCTGTTGGTCGCGGCCCTGGCGGCCGCGCTTTTAGCCGGCTGCAGCGGATCCGGATCGAATCAGGATCGAAAAGAAAACACCCGCAGCTTTACCGACAGCGCGGGCCGGGAAGTCATGGTACCGGAGGAGATCGACCGCGTGGCCGTGAGCGGGCCGCTGGCGCAGATCACGGTGTTCGCCATCGCGCCGGATGAGATGGTCGCGCTGGCGACGGACTGGTCGGACAGCGCCCGTGAGTATATCGATGAAAAATATCTCGACCTGCCTACGATGGGGCAGCTCTACGGCGGGAACGGGGACTTAAACGAAGAGGAACTCTTAAAAGCGAATCCGGACGTTATTATCGATGTAGGAGAGGCGAAGGAGACCATCGCGGAGGACATGGACCAGCTGCAGGAGCAGACCGGGATTCCCTGCGTGCATATCACGGCAACGCTGGAGGGAATGGACGAAGCCTATGAGATGCTGGGGGAGCTTTTGGGGCTGGAGGACAAGGCTGCCGAGCTTTCCGACTACTGCCGCACTTCCTATGACCGCGCGGAGCAGATGATGGAGGAAGTGGGGACCGATGAGGTCACCGCGATTTACTGCCTGGGGGACTTTGGTACGAACGTGATCTGCAAAGGCTCCTATTTTGCCGAGGTTATCGACCTCCTGACGGACAACGTGGCGGTTGTGGACAATCCGTCTTCCCGCGGCACGGGCAATGAGGTGTCCATGGAGCAGATCTACAACTGGGATCCGGAGGTGATCATCTTCGGCCCGGACAGTTATTATGATTATGTAGAAGACGACCCGACCTGGCAGGATCTGCAGGCCATTCAGAACGGCCGGTACTATGAAGTGCCCTACGCGGTCTACAACTGGATGGGATTTCCGCCCTCTGCTCAGCGGTACCTGGGACTCGTCTGGCTGTCGGAGGTCCTGTACCCGGAGTATTGCGACTTTGACCTCTATACGGAGGTAGATACGTTCTTTGAGGAATTTTTACACTGTGAGATCACAGAAGAAGCGTTTGACGCGCTGATGACCAAATCCGTGGACAAGGTGGAGGCGGCTGCATGAGAGCAAAGCGCATCCTGATCGTCTGTGCCGCCGTGATCGCGGCGATCGTCGCGGCCGTGGTCATCTACATGGGCGTAAACTACTGGGGTAAGGCGGACATCTCGGCGTATGGCGACGACCCGATCCAGATCGAAGGGCTCACGGATGAGACTTTTTTTATCACACCCAATGATCTGGCCGAGATGGAATGCGTGTCCGACGTGGCCGAAGGGAGGTCGGAGAAGGCGGGCACGGTCCGGGCGTACGGGCCGACGCTGGAAACCTTTGTGGAAAACTACGGCAGGACGCTGGATGAGTTTTATTCCATTGAATTCTACGCCTATGACGGCTACACATCGCGGCTGGGAAAGGCGACCTGGGATAAATACGAGGTGATCCTATCCATCGCCGAGGGCAACAAACCGCTCGAAGAAAAGCGCCAGCCGATGCGTGTGGTCATCACGGGCGGCGCCTCCAGCGGATGGATCTATGGAGTCGGCGTGATCACGTTTACCTACCTGTCGGATGTGGAGTAAATCCGGCCGCGGTTGGTATAAAATATCCCGAGGCAGAAAAAGAAAGGGGGCTGTCCCGATTCTTCAGAGATCAAGAAGCATAGGACTGAGGAACAGAATATTGATCTTCCTGCTGGTCATCGGGATGACGTTATGCCTGCTCCCGCTTACCGTAGCGCGGGCGAACACCGACAGCGTCGCGATCTATGTGGGGTACTTTGGGACCACGTATGTAGAGATCGCGGATATGTCCAAAAGCGAGATCGAGGAAGAGCTGGCGGGCTCCATGGTCGAAGACGTCTATTCCTCCATTGACAACGGCGGATACACCCGGTATAACCTGGCATACGGAGTGAAGCTGGAAGATCTGCTGGACTATGTCGGAATTGTCGTGGATGACATCAAGGAGATTTATTTTCACGGCGCGGACGGTTACTACAGAGGATTCGACAACCTGTTTGAGCCGCGGTACTATTTTCCTAATTTGGCGGTCGGCTATGACAGATTAAAACCGTCTGAGAGTGATGTGGATCTCATCACATCGAACTACTGGCGCGTGCCGACCATCCTCGCTTTTGAGCAGAGCCTCATGCGAAATGAGGGCAAGGACTATGACGACGCGACGTACCGCGAGCAGTTGAGTGATTATAATTGTCTGCGGATCGTGTTCGGGCAGACGACCTGGGACGAAATATCCACTTCCGACAGTGTATTTGACGTGGATTCCATTACCGTGATGTTGAAGGGGACTCCGCTGATAGCAGACGATGAGGTAAACCTGGAGTGGGGCGCCTCCCAACAGATTTCCTACCGGGTAAACTCCGGATTTAAAGCATTAAACGAGATGATAGAGAGCGGCCTTAAGTTTACCTCGGACAACCCCTCCGTGGTGCGGGTGGATTCCGACGGGACCATGCATGCGGTGGACGCCGGTACGGCGCATATCACGATTTATTATGACGATCCGGACGGGGGAGGCACGCTCAGCAGCGATCCGATTACCGTGCGAGTAGGGGAAAAGCCGGCGGAACAGGAACCGGTACCGGGTGATCCGGGGGAAGACAACCCGGACGAAGACAATCCGGACGAAGACAATCCGGGCGAAGAGGAGCCGGAACCCGACGAACCGGAGGAACCCGATGAGCCGGATGACGGGGAACCTGATGAGGACGAGCCGGATGAGGAGAAAGATCTCTATCCCGATACGTTCGGAACAGACGACGGTACGGGAGGAGACAATTCCGGCACCGGGCTGCCCTCGACGGAAGATTCGGGCATCAATGGAGACCAGACAGGCTCTGTGGAAGCGGGTGAGACCCCGGACGGCGGCACTACGGCCGCCACATCGATCCTGTCGCCCCTGTGGTCGGATCCGGCGGCGCAGGGAAGCGCGAATTCAGGAGATACAGAAGCCACTTTGTCGACGCAGCTGGAGTCGATAGAGGAAGAAAAGGAACAGGAAACGGTCCTCATGGATACGTTGGAGCGCGTCGACCTCTCCTCACTCACCGAGGAACAGCGGGAACAGATTGAGGAGCTGATGGAAGAGGCCCGCCAGGAAGAGGACACAGAAGAGGAACTGCTGGAAGAAGCCCTTCTGGAAGAGGACGCGGCAGAGGGCCTGACGATAGAGCAGATGGATACGGACAGCCTCTCCAATGTAGAGGGGCTTGATGAGGGCGTATATCTGGCCATCGGCAATGTGGCCGGTGCCGGATCGGTAAGCGGGTCCGGCGGAAAAGCGCTTGAGGTCGAGGAGTGGACGAATCAGGAAACCATCATTCTCATAATCAGTCTGGCGGTGATGTTCGCGATCGGTGTCATATACCGGATCGTGAAATTCAGGAAAGATACAGAAAGGTAAATTGATTCTATGATTACAGGACTTTTGAGCGATACCCTGCGTACGATCGTAAACGCGCTAAACTACCCCGTGATCGCGATCCTGCTGGCTTTTATTGTGGTGATCCTTGTGCTGTTGGGGAGTCTGATCGCGGAGGTCTTTACGGAGCGCAGGCATCTGAAAGTGAAGCTGCCCCGGCTGGTGGATGAGCTGAACCGGGAGGACTGTTCTACCCGGGAGACGATCCAGAACAGCGGACTCTTAAAGTGCCAGAAGGAGATCCTGGTGGAGCTTACGAAACATCCGGACATCACACCGACCATGCGCGAGGCCATGGCGCTGCGTCTCCTGGAGGAGGAGCAGCAGAGGCGGAAGAACACGGTGACCATCACGGACTGGATCGCCCGGATCGCTCCCATGGTGGGTTTAATGGGCACCCTGATCCCGTTGGGACCGGGTCTGGTCGCTCTGGGGCAGGGCGATACCTATACGCTGTCCAATTCGCTGCTGACGGCGTTTGACACGACGGTCGCCGGTTTGGTAGTCGCGGCGATCGCGCTGCTGATCTCCACGATACGGAAGAGCTGGTACAGCCAGTACATGTCCGTTCTGGAGTCCCTTGTAGAATGTGTATTGGAGGTGGAGGCGAGAGATGCTGAGAAAGAATCGCAGACGGTTCGCGACATCCTTTGATCAGGACGAAGAAGTCAACCCCATGGGGGGATTGAGCAATCTGGCCGATGCCATGCTGGTGCTGGCTGTAGGATTGATGATTGCGCTGCTTGCAGCGTGGGATGTGGATATCGTAAACAATGAGCCGGCCACCGTTGATGTGAACACGGAGGAGGCCAGCGAGCTGGATGAATATGAAGACCTGTACGCAAACATCGATGAGAGCGAAGAGGTGGAACGTGACGACGAAGGCCTCGTGGAATACGGCACGGTGTACATCGACGAGGATGGCAATCTGTATGTGTTGGAAAACTGACAGAAGATAAAGGAAAGGGAAAAAACATGAGAAAACAGGGGGCAAAACTGTTATCCATACTGCTGGCTGCGGCCATGGTGTTCGGCTTAAGCGGCATGACGGCTTTCGCGGCACAAAACGGAGAGGACACTTCTTCCGAACCGGTTGTACTCGCGAATGACAGCGCTTACGCGGACATCCCCGTATATCATAACGGGACACTTGTCGCGACCATCGAGGGGAGCGCGTTCGAAGCGGCACAGGAGGCCGCTCCGGAACAGACTTTTGAATATACTTCCGGAGCGGGCGGCGATACCTCCGTTACCGCAAAATTTGTCTCGATCGAGGAGCTGCTGGGTGACAATCATCCGGAAGAAGACTGCGGGATCGCCATCGCGTCATCGGGTGCCACAAACAGCGGAACCGCGATCCTGGAGTGGGGCGCAGCCTATATGTACTATGATACGGAGAACGGCTACTACCGTTCCGCCGTGAACGGGTCCCGGGGCGGTCTCTGGATTGCCGACATGACCGGCATCATTCTGGGGCATCTGTATGAGGGATCCAAGTGCTCGATCTGCGGCGCCGCGAACCCGGACTACGAGGGCGGCGGGGAAGTCGGATCCTATACACCGGATGTCGAATGGTATAACACGGAGGATACGACATTCCTGCTGTCCAGCGCGGAAGAGCTTGCGGGCCTTTCCGCGATCGTAAACGGCGAAAAGCCGGTGAACAAAGCGGGAGAGGTGATCGAACAGGACTCTTTCCGCGGAAAGACCATTTATCTTGAAGATGACATTTCCATGAATGAGAAAGACTCCGTCCAATGGAGTTACAAATACACCGACACGGAAGGCGCCAGCGCGGTCACCACCACGGTGACGCTGGGCAGCGACGTGAAAGCCTTTACACCCATCGGCAACATGAGACTCAACGAGGATGGATCCGTGGTTGACGATACCTATGCCTTCGAGGGAACTTTTGACGGTCTGGGCTGCACGATCGAGAATCTCTACGTCACAGGCGAGGACGGGTATCTGGGTCTGTTCGGCGCTGTTGGCAGAACGGATAAAGCCGGCGAGACCGGCTATGGCGTGGTGGAGGACTTCACCCTGACCGGCGTGGTCGAGTGTACCGGCGGATCTTCCGCCGATGGCGATCAGAAGGACTTTGTCGGTGCTGCCTGTGCCAAGTTAAATGCCGGCGGCACGATCCAGGACATCACCAACTACGCGGTCGTGGAAGCCCCCTGCACGGATAACGTGGGCGGCATCGTGGGGTTTGCCGGCACGCCCGCTTTGCTCAACGGCAATTCGACAACCAATCCCAGCTACAGCGCCAATCCTTCCGGATACAATACGTTTGTGCTCCGCTGCAGCAATCATGCCACGATCCACGGCTATTACAAGCAGGGCGGCATCGTGGGCGAGAATGCCGCGACTGTCGAGTACTGTTATAACACCGGTTGGATCCTGCCGCACGCGACCTATGTCAATGGCGGCTGGGGCGGGATTGTTGGGCGCAATGGCAACAACAACGTCGCGGCGGAAGAGTCCGTCGTCGCCTACTGCTATAATACCGGTACGATCTCGAACAACGGGTATAATGATATTTACAGCGCTACGGTCAAGGGCTATGCCGGAATCGTGGGGCAGAACTTTGGCGGACACGGGAAAAACGAGGTCCATAACTGTTACAATATCGGAGCCATTCCGGAAGGATACGATCGATACAATTCCATTTTGTCCGGACCGCCGGAGGAGGCCTGTGTCGCCGTGATCTATAACAATTATTCCCTGATCTCCGATGACATTCACAACTGGCCGACGTCCTCCGTGGAGGAGACCGGCATTCAGGTCTCCGAGACGGACTTCAGAAAGACGACGTATGGAGAGAATGACATTCTGACCTGTCTGGGCCCCTATTTTGTGGCAGACTCACAGACAGAGCCGATAAACGATGGGTATCCGGTGCTCTGGTGGCAGACGGGGGAGACCACCGAGTCGACCATCGAGAGTCTGGACATTGTGAATGGACCCGATAAGACAGCGTATGTCGAGGGGCAGTACTTTGATCCCACCGGCATGGTGGTCATTGCCAAGTACAGCAATGGGGTCCAGGAACTGGTCGATCCCAATGCCGGTCTCTATGACGGCACGTGGTATCAACGTGACAACGGTTATTCCTTTAAACTGGATCCGTTGGAAAGCAGTGACAGCACGATCACGATTGAATACAAAGGCCAAAAGGCGGAATTGACGATCTCGGTGGCGGAGTCCGAACTGACGGATCTTGTGATCACGACGCCGCCCACCAAGACGGTCTACGACGTGGGAGAATCCTTCGATCCCGCCGGGATGGTCATTACAGCGGAGCTCAACGACGGAGAAGTCACAAGAAAGCTGGCTGAGGAGGAATATACGGTCGATCCGGACGGCCCGCTGACTCTGGATGATAATTCTGTCACGATCCGCTATACGTTTAAAGACATCACCTTGCGCGTGACGCAGAATATCAGTGTTTTATACAGCCCGGGAAAAGACTCGGAGGGACGCTATATGCTGGGCACGGCCGCGGAACTGGAGTGGTTCGCGGACCAGGTCAATTCCCAGGGCAATACCGAAATCGACGCGATCCTGACAGCCGATATCGATATTTCCGGGTCGGAGAACTTTGCTCCCATCGGGAAATACCCCGCTCCTTTCCGGGGATCCTTTGACGGGGGCGGGTACTCGGTCACTGTGGACATTGACATGTCCGACAACCATGACAGCGGTACCAGCCGACGGAATCCTTCCGGCGTGATCGGTTATATGATCGACGGAGCGGTCAGCAATCTGACGGTCTACGGCACCGTGACCGGGCCTGCGGACGTGGCCGGTGTTGTGGGCTACGCGAACGGCGGCAGCGTCACCAACTGTGTCAATTACGCGACGGTGACGATCAACGGCCAGGAGTGCGGCGGCGTGGTCGCCTATGCCGCGGAGAATACGGTGATCGCGGACTGCGTCAATTATGGCACGGTTACCGGACAGAACTATTCGGGCGGCGTGGCAGGCTATGTGGATCAGAACTGTTCCGTCACCAACTGCGTGAACAAGAATTCCATCATCGGAAACATGTATGTGGGTGGTGTGGCAGGCTATGTGTATCAGAGCAGTACGGTTGCCACCTGCGGGAATGAAGGCGATGTCAGCGTGACAGATCCGACGAAAACCAACCATGATGTAGGAGGCATCGCCGGATATTCCGCCTCCAATATCTCCGACTGTTACAATAAGGGGGATGTCGTGGGAAATTATCGCGTGGGCGGCATCGTCGGCGATTTGGCTGCGGCAACGGTCGA
Source organism: Lachnospiraceae bacterium Zagget3 (assembly GCA_001941025.1). The sequence continues at coordinate 63,694 of MSHE01000027.1, forward strand.
CAGCTGCTATAACACCGGAACGATTACCGCGGCTACCGAAAACGACACCGTTACTTACGCGGCCGGGGGAATTATCGGATATTGCCCGGGGAAGAGCGGTGCCGCAAATACCTATACCAACATTTTTAACACCGGAACGGTCTCAGCGGCGCATGCCGGCGCGCTGATCGGATGCAGCGGCACGAGAGATCTCACCATTTCCAACGGGTATTATCTGACGGGTACCGCGGAGGAGCCCTATCTGGAAAACACAGGGCTTGTGACGGCGGAGAACGTGGCGTCCAAGACAGCCGAAGAGATCGCGTCCGCCGATTTCCTGGAACTGCTGACCAGCGAGGGCGGCACTTTTAAGAAGGGCTGCGCGCATCCCCTGCTGATCTGGGAGGAGGATGCGACGCACACCTGGGGTGAGGCCGAGTGGACATGGAGCGAGGATTACAGCAGCGCCGCGGTCTCCCGGACCTGCACGGTCTGCGGCGAAACGGAAACGGTCGAGGCAGCCGTTTCCTCCGTGGTTACGAAAGAACCCACAGAGGACGAGGCCGGTGAGACGGTCTATACCGCAACTGCAGCGTTTGATGACGGCACAGAGGTAACGGATACCAAAACCGAGACGATCCCGCCCCTTGGCAGCACGACCGAAAAGGAAGCCCTGGAGAAAGAGATGGAAGAGGTGGAAGCATTAAATGAGGATGCCTATACGGCGGACAGCTGGGCAGCGCTCGAAGAGGCGCTCGCCGCCGCAAAGACGGTTGTGAATGATCCGGACGCGACCGCGGAAGAGGTCGAGGCGGCTCTGGAAGCGTTAAAGACCGCAAAGGACAATCTGGTTGAGAAGAACGAAGAACCCGAACCGGAACCCGAACCCGAGCCGGAGCCGGAACCGGAACCCGACCCGGGTCCGGGACCCGGAGAGTATTATGACGGCGTGGTCAAGGTGAACGGCACATGGTGTTATTACATCGACAATGTCTTCCAGGCGGATTATACCGGCGTCGCGGATGTAAAAAATGAGAATGGCTGGTGGTATATCAAGAATGGGTATGTGGACTTTTCCGCCAACACCGTGGCCAAGAACAAAAACGGCTGGTGGTACGTGGAAGGCGGTAAGGTGAATTTCAATTACACCGGCGTCTCGAATTACAAGAATGAAAATGGCTGGTGGTACATCGCGGGCGGCAAAGTGGATTTCTCCGCCAACACCGTGGCCAAGAACAAGAATGGCTGGTGGTACGTGACTGGCGGAAAAGTGCAGTTCGGCTATACCGGCGTCGCGAATTATAAGAACGCGAACGGCTGGTGGTACATCGCGGGCGGCAAAGTGGATTTCTCCGTCACCACCGTGGCCAAGAACAACAACGGCTGGTGGTACGTTAAGGGCGGCAAGGTTGATTTTTCTGCCAACACGGTAGCCAAGAATAAAAACGGCTGGTGGTATGTGACGGGCGGGAAAGTGCAGTTCGGCTACACGGGCGTCGCGAACTACAAGAACGCGAATGGCTGGTGGTATATTAAGGGTGGCAAAGTCGACTTTGGCTTTATCGGGATCGCGTCAAACAAGAACGGCACCTGGTATGTACGGAACGGCAAAGTGCAGTTCAGTTATACCGGCACCGTGACGTATGGCGGCAGAACCTACCATGTAAGAGGCGGAAAAGTGAGCTGATTCCTCACGATTCTATTTAAGGGCAGCGGGTTTGGCAGAAAAGCCAGACCCGTTCCCGTTTCTCTTGGAGCCTCAGAATATAAAGGGAAAATTGACTATTCAGGGAGGTTGATATAAAATATAAAAAGATGTTATTTTTTCAAAGAGATAACGTAATTATCAGGTAAGACGATATAGAAGCACGTGAATCAAAAAGGAGGGGATACAAATGAAAAGGCTTTCTAAGAAACTTTTGACTTTACTGTTGGCTGCAGCAATGGTCTTTAGCTTAAGCGGCATGACAGCGTTTGCGGAGGAAGCGGATGACGCGGCCGCACAGGACGTTGCAACGCTCGCCGCGGAGGGAGAGTACGAGCCGAATTATGACTGGTATACGAACGGGATTTCTCCTTACGAGATCAGCACCGCGGAGGAGTTGGCGGGGCTGTCCGATATCGTAAACGGCACGGCTGATGGCATCGATCAGGATTCTTTCTCGGGCAAGACGATCCAGCTCATGGAAAATATCAACATGAATGAGGATGCCCCTGTGACGTATACCTGCGAGGATAACGCAGGGGTGGTTGACATTGAGGTGAGTACCAGCGCAGCTACGTGTGCCTTTACTCCCATCGGCAACATGCGATTCAACGAGGATGGCTCGAAGGCATCCGGATACGCATTCGAAGGCACCTTCGAGGGCAATGGAAAAACGATCAGCAATCTGTATGTCACAGGCGAGGACGGTTATCTGGGCCTGTTTGGTGTTGTGGGAAGCATAGACGGCGAGGAGGGAGTCGGCCTTGTGGAGGACTTTACGGTGAGCGGCGTAGTACAGTGCACCGGCGGCACAGCCGCAACCAATGGTCAAAAGGACTTCGTAGCCGGAGCCGTTGGCAAGCTGAATGCCGGTGCTACCATTCAGGACGTGACCAATGAGGCGTTGGTCGATGCGCCGTACACTGAGAACGTGGGCGGTATCGTAGGATTTGCCGGCACCCCGGTCAATATGGGTTATGCCAACAATAAATCCGGGTACAATACGTTTGTGCTTTGCTGTGAAAACAAGGCGCCGGTCCGTGGCTATTATAAAGTGGCCGGCATCGTCGGCGAAGTTGCCGCGACAGTCAAGTATTGCTGCAACAGCGGCTGGATCATGGCCCGTCGAAGCTCTGGAAGAGTAACAGGGATAGGCGGAATCGTTGGCCGGAACGGCAACAACAACGATCCGGTTGAAGAATCTGTAGTTGCCTATTGTTACAATACCGGCATGATCACGAACAATGGTCGAAATGACGATTCTGCCACCAACACGATTCAGGGCTATGCCGGGATCGCCGGAGCCGCCATGGGCGGTGACGGGCACAATGAGGTCTACAACTGCTATAATATTGGTGCCATTCCGAAAGGATTTCAGGAGCACAATTCCATTGCGAGCAACGTGGAAGATGCCGCTTCTGTGGCGATTCGCAATAATTATTCCCCGAAGGACTCCACCGATATATACAACTCCAGCGAACTGGAGGTGGAAACCGGCATTGAGATCGCGAGCGACGATTTCAAAGTGACGACGAACGAAGTCGGAGACATTCTGACCAATCTGGGCGCTTACTTTGTGGCGGATGAAGAGAACGCAAACGGAGGATACCCGATCCTCTTCTGGCAGGCGGGGAAGAAAGAGCCGACGCTGACAGGACTGAAGATTGAAACACCGCCCACCAAGACAACTTATAATGGGGAAGTCTTTGATCCCACCGGCATGGTAGTCCTTGCGACTTATAGTTATGGTGATGACACGACGGTAGAGGCTCAGATTCAGCCGGCCTATGCTACGTACAACGGCGAGGAGTATACTCTGTCCGATGGTTATGAATATACAACAGAACTGCTGGAGTCCACGGACGAGAGCGTTACCATCAGCTTCGGGGGATTCGAAGTAGCGCAGCCGATTAATCAGGGAGATACTGAGCCGAGCACGGATGGCATCACAATCGTGAACAACGGCACGACGAGTGTACTCTCCTATGAGGAGATCGACACGGCCATCGCCGCCGCGGGTACAGAGACGTTTACTCGTGGCAATACTTCGGTCACTGCGCAGTTTGTCCTGATCAGCGATTTGATTGGAATCAGTGACGATTTCTGCAGTTATACCATAACCAGTTCCGATGGCACTACGTTTACCGGATCGCCGACAGACACCTATCTGTACAAGACGGATGAAGGGGAGTACCGGACCGCAGTGAACGGCTCTGCCGGAAGATATTGGCGCGACAATCCGACCACCATCGAAGTGGTCACCGCACATACCTGGGGCGATGTGGAATGGACCTGGGCAGACGATTACAGCAGTGCTACCGCCTCCCGGACCTGCACGGTCTGTGACGTGACGGAGACTGTCGATGCGGTGATCACATCCGAACATATCGATCCGACGGAGGATACGGCAGGTGCGGACAGAAACACTGCCACGGCGACATTCAGCGACGGCACAACGGCGACAGCCACCAAGAATGTGAAGTTTTATCCTGCCACCGGCTCCATTCAGATCGTGCTGAATAAGGGGGAAGACAACACGACGGAAAGCGAGCTTACTTATGCCGCGATCAATGCACTCATTGATACGACAGATCCGCAGACCTTTACCTATAGGTCCGGCAGCAATGATAACGAGGTGATTGCGGTGTTTGTCCCGATCACCGACCTGCTGGATATTGAGGCAGATGACTTCTGCTGTTATCATGTGATCGCCGAAGGAGACGGGTTTGAGATGTATCTTCCTACGCGTACATATATGTATCTGCATGACGAAAACTTGCAATATCGTACTGCGGTGAATGGTTCCAATGGAAACATGTGGGTATACTCTCCGACCTACATCGAAGTGCGTTATCTGCATAGCTGGGGCACGCCCGAGTGGACCTGGAGCGGGGATTACAGCAGCGCGTCTGCTACGGTTACCTGCCATGTCGATAGTGGACGTGGTGATGAGGTATGCGGAAAAACGGAGACCGTCGAGGCGGTTATCACCAGCGAAACGACGGAGCCGACCGCTACGAAGCCCGGAGAGACCGTCTATACCGCCACCGCAACGTTAAGTGACGGGCAGGTCGTAACGGACACCCAGACCGTGGCCATTCCGGCAACGGAGGACGGTTCCATCACGATCCTCATTGATGGCGAGGAGAGCACCCCGCTTACATACCCTGAGATCAACGAGGCTATCGCAGCGGCACCGGAGCAGACATTCCACTATACGTCCGGCAACGGCCCGCAGGAACTCACCAAGCAGTTTGCCTTGATTAGTGATATGCTCGGGATCGATTATGATTTCTGCAGTTATACGGTGACCGGTTCCGACGACTTTGCGTCAGAAGGACTGCCAACAGACACCTGCATCTATCTGCGTGATGATACATGGGTATACCGCACGGCAGTGGACGGCGGCCGTGGAAGCCAGTGGGTTGATGACCCGGTCACGATTGAAGTGTTTACAAAGCATACCTGGAGCGTGGAATGGACCTGGGCAGACGATTTCAGCAGTGCCACAGCGGTGGGTACGTGCGGTGCCTGCGGTCTCGAGGAAACGCACGAGGCAACCATCACCAGTGTCACACAGCAGCCTACCGAGACACAAGACGGCGCGACCGTCTATACGGCTACGGCGACATTCAGTGACGGCCAGGTTGAGACAGACAGCAAGACGGTGGTTCTGCCTGCCACCGGAGTGGAGCCGACGGTGAGTGTTACGGTCACATCGACTCTTACAGACAACACGAAGACCTATGACGGGGTCGGAGTCAGCCTGACCGCGACTGCGGATGTCACGCCTGACACGGCGGAGGTATCCTATCAGTGGTACACGGTGGCCGGGGACGGTACGGAAACGGCGATCGAAAACGCGACAACGAACCTGTTAAATATCGACGGGAACGTGTCCGATTCCGGGACCTACAAATGCGTTGTGACCGCGACGAACGACGACCTGACCGCGGAGGACAGCGCCGAGATCACGATCACGATCACCGAGGCCACACAGGACATTTCCTACGGGACGACACTTGTGACAAAATATAACTATGATGACGACTTTACCAACGAACTGACCCAGACGACTGTCTATGGTGAGATCACTTACACGAGCAGCGATGAGAGCGTTGCGACGGTCGATGCGTCCACCGGTGAGGTGGCCATCGTTGGAGCCGGCACAACGACCATCACGGCGACGGCAGCGGGAAGCGACAACTACACGGAAGCGACGGCCTCCTATGTGCTGCTTGTCAATGATGCCGCTGTCCAGTGGGAGATCGGTTCCAATCAGGGACAAGTTACCTGGGATGAGGATAAAGGCGAATATGTCGCTTCGCTGACCTATACCGGAGAGCCTCTGGAGCTCGCGATAACGCTCACCCTGACTGACGCGGAAGAGGAAGATCTGGAGGACACCAGCTTCCAGTGGTATCGGTACGTTCCCGAAACGATGGAGTTTGAAGCGATTCAGGGCGCGACGGAAACATCTTACACATTAGAAGGCGAAGCGGTAGACGTGGGCGATTATCTCTACATGTGCGTAGCGGACGTGACCTATAAGAACGGTGACACACATACGGTCTACGGTGTGATAGAGATTATGATCGCGGCCGACAAGGCTGCGCTGCAGGCGGAGTACGACGAGGACAGCGCGCTGAACGAGGACGATTATACACCGGCCAGCTGGGAAGCGTTTGGCAAGGCTCTTTCGGACGCACAGAGTGTCCTGGAAAACCCGGATGTCACACAGGCTGAGGTGGACGACGCTCTGGCTGCGCTGCAGACGGCAAAGGCTGATTTGCAAAAGGTCGCTGACAAGGCCGTCCTGAACGCGATGATCTCTGCGGCGGAAGCGCTGGATGCCTATGAGGAATATTACACACCGGAGAGCTGGGAAGCCCTTCAGGCCGTTGTAGCCGCGGCAAAGGAAGTCAGCGCGGACGCTAACGCGACACAGGATGCCGTAAACAGTGCGGCAGTCGATCTCGTGAACGCGCTCGCGGGGCTGGAGCTCAAGGAGCAGACCGACAAGACGATCCTGAACGCGGCGATCGCGGCAGCGGAAGCGCTGGAGGAGTACAAGGACTACTACACACCGGACAGCTGGAACGCCCTCCAGGATGCCCTGGCCGCGGCAAAGGCGGTCAGCGCGGATGCCAACGCGACACAGGATGATATAGACAGTGCGGCGGTCGCTCTCGTGGACGCGCTCGCGGATCTGGAGGAGGAACCCACCGTAGAAGTCGACAAGACCGTACTGGAAGCGGCGATCGATACGGCGGATGCGTTAACCGAAAGCGTCTACACACCGGAGAGCTGGGCAGCGATGCAGGCTGTGCTCGAGGCCGCGAAGGCAGTCGACGCGGACCCGGATGCGACACAGGATGCCGTAAATGACGCGACGGTTGCCCTTGTAACGGCGATCGTAGGCTTGGAGAAGCCGGAACCGACACCGACACCCGAAGGCGTCGATAAGAGCGAGCTGTTAAGCGAGATCGTGACGGATTCCCTGCTGCTGGAGAGCTGTTACACAGCGGACACCTGGGCACCGTTTGAGGAAAGCCTTATGGACGCGGTGAGCGTCCTGGCCGACCCGGATGCCACGCAGGATGAGGTAGACGACGCAGTGCTCGCGCTGAAGACCGCGAAGGACAACCTGGTGCTTAAAGATGGGCTCCTCAAGGATTCCGACGGGGTCTGGCGCCTCTACGCGGACGGAGTGTTCTGCAAAGATTATTACGGATTCGCGGAGAACGCGAACGGCAAGTGGTATGTCGAGAAGGGCGTTGTCGCCTTTACGAAGACGGATATCATAAAAGACCAGACAGGCGCCATCGGCACCGCGGGTGACTGGTACTACGTGATCGGCAACAAGGTGCAGACAGGCTTTACGGGCCTCAGCAACTTCCGCAACGTGAACGGCTGGTGGTACATCAAAGACGGCAAAGTGGACTTCACCCACAACGGCGTCGATAAGAACAAGAACGGCTGGTACTATGTGGAAGGCGGCAAGGTGCAGTTCGGCTTCACGGGCCTTTCGAACTACGAGAACGCGAACGGCTGGTGGTACATCGCGGGCGGCAAAGTGGACTTCACCCACAACGGCGTCGATAAGAACAAGAACGGCTGGTTCTATGTGGTCGGCGGCAAGGTACAGACCAACTTCACGGGCCTTGGCAACTACGGCAACGCGAACGGCTGGTGGTACATCGTAGACGGCAAAGTGGACTTCACCCACAACGGCGTCGACAAGAACAAGAACGGCTGGTGGTATGTGAGCGGTGGCAAGGTCAACTTTAACTTCCACGGGATCGCGTCAAACCAGAACGGTACCTGGTACTTAAACAACGGCAAGGTACAGTTCGCCTACAGCGGCACCGTGACCTATAATGGGAAGACCTACACCGTGCGGAACGGTTATGTGATCTGAGAAACCGGCCTGGAGCAACCAAAAGAATAAGCGCGGAACCATCGCGCAAGACAACGCAACCGGGTTCGACACGTTTTGTCGAACCCGGTTTTGTCTGTTTTGACAAAAACGCATGTCGTTAAGTGGAAAATTTTGGCATGTATTTGTATATTTTTCTAAAGACAGCGGGCATAGTTTCTGCTACAATAGCATACAATACAAACATCCCCCAGCAGGAAAGGAGCTACTATTTATGGGAGACGCTTTTGGATACATTCGTGTCAGCTCAAGAGAGCAGAACGAGGATCGTCAGATGATCGCGCTCATGGAGGCGGCGATTCCGGTGGAAAATATCTTTATGGACAAACAGTCCGGCAAGGATTTCAACCGACCGATGTATCAACAGATGTTACAAACCGTCAAGCGGAATGATATGCTCTACATCAAGAGCATCGACCGGCTTGGGCGAAACTACGAGGAGATTTTGGAACAATGGAGGATTCTTTGCAAAGTAAAGGGGGTGGACATCATTGTGCTGGATATGCCGATCCTGGACACCCGGTTTGGCAAAGACCTGATCGGAACGTTCCTATGTGATGTGGTGCTGCAGTTGCTGTCGTTCGTCGCCGAAAACGAGCGCGACAACATCCGCCTGCGGCAGGCAGAGGGCATTGCGGCAGCGAAAGCGCGGGGCGTGGAATTCGGACGCCCGAAAGTTCCGATCCCCGAAAACTTTGAAAGTGTTATTCTTGATGTGAACAGACAGATGATCTCCGCCGAAGAAGCCGCCAAGCAGTGCGGGATGAGCAGGGCGACGTTCTATCGCCGCATGCGGGAATACCGCATATTATATGAAAAAATGATGCAGACGTGAACACCTTTTACAAGGTGTTTTTTTCGTTTGGTTTTCTAAAACACATCGTATGCAATTCCGTAAAATATGGTATGATGGAAAAAAGATCGGCAGGAGCATCCAAGATGGAATTTATAAGAAAACCGTCGACAAAAAATCGAAGCAAAGAGCAATTGATACTGGAGTCCCGCGCCCTTTCCGAAGGGGAATCCCTTCCGCTTTTGATGTTCCCTGCGCTTTCAGAGACCGGCATTGTCAAGCACGGCTTTACGACGCGTCTGGGAGGCGTGAGTGAGGGGATTTTTTCCACATTGAATCTCGGCTTCGCGAGAGGCGATGATCCGGAAGCGGTCCGGGAGAATTTCCGTCGCGCGGCAGAAGCGCTGGACGTCGACTTGGGGCAGATCGTCTGTTCGCATCAGACGCATACGACGAATGTGCGGATCGTCACGGAGGCGGATGCCGGAAAAGGCGTGACGAAAGAGAGAGAGTACCGCGATGTGGACGGACTGGTCACGGATGTCCCGGGGCTTGTGCTGGCAGCTTTCTTCGCGGATTGTGTGCCGCTTTACTTCGTGGATCCGGCGCGCCGGGCCATCGGGCTTTCCCATTCCGGCTGGAAGGGAACGGTCGCGCGGATGGGGGCGCATACACTCGAAGTGATGGCCGAGGCCTATGGCACCCGGCCGGCGGATGTGATCTGCGCGATCGGGCCTTCGATCTGCCGGGACTGCTATGAAGTCAGTGGAGATGTGGCGGAGAAGTTCGCCAGAGAGTTTGCCGGGCATGAGAGCGAGATCCTGCGCGCGCGAAGCGGGCGCGATACAGAAGGAAGCTCCGCCGCCGAGGTCTCTCGCCCTGCGCATCTCAGCGCCGAAGCGATCCAACAGGCCGGTGAGGAGAAAAAATACCTCCTCGACCTTTGGCGGGCCAACGAAATCGTCCTCACAGAGGCCGGTGTGGCGCCGGAACATCTCTCTGTCACGGATATCTGCACCTGCTGCAATCCGGACCTCCTGTTTTCCCATCGCGCCAGCCACGGGAAGCGCGGGAACCTCGGCGCGTTTCTCAGTCTTCTTTGACCACCGAATACACGGTGCGCTTCCGTGCCATCTCATCGCTTTCCAGATACTCGTCGTAAGTCGTGACCTTGTCGACATAGGTGCCGTCCGGCAGAAATTCGATGATCCGGTTGGCCGTGGTCTCCACGATCTGATGATCGCGGGAGGCGAAAAGCACTACGCCGGGGAACTTGACAAGCCCGGTGTTAAGCGACGTGATGGCCTCCATATCCAGATGGTCGGTCGGCTCGTCTAATATCAGGACGTTCGATCCTTCGATCATCATCCGGGACAACAGCACACGCACGCGCTCGCCGCCGGAGAGCACGCGCATCTTTTTGACCCCGTCTTCACCCGGGAAGAGCATCCGCCCTAAGAATCCGCGGACATAGGTGGCGTCCTTCACTTCGGAGTACTGGGTCAGCCACTCCGCGATCGTGAGGTCCGTATCAAAGATCCGGGTATTATCCTTGGGAAAGTAGGATACGCTCGTCGTGACGCCCCATTTATAGGAGCCCGCATCCGGCTCCATTTCCCCGGTAATGATCTGAAAGAGAACCGTCTTCGCCAACTCGTTGCCGCCGACGAACGCGATCTTGTCCTCGCGCCCCACGGTAAAGGAAACGTTGTCCAGGATCGTGACGCCTTCGATCGACTTGCTGATGCCTTCGACAGTCAGCACTTCATTGCCGATCTCCCGGTTGGGACGAAAATCAATATACGGGTATTTGCGGCTCGACGGTTTGATCTCTTCGAGCTCAATTTTTTCAAGGGCTCTTTTTCGCGAGGTCGCCTGCCGCGACTTGGCGGCGTTCGCGGAGAAGCGGGAGATGAATTCCTGCAGCTCTTTGATCTTTTCCTCTTTTTTCTTGTTGGCCTCTTTCATCTGCTTGATCATCAGCGCGCTGGACTCGACCCAGAAGTCGTAGTTTCCGGAGTAGAGCTGGATCTTGCCATAGTCGATGTCCGCGATGTGGGTGCAGACTTTATTTAAGAAGTAGCGGTCGTGGCTGACCACGATCACGGTGTTGTCGAAGTTGATGAGAAATTCCTCGAGCCAGGCGATGGCGTCTAAGTCCAGGTTGTTCGTCGGCTCGTCCAACAGCAGAATGTCCGGATTGCCGAACAGGGCTTGCGCCAACAGGACCTTGACCTTGATGGGACTGGGCAGGTCGCGCATCGTGGAGTAATGGTGCTCCGTGTCAATGCCGAGGCCGTTTAAGAGGGTGGCCGCGTCCGATTCCGCGTTCCAGCCGTCCATCTCGGCGAACTCCGCCTCCAGCTCGCTCGCGCGGATGCCGTCCTCATCGGAGAAATCCTCTTTCATGTAAATGGCGTCTTTCTCTTTCATGATATCATACAGGCGCCGATTGCCCATGATGACGGTGTCCAGCACCGTGAAATCATCATATTGAAAGTGGTCCTGTTCCAGAATGGAGAGCCGCTGGCCGGGCGTGATGGAAACGCTGCCGCTCGTAGGCTCCTGCTCGCCGTCCAGAATGCGAAGAAACGTGGATTTGCCCGCGCCGTTCGCGCCGATCAGACCATAGCAGTTGCCTTCCGTAAACTTAATATTGACATCCTCAAAGAGGGCTTTTTTCCCGAAGCGTAACGATATATTGTTTGCACTGATCATATTGCTTTTTCCTCCGCGTGCCATTGTACCACAGCCGCGGGAGAGATGCCAGTGAAAAGAAAAAAGAATCCGGTACGTGTATACAATATTTTTTGGTCTAGCAGGTTGTTTTATCAACGTATTTACGGTAAAATAGGAATAGTCGGTATGCGGGGCGGCACATTTCGCCAAAACCCCGTTTTATGTAAGGATAAGGAGGCGTTTGATTTATGAATCGAGAAATGAAAACCATGGATGGAAACCAAGCGGCAGCGCACGCGTCCTACGCGTACACGGATGTCGCGGCGATCTACCCCATCACTCCGTCCTCTCCCATGGCCGAGCACACGGATGAGTGGGCGACGGAAGGAAGGAAAAATATCTTTGGGCAGACAGTCAAGCTGACCGAGATGCAGTCCGAGGCCGGCGCGGCCGGCGCGGTGCACGGCTCTCTGGTGGCCGGTGCCTTAACGAGCACCTACACGGCGTCGCAGGGACTGCTGCTCATGATCCCGAATCTCTACAAGGTTGCAGCCGAGCGGCTGCCGGGCGTGTTCAATGTTTCGGCCCGGACGATCGCGACGCACGCGCTGAGCATCTTCGGCGATCACTCCGATATCTATGCCTGTCGGCAGACCGGTGTGTGCATGCTGGCGGAGTGCAGCGTGCAGGAAGTCATGGACTTAACTCCGGTCGCGCACCTGTCGGCGATCCAGGGCCGGCTTCCCTTCATCAACTTCTTTGACGGGTTCCGCACATCCCACGAAGTGCAGAAGATCGAAGAGTGGGATTATGCAGATTTAAAAGAGATGCTCGATATGGACGCGGTGCAGGCGTTCCGCGACAGCGCGTTAAACCCGAACCACGCGAGCCAGTGGGGCTCTGCGCAGAACCCGGATATCTTCTTCCAGGTGCGCGAGACCTGCAACACGGCCTATAATGACATGCCGGCGATCGTGCAGGCAAACATGGACAAGGTCAACGCGAAGATCGGCACGGATTATAAGCTGTTCAACTACTACGGCGCACCGGACGCCGACCGGGTCATCATCGCGATGGGTTCCTCCTGTGAAACGATTCAGGAGACGGTAGACTATCTGGTGGCGAAAGGCGAGAAGGTCGGCCTCGTAAAGGTCCGTCTGTATCGTCCGTTCTGTGCGGATGCGCTCGTTGACGCGCTTCCGGACACCGTGAAACAGATCTACACGCTCGATCGGACGAAAGAGCCGGGCTCTATGGGAGAGCCGCTGTATCTGGATGTCCTTGCGGCATTGACGGGTACCAAGTTTGATTCGATCCCGATCTTCTCCGGGCGGTACGGACTCAGCTCCAAGGATACCACGCCGGCGCAGATCATCTCGGTTTATAAGAATACGGATAAGAAGGAGTTCACGATCGGCATCATAGACGATGTGACGAACCTCTCCCTGCCGATCACGGAGAATCCGGTCACGTCGCCGGAAGATACGATCGACTGCAAGTTCTGGGGCCTTGGCTCGGACGGCACGGTCGGCGCGAACAAGAACTCCATCAAGATCATCGGCGACAACACGGATATGTACGCGCAGGCGTACTTTGACTATGATTCGAAGAAGTCCGGCGGTGTGACGATCTCGCACCTGCGTTTCGGCAAGGATCCGATCCACTCCACCTACCTTATCTCCATGGCGAACTTCGTGGCCTGTCACTGCCCGGCCTATATTCACAAATACGATATGGCGCAGGATCTGGTTCCGGGCGGCACGTTCCTGTTGAACTGCCCGTGGGACGCAGCGGAGCTGGAAGAGCATCTGCCGGGGCAGGTGAAGCGCTACATTGCGGAAAATGACATCAAGTTCTATACGATCGACGGCATCAAGATCGGCAAGGAGATCGGTCTCGGCGGCCGGATCAACACAGTTCTTCAGTCCGCGTTCTTCGTGCTCTCGGGCGTGATCCCTGAGGACGACGCCATTCGTCTGATGAAGGAGGCCGCGAAGGCGACCTATGGCAGGAAAGGCGACGACGTCGTCCAGATGAACTATGACGCGATCGATGCCGGCGCGAAGAACTTTGTCAAGGTCGAGGTTCCGGACAGTTGGAAAAACGCGGCCGACGAGAATCTCTTCGGCGAGCCCGCGACCGGGCCGTTTGCCGACACAGTGGATTTCGTCAACAACATTCAGAGGAAAGTCAACGCGCAGCAGGGTATCACGCTTCCCGTCTCCGCGTTTATGGAGTATCAGACCGGCAACACCCCGTCCGGCGCGGCGGCGTATGAGAAGCGCGGCGTGGCCGTGGACATCCCGGTCTGGGATGTGGAAAAATGTATCCAGTGCAACCAGTGCTCCTATGTGTGTCCGCACGCGGTTATCCGTCCGGTCGTCATGACGCCGGAGGAAGCGGCGGCGGCGCCGGAGGGCATGACCTGCAAGGATATGACCGGCCTCCCGCAGTACAAGTTCGCGGTCACTGTTTCCGCTTACGACTGCACCGGCTGCGGCTCCTGCGTGAATACCTGCCCGGATAAAGTCCAGGCGATCACGATGCAGAACTTTGAAGAAAACGCCGGCACGCAGGCCTACTTCGATTACGGACAGGCGGTTTCGAAAAAGCCGGATGTATTGGAAAAATTCAACGAGGATACGGTCAAGGGTTCCCAGTTCAAGCAGCCGCTCCTGGAGTTTTCGGGCGCCTGCGGAGGCTGCGGCGAGACGCCGTACGCGAAACTCTTAACCCAGCTGTTCGGCGACCGGATGTACATCGGCAACGCGACGGGCTGCTCTTCGATCTGGGGCAACTCTTCCCCGGCGACGCCGTACGCGCGGACGCCGGAGGGCAAGGGACCGGCGTGGAACAACTCGCTCTTTGAGGACGCGGGAGAGTTTGGCTTCGGGATGCTGTTGGCAAACAACGCGATCCGCGGCGCCTTAAAAGAAAAGGTTGAGGCACTGGCCGAGAGTTCGGACAACGCCGATGTAAAGGCGGCGGCAAAAGAGTATCTTGATACCTTTAGCGTCGGCGCGACAAACGGCGCGGCGACAGACAAGCTCGTGGAGGCCCTCACCGCCTGCGGCTGTGAGGCGGGGCAGGAGATCTTAAAGGAGAAAGATTTCCTCTCAAAGAAATCCAATTGGTCCTTCGGCGGCGACGGCTGGGGCTATGACATCGGTTTCGGCGGTCTGGATCACGCGATCGCGTCCGGAAAGGACATCAATATCATTATATTTGACACGGAAGTCTACTCCAACACGGGCGGACAGTCCTCCAAGGCGACCCCGACCGGCGCCGTGGCACAGTTCGCCGCGGGCGGCAAGGAGACGAAACAGAAAGACCTGGCTTCCATCGCGATGAGCTACGGCTATGTGTATGTGGCACAGGTGGCCATGGGCGCGGATATGAACCAGTGTGTAAAGGCCATGGTCGAGGCCGAGGCCTATCCGGGACCTTCCCTCATTATCGCCTACGCGCCGTGCATCAACCACGGCATCAAGGCTGGCATGAGCAAGGCGATGACCGAGGAGAAAAAGGCCGTGGACTGCGGCTATTGGAACAACTTCCGCTACAATCCGGCTCTCGCGAAAGAGGGCAAACCGGCGTTTATCCTGGACAGCAAGGCACCAACCGGCGACTACCAGGCGTTCCTCGAGGGCGAGGTCCGCTACAGCTCGCTGGAGAAAGTCGATGCTGAGAAAGCAAAGAGGCTGTTTGCCGAGTCCGCGCAGAACGCGAAGGATCACTACGCGTATCTGCAGAAACTGGTCACGCTCTATGGCGGAGACGGCAAATAAGAGACAAAATTAGGCGTTTTGGAAGAGAAGGACCCGGGCCGGGGTCTTCTTTTCTTCTTTACATTGCCGGGAAAAATCGGGAACAAAAAAAGTACGATAAACAGCCGGGCGAGGTGGAACATGAGCAGACCGGTAGTGGCGATCGTCGGTCGCCCGAATGTTGGAAAATCCACGCTTTTTAACGCGTTGGCGGGGCAGCGCATTTCCATTGTGCAGGATGA
>MSHE01000028.1 GCA_001941025.1 Lachnospiraceae bacterium Zagget3
GCAATTCTTGAGCAGATCACTCAGTGGCTGAAGGAGCTGCTGGTGGGTGCTATCATGGATAATCTGACAGGGCTATTTGATTCGGTGAACACACAGGTCGGCTCGATTGCCTCGGATGTGGGGACGACCCCGGCGAGCTTCTCGCCGGGGGTCTTCTCCCTCATTCAGAACCTATCAGAATCAGTTATCATGCCGATAGCCGGCATCATCCTCACATTTATCTGCTGCTGGGAACTGATCCAGCTCCTCATAGAACACAACAATCTGGCCAACTTCGAGACGTGGATTTTCTTCAAATGGATTTTCAAGACCTTCGTCGCCGTCATGCTGATTACGAACTGCTTTAACATCACGATGGCGGTGTTCGACGTGGCGCAGAGCGTGATCAATTCCAGCGGGAGCCTGATTTCAGAAAGCACCGCTGTGGACGCTGAAATGCTGGAGACACTGGAGGCCACGCTGCTTGAGATGGAGCTGGGGCCGCTGCTGGGGCTGTTCTTGCAGTCCTTCCTCATCCAGTTCACCATGTCCACCCTGTCTGTGGTCATCTTTGTTATCGTCTACGGCAGAATGGTGGAGATCTACCTCATGGTCAGCCTTGCGCCCATCCCTTTTGCCACCTTTGGCAACCGGGAGCAGAGCCAGATCGGACAGAATTACCTGCGCTCCCTCATTGCTTTGGGGTTCCAGGGGTTCCTGATTCTGGTGTGCGTGGGTATCTATGCGGTGCTGATCCAGTCTGTGGCCATTTCGGATGATATTATCGCATCCCTGTGGGGGATCGTCGGCTACACCGTGCTGCTGGTGTTCACCTTATTCAAAACCGGTAGCCTCGCAAAGTCAGTGATGAACGCACACTGACCCGGAAAGGAGGAAGTCAATCTGGCTGCTTATGTATCCGTACCCCGTGACCTGACACGGGTAAAATCCAAGGTGTTTTTCAACCTGACCAAACGGCAGCTTGTCTGCTTTGGGGCGGCGGCACTGATCGGAGTGCCGTCTTTTTTTGCCCTGAAAAGCATCGGCAACGCAACGCTCGCCACGATGGGCATGATCGTCATCATGCTCCCTCTGTTCCTGCTCGCCATGTACGAGAAGGACGGTCAGCCGTTGGAGGTCATCGCACACCATTTCATTCAGGTAACATTCATTCGACCCAAAGTCCGCCCCTATCAGACGGACTGCTATTATGCCGCTCTCATGCGGCAGTATCAAGTGTATAAGGAGGTAGATGCGATTGTCAGCAAGGAAGAAAACGCCGGAAAGCGTAAAACTGCCCGCAAATCTGACGCCTAAAGAGCAGAAGCAGATCCGGGCAGTGATCGAACGGAACCAGTCGGATGGCAGGGCTCCGAAGACGGCGCAGCAGTCCATCCCTTTTGAGCGGATGTTCCCGGACGGCATCTGCCGGGTGCGGGGCAACTACTACACCAAGACCATCCAGTTCCAGGACATCAACTATCAGCTTGCCCAGCAGGAAGACCAGAGCGCCATCTTCGAGGAGTGGTGTTCCTTCCTGAACTTCTTTGACAGCTCCATCCACTTTGAGCTGTCCTTTATGAACATGAACACCGATGCGGAGAGCTTTGAAAAGAGCATCCGTATCCCGTACCGGAAAGACGGCTTCGACGATGTCCGGGCAGAGTACAGCCAGATGCTGAAATCGCAGTTGGAGAAGGGCAACAACGGTCTGACCAAGACCAAGTACCTGACCTTCGGCATCGAGGCGGATTCCATGAAACAGGCCAAGCCCCGGCTTGACCATGTAGAGACCGACATCCTGAACAACTTCCACCGGCTGGGCGTTGGAGCCAAAGCCCTGAACGGCAAGGAACGCCTGGCACTGATGCACGATATGTTCCACATGGGCGATACAGACAAGTTCCATTTTGACTGGAAGTGGCTCCCGGAATCCGGTCTGTCTGTGAAGGACTTCATCGCCCCCACGTCCTTCTCCTTCAAGAGCAGGACGTTCACGATGGGGAACCTCTACGGGGCTATGTCCTATCTGGCGATTACCGCTTCGGACATCAGCGACAGGCTGCTGAAGGAGTTTCTGGACGTGGACAGCAGCCAGGTGGTGACAATGCACATCCAGTCGGTAGACCAGAACAAGGCCATCAAGACGGTGAAGCGCACCATCACAGAGCTGGACAGGAGCAAGATTGAGGAACAGAAGAAGGCCGTCCGTTCCGGGTATGACATGGATATAATTCCGAGCGACCTGGCCACCTACGGCAAGGACGCCAAGGCGCTGCTGAAGGAGTTGCAGAGCCAGAATGAGCGGATGTTTATGGTGACGTTTCTCATCCTGTCCACCGGGCGCACGTTCCGGGAACTGGAGACCAACGTGTTCAGGGTGTCCTCTCTGGCGCAGAAGCACAACTGCAACCTGCGGCGGCTGGACTTCCAGCAGGAGCAGGGCCTTATGAGCTGCCTGCCGCTGGCGGATAACCAGATCAACATCCAGCGGGGGCTGACTACCAGCTCCACCGCCATCTTCATCCCCTTCACCACTCAGGAGCTGTTTCAGGAAAGCCCGACTGCTCTGTATTACGGGCTGAACGCCCTCTCCAACAACCTGATTATGGTGGACAGGCTGAAGCTGAAGAACCCCAACGGCCTGATTCTCGGCACCCCCGGCGCAGGCAAATCCTTCGCCGCAAAGCGTGAGATCGCCAATGCGTTCCTGACCACGGATGATGACATCATCGTCTGCGATCCGGAGGCAGAGTATGCGGCGCTGGTGCAGCGGCTCAACGGGCAGGTCATTAAAATCAGCCCGGCCAGCAAGCAGTATATCAACCCAATGGACATCAACAGCAATTACTCCGAGGAGGATAACCCCATCGCCCTCAAAAGTGACTTCGTTTTGTCGCTCTGCGAGCTGATCGTGGGCGGCAAAGAGGGCTTGCAGCCCATCGAAAAGACGGTCATTGCCCGCTGTGTCCACCAGATTTATCAGAATTATTTCGAGAATCCAGTGCCGGAGAATATGCCGCTGCTGGAGGACTTGTACCACGCCCTGCTGGAGCAGGAGGAAAAGGAGGCCAGGCACGTCGCCACGGCGTTGGAGATTTACGTCAAAGGCTCCCTGAACCTGTTCAACCATCGCACCAACGTGGACATCCAAAACCGGTTCATCTGCTACGACATCAAGGAGCTGGGAAAACAGCTCAAGAAGATCGGGATGCTGGTGGTACAGGATCAGGTCTGGGGGCGTGTCACGGCCAACCGCAGCGAGGGCAAAACCACCCGCTATTATATGGATGAGTTCCATCTGCTGCTGAAAGAGGAGCAGACGGCGGCGTACAGCGTAGAGATTTGGAAACGGTTCAGAAAATGGGGCGGCGTACCGACTGGGATTACTCAGAACGTGAAGGATTTGCTGTCCTCCAGAGAGGTGGAAAACATCTTCGAGAACAGCGATTTCATTATCATGCTGAACCAGGCCAGCGGAGACCGGCAGATTCTGGCCAAGCAGCTCGGCATCTCCCCGCACCAGCTTTCCTATGTCACCCAGTCCGGCGAGGGCGAGGGACTGCTGTTCTATGGGAATGTGATTCTGCCCTTTGTAGACCACTTCCCCCAGGATACGGAACTGTACCGCATCATGACCACGAAGCTGTCCGAGGTGTCAGAGTTGTCTGCCGGGAAGGAGGCATAAATGGCTGAAAAACCTGTGCGCCTCCGCTTCACTGAGGACGACCTGGCAGACAACAAGGTGGCGAAAGCCGCCTCCAAAGCGGGAAAAGCGGCGGACAAGGCAGATAAGGCAGTTTCCAGGCTCCCGACAAAGCGCAGGCTTCGCCGGGAGCCTGCCACTGCGGGCAGCAAGAAATCGAAGCTGCGGCGGGAATCCACCGCTGCCGCCAAGAGTAAAGAAAAGCTGCGGTTCGGCAAGCTGAAAATCGAGGAGGTAGAGGCTCCCAAGCCAAAGGCCAGGGGGAAACACGCCGCTGCGAAAGCGCCGTTGGATACCGTCTCCGGCACCGCCCACAGGGAGATTAGCCGGTATGAGGATGACAACGTGGGCGTACAGGCGGCGCACCAGTCCGAGGAGGCCGTAGAGGGTGCCGCCCATGTGACGGAGCAGGCGGTCTACTCCAGCAAGCTGAGAAAGTACGAAAAGGCGGAAAAGCTGGTTCGGAAATCGGATAACGCCAACGTGGAGGCGCTGTACCAGAAGTTCCTGAAGGAAAATCCCGGTGTGTCCACTAATCCATTATCCCGGTGGATGCAGAAACAGAAAATCAAGAAGGAGTATGCGGCGGCACGGGCGGCGACGCAGACCGGCAAGACCACCACCTCCGCAGCGGGAACCGCCAAAACGGTGGAATCCGCCAGAGAAAAGGGTGAATCTGTGCTGGCGTCGATAAAAGGCTTCTTCACGAAGAACAGCAGCGGTGTGAAGGTCGCATTGCTTCTGTGCC
>MSHE01000029.1 GCA_001941025.1 Lachnospiraceae bacterium Zagget3
GTCACATCATTTGACAACGCAGAGGAAAAATGTGAAAATTGTTAAAAATGAATTGACTTTTTTGTTAGGGGGTGTTACAATAACTCTTACAGGGAAGGTGGGGACTTCCCAATATTACGCGGGGCGGCTAAAATGCCCCGAAAAATGAAAGTGAGGTACTACATAATGAAAAAGATTCTTGCCCTGATCCTTGCCCTGGCCATGGTCTTTTGCCTGGCGGCCTGCGGCGGTTCCTCCGATGACGGCGGTTCCTCCAGCTCCGGCACATCCTCCGGCTCCAGCACTTCTGAGGCGGAAAGCTCCACCGGCAGCGATGCCGAAGACGAGGGCGGCGACTCCGGTGAAGCCACCGAAGGCGGCGACGTGGATTATTCCGACCTGAACGTCGGCATCTTCTGGTACTCCTTCTCCGATACCTTCCTCTCCACCGTCCGGGCCTCCCTGGATGACCTGCTGGACGAGGCGGGCATCACCTACACCGACTATGACGGCAACGGCAGCCAGACCACCCAGAACGAGTCCATCACCACCGCACTGACCAACGGCTGCAACCTGCTGCTGGTGAACCTGGTGGAGTCCGGCTCTGAGGACGCCGCCCAGTCCATCATCGAAGAGGCCGCCAGCTATGGCGTCAACGTCATCTTCTACAACCGTACCATCGAGGCTGACGGCAACGAGGGCGCCCTGCTGAACGCCTATGACAACGTGGGCTTCCTGGGCACTGACGCCCCCGAGGCCGGCCACATTCAGGGCCAGATGATTGGCGAGTACCTGGTGGCCAACTATGACTCCCTCGACCTGAACGGCGACGGCGTCATCTCCTACGCCATGATGAAGGGCCAGGAGGGCAACGCCGAGGCCATCTATCGTACCCAGTACGGTGTCGAGGACGCCAACGCGGTGCTGGTCGAGGCCGGCTACCCTGAGCTGGAGTACTTCGATTCCTCCAACACCGCCCTCTATCAGGTGGATGCCAACGGCGCGTGGTCCGCTTCCGCCGCCACTGAGTTCATGCAGACCAACCTGTCCCAGTACAGCGAGGCCAACGGCAACATGATCGAGCTGGTCATCTGCAACAACGACGATATGGCCGCCGGTGTTGTCACCGCGCTCCAGGCCGCCGGCTACAACAACGGTGAAGGCACCACCACCATCCCCGTCTTTGGCGTGGACGCCACCGACACCGCGAAGGAGCTGATCGCCAACGGTTACATGACCGGCACCGTCTCCCAGTCCAACACCGGCTATGCCTATGGCCTGAAGTTTATGATTGACCAGCTGGCCAGCGGTGCCACCCCCACTGAGGCTGCTGCTGCCCTGGCAGAGGACACCTCTGACTACACCTTCACCCTGGCTGAGGACATCGCCTGCAAGGTCTACATGGCTTACTCCTCCTACACCGGCGAGTAATTCCGGCTGACATCTGCACGGGTGTTTCCCACTGAAATTTTGTAACGCACCAACCAACTCCAGAGGGCTGCCGTTCTGGGCGGCAGCCCTCTTTTCTTGCAGACACGGCAAAACACCGCAGGCCCGGACCTGCGGGCATAAGGATAAGGAAAGGGGGTATGTCGGATGGCTGAATCAGATATTTTGCTGGAAATGAAGGACATCTCCAAGAGCTTCCCCGGCGTAAAGGCGCTGGACCATGCGCAGCTGACAGTCCACAGGGGCACAGTACACGCCCTGATGGGCGAGAACGGCGCGGGCAAGTCCACCCTGATGAAGTGCCTTTTCGGCATTTACTACAAGGACGAAGGCTCCGTCTTACTGGAAGGGAAGGAAGTCAACTTTAAATCCAGTAAAGAGGCCATGGAAAGCGGCGTGGCCATGGTGCATCAGGAGCTGAACCAGGCCCTGAAACGCTCCGTGATGGATAACCTCTGGCTGGGGCGCTACCCGCTGACCGGCGGCATCATGGTCAACGAAAAGAAAATGCTGGAGGACACCAACGCGATCTTCGAGGAACTGAAAATCGATGTGGACCCTCATCAGAAGATGAGCGAGCTGCCCGTGTCCAAGCGTCAGATGGTGGAGATTGCCAAGGCCGTCTCCTACAACTCCAAAATCATCGTCTTTGACGAGCCGACCTCCTCCCTGACGGAGCAGGAGGTGGAGCATCTGTTCTGGATCATCGATATGCTCCGGGACCGCGGATGCGGCATCATCTATATCTCCCACAAAATGGCGGAGATTCTGCGCATCTCCGACGAGGTCACCGTTATGCGGGACGGGCAGTGGATCGCCACAAAGCCCGCCGCCGAGCTGGACAACAACGCCCTCATCAAGCTCATGGTGGGGCGTGAGCTGAGCAACCAGTTCCCCCCCAAGACCAACAAGCCCGGCGAGGTGCTGCTGGAGGTGGAGGGGCTCACCGGCCAGTACAACCAGCTGAAAGACGTATCCTTCAACGCCCGGAAGGGCGAAATCGTGGGCCTGGCCGGGCTGGACGGCAGCGGCCGCACAGAGACGCTGGAGTCCATCTTCGGCATCGCCACCCGACACTCCGGCACCATCAAGCTGGAGGGCAAAGAGGTCAGCAATAAGAACTCCCGCCAGTCCCTGAAGGCGGGCTTCGCCCTGCTGACGGAGGAGCGGCGGGCCACCGGCATCTTCGGCATCCGGGACATCAAGGACAATACGGTGATTTCCAGCCTAAAACGGCACCTGAAGCACGGCGTCTGGCTCAGCGAAGGCTCCATGCGGAAGGACACCCAATGGGGCATTGACACCCTGAAAACAAAAACACCCTCCCAAGAGACGAAAATCCGCGCCCTCTCCGGCGGCAACCAGCAGAAGGTCATCTTCGCCCGGTGGCTGCTGACCGACCCCAAGGTCCTGCTGCTGGACGAGCCCACCCGCGGCATCGACGTGGGCGCGAAATACGAGATTTATCAGCTGATCATTGACCAGGCCAACGCCGGCACCACCGTGGTGATGGTGTCCTCCGAAATGGCGGAGCTGCTGGGCGTGTGCGACCGCATCATCGTCATGAGCGGCGGCCGTGTGGCCGGGGAAGTGAACGCCAGCACCACGACCCAGGAGGAGATCCTGACGCTGGCCGCAAAATATGTATAAGAGGGAGGCTGCTGCACTATGAATAACCCTGTCAAATCGTTGAGGCAGACCAGTGAACGCTACAAGGCCATGGACGGGAAGGATCGCCGCGCCTTTATTGTGGACACCCTGCTGAACAATGCCATTTACATCATCCTGATCGTGTTTGTGATCTTCACCTACACGCGGAACTCCAACATCATCTCAAAAAGCTCCATCATCAACATTATCAGCCTGACCGCGTCCAGCCTGCCTATGGCGCTGGGCATCGGTGGATGTATCGTCCTCACCGGCACCGACCTGTCCGCAGGCCGCACGGTGGGCCTGACCGCCGCCATCTCCGCCACGCTGCTCCAGTCCCTGACCACCACCAACAAGTTTTTCACTAACCTGGGTGAGGTGCCGCTGCTGCTGGTGCTGCTGATCGCCCTGCTGGTGGGCGGCCTGGTGGGCCTGACCAACGGCTTCTTCGTGGCCCGGTTCCAGCTCCATCCCTTCATCGTCACCCTGGCCACCCAGCTGATCGTCTACGGCATCTGCCTGCTGTACTATATGTCCCATGACAACAACGGTCAGTCCATCTCCGGCCTGTCCGACACCTACAAGAACGCCATCACAGGCAGCGTCATCAGCAAGCTCACAGGAGGGGCGCTGGTCATCCCGAACTATGTGATATACGCCGTGATTGTGCTGCTGATTATGTGGTTCATCTGGAACAAGACCACCTTCGGCAAGAATATGTTTGCCGTGGGCTCCAACGCTGAGGCGGCCAACGTGTCCGGCGTCAACGTGTTCTTCACCACCATGATGGTGCACACCCTGGCGGGCATCACCTATGGCTACACCGGCTTCATTGAGGCGGCCCGTATCGGCTCCAACACAGCCAACACCGGCCTGAACTACGAGTGCGACGCCATCGCGGCCTGCGTCATCGGCGGCGTGTCCTTCGTCGGCGGCACCGGTACCATCGGCGGCGTGGTGCTGGGCGTGTTCCTGCTCCGTATCATCTTCGTGGGGCTGAACTTCCTGTCCGTCTCCGGCAATATGCAGTATATCATCAAGGGCGCCATCATCCTGCTGGCCTGCTCCATTGATATGCGGAAGTACCTGACCCGGAAGTAATCATGAGCGAGCAAATCCCCCGGGACGAGGAGCGGGAATCCTCATCCTCCCAGCGGCGGTACGGCCTGTTCGGCGTGTCCGCCTATCCGAAAAAGAGCGGTATGGACGAGGCACAGCAAAAGAGCATGAGCCGCTGGAGCAGCGCCCTTGTGGCGCTGCTGGCGGCGGCGGTGGTGCTTCTGATCATCGTCGGCAGCGGAAGCGCCGGCGGCCTGACCGTCACCTTCGACAGCCAGGGCGGCAGCGCCGCGGAATCTCAGTCGGTGGCCTACGGCGGCACTGTGGAGGAGCCTGAGAACGTGGTCCGGCCGGGGTACACCCTGGTATGCTGGTCCCTGACGCCGGACGGCGACGAGGCGTGGGATTTCGCCTCCGACACCGTGGAGGAGGGCATCACCCTGTACGCCGTCTGGGAGGAAGAATAGCTGTAAAGCAAATTCACTTGACCCCATGTGAAAGACAAGACAAAAGACCGATTGCCGTCAAAGGCAGTCGGTCTTTTTGCGATACGATGGGAGCACTGTTCGGGAAGTGCGGATAAAATACAATCTGATTCCGCCTTGCCGTGGGGAGCCGGAAGGGGTATAATAACTCTGTACCTGTGAATGTGAAAGGGGAGGCGCTGCTTCATGAACCGGGAAATCCATGTCACTGTACTGATCGAAAACACATCAGACGGTGCTCTTGCCTGTGAACATGGGCTCAGCCTTTTGATTGCATACGCCGGGCGGCGGATTCTGCTGGATGCGGGAAGCACAGATGCTTTCTGCGCCAATGCGGACGCCCTGGGGATTTCCCTGACGCATCTGGACGCCTGCGTCCTGTCCCACGGCCACTATGACCACTCCGGCGGCTTCCATGAGCTGTTTCTCCGGGACCCGGCGGCAAGGGTCTACGCCCAAAGGGGGGCGCTGGACGCCTGTTTTTCCGGCAGCGGCAGGATGCATGAAATCAGCGTGCCCCAGGATGTGGCGTCCCAGCGGGACAGATTTATTCTGGTCGACGGCGTCTGTGAACTTTTTCCGGGGGTCGTCCTGGTGCCCCACAGTACGCCGGGGCTTGACCGGATTGGAGCAAAGAGCGGACTGTACCAAAAGCGGAACGGTCAAATGACCCCCGACGATTTTGCCCACGAGCAGAGCCTGGTGTTGGACACGGCCAACGGTCTGGTCATTTTCAACAGCTGTTCCCATGCGGGGGCGGCCAACATCATCCGGGAGGCAAAGGCGGCCTGCGGACAGAAGCGGGTCTATGGGTATGTCGGCGGGCTGCACATGAAGGGAAAACAGGATGGCCGGGAAATCTGCACCTTTTCCGACGGGGAGCTGGACGCGCTCTGTGACTTTTTTGTGCAGGAAGGCGTTGCGCGGATTTACACCGGGCACTGTACCGGTGCACCGGGGTTTGCGGAGCTGCACCGCCGGTTGGGAGACCGCGTCAAAAGGCTCACCACAGGGATGGCGTTTACGCTGTAAGCGGAGGCGCTCTGCCGGGAGGGAAACGTCTGCCTCTTAGACGGGCGGCTAGGCGGCCAACGGTTCGATTATGACCAGTATCATCAGCAGCGCACAAGCAATCAGGATGTCATATACCACGATGCCAACGACCCGGATGAGCGGATTCCTGCTGCGGGTCAGCGGCAGATGCGCCTGCACCCCGCAATAATCTGCGGAGAAAAAGATCACACCAAGCCCCATCAGCAGCACGGTGATTTGATTCAGGGCCAGTGCCAGCGGTGTTGCGGCCTCGATTTCCATGCTCAGCGCAACCGCGAACAGGAGGGCATACCCCATGGCCGCGCATATCATCTGCGGCAGAGACCCGCTGCGGAATCCCGGCGGGAGGTAACGCCGCCATGCCGGGGAATGAGGGTTGTCCTCCGCGGCAGATGCGCCTGCCTGAGCGCACCGCAGCGCATGCATCAGCTCATCCACGCTGGCATAGCGGTTGGCCGGGTCGAGCTCTGTGCATGTTTGGATAATGCGGCCCAGGTTCCCCCCGGTCGTCACCTCTGCGGGCATCCGTCCTGTCACCAGCACATTGAGCAGCACGCCGATTGCATAAAGGTCGCTCTGCACCCCAGACGGAGCAAAGCCGTATTGCTCCGGCGCTGCGAAGCCCGCCGTCCCCAGCAGGGTGGTATCCCGGGGCCGGTTTGGCGTCTCATATTTTGCTGCGTTCATGTCCAGCAGCTTCACCACGCCGCCCGGAGACACAATGACGTTGGACGGCTTGATGTCCCGATGGATGATGGGCGGCGTTCTGTGATGCAGCTGGGAAACGATTTGGCACAGCTGGAGCGTGTAGTCTACCGCCAGCTCCTCCGGCAGGGCGCCGTTTCGGTCGATCAGCTCCGCCAGCGTATCGCCGTGGATGTATTCCTCAATGACGGTCAGATTGCCTGGCCCGTCCTCCACGAGCAGCTCAATGCGGGGGATGTTGCGCACCGGTACCGCCTGCAGGGATTGGTAAACGTCCAGATGGTAGATGGAAAGCCGCTTTTTTACGAAGAATTTGTTTGTTGTCGTGTGCTGAACCAGCTGAACGGAATGTCCGGCATTGATGTCCGCAACGGTTCTGTAATAGGACAGCGCCAACTCATCCGAGATTGTCATAGACAGCGTTCCTCCCCAATGCCTGTTTTTCGTATTATACCATAACGATTCCAAAGAGAAAAGAGGAAACCTGATTGGAACACAGAGAAGAAACATCCACAACCGCCCTGGACGGCGTATTGAAGCAGCTGGAGCCTGACGGAATCGACGCCTATCTGGATGCCTATACCAGCGACCTTGTCCATGAGGAACATCCGTTTTCCGGCTATATGCGGGGGCTGATCCGGGCAAAGAACCTGACCCAGCGGGAGGTCTTTGAGCGTGCGGATCTGCCAGACCGATATGGCTACCGGCTTCTGACCCAGGAAAAGAACACGAAGCAGCGAGATTACATTCTGCGCCTCTGCTTTGGCGCACGGCTCAGCCTGGAAGAAACCCAGCGGGCGCTGAAGCTGTATGGAATGTCGGAGCTGTATGCGAGGATTCCAAGAGACGCCGTGCTGATGATTGCCCTGAATCGGGAGGTGTATAAAATTGAAGCGGTCAACGACCTGCTGATTTCCCACGGCATGGAACCCCTCAGGAGCGTTTCTTACGTGGGATAAGTCCTTTTTCCACCGTTTTGGGGGGTTGCTATTGCAAATGCCAAATGCTACAATTTTTCCATAACAGTTCGTCCTGCAACAGAATGCAGGGCGCAAGGAGGAGAAAACTGTGGCAAAAGAGAAACCGGAAACAAAGCTATGCAAGCATTGCAAAACAGAAATCCCCTATGATGCAAAGGTGTGCCCCAATTGCAGAAAGAGGGTCAAGGGCGGCGCGGCAAAATGGATTATCATTGCGGTCGTTGTCCTTGTCCTTTTGGTGGCGATAGGGTCTTCCGGCAGCGATGAGAATGGCGGCAATTCGGCCACGAAGGTGGGGACGGTGGGCGATGCCTCCTCCTCCGCCTCGTCAGAGAGCGGCGATGGGGATAACGCTGATGGCAGCGTGGCTTCTACCTCTGAGGGAGACGCCGGGGCGGAATCCCAGGGGGACGCTGAGGCGCAAAGCGAGGCCACCGCTGAGGTGCAGACGGAATACCGCGTGGGCGACATCCTGATGGACGGCGATGTAAAGATCGTTTATATGTCCAGCGGTGTGTACACGGAGGACAACGACTATTTGCAGCCAGAAGAGGGCTATCAGTACATCTATCTCCAGTTCGCCTTTGAGAACCAGTCCGATACAGACGACACGTCCGTCAGCTTTTACAGCTTCGACTGCTACGCCGACGGCTACAGCATGGAGATGTACTACGGCGGCGATGAGGATTTGTCCGCAACCCTCTCCGCAGGCCGTGCCACCTCCGGCTATATCTATTTCACCGTGCCGGAGGATGCCCAGGAGATTGAGGTGGAATACACCACCAACTACTTCACGGAGGACAAAATCACTTTCCTGTATGAGGGCGAGCAGGACTCCGGCTATGTCCTGGAAGGGACCGCCGAGGCCACGGCGGACGCATTTGTTGTGGGCGACATCATTGAAGCGGGAGGGCTGACCATCACCTACCTCTCCTGCGAAGCGGATACCAGCTACAGCGACTACTACCAGCCGGAAAGCGGATACCATTACGTCACCTGCACCTTTGAATTTGAGAACACAGGGGACAGCGATGAGTATGTCAGCTTCTACGACTTTGACTGCTATGCCGACGGCCTGAATTGCAATCAGGCGTATTTCCGGGACGATGCACTGAGCGCGACCATTTCCTCCGGACACAAAGCCCAGGGAACGGTCACTTTCAAGGTGCCCGATGACGCCTCCGTTGTGGAGGTCGAATACCTGACAAACTATTGGACATCGAACCGGGTCGTGTTCACTTGCAACGAGTAATACCGGACTTCCCGACAAAGGGCCAGCCTCCTGCGAGGCTGGCCCTTGCTTCATTTGAACCGGTCTGCTATAATACAGGCAGGAATACCGGACTTGCCGAAACGAAATAACAGCGAAAGGAACTGAGATACATGGATGCAATCAAACAGGAATCGTTTGCCTGCGTGCGGGACAACATGACCATCCGGGGGCTTTACTTCCGCCCCCAGGGGAAGAATCTCCCCATCGCGATTGTCAGCCACGGCTTTATGGCAAACTGCCAGACCACAAAGGGATACGCAAGATGGTTCGCGGAGCGGGGCTATGCCGCGTTCTGCTTTGACTTCAACGGCGGCGGACTGATGAGCAAAAGCGACGGGGCCACCACGGACATGACGATTTTTACAGAGGAAAAAGACCTGAAGGCCGTCGTCGCCTACGCCCAGTCCCTGCCGGAAACAGACGCCTCCTCTGTGACACTGATGGGATGCAGCCAGGGCGGCGTGGTCTCCGGCCTCGTGGCGGCGGATATGCAGGAGGCGCTGGAGCGGCTGATTCTGTTTTATCCCGCCCTTTGTATTCCGGACGACGCCAGAGCAGGGAAGATGATGTTTGCCAAATTCGACCCGGCCAATATTCCGGAGACCTTCCGCTGCGGCCCCATGAAGCTGGGGCGGGATTATGCGGCCTCGGTTCTGGGGGTTGACCTGATTGCGGAGCTTGGCCGATACACGGGGAAGGTGCTGATCGTCCACGGTACGGACGATCAGATCGTCGATTATCACTACTCTGAACGGGCCCAGGCGGCCTGTCAAAACGCTACGCTGAAGCTGATTCCCCAGGGACAGCATGGCTTCTCCAAAGCGCATGACCGCCTCGCCCTGGGCTACGTGGAGGACTTCCTCTCGCAGTAAGGCGGGCAGCATCGCGCCTCCTCCGGCACGAATCCGTTGGGCCATGCCGGAGGAGGTGAAACCACAAGTTCATAGTACCGCACAGAGCGCCGGTTTGCAATGACATCATTGACCAACCGGCGCTCTTGCCTGTTTACAGTTCAACTTCGGCTTGAAATCCGTCAGGATTCCTGTGCCTTTGCGCCTTTTTCTGAAGCGCAGGCCGAATGGCCAATTCCTCTTATGCGCAAATGCAGGGAGCAATGGCCGCAGGCCATGCGAGTCGCAGACACAATTTTCCTCGCAATCCGCTCTTGTCCATTTATTCAGAGGTTCCCTTAGGACACGCGGCACAGCGGCCGCGCTATCCCATCCTTTGCAGCCCTTGAATACCCTCGTCCAGGATGCGCAGAGTCTCCTCTTTAGAGTATACCAGCTGGCTGCCTGGCAAGGACCGGAAGAAGTCCAGAAAGGCGCGGCTGATCGACCGCTCGGTGATGTGGATGTTGCAGTAATAGGCGCCGTGGATAAAATCTGCTGTGGTGTCCATCCATATACTGCCGCTTGTGTCGATATACAGGGTCAGATAGTCCGGAATGGATAGAACAGATTGGCGCGCAATCCGTCCGATCACCCGGTCGGCAGCGATATCCTCCCGCAGTTGAGTGAGAAACAGGATGCGATCCGGCGGATCGATAGGGGTGACAAAGGCGGGTGGCATTTCCGTAATCTGCCCGGTTTCGATGAACCGCCGCAGCCCCTTCTCGGAAAAGATGGATGAAAAATTCTTCTCGATGGTCTGCACCTGGGTAAAGTGACTCACAACTGCGGAATACATCTCCTCGGGCAGCGCCTCGGTGCCATGGAGGTATTTGGCGATCTTCTCAGGGGTTAAATAACGTCCGAAGCAGGGCTGAGACATCACACAGAGGGAGCCGTTCTGGTCGAGCATGGTGGTGCTCACGTTCAAAATCTCCGGAAGCGTCATGGCAAAGGAAACGATTGGGTCACAGTGATCCATCAGGCGGTTGAAATGATTGGAGAAGTAGCTGACCAGCCGTTCCGACTGCTGGATCAGCGCCGTGGACTGATCCTGAGACATCAAAATCAGGTAGTGGGGTGTGACAATGTAATAGTTCAGCGGGTTCAGGGAGAGGGCGCCGGGATGCTCATAAAAATAATATGGGCGGTAAAAGCCTCGGGCAATCAGGCACAGCGGGATGATCTGCTGCAAAATTTTGATGCTCTGGGTGCAATCGGTGTCGGTACCTGATGGGAAATAGAAAAGCTGCTCCGTGCTGAAATGGGCGCCGCCGCGCCAGAGCCGCATGAAAATGGATGCAAAATCCATGTTGAAAGGCAAAAACATCTGGAAATGTGCGTCCGAAGCCTGCCCCAGTTCCCAGGACAGAATGGAGTAAATCGCACTCTGAACCGAATACTCTCCCTCGACCAGCTTGTAGTCATATGTGGGTGGTAACGCTCTGGTCGAAGCGTCAATCTGCAGTTCCGTGGCTTCGGGTAAAAATTGTATCGCGGCCAGCCGATTCAGCATATCGCACACAGCGGTGCGGTTGCGCCAGTGACCCTCGCCCTGGAGCAGCATATCATAGAGCCGAAAAAATTCCTGCCGCTCCTCCAGGGAGAGCCGCAGATGTGAAGCCAGAGCATAAACGACCTTGCTGGGCAGAATGCGCTCGTCCTTAAGCGCCTTGTGAATCGACGTACGTTCTGCGCCGGCGCTGCGGGCAATGGATGAGATCGGTTCTCCGCTGGCATCGATCAGAGTTTTCAGATATTCGCTGAATTTAGACATGGTCGATTTTCTCCCCTGTTTTT
This sequence comes from Lachnospiraceae bacterium Zagget3, assembly GCA_001941025.1. The sequence continues at coordinate 11,324 of MSHE01000029.1, forward strand.
ATTTCAGTATAACATCATTTTCAACTGAGACGCAAGTTGAAGTGTGCCGAAATTGCACGCAAAATAGGGCACACTTTTTGTCACACCTTGAATAGAGCGGGAATTTCCTATAAAATAAAAATAATAAACGTTTACAAATGCCGAGCGCGCAAAGACAAACGTCTGAAGGACCTGACCATCAACGTGCAAGCACTCTAACAGCGAACGAGCATTACGATGATGAGAACGAACTGGAAGAAATTACATTTACGTCATTTGACCCATCACAGATCTGGAAGCATGGGGATTACGATTTCGGGATGACCTCTGAATGTTTTGGCATCTAACGGAGAGAAGGTGACATAGCCATGAAGCCTTAGAAAAGCAGTGATTTTTGCACATTGTAAACGGGGAAACACCAGTAAAAAAGAACAGGAGGAGTAAATCATGGCGCTTTTTGACAATTTAAAAGGGAAATTCACGCAGGTTGGTCAGGACGCGATCCAAAGAACGCGGGAGATGTCTGAGGTCGCCAGACTTGAAAGCAAGATTTCAAGCGCAAAGGACAAGATTAACGGGTTATACGGTGAGATCGGATACAGGATTTACATGGCCTATTCCGATAAACCGCTGCCGGAGGTAGCCAGTCTTCTTGCGCAGGTTTCCGGGCTGCATGCCGAAATTGACCAGGCGCAGGTGCAAATCAACGCGATTAACAGCGCGACCACCTGCCCGAGGTGTAAGGCTAAAATCGACAGGAACGCAGCTTTTTGCAGTGAATGTGGGCTGAAAATCGTTCGGGCTGCCCCTAATAAACAAACACAGCGGGTATGTGTTGGTTGTGGAAAGCCGCTCGCCGCCGACGTATTGTTTTGCAGCGAGTGCGGGACAAAGCAGCCGATTCCAGAACCCGCTGAGCAACAGCCTGCTGACACGCAGCCCGTTGAGAGAGCGTGCAGTAACTGCGGCGCATCCGTGCCTCCTGATTCTGCTTTTTGCCCTTCGTGTGGCAATAAAATGGAATAATATCGGTTTTTATTTATGAGGAGGAAGAAAAATGTTTTGTCCTAATTGTGGAAAGAGGGTTCCTGACGGCAGCAAATTCTGCGGCAACTGCGGCGCGAAACTCGCAGAATTGTATGAGGCAGAGGTGCCTTCGGAGGAAACACCTGATTCTGGGGCGACGGTGCCCCCGCAGTATTCCGGTGTACAGCCTGATACGCCGCCTGCGGCTAACGTTGTCGCGCCCAGCGCCAGGAAAAAGGTCGATAAAAAGCTGATCAGTATCGCGGTGGCAGCAGTGGCAGTGATTGTTGTCGTCGTTTTCGTGATTCAGGCGATTTTTTCCGCAGGCGGAGGCAGCGGCAACGCCTATGTCTATTTGTCGGATGGCGATTATGAATTGGTTACCAACCTGAATAATGTGGAGGCCATTGAAATCGCATCCAGCCGGTCTGATTATACGTATTCCAGCCTGGTATCCTTCAGCCCCAGCGGGAAATATATCTACTACTACACGAAGTATGATTCTTCGAACGGAACCGGAACCCTGTGCCGGGCTGAATACGGGAAGCTGAAAGCGGATTCCAGCAAGAATGACAACTACATTGAAACCATTGCGTCAAATGTGTCCCTGGGGTTCAAGTGTATTGATGATGAAACGGTACTCTACAAAAACGGCGATGGTACGCTATATTATTATGATGGCAGCGAATCAACACAGCTGGCGAAATCGGTCAACCTGTTCTACACTGACGGTACGGAGCGTGTGGTGTATTCGACCGGGACATATGACGAAGGGTACACGTTATATGGTATGTATGTTACCGATCCGGACAGCAAGGTAAAACTGGCGTCCAACTATTATAGCTTATACAGTACGGATGATTTTGACCATATTTATTATACAAAAAGAGATGATGACTATAACGAAACGCTGTATGTCGTTGGATTTGACAAGGATTCGGAGCAGCTTGGGAAAAATGTCACTATACTGAATGTTGATGATGGATTGGTATATTTCATGGCCGAAAACGGTGAAACAATTTCCCTCTACGATTATGTTGAGGATACATATGCATCTGCTGATGCGGGTATTACGGAACCGGATCCTGACGACTACAGCATCCCTGAATACAGTTATGAAATGGTATATGGTTCAAATTTGTCTGAAAGCGATTATGATGAGCTTTATACAACCTGTACGAAAGACCTCTATTGGTATGGTGAGAGCAGAATATGGTCCTACTCGATGGAGGAGTCGCTGGATATCGACTGGAGCGTTAAATCCGATGCCACCCATGCGGCGACCCAGAGCTTTATTGATACATTTGCTGCCTCTGCAGATGAAAATGGGTATATTCTGGTTACGGACGAGGTAAAAGCTGCGCTGCAGGAAATTCAGAATACGTATAGTGATGATCCTGAAGACGAATGGATGTGGCTGTGGCTTTGCTACAACAAATACCAGTCTGGCGAAACGATAGATGACGCTTATTATACCGCATACGAGGCGTACGAAGAGGCCACCGACCGGATCTACATCAGGGAAACCCTGCAGGACAGTGAAAACGATTATGCGCTTCAAACGATTTACTGCTATGCAAATGGCACATTAACGGCTGTCGCTGAAAACGTGCTTTCGACCAGCACCTATGCTTATACCGGTGCCGTTCTGTACAATACACCGGATATGGTCACGGAAACAATTGATATGACAAACGTTTATTCAACAAGCAGTGTGACCTCCTTGTTCTCTATCGATAATTCAGCGGAAAACTATCTGCTGTGCTACGGGAGTATAACACCGGTTCAGATTTCGGCAAGTGCCGCAGAGGATATAGATGACTTCTATTATGATTATGACGAAGTCGGATTTTATGTTGCCGGGTCAGGCATATATGCCACTGTGGGTGACGATGTCGATGATGCGTATACTTATTTCGCTGCCATTAGCAACGGCACAGTGGGTGAGTTTTCTTATTTGAGCGATGGCATATATTTCCCGATGGAAGACTCCAACGCATATTATGCATACAACATTTATTGGAGCGATAGTGATGATGCGTATTACTTTGATCTCTATCAATATGTCAACGGAGAAAGCAAGCTGCTGGCACGGGATATTCTCTTAGATACCATTAGGATCTACGAAGATGGACTCATTTTGGCCTATACGGACTACACCAGTGATGGATATGAATTGACTATGTTTGATGATGAAGGCAAGGGCACCATGATCGCGGATGATGTAGAATTCTATACCCGCTGTGCAGAGGGCAACATCCTGTATATAAGCGATGGAGACCTCTATTCCTACGACGAAGGGAAGCGGACTATGATCGGTTGGGATGTTGACCGGTGTTGGGTGCTGAACTCGATGGAGCCCGTCAGCTACTATGATTACTAAGATTTTGAGGGTGTTGGGGAATCTTCTTGCCGCAGTGCTGCTGATTACCGCTGAGCTGTTGCTGGTGATGATGATATTGACAATGCCAAAGAAAGTATGGAGGAAATCCTAACCCGGCTGTCCGAAAAAACAGAAAACTACCGGGTCGCTATTGTGGCCAACCGCTGGATCCCTCGGCGAAGTTCTGTGGCCGCTGCGGCGCACGAATCCCTGCAAACGAAGAACAGGAGCGTGAAAAATGAAATGCCAAATATGTGGACAAGACATCCCTGATAACTCAAAATTCTGCGCGAAATGCGGCGCCAGAATACCAAGGTGCCCAACGTGTGGCAAGGTAATCACAAAGCGTATACGATTCTGCGCGAACGACGGTACACCCATCCCGGAAGATGTGCTGGCACTGATCCCGGCACCTCTTCCCGCCGCCGCGCAGGCGGACAATCAGCCTGTTGCGGCGCAGGATACGATCCCGTCTGAACGCACGAATCCAGACAGGCAAACCTCGGACACGCAGAAAGCGAACCCATCCGATTCGCCTGCGCAAAGTCAGGAAGTTCAGAGCGGACAAGCGCCCGATACGAACTTCTATAGTGAAGCGGCGCCGCCAGACAAAAAGAAGAAGGGCAAGGCGCGTATTGTGGTGATCGTATGCATCATCATCCTGCTCCTTGCCGGTGGAGCCACATGCGCCTATGCTTTGTTTCATGGGGGCGGCATTGGTGCATTGACGCAGACGCAGGACAGCTCCGCAACTGTGGAAAGTACCGTCCAGGACCGCACTGACAGTGACGAGACAGAAAGTTCTGCATCCGATGCCGATACGGAACTGGCCGTGGGCGGCGATCTGTCGCCAGAAAGTGAGGCAGAGGCAGAATCTGACAGCTCGGCAGAAAGTGAGGCAGCGAGTGAATCTGAAGTCCCGGCTGAAAGCGTGGTAACGGAGGAAGTTACAGACACGGAGGATGCCGATACAACGCCCATCACAGATTCCTATGCTGATGACCGGAGTTATTATGGAAATTCCTTTGAGAACTTATCTCAGGGAGGCATCCTTGTGGCATCCGGCGAGTGGATTTACTATGTTTCACAGAGCAACAACTTCACCATCTGGAAGATGCGGGCGGATGGTACCGATCAGACATTGGTTTCCTCTACATCTGCAAGACATATCAGCATGTTGGACGATTATCTCTACTATCGGGCAATCGAGACAGGCTATCTGCATCGTCTGAACGTGGAAACCGGGGATGACACCGTATTGGTAGCCCGTGATATCTATGAGCCGAAGGTAGTTGGAACGTACATCTATTACGAGGATCAATCTGATGATTCTTATGATCTGTATCGTTGCGAATTAGACGGCTCCAATGAGGTAAAAATTACAGATGGCGTTGTTTTCTATTGTTGTGTTTCGGATACGCGCATATATTATCTCGACACCAGAGATGGCAGAAAAGGATACTCTGTAGCGCTGGATGGTTCGGACAAACAGCTGTGGTTTGATGGCCGCGTTGGCAGCATCGACTATGTGGACGGAACCACTTACTTCACTGATTTGGATAATGGCGGTCTGTATAAGATGAAGGACGGAGAGGAAACATACGAGCAAATCAGCAGTATGACTATGAAGGCGATCAACATCTATGACGGATGGATTTATTTCTCCGACGCTGATAACGGCGGTGCATTAACCAAAGTAAATCTCAGCGATACCAGTGAAGTGGTAATTCTGAGCACAGCGAGTTGTGAGCTGATCAATGTATGCGGTGGTTGGGTGCAATACCACGCACCAGGTGAAGATGACGATGAGGGCTATTACTGGGTTCCCACCAGCGGCGGGGCGGTCGTGCAATTTTAAAAGGGGGAACATTGCTTCCTCACTGGCATTTCCGGGGCAGGCAGTGATAATGATTCTTTTCATTGCAGCTTTCTCATATCGTGAGAAATGCAGCGAACGCATGAATATTTGTACCGGGAGAGATAGGGAACCTCTGAACAAATGTGCTTTGACCAAAAGGAATCCCCGGAGGGGACGGCGCCTTGCGGTAAATTTGCGCCAGCGACTCGCATGGACTGTGGCCATTGAGACGAAGCCGCCTGTCCCCTGCACGCCGGCTATTTGGGACAGCAGGCTCGGCGGCGACGGGCAAATTAGCTCGGCTGTTTTAGGTCATTCAGGGGCGGCGGCGACAGCCTGGCTCTATTTGTTTTTGTCCCGAAAACAGACAAAATCGTCCGCATCAACCGAGATTTGCGCTGAACAGGCGGCACATGGAGGGAAACGTCTGTAACAACAGAATATCACACTGAAGATAGAGCGGCAATCCGCTGTCAGGACTTCGGTTCCGGCAGATGGGTTGCCGCTCTATCTTTGTTTCCGGCAACGGAAGCAAAAGCCAAAACATATCGGAAGTGGTGATGCGCCGTCACTGGAAGAAGGTCAAAGACGGCGGTATTTCGAGTGGAAAGAAACGGCAACTCCACCACCTTCACCTCCGCCCCATCCTGCAGGGCACGGGAGGGGAAGGCGGCGATTTGAATCTCGTCGGAAGTCGCCCTGCGGATGGCCGTGTAACGCCCGTCGCTGTCCAGCACGGTCACAGAGCTGCGCTCCACCTTCCACTTCCCGTCCACCTCTTTCAGGCGGAACACAAAATCTCCGTTGTTGTCCTGGTACACGCAGGAGGCGGGGACGACCAGGGGGTAGCGTTCCCCGTTCACCGTGCCGCTTTCCGGGGTGCAGACCGTGACCTCCGGGAGCAGCGTGTCATAGACCCAGGCGGAGAGCATCGTGCAGCCCAGCAGTGCAATCAGAAGCACCACGGTCAGACGCAAAACGCCTCGTTTTCCCATTTCTAATTCACCCCCGTAAAGGTGACGCCCCCCGCCAGCTCATCCCGGAAGTACAGGAGCAGCAGGAGCGTCGGCAGCATGGAGAGCAGCCCTCCGGCAAAACTGAGGGGCAGATCTGTCCGGTTGACCACCGCCAGGAACACACTCAGCGGGTAGTCCGCCGCACCCTGCAAAAACACCATAGGCTGCTCCACCATGTTCCACACATCCACAAAGGTCAGCAGAATCAGACTGATCACCCCGCCTCTGGAGGCTGGGACAAGCACCTGCCACAGCGTCTGCCAGGTATTTGCGCCGTCCATACGGGCCGCATCCAGAACCTCGTCCGGCACGCTGCGAAACGCCTGCGTCATCAGCACCGTGCCGAAGGGCAGGAAGATGCAGGGCAGCGCCAGCGCCGCCCAAGTGTTCAGCAGGCGCAGCTTGTCCAAAATGATGTAGTTTGGCACCAGTGTCGCCTGCACCGGCAGCATCATCAGGACGATCATCAGGAAGAACAGCCCCCGTTTCCAGCGGCAGGTGAACTTCGCAAAGGCGAAGCCGCCCAGACAGCTGACCAGAATCTGACAGCCCACCACCACAATGTCCAGCGCCAGGGTTTTCCAGAATTTGTACAGATAATCCGGCTGACGAATGAAAACCCGATAGAGGCCGCCGGGATGGCAGAGGGCGCCTACCGCGATGTAGACCGCCGGAAACAGGAGGGCCGCCCACAGCAGCAGGACAAAAGCGGTGCCCCCAATATGCCGTTTTTTCACTGCATCGCCCCCTCATAGCGCCGCTGGAACCGGTAGAAAATGGCCACCAACACCGAAACCAGGAGAAACAGGCACACTGACGCCACGGAAAGGCGCTGGTAGTTCAGATTTTTGAAGTTGTTGCTCAGATAGTGCTGGAGCATATAGATGTCTGACTGAGGATGCTCCCCCGCCAGCAGGAACGCCTCCCGATAGGTGCGAAAGCAGTTCATAACGCTGATGACGAACACAAAGAAGAAGGTGGGTGTCATCATGGGCAGGGTGACGGCGCGGAGCTTCTGCCAGGCGGAGGCTCCGGACAGCTCCGCATCGTCGTAGTAAGCCCTGGGGATCGCGTTCAGCCCCGCCAGGTACAGCACCACGTTATAGCCGAAATTCTTCCAGAGGTACAGCCCCAGCAGCACCCAGAACGCGGCGGGGCCGTCGAGCCAGGCCACCGCCGGAATCCCCAGCGCCTCCAGGATACGGTTGAGCATACCGGTCTCTGAAAACAGCGCCTCCGTCGCTGTCACGATACTGGCCACGCCCACCGCCATAGGCAGCAGAAGGGCGGAACGGAACAGCCGCGTCCCGGTAAAACGCTTCTGTGCCAGCAGCGCCAGCGCAAAGGAGAGCACCATAATCAGCGGAACGCCCAGCAGCAGGAACCGCAGCGTGTTGCCCATCGCAAGGCGGAAGGTGGAGGAGTTCCACACCTGAATGTAGTTCTCCAGCCCTACAAATCTGCCTGTCACGCCAAAGGTGACGCTGTCATAAAGGGTAATGCCGAAGGGAATCAGGAAAAAGACCGTGACCCCCACCAAAATCGGGGCCAGCAGCAGCCAGGGGGTCAGCCGTCGGCTCCGCCTCCCCGCCCCCTCAAACGGCCTACTCATCCAGGTAGAGCGCCCAGTCATTGTAGAGTGCCTCCAGGGCCGCGTCCAGCTCCGTTTCTCCGGCCTGCCAGTTGTACAGGGTGTTCAGCAGCTCCATATCATAGTGGGTGGAATATTTGCCGTCCGTGATGCGCTCCTCGCAGTCCGCCAGACTGGTCATGGCGCTTTCCCCCACATAATCCAGGGTGTAGGCGAAGGACGACTGCTCCAGCGCTGCCTGGGCGCAGCCCTTCCGCACCGGATAGCCCCCGCCCATGATGGGAAAGACCGGTATGCTGCCGCCCTGCACCTCCTGGGACAACATCCACTCCAGGAACGTCACAGAGGCCTGGGTATTTTCGCTGGTAGCCGGCACAAAGGCATAGGCCGTGACCTCTGCCGTCACACCGTCCTTCTCGTTAGGGATGGCGACGTAGCCCAGTTCCGCTGTCGTATCCTGCTGCTGTAACGCACTGGCGAGTCCGGTGAGGGCCAACAGCGGATTGGTTGCGGCCATCACCAGCGTACCATCATCAATCAGTTCGGCATAAGATTTTCCCTCGTCAGGATACTCCAGCGCCAGTGGGCGAAATTCCTGTGCCCACTGGAGGGCAGCGGTGTAGTTGTCATCGTAGAGGGAAATGGTCAGCTCCGCCTTGTTGACCACCGGATAGGACAGCGTGCCGACCACAAAGGCGCATCCCAGAGAAGCGCCCGTCAACTCCCTGGCATAGGTTTCCATCAGCGTTTGGAGAAACGCCTCCTGACCCTCAGGAAACACCGGGTCATCTGACAGATCGACAATGATTCCGTTCAGCTCCACACGCAGAGGAATCAGGTACTGTGCGCCGTTCAGCTGTCCGGCTTCAAAGACGCCGTTCAGGTACTCCGACCGATTGATCTCATCCAGCAGTTCGGAGAGGTCCGCCAGCACACCCCCCGCCATCAGGGAATTGACGTCCTGCACCAGCGCGCCGCCGTTCAGCTCATTGAACTGACTGGTGCCGCCGGTGAGCAGGTAAAGGTCAGCGTCACTGCTGCCCGCCATCAGTGCGGTGCGATGCTGTTGCAGCACCGCCTCCCGCTGAGACAGGGAATCGGTGTCAACGGAAGGCGTATAGTCGCTGCTGATCGTCAGCTCCACATGTGGCAGCATCTCGGCCTCTACCTGAATGTTGGGATAGGCCTCCATAAAGGCCGTCACCATCGTGCTGACATTGGTATAAGTTGCACCGTCTACATAGAGTTTCAGGGTCCCGTTTTCGTCATTCCTCTGCCCGCAGGCGGTCAGCGCCAGGCACAGCACCAGCGCCAGCAACAGGGAAAGCAATCGTTTCATATGGCATACTCTCCTTTCCAGTGGCATTCTATCCACAATGATTCCAGCGCGAAAATGGTTGTCAGGATTCCAGCGCGGAAAATGCGGTCAGGCTCCCGGTGTCCAGCTCCGCCGTGCCGTCGCACAGCGCATCCGCCGCAGGCGTGTAGTCTATGATGAAATACTCCAGCTCAGGGCTGCCGGACAAAATCGCTTCACACAGCGCAATGTCGGTCTGCATATGGTTGGTCAGATCCAGATAAACCAGGTCGGGCATCCTGGTGAGGGGGCTGTAGTCCATATCCTCGAACAGCTCCCTGCCGGAAACATCTTGCTTCATATCCAGATATACCACCGTAGTGCGTTCCAGCGGCTCCAAATCCGGATAGGTCGTGCCAGACCCTATCCTCAAATACCAGAGCTGCGGCAACGTGGTCAGCGGTTCCAGCGAAGCGATTTCGCTATCATTCAGGGATACCTTGGTCAGGGCGGGGAGATTTTCGATCGGGGTCAAATCAATGGAACCGACGCCATTCAGATACAGCATTTCAAGGGAGTCCATACCGGAAAGCGGCTCCAGACTGACCACCTGAGCATCGTCTATCTCAAGCTTCTTCAGATATTGACATTCCTCTATGCCGGAGAGGTCGATCACCAAATCTGTTGTCCCGTGAAAGTCCACCTCAAAAATCTGAAGGCTGTCAAAATGCCGCAGATCGCTCAGGCTTGTAATGTCCGGAAAGCTTTCCTGTTCGTAGAGGCACCGGACATCGTTGTCCCAGGAAACCAGTTCAAAGCAGAAATCATCATAGCCCTCCGTTGGCTGCTTTAGCAGTACATCATGGGGAGTTCTTCCTGGCATTATAGCAAGCACCTGTATGTCCCATACGTCGCTGTGGTAAATATCCCCTTCCGGCTGATCCAGCAGGAAGCGGATATGCGCTTCCATTCCGGCGTCCTCCCATTCAATGACATAGTCCTCTCCGTGGGATACTTCCACGGGGTCATAGTGGTACCAGGCTGCATCACGCCATGCCTGGAGCAGGATTTCGGCATCGCTGGTTGTGTCGGCGTCGGATTCGGCGGCTGTGGAGGAGACTGTGGTCTGACCGCAGGCGCAGAGCGTCATCAGGAACCCAACACAGAGGAATATGGCAGCAAACGCTGCGGAGGGCTGTTTCTGATGCTTCATAATGATGCCTTCCTTTCGTAAAAATGGAGAAGATTTTTTGTTCTTGCTATTATTCTAAGAAAGAATTGCATAAATGTCAAATTAAAAGAAGATGAAAATTTCATTAAAATTTTCATCTTCTTTTCATCTGATTTTAATCTGATTTTAATCTGATTTTAATCGAATTTTCATTTTTCGGCAGAAGGGAGGGGCGATGTCTGTTCCTGTGTCCGGAAGGGGTGGGTCTGCCACAGGCGTCAGGGAAAGTTCACAGAAATTGTGAAATTCCACTTGCATTTTCCGGGGACTGTGCTATAATCAACTCAACTGGTCGAAACGAGGCACGAAAATGAACAACGCTGTCCGTACATCCTATTACTCCTTTACCGAGAGCTGGACCCGATTTATTGGTTCCGGCTATTTTGCGTGGGGAAAATTGGATAGCTGCGGGACAAGAGCGGGCATTGGTGTGCGCCCTGTGATGGGGTAGTACGCCAGGCATTTTGAGAACCAGTCGCATCAGGCTCATTGTCACGGGACAATGGGTCCTTTCTTTTTGCCAATTTATAAGTGAAGGAGAATCATTATGGTAGTCATTTTAAAACCGGGCACCAGTCAGAACGAAATCCGAAAGCTGGTGGCCAAATTCGAGGCGATGGATCTGCGGGTTGGGGTCACCAACGGCGTGGACTGCTCCATTCTGGGCCTGGTGGGGGACACCACCAAGGTGGACGCGGACAAAATCCTTTTAAACGAGTGCGTAGAGCGGGTCACCCGCATCAGCGAGCCATACAAGAAGGCCAACCGGAAGTTCCACCCGGAGGACACGGTGGTGGATGTGGACGGCGTCCCCGTAGGCGGCAACAACTTCACGGTCATCGCGGGCCCCTGCTCGGTGGAGAGCGAGGAGCAGATCGTTGAGGTGGCCAAACAGGTCCAGGCCCAGGGGGCCACCATGCTCCGGGGCGGCGCCTTCAAGCCCCGCACCAGTCCCTACTCCTTCCAGGGGCTGGGTACAGACGGCCTTGACCTGCTGCTGGCGGCCAAGGCGGAAACGGGCCTTCCCATCGTGACGGAGATTATGGCCCCCCGGTACTGCGACCTGTTCGAGCAGAAGGTGGACCTTGTCCAGGTGGGCGCGCGGAATATGCAGAATTTTGAGCTGCTGAAGGAGGTGGGCAAGATGTCCAAGCCCGTCCTCCTGAAGCGGGGCCTGGCCAACACCTACGAGGAGTGGATTATGTCCGCCGAGTATATCATGAGCGAGGGCAACGAGAATGTCATCCTCTGCGAGCGGGGCATCCGCACCTTTGAGAAGTACACCCGGAACACCCTGGACGTCTCCGCCGTTCCCTCCATCAAGCGGATGTGCCATCTGCCCATCATCATCGACCCCTCCCACTCCGGCGGCTACAGCTGGCTGGTGGAGCCGCTGGCCCTGTCCGGCGTGGCGGCGGGGGCCGACGGCCTCATCATTGAGGTACACAACGACCCCGCCCACGCCCTCTGCGACGGCCAACAGTCTCTGACCCCGCCCCAGTTCGGTGAACTGATGGGGAAAGTGGAAAAAATGGTTGACCTGATGGGGAAGACCGTTGTAAAATAAAAGGAACGATTGCTGTGCTTGGCACATGGGAGGAACGGACCGATGGAACGGGTTTTTGTGAACTTGCCGGGAAAAGAGTACGAGATTTTGATTGAGCGGGGCATTTTGGATCAGGCGGGGAAGCGGATGCGCACGGCGCTGCTTCGCCGCGGCCGGGCCGCCGTGGTCACTGACTCCAACGTGGGTCCGCTGTATGCGGACCGGGTGGAAAAGAGCCTCACCGACGCAGGCTTCACCGTGAAGGTGCTGACCGTTCCGGCAGGGGAGACCTCCAAGAGCGCCAAAATGCTGTCCTGGCTGTGGGAGGAGTTCATGGCCTTCGGCCTGACCCGCACCGACTGCGTGGTGGCCCTGGGGGGCGGCGTGGTAGGTGACCTGGCGGGCTTTGCCGCCGCCAGCATCCTGCGGGGGGTGGACTTCGTCCAAATCCCCACCACCCTGCTGGCCCAGGTGGACTCCTCCGTAGGCGGCAAGGTGGCCATCGACCTGGAGGCGGGCAAGAATCTGGCGGGGGCCTTCTGGCAGCCCTGTCTGGTGCTGATGGACCCGGACGTGCTGGACACCCTCTCTGACCGCATCTTCTCCGACGGCATGGCGGAGGTCATCAAGTACGGCTGCATCTATCAGGCGGACTTCTTCCACGCCCTGGACGACATGGGCAGCCGGGCGGGGGTCATGGCGCAGATTGAAGCCGTCCTGCGCACCTGCTGCGCCATCAAGGCCGAGTGTGTGGTGCAGGACGAGCTGGACAAGGGGCTGCGGATGATTCTGAACTTCGGCCACACCCTGGGCCACGCCTATGAGAAGGCGTATCACTACGAAACCTACACCCACGGCCAGGCGGTGTCCGCCGGCATGTGCCGGGCGGCGGAGCTGGGGGTGAAGCTGGGCTATACTCCGGCAGAGGTTCCCGGCCAAATCACCCAAATCGTGCGGAAATTTGGCCTTCCGGACCGTATTGCCTGCACGATGGAGGACTACAAGGCCGCCATCGGCCTGGACAAGAAGGGCCAGGGGGACAGCATCCGCCTCATTGTCCTGCCGGAGCTTGGCAGGGCCCAGGCGGTGAAGCTGGAAAAGTCCGCCCTGTTTGATTTGATCGAGGTGGAAGCATGAATTTGTATCTGGAGCCGGGCAAGCTCACCGGCACGCTGACCCCGCCGCCCTCCAAGAGCCAGGCCCATCGGCTGATCATCGCCGCATCCCTGGCCCAGGGGGTCAGCCATCTGACCAATCTGGCCGCCAGTGAGGACATTCAGGCCACCCTGGGCTGCATGGCGGCCCTGGGAGCAGACTATGACCGGGACAGCGGGGAAATTCAGGGTGTTGCGCCCCACAGCGTGGAGGCGCTGCCAAAGCTGGACTGCGGTGAATCCGGCTCCACCCTGCGGTTCCTGATTCCGGTGGCGCTGGCTATCACCGGCGGCGGGCAGTTCTTCGGCCGCGGGCGTCTGCTGGAACGGCCCATGGAGCCCTATGAGGCGCTGTTTCAGGAAAAGGGCATCCGCTATGAGCGCAGCCCGGACTGCATCACCGTGGAGGGGACCCTGACCCCAGGCCGGTACCGTCTGCCAGGGAACGTATCCAGCCAGTTCATCACAGGGCTGCTCTACGCCCTGCCTCTGCTGGAGGGAGACAGTGAACTGGTGCTGACCACCGGGCTGGAATCCGGCGGCTATGTGGACATGACCCTGGACGCCCTGGCCCGGTTCGGCGTGACGGTGCAGCGGACGGCAACGGGCTGGCATATCCCCGGCGGTCAGCGGTATACCCCACGGGACTGCGCAGTGGAGAGCGACTACTCCCAGGCCGCCAACTTCCTGGTGGCGAACAGCCTGGGGGCATCTATCCGGCTGGAAGGGCTGAACCCCAATTCCACCCAGGGTGACCGGGTGATTCTGGACTATGTGCGCCGGCTGGAGGAGCCGGGGGAGGTGACGCTGGATGTCAGCCAGTGCCCCGACCTGGTGCCTCCCCTGGCCCTGCGGGCGGCCCTCCGGGACGGGGAAGTGACCCATATCGTGGGGGCAGCCCGGCTCCGGATGAAGGAGAGCGACCGGCTGGACACCGTCACCATCGAGCTGAACAACCTGGGCGGCCATGTGACTCAGGGGCCGGACAGCCTGACCATTCTGGGCCGAAGCTACCTGTACGGCGGCGTGACGGACAGCCACAATGACCACCGCATTGCCATGATGCTGGGGGTGGCCGCCACCCGCTGTCTGGACGCCGTCACCGTCTGCGGGGCGGAGTGCGTGGCCAAGTCTTATCCCAACTTCTGGGAGGACTACAAAAGCCTGGGCGGTGGCGTCCGCCAGCGCTGAAACCGGGAGGAAACCGTTATGAAACACACCATATTTGGCGAGAGCCACGGCCCGGCCATCGGCGTGACGCTGTCCGGCGTCCCGGCGGGGATTGAACTGGACATGGAGGAGATCGCCTTTGAGCTTGCCCGCCGGGCGCCGGGGAAGAGCCCCCTGTCCACAGCCCGGAAGGAGGCAGACGTGCCGGAAATCCTCTCCGGAATGTTTGAGGGGCAGACCACCGGCACCCCCCTCTGCGCCGTTATCCGGAACACCGACCAGCGCTCCAAAGACTACAGCAAGCTGCGCTATCTGCCCAGGCCCGGCCATGCCGATTACACCGGCTTCCTGCGCTATGACGGCTGCAACGACTACCGGGGTGGCGGCCACTTCTCCGGCCGGCTGACGGCCCCCCTGGTCTTTGCCGGGGCGGTGGCCAAGCAGATTCTGGCCCAGGAGGGCATCGCCATCGGCGCACACATCCGTTCCATTGCCGACGTGGAGGACCTGCCCCTGGAAAACGCCGGGGAACCGTTGAGGCGTGAGCTGCTCCGTCAGGTGGCGGAGAAGCCCTTCCCCGTGTTGGACGACAGCAGGGGGGAGGCCATGCAGCAGGTGATTTTGCAGGCCAGGTCGGAGAAGGACAGCGTGGGCGGCATCATTGAATGCGCCGTGCTGGGCCTGCCCCCCGGAGTGGGGTCCCCGGACTACGGGGAGAATGTGGAGGGCATCTTCGCCCAACACCTGTTCGCCGTCCCTGCGGTGAAGGGCGTCGCCTTTGGCGCAGGCTTCGGCATGGCCTCCATGCGGGGCAGCGAGTGCAACGACCCCATCCGCATCGCTCGGGGCAATATCTACACCCTGGGGAACGTGAACGGCGGCGTCAACGGCGGCATCACCAACGGTATGCCGGTGGTGTTCTCCGTGGCTATCCGGCCCACCCCCTCCATTGCCCAGGAGCAGGACACCATTGACCTAGAGAAGATGGAGAACGCCAGGCTGACCATCGAGGGGCGGCACGACCCCTGCATCTGCCACCGGGCAGTGCCGGTGATTGAGGCTGCTGCCGCGCTGGCCACCTGTGAACTGCTGGGAATTTGAACGAGGAGGAAGCCCCCATGTCAGAATTGGACGAACTGCGGAAAGAGATAGACACCATCGACCGGCAAATCGTGCCGCTGTACGAGCAGCGGATGCGGGTCAGCCGACAGGTGGGGGAGTATAAGCTGAAACATGATAAGGCCATCCTGGACCCCGGGCGGGAGCAGGAGGTGCTGACCGCTAAGGCTGCCCTGGTGGAGGACAAGGCCCTGCGGCCCTACGTTGTCGCCCTGTATGAGCAGATCATGGCCCAAAGCCGGATGATTCAGACCAAGCTGCTGGGTGGCTGGAACCCGGCAAAGGAGCGCTCCTACAAGGAGTATCACGAGGCGGTGAACACGGTGGGCTGGCGGCCGGAGACCGACCGGGTCATCTTCCAGGGCAAGCCCGGAGCCTACGGCGAGGAGGCCACCATCCAGTATTTTGGCGAGTACTGCGACCGCACCAGCGCCCGGAGCTTTGAAGGGGTTTTCCTTGCCATCCGGGAGGGGCTGGGGGGCTACGGCGTGGTGCCCATCGAGAACAGCTCCACCGGCTCCATCAACGATGTGTACGACCTGCTGGCCAAGTACGGCTGCTACATCGTGGGGGAGACCACCGTCCATGTGGAGCATTGCCTCCTGGCCCCCCATGGCGCCAGCCTGGGCAGCATCACGGATGTCTACTCCCATGAGCAGGGCTTCTTCCAGTGCCGGGACTTTTTGGGCACCTTCCCACAGTGGGCGCAGAATGTGGAACTGAACACTGCCGCCGCCGCCAAGCTGGTGGCGGAGTCCGGAGATGTCAGCAAGGCGGCTATCGCCAGCCGCCGCGCGGCAAAACTCTACAATATGGACGTTCTTGCCGAGAAAATCAACGATAACCGAAATAATTACACCCGTTTTGTGGTGGTGGCGGAGAAGCCCTGCGGCGGCGAGGATGCGGATAAGGTCAGCGTGGTCTTTACCGTCCCCCACACCGAGGGCAGTCTGCACCGCATCCTGTCCGTCTTTGCTACCAACGGGCTGAACCTGCTGAAGCTGGAGTCCCGCCCCATTCCCGGGCGGAGCTGGGAGTACACCTTCTTTGCCGACTTCACCGGCCATCTGAACGGCGGCGGCATGGATGACGTGATTCATCAGCTCATTGACGAGACCCTGAGCTTCCGCATTTTGGGCAACTACCGCCGCAGCGAGTGAGGAGGGGATACCATGCAGCTTTCCTATGAAAACGACAGCCGGAAGCTGGCGGTCATCGGCGACCCGGTGCTGCATTCCCTGTCGCCCCTGCTGCAAAACACCATGATTCAGGCCCTGGGGCTGAACTACATCTACCTGTGCCAGCCGGTGGCAAAAGGGGAGGCCAGGGCGTGGCTGGAGGCTGTAAAGCTATTGGACTTTGCAGGCTTTAACTGCACTATGCCCCACAAAATTGACATGGTTCCCCTGATGGACGAACTGGACGAGGACGCCGCGCTGTTCCAGGCGGTGAACACGGTTTTCCTCCGGGACGGCAAACTGTACGGCTGCAACACGGATGGCAGAGGCTTTTACCAGTCCCTGCTCCAGCGCGGCATTGACCCGGCAGGGCGGAACGTCACCATCCTGGGCACCGGCGGCGCGGCCAAGTCCGTGGCGCTGAAGCTGCTGCAGCAGGGGGCGGCCCATATCACGGTCTGCAACCGGACGGTGTCCAAAGCGGAACAGCTCTGCCGCTTCGCCCCGGACCGGATGGAGGCGAAGGGCCTTTCTCCGGAGGAGCTGAGGGCGGGCGTCCGCCACGCTGACCTTCTGGTGAACTGCACCTCCCTGGGGATGAAGGGCACAGGGGCGGATTTCGCCTCGCTGGACTTTCTGGACGACCTGCCCGCCCACGCGCCGGTGTGCGACCTGATTTATAGCCCCGCAGCCACCAGCCTGCTGGTGCGGGCGGGGGAACAGGGCCGCACCGTGATGAACGGCATTGGGCTGCTGATCTGGCAGGCCATCTACGCCCTGGAGGAATTCACTCAGACCTCCATTGACGGGGCGGCTATGGCTGCGCTGCTGGAGCCGCTGGTGCGGCAGTATCAGGCATAACATCAGCGCAGAAAGAAGTCAAAACGCAGGTTGGCCTCCGCTCAATAGGACAGGACCGATCTGCATATAATAGCAGCGGCCGTCCGGCGCGGAGGCTTCTGTAACAACGGGTAACAAATTGTAAAGAATTTCTTAAGATTTTGTTGCTAAATCTTAAGTTGATTTGCTTTGTGCCGAATGCTATAATATCGTGTGTGCAAAGAGTCGATTTTTGTCGTATATCGAGCTGTATGAGGGGGGTGCGGCCGGATGGTTTTTTCTGACCTGCTGTTCGTATTTGCGTTTTTTCCGCTGAATATGCTTTTTTATTGGCTGATGCCGGATATTCCCAGGAAAAACCGGGTTCTGCTGATTTTTTCCCTGATTTTCTATGCCTGGGCCGGGCCCATGTACCTGCTGCTTCTGGTGGGGATGGCCTTTGCGGACTATGTCGTGGCCCTGCAGGTCGAGCGCTGCAAAACAAGGCGGAGCCGTAAGCTGGTGCTGGCAGCGGGCTGCACCATCAACCTCACCCTGCTTTGCATTTTCAAATACCTGACCTTCCTGCTGGAGAACATCCAATTCCTGTTTGGCGTCCCATCGGAGATCGTGGAGATTACTTTACCCATCGGCATTTCCTTCTACACCTTCCAGCTGCTGAGCTACATGGTGGATGTCTATCGCGGCACGGTCCGGGCACAGCGGAAGTTTACCACGCTGCTGCTCTACGTCAGCCTGTTTCACCAGTGCATTGCCGGTCCCATTGTCCGCTATGAAACGGTGGAAAGTGAATTGACTTCACGGTCTGTTTCCAGCGACGATTTGGCCTACGGCATTCGCCGGTTCACCGTTGGGCTGGCGAAAAAGGCCCTCTTTGCCAATTACTGCGGCTCCCTGGCGGACACCTTCCTGGTGGCCACGGACGCAGCCGACGGTGCGGCGACCCTGGCAACCCAGCCGGCATTGTCCATCCTTCTGGGTACCATCTGCTACACCATGCAGATTTACCTGGACTTCTCCGCCTACTCCGATATGGCCATCGGCATGGGGCGGATGGTGGGCTTTCACTATCTGGAAAACTTCCTGTACCCCTATCAATCCACCTCCATCACCGAGTTCTGGCGCAGGTGGCATGTCTCTCTCAGCTCTTTCTTCCGGGACTACCTTTACATCCCCCTGGGCGGCAGCCGCTGCAAGCGCAGCCGCATCATCTTTAATACGCTGGTGGTGTGGGTGTGCACCGGCTTCTGGCACGGGGCCAGCTGGAATTATATGCTGTGGGGCCTCTTTTACTTTGCCATGCTGTGCCTGGAAAAGTTTGTGTTCCCCAACTTCACCCAGCGGATACCCCGGGTGGCGGCCCACCTCTATGTGCTGCTGGTGGTGAATTTCGGCTGGATGCTGTTCCGCTGTGAGGACCTGAGTTGGCTCGGCATTGAGCTGAAAGGGCTGCTGGGGCTGAACGGCAACGGCTTTGTCAGCTATGAGACGCTGACCACCCTGAAGGCGAACTTCATCTTCCTGCTGGCTGCGGCCCTGGCCTGTACGCCGCTGGTGAAGCGGCTGGGGGAGCGGCTGACCGACTGGTGCCAGCGCAGCCTCAGGCTGGCCACCGTTTATCAGACGGTGCTGGCGGTGATTCCCGTCGCGCTGACCGTGGTGGCCACAGCCTGCCTTGTGGGGGACAGCTACAACCCGTTTCTGTACTTCCGATTTTAACAGGGGGAGGGCGAAGCAAACATGAAAAAGAGTTCCAATTCCAATGTGATCCATAAGAAGCGGGCGAAACTTGTGTCTGTCCTCGCCCGCGGCCTGTTGGATCTGATCGAATCCTGCATGGCACTGTTCGGCAGAGGCCCGAAGGGGCTGGAGCGGAAGCAGCAGGTGGAGCAGAAGGAGCGGGGCGGCGCCCATCTGACGATTTGGCTGGCAGGGATTTTCCTGACCGTCATGACGCTTTTGGCCCTCTGTATTCCGCTTCGGCCAACCTATTCGGAGCTGGAGCAGCGCGAACTGGCCACTTTCCCCACACCAACGGTGGCAAGTGTGCTGAACGGTGAATTTTTCACCGACGTCAGCTCCTGGTTCTCCGACACCTTCCCCCTGCGGGAGCGGTTCACCAATCTGAACAGCGCCCTGCAAAGCAGCTTTGGCATCCAAAGCACCCAGATTCACGGCACCGTTGAGCAGGGGGACGAGATTCCCTCGGTGACGGACGGCTCCACATCCGGGGATGACGGCTCCGGCGCGGTG
>MSHE01000030.1 GCA_001941025.1 Lachnospiraceae bacterium Zagget3
ACTGTCTGGGGGGAATAGACGGCTCCGTACTGGATACCTTCGGCGGCGAGTACGAGTGGGACAGGTACACGGTAATTTTACACCGGAACCGCGGCGCAGACAATGGGGTGCGCATCGTCTACGGCAAAAATCTGGTGGACTTCACGATGGAGAAGAACATCGAGGATGTCATTACCGGCGTGCATCCCTACTGGGAAAACGCCGAGGACGGTACCCTTGTAGAGCTGCCGGAAAAAATCGTGGTTCTGGACGAGACGGCGGAATACCAGAAAATCAGTATTCTGGACTGCTCTGCGGAGTTTGAGGAGGAACCTACAGAGAAGGAGCTGCGTACCTACGCACAATCCTATTTGGAATCCACCACCCTCACAGAGCCGGAAATAGACATCGATATCGACTTCGCCCAACTGTGGCAGATTCCCGGATACGAGGATATCGCAGAGGCGGAGAGCGTCAGCCTGTGCGACACCGTCTATGTCTATGTCACCAGGCTGGGCATCGAGGTCTCCTGCAAGGTGACAGAGACGGAGTATGACGTGCTGCTGGAGCGGTACAGGAGCATTACCCTCTCCAACTTGTCCTCCACAAGCAGGAACGGAACACTGGCCGCAACGCTCAGTTCTATCTCGGATACGGCAGCAGCGGCGTTAAAAACAGCTGAAGCCAGCGTGTCCTACCGGTATCTGAACGCAAACTACATCACCACCGATGATCTGGTTGCTACCTATGCCACTCTGGAATACCTGAACGCAACCTACACGACAACAGAACTGCTGCATTCGGAGTATGCCACGATTGCCGACCTGACCGCCGCCAATGCAACCATCACTGACCTGACTGCCGAGGTTGCCGGTATCAACAGCCTGCTGGCGGGCAACGTGGGGGCCGGAACGGTGCAGGCCGTCCATCTGACGGCAGATAATGTGGTGATCGATGACGCAGTCATCGTGGACGCCATGATTGCCGACCTGTCCGCCAGCAAGCTAACTGCAGGGACGATTTACACCAGCCTCGTCCGAATCGCCAACGACACCGGCGAGAATCTGCTCATCGACGGAGCTACCCTCCAAATCAAAGATTCCAATGGCACCTACCGCATTCAGATGGGCGAGGACGGGGACGGCAACTACAGCTATTACCTCTGGGACGCAGAGGGAAACCTGATTTTTGATGCTCTGGGCGCTTATGCGCTTCATGACAGCATTATCAGGGACATCAATGTTGCGGAGGACGCCGCCATCAGCGGCAGCAAACTGGACATCAGCAGCGTAGCCCAGCGGCTCAACGCAGACGGCAGTTTAACAGTCAATGCGGCCCAGGTCACGATCGATGGCACCACGTTGGACTATAAGCTGACCGATATCACCACAAAGACAGAGGCGGTTGCCGCTGCATCTGTCACTGGCACTGTAACGGAATATTATCTGTCCTCCAGTCCTACGGAGCTGGAGGGCGGCGCATGGAGTACAGAAAGCCCCGAATGGACAGAGGGAACGTACATCTGGGTACGAACGCTGACCACATATGGCGATGGCACCGTGTCCTGCAGCAGCGCCGTGTGTGTCACCGGCAATACCGGCGCCTCCGGTGAAGACGGCGAGGATGCAGTGCAGCTCATCATTGAAAGCTCCAACGGCACGGTGTTCAAAAATTCCGCCATTGCCACGACCCTCACCGTATGCATCATAAAAGGGAATACGCTGATTTACAGCAGCGCCGAGCTGACCGCAGTATGGCCGGACGCATACCTGACATGGCAAATTAAGAGGTACGGTGAAACAGAGTTTGCCGACATTTCTTCTGAAGATCAGCGGCTGGACGACAACGGGTTTATTATCACCCTGACCGCAGATGACATCGCAACCAAAGCAGTTTTTAGTTGCGTATTAAATATTTAAAGTTGAAAGGAAGCACAAGTTATGGCAATCAAAGCAAGCAGCCAGTTAACCGTCATTGACCTGACCGATGCTTACAGCGTAGTCATGACCAATGAAAACCACACATGGACCGGCACCACCACCGGCGTCAGCGGCACACAAAGCATTACGACCACGATTGCCGCCTACCAGGGCAGTGATCAGGTCTCCTGTGTTGTTAGAGACATGACCACGCCCACAGGTATCTCCGCTGTCAGCGATGGCAAAACGCCGTCCCCCACCATCACTATCACAGCCACCTCCGCCTGTACAGAAGCAGGTTCCTTCACGGTGCCCATTACCATCAATGACGACATCACCGTCACCAAAACCTTCTCGTTCTCCATTGCCTATACCGGCGCGACGGGCGCTACCGGGGCGACCGGCGAGGATGGCGTCAGCGTTACATCCATCACGAACTACTATCTGGCCACTGACGCTTCCAGCGATGTGTCCACGACCGCCTCTGGATGGAGTACTACCATCCAGACCATGACAACCACGAACCGCTATCTTTGGAACTACGAAATCACGGCATTCTCCGATGGCAGCACTCAGACCACTGTCCCATGCATCATCGGGGTGTATGGCGCTACCGGAGCCACCGGCAGCACAGGCGTGGGTATCAGCTCTGTAACGGAGTATTACGCTGTATCCGCGTCCAACAGCTCCGCCCCCACCAGTTGGAGCACTACCGTCCAAACTATGACTTCCGCGAACCGCTATCTTTGGAACTATGAGGTCATCACGTATACAGATGGCAGCACCGAACCCACGGATGCCCGTGTCATTGGCACGTATGGCAACACCGGGGATACGGGCGAGGCAGGCGAGGACGCCATTACGCTGTCTATCACCTCCAGTGCAGGTTTGATTTTTAAGAACACCTCCATTGCCACGACCCTTACCGCCCATGTGTATCAGTCAGGCAGCGAACTGACCAGCACAGAACTGGCTGAACTGGGAACGATCAACTGGTACAAAGACGGCGGGACAACGGCGGTGGCAACCGGCCAGACGCTGACCATCAGCGCGGGACAGGTGACCAACTCCGCCAGCTATACCGCTCAGCTCGAAGGCTGACCACAGCAGCAGGGGTGTACTATGTCAGTTTTAGCAAGTGATACCGTCACCCTTGTGCGGGTGAATGACGGTGAAGACGGGGTTGGTGTCGAGAACGTCATTGCATATTACGCCGTTGGAAACTCCGGAACAACGCAGCCTTCAGAGCCGAGCACAGACAGCTGGAGTGAGACAGCTCCGGAGGTGGGAGATTCGGAATTTCTGTGGGTGGCCTACCTGGTGGTATACGGGGACGGCACCACAAGCTGGGCAGAGCCGTGCTGTCTGACGGACAGCAGCACCCGGAAGAGAGTGACCACGCTGGAGACGGAGCTGGAGGTGGTGCAGGGCCAAATCACCGCCAGGGTCTGGCAGACAGACATAGACGAGGCTATCAGCGGCATCTCCATCGGCGGGCGAAATTATGTACTGCGCTCCGGCGGATACACAGAGGGCGGAGATACAGGTGATTGGACTGTCTCCAACACCACTGTCACCACCAACTGGAGCGTCACCCAGTATGACGGGTACACCCGCTGGCTGTGCAATACGGCGGAATCCGGCTCAACGGTGCGCATCGTCTATTTGCCTTTGTCAGATGAGTTTGACCCCACGGTTGACCACATGGTATCCATCCGGCTCCGCCCCAGCACGGCAACGGCAATCTATTTTTATGGACGATACCTGAATTCCAGCGGGTCTTATACCTACAGGGCAATCAATACCAGTTTTACATCCTCGTCCTTCACTTCCGGCGAGTGGAATGACATTACATTCACATTGGAGGGACAGGACAGCTACACTTATGAGTATTTTGGCATTGGGCTGACCTACCTCAAAGTGACAGCCGGTAACTATCTGGACATCGCCCATATAAAAATCGAACAGGGCAACGTGGCCACAGACTGGA
>MSHE01000031.1 GCA_001941025.1 Lachnospiraceae bacterium Zagget3
GCTTGAATCCCACCAGGTCAACAGTTGCCTGAATCGGAATCTCATCATCGGTGATGGTAGTGAAAGCAAGGCCGATATTGGTCAGGTCATCGAAATCGGCACCCTCGGAAAACTCCTCCAGACAATACTCATCGATCAGCTCTTTGGCTCTGTCAAGGGGAGAAAGCGCTGCCTCTCTCTGTGCCGATTCTACCAGCTCGTTCCGGTATTCCTCCGCCTGCCAACGGCTGACGAAATCAACGGTGAGACCGTCCTTGTCCTCATAGTAGCCACCGGTCTGGTCATCCCAGACAGAGTACGCCACCCGACCAGGATACCAATCCACTTCGATCACATGGAAACGGTCTTCGGAGGTATCTTCGGGCGTAACGGCTTCTTCCTCTGCCGCCTCCTCCGCAGCGATACGCTCCACATCGGCCTCCACCTGCTGAATAAAAGGACTTTGCGCCAGCTTTTCCGGGTCTACCACCTCACCGTTCACAATGCCATGTTCCTCTAACTGCCGCCGGACTGCTTCCGGGTCAATATCGGAGAAATCATCCACCTCCGGCTCAGGTTCTGCCGTAGAAACCTCCGACACCGGCTCGACAGGTTCCTTTTCCTGCTGAAGCTGTCCCTTTTCCTCCTCTGTCAGATAGCGGTCAGCTTTTACCAGTGCGGCGACCCGCTTGGCGACGGCGTTCCACGTCAGCGTGACCGCTGCGCAGCCGTCTTTTTCTAGCTTGATACCCTTACTGTCGTGCTGTTCAGAGCTGTGGCGCTTATTGGAGAACGCCCCGCTGTGACCGCCGATGCCGTACTCCTCCCGCAGAAAGGCCGTCTGTTCTCTTGTGGTATGCGGCGCAGAGAAGAAGGTATAAATCCGCTCTTTACCGCCGGACACCATGCTGCCATAGGAAAGGGCTTCATCCAGTTCGTCCTCCGTGATGAACTGCCCGGCACCCGGCACTGCCGCCATGTCCGAAGTGTATTCCTTCCAGGGAGCAGCCAGGTCATGCAGACCGTTCACCATTGCCGTGACATGGAGATGATGAAAGCGAAGGATACCACGTTCTTGCTCGTAGATTTGAGCAAATGCCTCCATGTCCTGCGTGATGGTTGCAAGAGCTTCCGGGTCAGCCAGCGCCCTTGTCAGCCGTTTCGTCTCCTCCGGGAAGCCGCCGCCACGGTAGCTGTCCAGTGAGGACATCAGCGACTTATCCTTGGCCAGTTCCGAGAAATCTTGCCGCAGATACCACAGGGACTGCGCCAGTTGGGTACGGTAATAGCCCTGACTCTCGGCCAGCTCCACGTTGGTGGCAAACTGACCGGTATCCATCAGCTCCCCAATGCGCTCGGTGGCATTCAGCCAGGGAATATACACCCCCGGTGCCGCATCCCGTGCGTGATCGCCGCTGGCCAGCCAAATGCCCTGTTCTCCGAACCATGCGGACATTCTGCCGTTGTCGGTGAGCAGGCCCAGACCGCCACGGTATTCCCGGCTCAGGAAGTTTGCTATCTCTATGGGAGACTTTCCAGTCATAAACAGCGCCGCCACTTCCATGCGGGTCTGTTCCGTCCTGCCGCCCAGCCGAAGCACATGGTCAATGTCCTCCTGAGGCAAAGAGAAAGCGGAGGGCGTTTCGCTCTCCGCTTCGTGGTCTATGGCTTCAATCTGTTCTGTTTCTGAGGGAAACAGCAGGGTCATCTGCTCGTATTGGGCTGGCTCCGTCTCAAAGGGGTTTAGCTGTACACCAGCTCCGTCAGTACGATCTCCTCTGCCTGGGCCTTCAGGCTGTTCATGTGCTGCACCCAGGCCATCTGCTGCGTCCGCTTGCCCGGGGCGGGGTTCTTCTCCAGCAGCTCCTGCATCAACTGCTCCATCCGGTTGTGTGCCGTCTCGTCGATCTCCCGGAGATGCGGGAACAACTGCTCCGTCAGGGACAGGTCGTTGTACAGGATCGGGCGATGCTCCTGCAAGAACGTCCGGCGCATCCGTCCGTACTTGCCCAGGGGTGCCTTGCTGGTCTCCTTGAGGGTGAGGTTGGGAATCAGGTAACCCCCGTTCTGTGTGTAAGTCAGTTCCATGATCGTGGCTCCTTTCCATGCGCTTGCTGCGCTCATAGTTGCGGATGGTGACTTCAATCTCCCGGAACACCTGGCCGGAAATCTCACTGACCGCCGTTCCCAGGGCATTGGTGGCCTTGCGGGTGTTGTAGTCAAAGACGGGGGTAAATTCGTCCGGTTCAAAATAGTCGTCGGGGTTCTCCACGCACCGGCTCAGAATCTCATACTTGATGCTGACCGTTGCGGCGTTCAGGAAGGACATCCTTCTGCTGCCCTTATCATACCCCTCCAGAAAGCTGTCCGCAACGATGTCGGCCAGCTCTTCCTCATGCTCCATCCAGTAGTCGATGGCCAGCCAGTTTGCGATGTTCTCCACCTGCGCGTCCAGCGGGTCACGGGCGGAGACCTCAAACACCGCCGCCAGCGCCTCCTGTACCGGGCGCTCGTATTCCTCCCGCATCTGCCACAGGTTCACCGGGCGGGAGTTCCGACGTGCGCCGGTGTCAGCCACGTCAAAGACGTACCGCAGGCGGGGGTAGTCGCCGCTGTTGTCGATGAGGGCGATGCCCTTGGAGCCTCGCTTCACATACCGTCTCATGGTGTTGTTCCACAGGTCATACTCGGCGCAGGCGGTAGCCTCCGGGCGCTGAGAGAAGATCATGAGCTGGTCGCCGTAGGCGTACTTGCTCACCCGGCCAGCCGTTCGCAGGAACGCCGTCCACTGTTCTCGGCTCTGGGTCAAGCCATCGGCTGTATCCTCTGCCATGCGGCTGTAGTATTCCAGTTTCGATGCCATGTTTGCCTCCTTTCTCAGAGTTCCAGGTCAGGATAGAGGGGGAGCCGGTCAAACTCCTCATCTGTTATCTGCGCCAGCTTATCCAGCACAGAATCCGTGAGGGAACGGAGTCTGCGCTCCGATTTTGTCAGCTCCTCCCGCATCCCTTCCAGTGTGGTGATGAGGCCCCGGCGGGTGCCGGGGCTGTAAAGCATCATCAGGTTCAGTTCTTCTCTGGTAAAATTCATTCGAGACCTCTTTTTTCCCGGTGTTTCGTCTGCTTCGGCAGCCACTCCGGTTCCGGGGCATTTTTCAGCCTCTCCAGCACGGAGGGGCGTTCGTCCCGGACGGGTTCCTTGGGGCCGTTGTTCAATACACCATCGATCATACCGTAATCATCCTCCATTGCCATTTCTGCATTCCGCAGATAGTTTTCCGGGTGGAAGTTGGGCAGTTCCCGGAACCCAACGCTGTCCACATAGTGACAGCTTACCACACCATTTTGGCGCAGAGCCACGATGTCGCTGACGGAAAGGGAATGACCGGTGAAATCTGCCGGGTGGTCGGTGTTGAACTTCACATAGAGGTCTTCCAGGCCGGTGCCGGAGGGCAGGTTTCCCGTGTAGACCACATCGTAGTGATCCACCTCCGGCTCTCTGTCATGGCTCTCCAGCCAACTGTAGTTCATGAAGCGATCCTGGGCGGTCTCGTCCGTCCGCTTCAACTGCAAAATGGCGTAGCTGTCCGTCCGGCTGTCCAAAAATGCCTGCAAGGTCTCCTGGCTTTTCGCCCCGTGTACGTCATCCCATGCCTGAATGTCCATCACAAAACCTCCTCTCGGCGTTTGGCGGGTGCGGACTTGGGCTTCATATCCTGGCTGTCCTTGCCCGCCTTTAACTGTTCCAGTGCAGACGGGCGTTTTCCGTCCGCAGATTTTTCCTTATCTTGTGTGAATTCCTTGCGGGCCAGCCGGATAAACCCATCCAGCACAGCGGGGTGGCTCTCCACCACATACTCCGTGCTTCTGTCCATCCCCAGGGAATCGGTGTCCTGCACAAATGGAACGGTTTGCGCCCACGCCTTGTTGTCACGGGAGAACCTGCCGTCCCAGTCGAAGTAACGGACAGTTGCCGCCAGCACATGGGCGACCCGTTCAGCGCCGAACTGCTCCACGACGGGCCTGGCGGCGTCGGGGTTCAGGTGCATCCCGTCGAAGTTCTCCCGAATAGCGCCCTCGATTGCCCGTTTGCAGTCGATGTTGGTTTTCCGGGAACGGTGGTACTGCTCAATCTCGCCGTTTGCACGGGCATAGGCGGCGTCATGGAGATATACTGCTTTGTTTTCTGCCATCTTGTACCCCTCCTTTTACATTCCTTTTTCCATTCGATACTGGACTTTGCCGGTCTCATCGAAGTCCAGGAAGATGGTGGCGTCAAAATACCTGTCCAGCCGCCGTGAGTAGCAGTCCTTCATGCGGACACAACCGGTTTTCAGGAGCCGCTTTGCCACGCTCTCGGTCATTTTCTTGCCAATGGCCTCGAAATAGCGGTTGCTTTTCCAGAGGGCAAAATTGCACTGCCGGTTGGAGCAGGCGTAGGACTTGGGGCGCTCCACCACATCGGCACCGCAGACCGGGCATTTGCCCAGGGACTTGCGGGCGTCCGGCATGAT
>MSHE01000032.1 GCA_001941025.1 Lachnospiraceae bacterium Zagget3
AATGGAGTAACGAAATTGTCAGTTGAGTAAAAAATAAAAGAAATGAGTATTGGCCTCCTGAGGTATAATGATCTTAGCCAAAAATCAGAAAGGAGGACCAATACTCATGGAGATTATAACACTTATCACGGATTATGTCAGCGGATTATTGGATGCGGAGGATGATTTTTTAGAGCACCTGGATACCCTTGATGTTCTTGAGCAGAATGTCAGCGAGCTGAGCCAAAAGATGGCAGCCGATTTCATCGGCTTGGTGCTGACCAACGCTGACCAGCTGATCCGGGAGAGCGGGAAAAGGAAAGGCGAGTTTACCATCCAGAGGAAACGCCAGCGCACGCTGGTCTCAAGCATCGGAGATATCGTCTTCACTCATACCTTATATCAAGATCGGGAAGGAAAAACACGCTGCCTTCTGGATGAACTGATCAAACTTCCGGATAAGGAACGGTTTACGGCCGTGGCAGAGGCAAAGATCTTAAACGAGGCGGAAGTCCATTCCTACCAGCACGCGGCAGACTCCATCCGGACCGGGGACCAGACCATCACAAAGGAGACCGTGATGCGCAAGGTCCACGCCATAGATAAAGAACTCCCGGAAATGGAGGATCCGCCGGAGGAAAAGCGCGAGTGTGAGTATCTATACATCGAAGCGGACGAGGACCATATACACCGCCAGAAGGACGGGGAGGAACAGGGCTGTTTCCTTGGCAAGCTGATTTATCTCTTTGAAGGGAAAGAAGAAGTCTGTAACGGCAGGCGCCAACTGGTCAGGGTGCATTATTTCGGAGGGCTCTATCCCGGATCCGAGCGGAATGCGGCCCTCTGGCAGGAAGTCGAAGAGTATATCCGGGA
The DNA here is from genome assembly GCA_001941025.1 of Lachnospiraceae bacterium Zagget3. Next base: position 853 of record MSHE01000032.1, read on the forward strand.
GCATTACGATCAGGACGTGCTGAAATGCGTTTACATCAACGGCGACGGGGCGGGCTGGATCCGCACCGGGCTGGATCATGTATATAAAAGCAAGCTGGTGGCCGACCGGTTCCACCTGATGCGATATATCAACCGTGTGGCGCGGTGTACGCTGGACAGCGAAGAGGAGACCAAGGAGCGGTTCTATAAATACATTTATAAAAACAATCTGACTGCAGCCAAAAAGCTGCTGACGCAGATCCAGAACCATTGTGACGGCAGCGACCGGGTTGTTGAAGAATGCAGGACCTACCTGAAGGATAACTGGGAATATATCCAGAGAGCGTTCCATGACAGGCATGTGCTCGGTTGCAGCGCGGAGGGGCATGTGAGCAGCGTGTATTCTGAACGGATGAGTTCGAGACCGATGGGATGGAGCGCAACCGGGACAGACCGGATGTGCAAGCTGAGATGCTACATCCGGAATTACGGGCGGGGAAAAGTGATCAACCTTGTGAACTATCGCAGGGAGCGGGAAATGCGAACCCTTGCGGCGACCGGCATCGACGATCTGATCGAAGAGCCCGCCCGAAAAGAGTATACGGCGCATCAGCATGAGATGCAGCGGTATGCGGAAAGTATGTACACAGAACTTGTAGACAAGAGGAGCGTCCGTAAGATTCTGTCAATCCGGACTCATCTTGATGGGATCTGACTTGAAAAAGCGAAATATGGGGTGTAAGATGATTGAGATTTAGGTCTAAAATCAGAAATCTCAGGGCCAGTCTTTTTTATCCCAACTGACAATAAGGTTACTTCATCGAACAAGTGCAAAAACTTGCTATTTTTCGGCGAAAATGGTATAGTGTTTGCGGCTTTTTGAACAAATGAAATGAGGAAAAACCATGCATTATGATGTGATCATCATCGGATCCGGCCCCGGCGGCATCTTCGCGGCCTACGAGCTGGCAGAAAAAAACAGCGATTTAAAGATCGCGGTCTTCGAAGCGGGACATCCGCTCAACGAACGCAACTGCCCGATCGACGGCGATAAGGTGAAAAGCTGTATCGACTGTGACATCTGTTCCATTATGAGCGGGTTCGGTGGAGCCGGCGCGTTTTCCGATGGAAAATACAATGTGACAAACGAATTTGGCGGTACGCTCTACAACTACATCGGACGGGAGCGCGCGCTCGAGCTCATGAACTATGTGGACGGCATTAACATGCGCTATGGCGGTGAGGGCACAAAGTTATACACGACCACCAATACACCGTTTAAAAAACTCTGTGCGCAAAACGGCCTGCATCTGCTGGACGCCTCGGTCCGCCATTTGGGCACGGACGTCAACTATCAGGTTCTTGGCAACCTGTATGACGATTTGAAGGACAAGGTGACGTTTTATTTTGATTCGCCGGTCCGGGAAGTGAAAACAGCGGAGCCGGGCTATGAGATCCTAACCGACGAGGACACGTTTACCTGTGAAACGTGTATCATTTCCGTCGGGCGCAGCGGCAGCAAGTGGATGGAGAAGGTCTGCGCCGATCTGGTTATTCCAACCGAGTCCAACCGCGTGGACATCGGTGTGCGGATTGAACTGCCCGCGATCATCTTCGACCATCTGACCGATGAACTGTATGAGAGCAAGATCGTTTACCGCACGGAAAAATTCGAGGACCTCGTCCGCACATTCTGCATGAACCCGCACGGCATCGTGGTCAATGAAAATACGAACGGGATCATCACCGTCAACGGGCACAGCTACGATTCCGAAGAGCAGCATACGGAGAACACCAACTTTGCCCTGCTTGTGGCCAAGCACTTCTCCGAGCCTTTTAAAGACAGCAATGAATATGGGGAAAGCGTCGCCCGCCTTTCCAATATGCTTGGCGGCGGCGTGCTGATCCAGCGCTTTGGCGATCTGATCCGCGGGCGCAGGAGCACGGTGAAACGGATTGGCGAGAACAGTGTGATTCCGACTCTTTCCGCCACACCGGGCGACTTGAGCCTCGTCCTGCCGAAACGGATCCTGGATGGCATCATCGAGATGATCTATGTGCTCGATAAGATCGCGCCGGGCACCGCGAATGACGACACGCTGCTCTATGGCGTGGAGGTAAAATTCTATAACATGGAAGTGGATCTCGATGAGCATCTGATGACGTGTCACCCCGGCCTCTATATCATTGGGGACGGAAGCGGTGTCACGCACTCCCTCTCCCACGCTTCGGCCAGCGGCGTCTTCGTTGCGAGGGACATCCTGGGCGAGTAAAACAAAAAAGAAAGACAGCAGAAAGTTCTCAGCTATGGCTGGGAACTTTTTGCTGTCTGTTCAGCTGCCGGAGAAGTTGTGACACATTCCGATCGACAGCGCCACCATCATTCCCATAAACAGGAGCAGCGGAATCATCCCGTCTATATAGCCTGTCCGGACATCGAGCCCGTAATACAGGAGATAACAGATCAATCCCACGACCGCAGCGACAGCGACGATGACAAAGAAAGTGATCGCCGCCGCCCGGGAGAAGTTTCCAAGCCCGTAAAGCGCGTTTATTTCCAGATAGGTGAGCACCGTCCAGCCGACGATCAGCAGAAGTTCCGTCGTCACAGGACGCTTCAAAACGATCCATGTCGCGATCAGAAGGATCACATAGGCCGCCAGACCGACGAGAAGGATCGCCAGCGTGGGGATCAGGCGGTCTTCTGCCTTGACGCCGTTGCTGCCGATCACGATCGCGATGATCGCCGCGATTCCAAACACAAACGCCGGAACCAGGAGCCAACCGCTCCGCATCCCTTTTATCGCGCCCTCCGGCTTAAACGCCAGGATCCACCAGAGCAGGTAGCACACGCAGCACGCGATCAGGAGCAGATTGCCGATCAGCATTTGTCTTGTCTGGGTATCCATAGTCACCTCGCGCGTTTTCTAAAGATCATGTTATGAAATCATGCACTGACATATCCCAACTCTTCAAACACATGGTCCGCGCTGTCGCGGATGTTTAAATCGGCCGCGCGGTCAAAGGAGGTGCTCCCGGGATTGATCTGGACGATCTTAGCCTTGTGGTTGCGAAACCGCCAGTACGAATTCGCATAGGGCCCGTTGGATCCGATAATGAGGATCAGGTCTGCCTCGTTGATCAGGCGACGGGCCTCCCGTACGACCGGATCATCCAGACTGATCCCGCTGTAAAACGGAAACGACCAGATCTTGCCCCCGCACTTGGTGCACTCCGGCACTTTCCCGTCTCTCCAGATGTTATAGTCATTGTACTCTTCCCAGCAGTCCACGCAGCGGTTTAGCTGCAGACTGCCCTGAATCTCCAGCACATTTTCTGAGCCTGCCATCGTGTGCATGCAGTCAACATTCGTTGTGATGATGCCGGCAAGCTTGCCTTCCCGCTCCAGCCGGGCCAGCGCATAATGTGCCGGGCTGGGTCCGATTTCGAACATCGAGTGCAAAAACGCCTTTTCAAGCGCGGCGTAGTATTCATCCGGATGATTGCGGAGACCATCCTCCGAGCCGAGGATCATCATACTCTGCATACCTGCCCGGTCCGTATCATCAAAGCTTAAGCCGCCGGCCGAGAAGGAGATTCCCGCACCGGTGATCGCCACAATATGATTGCTTTCGTCAATGTATTGTTTTAATGTTTTTATCTGCTCATCCATAAGGCACACTCCTTATCCATCTGTTTCTCTTCAGCCTTCCAGCCAGGTGTTGACCAGATCATCCGTCACTTCCCCAAAGCGGATACCCAGATGCATATGTGCGCCCTTGCAGGCAGCGGCCAGCTGCTCCTGCGCGCCTTCCGGCCCGCTCGTGCCGCTCGTGCAGAAGGGATAGACATCCTTTCCCGCAAGGTCATGTTCTTTTAAAAAGGAGATGACCAATTGCGGTGCCTTGCCGTACCAGATCGGAAATCCGAGGAGGATGCGGTCATACGACGCAAAGTCTTTCACATCCCCGACGACTTTCGGCAGCTCGTTGTGATTAAACTCTCCCCGCGCCACAATAATGGCTTTCAAATAGCCGCCATAGTTTTTCGTTCCTTTGATCTCATAGAGGTCGCCCTCTACCAGCCTGTCGATCTCCTGCGCCACTTTTTCCGTGTGGCCGGCTCTGGAATAATACGCGATCAGTGTCTTCATGATATCTTCTCCTTTCCCCCGCCTTTATTTTACCTTAAAAAGTCAAATACTTCCTCCCAAAACACACGTACCACAGCGTCGGGAGAATTATAGATCTCGTGTTTCGTTCCCGGGATGCATCGAAGATCGGTGCTTCCGGGATGCCATTTGTTGCGCTCCCGCACATATCGTTCCTGCGCCTCTATATCCACAGCTTTGTCCTGTACAGCACGGAATACCAATGCGGGGACATGTCCCTCACGGACCGAACGATTCATCAATTCCATTTCGAGTTGTGTCGCGGCGCGAAGCCATCCGATGGATGCCGCGCTCATTTGAAGCAGCGGATTCGTGGCTTTGATCTTCTGATAATAATCAAAGCGGGCGCGGGAGGTGGTTACACTCTCCGCATAGTCTTCTTTTCCCTGGTACGGATGATGTCCCGGACAGTAATTCTCCCCCATGCCAAGCGCGCAAAGCGTCGCGGAACCGACAACCGTAAACCCGTAAGGGAACGGATCGGTACGAACCCGGATCATAGGCGCGGACAGAACAAGCTTCTGAAAGAGCGCCGGCTCCCGCGCCGCGGCGGCAAGGGCGATTCCTCCGCCCATCGAATGGCCGAACAGATACAGAGGAAGCGTTGTGCCGTCTGCCAGACGGTCGATATCCTTTCGCGCCATACGCGCGACTGCCAGCAGATCGCCGATATAGCGCAGGTGGTTGTCCACATGGACTAATGACAAATCGTCAACGAGGCGATAGCTGCGCCCGTGTCCGCAATGTTCCAACAGATAGACATGATATCCCTCGTGCAGAAAATACCATACGGCTTCCGCAAACTTTACGGCAGATTCCTTAAATCCGTGTGAGATCAGGACCGCGCCGCGCGCCTCCTCCGTGAGATAGCGTTCGCAGTATATCCGCTGTCCGGTTTCCCGGCACGCCCACAGAACGGTGCGCCGTTCGGCCAGCCAGGGCTCGACCGTCTCTTTCATCGTCGTGCTGTAATTTTCTTCCCGGATAAGTTCCGTCTTCATAGCCATTGCCCAATCGCTGCGTTTGCCGGCAGAATCATCTATAACTCATAATAATACAATAGAATCGTCGCGAAGCTGCCGTTTTTTAACCGAAATCCTTCCGGGATCCGCCCGACCTCACGGAAACCGAGACGTTCATAGAGGCGGATGGCGGGAAGATTTTCCTCCACGACCGCGTTAAACTGCAGGATCCGAAAGCTCAGCTCCCGCGCGTGTTCCAGACAATCCCGGACCAGCATTTCTCCGATATGCTGTCCCCGCAGATCCTCCCGAACGACAAAGCTGGCGTTGGCAATGTGACTACAGCGTCCGACATTGTTCGGATGGAGAATATACAAGCCCGTCAGCGCGCCCGTGTCCGCGTCGCGCGCGATCCCGGTATAGGACTGGCTTAAAAAGAACGCGTTTCCCTCCTCCTCGTCAAGGCGGGTTTCCTGGGGAAACGCGACGCCCTCTTCCACGACCGTGTTCCAGAGCGCGATCGCCTCCTCTACATCGGAAGGTACATATTTTTTGATCTGTATCCGCATCATCCTGATTCCTTAAAATTTATCCAGCAGTTCCTGCACCCGCTGCATATAGATCCCTACATGATATCCGTCCACCAGCGCGTGGTGAACCTGTACGGAAAGAGGCATCTTAAGACGCCCTTTCTCATCCCACTCAAATTTCCCCCAGGATACACGCGGGATGTTATCCGTCGCGGCATGGTCGAACGTTCGGACAAAATGTGTATACTTCACCCACGGAATGCAGGAAATGTAGAGAATCTCCTGTGAATCCGTATGCCCGATCTTGATATCCAGGTGTTCCTCCGCCGCGCGCCGCATCCGTTCGGCTGTCTCACGGCAAAACGACACCAGGTCCTCCTGATAGGTCCCTGTGACGATAAGAAAGTGATCGCTGCCCGCCTGCAAATGGGTAAATTCCGGGTTCAGGCGTTCACAGATCATCGGCTCTCCGTCCACGAGGCGGTACAAAAAGTTCGGGATCTCCAGCGCGACACGCAGGGCCGTGTGCATCATCGCGCAGTAAAAAGAAAGATCGTTCGCTTTGACAAACCGGTACAGATTGGTCACGTCCACTTCCGCGCCCAGATTGATATAGGGAAACACGTAGTCGGCATATTTTTCAACCAGATCATTCCGGTCCCAATTATCCTTGTCCAGTGCTTTCATTCGTCTCCCGTCCCGCCTGGGGTGTCCTTATCTGTCCGTTCGTCAGACTCTTCCGCCTGCTCTTCTATCGCCTTCTCTTCCGATGCTATTTCCACAGTTTCCCCTTCAGAAGCTTTCTCTTCGTTTGGCTCTCCTGACGCTTCCTCCTCCGGTTCGTCTTCCCCTACGCCCCGCATCGTCATGTCAAAAAGCGTAGGCCCACCGCCCTTGCTGGCTGTATTTGACGTAATCAGGAGCAAGGCCAGAACAAACGCGATAACAATAACAACAATAATTAAAACAATGGAAATTGTACTCATTTAATCACACCAGAGAATTTAATGAACGCCTGCGTCTTCCAGCGCTTTGTGATAAGCGGCCTCTGTCTCTTTGTCAAACGCGATCAGGATCACTTCGAGATCATCGTCCTGCTTTGCGGCCTCCTCCAAAAGGGTATTTACCGCGACCTGCGCCGCCTTATCTTTGGGATATCCGTAAACGCCCGTGGAGATAGCCGGAAACGCGATGGCAGACAGCTGTTTTTCTCTTGCCAGCTGCAGGCAGGCCCTGTAACAGCTGGCAAGCAGCTCGGGCTCGCCGTCGTCTCCTCCGTGCCATACCGGTCCGACCGTATGGATCACATATTTGGCAGGCAGGTCATATCCCATCGTGATCTTGGCCGCTCCCGTATCACAGCCGTGTAAGGTACGGCACTCCGCCAGCAGACCCGGACCGGCCGCGCTGTGGATCGCGCCGTCCACTCCGCCGCCGCCGAGAAGCGAATTCTTCGCGGCGTTTACGATCGCGTCTACATCCAGTTTCGTAATATCGGTCCTGCTCACAGTAATCTGCATACAAACTCCCCCTGTTTTTATTTCCATGCTTCCAATCTGTGTGACAATCTTAGTAAAATAGAGGGCTGAGACAAGCTTTGCTCTCAGCCCCACTTCTTTACCATGTGAAAAATCAAACAAACATACAGAACAGGGATCTTATTTTTTTGCCTCTTCTTTTTCCTGTTCCTCTGCTTTTTCCAAAGCCTCTTCCTGGCCAATGTAAACACAGCCGGCACATCCGGGCCCTGAATGAGTGCCGATGGTCAGACCAAACTGTCTGCGGTCATCGATGTGAATGCCGTCCTGCTTCAGCCGCTCTTCCAGTTTCTCGCAGTTGGGAATCCCGGCGGAATAGATGGAATAAAACGGATAATTCTCATCCTGTGGAATCTTCTTGATGTGTTCCGAGAGGGTGTCCAGCGCGCGGTTAGTTCCCACACAGCGGTCCGTTACAATAATCTCCCCTTCCTTCCCCAGCTTCAGGAGCGGCTTGATGCGCATCATCCTGCCGGCTACCGCCTCGGTTCTGGAAAGACGGCCGCCCTTGTAGAGATATTCCAGGGTGTCCACAACAAAGTACAGCTGCGTGCGCTTGCGAAGCTTCTCAATCTCTTCGACGATCTCCGCGGCGGATTTCCCCTCATCCCGCATTTCCAGGGCGCGGTTTGCCAAAATCTGGATGCCCGCGGTCGCCGTCATGGGATCGATCACCCAGATCTTGTCATACTCAGCCATATCCTTTGCGAGCATCGCGCTCTGATAGGACCCGCTGAGCGCCAGCGCCAGCGTGATGCAGATGACTTCGTCTCCCGCTTCCTTCGCAGCCTCAAAATGCTCCAAATAATCACCCGGAGAAGGCTGGGATGTTGTGGGAAACACATCCGAGTGGATCAGTTTGTCAAAGTATTCATCTCTTGTGATGTCAATGCCGTCCCGGTAAGTCTCATCCCCAAAGGATACGGAAAACGGCACCATTTCAATGTTTTTCTCCTGAAACTGTTCCGGAAAAAAATCACAACTGGTATCCATAACGAATCGAACCATAATTCATACCTCCCAATCTCCCTTTTTCACTGCATACTATACAGCAAAACAGGGATAATGGCAATCTTTTCAAAATGATTATTTAAAAATGGAATAGATTGCCGCCATCCCCAAACAAGTGCTTTCAGTATTTCTTACGGACGAATAATGTATCCGTCTTTCCGCGGAGCGGGTTCCGGCATCTCACAGTCCCGGTATCCCAGAATGCAGTTCGCGACACCGATGTAGTTCTCGTTGAGCCCCCACTCCTTTAACAGAGCGAGTCCCTCCTCGGAGGAAAAGACTTCCTTCGCTCGGAAAATATAGCAGGAATCCACACCGACGGAATGCGCCGCGTTGAGCAGATTTCCGGCTACCAGTGCCGCGTCCTCCTGCCAGGTGGGAATGGCCGTATGATCGGCCAGCACGATCGCGACCGTCGGAGCGCCGTAAAACGGATCCATATTTTCCATCCCCGCCACGGCGGCATTCATTTTTGAGATCTTACTGATCAGTTCCGGATCCTGGATCACAACGATCACCGGAGACTGTTTTCCCGCGCCGGTCGGCGCGTACGTGGCGGCTTCCAGAATAGCCTGCAGCTGCTCCTCTTCCACCTGTTTTGTCTGGTACTTGCGGATACTGCGCCTGGTCTTCAGGCACTCCAGGGTTTCGTTTGTCATTTGCATGTTCCTCCCCTTTTAAGACTTTTTGATGAGTAGTAAATAAATCATTTGAATTATAACACAGTATCATAATATTGACATTTAAAAGTGGTATTTTTATAATTTCTTTTATGAGTATCAAACATTTTTATGAATTGCTGCAATCAGACGCGAACATATTGTGGGGAAAGATCCGTGCGTGTGATACCCGCAGAGGCAAGGTCGGTCATTTCTGGATTCTGACGCTGCGCGCATTCCTTGTAGTGGCTTTTTCCGTACTGATCGTTGAAGTGGTGACCCGCCTGTTCGGCGACGTTTTCGTACCGATGGGTGTAGTCCTGTTGATCATGATCCTCACGTACTATGTCATTCCGCACGGCTACAACATCGTCGACTCTTTCTGGACGCAGGCGGTAATACTCGGAATCTTGATCTTTGTACCCACACTCACCCTGTATGTGCCGAGCTGGACACTCATCTTTATCCATCTGATCTCTCTGGCTGTACTGCTGAGCATGACCTGCCAGAATCCGATAACCGGCCTTGGCGGCATGTATGGCCTGGTCTATGCATATCTGATGCGGGATCCGGTGGAGATCACCATGCTTCCGCAGCAGATCGGCATATTTGTGCTCTGCTATGTCGTCCTCATACTGATCCTGTTTCACAAACACCGCAATGAAAATAAGGATGTCCGATATGCTGACTATCTCCGGCATTTCAGCGTCCATGATCCCCGCTGCCTCTGGCTCATCAGGATGACCGTCGGGCTGTCTGTCGTGCTGGCCATCGGCATGGCGTTCCATATTCCGCGCTTTACCTGGGTGGCATTTGCATGCTCCACCGTGCTGGCGCAGTATCCATTTACAAAGGATACACAGGGACGTATATGGGAGCGTATCGAGGGGATTGCCATAGGCTGCGTGGGGTTCTTTATCGTGGCACAGTTTGTGCCACAGGCCAACTACAACCTGATCGGCCTGATCAGCGGCTTTGTGCTGGGCTATTTCTACAAATACCGTTCGAAAACCATCATCATCTGTTTTGCTCCGCTGGCCATCGCCGCACCCCTGTACGGTGTCGAGGGGGCCACCTTCCTTCGTATTATGAACAATGTGATCGGAGCGATCTTCGCCACTCTGCTTGCGCTCGCATTTGACAGGTGGATCGTCCGGCGTTTGGTAAAAGACGCGGGGGAAGAAGTCCAGAACCCCGGATGATCGGAATGGCAGCAAAAAAAATAAGCCTTTCGGCTTATCTTTAGATCAAAAAAACGGATGAGGCTGCAGGATTCACCTCCTTGCGTTCTTATAAGACCAATAGTTCGTAGGGGAGTCGAACCCCTGTTTCCGCCGTGAGAGGGCGGCGTCTTAACCACTTGACCAACGAACCGTGAACACGAGTATTATACCTGTGCAGGCTGACTCGTGTCAATTCTTTTTTAGGCTGCCGCAAGCTTTTCTTTCGCCTTTTCGACAAGGGAACGGAAGCCATCGGGATCATTGACTGCCAGATCCGCGAGCATCTTGCGGTTGATCTCGATTTCGTTTAATTTGAGGCCGTACATGAACCGGCTGTATGACAAACCGTTCATCCGGGCCGCCGCGTTGATCCGCGCGATCCACAAACTGCGGTACTGCCGTTTCTTCTGTTTGCGTCCGGCGTAAGAGCTGGCCAGCGCGCGCATCACGGACTGCTTGCCCACGCGGTACTGCTTTGAGCGGGCGCCGCGGTAACCCTTTGCCAACTTTAGTACACGGTTATGTTTTTTCTTTGCGTTTTGTCCGCCTTTTACTCTTGCCATGGTATTGTCCTCCTTGCCACATCTTTTACAGGTACGGTAAGATCTTCTTCATGTTCTTCTCATTGGTGGAGTCCGTCATGGTCGGCTTCCTGAGATTCCGTTTCCGCTTCTGTGATTTCTTCGTCAAGATATGGCTTTTATATGCTTTATTTCTCTTTAATTTACCGGTGCCGGTCTTATGAAAGCGCTTGGCAGCGGCCCTCTTCGTCTTTTGTTTTGGCATACTTTTCTCCTCCTGTCCGTTTATTTTTTCTTCGGACCGACAACCATCGTCATGCTGCGGCCCTCCATTTTGGGGTCTTTTTCCACGACGGATTCCTCGGCCAGCGCGTCGGCAAAGTCAGTCAGAATATGCTTGCTTTGCTGCACATGTGCCATCTCGCGTCCGCGAAAACGCAGAGTGATCTTCACTTTGTCACCCTTCGCGAGAAATCTTTTTGCCGCGTTTATCTTGGTGTTCAGATCGTTCACATCGATGTTCGGGGACAACCGGATCTCTTTGAGTTCCACGGTGTGCTGTTTCTTGCGGGCCTCTTTTTCCTTCCGGCTCTGCTCGTAACGGTACTTCCCGTAGTCGATGATCTTTACAACAGGCGGCTTTGCGTTCGGTGAGACCTTCACCAGATCCAGATCCTCATCCAAAGCCAACTGGTACGCTTCCTTCGCGGACATGATGCCGAGCTGCTCCCCGTCCGCAGAGATCACACGAACCTCCTTGTCACGAATCTGTTCATTTACCTGTAAATCGCTGATTGTAATTACCTCCCCCAAAAAAATAAGTGGTCGCAGAAGCCCCACTTATTTTCGCGCAAGGAATAAACCATTGAACGTATTTGACCACGGGTCACGCGTTTGTGCCCGGGTGAGAGTGGGAACTCTGCTTTGTTTTCAATAACGGTGTTATTATGGCATAAACAGATGCCTTCGTCAAGCGTTTTTTACGCGAATACGCACATTTACCGATAGTTTCCGAGCACTTTAAAGTTGCGCGCCTCACTGCCAAGCCCCAAAAGCGCGTTTTGGATCGGCGCGTCATGTAAATTGCCGCTTAAATCCATGAAAAACCGGTAATCCAGCGGATCGCGGTTGATCACGATGGACTCGATCCGGTTCATGTTCAGGTTGTTGTAAGTTAAATGCGACATCAATTGATAAAGGGAACCACATACGTCCGGCGCCTCAAAGCAGATTGTGATCTTGTCCGCGCCGGTGAGCGCGATCCGGTCCCGCGCGATGAGCAGATACCGGTCCTGCGGCGCAGGACTCGCATGATATTCTTCGAGGATGGTAAAACCGTATTCCGCGATCAGATTATAATTCGCAGAGACATAACCGGAGGCCGGATCCTGCACGGGAAGAAAGAGGTAGACAACAAGCCCGTTTTTCAATGCCTCGCAGGCGTCCTTCCAGTCGCTGCAGCGCCGGAACGTGTGGGATTCATCCCCTGCCGCGGCAAAATACACGTTGGCCGCTTCCGCGGAAGCATCGACGCAGGCGATCGCCGCGTCGGCGAACGCAAGCGCGTCGACTTCCGTAAAGCCGGTCGGGAGTCCTCTCCCGCTCTGCGTGAGAAGCTGATACTGCTTTTCCCGGCTCATGCACATGATGTGTTCGAAGAGTTCCCGCGCGCCGTGGCGCGTAAAGTCCGTATGCGCGAGGTCCTCCACCGCGTTCAGCTTCGCGACCTCCCGCTCCGCGTCAAAGACCTCTCTTCCGTGTTCGATCTTGTATGACGCGACCTGTGTAGACAAATCCATCCGCCGCTCATACAGATCCACGATCTCGCGGTCCAGCTCGTCGATCTCTTTTCTGATTTCCGATAAGTCTTTCATGTGATTGTCCCCCGGCACTGGTTTTTTTACCGCGTACCCTTCGCGGACAGCTGTTCATACACCGCTCCGGCAAGTTCCTGTATGGTCTTTGCTTTGGCCAGCATCGCCGCATCCAACGCGACTTCAAAATCTTTTTGCACGGCCATATAAAGCAGCGCCTTTTTCACCATCACCGTAGTGGCTCCAGTGCAGTCACGCGCCTCTTCCTCCACGGATTCCAACGGGAGATCTGCCTGTTTCTGTAAACTGATCGCCGAAAGTTCGTCGAGATCATCTGACCCTGCCTCCCGCTCCGTGAGAAGAAACTTTTTTAAGATATAGCGCCGCAGACATTCATATAAAAATCGTTCCGTCAACCGGTCACAGGAAAGGACACGATCGACATCCATCCCGGCAGACTGTTTTGATGCCAGCAGGGTTTCTACCATCTCCAAACGACGTTCTCTCTCATCCATAATTATACCATAAGAACTTCCATTCCGAGAATTTTTCCGAGACTTTCCAATTCTTTTGTGTAATCGCCGTAAACAAGAGGGAGATGGCCGCCCACTTCCATCTGGGCTTCAAAATATTTTTTCTGATCCGCAACCCGGTAGATCATAAAGTTGTTGCAGTTGTCTTTATCATAATCGCCGCCGCAGACAACCGTTGCCTTTCCGACAAACAGTTTTTTCAGATCGGGGGAGAACCGTGCCGTGGTGATAACCTGCCCTTCATCCGCGTTATAGTCATAGCGGAACACGGCTCCGAATTTCTGTTCATACGCGAAGTGCCGGACCGCATACGGAGCAACCGGCTCCTGAAGTCCATGCAGCTTCCGGTTGTGTACGGAATGCCATACATGATAGAGATTCGCCTTGTCGGGAATGTCCGGGATATTCATCGCCGACAAGCCGTCCGCGATACGAAGCTCTCCATCCACACAGGGCATCACGTTTGTATTTCCCATGAAGGCGGACTTGCCGGACACCGCCTCTAAAACGACCATGGTCAATGCCGCGTCGACATCATACTCACAGGAGGAACCGATACCCTGCTCGTTGAGCAGGGAATGCGTCAGGCAGAAGGTAAACTGCATTTCATTCAGCCTGCGAGTGGAACAAGTGTCAGGGCACGGGACCGTGAACGCGCAGCAGTCATACAGATCCAGATTCTTTTTTACGATAATATACGCGATCACGGAGTTGAGCAGAAATTGGCGTTCGATATGCACCTCCTGTGCCGAAGCAAGGATCTCGTCTGTCAGGTCATTTGCCTCCTGCAGCTCTTCCTCCGTGAGGTTCGGCGTGACACGTCCCGGCGTAGTCGGATTTCCTTCCGGAGTCGCCAAACGCATTTGATCCATCAGCTCATGCACGTTTAAATAGCGGAAATTTACGCCAAGCTTTCTGGTAACCTCATCCAAACTGACAAAGGTATCCGTGGCGCTGAAGGAGCTCTGGCTGTTAAAACGCACGGCCAGAAGCATGTTTGTGTTTCGCAGCACCTTTCGAAGCCGGAGCCCTTCGATCACAACGTTTAATTCCTCCCATGTTCTGGCCGCGTAGGTCTCCAGACCGCGGCTCTTAAGCGCGGCGGTGGAAATGGCCAGTTCACAGCATCTCGTCGGATCTATGACAATGGGTTTGTTCACCCGCATCGCGAATTCAATATTGATATCGCTGCGTCCGATGCCGGTGTTAAAAAGATACAGGTCCGTTTCCTCAGAACCTTTTGTCAGCTCTTCAAACATGGCCTCTTTCGTAACCCACGCGTCGGTGCGCTCCAGATAGACCGGTTCCAGAATTTCTACCGTTTCCGGCATCTGTTTTTTAACGGTGTCCACAAATTTCTCAAAATTTTGATGGCCGATGATCGTATCAAACCCCGGCTGCAGTGCTTCCCCCTGTCCGAAACGGCAGGGGCCCTCATAATAAGCTTCGTGTACCAGCGCGATAAACACCGGCCGCACATTCAATTTCACATCAACGCCTCTCTTAATCATAGTATCCTTCCTTTCCTGCTTTTTCAGCATCCAATTTAATTGGACTCATTATACAGGGAGAGGCGGTTTCTGTCTTCGGATGAAATAACAAAGATAACAACACGTTCCTGTAAGTTATGACAAATAATAATCGGGCAAACTCATTGCAATTGACGAAGCAGCGCGATCGTTCGTTCCAACGCGTCGACGCAGGTGTCCAGCTCTTCCCCGGTGTTGTAAAAGGCCGGGGAAATACGCAGCACACTGTCCACTCCCGCTCTGTTCAGAAGCGGCTGCGCGCAGAGATTTCCGGAGCGTAAAGCAATCCCCTGCTTGTCCAAAAAGCTGGCCAGGTCATAGGCATGGAAGGAATTTCCCACTATGGAAATACAGCTCTCGCGTTTTTTCGGATGATAGAGTATGCGGATTCCATCCACGCGGTTTAAGCGGTCTTCGAGATAGGACAAGAGGGCGGATTCGTATGCCGACAAAGCATCCATTCCCGCCTCCTCCAGATAGCGGATGGTCTCTCCAAAAGCAACAATCCCTTCTATATTCGGAGTTCCTGCCTCCAAACGAAAGGGCAGGCTTCCAAACGTGGTCTCCCGTTCCGTTACCACATCGACCATTCCGCCGCCGTAGCGAAGCGGTTCCAATGATTCCAGGACATCGCGCCTGCCGTACAGGACCCCCACTCCCGTGGGGCCAGCCATTTTATGAGCGGAAAACGCATAGAGATCACAGCCGGTTTCCGTCACCATACACGGCGCGTGGCGCACGCCCTGCGCGCCGTCAATCAGCACCAGAGAGCCATGCGCGTGGCACAGCTTTGCAATCTCTTTCACCGGGTTCACGGCTCCCGTTACATTGGAAATCTGAGTCACGGCTGTCAAGACCACATGATGTTCCTTTAAAAGCGCTTCCAGGGCGTCCAGATCCAGATCGCCGTCTTCGTCCACCGGAACAGTCAAAAACCGGCTTCCCGTCTGCCGGCAGATCTGCTGCCAGGGAACATAGTTGGAATGATGTTCCATCTGTGTGGAAAGGATGACGTCACCGGGGCAGAGGCGACCCCGCAGACCGTTTGCCGACAGCGAGACCGACTCCGTGGTACCGCTGGTAAAAATGATTTCCTCCGCCTCGTCCGCATGCAAAAAAGAGGCCGTCCGTTTTCGTGTCTCCTCCACATCCATGGTCGCGCGGGAACTGAAATAATGCGCGCCCCGATGAATGTTGGAATGACGGTTCGCGATATAGTCTTCCATGCAGCGGATCACGCGCGCCGGCTGCTGCGTCGTTGCCGCATTGTCCAGATAGATGAGCGGCTTCCCGTAAGCGGTTTGCCGCAGCATGGGAAAATCGTCGCGCCATGGGTTTTGGGATAACAAATTGTTTTCCATAGTTCCGATTCCTTCGCAATAGATTTCGGGCTGTCGTCCCGACAGGTTTCTCATATTATAGGATCGATCGGGAGCAAATGCAACAGATTTCGAAGGCGGAAATACAAAGAAAATCCAAGTAAAAAGGATATGTATGTTTTTCTAATAATCCGCTTTGAAATTTGTAATTCTATCTAAAGACTTTTCCAAGTCTGCTGTGCTAATCTTAATCAACAAATCCTACGAGCGAACGCAGAAAACATTTTGTTTTACATAAAGCAAGAGGAGGTTTGAAAATTTTATGAAGGCTTTAAGCAAAAGAAAAAATTATGTTCACTATTTGGTCGCGTTGGCGATTGGTATTGTGATTGCGGTTGTTCTGAAGCCAAACAACGGATTATCTGTCTATGGTGTTCGGATTATCGCAATCCTAATACCGGTCCTCTATCTGTGGCTGACAGTGAACATACACTGGACCAGTCTGCTGGCCCTGGGGCTGGTAGTACTGGTGACCTGCGCGCCGATCGCGGCCGACAGCGCCATGACGGCAAACGAGGTATGGGCCGGTTCGATGGGACATTTCGTCGTCTTAACCGTTCTGGTCTATATGGTACTCAATGTGTGTCTAAAAGAGACGGGGGTAATTGATAAAATTGCCTTCTGGTTTATATCGCGGAAGTTTGTCCAGGGAAGGCCCTATGCGTTCATGGCCATGTTCTTTGCGTCCAATGTCATCATCGGGCTGTTCATGGACAATATGTCTCTGGCTGTTATCTACATCGGAATCACAGAGGTCTTGTGCAAATCGATGGGGTTAAAAAAAGGCGATCCTTTCTATACCTGCATGTTTGCGGGTGTGATGTGGGGGAATGTCATCCTTTCTATCGCCTCCCCGATCGCGCATACCCTGCCGCTGATCATCATGGGCCTTGCGGAATCTCAGCTTGGCATCACGATCACCTTCGCGCAGTGGCTTATGGTCGGCATACCGTTTACAGGGGTCATGTGGGGTGTGATCATGCTGGTGGCCCGCATATGGCACCCGGACACTTCCGCATTCAAAAATTTTGATGTAGAAAAGATTCGTAGAGAAAGTAAGCCTCTGGGGAAAGACGGAAGGATCGCAACGCTCGTCTTTATTTTGGTTATCTTCTTCGTATTGGCACCGTCATTTTTCAAAAATGTATCACCGTTTTTCTCCTATTTGAACAATGCGGGCGTTGCGATTCCTGCTATTTGCGCGGTTGTTGCTTTGGCCGTCATTCAGATAAACGGAAAACCGATTTTGAATGTTCCGAAAGCGATGAGCCAGGTCCCCTGGCCTCCGTTGATCTTTGCAGGAACCGTGAGTTTATTTGCCTCACCTTTGTCCAGTGAAGTGTTCGGTATCAATGTATGGCTCGGCAACATATTAACGCCGATGGTAACCGGGATGTCGTCGATCCTTATCATCATCATACTGATGGCGCTGGCACTGGTTATGACAAACTTCTTGTCCAACACGGTGACGATGACGATCTTCTTCAATATCGGCGTCATACTGCTGGCAACAACAGGAAATGTCAACATGGCAGCCTTTACGATTATTATCGCGCTGGTCTCATCCATGGCAACGGTAACACCGACGGCATCGGTTCCGGCACCCTTCTTCTTTGGACCGGAACATGTCACGATGAAAAACACGATACGATACAGCATACCGTTTGCCGTATGTTCGTTCTTTGTCTGCCTGATGTTCCTGCCGTTCGCAAGTGCGGTCATCTGATCTGCCATCTGAGGCGGGAAGACGGGCAAAGCTTTTGACGGGTCCTGTCGCCCCGTAAAATTCCCCCTTTGGGTTGCCGCGTCAGCCGATGAAATGTTTCCTCATTGACTGAGCGGCAGCCCTGTTTTTTAATAAAATTTTTATTTGAAACGGAAAAATTTAATTTGAAACGGAAAAATTTAATTTGAAATCGCATCCCATTCTGTAATATAATTACAAAAATCACTCTGCATTGAATATGGTAAATATACGTAAAAACAAAAGAAAGGAGGTCCAAAAATGAATGCCAGATACAGCATTCCATTGACTGTTTTGTTAGACGCTTTACTCATTCCCTATGAAGTGCATCCTTTTTGGGATGATCAGGCAAGATTCGATGAAATCATACTGTATAGCCCGCATCATGAAAATTTTTCGGACAAAGGACTGGTCATAGGCAATATGTCCGAGATCCTCGCCGTGCATGAGAAGTTTCCGCAGATTCACTTTCTGTGTCGAAATGACTGTGAAGCCCTCCTTCCGGAGACAGAAAAAAACAAACGAAATATCATCCTGCTGAGTCCCCATCTGCCGCTTGAAGAAGTCCATAATAAAGTCATATGCGTATGGCAGCGACTGCAGCAATGGAACACCGATATGATGATTTCCGTACTGAAAGGAGATCCGCTGCAGAAGCTGTTGGATTTAAGCGAGCCGATCATTGGAAACTTTATCGTTATCATGGATTCGGCATTTCGTCTTCTGGCGGACACCAAACATATTGCGATAGACGATGAGGTCAGCAACAGACTGCTTACAAACGGATATCATGAGTCGCAAACACTGAAACGATTTATTGAGCTTCGCAGGATTGAAGAATTTGAGACGCGGGACGATCTGGTCATAACCACGGATCACTCAATGTGCGAGTATGATACGATCAAGCGAATCTTTCACAAAAACGGCAGTATCTGTCTCTATGTGGTCATGCACTGCAACAACCATAAAGTCACGCCTGGGCTTTTGGATTTATTTCAACAGTTGTTGACCTATATCTATGCCAATTACGAAAAAAATTCGTCCCGTGCGTTCTCTACCGCTCTTGCGATTGAGTTTATTACGGAATTGCTGGAGGGAAAAATCTCTACGTTGGATGATTCCATACATCAGTCCGCCAAGATCAATCTTCCCCTTCGGCAAAACTACTGTCTGTTTGCGGTCGCGTTTCATGACAGTACCAACATCCCGTTTGATAGTCTGGTCCTGCTGCTTTCGGAACAGTTGGTTTCGTCCTATGTGATATGTTATCAACGGAACATACTCATCATCTGCAATATAAAGGATGGCCAGCTGTTGGAGGATGTAAAGGCGAAAACCTTTAAAGTCTTGGAAAAACAATTGGATAAAAACGCATGCACCATCGGCATGAGCAATGCGATGGATAACCTGTGGCAGATATCGACAGCCCTGGAACAGGCGAACTGCGCGATAGAATATGGATCACACAGAGTGAACACCTATCCGGTCTCCCTCTATGATTTTGAAGAAAGTTTTCTGGCGACGATTGTGTCAAAGAGCTTTTGCGCTTCCGAAAAGATGTTTGAAAATTGTTTTATGGTCAACGCGATCCGCAAGATCTCCGAATATGACCGGGCGCACAGTACCAGCATGTTGGAGACGCTGGAAACCTACTTAAACTGCGAGAAAAAAGCGACGGTTGTCAGTAAGCTGTTGAATATGCACCGAAACACCGTGCTGTATCAAATCGAACGGATTCAGGATATTCTGGATATCTCTCTGAAAGATCAAAGTATCTGCCTTAAATTGCAATTGGGATTGTTGGTCAGATCGGCAGGCCTGCATAAATGGCTGCAGCCATAGGTTTCACGACCTATGGCTGCAAAGCCTGCGAATCTTTCTCTGAGGCAAAATCCTGAATCTTTTTTATCACTTCATGAATGCCCTGAAAGCGATCCGTCGAAATCTGTTCTTTTATACAGGTCTCTTCAATAAAACGGGGATGGTACGCGCGGATCTCTTCCGGTGAACGGTTATCCAACAAAGAAACAATCACCGCCAGAATCCCCCGGATGATCATCGCGTCACTGTCCGCGCAGACTCTTATTTTCCCGTCTTTTGCATGCAATAAAAGCCACACGCCTGATTGACAGCCCCGGACCCGGTTGGATTCCGAACGCTTCTCCGGCGGTATAGGGGGAAGGCCCGAGGAAATCTGCAGCAGGTATTCATACTGTAAAAACCAGTCGTTTAACAGATTCAGGTCCTCGATATAAGTGTCTTCCAGTTCACGAATCGACATAACATCTGACATAACCGTGCTGTCTCTCCCCTCAACTGCGTCTATTATTTTCCGCAGGTGTTACACGCGCACGACCGCAAGGCCAAGGCACTCACCCATAAGTTCCAGTTCTTTCGTATAAT
The DNA here is from genome assembly GCA_001941025.1 of Lachnospiraceae bacterium Zagget3. The sequence continues at coordinate 20,849 of MSHE01000032.1, forward strand.
CTCCGTATACAAACGGCAGATGGTTCCCGAAGTAAAGCTGGGCATTATAAAATTTCTCCTGATCGGCGACACGGTAGACCACATACCCGTTACAGTTATCCAAGTCATAATCTCCGCCCGCGACGATCGTTCCCTTCCCTACAAATAATTTTGTACAGTCCGGGGAGATGCGGCAGATCGTCAGATCCTGCCCCGCGTCTTTTCTAAAGTCATAGCGCAGTACCGCACCGAACCCCTGATCGTAGGCGAAATGGCTCACCCTGTAATGCGAATTCTCTCCATTGATTCCACGGAGCTTTCGATTTGGTACGGAATGGGAAGCATGATAGAGGTTGGTCAGATCTTCCACCCCTTCCAGGTCTTCTATATGGAAGCGCCGCATGGGGCGAATCGTGCCGTCCTCATAAACCAGCGGATTTGTATTTCCCATAAACGGAGCCTGCCCGGAAATGGCAGACAGAATCAACATGGTCACCACACCGTCTACATCATACTCACAGGCAGACGGGATCCCCTGCTCGTTTAAAAGGGAATGCGTCAGGCAAAATGTAAACTGCAGCTCATTCATTCTCCTGGTGGAACAGGTGTCCGGACAGGGAATCGTAAAGCCACAGCAATCATTGAGATCCAACAGTTTTTTTACTTCCACATAGGCTTTGCAGGAATTTACCATAAACTGGCGTTCGATGTGCGTGTCATCCGCGCCTCCCAGGATTTCGTCCGCCAGTCGCTCTGCTTCCTGTATATCCTCTTCGGTAATGTTTGGGGTGTTCATCCTTCCCGGAGTGGTATGGTTTCCCTCCTCCGGCAAAGGCTGCATATAATCCAGAAGCTCATGCAGGTTGATAAAACGGAATCGCGTTCCGAATTTTTCGGTTGCCCGCTCCAAAGAAAGAAAGGTATCGTTTGCGCTTTTGGACACATTGGAATCAAAACGAACGGCGAGCAATACATTGGCCTTCTGTACCGCTTTGCGCGCGCGCAGGACGATTAACGTCTTTGCGACCCCTTCCCAGGTCAGCGGCGCGTAGACCTCCAAACCCAGATTTTTAATGACCGCGGTCACCGCAGTCAGGTCGCAGCAGGTTGCAGGGTCTTGGATGATCGGTTTTTTCGTGCGTTGGGCGAGTTCGATTACGATCGCGCTGCGGGCGATTCCAGCGGATATCAGATACAGATCAATGTCTTTTTCATCTGTTGTCATGGTCTCAAAGGCGCTTTCCGGAAGTCTCCAATCGTCATGGCACGGGATGTACACCGGCTGAAGCAGCTCCACGGAATCCGGCATATTTTCCACCACGGTATCAAAAAATTGCTGCTTGAGTTCCTGCGCCAGAATCTTTTCATACTCCGGCTTCAACGCCTCCCCTTTGCCAAATCGGCATGGCCCTTCGTAGTAATACTGATGTTCCAGACCCAAAAAGACAGGTTTTACATTTAATTTGACGTCAATTCCTTTGGTAATCATGTTTTCCTCCTGCGTGAAAAATTTATTATAAAAGGATAACATGACTGCCGCGCCTGCGTCTTCGTATAAAATTACAAATTTGAAAAAAATTTTTAAGAGAATCTGCCAACCTGCAGAAAAACGAAATCAAAAATCAAACAGTGACATTTGATTGGTTTCCGGAAGACCCTGCAGGAGACCCAGGTCTCCCATCAGGTCTACGACCGTTTTGCTCACCTTTGTCCGTTCGCGGAAATCATCGCGTGAGAGGAACGGACCGTCCTTAACGGCCTCTTCCACCGCCAGAGCGGCCTTGTCTCCCATGCCCTCGATCGTATTGATCGCCGGCATCAGTTTTCCGTCGACGATCTGGAAATTTCTTGCCTGCGCGAGAGAAAGGTCGAGCGGCACGAATTCGAATCCCCGCGCGTACATTTCCTGCACAACGCGCAGATCCCGCAAAGTATCCTGCTCTTTCGGGCTGAGGTCGTCTCTTCGCCGCAGATAATCGGCGAGAACCTCCTCCAGATGCTCTCTTCCCTGACACATCAGCGCATAGTCAAACGCTGTCGCGCGGATGCTGAAAAACGCGGCGTAATATTCCAGCGGATAGAAAACTTTGCAGTAGGCAATACGCCACGCCATCATGACATAGGCCGCGGCGTGCGCCTTGGGAAACATATACTGGATGCGTTCGCAGGACTCCGGATACCATGCCGGTATATCGTGAGCAAGCATATCCTGCTTCCATTCCGGCCACTCCTGACACTTTCCCTTGGCGATATTGCCTCTTCGGACATGCTCCATGATGTTAAATGCTTCTTTTTTTTCTATTCCCATGGAGATCAGGTAAGTCATAATGTCATCCCGGGTGCAGATCGCGCTGGATATATCCGCTTTTCCTTCTTTTAACAGGACCTGCGCGTTGCCGCCCCACACATCCGTCCCGTGTGAGAGACCGGCAATCCGCACCAAATCGGAAAACTGCGTGGGATGTGTCTCCTGAAGGATCTGCATGGCATAGTCCGTTCCGAACTCCGGCACACCCAGGGCACCGAGTTTACATCCGCCGATATCCTCCGGAGAGATGCCGAGCGCGGAGGTGTCGCGAAAGAGCGACATAACCTCCGGCGAGTCGAGCGGGATCGTCCGCGGATCGATTCCGGTCAGATCCTGCAGCATCTTCACCATCGTCGGATCGTCGTGCCCAAGGATATCCAGTTTTAACAGGTTATGCTCGATCGAGTGATAGTCAAAGTGTGTCGTCACGATACCGGACGTCATATCGTTTGCAGGATGCTGCACCGGTGTAAAAGAATAGATCTCTTCGCCGAGAGGCAAAACAATGATTCCGCCGGGGTGCTGTCCCGTCGTCCGCCGCACGCCGACACATCCCGAAACGATCCGGTCGATCTCGCAGCCGCGCTTGTGCGTCTCGTGATCTTCATAGTAGTTTTTCACAAAGCCGAACGCGGTCTTGTCCGCCATCGTACCGATCGTTCCGGCGCGGTACGTCTGTCCGTCACCGAAAATGACCTCCGTGTAACGATGCGCCTTGCTCTGATAGTCACCCGAAAAGTTTAAGTCGATATCGGGTTCCTTGTCTCCGTCAAAACCGAGGAATGTCTCAAACGGAATGTCAAAGCCGTCTTTCAGCAGCTTTGTACCGCAGACCGGACAGTCCCGATCCGGCATGTCGCAGCCGGCGCGCCCGGCAAAAGCACGCACCTGTGGCGAGTCAAAGTCCGTAAAATGACACTTTGGACAAATATAATGGGGCGACAGCGGATTGACTTCCGTGATGCCGGCCATCGTCGCGACCAGAGAGGAGCCAACGGAGCCACGTGAACCGACCAGGTACCCATCCTCATTTGACTTGGAAACCAGCTTTTGCGCGATGATATACATGACGGCAAAGCCGTGTGTGATAATGGAGGAGAGTTCTCTCTCCAATCGGTCCGAGACGACCTGCGGAAGTTCCTCCCCGTAGACTTCATGCGCGCGGGAATAACAGATATCCCGCAGCATCTGATCGGAGTTTTCGATTTCCGGTGGACATTTGTCCGGGCGAACGGCACTGATCCGTTCACACATATCCGCGATCCGGTTCGGCGTTTCGATCACGATCTCGCGCGCCTTCTCCCCGCCGAGGTAGGAAAACTCCGCGAGCATCTCCTCTGTGGTGTGCAGGTAAAGCGGCGCTTGATAATCAGCGTCCTGAAAGCCTTTTCCGTACATGATGATACGGCGGTAGACCTCGTCCTCCGGATCGAGAAAATGTACATTACAGGTTGCCGCGACCGGCTTGCCCAGTCGTTCGCCGAGCGCGACCACGCGGCGGTTTAAGTCGCGGATGTCCTCCTCGGAGGAGACCGGGTTCTTTTCATCCCGGATCATAAACGCGTTGTTTCCGACCGGCTGGATCTCCAGATAGTCATAAAAATCGGCGATGCGCGCGAGTTCTTCTTCCGGTTTGCCTGCCAACAGCGCCCGGTAGACTTCTCCCGCTTCGCATGCGGATCCGATCAGGATTCCTTCCCGATGTTTGATCAGCTCGCTTTTCGGTACGCGGGGCCGCCGGTAAAAATATTTCAGGTGCGAATCCGACACCAGTTTATAGAGGTTGACGCGTCCGATGTCGTTTTGCGCGAGCAGAATGATGTGATAGGACGGAAGCTTTTTAAGGCCCTGCGGCGTGCTGATATCCGCGCCCGGCGTATCCGTGTCATTGACAAGGTATGCTTCCATGCCGTAGATTACTTTAAAGTCGTCGTCCGCATCCACAAGCGCGCTCGCGTCCGTAAAGGCCTGCACATCACCGTGGTCCGTGATGGCAATGGCACGATGGCCCCATTCTTTCGCGCGGCGGATGATGTCTTTTACATCCGATACGCCATCCATGTCGCTCATCTTTGTATGGCAGTGAAGCTCCACGCGCTTTTCGACACTGTCGTCCGTACGCGCATGAAAAAGAGGCGGTACCGCGACAATCCCGGAGACCGATCCGATCGCGAGATCACGCTCAAAGTTGTCAATGTTCGCCAGACCGCGCAGCATCACGAAAGAACCGACTCCCACTTTTTCGCGAATGCGGGGGAGCAGCTCGTTTTTTAAAAACATCTTCACCGCGATGCTGTCCGTCCGGTCGGTTAAGACAAACTTATAGATGGTTTTATCCCCACGGATCTCGTGTTCATCCGTGGCAATGACCTCTCCCCGGATCACGACGTCCCCGATCTCACCGACAAGCTGATCGATCGGGGTCGGCTCGCCGCTAAAGTCACGGCCGTAGATCAGATCGTGCTTTTTACCGCTGGATTTGCGGGGCTTAGCGGAACGGTTGTCTGCCCGGACCGCGGCTCTCTCTATTTCCTCTATGCGCACATCTTCGGCCGTCTCGTTTTCCACAGCGCGGGTCGCTTCCTCTCCCGCGGCTTCTTCCGCGCGCGGCTCTCCGGCCTTTTCGCACGTGTCGGGTTCACGAAACCGGATCGTGACATGCGCTTCCCGCCCGCAGCGGGCGTGGAAAATCTGAGAGAGAAACAGATAGATCTCCTCTTCTCTCTGACGCGCGACAAGGGTGTCATCAAGTGTCACGATAAGCGAATCCTCGTCAGGGCATTCCCGTCCGGCAATGCGCATAATGTTATACTCTACCAGGCTCTTTTTACGAAACTCCGCAAGGATCGAATCCCAGTATTCCTCCACCAGCTGTGTCATCGTGTATGTATCCGAGAGTAAAAAACGCTCCCGGATCTCTACGGCAATGTCCTGACCGGAGAAGACTTGCTGCCGGATCTCATGTTCCAGCGCGTCGAGCGACGGTTTCGCGAGAAGGCGTTCACTGGCTATGTGAACGCGTACAAGCGAGCGCGTCTTGTTGGTCGTAACCCGCTCCACCTGCGCGGCCGCAAAGAGCTCCGCCAGGTCGTTGTTCAATTCCAATTGCGGGAACACATCCCCTAAAGATTTTGCCATTGTCGTCCTCAATCCCAATGTTCCAATTCGTTTCGCAGGGCCTCCAGCAACTCGTCCTCCGGCACCTTGCGAAGGATTTCGCCGTGTTTGATAAGCAGCCCTTCTCCGTCTCCGCCGCAGATCGCGAGATCCGCCTCCGCGGCTTCGCCGGGGCCGTTGACCACGCACCCCATAACCGCCACCTTCAGGTCGAGCGGAAATTCGAGCGCCATCTCTTCCACCCGGTTCGCGAGGTCGATCAGGCCGATGCTCGTCCGGCCGCATGTCGGACAGGATATTACCTCGATGCCGCCGCTTCGAAGACCGAGACTTTTCAAAATGCGATCCGCCGCAAGGACTTCCTCTACGGGATCGCCGGTGAGCGAGACACGCATCGTATCCCCAATCCCCTCGTGCAGAAGGATACCAAGGCCCACGGCGGACTTGACGGTACCGCTTGCCACCGTGCCGGCCTCCGTGATGCCGATGTGGAGCGGATAGTCCGTTTGATCCGCGATTCTTTCATAGGCTTCGACACACAGAGGGACATTTGAAGACTTGATACTGATCACCAGGTTCTCATACCCCATCTCCTCGATCCGGCGCGCCTCCATAAGCGCGCTTTCGACAAGTCCCTCAGCGGTCACGCCGCCGTATTTTTCAATCAATGCTTTTTCGAGCGAGCCGCTGTTGACGCCGACCCGGATCGGGATGTTCTTCTCTCTCGCCGCCGCAACGACAGAGCGCACCCCCTCCTCCGAGCCGATGTTGCCCGGATTGATACGGATCTTGTCCGCGCCATTTGCAATTGAAGCGACCGCCAATGCGGCATCAAAGTGAATGTCCGCCACAAGCGGAATGGTGATCTGTTCTTTGATCGCGGAAAGCGCCTGCGCCGCGCGCAGATCCGGAACCGTGCAGCGCACGATCTCACAGCCGGCAGCCTCCAGGCGGTGAATCTGTTCCACGGTCGCGGCCACATCCTGCGTCTTGGTATTTGTCATAGACTGAATCGCGACAGGGTTCGATCCCCCGATTGTGACATCCCCTATTTTTACTTCTTTGTCAGCTCTGCGGACCATATCCACACCTTCCACTAATATCCTTTGCTTTTCATCCATTCGTGTACGGCGGCCTCCGTCGCGAAGATTTCCTCCACATCAGGATTTTTTGTATACGCGCACGCTTCCATTGCTTCCGCGATGATCTCCGTGATCGACAAAAACGAGATCTTTTCCTCGAGAAACAGCGCGACCGCCGCCTCATTCGCCGCGTTAAAGACGGTCGGCATATTGCCGCCGCGTGTAAGCGCCTGCAGTGCCAGGGACAACCCGGGAAACGTGGAGAGATCCGGCTCTTCAAAGGTAAGCGCGGCCACTTTCGCGAAGTCCAGACGCTCTCCGGCCAGCGGTTTCCGTTCCGGATAATAAAGCGCGTATTGGATTGGCAGCCGCATATCCGGTATGCCGAGCTGCGCGATCACCGCGCCGTCCTCATACTGCACCATCGAATGGATGATGCTCTGTGGATGCACGACTACTTGAATCTGCTCCGGCGCCACATCAAAGAGCCACTTCGCTTCCATTACTTCCATGCCCTTGTTTACCAGTGTAGCAGAGTCAATGGTCACTTTTTTCCCCATGACCCAGGTGGGATGACACAGCGCGTCCTTTGGCGTGATCGACGCGAGTTCCTCCCGTGTTTTGCCGCGAAACGGACCGCCGGACGCAGTCAGAAGGATCCGGTTGATCGCGTTGCCGTATGCCGCTTCGCCGTGCAGAGATTGCAGGATCGCCGAGTGCTCGCTGTCCACCGGCAGGATTTGTACACCACACTCCCCGGCCAACGGCATGATCAGATGACCGGCGGTCACGAGCGTCTCCTTATTGGCCAGCGCGATGTCTTTACCGGCCTTTATTGCCGCGATCGTGGGCCGTACACCCACCATACCGACAATGGCCGTGACCAGCAGCTCCGCGTCCGATTCCGCGGAAACCGCGAGAAGCCCCTCCATGCCGAAGAGAATCTCCACCTCTTCCTTCGCGATCCGCTCCCGCAGTGCCGCGGCATCTTCCTCGCGTTCCACCGAGACAAGCGCCGGATGAAACTCCCGGATCTGCTCCGCAAGGAGGTCAATATTCCGCCCTGCCGAAAGCGCCGTCACGTCAAAGTCATCCCGATGCGCGCGAATCACTTCAATGGTCTGCGTCCCGATGGAGCCGGTTGAACCTAAAACAGCTACTTTCTTCATGATTATTCATCCATAACTTAGCTGGCGTACGAGGAAAAAACAATTCCATGCGAGCGATTCCAGGCGGGCTGGAATTCGTCTTTCCTCGCACACAAATCCCTATCTAACTATAATATATAATGACAAAAGGTAAATTACCGGTGCCACAAAGATGACGCTGTCAAAACGATCCATGATTCCCCCGTGTCCGGGGATCAGCCGCCCAAAGTCCTTGACGTCATACTGCCGTTTGATCGCGGATGCCGCGAGGTCACCAAGCATCGCGACAAGCGCGCCGGCCGCGCACACAACCGCCATCAGCAACATGTATTTCCAGTCCGTTCCCATCCAGTAGTGGAAGATCAGCCAATAGATGATCGCCAAAAGGAACGCGCCGACCACTCCGCCGATCGCGCCTTCCACGGTTTTTTTCGGGGAGAGCTTCGGTGTCATCTTGTGTTTTCCAAAGAGCATGCCGCCACAGTAAGCGCAGGTATCGCATCCCCAGGCGCTTATGAAAATCAGCCATACGAGGTACGTACCGCCGGCAATATTACGCGTCAGATAGACGCAGGAAAGCATAACGGCCACATAGAAAAAGCCAAAGAACACGCCGATGATCTGAGAGAACTGAAAGCGCGGATAGCCAAACACAAAAAAGCACATGCACACGATGAGAAACAGCAGGATCATCATCATAACATCAGGCAGGAACTGAAACCACATATTCAGATAAAAGACCACACACGCGGCATACCCGGCGATTCCTACGCTCCGCTCCACGTTAAAAACGCGATAGAGCTCATACAAACCAATAAGCGAAACGATGCCGAGGACGACGAGCAGCAACGCGCCGCCGTGTATGATAAATATCAGGGCAAGTACGACAAGCACTATGCCGCTGAAGAGTCTCGTCCGAAACATAACTACTATTCTTCCTCCGCTTTCCCGTAACGACGATCCCGCTTTGTGTAATCCTCAAGCGCTTTGATGAGTTCCGCTTTGTTAAAATCCGGCCACAGCGTGTCCGTAAAATAAAACTCGCTGTAGGCATGCTGCCACATGAGATAGTTGGACAGACGCATTTCTCCGCTTGTGCGGATCATCAGATCCGGATCGGGGATCCCGGCCGTATCAAGGAATTCCGCATAGCGCTCCTCCGTAAGGTCTTCCGCCGGCAGACTACCCGCGTCGTGCTCTCGTAAAACCTTTTTCATCGCGCGAAGCATCTCGTCGCGGCTCCCATAGTTGATCGCGATCTGCAGATGAAAACCATCAAATTTTTTTGTGTCGTCTTCCAGAATGCGGATCTTCTCGCGCAGATCCGAAGAAAGCACCGAAGTATCGCCGATCACGCGCACACACATATGATTTTCCAGGGCTTCCCTGTGACAAATGTCAAGGTAGGTTCCGAAAAGCGCCATCAACGCGCGCACTTCGCTTTGCGCGCGCTGCCAGTTTTCCGTGGAAAACGCGTAGATCGTAAGGTATTGGATGCCCAGATCATCCGCGTCGCGGCAGATGTCCATCACGACCTCAGCGCCTTTTTTGTGTCCGAACGTGCGCGGACGTCCTTTGCTTTTTGCCCACCGGCCGTTCCCATCCATGATGATGGAGACATGCCGGGGAATCTTTAACTTTGATGTATCCATAGTGTGTCACATAAGGAGACGAGGACACGGCTTTGCCATGCCCCCGTATCAAACATTTTGTTATACCGTCATGATCTCGTCGTTCTTTTCTTTGATCGCGTCATCAATCATGGACATATATTTGTCAGTCAGTTCCTGGATCTCGTCCTGCAGGTCCAAAGCCTGATCCTCTGAGACGCCGTCCTCTTTGCCATACTTCTTGACAAATTCATTCGCGTCACGGCGAATGTTCCGTACGGCCACTTTGGCCTCTTCCCCCTTTTTCCGCACCTTTTTGGCGAGCTCTTTCCTGCGCTCTTCGGTGAGTTCCGGAAAAGCCAGGCGGATCAGCTTACCGTCGTTCGTCGGATTGAGTCCCAGGTCAGAGGAAAGAATCGCCTTTTCAATCTCCGGAACCAGATTCGGCTCCCACGGTTGGATCAGGATCATCCGGGGTTCCGGCACGGAGACATTGGCCACCTGCTGAATCGGGGTTGGTGAGCCATAGTAGTCAACACGTACCTGATCGAGCACTTGTGGATTGGCGCGTCCCGCCCGGATCGATCCGAACTCCCGCAAGAGATTTTGATAAGATTTCTGCATCTTATCGTCATACTTTGTGATCTGTTCATTCATCGGGTAACCCCCCTTTTTGTATTTTATCTGTTACGAAACGGTCACGATCGTGCCGTTAAACTCTCCCGTGATCGCTTTCGCGATACTTTGTTCCTCCTGCAGCGCGAATACATACATCGGAATATGGTTTTCCATGCAAAGAACAGACGCGGCCAGATCCACCACCTCGAGTTCCCGGTCGATCACCTCGCGAATCGAGATCGTATCAAAACGCTTTGCGCCCGGGTTTTGTTTCGGATCGCTGTCATAGACACCGTCAATGGATTTTGCCAATAAAATGACATCCGCGTCCACCTCCGACGCGCGCAGGACGGTTGCCGTATCTGTCGAGAAAAACGGATGGCCGGTGCCTCCCGCGAAAAAGACGACCATACCTCTGGAAAAATATTTGTTTGCCCGGTCCTTGGAAAAGAGCTTCGTAAACGAACCACATTCAAACGGTGTGAGAACGCTGGTAAGCATTCCCTCCGCACGAAAGATCTCCGAGACATAGATGCTGTTCATGACAGTGGCAAGCATGCCGATCTGGTCTGCCTTTGTGCGGTCAACACTTTCATTTTCTCTCCCGCGCCAGAAGTTGCCGCCGCCGATCACGACCCCTACTTCGTTGCCTTGATCCAGGATTTGTTTGACCTGCCCGGCCACATTTTTAATGACCGCGTCGTCAAAACCGGTTCCTCTCTCACCGGCCAGAGCTTCTCCGCTTAATTTCAATAAAACTCGTTTACCCATACTTTTTCTCCCTGAAAAGCGCAGTGTTTCCGACTCCTTTATCTTATCATAGTTCCTGAAAAAAATCGAGAGCTACCGGAGAAAGTTTCCGTCCTTTACGACATCCTCCACGAGTTCTCTCTCGTCCATATGATATTTCTTTCCGTCTATTTCCTGATAGTCCTCATGCCCTTTGCCGGCAAGTACGATCACATCTCCCTCACGCGCGTTTTCAATCGCGTAACGGATGGCTTCGGCGCGGTCCAAAATGGAAATGTAAGCACCGTCCGCGCGCTTCACGCCGGTCAAAATGTCTTCGACGATAGCTGCCGGCTCTTCGCTTCGCGGATTATCGGAAGTGACGATCGTGAGATCTGCCAGACGGGAAGAAACTTCCCCCATCTGAAAACGCCGGTCGCGGGCACGGTCGCCGCCGCATCCAAACAGGCAGACGAGGCGCCGGGGCTCATATTCGCGCAATGCGGTAAGGAGACTCTCCAATGCCATTGCGTTGTGCGCGTAGTCGATCATCAGAGTAAACCGGGAAGAGATGGGGATGATTTCCACGCGGCCTTTCACCTGGATCTGAGACAAAGAACGCTGTATCGTCTCCGCGTCCACGCCAAAATGGCTGCAGATCGCGATGGCCGTCATCGAATTGTAAACGGAAAACGCGCCGGGAATGTCGATTTCCACGTCCAGATCCAGTTTTCCGGTCAGATGATACGCGACGCCGAGGCTGCCGCCCTTATTTAACAGATGCACATCCTCCGCGCGATAGTCGGCTCCTTCGGAAAACCCGTAAGTCTCCACCTCACAGGTATGCCCGGCAAGAATCTTCGGGAGATGGCTGTCGTCGGCGTTAAAAATGCCGACGCGGCACTGCCTGAACAACATACTTTTGCAGCGAATATAATCATCCAGGTCTGTGTGTTCGTTCGGTCCGATGTGATCCGGTTCCAGATTTGTAAATATGCCATAATCAAAAGTAATGCCGCCGACACGGTGCAGCATAAGCCCCTGTGAGGAGACCTCCATTACCACACACTGGCAGCCCGCGTCCACCATGCGGCGAAACGATTCCTGAATCACATAGGACTCCGGTGTTGTGTTGGCGGCGGGAATCACCTCGTCGCCGAGGATCATCTCGATCGTACCGATCAGGCCGGTCTTGTAACCCGAGTGCTCCAGAATCGATCGCACCATATACGTATCCGTCGTCTTTCCTTTTGTTCCGGTGATGCCGATCGTCGTCATCTGCTCCGCCGGGTAGCCGAAATACGCGGCAGATGCTTCCGCCAGCGCGAGACGCGTATCGTCCACGCGGATCACTGTGATGTCAGGGCCCGCCTCGACTTCGTGCTCCACGATGAGCGCGGCCGCGCCCCGCTCTGCCGCTTCCGCCGCATACGCGTGCCCGTCACTCACGGCACCGCTTATACATACAAACACGGAGCCCTCTTCGATCTTCCGCGAGTCATACACCAAGGTGGTCATCTCACGTTCCACAGACCCCTGCAGAATCTCATAATTTAATTTTGTCAAGAGATTCGCTACGTTCATATCTCCCCTTCAAATACGGTCTCTGCAGGTCCCGTCATCCACACGGTGTCCGCCTCCCGATCATATTCTATGTCAAGATCTCCGCCCAACAGATGCACGCGCACGCGCTCTCCCGTATATCCATTCAGCACACAGGCCACGACTGCCGCGCATGTGCCTGTCCCGCAGGCCAGTGTCTCACCGGATCCGCGTTCCCAGACACGCATATTGATTTCCTCCGGCGAAAGCACCTGCACGAACTCTGTATTGACACGGTCCGGAAACCGTTCATTTTGCTCAAAGAGCGGCCCGATCCGCTCAACCGGGAACGAAGCGGTATCCTCTACAAATACAACGGCGTGCGGGTTACCCATGGAGACACAGGTCATATGATATTCCGTGCCGTCTATCCCGACCGGTTCATCTACCACACGGTCACCGTCCGCAATCACGGGGATCTTCTTCGGATCCAGTACCGGCGCTCCCATATTGACCCGAACCTGCGTCACCGCGCCGTCTTCCACCGTAAGCGTAAGTTCCTTCACACCGGACTTCGTCTCCACGGTGATCGTTGTTTGATCCGTCATGCCATGGTCGTAGACATATTTTGCCACGCAGCGAATGCCATTGCCGCACATACTGCCCTCGGAGCCATCCGCGTTGTACATCGCCATGCGGAAATCGGCAACCTCAGAAGGACAGATGAGAATGAGTCCGTCCGAACCGATTCCGAAATGGCGGTCGCTGACCTGAATCGCGAGAGCGCACGGATCCGGAACCCTCTCTTCCAACGCGTTCACATATACATAATCGTTGCCGCAGCCATGCATCTTCGTAAACTTCATCACTCTTCGTGCTCCTCTGTTATCGTATCGGGCTCCGTCGGTTCTCCTTCCTGGGGTTCCTCCGTTACCGGCTCCTGTGTTGTATCCGGTTCCGTCGTATCCGGTTCCGTCGTATCCGGTTCCGGTTCTTCCTCGTCTGGAGTAGAGTTGTATGGCGTTATCACCTGCGGCTGGACACCGTTGATCGTACCGGTGCTCTCCGTCGAGCCCGCAGCGGTCTCATTGTCTTCGATTGTCTGTCCGATCGTCTGCGGATAGTAAATGTAGTTGTAGCGGACTACCTCACTCTCCTTGCCCCACTCGTTGATCGCGATAAGAGAAAGGACATTATTTCCTTCCGGAACAAGAATCGGCTCGGTATAGACGGATGAATTTTCCGTCGGTGTTTTATTGTCCCAGGTGTAATATACGACCGCTTCGTCCGGAATCGTCACCTCAATCGTCGTCTCCGTCGTAAATTGACCGCCTTCCGGTGTGGGCACGGGATTATCCGGCACGGGATATTCCAGGATATAGGTCTCGCTGACCGGTTCGCTGTAATCGCCCTCCTCGTCAATAATGACAGCCGTAAGGACCGTCGTACCCTCTTCCGAGATCCTTACCGGTTCGGTATAACGGATGCTTTTGTCTGTTGGAGTAGTCCCGTCAAGCGTATAATAGATGACGGCCCCCTTATAATTTGTTTTTAGTTCCACCGTAAAGGAATCATGAAACGTGCCTCCCGCCGTGACGATCTCCGGCGCGGGAATCAGATAATCATCAAAAAGCGCAAGGATCTCCTCATTGGTGACAGACTGCTTTAACGCAATGATTTTCGAAGTATCTCCCTGCATGTCATACAGTTTTAAAATACCCTCATAGGCTTCCACACTGTCCGGATTGATCGCGATCGCGGCGAGGAACGCTTTTTCCGCCGCGTCGTAGTCTCCAAGCGCCGTGTAAATCTCCCCTTCCAGGATCAGGCCCGCTTCATTGTTCGCGTCGACGGCAAAAAGCTTATCCAGATACGCCAGCGCGTCGTCGTAGTCCCGCTGGCTGTACTCGCGCTGCGCTCTCCTGAGAAGATAATTCGTTGACCTGTTTTGAAAGACAAACACGAACACGATCACCACCACGATCGCCGCAATGACAATGATGGTAATGGTGATATTGCGCGACCTCTTTTTGTTCCTGTTCGGAGAGTTTTTGTCGGACGGGGTCCTTTCTTCGATCGATTCCGTAATGGTGTTCCCCGTCGGCTTTTCCTCTGACGTCGGATTGCCGTTATGGCCTTCCTCGTCTACAATCTCCTGCAAAAAATCATCTTCCAGAATATCTGCCGGAGAGATCTGTACGATCTCCTTTCCGCATTTCGGGCAAAGAAGCGCGTCTTCCGGTAATTTGCATCCGCAATGGGAGCAAACCCCCTGTCCGCTGTTTTTTGAGTCGATTCCGTTTTCATCCATGAGAATGTACAATCCTTTCGAGAGAAATAAAACTCCTCAAAACAGACCTGTGATCACACCTTTTTCGTTAACATCTATCCCGTTGGCCGCAGGGGTTTTCGGCAGGCCCGGCATTGTCATGATCGAGCCCGTGACCGCCACGACAAATCCGGCTCCCGCGCTGGCATACACTTCCCTCACATTGACGGTAAAGCCCGTCGGACGGCCGAGCTTTGAGGGTTCATCTGAAAGCGAATACTGCGTTTTTGCCATGCAGACCGGGAGGTCTCCCATGCCGAGTCGAATGATCCGATCCAATTCACGCTCCGCGGCCGGGGTATATGCCACTCCGTCCGCGCCGTAGATTTCGCGGGAGATCGTTTCAATCTTCTCACGAAGAGGCATCGATTCCGGATAAAGAGGCGCATACCTGCTCTCCTTGGTCTCCAAAACGCGCAGAACACAGTTCGCGAGAGCCGTTCCACCGGCTCCGCCCTTCGCCCAGACTTCGGAAAGGGCAAAATCACAGCCGTGCTCCGCACAAAACGATTCGACAAACTGCACCTCGTTCGCCGTGTCAGTGAGAAAGGAATTTAATGACACAATGACAGGCACACCATACTTATGCAAATTCTCAATGTGTTTTTCGAGATTGACGATCCCGGCTTTTAAAGCGTCTAAATTTTCCTCGGACAGCGCTTCCTTTGGGGCACCGCCATTGTACTTTAACGCGCGGATCGTGGCCACTAAAACAGCTGCGTCGGGCGTAAGCCCTGCCATCCGGCATTTGATGTCAAAAAACTTCTCTGCGCCCAGATCCGCGCCGAATCCGGCTTCCGTGATCGCGATATCGGATAACTTCAACGCGGTCTTTGTCGCCCGCACACTGTTGCAGCCATGGGCGATATTCGCGAACGGACCGCCGTGTACGATCGCGGGTGTATGTTCCAGTGTCTGGATAAGGTTTGGTTTCAGCGCGTCCTTTAACAGGGCCGCCATAGCGCCGACCGCATGAAGATCCGCGGCCGTAACCGGTTCACCGGAAAAGTTGTAGGCCACGATCATCCGGCCGAGCCGGGCCTTCAGATCCTCCATGTCGTCTGCAAGACACAGGACCGCCATGATCTCCGAAGCCACCGTGATCACAAAGTGATCCTCCCGGACCATGCCGTCCGCCTTCGCGCCCAACCCGACAACCACATTGCGCAATACACGGTCGTTCATGTCAAGGCAGCGCTTCCAGATAACCTGGCGCGGATCAATCCCCAGTTCATTGCCCTGTTGGATATGATTGTCAAGCATCGCCGAGAGCAGGTTGTTCGCAGACGTAACCGCGTGAAAATCACCGGTAAAATGAAGGTTTAAATCCTCCATCGGAACGACCTGCGCGTATCCGCCGCCGGCCGCGCCGCCCTTGATTCCGAAACAGGGGCCGAGCGAGGGCTCCCGAAGCGCCAGAACCGCGTTTTTTCCGAGCCGCCCCATCGCCTGCGCGAGGCCGATGCTCGTCGTGGTCTTCCCCTCTCCGGCCGGAGTCGGGTTGATCGCGGTCACGAGCACCAATTTCCCGTCGGGGTTCGCGCTCACGCGCTCCAAAAGATCATCACTTAATTTAGCCTTATACTTTCCGTATAATTCCAACTCATCCGGCTTGATTCCTGCCTTGGCCGCGACCTCCTCGATGGGCGCCATAACACATTCCTGGGCAATTTCTATATCTGTCTTCATAAAATACTCCTTAAATTTTGCATATTAATTTCAGCAATCCATTATCTTTATAGGCCTGCATATACCTTATTGCTTATAATCCATCTGCTCAAATTCCTCCATAGATATAAGAACACGCCGGGGTTTGGTGCCCTCCTCCGGCCCTACGACGCCGGCCTCCTCCAACTGATCCATGATCCGCGCCGCGCGGTTAAACCCGATCTTAAAATTGCGCTGCAGCATCCCGATCGATCCCTTCTCCTTTTCGATAAGGAACCGCGCCGCGTCCGCGAAATAGACGTCGTGGTCATCCTCCTCGAGGGAAGAAAATCCGCCGGACGCGCCGAGTGTGGAACTCTTTGTCTTGACTTCGTCCTCGATCGATTCATTGTAGGACACCTCGCCGTTTTTCGTGACAACATCCTCCACCACACGGGCCACTTCCGTATCGGATACAAATCCACCCTGCACACGCACCGGTTTCGCGTAACCCTGCGGATAATAGAGCATATCTCCTTTCCCGAGGAGTTTCTCCGCGCCGTTCATGTCGAGAATCGTACGGGAATCGACGCCGGATGTCACGGAAAACGCGATGCGGGAAGGCATATTGGCTTTGATAAGCCCTGTGATCACATTGACGGATGGCCGCTGCGTGGCAATGATCAAGTGAATGCCCGCGGCACGGGCAAGCTGTGCCAGACGACAGATGGCGTCTTCCACATCACTCGCGGCAACCATCATGAGATCCGCCAGCTCATCGACGATGATCACAAGATTCGACATGCGCTGCGGTTTGTTTTCGTCCTCGATATCCTTGATCGAATCGACTTTTCGGTTATATCCCTCAATGTCCCGCACCCCGTACTCGGCAAACCGGTTGTATCGGTCCGTCATCTCCGCAACGGCCCAGTGCAGGGCACCGGCGGCTTTTTTCGGGTCTGTCACGACTGGGATCAGAAGATGGGGAATGTCGTTGTACACGCTCAGTTCCACCACTTTCGGATCGATCATGATCAGTTTCACCTCTTCCGGAGACGATTTAAACAGGATGCTCATAATGATCGTATTGATACAGACGGACTTTCCGGATCCGGTCGCGCCTGCGATCAGCAGATGCGGCATTTGCGCGATATCACCTACGATCACATTGCCGGCGATGTCCTTGCCAACACAGAACGTGATCGGGGAAATGCTCGCCTGAAATTCTTTCGATTCGATCAGGTCCCGCAGTGCCACGGTGACATTCTCCCTGTTTGGCACCTCGATGCCGACGGCCGCTTTTCCGGGGATTGGCGCCTCGATACGAATGTCCGACACCATCAGGTTTAATTTGATGTCGTCGGCTAAGTTTACGATCTTGCTTACCTTGACCCCCATCTCGGGCTGAATTTCATACTGCGTAACGGTCGGGCCACAGACGACATTTGTCACGCGCGCGTTGACACCGAATGTCTCGAGAGTCTCCTGGAGACGGGCGGACATCTGCTGTAAATGCTGCCTGGAATCGCCCGTTTTTTTCGGATCGCCTTTCTTTAACAAGCGGATGCTTGGGAAGACATAGTCGCCGTGATCCACAATCGAAGCCGCGGCAATGGAGGCGCTGATGTCTTCCATCGCGCCCGCCGTTTCTTTCGCGGTTGTCTTTGTCTTTCGCGAAGCGGAGGACGCCTTCGCGTTCGCAGGGGTTTCCTTCTTAACCGGTTCGGCCGGCGCTTTTTCCTCCGGAGTCTCTGTGTCCTCCTCTTCCGCTTCCTTTCCGGACACATAGATGTTTGGCTTGTCTACTCCCTCCGGCTCCCAGACATCTTCGATGCCGTCGTCGTATTCGTAACCGGACATGTCAACTTCACTCATGTGAGCCGTGTCTGCCGGTACCCGCGCATTCGGTTTTCCATCCGGCGCAAGGGTCAGATCGGGAGAGATTCCCTTCACCTGCTGGTCGCGGCGGAGCGGTTTCGGCTCTTCCAAAGGAATTTCCTCCTCCCATGGTTCCTCCTCTTCCTCCGTGATCACTTCCCCGCGTTTCTTTCGGTCCGCTCTCCGGGGGCGTTCGACGGGTTCGGAAGTTTTTTCCTGTTCTTCCTTCCTGTCCTGCGAATCAGAAATGCGGTCTGCCAATCCGCGGAACAGCGAACGCTCCGAAATCAGGACAACGCACAGGATCAGGATAATAAAGGTAATGACCAGAGTGGCCGCGAAACCGATCCCTTTCGTCATTCCGTTTGTGAACAAGGCCCCTAACACGCCTCCGGCCGTCTTTTCTCTTGAACAGAATGCGTAGGCCGTTCCGGTCGCGATGGAAGATCTCCCAAAGTAGACCACGTGGCACAGGACACAGACAAACACAAAACAAAAAATCCCAGCCAAGGATTTCATGACGGTCCGGCCCGGATTCCAAAAACGCGACCGTTTTCTGACCGAACGCTGATATGCCAAAAACACAAAAAGCAGAAACAACGCGACGGGAAATATATACGACATCACGCCAAACAGTCCGAAAAAGAACCCGGACAACGCGCTGCCCAGGGCCCCACCTCTGCCGAAATTGGCGATAAACACGATCACACAAAAAATCAGCACCACAAACAGGAGCACTTCCCGTTTCCAGTTAAAGCGGGATTCGGTACTCTTACTCTGCGTGCCGGATTTTTTGCTCTTGCCGGACGAGGAACGTCCGGAAGAGGACGTCTGTTTCGAAGCCATAGTTTCCTCTCGCAGTTACAAAATTCGCGGATTCACCTTCTAATTGCCGAGTAACGTATTGTAAAGGTCCGCATATTCAATCCCGTTTGTGATGCCCTGCAAATCAAGGCAGCGGGCAGACAAGATCCCGTCCAGTCCCTCTCCGCCGGATGGCGTCTGAATCTCCTCTGCATAGGACTCGCTGTCCGTTGTGATGTAGTCGGCGTAAACAAGGCCGCCCTTTAATATGTTGGCATTGCTGTAATACTCAAGCTTATCCAGAGTAAACAGTTCCGCCGGCAGCCCGGTCAGGCCCATCATCGTCTCCATCTCGCAGATCCCCTGCAGGTGCAGATTGTGAATGGTCATGATGCTGCGCATTCCCCAGAAAAACATATCTCCCTGAAATTCTGTCCGTAAGTAAACCGGAATCAATCCGGTCTGCCAGTCATGGCAGTGGATCAGATCCGGCTGAAAGTCAATCAAAGGAAGCATCGAGAGCACTGCTTTGTCAAAGAAACAAAACTTCTCAATATCAAAGCGGAGATCTCCATAGGGGGAGTCACAGGTAAAATACTCCTCATTGTCTATAAAATAATAGGTGATGCCGTGGCATTCAAATGTCAGAACACCGACATACTTGGGCGGAATGGAAGGACCCGTTCCCATGTAAAAATGCGTCAGGTACGAGAACTGGTTGCGAAACTCGTCCGGAATACAGGTATAGTTTGGAAGCACAACACGCACATCGTATTCGTCCGGATCAAAGATTCCGGGCAGCGTGCCGCACACATCCGCCAATTCGTCGGTCCGCACAAATGGCACACACTCCGACGCGGCAAACAATATCTTTTTCATAACAAGGGTCTCCCGCCATTACGCGTTACTCGTCCCAGTTGTGATGTACGTCCTGGACGTCGTCGTCTTCGTCCAGCAGATCCAGGAGGCGTGTAATATCAGCAATGTCCTGCGGGTCGGAAAGTTCCACGTAATTCTGGGGAATCATCGTCACCTCGGCACTTACCATGGGGATGCCTGCGTCTTCCAGCGCCTGGCGAACCTCGCTGAACGAGTCCGGATCCGTAAGGATCTCAAAACTGTCCTCTTCCTCGGAAAAATCCTCCGCTCCGGCATCCAGCGCCGCAAGCATCAGGTCATCCGCGTCCATGGGGCAGGCCTCCCGCTCAATGATGATCTCCCCCTTCTTGTCAAACAGGAAAGAGACGCAGCCGGTGGTGCCGAGATTTCCGCGGTTTTTGGAAAACGCGCTGCGTACACTCGCGGCGGTGCGGTTTTTATTGTCGGTCAGCGCGTCCACGATGATCGCTGTCCCGCCCGGGCCGTACCCTTCGTAGGTAATGGATACATAATTCACCGCGTCCGTATTGCCGGCCGCTTTTTTAATGCCGCGTTCGATCGTTTCATTCGGCATGTTGTTCGCCTTCGCTTTCGCGATGACATCGCGCAGTTTGCTGTTATTCTCAGGGTCCGGGCCGCCCTCTTTTACCGCGACCGCGATCTCACGCCCGATCACGGTAAAAACCTTGCCCTTGGCTGCGTCATTTTTCTCTTTTTTATGCTTAATATTGGAAAATTTCGAATGTCCGGACATAGCATTCCTCCCTCAAAAATTTTATCAGTTTTGCCCCTCTTCGTCAACCCGGACGGCGGTCATACGCGGCGTCATCCATCCTTGCTTTCATAGACTCTGGGCACCCGTTTTCCTATGTCACAGGCGAATTCATAGAGGAATCGGCCGGAGCGCTTGGCGAGCTCTTCGAGCGTGATCTCTTCGTCTCCGTCCCGCCCGATCAAAGTCACCGGATCGCCGCAGGAAACACCCTCGATCCCGGTTATGTTGACCATAAACATATCCATGCAGATCCGTCCGACGATCGGGGCGCGCTGTCCGTGAATCAGGACAGCCCCTTTATTGGAAAGCGCGCGCGGATACCCGTCCGCGTAACCGACCGGAATCGTAGCGATCCGGGTAGCTGCCCCGGATATAAACGTCCCTCCGTAGCTGACAAAGGAACCAGGCTGGAGATCCTTGACCTGTACGATGTGGCTCGTAAGAGAGAGAATCGGCGTGAGGTCGATCCGGTCATGATCCACCTCGTCCGAAGGCCAGAGTCCGTACAAAATGATCCCGGCGCGGACAAGATCCAGGTCAAACTGCGGAAGGTCTATGATCGCCGCGCTGTTGGACAGATGTTTCATCGGAATGTTGATTCCCTGCCCTTTCAGGCGGGAAATCAGTTCGGAAAAACGCTCCTCCTGTCTGTCGGCAAATGTCTTATCCTTCTCATCCGCCATCGAAAAATGGGAGAAAATACCCTCCAGGGTAAGATGCGGCATCGCGGCGACCGCGGCGACCGCCTCCACTACCTCCGCCATTTTATCATCGGTACATTGAAAGCCGACCCGATTCATCCCGGTGTCGATCTTGATGTGGATCGGAACCGTCCGGCCAAGTTTCCCCGCCGCATCGGAAAGTTCCTGTGCCGCCTCCACGGAGCATATACTCGGGCGGACATCAGAGTCAAAAAGAGTCTCCATATCCTCCGGGAACAGATGCCCGAGCAGCAGAATCGGTTTTTCTGCCCCGGCCTCGCGCAGAGCGGCCGCTTCCTCCATTGTGGCAACGGCATAACCCCACACTCTCGCCCGGTTCTCCATCCGCAGGGCAAGCGGCACGGCGCCATGTCCGTACCCGTCCGCCTTAATGACAGCGCAAAGGCTGGTGTTGGGGTCTAAAAGTGCCTCGATTCCATCCAGATTGTGTTCAAACGCGTCCATGTCAATGCGCGCGCAAATTCTACTGTTTTCTGTCATATTACTGTCCTTTCAATACCATACATATTCCGTTGATAAGGTCCGATGCCATAAGAGAAGTTTTGCCAACGGATTCCGCTGCCGCGTCTCCGGCCATCCCGTGGATCAGGACTCCCAATATGGCAGCGTCCGAAGCCGGAAGCCCCTGTCCCAATAACGCGCCAATGATGCCGGTAAGCACATCTCCCGAACCGGCGGTGGCCATTCCGTTGTTTCCGGTCGTATTGATCCAGGTCACTTCTCCCGGAATACGGATGATCGTACGCGCGTCCTTAAGGACCGTGATCACCCCGTATTCATCGGCATAGCTCCTGGCTGCGCCGATGAGATCGTCCCTGACTGCCAGCACGGAAGTACCGGCAAGACGAGACATCTCGCCCGGATGAGGCGTGATAAGAAGCTTCGCCTTAGAATCACGGACCCACTCCGGATGAGAAGCGAGAATGTTTAAACCGTCCGCGTCTGTCAGACAGGGGACCGTCGCCTCAGCGAGGATACTTTGGACCAGATTTTCCGCCTGCCTCGCGCGGCCGATGCCGGGACCCAGAACAATGGCATCCGCCCAGATGGTCTGTTCTTTCACAAATGCCTCCATGTCGGTCTTTTCGTCGTATGTGGCGAGGATCGCCTCTGGCACAAGCGTCTGAATGATCTCTCTGTTCGCGACATCCGTTACGACCCGCACGAGACCCGCGCCGCAGCGGTATGCCGCCTGCGCCGAGAAGGCGGCCGCCCCGGCCATGTTGAAAGAACCGGCGACGATCAGCAGCTTGCCGTAGGACCCTTTGTTTGTATCATTCTCCCGCTTCGGCAGAAGTGCCAGATCCTCCGGTTCCGCCATCAGGATGTCCGGATCCACACCGGGCAGGCTCATCTCATCGATCCCGATATCCTGAACGATGAGGTCGCCGCAGCAGTCCGCGCCGGGATAGAGAAGCTGTCCGATCTTCGCGAAGCCGAACGTGACCGTCACATCCGCACAAAACGCGGTGCCCATTACTTTTCCGGTATCCGCGGAAAGGCCGGAAGGAATATCCACCGCCACTTTCATGGCAGACAGCGCATTCAGATCTTCAATGACCGTGCGAAAGTTCCCCTCAATGTCCCGGGACAGCCCGATCCCGAAAAGCGCGTCGACGACCACGTCAAACGCGGTTTCCGAAAGCTCCTCATCGAGAAACTCCTCGCTCGGGAGCTGTTTGATCACTTCAATCCCATACTTTCGGACGATCCCAAGCTGGCGGGCCGCCTCCTCGCTGCACTTTTCCTCCTCGCCGGGAAACAGGACCGTAACGAAATGCCCTTTCAAAAAGAGCAGCCTGGCCATGGCGAGGCCGTCACCGCCGTTGTTGCCGGTACCGCACGCGATCAGAATGTTCGCGCCGGGATCCGGAAACGCCTCGTTGATCACCTCCACGGCGGAACAGGCCGCGCGTTCCATGAGAACCGCGGACGGGACGCCGTAGCCGTCCATGGTGTTGGCGTCACATTTCTGCATTTGTTCTGAAGTTAAGATGTATCGCATTACATTCCTCCTTCGAGTGTCGCGCGGACGGCACGGATAAAGTCGAGACTGTTTAACACCTCGGGGTTCGGAAGTTCCGTGATCAGTGCCAGATCCTTTGTCATTTTGCCGGATTCGATTGTCGCGATGCAGGCCCGTTCAAGGCGTTCGGCAAACTCCGAGAGATCCGGCAGGTCGTCCAGTTCGCCGCGCTTTTTCAATGCCCCTGTCCAGGCGAAGATCGTCGCCACGGAATTTGTGGAGGTCTCTTCCCCCTCCAGGTATTTGTAATAGTGGCGCTGTACGGTTCCGTGCGCGGCTTCATACTCATAGACGCCGGAAGGCGAAACGAGAACGGAGGTCATCATGGCCAGCGATCCGCAGGCGGACGAGATCATATCGCTCATGACGTCTCCGTCGTAGTTTTTGCAGGCCCAGATAAATCCGCCCTCCGCTTTCATGACGCGCGCCACCGCGTCATCGATCAAGGTGTAGAAATAAGTGATGCCGGCTTCGGCAAACTCTTTTTTATACTCGTTCTCATAAATCTCCTCAAAGAGGTCCTTAAACGTGTGATCATACTGCTTTGAGATCGTGTCCTTCGTCGCGAACCAAAGATCCTGCCGGGTGTCAAGCGCATAGGTAAAACAGCTTCTTGCAAAGCTCTCGATGGATCGGTTCAAATTGTGCATGCCCTGTACCACCCCGGGCCCGTCAAACGCATGAACCAGCACCTTTTCTTCCCGCCCGGACTCGTCTGTATAGACCAGCTCCACTTTTCCGGGTGCCGAAATCACCATCTCACTCGCCTTATAGACATCGCCGTAGGCGTGACGCGCGATTGTGATGGGCTTTTTCCAGTTTTTAACACAGGGATCGATCCCCTTCACCTTGATCGGAGTGCGGAAAACGGTGCCGTCGAGGATCGCGCGGATCGTGCCGTTCGGGCTCTTGTACATCTCCTTCAGACCGTATTCTTCCACGCGCGCCGCGTTCGGGGTGATCGTGGCACACTTGACCGCGACTCCGTACTTTAACGTGGCCTGCGCCGCATCGACCGTAATCTGGTCACCGGTCTCGTCGCGACGCTTGAGATTTAAGTCATAGTACTCGGTCTTTAAATCAACAAACGGCGTGAGGAGCTCGTCCTTGATGTACTGCCAGAGAACACGGGTCATTTCGTCCCCGTCCATCTCCACAAGCGGTGTGGTCATCTTAATCTTGTCCATAATCAGGTTCTCACTTTCTTATTCCAGGTGCATTAAAAAGTAACAAGTTTCAATATGTTTCATCTAATGTTATATAAATTGCGTCTGCGCAGCCTTCCGTTTTCTCTCCAGCCAGAAAAACAGAATAATGCAGATGATGACCGAGACCAGTGATCCCGCCGCTGTCGCGAGTCCCATCGGCAGCAGGGTGTCCGCAAACATCCGCGAGGCAAGATAGGCCAACGGAATCCGCGCACAGAAAACGGCGATCATATTGTGGATAAACGACAGCCCCGATCGGCCGATGCCGGAAAAATAGCCGCTGAAACAAAAATGAATTCCGGCTAAGAGCGCATCCAGGATATAGCCGCGCATATACTGTCCACCGAGGCGGATCACATCCTTCGAATCGGTAAAGAGCCCCACGAACCAATCCGCGGAAAGCTCCATTACAATGACCACGAGCACACCCCATCCGACCGCGATAAAGATCGCGTAGCGGAGCGTCTTTCTCGCGCGATCCCACTTTTCGGCTCCGATGTTCTGTGCCGAAAGTGCCGAGACCGTCGCGAGCATAGTGGACGGAACGAGGAAGATAAACGTGATGAGCTTTTCCACGATCCCAACCGCGGCCGCGTCATTTAATCCACGCAGGTTCGCGATGATGGTGATAATAAGGAACGCGACCTGGATCAACCCGTCCTGTACCGCGATTGGCACGCCGATTCGCAGCAAACCTCCCATGGTCTCCCAACGCGGCCGAAAATCGGATCCGGACACCCGTATCCTGTTTTTCCTGCAAACGATCACGATCAGGGCAACGACCACACTGATCGTCTGTCCTGCCACGGTACCGAACGCCGCTCCGTTGGGGCCCATATGAAGCGGTCCGATAAACACATAGTCGAGCACGATATTTGCCACGCAGGCAACCGCGATAAAGTACAACGGGCTCCTCGTATCGCCCAATCCGCGGTATACCGCGCTGATCACATTGTAGGCCGTAATCAGGGGAATCCCGATAAAACAGATACGAAGATACGAGACACACCCCTCCACCGCCTCCTCGGGAACAGACATCACACTGACCACGGGCCGGACGATCAGGACCATTACGATCGCAAGCACAACGGATACACAGAGAAACAGGATCACCGTATTGCCGATCGCGCGGGTGGCATTTTTTTGTATGCGCGCCCCAACAGCCTGCCCGATCATTACCGTCGTACCCATCGCGAGACCGACGATCATCACCGTGATCATATGCATGACCTGGGAACCGACGGAAACAGCCGTGGTGGCTTCCACGCCATTAAATTGTCCGATGATAAACAAATCTGCCAGGCCGTACAGCGTTTGCAAAAAGTACGACAGCAGATACGGCAGGGAAAACCGGACAATCGCCTTCCTCACACTGCCGGTCGTCAGATTTTGTTCCATAGTTTTAGCCGTTTGTTATGTCCAGGTGTCGTCGGTCAGATCTTTCTCCGAAGTCTTTTTCGTGCCGGAGTAAGTCAGCTCCTGCTGGCGAATGCCGACCCGCGTACCGGCAGGGATCGATTTTGTGATAAACGCGTTGCTGCCAATGATGGAGTCATGGCCGATCACTGTCTCGCCGCCGAGGATCGACGCGCCGGAGTAGATGGTCACATTGTCCTCGATCGTCGGATGGCGCCGTTCGCCCGCGAGCTTCTGTCCGCCGCGCGGCGAAAGCGCGCCGAGCGTGACTCCCTGATAAATCTTTACATTGTCACCGATGACTGTCGTCTCACCGACCACGATCCCGGTGCCGTGATCGATAAAAAAGTGGCGACCGATCGTTGCTCCGGGGTGAATGTCGATTCCGGTGCGGCTGTGCGCGTCCTCCGTCATGATCCGGGGGATCAGAGGCACCCCGAGGAGAAATAGTTCGTGCGCGAGCCGGTTGACCGTGATGGCATAGAGTCCGGGATAGGCGAGAATGATCTCATCCATGCTTTTTGCTGCCGGATCACCCTCCAGCGAAGCTTCCAGATCGTCCTCCAGATATTCGCGGATCTGCGGAATGCGGTTTAAAAACTCCACCGTGATCTGATACGCCTCGTGTTCCACCTTTTCCTGGCAGGTGTTTTCCAGCTGCGGCATCAGCTTTCCCACACGGATGATCTGCCCGTGCAGCCGGTACATGACATCCTCGATCAGGGTAGCCAGATGGTTTTCGGCATTGTACCCCTTGTAGGTGGTATCACGAAAATAGCCCGGATAGATGATCTTCATCAACTTGTCGACAATGTCGATGATCTCCTCTCTGTTCGGTTGGTCGTAAAAATCCTCCGTGCGGTCGATCGCGCGCGCCTTGCCGTAATCCTTCATGATGGCGTCAACGATCTGGTCCGCGTCACGGATTACTTTATCCTGTGCCTTGTCTGCCATGTTTTCACCCCTTTATACTGCCGGCCTTCGATTTTTTGGAGACCTCGCTTTTCCCACCTGCCGACTGTGCCTTTTTCTTTTTCTTCTTTTTCTTTTTCTTCTTTTTCTTTTTTTCGGCGGCCGCTTTATTTGATTCCTTCTTCTTCTCTTTCTCGCGCTGTTCTTCGGCCTTCTCTTTCTGTTTTTCTTCCTTCTTCTGCTGCTGTTTTTCTTCCTGCTTCTGTTTCTGCTTTTCTTTTTGTTTTTCTTTCTGCTGCTTCTTCTTTTCCTTTTCCGCCGTCCGTTCTTCCTCTTCCCGACGCTCTTCCTCGGCGGGGTCCGGCTCCGGCTTGGGGAGAGGACGGTGATCGCCCCGCTCATACACAACGGTAAAGCCGGCCTCGCTCATGGCTTCCTTCAGCTCATTGATGCGTTTCTCGGCATCATCAAACTTAGCCTTGTTGTCGTAGAGCGTGTACTGATTCTGCCTGTTCGGGGGAGAAATATTGGGCATCAGGACGTTCGCTCCGGCCATCATGCCCTTCACACGGCCTTTTGGGTCGAGCGTAGCGAGAGCCGTTGTCGCCGGAAGCAGCACATCCGGCAGAAGGATCCGTATAACGGAGAGCAAAAACAGCGTGAGTTCCACACTTCCGGCCGGAAAATCCGAAAATCGCGTGTCATGATGCGGAATGAACGGGCCAAGGCCGACCATCTCCGGTTCCAGATCCTGTATAAACACAAGGTCTTCCGCGATGTCCTCCAGGGTCTGATACGGACTGCCGACCATAAACCCCGCGCCGACCTGATAGTCAAGACTCGTCAAGTCATACAGACAGTTCATTCGAGTGTGCAGGCTCATCCCCTCCGGATGCAGCCGTTTGTAGTGCTCCTCGTCTGCCGTCTCCTCACGGAGCAGGTAGCGGTCCGCTCCGGCCTCACGCAGCGCCTTGTAACTGGCATAGGAACGTTCTCCCGTGGAAAGCGTAAGCGCGCAGTCCGGATAGCGTTCTTTGATCGAACGCACGATATCGACGAGCTTCTCATCGGTGTAATAGCCGTCTTCCCCGCCCTGCAGAACGAAGGTACGCATACCGAGTTTATAGCCGTACTCACAGCACGCGAGGATCTCGTCTTTCTTCATGCGATAGCGCTCCGGCTCCGGATTGCTCTTTCTGATGCCGCAGTAAAAACAGTCGTTTTTGCAAATGTTCGTAAATTCGATCAGGCCGCGGATGTAGATGTCATTTCCGTAGATCTCACGGCGGAGACGAAGCGCTTCCTCATGCAGCTCGTTTGCCACATCCGGCTCCTGCCACATCTGCAGGAGCGCGACACACTCCTCCTGATCCAATTCATGTTCGTTAAAAAGTCTGTTCCGTAAGCTTTCCGGTAGGCGCATATCGAATCTTTCCTGCCTTTCTTTTCTTCCTGTCAGATTTTTTCTTCCGTGATCATCCCGCCGCCGACAACAAGGTCTTCGTCATAGAGAACCACGGCCTGCCCCGGTGTGACGGCCCGCTGCGGTTTGTCAAAGACGACGCGCAGGGTATTCGCGTCCGGCTGTGTCACTACGGCATCCTGTTCCGGATGGCGCGAACGGATCTTAGCTTTTACCCGCATGGTACCGTCGATGTGATCGGTCAGGATCAAATGCGGGTCAGTGGCCAAAAGCGTGTCGGAATAGAGTGCCTCATCGGGACCGAGCGTGACCGTGTTATCCGCGATATTTAATGCCAGCACGTACATCGGCTCCCCACAGGCAATACCAAGGCCCTTGCGCTGGCCGATGGTGTAACGGATGATCCCCTCATGTCTGCCAAGGACATTGCCATCCCGGTCGAGAAAATTTCCGGGCCGGAAACCGGTTCCGGGATCCTTTTCCGCATATTTTTCAATAAACGCCGCATACTGACCGTCCGGTACAAAACAGATGTCCTGGCTTTCCGGCCGTTCGGCCGCGGCAAGATGCCGCTCTGCCGCCATGCGTCTTACTTCGGATTTCAGCAGATCGCCGAGCGGAAAGCGGATTCGCTCCAGCTGCTCCTGCGAGAGCGCATAGAGGAAATAGCTCTGGTCCTTACTTTGGTCAACGGCTTTTTTTAAAAGATACCGGCCGCTTGCCTCATCATGGAAGACACGGGCATAGTGCCCTGTCGCGATCGTGTCGCAGCCCAGCTTACGCGCCCGGTCCAGCAGCAGCCCGAACTTCATCACGCGATTGCAGAGGACGCACGGGTTGGGGGTTGTCCCTCTCCGATAAGCCGCGATAAAGTCGTCGATCACGGATTCGCGAAACTCCCGCGTATAGTCAAATGTATAAAACGGGATGCCCAGGGAGTTTGCCACGCATTCCGCGTCAGCCGCGGCCGCTCTCCCCGCCTCCGTAAGAATCATGTGCGCGCCGATACAGTCATATCCAGCCTCTGCCAGCAGGAACGCTGTCAGGGAGGAATCCACGCCGCCGCTCATGGCAACCATAATCTTTTCTTTCAAGCGCGCTCACTCCTCACTCTCACTTTCCTCAGAATCCGCCTGCGCCTCTTCTGTCTGATCCGGCTCTTCTTCTTTCTTCACGCTTTCCCCGCAGCCACCTGTGCTCTCTTCGCTGCCACCTGTGCTTTCATCGCCGCTTTCTGCGCTCTCCTGCTCTTTCTCATGCATCTCCGCGAAAATTTCCGCGTAGTCCTGTGAATACTTTGCCCTTCGGTTTAGGATAAACAGGACCACGGCAGCCGCCATAAACACAATGGAGAAGCACTGCGCCGTCGTGACCGGCCCGATGCCTCCCTGCTCGTTCTGGCGGAAGAACTCGATACAAAATCGTCCCGCGCCGTACAACAGGAGATAAAGCGCCAGAACATCGCCGGCCTTCTTCGCCGCTTTTCTGCTAAACCAGATCAGCACGAGGAAGATCACAAAATCCCCGATGGCGGAGATGAGCTGCGTCGGAATAAGCGGCACCCCTGCGGGCGCCATGCTGTTCTCCGGAAATACGACACCCCACCAGGCGGTCGTCTCCTTGCCGTAGCAGCAGCCCGCCATAAAACAGCCGAGCCGGCCGAACGCCTGCGCCAGTATCACGCAGGGGAAAATCAGATCCATATAACGCAAAAACGAAATCTTGCGGATCCAGTAACAGTAGATAAACACGCAGCATATCCCGATCACCAGCCCACCATAGACTACAAAGCCCGACGAGCCAAGAACGGACCAGGGATGCTCCAGAAACTCCTGCCAATTTTCGAGCACAAACAGGATCTTCGCGCCAACGAATCCAAGGATCACCGCAATCAGCGCGATATTGATCACTTCATCCGCGGTCAATCCCACACGTTTCGCACGCAGCAACCCAATGATCACGGCGAGCACGATCCCCACAGCAATGCAAAATCCGTAGGTATGTACGGTAAAGTTCCCTATAGTAAATAGATCAATATGCATATAATACCTCGCCGGCGTATGTCCCGGAAAACAGTTCATCCAAGCGATTATTAGCTGGATGAACTCGTTTTCGGGACATCGCCATTCAATTTACTTAATAACAAGATTCACAATACGACCGGGCACATAGATTTCCTTGACAACATTCCCGTCTATCCGGCCGGCAAGCGCTTCCTTCGCAGCGGCGATGACTTCCTCTGCGGGGGCCTCCCGCCCGACGGTAATGGTCGCGCGAAGCTTGCCGTTGATCTGTACGGCGATCTCTACCGTGTCCTCCACCGTCTTTGCCTCATCATACGCCGGCCAGTCCTGTTCATAGATCCGTCCCGAAAAGCCGCATCTCTCCCAGAGTTCCTCCGTAATATGCGGCGCGACGGGATTGAGCAATGTTAACAGCGTCGCGTATTCGTCCCGCGTAACGGCCTCTTTCGCGTAAAACTCGTTGATCAACGCCATCATCGCGGCAATCGCCGTGTTGTATTTCAGATTCTCAAAGTCCTCGGAGACTTTTTTGATCGTCTGGTGCACCTTCGTCTCCAGATCCGCGGAATAGCCCTCCTCGTCCGACACAAGATCCCGCAGGCGCCAGACGCGTTCCAGAAAACGACGGCAGCCTTTCACGCCGTCATCGGACCACGCGGCCGCGAGATCAAACGCGCCGATGAACATCTCATAGGTCCGCAGCGTATCCGCACCGTATTCGCGCACGATGTCATCCGGATTGACCACATTGCCGCGGGACTTGGACATCTTTTCCCCGTTTTCTCCAAGGATCATACCATGCGAGGTGCGCTTTTGATATGGCTCCGGGCACGGCACCACGCCCTCATCATAGAGGAACCGATGCCAAAAACGGGAATAGAGGAGATGGAGCGTCGTATGCTCCATACCCCCATTGTACCAGTCAACCGGCATCCAGTAGGAAAGCGCCTCCGGGCTTGCCAGTGTCTCCTGGTTTTTCGGATCACAATAACGTAGAAAATACCACGATGAACCGGCCCACTGAGGCATTGTGTCCGTCTCACGCTTCGCCGGGCCGCCGCAGCACGGGCAGGTTGTATTTACCCAGTCCGTCATCGCGGCAAGCGGGGACTCGCCGTTGTCCGTCGGCATGTAGCTCTCCACCTCCGGCAGCAAAAGCGGCAGCTCGCTCTCGTCAAGAGGCACCCAGCCGCATTTTTCACAATAGACTACGGGGATCGGTTCCCCCCAGTAGCGCTGTCGGGAAAACACCCAGTCGCGCAGCTTGTAGTTGACTTTCGCTTCGCCGATCTGATGCTCCTCGAGATATTCGATCATCTTTTGTTTGGCGTCTTTTACCTCCAGCCCGTTTAAGAAGCCCGAGTTGACCAGGATTCCCGTCTCCACGTCCGTAAAAGCGGCTTCCTGTATATCGACCTCTTCGCCGTCTTTCGCGACGACCTGTACGATCGGCAGTCCGAACTTTTTCGCGAATTCCCAGTCGCGGGAGTCGTGTCCCGGCACGGCCATGATGGCACCCGTCCCGTAGCTCATAAGGACATAATCCGAAACCCAAACCGGCACCTGCTCGTTGTTGACGGGATTGACCGCCGCGATGCCGTCGATCGCGACGCCGCTCTTTTCCTTCGCGAGTTCCGAGCGTTCAAAGTCCGATTTTGCCGCTGCCTGCGCGCGGTATGCTTCGATTTCCTCCCAGTTCGCGATCCGGTCCCTGTATTTATCCAGATAGGGGTGCTCCGGAGAGACCACCATGTAGGTCACGCCAAAGAGCGTATCCGCGCGGGTCGTATAGATCCGGAGGACATCCCCGGTTCCCGCGATCGGAAAATCCACCTCCGCGCCGGTCGATTTGCCGATCCAGTTTTTCTGCTGTACCTTCACGCGTTCGATGTAATCCACATCGTTTAAGCCTTCCAGCAGCTTTTCTGCATAATCCGTGATCTTTAACATCCATTCGCTTTTCACTTTGCGCACGACCGGCGAGCCGCAGCGCTCGCAGACACCGTCTACGACTTCCTCGTTCGCCAGGCCCACCTTGCAGGAGGTACACCAGTTGATCGGCATCTCCTTTTTATAGGCAAGGCCGGCTTTGAACATCTGTAAGAAGATCCACTGGGTCCAGTGATAATACTGCGGATCTGTCGTATTGATCTCGCGGTCCCAGTCAAACGAATAGCCAAGCGACTGCAGCTGGCCCTTAAAGCGCGCGATGTTGTCTCTCGTCACTTCCGCCGGATGAATCCGGTTTTGTATGGCATAGTTTTCCGTTGGCAGACCAAACGCGTCCCATCCCATCGGAAAAAGGACGTTGTAGCCCTGCATCCTGCGCTTGCGCGAGACAATGTCAAGCGCTGTATACGGGCGTGGATGCCCTACATGCAGCCCCTGACCCGATGGATAGGGAAACTCCACAAGCGCGTAGTATTTCGGCTTGGAATAGTCCTCCGACGCCACGAACGCATGCTCCTCGTCCCAGATCCTCTGCCATTTCGATTCCACCACTTTGTGATCATAGGGATCTGCCATACTTACTGCCTCCTGAAAAAAGGGGAAGGCCATGCGGGTTTCCCCCGTGGTCTCCCCCCCACGTACTATTTCCCTTGCTTCTACTTTTCTTCCTCCGAAGCCCGCGCGGCGATTTCTTTCTCCTGCACATCGGAAGGAGCCTGTTCGTAGCGCGCGAATTCATACGAGAACGTACCGGCCCCGCCCGTCATGGAGCGCAGGTCCGTATTGTAGCCGTACAACTCGGATGTCGGAATATCCGCAAGAATCTCCTGCTTTCCGCCCTCGACCGGATTCATGCCCAGCACTCTGCCGCGGCGCTTGTTTAAGTCGCCCATAATGTCTCCGGTATAGGCATCCGGCACGACCACTCTTAACGAAGAGATCGGCTCAAGAAGCACTGGCGAAGCATCCATAAAACCCTGCTTAAACGCGTTTACCGTTGCCGTCTTAAACGCCATCTCGGACGAATCGACCGGATGATACGAACCATCGTAGAGAACCGCCTTCACGCCAACCACAGGATAGCCGGCCACAGGGCCTTTCTCAACACTTTCTATAATGCCCTTTTCCACAGCCGGATAATAATTTTTCGGCACGGTTCCGCCGACCACGGTCTGCTCAAAGATATACGGCGTATCCAGATCGCCCGAAGGCTCGAACGTCATCTTCACATGCCCGTACTGGCCGTGACCGCCGGTCTGCTTTTTGTGTTTGTACTCCGCGTCGGACTGCTTGCGGATCGTTTCACGGAACGCCACCTTCGGCTTTTCCAGTGCCACATCTACTTTATAGATATTCTTTAACTTGCTTACCACCACATCCAGCTGTTGATCGCCGATGCCGTACAGCAGGGTCTGGTGATTCGCGCCATCGTTGACCACTTTTAATGTCATGTCCTCCTGCATCAGCTTCTGGAGAGACTGGGAGACTTTATCCACGTCCTGCTTATTAACCGCGGAATAACTCATGTAGGTATAAGGGGTCGAGATAACGGTCGGAATGTATTTGATCGGCGTCGCCTTCGTGGAAAGCGTGTCGGTCGTCTGCACTTTATTTAATTTTGCCAGCGCGCCGATATCCCCGGCATGAAGTTCCGGCACCTCCATCGGCTTGTTTCCGCACAGGACATACACTTTGCCGATCTTGTCATCCATGCCGCGTTCTTCGTTATAGAGGACATCATCCGTTTTGATCACACCGGAACACACCTTGATCATGGAATATTTCCCGATAAACGGGTCCACAATTGTCTTAAAAACATAGGCGCTCTTCGGTTTCGAGAAGTCGAAGTCCGCGTCGAAGGTCTCGTTGGACTTTGTGTTGATGCCCTTGCACTCCAGTTTATCCGGACCCGGAAGATACTTTACAATATCGTCAAGGAGCGTATACACGCCCTGCGCGTTAATGCCGCTTGCCACGGAGATCGGAACGATGGAGCCGTCCTGCACGCTCACGCGCAGCGCCTGCCGGATCTCATCCTCGGAGAACTCCTCGCCGTCAAAGTAACGGTCCATGAGTTCCTCACTCGTCTCCGCCACGGCCTCCACGAGCGCCTCGCGCAGGGGCTCGAGTCTGGGAATTGCCTCTTCCGGCATATCGGCCGGAATCACGTTCGCGTTGCGGTCCCACTTGTGCGCTTCTTTTGAAATAACATTGATAAAACCGACGAATTTTTCATTTTCACGAAGGGGAATGTGGAACGGCGCGATCTTGTTGCCGTAGAGACCCTGCATCTCTTCCACCACACGGTGGAAACTGGCATTGTCGTCGTCCATGTCGGTCACACAGATCAGTCGGGGCAGATTATATTTTTCACAGATCTCCCAGGCTTTTTGCGTGCCTACTTCCACGCCGGCCTTGCCGTCAACCACAATGACAGCGCCATCCGCGGCGGAAACAGCCTCTTCCACCTCACCAACGAAATCGAAAAAGCCGGGTGTGTCGAGAACATTGATCTTCACTTCTCCCCACTCCACCGGAACGATCGACGTGCTGATTGAAAATCCACGCTTTTGCTCCTCCTTGTCGTAATCGCTGATGGTGTTGCCGTCGTCGACTTTCCCCATACGGCTCGCCAGCCCGGAAAGGTACGCCATAGCCTCGACAATCGTCGTCTTTCCGGCGCCGCCGTGTCCGAGCAGCACCACGTTTCGGATCTTGTCCGTCGTGTAAACTTTCATCGATTTTTCCTCCAGATAATTGATCAAATGATGCGCGAACCGCCAGAAACACTTAAGTCCGCACTTATCATTTATTCTACTAGACTTTTCCTGTTTTTGCAACCGCTTTATGCTTCGTTGCGGCGGGAAAAATTCGATGAATAATCTTTGGAAATTGTGGTATACTTGGATACATAAGAAACAGGATTCCCAAAATTACCCGAAAAAAGGAAGAATGATTTATGAACCCGAAAAAAATCGGTTTTATCGGCCTCGGTTTGATCGGCGGCTCCATCGCGAAGACGATCCGCAGGGTCTATCCGGAGACCGAACTGATCGCTTATAAACCAAACACAGGCGACCTGGCACTCGCCGTCGCCGAGGGTGTGCTCTCGGAAGCATGTGACGGCATCACGGATGCCTTTTCGGACTGTGACATCATCTTCCTCTGCGCCCCGGTCCTGGACAACAACACCTATCTGGAACGACTGGACGCGCTGGTA
Source organism: Lachnospiraceae bacterium Zagget3 (assembly GCA_001941025.1). The sequence continues at coordinate 56,195 of MSHE01000032.1, forward strand.
ACCGGCAATATGCTGATCACGGATGTGGGAAGCGTAAAAAGCGGGATCCACGAAGCCGTCGTCACTTACCCGGAGCTCGCGCGGCATTTTATTGGAGGCCATCCGATGTGCGGCACGGAGAAGAAAGGCTATGAAAACGCGACGGCCTACATGCTGGAAAATGCCTATTATGTGCTGACACCGACGCCGACGGTCCAGGAGGAGCTCGTCTCGACGTTCGCGGCATTTATCCGAAGCATCGGCGCACTGCCGCTTGTTCTGGACAGCGGCAAACACGACTTCGCGGTCGGTTCCATCAGCCACCTGCCCACGGTGATCGCTTCGACACTGGTCAACCTTGTGCGCGACTTAGACGACGATGGCGAAACGCTTCGTACGATCGCGGCCGGCGGCTTCCGCGACATCACGCGGATCGCCTCCTCCGACCCGACCATGTGGGAAAACATCTGCGTGGCCAACCGGGATCAGATCCTGGACCTGATCGATGCCTATGTCGCCGCCATGCAGGAGACACGCTCCACGATCGCGGAAGGCGACGCGGACGAGATCCGGGACTTTTTCGGCACAGCCAAGGAGTACCGCGACTCGATCTACATTTCAAACGGCGCGCTGCATCCCGTCTATCAACTCTTTATCGACCTGATCGACGAGGCGGGTGGGATCGCGACGATCGCCACGATCCTCGCGACAAACGGCATCAATATCAAAAATATCGGGATCATCCACAACCGCGAGTTTCAGCAGGGTGTTTTGCAGGTGGAGTTTTATGATCAACCGTCCTTTGATAACGCGGTTGCGCTTTTAACGCGGCATCACTATAATGTGTATGAATGACACAAAAAAATATGAAAGGAAGGCTTGCAATCCTTCCATCGATAAAGTATGATATAACTCACGGGGTCATAGCTCAGCTGGGAGAGCAACTGCTTGACGTGTAGTAGGTCGCAGGTTCGAGTCCTGTTGACCCCACTTTTATAAAAGCTGTTACGAAAAGCAGGGTTTTTGGCTGTGTAACAGCTTTTTTCGCGCTCTTTTACTTTAAAAGGGGAAAAGGCCAATATCCGGATCAATTATGCGAAAACCGAATTTGCCAGAAGCGCGCCCTGCGTGTATAGTATTTATAAGCATAAAGGGATCAATACAAACTACCATTTTCAGGGGAGGCTGTTGTGAAAAAGAAAGTCTTATCCATCATTTTCGTGAGCGCGCTCGTCGCCTCTCTGGGAGCACTGGCGGGCTGCAGCAACAGTAACGAATCCGAGTCCGGTGATGAGAAAACCGAGAAGGAAGAGGCCGAGAACTCGGCATATGACTTAAGCGATCTGGGCGATGAGACATATACACTGGTCGTCACCTCACATGACCCGGAGGATTCCGCGACAGGAACGTTCTTAAACAACTGGGCGGACTCCATTGAGGAGGCTTCTGACGGACATCTGGAGATCGATGTATACCACGGGGGCACCATTGCCGACGAAACCGAAACGATCGACGCGGTGAAGGATGGAATCGCCGACATTGGATGGGGCGTCCAATCGTTCTATGCCGATATGTTCCCGGTAACGGAAGTGTTCATGCTGCCGATGATCGAGATTGAAAGCGCGACGCAGGGATCTGAAGCGATCTGGGATTTTTATAACAGCACGGACTATATGGCAGACGAATATGCGGACTATCACGTTTTACTGCTTCACACCAACTGCCAGTCCCCCATCTCGCTGTTAAAAAAGCAGGTCGAGGAAGTCAGTGAATTTGATGGCATGCATGTCCGTGGCAATGCCGGACCGCCGACTACATTTATTCAGGATATGGGCGCAACATCGGTGGCCATACCCATCAACAACCTGTATGAGGCAGCCTCCAGCTCTTTAGACGGGTTCATTACGGACTGGCACGCGATCAGCACGTTTAAGCTGGACGATGTCATCAAGTACTATCTGGATGAAAATGTCGGGATCTCCACTTACTTCCTGCTGATGAACAAGGATTCCTATGAAAAGCTTCCAGATGTCCTCCAAGAAATCCTGGACGACAAATCCGCGGAAGCGATTCAATACACGGACGCCTGGGATGAGGTGGCAGAAACCATCAAAGCCCAGGTCGAAGAAGAGGGAAAAGTCTATACCCTGAATGAGGAAGAGCACGCGAAATTGGAAAATATCGCGCAGGAAACCATTGAACAGTGGATCGAAAAAATGGACGAGCTCGGCTATGACGGCCAGGCCATCTATGCCGACGCGGCAGAATACATCGACAAAGCGAAATAATTGAAAGGGAACTTTGCGGCAGCATAAAGAAAGCCGGGATCAGATCATTTATGATCGTTCCCGGCTTTCGTCGTGCTTAAATGTGAACAAATTCGACAAACTTGTACTGATTACGGATTACAGGTGCCGCACGGACTGTATCCCTGCGCGATCAGATCGGAGCGGCTGCCGGTATATTCCTGCTTGTTGCGTTCGCTGATCTCCGAGACGCCCTCACAGTCCGGCCGATGGAACTTCATCGAATTCGTATTGAGAATGTAGGTGCCTTCCGTATCGGATGCGGAAGTTTCCGAAAAATTGGTGGTTCCGGAAGAATCGGCGGTTCCGGAAGAATCGGAGGCTAGCCAGTTATCTCCGGTAGCATAGTCGATCGTAACACCCGGCTGTACGTTATAGGCATAGACACAGTAACAGATCCCGTCGCCCTCATCTTCCACCGAGTAAGCCTCCATCACGGCACCGCGCGCCACGAGGTCGTCCCCTTCAAAGAGCGGCGTGACACGATAGAGCACGTGGTTGCCTGTCTCCTTCACATAGTCCGTCACCATGTTCTCAAAATCCTGCATCCCGTCTATGTTAAAGTAGCGGGTTCCGGTGATCAGGTTCTTTTCGTTGGCGTTCTCTCCCGCCAACTCATGCGCGATCAGGTGACAGCGGTTGTAAAGAGACTCGCCGTCCACAAAATCGTAACGGCTGCTTTGCCATCCGGTCGGATGGATCTCACTGATGTCCCCGCGTTTTTCGGTGGGCATGAGTTCCTGGCAGATGTTCGCGTACGCCGTGCCGCAGCGCCCGAGCTCATCCAGATCGGAATACTCCTCAAAGACATCGGTTGTCTTTTCCTCGTCGGAGAAAAACGGTACATTGTCGTTTAAAACGATCCAGGCGTCTCCGTCATAATCCGGAATCTCATCGAGGGATACCGCGATCTCCGAAGATTTCGCCAGGCGGTCCTCGCCGGACAGAGATCCGTTTTCGGTGGAAGCGGTTTCCGCGTTTGCGGATTCCTCTGTTGCGGCGGAGTTATCAGAGCCGGTCGTACCCGTGCTACCCGATCCGCAGCCGGCCATCCCGAGCAGCGCCGCAAGGGCAAGCGGCAGAAACGATTTTATAACAGCCTTTTTCATTTTATATGTCTTATCCTTTCGTATTCGTATTTTTATTCATCTTATCATGCAGCGCCCCTCGGTGCAAACAGATAAGTGAAACGATGCGATTTTTACATTTTACAAATACTCTTATTTCGGATATAATGAAACAAGTAAAATTAAAATACCGAAGGAGGGAACAAAAATGGATGGAAAGAAAATTATTGAAGAAGGCGAAAAGTTATTCAAAGAAGGCGGCGGGGAATTAAAGGACGCCGCATCCAAGCTTGCAAGCGGGATGCATAAGGAGAAGGACGAAGCGGAAAAAGATGTTTCCGAAGCGAAGGAAACCGCTTCCGAAAACAAAGAGCATGCAGGCGGCGGATTAAAAGATCTGGCGGAGAAATTCAAAAAAGAAGATTAAACACGATAAGGAGGCGGTCGCACCGGATAAAAAATAAGAAGGTCGGCTGCCTCCTTTTCAGTAACCGGCGGCAGCCATACAACCATGGGTGGTCAGAAGTCCCCACTTTAATCAATGACGGAGCGGCACACGCCGCTCCGGTTTTTACTAAATGAGTGAAGTAAGCAGCATCGCATCTCCGAACGAAAAAAAGCGATACTCCTCTCTCACGGCCTCCTCGTAGGCGGCCAGGATGTGTTCCCGCCCGGCAAACGCGGAGACGAGCATAAGAAGCGTCGACTCCGGCAGATGAAAATTCGTGATCAGCGCGTCGGTCAGTTTGAACTCGTATCCGGGATAGATAAAGATATCGGTCCAGCCGCTGGCCGGAAGAATTTCCCAATCAGAGTCGGCCGATTCCGCTGGATCCTGTGCGTCCAGCACACGTTGCGCTGCCGCTTCGATCGTCCGGCAGCTCGTCGTGCCGACGCAAACCACTCTCCCGCCGCCCGCGTGCGCGCGGTTTATTTTTTCGGCCGCGTCCGCGTCGATCTCATAGTACTCCGCGTGCATATGATGATCGGCGATCTCCTCTTCTTTTACGGGGCGAAATGTCCCGAGTCCCACATGCAGCGTGATCTCGGCGATGTCGACGCCTTTCTCCCGCACCTCCGCCAGCAGTTCCGGCGTAAAATGCAGGCCCGCCGTCGGCGCGGCCGCAGAGCCGTCAACCTTCGCGTAAACGGTCTGGTAACGGTTCTGATCCTTTAATTCGTGTGTAATATAGGGCGGCAGCGGCATCTGTCCGAGCGCGTCAAGGATCTCCTCGAAAATTCCATCATAAGAAAACCGTATCTGCCGGTTTCCTTCCTCGAGAACATCCAGCACTTCCCCCACGAGCAACCCTTCCCCGAATACGATCCGCGTTCCGGGCCGGGCCTTTTTCCCGGGACGGACAAGCGTCTCCCAGGTATCCGCGTCCAGGCGTTTCAGCAAAAGGATCTCGATCGCCGCGCCGGTTTCCTCCCGCACACCAAAAAGACGCGCCGGAATGACGCGGGTATTATTTAAAACCAGGCAGTCGCCCGGTTTTAAATAGTTTGTGATCTGTTTAAATACACTGTGCTCCCACTTCCCCGTCTCCCGGTCCAGAACAAGCAGGCGGGAGGCGCTGCGATCCTCCAGAGGATCCTGAGCGATCAACTCCTTCGGGAGCGCATAGTTGAAATCACTTGTCTTCATGCTCTCTCCTGGCGCGCGGTCCCTTTCCGGCACACGCTCGTTAACTGCGCAGTTCGATTCCCATCCGGTCCAGTCCGTTTAAGATTTTCTTCATCACGGATGTAATGTCGTCTTCGGTAAGCGTCCGGTCTTTTAAGCGGAACGTCAACGTATAGGCGAGCGATTTATAACCCTCAGCGATCTGCGATCCCTCATAGAGATCAAAGAGTTCAAACGATTCCAGCATCTTGCCGCCTCGCTGCAAAAACATGGCTTCGATCTGACCGGCCGGAATATCCTTCGGCACAACGAGGGACAGATCCCGTGTCATCGCCGGGAATTTCGCGACCGGCTCGTACTTGATCGCGAAATCCGCTTTCGCGAAAAGCGTTGGCAGATCCACCACCGTGAGGTACGCGGCCTCTTTAATCCCGTAATCCGCCGCGACAGCCGGGTGCACTTCTCCGAGATACGCGATCGGCTCGCCGTCGTAAATCACCTCTGCCTGCCTTCCGGGATGCAGGAACGGATAGCCGGATTCGGCGTTGTACGCCGGACGGTTTTTTAATCCAAATGAATCAAAGAGCGCCTCCACGACGCCTTTCATCGTGTAGAAATCTCCGTCCCCATATAAGCCGAATGTCATCTGCATGCGCTCATCGGGAAGGTCCGTAAGAGGCAGTTCCTTCGGCAGATAGATGCTGCCGAGTTCATAGAGGCGGACATCCTTGTTTCTGCGATTATAATTTGTCGCAAGGGAGGTAAGCATCCCATTGACGGGCAGCGTCCGCATAATGCTGAAATCCTCGCCCAGCGGATTGGCGATGACGATCGCGTTTCGCAGCGGGTCGTCCGCCGGGATCCGCAGCAGATCAAATACCTTCGGGCTTTCAAACGAGTAGGCCATCCCCTGTGAGAAGCCGCAGGAGCGCGCTGTTTCACGCGCCACAGACTCCATTGTGAGCTTGTCGGAAAGCTTTCCAGCTGTTGTGGCACGCGGCAGTGTCGTCGGGATCTTGTCATATCCGAAGAAGCGGGCCACCTCCTCCGCGAGATCCGCTTCGCGAACCAGATCCTGCCGCCAGGACGGCGCGACGACTTCCTGGGTGTTTTCATCAAATCCAAGGGCGATCTTCGCGAAATATCCTTTCATCGTATCCGTGTCGAGATCCGTCCCCAGCAGTCGATTGATCCCGTCCGGATCAAACGGGATCCGGTGCCCTTCCATCGGCCGGTCGTATACATCGACGACACCGTCGACGACATCCCCGGCATCCAGTTCTTCGATCAGCTGACAGGCGCGGTTCATGGCATCGATCGCAAGGTTCGGATCGAGCCCCTTTTCGAACTTCGAGGAGGCATCGGTGCGAAGACCGACTTTTTTGGAAGAAAGACGCGTGTTCGTGCCGTCAAAGCATGCCGCCTCAAAGAGCATGGTTTTTACGTCATCGGTGATCATGGAGTTCTCACCTCCCATGATGCCGGCCAATCCGACGGCTTTTTCTCCGTCGCAGATCATGAGGATGGAAGGATCCAACACGCGTTCCTGCCCGTCGAGCGTGACAAAGCGCTCTCCCTCATGCGCGCGACGCACGATGATCTCGCGCCCCGCGATCGTATCCAGATCGTAGGCGTGCATCGGCTGCCCGTACTCTTCCATGACATAGTTCGTGATATCTACGATATTATTGATCGGGCGGATGCCATGGGCGGCAAGCCGCTGCCGCATCCATGCGGGTGACGGGGCAAGCCGGATGTTTTTCACCACACGGGCCGTATAGCGCGCGCAGAGGTCCGGGTCGTTGACCGTCACCTTGATATATTCCTTTACGTCACCGCCGCTGCCGGTCTCCGGCACGACAGGCGGAACAAACTCCGTATCGAAGGTGGCCGCGGCTTCCCGGGCGACTCCCAACACGGAAAAGCAGTCCACGCGGTTTGACGTGATCTCGTATTCGACGACCACATCATCCAATCCCAAATACGCGATCGCGTCTTCTCCCACCGGCGCGTCGTCCGGAAGAAGATAGATTCCGTCCTCGCACGCATCCGGGTAATAGTCGGAGGAGGAGCCGAGCTCCTCGATGGAACACATCATCCCGCAGGACTCTACGCCGCGCAGTTTCCCGGTCTTGATCACGACGCCGCCCTCCACGGGGCCATCCGCGTGCGTCCCGGCCACCTTGCCGCCGGCGACGACAACGGCCACTTTTGCCTTTTCGACCACATTCGGCGCGCCGGTAACGATCTGGAGCGTCTCCGATCCGATATCCACCTGACAGACCACAAGCCGGTCCGCGTCCGGATGCGGCTCAATCGAGAGCACCTGTCCGATCACGATTCCCTCGAGATCCGCGTCCAAGCGCCGATACCCTTCCACTTTCGTTCCGGAAAGCGTCATCGCGTCCATGTATTCCTGGGCATCCGCGTTCAGACCGGGGACATATGTTTTTAACCATTTCAAAGAGGTTACCATAACTTATCCTCCTACAAAGAGAAGACTTGAAAAATCTTCGATTTTTCTCGTGGCTTACTCTAAAACTGACTCAAAAAGCGAACATCGTTCTCATAGAGAAGCCGCATATCGTCAATCTCATATTTTAACAGCGCGATTCGTTCCAGGCCAAGGCCAAACGCGAATCCGGTATACTCGTCCGGATCGATGTGGCACATCTCCAGCACATGCGGATGCACCATTCCGCATCCGAGGATCTCGATCCATCCTTCCCCCTTACAGAAGCGGCAGCCGCTTCCGCCGCATTTGAAGCACGTGACATCCATCTCCGCGCTCGGCTCTGTAAACGGAAAATGGTGCGGCCGGAACTTCACCTGCGTCTCCTCCCCGAAGAGTTCCCGCGCGAACGCCGCGAGTGTCCCCTTCAGATCGGCAAACGTAATATCCCGATCGACCACCAGCCCTTCGACCTGGTGAAACGACGGGGAATGCGTCGCGTCGACCGTGTCGGACCGGAACACGCGGCCGGGCGCGATCATGCGGATCGGCGGCTTCGTCTGTTCCATCACGCGGATCTGAACCGGTGAGGTCTGTGTGCGCAGCAAGATGTCGTCCGTGATGTAGAACGTATCCTGCTCGTCCTTTGCCGGATGATTTTCCGGGATATTTAAGGCCTCAAAATTATAATAATCGTACTCGATCTCCGGACCTTCGATCACCTCGTAGCCCATTCCCACAAAGATCCGTTCCACTTCTTCCAAAGTGATCGTGTTCGGATGGGAATGACCGACCACCGGTTTGCGTGCGGGAAGCGTCACGTCGATCACTTCCTCACGCAGGCGTTCTTCCAACGCGGCAGCCTCCATCGCGTTTTTCTTCGCCTCGAGCGTATCCTCGATCTCGGAACGCGCGTCGTTGACCAATTCTCCGATAGCCGGACGCTCCGCGGGATCCACATCCTTCATTCCTTTAAGCACCGATGTGAGCGCGCCCTTTTTCCCGAGATACGCGACGCGGACTTCATTTAAACGATTCAGGTCTTCCGCCCCGTCGATCGCGGAGAGCGCCTCCGCGCGGATCTGTGCAATCTGTTCTCTCATGCCGGGTTCCTCCTATGCATGCCGACCGGAAAGCCGGCTTATCTTCTCTGTTTTCACTGCTGGCCCGAAAATCAACCTGTTTTTTCTTTCCAGGCCTCCAAATCTATCGGTTCGTTCGGTGCGGTGTCCTCTCCGTACGCCTGTTCCATCGTCTCCTCCGGCGCGATATTTACTCCGGATGCCGGCTCCATCAATTCGTTTGGCACAATGTCCGCTTCGGACTCCTGTTCCGCCAAAACCTCTTGCGCAATATTCTCTCTGGCCTCCCGTTTCATCCTGCGCTGCTGACGCCGATACTTCCGCGACAGACGCAGCTCGATAAAGATCATCTCCATCGATGAATTGAGCATGCCGCACACGAGGAAGATGTACATGGCAAAGTACAGCCAGAACATGATCAGCACGAGCGCGGTCAAGCTCCCGTAAAACGAAAAACCGTTAAAGTAATTGATATAGATAGACAAAGCAAATGTCAACACATACCAGGCAGCGGCGCATAGCACGGATCCAAGCAGCTGACTGCGAAATGTCATCTTGCGGTTCGGGATCGCCTTATAGATCAGGAGCAGTATCCCGATCAGGATCACAAACAGGATCAACATCCGAAAGCGCAGGATCGCGTTTGTGATATTGGCAATCCATGGAATATATTGTACGATCATCCCCTGAATCGTGCGGCCGAACATGAGCAGCACCATCAGGGCAAGGATTCCCAGGATCAGGATAAACGTCTCCAGCATCGCGCGCAGACGGAGGATGAACCAATTTCGCGTCTCCTCCACATCATAGGCGATGTTGAGTCCGTCGCGCAGGCTCTGAATGGTCTTCGCCGCGGAGTAGATGGCAATGATCACCGAGATGATCAGGATGCCGCCGGAGTTGTGATAAAGCTCGTCCACGATCGCAACAACCGTATCGGAGATCATGTCCGGAGCGATATAATCAATGCCCGATAAGAGCATCTCCTCCGGCACCACCGTAAAACCAAGGAGCCAGATGAGAACCATCAAAAACGGAACCATGGACAAGATCAGAAACAGCGCGGACTGCGCCGCGTAGGCCCCGATCTTGTTCGTCCTTATTTTTCTAGCGAAGTAAACCAGCAGCGTCTTCATATAGCTCTCCGTAAAAGAAGCTGCGAAACCGCAGCTTCTTTTGATGGATAAATCCCAAAGTGCCGTACCCGCATTTTGACGCCTAGCAAAAGCCAGGTGGGTGTCCGCAGCATGCCTTCTGCCTTCCGCTAAATGCTGTGCGGCTTGACATCCGACATGTAATGTAGGAGTCCCATAAACGTAGATGTAGGTTCAAAATAGCAGGGCTGTCGCGCACCCCAGGAATTACTCACTGAAATCAGAGTGTATCCGCCTGGGAGACCACGCGCTGTAACGCTTCCAACGCTTCATCGGGAAGTTTGTCGTAGCCTTCTTTCGCTTCGGAAAAACCGACCACGGCATCCACACGGTTCTGCATTGCCGCCTGCAGCGCTTTCACGTACTCCGGATCGGAAAGGTCCGGCGCAAAGTCTCCTGTCTTACCTTCCCAGTCTTCCATAATCTCGATATCCGTAAACGGTCCCCATTGTTTAAAATCATCTTTCCCTTCCACAATGGTCTCAAGGATTCCGAGGGTATCTTCTTTTTGGACTTTTTTGCCCATAAAATCGCCCGTATTGACGATATAGCAAGCCACATCCTTTTCCTCCACGAGCATCTTGAACTTCTCGTAGTCGTTGACGAGCGGATAGGTGCGGAACGGGTTCGCGTAAGGAACGATCCGGAGCGCGTTCATGTCGGTCCCGGCCTTTACACGCTCCGCGGTCGACGTCTTCGTCGCGAGCGTGGCTCCCATAACAGAGGCGAGCGCCGAACCCTTTAAGCGCACGACCGGCGGGATCGTCGGATCCTTCATAATCCAAAAGATCGCGTTGACCGGAGAATCAATTCGATCCACACGGTTCGGGCTCCACAGTTTCGATTTGATGGCGCGGCCGTTTCCGTTGCGGATGTCCTCCGTGACAAGCTGGATCTTTCCGTCCTCATCGAGTGTCGCCGAGCAGTTCTGCGCGGTCAGGAGATATTCGTTGTCCGGGCAGCCGGCCGGATAGTCGGCCGTCTTGTCAAAGTAGGTCGGCTCCAGGGCAATGGACGCGCACGAATCGGTATTGATGATAAACGCGTCGTCATGCAGCACCTTGATGCCGCCGTATTGGTCATACTTTCCTCCATGCTTCGCATGGGTCAGCGTGGACTTTCCGCTGCCGGAAAGGCCGTAAACGGAAGCCACATATTTCTTCCCTTCCGGAAGGGAGTATTCTTTCTGTCCGCCATGGCAGGAAGCATAACCGTTGCGGTTCGCGAGGGCCCACGCCATCGTGAGCGTCCCCTTCTTGTGTTCGCCGAAATACTTCATGCCGAGGATCGCCGCGCAGTTTTGATCCGTATCAAAATAACACAGCGTCAGCGGATCGCTTAAGCAGCTGTAATCGACATCCGGTGCCTCCTCCGGGAACCACTGCGGGTCGGAAAAAATGTAGATGTCCGGCTCTTTGCCGTCCGCGATCGGCTTGGAATCCTTGTACATTTTCACATAGTAGTCGGACATATACTGGAAGTTGAGCATCCAGTTATAGAGGAGGTTCTCCTCCCCTTCGGGAATCAAAAGATGCGCTTTCACCATAAACTCCGGGTCGAGGCCGATAAAGCACTCCGCGTGATACATGATTTTCCAGCGCGTCTTGTAGATCGCGTCCATAATGACCTTATCGAGTTTATCCGCGTCAACGCCCGGCTCGCCCTTGATCCGCCGCGCAACCGCGTAACGGCCCGTCACGGCGCCGTCGTTAAACAGCAGCACCTTCGCGTCCTTCTCCAGGCCAAAGGTATCGCCGTCCTTAACCGGCATATCCGTTACGATGGTGCCGGGAGACTCCTTGGCCAAATTGTAGGCCTCTTTTAATGTATTTACCTTTACTACATTGTTGCCGTAAAAAGCCGCCTCAATGATGGAGCGGGTCTTGGAAAATCCGACCTTTCCGGGGCCAATCTCGGAGATTGGGTAAAATGCTTTCGTTGACATTGCAATTCCTCCTGTCTGTAAAACCTAAATCGATTACATTTACTATACCATTTTTATCGCGAAAATACAACATTCTACTGCACTTGCAAAAATGAGCGGACCACGGACTCCATCTCATCCACGTCGCAGACGACATCGTGGACGACCGCGGCGTTCCGGATCTCCTCGATCGGACGCGGCACGGGCAGGCCGGACAACGCGGCGAGCCGGTCGACCATTGCCATGTCGGACGCGGCGTCTTTTTCACGCGCGTCCTCTCCGACTCCGGAGGAGGATTCTTTCGACGCATCTTCTGCTTCAGGCTCAATGGCGCGCAGCACACTGCGCGTGAACTTAAACGGACTGGCCGTTGAGGCAAGCACCGTGACGGCAGGATCTCCGGTCTCCTCACGGTATTTCCCGCAGACCGCCGCCGCGACCGCTGTGTGCGGATCGATGACATACCCGTCCTCCAGGAAGAGTCTGCGGATCGTATCGGCGCACTCCGTCTCATCCGCGAAGTTGCCGTAAAAAACGGCAAGCTGTTCCCGCATCTGAGGCGTGATCTCGTAGGTGCCGGTCTCGGAGAGCTGTTTCATAAGCGCCGCGTTTACCCCGGCATCCTCTCCGGCGATGCGGTAGATCAGGCGCTCTAAGTTGCTGGAGATCAGAATGTCCATAGACGGCGACGAGGTAAGGAAGAACTCGCGATTTCTGTCGTATGTGCCCGTCGAGAAAAAATCGTAGAGTACCTTGTTCTCATTCGACGCGCAGATCAGCCGCGCGATCGGCACACCCATCTCGCGCGCGTAATAGGCGGCAAGGATGTTGCCGAAATTGCCGGTCGGGACGACCACATTGATCGCGTCGTCCTGCGTGATTTCCCCGCCCGCAAACAACTGTGCCCACGCATAGACATAGTAGACGATCTGCGGGACGAGCCGTCCGATGTTGATCGAGTTCGCGGAGGAGAACTGATAACCCGCCGCGTGAAGGTCCTCATTTAAGCGCGGGTCGGAAAACATGCGCTTGACACCGGTCTGCGCCTCGTCAAAGTTTCCGCGGATTCCGACAACGAGCGTGTTGTCACCCTGCTGCGTTACCATCTGGCGTTCCTGGATCGGGCTGACCCCGTCCTTCGGATAAAAGACGATGATCCGCGTGCCCGGGACGTTCGCGAAGCCGGCGAGCGCCGCCTTGCCGGTGTCACCGGACGTGGCGGTAAGGATCACGATCTCATTCGTGATATGGTTCTTTTTTGCCGCCGTCGTCATCAGGTGCGGCAGAATAGAGAGCGCCATGTCCTTAAACGCGGCTGTCGCGCCGTGAAACAGTTCCAGATAGTATGTGTCATCTACGCAGACAAGCGGCGCGATCTTGGGCACATCAAACTTTTCATCATACGCGCGAGTGATGCATTGACGCAGCTCCTCCTCAGTAAAGTCCGTGAGGAACTGGCGCATGATCGTGTAAGCCGTCTCCTGATAGGACATATCGGCCAGTTCCGGCAGCGAAACGGGCAACGGAGGGATCTCCGTCGGGACATAGAGCCCGCCGTGACCAGCCAGGCCGTTAAGGATTGCCTGTGAGGCTGTCACTACCTCCGAAGCGTCTCTTGTGTTTTTGTAAAGCAACTCATTGTGTATCATGAAATCTCCTTCTTATGATATGGACGTGATCTCACCCGTCAGTGCGGATGCCGCAGCTGTTTTAGGTGACGCGAGGAAGATCTCGACTCCCGGGGTGCCCATACGCCCGAGAAAATTGCGGTTATTTGTGGCAACGACACGCTCTCCGTCTGTCAGAATGCCGCCAGCCCGTCCGCAGCACAAACCGCAGCCCGGGTGCGTCACCTGCGCGCCCGCCTTGACCAAAATATCCATCGTACCGTCCGCGATCGCGTCTTCAAAGACTTTCCGGCTGGCGGGAGTGACAATAAAGTTCACGAACGGCGCCACGTGTTTGTCTTTTAAAATCGCGGCCGCCATCTGCAAATCCTCCAACCGTCCGTTCGTGCAGGAGCCAAGGAAGACCTGGTCGATCTTCGTCCCCTCCCACTGCGAGACAGGATGGATGTTGTCCACCTGTGACGGACAGGCCAGCACGGGAACAAAATCTTCCGCACGATAGGTAAGTTCGCGCGCGTAAGCAGCGCCTTCGTCCGCAAAGAAAGTCGCGATGTTAATATCCGGCGCCGTACCGCAGAAGTCGGCCGTCTTCTCATCCGGCGCGAAAAGGCCGCACTTCGCGCCCGCTTCCACCGCCATGTTGGACATCGTCATGCGACTGGCGATCGTCATATTTTCTATCGTGTCTCCGGTAAACTCAACCGCCTGATATGTCGCGCCGTCCGCGCCGAGATCCCCGATGATCGTAAGGATCACATCCTTGGATGTCACGTTGTCCGGCAGATTCCCGTTGATCGTGATCCGGATCGTCTCCGGCACGCGCACCCAGAGCTCTCCCGTTCCCAGGATGCCCGCCATCTCCGTATACCCAATGCCGGTCGAGAAAGCGCCGACGCTTCCGTATGTCGTCGTATGGCTGTCCGTTCCGAAAACGACATCACCGGGCTTCACATAGCCCGCCTCCGGCATCAGCTGATGACAGATTCCGTCGGATCGGTGTACATGGGTCAGTCCGTATTTTTCGGCAAATTCGTCGCCGATCCGAAAATGACGCGTGTCATCCACCTGACTCGCCGGAACGAGATGGTCGTAGATCAGGACAACTTTGTCAGGGTCCCATATTTTGGAAAATCCCATCTCCGCGAACTTCTCCGCCACAAACGGGATGAAGATGTCGTGAATCATGACGCGGTCCACCTTGACCGTAACGATCTCGCCCGGACGGACTTCCCTCCCCACGTTATTCCCGATGATCTTTTCAATCATGGTATGTGCCATGTCTCCTCCTTTTCGCAGCCTGTTTGTTTCGCGCGCCTGCTTCGACGAGATCTTCGGCAGCGAAAGTTGTGATATTATTTCTCCGACGTCGCGGAGTTGCGCTTTTTCATCGCTTCCACGAGTCCGCCAGCCTCAAGAATCTCCAGCAAATTATCCGGCAGCGAGGAAATCGCGTACGTCCGATCGCCGAGCGCAATGCTCTCTCCCACCGTCACCGTGATCACATCGCCTTCCTTCACATCCGCCTGAATCTCCTCGTTCTCAATCAGCAGCAACCCATTGTTGATCGCGTTGCGGAAAAAAATCCGCGCGAACGACTTCGCGATAACGCAGCGAACGCCGAGCGCCTTGATCACCTCCGGCGCCTGCTCGCGCGAAGAGCCGCATCCAAAATTCTTACCCGCGACGATAATATCGCCCGGCTGAATCTTAGCCGCCAGCTCCGGCCGCAAAGGCGAAAACGCATAAGGCTTCATCTCATCCACGCTCGGCATTGCCAGGTACTCAGTAGGCATGATAATATCCGTATCCACATCATCCCCAAGCACCCAAACTTTTCCTGTAAACTGTTCCATATCCAGATCTCCTTAGGCAAGCATATCCGCTGTAATAATTTCTCCCGCGATTGCCGACGCCGTCACCGTCGCCGCGCTCGCCAGATACACAAACCCCTCCGGCGAACCCGCGCGCCCTTTAAAATTCCGTGTCCCGGTACTGATCAGCACCTCACCGTCCCCGATCACACCCTGACAGCTGCCCCAACAGACCGAGCAGTTCGGATTCATTACGATCGCGCCGGCCTCCATAAACCTCTCAATCAGTCCTTCCTCCAGCGCCTGTTCGTAGACCTCCTGACTGGCCGGCACAACGAGAAACCGCACAAGCGGATGCACCTTCCTGCCCGTCAAGAGCGACGCCCCGACACGCAAATCCTCGATCCGCCCGTTGTTGCAAGATCCGAGAAACGCCTCATCAATCTTCGTGCCGACACACTCCCGCGCGGCCACCACATTATCCACAAAATGCGGCTTCGCGATGACCGGTGTGATCATCGACAGATCCACTTCATACTCCTCCTCAAACACCGCGTCCGCATCGCTCGCGAACAGGTGCTTCGGCTCTCGTCCGTGCGCCGTCAGATATTTCAACGCAATCTCATCCGCCTCCATCAGCGCCGTCTTAGCACCCGCCTCCACGCAGAGGTTGCAGATGGCAATGCGATCACTCATGGTAAGGCTCTTCATGCCGTCACCGACAAACTCCATCGCCTTATAATTGGCCCCGTTCGCTCCGATCCGTCCGATGATCGTAAGGATCAGGTCGCGGGCAAAGACCCCGTCCGGCAGTGCTCCGGTCAGGGTAAAACGGAGCGTCTCCGGAACCATCACCCAGGATGTACCCGTCACCATCGCGTACAGGTAATCCGTACAGCCGACACCGGTTCCGAACGCGCCGAGCGCCCCGTAAGCGCATGTGTGGCTGTCCGCGCCAAAGATCAGTTCACCCGGGCGCACGTACCGTTCCATCATGATCTGATGGCAGACGCCGTCTCCTTCGTGCCAGGCGATGCCGTGCTCCCGCGCGAAATCCCGCATTTTCTTGTGCGAGGCCGCCGTCTTCGGACAATCGGAGGGCACATTGTGATCTACGATCCAGACAAGCTTGTCCACATCGGCGATACGCGGACGCGCAAGGGCATGGTACATATCAATCGTCAGGTGCGTCGTGCCGTCGTTGCTCATGAGCCGGTCGATCTGTACCGTATGAATTTCACCGGCATGCGCCTCTTCGACCCCGGCTGCAGCAGCGATGATCTTTTCCGCCATCGTCATACCCATATCAATCCGCCTCCGCTTTGTTCAGGGACGCGATCAGTCCGCCCTGATCCAGTATTTCCTGCATGTAGGGAGGAAGCTTTGTACAGACAAACTCCTTCCCGTTTACCGTCGCGATCCCGTCCGTCAGAGAGAGTTCCATCTCCTCTCCGGTCTGCACCGCGTCATAGAGATCCTTGCATACAATGACCGGCAGACCGATATTGATCGCGTTGCGGTAGAAGATCCGCGCAAACGACTTCGCGAGAACCGCCTCCACGCCGAGCTCCTTTAATACGGCCGGCGCCTGCTCGCGTGAGGAACCGCAGCCAAAGTTTTCCGCCGCGACGACAAAGTCACCCGGGCACACGCTTTCCGCGAAATCGCGATCCAGCGATTCAAAGGTGTGCATTTTCATCTCATCAATCGTCGGATACAGCAGATACTGGGACGCGATAATCTGGTCCGTATCCACATCCGAATCAAAGCGATAAATCTTTCCCAATGGTCTCTCCTTTGCTGAAAAAGAGTGATATGGCATGCGCCACACCACTCTTTTAAAGGTCTAAAATAACATAAAAGTTAGTTATTAATTAACTTATCTTCATTGCTCCAGCTGTAGAGCTTGCGGACTTCCTCGCCCACGATCTCAGCCGGATGCTCTGCCGCGCGTTTGCGCATGGCGCGGAAATGCACCTCGCCGCCACTCGGCGACATATCGAGGAGGAACTCCTTCGCGAAGCTGCCGTCCTGAATGTCGGAGAGGATCTTTTTCATCGTCTGCTTTGTCTCATCAGTAATGATCTTCGGGCCGGTGATGTAGTCACCGTACTCCGCCGTGTTGGAAACCGAGTAGCGCATGCCGGCAAACCCGGACTGGTAGATCAGGTCGACGATCAGCTTCATCTCATGAATACACTCAAAGTAAGCATTGCGCGGATCGTAGCCAGCCTCGACGAGCGTCTCAAATCCGGCCTGCATCAGAGCCGTCACGCCGCCGCAAAGTACCGCCTGCTCACCAAAGAGGTCGGTCTCCGTCTCGACGCGGAAGGTCGTCTCAAGCACACCCGCGCGGGCACCGCCGATGCCGAGCGCGTAGGCCAGCGCAATCTCCAGCGCCTTGCCGGTCGCGTCCTGCTCGACCGCCACGAGACACGGCACGCCTTTCCCTTCGAGATACTCGGAACGCACGGTGTGTCCCGGCCCTTTCGGGGCGATCATGGTGACATCCACATCCGCCGGAGGCTTGATGCAACCGAAGTGAATGTTAAAGCCATGGGCGAACATCAGCATATTGCCTGCCTCCAGATTCGGCGCGATATCCTTTTTATACATATCAGCCTGCTTCTCATCGTTGATCAGGATCATAATGATGTCAGCCTGCTTTGCGGCCTCCGCTGCCGTAAAAACCTCGAGACCCTGCTCCTCGGCCTTTGCCCAGGACTTGCTTCCCTCATAAAGGCCCACGATGGAATGACATCCGGACTCCTTTAAGTTCAGCGCATGCGCGTGGCCCTGACTGCCGTAGCCGATGATCGCGATAGTCTTGCCATCCAACGCGGAAAGATTACAGTCTTCCTGATAATAGATTTTTGCTTCTGCCATGATACTGCCCTCCATGAAAATCAATTGTATTTATTTTTACTATCGCCGCACAGTGAATCGGCGGCATCCAATGATCAAAGCTTTACGACATCCTCAGCGCCGCGGCTCAATCCTGTGATCCCGGTCCGCGCGAGTTCCAGAATCTCATAGTCCTGCATGAGATCCAAAAACGCGTCGAGCTTGCGCCACTCACCGGTCATCTCGATGATAAGGGAAGACTTGCCAACATCCAAAACTTTCCCGCGGAAGATATCAACCGTGGAAAAGATCTGCGAACGGTCTTTATCCGACGCGGACACCTTTACCAAAATGAGTTCCCGCGTGACGGATTCACCTTCTTTTAGCTGTTTGATGTCGACCACATCCTCGAGCTTGGCAAGCTGATTTTCGATCTGCTCCAGCACCTGTTCGTCTCCGCTGGCAACGACCGTAATCCGCGTATAACGGGAATCCGCAGTCACGCCGACGGAAAATCCTTCGATATTATAACTGCGGCGGGAAAACAGACCGGAAACATGACTGACAACACCTGGTGTGTTTTCGACTAACAATGAAAATACCTGTCTTCGATTCACAAGGAAATCCTCCTGCACTCTGGCGTTTGAAACTTTTTTCATTCTAGCAATATCTAGATTCTTTGTCAAGAGCGGCAAGCCCATCGACAATGGCTGTTATTTCCCTTGTTTTGGCGCTTTTTGGACAAATTGCGATTGCCATCTGAGGCGTTTTGTGCTATAGTATGGAATACCTTAAGCAATACATGTAATAAAAGAAGTAAATGGGAGGCGACAGTATGGAGACACAATATTTTAAGAGGAACAGCCCCAATCTCGGTCACGGAATGGAAATGAAAATCTGGGGAACGACCGGCCAACCGGTTATTTTTATTCCCACAGAGGAAGGGCGGTTTTACGACTTCGAAAATTTCGGCATGGCGGAAACCTGCGCACCATGGATTGATGCCGGCGAGATGATGGTCTGTGCCATCGATCCAATCGACGACATAGCCTTCTGCTCCCACGACAACCCGCACCGGCGCATGATTCTTCATGAGCGCTGGGTCACCTATATCATGGATGAAGTAGCCCCGTTTTTAGCTGAAAAAGTGCGGGCGCAGACCGGCACGCAAGAGAAGGTTGAATTCCTCGTGTTCGGCTGCGGGCTGGGCGGCACACATGCCGCAAACCTCTATCTGCGTTACCCGTTTCTTTTTAACGGACTTTTGTCTCTCTCAGGAACATTCGATGCTGCCAGATACTTCAAAACCTATTCGGACGAACTGGTCTACCTGAACTCTCCTGTTGTCTATCTGCCAAACATGGTGGAGGACCACCCGTACATGAAAGCCTATCGCCACCGTCGGGCTGTCATCTGCTGCGGACAAGGTGAAGGGGAGCAACCGAATACGGTATCCAGAATGCGCGACATCTGCGCGGAAAAAGGCATCCCCATCTGGGTCGATCTGTGGGGCGAGGATGTGACACACGAATGGTCTTGGTGGTGCAAGGAGGCCGAGTATTTCCTTCCCTATCTGTTGGGGGATGAGGATTGGCCTCTTGAGCTTGGCAAATAAATCATAAGGCTGACTTTGCGCCGTGCGTTTTTACGCACGGCGTTTCTTTCTGCGCCAGGCAACGCTCAGAACCGCAAGCAGCCCGGCTGCGCACAGCAGAACACTGAACGTCATCAAGCCGCTCTCCTCTCCGGTATTGGCTCCGCTTGTCCCGCTTGTCCCGCTGCCGGATCTTCCGCTGCTGCCAGAGCCTCCGCTGCTGCCGGAACTCCCACTGCCACCGGAACTTGTCCCGCTGCCGGTGTTTCCGCTGCTACCGGAGCTTCCGCTGCTTCCGGAACTTCCGCCGTTGTTGCTGCCGCCATTATTTCCATTGTCGCCGTTTCCATCGTTCCCACCGCCACCGTTTCCATCGTTATCGGAAGTCCGGTAGGCTGCGATCAACGCGTATTCCTCGCTGGAATCGGTAATTCCGGAATAACTGATCGGATCCTCCGAGTCCGCGTAGCGGGCGTCTTCCTCATCGTTATACCAAGCGCTAAACTCGGCTTCCTTCCGCATCCATCTGATCCGCGTCGATCAGGGTCATCACGCTGTCTTCTCCACGGCTATAGATGTCAGCCGCCATCGATTCCGCCGTGTTGCCGTAGACTGCACCGGCGCTCATGGTAAATACGGATTTGTCATTGTACACGCCGCCGCCCGCATCGGCAGAGTTGTCGGTGATCATGCCGCCTTCCAGGAAGAGAGTAGACTCCTGATTATAGATTCCGCCGCCGCCGTTAAGATTATCCGCGAGGCCTTCGGAGCAATTGCCGGTAATCGTCCCGCCCTTCATGGTGAATTCCGCGCCAAAAATATTGTCTACACCGCCACCGTCTAAAGAGGCAGTGTTGCCGCTGATCTCTCCGCCGCTCATCGTAAAGACGGATTCCGTACTGTCATCCTCTGAATTCGCGTCATTGTTTACACCGCCGCCATAGTCCGCGGTGTTGTCGCTGATCGTGCCGCCGTTCATCGTGAACTCACTGGCAAAGCTTCTAACGCCTCCGCCATATTCAGCAGAATTGTCGCTGACCATGCCTTCGTTCATGATAATAGTTCCACGCTCCACTTCGACACCGCCGCCACTTGACACCGCTGTGTTGTCGCTGATCGTACCGCCGCTTATAGTGACAACCCCGCGCAGGCTGCATATGCCGCCGCCAAATTCCGCGGAATTGCCGCTGATCTCTCCGTCGTTAAAAAGAATCTCGGCGCCTTCCTCCTTCGCATAATTGAGGATTCCGCCGCCAGCGAGCTTTGCGGTGTTATCACAGATCGTGCCGCCATCCATCGTTACAATGCCGCCTTCGTCATTATAAACAGCCGCGCCCGCTTCCGCGGTATTCCCGCTGATCGTACCGCCTTCCAGGAAGAGGGAAGCCTCCTGATTATAGATCCCGCCGCCGCCGTTATAATTATCCACTGGACCATCGGAACGGTTGCCGGTGATCGTACCGTCGTTCATGGTAAATTCCGCGCCAAAAATATTATCCACACCACCACCATCTAAAGCGGCAGTGTTGCCGCTGATCTCTCCGCCATTCATCATAAAGACGGATTCCGCGCTGTCATCCTCTGAATCCGCGTAAATTTCCACACCGCCGCCATAGTCCGCGGTGTTCTCGCTGATCGCACCGCCGCTCATCGTGAAATCACCGCAAAAGCTGCTCACGCCGCCGCCAGCTTCAGCAGAATTGCCGCTGATCTCTCCACCGGTCATGTCAAAAGTTCCGCAAGCCAATTCAACACCACCACCACATTGCACCGCCGTGTTGTCACTGATCGTGCCGCCGCTCATGGTGACAGTGCCGTCATAGTTGTATACGCCGCCGCCCCATTCCGTGGAATTGCCGCTGATCTCTCCGCCGCTGATAAGAGTCTCGGTACCTTCCTTTGTCGCATTATTGTAGATACCGCCGCCAATGAGCTCTGCGGAATTATCACAGATCGTGCCGCCATCCATCGTTACAGTGCCGCCTTCCACATTATAAACAGCCGCGCCCGCTTCCGCGGTATTCCCGCTGATCGTACCACCTTCCAGGAAGAGGGAAGCCTCCTGATTATAGATCCCGCCGCCGCCGTTATCATTATCCCATGGGCCACCAGCACGGTTGCCGGTGATATTACCGTCGTTCATGGTGAATTCCGCGCCAATCAAATTATCCACACCGCCGCCGTCGAAAGAGGCGGTATTGCCGCTGATCTCTCCGCCATTCATCGTAAAGACGGATTCCGCGCTGTCATCCTCTGAATCCGCGTAAATTTCCACGCCGCCGCCCCATTCCGCGGTATTGTCGCTGATCGCACCGCCGCTCATCGTGAAATCACCGCAAAAGCTGCTCACGCCGCCGCCATCTTCAGCAGAATTGCCGGTGATCGTACCGTCGGTCAGGTTGAAAGTTCCGCAATTCACTTCGACACCGCCGCCAACATCCGCACTGTTTCCGCTGATCTCTCCGCCGCTCATGGTGACAGCGCCGTCATAGTTGTATACGCCGCCGCCCCATTCCGCGGAATTGCCGCTGATCTCTCCGCCGTTGATAAGAGTCTCGGTCCCTTCCTTCGTCGCATTATTGTAGATACCGCCGCCATTGAACTCTGCGGAATTATCACAGATCGTGCCGCCATCCATCGTAACAGTGCCGCCTTCTTCATTATAAACAGCCGCGCCCGCTTCCGCGGTATTCCCGCTGATCGTGCCGCCTTCCAGGAAAAGGGAGGCCTCCTGATTATAGATCCCGCCGCCGCCGTTATCATTATCCCATGGACCATCGGAGTGGTTGCCGGTGATCATACCGTCGTTCAGTGTGAATACGGCGCCAAAATCATTGTCCACACCGCCGCCGTCCAAAGAGGCGGTATTGCCGCTGATCTCTCCGCCATTCATCGTAAAGACGGATTCCGCGCTGTCATCCTCTGAATCCGCGTCATTGTTTACACCGCCGCCATAGTCCGCGGTGTTTTCGCTGATCATGCCGCCGCTCATCGTGAATTCACTGACAAGGCTTCTCAAGCCGCCGCCCCATCCCGCGGAGTTGCCGCTGATTATGCCGTCGATAAGGATAAAAGTTCCATACTCGATTTCGAAACCGCCGCCAACAATCGCTTTGTTGCCGCTGATCTCTCCGCCGCTCATGGTGACAGTGCCTGCATAGTTTAATACGCCGCCGCCCCATTCCGCGGAGGAATTGCCGCTGATTTCTCCGCCGTTGATAAGAATCTCGGTACCTTCCTTCGTCGCGTCATTGAAGATACCGCCGCCAGCGAGGTCTGCGGTGTTATCACAGATCGTGCCGTCATCCATCGTAACAGTGCCGCCTTCGTTATTATAAACAGCCGCGCCCGCTTCCGCGGTATTCCCGCTGATCGTGCCGCCTTCCAGGAAGAGGGAAGCCTCCTGATTATAGATCCCGCCGCCGCCGTTATCATTATCCATTGAGCCATCGGAGTGGTTGCCGGTGATCGTACCGTCGTTCATGGTGAATACCGCGCCGATCAAATTATCCACACCGCCGCCGTCGTAAGAGGCGGTATTGCCGCTGATCTCTCCGCCATTCATCGTAAAGACGGTTTCCGCGCTGCCATCCTCTGAATCCGCTTCATTGTTTACACCGCCGCCATAATCCGCGGTGTTGCCACAGATCGTTCCGCCGCTCAAGGTGAAAGGTCCGTCAAAGTTGAATACGCCGCCGCCCCATCCCGCGGTATTGTCGCTGATCATGCCACCGTTCATGGTGAACTTCCCATACGCTGTGTCGACACCACCGCCAACATCCGCCCTGTTGCCGCAGATCGTGCCGCCGTTCATCGTAAAATCGCCTTGATTATCCACCGCTCCTCCATAGGTATACATATCTCCGCCGAGCGATTCATTGAGATTTCCCACGCCGCCGGTGATCATCCCGGAGCCATCCTCACTGCTGTCCTCAAGTATCAGCGTGCCGTCATTAACAATCACGCTGGAGTTCCCCGTTCCGGTTAAGGTGAAGCCGTTCAGATCAATGGTCACTTCGCTTCCCTGCGCGATGATAAGGTCTTCCGACACCAGCGTCACATCCTCCGTCAGAATATAGGTTCCGGATTCCAATCTGCCGCCTTCCTCCGTGATCGCATCCGCCGTATCCGCAAGCATTCGGATTCCCGCATCATCCGCCGTTTCTGCAAGCGTCTGGATTCCCGCATCATCCACGGTTTCCGGAACAGCAAATGATTTTTCCGAAGCAAAATCTTCCGCAGAAAACGCACGCGGCGACGTGGCTTTTTGAGAAACCACATCCGTCGCACCCCTTGTCACATCAAAATACGGGGCAGCATGCGTTGCAATCGTCTGCGCCGCCTTATCCGAAGAATTACGGTTCTCCAATGCCACGGGCATCGTTCCGTCATCTCCCGCCTCGACATTTTCCGTGTCGGCAAAGGCAGGAATGGCCGTAAGCGAGAAGCACAATGCCACAGTCATAAACAAAGCAAGAAATCTCTTTTTTCTCTTCATAAAATAAACCCTCCTCACCAATCAAACTGTACTCTCTGTGAATGGATTAATCAATTAAAACCATCGTATTCTCTGGTTTTTCAAGATGGCAGTTTATAAGAACTTTTTAAAGATACAATGCGATTAAATACCGGATGCCCCGGCTTTGTGTCCTTTGCGTCAACGCAGAAAAATCCGTTTCGCACAAACTGAAAACGGTCATAAGGCTGCGCCAGGCCAAGGGAGGCCTCCAATCGGCAATCCGTTTTTACCGCCAGCGAATTCGGATTGAGGTTGAGGCTTCCGTCTTCGTTGTAGACGCCCTGCTCCTCATCGACAATATTTTCATAAAGACGGGCTTCGGCCTGTACGGCATTTGCCGTGTCAACCCAGTGGATCGTGCCGCGCACCTTGCGTCCGTCCGGGCTCTCTCCGCCCCGGCTCTCCGGGTCATACGTGCAGTGGACCACGGTGACATTGCCGTCTTCATCCGTCTCACAATCCGTGCAGGTAACAAAGTAGGCATACATCAGCCGCACTTCATTGCCCGGATAAAGGCGCCGGTACTTCTTCGGCGGCTCGATCATAAAATCCTCTCGCTCGATAAAGAGCTCCCGTCCAAAGGAAAGCGGCCGCGTCCCCATCTCCGGATTTTCCGGATTGTTCGCGGCGGTAAGCTCCTCGGTCTGCCCCTCCGGATAGTTGTCGATCACCAGGCGGATCGGATCCAGGACCGCCATCACGCGCGGTGTCGCCTCCCGCAGATCTTCCCGGATGCAATACTCCAGCATCGGAAATTCTACCGAGGCGTTGCTCTTGGAGATGCCGCACAGATCCACAAACATACGGATAGCGGAGGGCGTATACCCCCGCCGCCGCAGCGCGGCGATCGTTACAAGACGCGGGTCGTCCCAGCCGTCCACAATGCCGTCCTCGACAAGCTGTTTGATATAGCGTTTGCCGGTCACGACATTGGTCAGATACAATTTCGCGAACTCGATCTGTTTCGGAGGACTGGCAAACTCCACCTCATGCACCACCCAGTCATAAAGCGGGCGGTGATCCTCAAACTCGAGCGTACAGATGGAGTGCGTGACGCCCTCGAATGCGTCCTCGAGCGGGTGGGCGAAGTCGTACATCGGATAGATGCACCAGTCATCGCCGGTCCGGTGGTGGCGCATATGCGCCACGCGGTAGAGTACCGGATCGCGCATGTTGATGTTCGGCGAAGCCATATCAATCTTCGCGCGGAGCACTCGCTCGCCGTCGGCGTAAACTCCGTTTTTCATGTTTTCAAAAAGTTCCAGATTCTCCTCTATACTACGATCCCGGTACGGGCTGTTTTTCCCCCGCTCGGTCAGTGTGCCGCGGTACTCTCGGATCTCATCGGCCGTGAGATCGCAGACATACGCCTTGCCCTTTTTAATCAGCGAAACGGCCGCTTCATACATCTTTTCAAAGTAATCGGACGCGAAGTACAGATGGTCCTCCCAGTCCGCGCCAAGCCAGGCGACATCCTCCAGGATCGACTCCACGAACTCATCCTTCTCTTTCGTTGGATTCGTGTCATCGAAGCGAAGGTGGAACGCACCGTCATACTCACTGGACAGACCGTAATTTAACAGGATCGACTTCGCGTGCCCGATGTGCAGGTAGCCGTTCGGCTCCGGAGGGAAACGCGTGACGACCGTGTCGTATGTGCCCTCCGCGAGATCTTGGTCGATGATCTGCTCTATGAAATTTCGGGATTCATTTTCTTTCTCCAAAACAAATACTCCTATTTAATGTGCTCGTGTGTAAACAAATGGTCCTGACAATATTCGTAGTTTCCATTGCATTTACTGCAATACCGGAACGTCAAATTCGGATCGTCCAGCTCCGTACGCCCGCAGACCGCACACTTATGAATCGGCCCGCTCCCTTTTCGCGTATAATATTGCGATGTCTTATCATTCACCACACTGGTGCTGCCCGAAGAACTGCCCGAAGAGCCGCCCGATGCGCGGTTGACCCGCGAGGACGAGATCCGGCTGTTCCTTTCCGGACCTCCGCTCACCCCTCGCTTAAAGTCCCGCCTTCGCTTGATCTCACGCGGTGAGAAGCGGCGCAGACTGCGCGTCGCGAGGAAATAGATCAGGAAGTTGGCCAATGACGCGACGATCGCGATCCGCCCGGGAATGCTCCCGGCGACCACAAACTCATATACCATGAGCGCGGCGTACACGAGCCCCATCCACTTCATCTTGATCGGGATAAAGAAGTACAGCATGATCCTCTGTTCCGGAAAAGCGGCCGCAAACGCCAGAAAGATTGACATGTTGATGTACGTCGTGCTGTAGCTGCTTCCAAAGAGGACGATCGCGTCCGCCCCATATATTATGGCATAGATTCCATACATGACAAGCGCCGAGACGATCGAGAAGAGTATCCCGCCGAAAATATAGCAGTTAAACCGAAACGCGCCCCATGTCCGCTCGAGCGCCGTGCCGAGCTGGTAGTACAAGATCAGCATGATCACGACAAAGATAATATTCGTGGAGGACGGCGGCATCAGCACCCACGAGATGAGCCGCCAGATCTGCGCGTAGTGGAAAATGAGATACGGTTCCAGCGTCAGCCAGCTTAAGATCGAAGGATTCACATAATAGATGACATACCCGATGATATAGCAGGCGATCACATAGATCATCAACCTGTTGATGGCAAACTTGCCGATCCTTCGTTCCATCCTGTCCAGTAATTTCATTGCACGTTCCTTTTCGCAAATAATACTTTCTGTCCCAACGGCACTGCGGATGCGTATGGTCAATCGGGTTGGTGCTGCAGGTTCTTCTGCGCGGTCGAGAGCATCAGCTTGATCCGGTTTAACTGGTTGACCTCACTCGCGCCGGGATCAAAGTCGATCGCGACGATGTTGGATTTCGGATACTGATGCCGCAGCTCCTTGATGACGCCCTTGCCCACGATGTGATTCGGCAGGCAGGCAAACGGCTGACAGCACACAATGTTGTTGACCCCGTTGTTGATCAGCTCCACCATCTCACCGGTCAGGAACCAACCCTCGCCGGTCTGGTTGCCTAGCGAGACAATATCCTTCGCGTTTTCCGCCGTCTCGTAGATGCTGGAGGCCGGAATAAAGTGTTCGCTCTTTTTCAATGCTCTGTTGGCCGGCCGGCGAAGGAGTTCACATCCCCAAATGCCGAGGCGCGCCCGTCTCCAGCTCTTGTTCTGGAAGCCCAGCTTTTCGGACATAAACTTCCGGTTGTAAAAACAGTACAAGAAGAAATCGATCAGGTCCGGACACACCGGTTCCGCCCCTTCACTCTCCAACAGTTCCGCGAGGAAATTGTTCGCGAGCGGCATAAACTTGACCAGAATCTCACCCACGATACCGACCTTCGGCTTTTTGATGTCTTTTCTGGGCAGTTCATCAAAGTCCCGCACCATCTCGCGGCAATACCTTATATACTTAAAATGGCTGAGCACATGCGGCTTCGATACGAACTCCGTGATCTTCTCCACCCACTGCTCATGCAGCGCGTCCGTCGCGCCCTCTTCCGCCTCGTAAGGCCGGGTGGCATAGATGCATTTCATTAAGATATCCCCGAAGACCAGCGCGTAGAGCGCGCGCTGCGCCAGCGAAAACGTGATCTTAAAGCCCGGATTGCTCTCCAGCGCCGAAAGGTTTAACGAGATCACCGGAATCTGCGGATAACCCGCCCGCTCCAGCGCGCGGCGGATAAAGCCGACATAATTGGAAGCCCGGCAGCCGCCGCCGGTCTGCGTCATGATGATGGCCAGATGGTCCACATCATATTTCCCGGATGTCACGGCGTCCATGATCATCCCGACCGTGACAAGGGATGGGAAACAGGCGTCGTTGTTGACATATTTCAGACCCGCGTTGATCGCGTTGCGATTGTCGTTGCCGAGGATCTCCACGTGGTAGCCCGCCGCGCGGAACGCCGGCCCCAAAAGGTCAAAGTGGACCGGGGACATCTGCGGCGACAGGATCGTGTAGGTCTTTCGCATCTCCTCGGTAAAGATGGCCCGGTTGTGATTCGCCGGTACGATCTTGCGCTCACAGGGCTGTTTTTCCCGAGTACGGATCGCCGCAATCAGCGAGCGGACCCGGATCCTGGCGGCGCCGAGGTTGTTGACCTCATCAATCTTTAAGCAGGTGTAGATCTTGCCGGACTTTGTCAGGATGTCGCTCACCTGGTCGGTCGTGATGGCATCGAGACCGCAGCCGAAGGAATTGAGCTGGATCAGGTCCAGATCGTCCCTCGTCTTGACATACTGCGCGGCCGCGTAGAGCCGGGAGTGATACATCCACTGATCGAGCACGATCAGCGGCCGCTCCACCTGATTTAAATGGGAAACGGAATCTTCCGTCAACACGGCAAAACCGTAAGAGGTGATCATCTCCGGGATGCCGTGGTGAATCTCCGGATCGATGTGATACGGACGTCCCGCCAGCACGATGCCGCGGCGGCCGTTCTCCTCCATCCACTTGAGGGTCTCCTCGCCTTTTTTGCGCATCGCGTCACGCGCGTCGGCGAGCTCCACCCAAGCCGCATGGATCGCCGGCTTGCTCTCCGCTTCCGAAATATCAAACTCTTCTTTTAACACTTCGACCAAACGCTTCGTCAAAATCTCCTCGTCGGTCAAAGCGAGGAACGGATTGACCAACCGCACGTCGCCGCGGTTGATCTCATCGACATTATTTTTGATATTCTCCGCGTAGGACGTGACGATCGGACAGTTGTAGTTGTTGCCCGCCTCCGTAAACTCGTTCCGCTCATAGGGAATACAGGGATAAAAAATGGTTTTTACCCCCTCCTTGATCAGCCAGGCGATGTGCCCGTGCGCGAGCTTTGCCGGGTAACACTCCGATTCGCTCGGGATGGACTCGATGCCCATCTCGTAGATCGCGCGGCTCGAGGTCGGCGAGATCACGACGCGGAACTTTAACGCGCGGAACAAGGTCGCCCAGAACGGAAAGTCCTCAAAGATGTTCAGCACTCTGGGAATTCCCAGCACGCCGCGCGTCGCCTCTTCCTCGGAGAGCGGCTCATAATTGAAATTGCGTTCCAGTTTGTATTCGAACAGATTCGGAATCTGCTCCTTATTCTTCTCCTCTCCAAACGCGCGCTCGCAACGGTTCCCGGTGATAAACTGCCGGTTGCCGGAGAACTTGTTGATCGTAAGGAGACAATTGTTGGTACATCTCCCGCAGCGCGCGAGCTGCGTGGAAAACTCCAGCGCGTTGATCTCCTCGATGCCGAGCAGCGTGGACGGCTGTCCCTCATAGCGCTCCCGCGCGATCAGCGCCGCGCCGAACGCGCCCATAATGCCGGCGATATCCGGCCGGACCGCCTCGCGCTCGGAGATCAGCTCAAAACTGCGGAGCACGGCATCGTTGTAAAACGTACCGCCCTGCACGACGATGTGTGTCCCGAGCTGCGCCGGATCGGACAGCTTGATAACCTTAAACAACGCGTTTTTGATAACGGAGTAGGCAAGCCCGGCAGAGATATCCGCGACGGTCGCGCCCTCCTTTTGCGCCTGTTTGACTTTTGAGTTCATAAATACGGTACAACGGGTGCCCAGGTCGATCGGATGCTCGGCGAAGAGCGCCTCCTTCGCGAAGTCCTCGACGGAATAGTTGAGGGACTTGGCAAACGTCTCGATAAACGAGCCGCAGCCCGAGGAGCAGGCCTCGTTTAACTGTACGCTGTCCACCGTGTTGTTCTTGATGCGGATACACTTCATGTCCTGTCCGCCGATATCTAAGATACAGTCGACGTTCGGATCGAAAAACGCGGCCGCCGTATAGTGCGCGATCGTCTCAACCTCTCCGTCGTCCAGCATGAGCGCCGCTTTCACCAGCGCCTCGCCGTATCCCGTGGAACAGGAGGACACAATGCGTGCCTCGGCCGGCAGCAGACCATAGACTTCCTTCAACGCCTTGACGGAGGTCGCGAGCGGGCTGCCGTTGTTGTTGCTGTAAAACGAATAGAGCAGCGTGCCGTCCTCGCCGACGACCGCCACCTTTGTCGTTGTGGAACCGGCGTCAATGCCGAGATAACAGTTTCCTTTATAAGAGGACAGGTCTCCCTTTTTTACACTTGCTTTTCCATGCCGTTCGGTAAACGCGTCGTAAACCGACTGATCCGGAAAGAGCGGATCCAGACGTTCCACTTCAAACTCCAGATGGAGTTCCCCGGAGAGACGCGCGATCATCTCTTCGATCGAGACCTGACAATCCTCGTCATAGTTCATGGCGGATCCGATGGCAGCGAACAGGTGCGAATTCTCCGGTACGATCGTGTGCTCGTCATCCAGCTTGAGCGTACGGATAAAGGCCTCTTTCAATTCCGACAGGAAATGAAGCGGCCCGCCGAGAAATGCCACATGCCCGCGGATCGGTTTGCCGCAGGCCAGACCGCTGATGGTCTGGTTGACCACCGCCTGAAAAATGGACGCGGCGAGGTCCTCCCGCGTCGCGCCTTCGTTGATCAGCGGCTGAATGTCCGATTTCGCGAACACGCCGCAGCGCGCCGCGATCGGATACAGTGCTTTGTAGTCCTTGGCGTATACATTTAAGCCCGCGGCGTCCGTCTGGATGAGCGAGGCCATCTGGTCGATAAACGAGCCCGTGCCGCCCGCGCAGATGCCGTTCATGCGCTGCTCCACGTTGCCGCCCTCAAAATAGATGATCTTCGCGTCCTCACCGCCCAGCTCGATAGCCACATCCGTCTGCGGCGCGTAGTGTGTAAGCGCTGTGGAGACGGCGACCACTTCCTGGACAAACGGGACTTCCAGATGCTTTGCCAGCGTCAGACCGCCGGAGCCCGTGATCATCGGGGCCAGCATGCACGGACCGAGCTCGTCATAGGCTTTTTTTATCAGATCCGACAGCGTCTCCCGGATGTTCGCGAAATGGCGCTCGTAGTCGGAAAAGAGCAGATTGTCGTCCTGGTCCAGGATCACGATCTTTACCGTCGTCGAGCCGATGTCGATGCCAAGTTTATAAAAATTTTTATTGTCCATTCGTATTCCTTTAAAACAAGTTTCTCATTACCAAAATTTAATTATAAGTTATGAAAAAAGAAAAGACAATCATTTTTATGGATTCTTAATGGTTCCTTTTTTCAGAAGATATGAAACAGCCGGATCGCTCCCCGCGTCACCTTATACGGGATCTTTTCCAGGTCTCCCCTGGCCTGCGCGAGCTCCTCCGGAAGCAGATCGACCAATTTGCCGCCGCGCAGAGGCTCCATGATCATCACGGGCAGACCTTGTTCATTCGCGTAACGCAGGCCGCTCTTTCCCGCCTGCGTGTTCTCATCCAGATAATTATACTGGATCATCGTAAACTCCCAGTCGTACGCGTCGACGAGTTCGCGAAAGGACTCGAAACTGCCGTGATAAGCGTAGGCCGTGTCAAAATAGTTGACGCCGAGCCGGATCGCCGCAAGGACCTCCCGCTCGGCCTCATCAAAGTCGAATCTTCCGTTTTTTCTTTGAAAGCGCATGCATCCATACGCGAGTATGGACAGGTCTTCGCCGCCGCATCCCTTGCGAAACTGCATGGATCACGCCTCATCACATGCTGACGAAAACGCGGTCTTTACGCTGACGCCGGAAAGTCCGCCGATCTGGCCCGAGAGCGCGGAGATCGCGTCCTGCGGCGCGTCGAGCGCGATGCAGATCAGGTTGATATGGCGCTGCCGATAGGGGATGCCCATTCTGCCGATGATATATTGAATGTTCTCGTGCAGGATCTGATTGATCTGTTCCACGACATCCGTATTTTCTACAATAATACTCATCACTGCGACTCTGCTTTCCATAGCTGCTGTCCTCCTTTTTCACCTGCAATTTAAATGGTTTTCTTTCTTTGTTTTCAGTATACCAGATTTTATACATTTATGGTATCATAAACTGAGCTGAAAGAAAGAGGAACCGTTTTGTATTTTTCATATGGGAAAAAAGAAACCGAGTATCTGAAACAGAAAGACAAACGCCTCGCGGAAGTCATCGACACGGTCGGTCCCATCCGGCGAACAGTCGATCCCGACCTCTTCGCCGGCGTCGTCCACCAGATCGTCGGGCAGCAGATCTCCACCGCGGCACTGCGCACGGTCTGGAAACGATTCCGGGACGCGCTGGGTGAAGTCAGCCCGGAGACGATCACGGCCGCGTCGACGGACGACCTGCAGCAGCTGGGCCTTTCGTATCGCAAAGTCGGCTACATCAAAGAATTTGCCGGGAAAGTCGCTGACGGCTCCTTTGACCTGGCTGGATTGCCGGAAAAATCCGACGCGGAGGCGATCGCGCAGCTGACCACCCTTCGCGGCGTCGGCGTTTGGACGGCGGAAATGCTCCTGCTCTTTTGTCTGGAACGGCCGGATGTGTTCAGTTATGACGATCTCGCGCTGCAGAGAGGCCTGCGCATGGTCTATCACCATCGCGCGATCAGCAGGGAACTGTTTGAAAAATATCGGCGCCGTTACTCTCCTTACGGCAGTGTGGCCAGTCTCTATCTGTGGGAAGTGGCCGGCGGCGCGCTCGAAGAAAGGAAAGAAAAAAGCAATGGAAAAAAATCTTGATCAAATTCACAAATCCTTCGCGCAGCAATCCAAAACGTTTGATGTGACGCGCATGAATGTCTACCGCAGGGAACATATGGCACACATGATCGAGGTGCTCTCCCCGCTTGACGGGACCAGCATCCTGGAGGTGGCCGCGGGGACCTGTGCCTGCGGACGCGCGCTGGCGGAAACCGCCGCCGTCGTCACCTGTCTCGATACGACGCAGGAAATGCTGAACGTAGGAAAAAAAGCCGCGAAAGAAAGCGGCCTTTCCAATCTGGTCTATGTGGTCGGGGACGCCGCAGCGCTGCCGTTTCTGACCGGCAGTTTCGACTTGACGCTCTGCCGTCTCGCGTTCCATCACATTCCGGAATACAAAACACCATTCGCCGAGATGGTGCGCGTACTGCGCCACGGCGGACGGCTCGTGCTGGTCGACCTGATCGCGCCGGAGGAAGCCCTGCGCGAAACAAAAGACGAAATTGAGACGCTCCGCGATCCTTCCCACGCGAAGACGTTAAGCCGGGAGGAAATGCTCGCGCTCTTTGAGGAAGCGCGCCTCACCGTCACGACCTGTGAGCAGACCGACCTGCCGGTCTCGCTCGAAGACTGGCTGAATGTGACGAAAGCCTCATCCGCGGTCGCGGACGAGATCCGGCAAAAACTGCGCGCGGAGATGGACGGCGGAGACAAAACCGGGTTTGACCCATACGAAAAGGACGGGCAGCTCTGTTTTGACCAGCACTGGCTGATGATCATCGCCGAAAAATAGAAATCGTTCTTTACGCCGCCTGCTCTCCTTCGAGAACAGGCGGTTTTTTACTGCGGAAACGTTTGCTCGTACTCCACAATCCCATCACAAGCAAAGCGATATCCGTCAGCATCATCCCGAAAAATGCCATGTTGACCCCGTGCATCATCGAGGGGGACGGGACGGACATATCGGCGCCGAAGTTCGCCGCCGTGATCGTCATGACCGCCACCCAGATCGCCGTGCCAAGCGAACCCGAGATCGTGCGAAGCGATGTGAGCAGCGCCGTGGCGTGTGATGTCTTCTCCAGGCTCACCGTACTGGCGCCCCAGGTGACAAGCGGCATGAGCAGACAGGAGGTCGCGACATTCCGAACGATATTCAGTACAATGGCCGCCCACAGACCGGTGTCAACCGTGATCGGGATCATCAGGGCGTTGCTGATCAGCAGCCCGATCGATCCGGCCAGGAACAGCACCCGAATCCCCAGTCTGTCGTAGATCCTGCCCGCGAAGGGACTGACAACGGCAGCGCACAGGGATCCGGGCAGCGTTAGGAGTCCGGCTAGCGTAGCGGATTGGCCGAGCGCCTGCTGGACATAGAGCGGCAGGATCACCGTCCCGCCATAAACATTCAGGTATAGGAGCATACTGCCGATCACACTGACGGCATAATCCCTGTTCCGCAGGATGCCGACATCCAAAAACGGCTTATCCAGATGCAGCTGCCGCGTGGAAAAGATCGCGGCGAACACGATCCCGACAATGAGCGGCACGAGGACCATCGCGCTTTTGACCGTATAGGTCCCGATATTGCCGATGCCGAACGTGATGCCGCCGAAGGCGAGCGCACTCATGACAAACGAAGAAATATCAAACTTCTTCTTCTCCGTATCCAGCACATCCGCCATGACAAGCAGACAATAGATGAAGGAGATGATCATAATGATCATCGACAAAAAGAAGATCATCCGCCAGCCGACCGAGTCGACAAGCAGCCCCGCGAGCGTCGGCGCGATCACCGGCGCGGCACCGATGGAGAGGCCGTACCACCCCATCGCGGTTCCCTTTCGCTCCGCCGGGAAGATCGACAGGATGATCACCTGTGCCATGGAGGTCAGCATACCGCCGCCGCAGGCCTGGACAACACGGCCGAACATCATCATCGCGAAGTTGACAGACAATCCCGAGATCAAAAGTCCGATGATAAAAAGGAGAATCGCACCGGCGTAGAGCCGCTTCGTACGAAACCGCGTGATCAAAAACGCGGAGAGCGGCATGACGATCGCCATTACGAGCGAATAGCCGCTGGTCAGCCACTGCCCCGTCGTGACCGGGACGCCCAGATCCTCCGTGATGGGCAGCATGGCCGTGGTAAGCGCCGTCGCAAGCAGGGACGACGCGACACAGCTGATCACGATATTGATAAAGATTAAAATTCTCTTCCGGTCGGAAACGACGGTTTTTTCCAAAACAAACCTCCCTGGTAACGCTGATACTTCTTAAATGTAATACCACTATTCCTTTTAGATTGCAAGGAGTGCAGATCGAGTACAGATAAGTATTATTTGTTGTTAGCACTCTTTTTAAAAGAGTGCTAAATTTCTATTGACTTTTGCCAACTGCGGCCTTATACTGATTTCGGTAGGTAAAAACCGCAATAAAATATAATTTTTTATATAAGGAGTGAACAAACTATGGCAACAAAGCAAGGAAGTCTTACAATCAACAGTGAAAACATTTTCCCGATCATCAAGAAATGGCTCTATTCCGACCGGGATATCTTTTATCGCGAGATGATCTCCAACGCATGTGACGCGATCACAAAGTTAAAAAAGCTCGACATTATGGGTGAATACGCGCTTCCGGACGATTATGAGGCGAAAGTGGAGGTCCGCGTGAACCCGACGGACAAGACGATCAAAGTGATCGACAACGGGCTCGGCATGACAGAGGACGAACTGGATGAATACATCAACCAGATCGCGTTCTCCGGCGCGGCGGATTTTCTGGAGAAATACAAGGACAAGGCCAACGACGACCAGATCATCGGTCACTTCGGCCTTGGCTTCTACTCCGCCTTTATGGTGGCGGATGAGGTCCACATCGATACCCTCTCCTGGCAAAAAGATTCCAAGCCGGTCCACTGGGCCTGTGACGGCGGCACGGAGTTTGAGATGGGCGACGGCGACCGCGACACCGTGGGCACCACGATCACGCTCTTTTTAAACGAGGACTGCCTCGAGTTCTGCAACGAGTACCGGGCACGGGAAGTGCTGACGAAATACTGCTCGTTCATGCCGATCCCGATCTACCTCGTCAACGAGACGGCCGAGCCGCAGTACGAGACGATCCTGCCCGAGGAGAAAACCGACAAGGATGTCGTCGTCGAGACGGTCGTCGAAGAGGCGAAAATGGAGGAGCGGGAAAACGAGAATGGAGAGAAGGAATTTGTCGAGGTATCACCGAAAACCGAAAAGTTAAAGATCGAAAAGCGACCGGTGCCGATAAACGACATCCATCCGCTCTGGTCCAAACAGCCCGGCGACTGCACCGACGAAGAATATAAGGAATTCTACCGCAAGGTGTTTAAGGATTACAAGGAGCCTTTATTCTGGATCCATCTGAACATGGACTATCCGTTCAACTTAAAAGGAATCCTCTACTTCCCGAAGATCAACACAGAGTATGACTCCATCGAGGGTGTTATCAAGCTCTACAACAATCAGGTATTTATCGCGGACAACATCAAAGAGGTCATTCCGGAGTTTCTGATGCTCTTAAAAGGCGTCATCGACTGCCCGGACCTGCCTCTGAACGTATCGCGAAGCGCGCTGCAGAATGACGGCTTTGTTCAGAAGATCTCCGAGTACATCACCCGCAAAGTCGCGGACAAGCTGATCGGCATGTGCAAGACCGAGAAGGAAGACTACGAGAAATATTGGGATGATATCAGCCCGTTTATCAAATACGGCTGTTTAAAGGACGAGAAATTCTGTGACCGGATGAACGATTACATCCTGTTCAAGGACATCTACGGCAAATATCTGACCCTTCCCGAACTGCTCGCGGAAGAGGAGGAAAAAGAGGAAGAATCGAAAGAAGAAGCGGCGGCTGAAGAACCCGAATCCGTGGACGAAGACGCGGATGCCGCGTCCGAAGAGAAAGAAGCCGTTACGGAAGAAACGGTGGAGGCAGCCGAAGAAGCCGAGCCTGCTGAGGAAGACGAGGAAGACGAAGGAGACGACTACGAAGAGTATGAGGATAAGCGTGAGACCGTCTACTATGTTACCGATCTGAACCAGCAGAGCCAGTACATCCGCATGTTCAAGGAATATGAGATGGACGCGGTAATCCTGGACCACGCGATCGACACCTCGTTTATCACGCAGCTGGAGCAGCGCAACGAGAACTATAAGTTCATGCGGATCGACGCGGACGTGACGGACGCTCTCAAGGAGGATGTCTCCGAAGAGGATCTGAAAGACGCGCAGGATTCGCTGACCAAGACCTTCCGCGACGCGCTCGGCAAAGAAAACCTGGATGTAAAAGTGGAAAAATTAAAAGACACATCCGTCGCTTCCGTCATCACGCTCTCCGAGGAGGGCCGGCGCATGCAGGATATGATGAAAGTCTACAACATGGATGGACTGGATCCGTCCATGTTCAGCGGCGATGAGACACTCACCTTAAACGTGAGCAACCCGCTGGTCACATATATTTTAGATCATGGGGACGACGAGCACGTGCCGATGTTCTGCAAGCAGCTCTACGATCTGGCCAAGCTGTCAAACCAGCCGCTCGCGCCGGAGGACATGACGGCATTCGTGAACCGCAGCAATGAGATCATGTTGGTTATGAGCGGGGCCGAAAGCAAGTAATAGAACGTCATCTTTTAAAATTAAATCAGGGGGCCAACACGGCCCCCTGTATTTTTATACTGCAATCCGGCGCGGTCATGCCAGCACCACAAGATATCTCCCATCCGGCAGCGCAAAGACCTCCTCGGCCTCAAGCAGTTCCTCGTTCGACATGCCGGAGATATCCGCGCCGGCATCATCGAAGCATTCCCGCACCCCCTTCGCGTTGGCGCATACGACCGCCAGACAGATCTCCAAAAATTCCGCGGCCTCTTCCGGCGTCTCCGCGACGATCTCCGGAAAGAGCTGCAGCTGCTTCTCTAAAAATGTCTGAATGCAGACGTCATCATACCCGTTCATGCAAATTCCTCTTTATACTTTTATGATCCGAAGCGACTTCAACTCCTGATACAACCGCGACAAAGGCAACCCGACCACGTTGTTGAAATCGCCGTTGATCGCTTTCACAAACTTCCCGTAAATGCTCTGAATTCCATACGCGCCCGCCTTGTCCATCGGGTCGCCGCTCGCGATGTAATCCGCGATCTCCTCTCCTTTCATCGGATAAAGCGTCACTTCCGTACGCTCATAAAAGGTATATGGCATCGAACGGCCATCCGGCTTCACGTACAGCAGGCAGACCCCGGTGTAGACCTCGTGCGTCGTGCCGGCAAGGTCGGTCAGCATCCGAAACGCATCCATTTTATCGCGCGGCTTCCCGTAAATGATCCCGCGAAGCACAACAATCGTGTCGGCTCCGATAATCAATGTATCATCCGCGCCAAACGGCGAGTACTCTCCGGCATCATCCGTTTTGGATTGTTCCGAGCCGCCTGCGCTGCACTCCTGCTCCGCGACGGCCGCCGCTTTTGCAGAAGCCAGTTCGATCGCGATCTCACTCATGTCTTCCTTTGTGATGACTTCCTCCACTTCGGAGGGAACTACATCAAACTCCGGCAGAATCTCTGATAACAGTTCCTTGCGCCGCGGGGACGCAGATGCCAGGATAATCCTCATATCCGTTTCCTTTCCGTGATTCTCATCTCAAGTTCCTTTGTTTTAGAATCCATCCCCATTATACACCCTCCGACGCCGTTATGCGACCCTCAATCGGAACCGGGATCATCGTATCCAGACAGAAGGAATAGATCAGCACTTCTTTCACTTGCTTGGGGGAGAATCTGCGGTCAAGCGCATCCGCGTAAAGCAGAAGCTGCGTCTGGTACCTCGCGATGAGTTCTTCCGGCCGCGTGACGCGATCGGTCTTGTAATCCAGCAAAACAATTCCGTCGTCCTCTTCCCAAAAAGCATCTATGATACCCTGAATGAGGACATTCTCATCCTCGCCCGCTCCCGGCTCCACCTGTTCGGCCGGCACCAGGAGGACAAATGGCTGCTCCCTTACGAACATGCCCCGTCCGGCCGCCGCGCGCATCCGTTCCGCCTCACCGGTCATGAGAAACCGGGCGATCTGCTCCGGCGAGACGAGGTCCGCCTCGCTTTGTTCCATGCGCCCCGCGCTGCAGAGCGACTCCATTTCCCCACGGATCCAGTCCACCGCTTCGTCGGACGAGGCAAACGCCGGCATCCCGGAAAAAGGCAGGCACTCCAGCAGACGGTGAAACGCCGTTCCGCGAAGGGCCCCGACATTCTCCTCCCGGTCCTTAACAAACTTCGGAATGTATGGGATCGGGTTCTCCTGCGGAAACCATTCCGCTCCGTCCTCTTCCGCGTCCAGAATCTCCTTTGCGTCATCCATGGCCCGGTGTTTGATCTCCGAGACGGACAGTTTCTGTTTCATTCCGGTTTGCGGATAGGGATAGGTCCAGGAAAAGCGATCCGAGAGATCCGACAGAACGGTTTCGTCGACCTCCTCCAACTGCGCGAGCAGTGCTTCCCGCCGCGCGGCTGTCTGCGTCACCCGGTCGTCATTCTCTGCCACAGCCTCC
The DNA here is from genome assembly GCA_001941025.1 of Lachnospiraceae bacterium Zagget3. Next base: position 95,299 of record MSHE01000032.1, read on the forward strand.
TGGGGTGTCGCGGTCCGAACCTTAACGGAGCCGTCCCGAACAAGTGCGGGCAGCACCCAGTCAAAGGCATACTGCGCATCCATGCGATCAGAAAAGTTCAGCTTCCCGGCGGACGATTTTTCCTCCGTGGCCGACAGGTACCCTTTTGCAGGGACTCCTGTCATCACAAGCTTGTCCCTTGCGCGCGTCAGCGCGACATAGAGCACGCGCAGCTCCTCGCCAAGGTTCTCTTTTTTCATCTCAAGTGAAAACGCGCGATGGATCAGCGTATCCTTTTTCACACGCCGGACCGGGTCGAAATATTTCAATGCGACGCCATAGGAGGGATGAAAGATCATGGTTTTCGACGCGTCCGTCAGATTGATCTTTTTTCCCATCCCTGCCACGAAAACAATTGGAAATTCCAGACCTTTGCTCTTGTGGATCGTCATTAAACGCACCGCGTTTTCCTGTTCGCTTACCGTCTCCGGCTCGCCCAGATCCAGATCATATTTATTCATATGATCGATGTAACGAATAAAATGATACAACCCGTGATAACTTGTCTTTTCAAAAGCGGCCGCTTTTTCTATAAGCATATCCAGATTTGCTCTGCGCTGTTCTCCGGCCGGAAGCGCCGCAGCCCAGTCACGGTATCCGGTTTCCTCATAGATATCCTGAATGAGCGTGTGAATCGGCGTATAGGGAACGCGCGCGCGAAAACCGGAGAGCCAGTTCCAAAACGCGGCGGTCTTCAAGGCGAGCGGGCTTTGCTCATCAGGCGCCGTCTCCGCCTGCGCTGCCATCCGCATAACACAGGCATAAAACGGAGCCCCCTCATCGGAGGCCTTGATCCGTGCCATCTCCTCGTCGGTAAAACAACCGATCGGAGACCGCATAAGAGCCGCAAGTGGAATATCCTGCATCGGATTGTCAAGAACGCGCAGCATCGACAAAATCACCCGCACCTCCCGGGCCTCAAAATAGCCGGTCTGTGAAAACACATGCAGCGGCACGCCCTCCTGTTCAAACGCGGTTACAAACTCCTGCGTCCGGTTTAATAACGACCGCATAAGAATCGCGACATCCCGATATTCATACTGCGGCATCTCTTCTTCGATCATCGCGCGGATACGGCGGGCGATCACACTTGCCTCCGTAAGGGTCGAGTCTTCTCCCTCCTGCTTTTCGACAAGGATGCACTCAGAGCAAAGACGCGCGTCCTCTTGACATTTCCTGCCCGGATACAGAGCGGCCGCCTCGTCATACTCCACGTTGCCCAGATCCCGTCCCATGATACGAAAGAAAATTTCGTTTACCGTTTCAATCACTTCCGGCGTGCTCCGAAAATTTTGATGCAGGTCAATTCTCTGGGTCACATCCTCCGAGGCGGAGAAGGACTCGTATTTTCCCACAAAGAGTTCCGGGCGCGCCTGGCGGAATCGATAGATGCTCTGTTTCACATCTCCCACCATAAAGAAGTTTTCCCTGCCCTCCGGAATGCCGGAGACCGCCGTGAGGATGGCCTCCTGCAGGTAATTGCTGTCCTGATACTCATCAACCATCACTTCCCGGAATTTCCCGCGGTACTCTTCTGCCGTCTCCGTCGGCTCCTTCGTTTCGGGATCAACAAGGATCTGCAGCGCAAAATGCGCGATATCCGAATAATCCACGATGTTTCGTTTTGCTTTTTCCGAAGCGAAACGCGCGGCAAATGCCTTTGTCAGGGCAATCAGGCTTTTCACCATGCTGCCGGTCGCATGGAGGTCGGAGAGCTGCTCCTCCGGGTCCTCGGGAAGCACGTATTTCTTCAACTCCTCCTCCTGCTTCTTCGTCCAATCGCGGGCATCCCGGACGCTGTTTTTCTGTTCCTCGGTCGCATGGATCTGATTAGAATTCGGAAGCCTCTCAAAATCGATCGAAAAAAGTGCCTCCTTCCAGTCGGACAAATGCGCGCAGGCAGAAAGCGGCCGGATCTGCGCAAGGTCGTCATCTAAAACTTCCGCGTATTCCCGCGGAAGATCCGGTCCGCAAATCGCGGCCTCGTCTTTCTCACAGCGCGCGGCGAGTTCTTCGGCACGCATATGAAGATAAGAGAGGAGGTTTCGCACCCACTTCTTTTCTTCCAATTCGGAAAGATCCGCGGCGTCATACTGCCCGGCGCAGGCGTCCAGCCACTCATCGGGCCAGGGATAGCTCTGCGAATAGTCGTAGAGTCTCTGCATCATGTCACGGATTTCCCTGTCGTCCTTCGCGCCCGCATACCCGTCTATAAAGCGAAGGATTTCCGGGTCTTGTTCCGCATAGGCCTCCTCAAGTACCGCATCATAAACCTCCTCCATCAGAAGCTGCTTCTCGACTTCGTCCGCGAACCGAAAGCCCGGCTCAATCCCGATGCGGTGAAAATGATTCGAAACCACATCCAGACAAAAGCTGTCAATCGTCGATATCTGCGCGTTATGAACGAGCGCGATCTGCCGCTGCAGATGCGTATCGGTTGGATGCGCTTCCGCCTCTTTTGTAACGGCGTCAAGCAGCCGTTCCCGCATCTCTGCCGCGGCAGCCTTCGTAAATGTTACAACAAGAAGCTCGTCCACATCGATCGGCGGCTCTCCGGACGTGATGAGAGAAAGGATCCGCTCGACGAGCACTGCTGTCTTGCCGCTTCCCGCGGCCGCGGAGACGAGAAGGCTCCGATTCCGCGCGTTGATCACCCGCTGCTGTTCCTCTGTCCAGGAGGGCTCGGATTCCCGGTTCTCAGTTGTCTTTTCCTGCGTCAGTTCCGGCATTGCCGTGTTCCCCTTTTGTCTGTGTCATTGCGGCAGGCTCGTTTTCACCCGCGTGTTCTGCCGCCGCGTAGATTTTTTCCCACAGATCCTTCTTATCCATACTCTTTTGCTCATTATAGTGATATCCCTGTATCCGCTGATCAAAGCCACAGACACTTTTGTATATACAATATTTGCACCCGGTGTCGTCCCCCTTGTGATAGGGATACACATCAATTTTACCGGAAAGCATCCTCTCCACTGCCCGGTCCATATAAGTCCTGACAAAAACGATGAGCGCCTCGAAATCCGCAGTGGAAACAGCGGAATTGGATGATTTCAGCGTGCCTCCTTTGTTTAAGGCAATCGGCGTGACATCCGATTTTTCGCCGTTTTGCAAACTCTGATCCATCCGTCGAAACGCTTCCGGGTCCCTGTTGAACAGCCCGTCCATACGAAGCGCGGAAAGGATCTTTTTTTCAATGTCTGTTTCATTTGCCTCATATTCCACCATCGGGTCATCAAGGTGCATATAAAAAATGCCGGCCGGAACAACCTTTTTTTCAGGATTGCGCGCTGCCATGCGACGCAGGGCCGTATCCAGATAGACAACCAGTTGAAACTGTCTGCCGTAATAGATTTCTTCCAGGTCCACACTCGTCTTTCCCGACTTGTAGTCGATCACACGCGCGAAGACCGTATCCTCCGTTTCAGACGAATCCATCCGGTCAATGAAGCCGACAAGACGTGAACGCGCCCCGCTCTCAGCGTCCTCCTCCTGATCAAACGGAATTTCATACCCGTCCGGAAGAAAATCGCTTCGCCGAATCTGCTCCGTGACAGCCCAGATACTGCGCTTCAATATCCGTCGAACACGCGTAAGGGTATAGGCACCCGCCGCGGAGTCTGCCAGCGCGCCACATCCCGGCTGCTCCGACGCCTCGCGAAGCGCCCGGTCAAGCAGATCATCGCTTTGCGCCTCTGTCACGGAATCCCATGCACTCTCTTTTTCCAAAAGCGTACCGTACAAACACAGGGTGTCGTGAAAAAGCGAGCCCATATTCCTGCTCTCAAATGACAGTTCGGCACGCTCGGCAAGCTGCAGCCCATACTCCAGATAGTGCGCGAACGGGCAGCCTGCGAAATGTTGAAGACGCGTGACGGAATTGCGAAGCACGGCTCCGTACAACTGCTCCGCCAGCGCGGGGTCGAGGTGCTCGGTCTCGTGCACCGCAAAGTGCGCGTCGAGCAGGCGTTGGATCTGCCCGCTCCACGGCTCGTGCAGCACGTACCATCGATGCAGAGCGGCAAAAGACGGATCGGGACCGCCAAGGTCCGACTGCGCCAGTCCGAACAAAAAAGCGCGGATACTGCTCCCTGGCGAAACCAACGGCAATTCCGGATACGCGTCCATCTTGAACACGGAAAGTCTGGGAAAGAGCTTTTGCAAAACACCGATCAGATAGGACGGCCGGATCGACTTGCCGTCCGCGTCCATCCGGGACAACGTGAGATACAACGCCTCCGAAGGCTTTGTAAGCGTGAGGTACAGATAAAACCGCTGCAGGAATGCCTGCTCTTTGTCATCGGGCGCGAGTGTGACATCGCGCTCCTCCAACTCCTCTCTGTCATGCTGGGAGAGCAGGCTCGTACGGCCGGACTTTTTCGGGATCATACCGTCGTTGACACCGACAAAAAACAGAACTTTCACATTGTCCATGCGCGTCCGCTCGATGTCGCCCAGGATCACGCAGTCGCTGCCGGGCGGAATGCGTCCGACCCGCGCGGCGACAAGCCCAGCCTCCAGAATCTCCGAATAATCTTCCGCGGAAAGGACCTCCTCCCCGAGCAGGTCCACCATCTTATCCAAAAGGTCGATCACGATCCGATAGATCTGTTGGTCGACCGCGGCGTTTCTCGCATCGCCGTTTTCCGCGAAGCGCTCAGCGCTGCCGCGAAGCGCTTCCTCCGTACCGAGTTCAGCAAGAAGCGCGTAAAGCGCCTGCGTGCGCTCCCGCACGGTCGCGTCTTTTTTCCGGAAGACATCGTATAAGGGTTGGGTAAGGGAGACAAAACGCTCCCGCAGTTCGTTTAAAACCGCAAGATCCTCTAAACAGGATTCTTCCGAAAGCGTAAGTCTTCCATGCTGTGTATCGATCCGGTCAAACGGCTTTGACCACTTACCGGCCCCTCTTATCCCGTTCGCTGCGCAGTAGTTTTCGAGCAGGTCGGTCTCCTCCTGCGTAAACCCGGCAAGGCCGGTGCGCAGAAAGCGAAACACACTCTCAGCGGAATCGTCCGTCTCGGCAAGCTCCGCGGCGGAACGGACCAGCTCCGTCAACGGATGGTAGAGGATCGTTTGCTTTTGATCGACAAATCCGGGAATGTCATAGAGCTCGAACACGGACTCGGCATAAGTCTCATACTGTCCCACCTCGCTGCAGACGATCGCGAAGTCACGGTAGCGGTATCCTCTTTCGCGCACGAGATCGCGGATCGTCGCAGCGGCAAAGAGGAGCTCATCCCGCGCGTTGAGCAGGGAATATACGGACAGTGTTTTCCCCGTCTCTTCGGGATACGCCTGTCCCGGAATCCGGAAAAGGTTTTGCTCCAGATGCGTCAATACCGGATTGCCGGCAAGCCGGCTCTTCTCACCCGACTCGATGCGGATGGGCTCCGCGATCTCAAACGACGCGTCCCGGGCCGCCTGTAAAAGCGCGTTTACCATCTTGTGGCTCATGTAAAACAAATCTTCCATATGCGCAGGAGCCCGAAGCGACTCCTTTGTATCGAGCGTTACCGTGACATAGATTTCCGACGCGAGATCCATCAAATGCCGGAGAAACTGCATCTGGACCGGAGTAAAGCCGGTATATCCGTCAAATAAAAACACGCCGCCCCGAAGAAGTGTCGACTCTCCCGCCACATCCGTGAGCACATCAAGAACCCGCTCCGCCGTGACATATCCCTCCCGCAGATAGTCGTCAAACGCGCGATAGATGGAAAGAAGATCCTGCAGCTTGCTGCGCAGGGAAGACTCCCCTTCCATCTCTTCGATCAGGCATTCGATCTCCTCCGGCGGGATACCGTACTGCATGAGTTCGGAGAGGATGGACTTTACCTCTCCGATATAGCCCATCTTCGTGATATTCCGCTTTAAGATCGTCAGCTCCGATTCCTTCTGCTCCACGATCCGCCGCAATACCAGGCTCTTTCCGGTCTCCTCCATCACGATGCGGTGGATTCCCAGTTCGTCAAACACGCGGTAGGCAAGACGTTCAAAGCTGACGACATCGATGTTTGTGATCACACCGTTCGCGGCGTGCTGCGTGAGGCTTTTTTGCGCGCTCATCGTAAACTGTTCCGGCACGACAACAAAATAATGCTGATAGGGCGCGCACTGCGCCATATCAGCAAACGTTTGATACATATACTCCGATTTTCCGTTGCCGGCATTGCCGTACACAAAGGTGAGTGCCATGCATGATCTCCTCTCTGTCATCATGCTATCGGAACAGATGTCCTTAAAACCGGACTTTTATCGTGTAGCCAAAAACACAATTAAAACCAACGCGCCGAGCGCGATCCGATACCACCCGAACACCCGGAAATCGTGGTTGCGGATATAGTTCATCAAAAACCGGATGATCAGGATGGAGACGACAAACGCCACCACCATACCGATGATCAAAAGCAACACTTCATTGGAGTACAGACCGTCGTGATATTTTACGATCTTTAACAGGCTTCCGCCGATCATGGCGGGAATGGCCAGGAAAAAGGTAAATTCCGCGGCGGCTTTCCGGGAAATACCGAGACCCAGCGAGCCGACGATCGTGGCGCCGGAACGGGATGTCCCGGGGAAGATCGCGGCCACCATCTGAAAGATGCCGATATAGAGGGACTGCAGATAGGAGATGTCATCTGTGGATGTCACGGTCGGCGTGCGGCCGCGATTCCAGCGCTCCACCAGAATGAACACGACACCGACGATCACCAGCATGATCGCTACCACGACATAGTTGTAAAACAGTCTGGTAAACACATCATCCCAGAGAACGCCGACCACGGCAGCCGGGATGGTGCCGATGATGATCTTGACCCACAGCTTCAGTTTTCTTCTGCTGACACGCACCGCGCCGTCCTGCATCCGCCAGGGCCAGATCCTCTGCCAGTAGAGAAGGATGACCGCCAGGATCGCGCCCAGCTGGATCACCACCAAAAACAGATCCCAGAACGCGTCGCTGAAGTTGAGCGGCATCACCTTGTCCAGCAGGATCATATGCCCGGTACTGCTGATGGGGAGCCACTCGGTGATTCCTTCCACAATACCATATACAATAGATTTTAACACTTCAATCATTGTCTATCCCCTTTGCTGCTCCCCACGCTTCCGGAAAATGACGCCGCGTGTTACTGCCGGTTGCGCCAGGCCGCCGGCGTGACCCCATAGATCTTCTTAAACTGTCTGCTGAAATGTTCCACGCTCGGGTAGCCTGCCTCTTCGGCAATCTGCTCAATCGTCTGCCCCTGCGTCTTTAACATGCTGCAGGCGTGCTGCATCCGCAGTTCCGTGACGATCGAAGAAAACGACCGTCCTGTCTTCTCCTTTATATATTTGGAGAGATAAGGCGCGGTGAGGAAGAACTCATTCGAGAGATCATCCAGGGTAACCGTTCGGTAGTTGGTCTGAATATAGTTTAGGATTTCCTGCGTCCGGCTGTCAAGATTTAAGTTTTTTTTTGCGACCTCATCGAGCAGATGATTGACCGCGACGGAAAGCGCGTGAATGGAGGCCTTGACAATGTCTCCGTCAAAGCCGACGCCCCAGTACATCCTTCCCTCATCATCCTCTATACCGATATAGGCTGCCGCCTGCGAAGAAGACCCCTGGGAAAGCGCGTGTTCCTCGTATACCTGCAGCTTGTACTGAATGTTGAAATACTGCTTGACAGCATTGCTGACCGCGTCCAGACGGCCGTTTCCGGAGGCGATCACGACATCTTCGCTTCCGTTGTAATCGATCGTCACCTCCGCGCGGATTCCCTGCACCTGCTCAAAGTGCGTCTCCTTTATCGTAAAGTTTTGCTGATAAAGATAATAACGCGCGCGAAAGAGATCGTAAATGTTTTGCGGAGACAACTCCCTGTGTTCCACATCGGAAATATGCTTGATCTCGTAACTGACTTCCTCCCGCATCTTCTGGGGCAGTACGAGCCCGAATTGATTCTTCAGCACATAACTCACGCCGCCCTTCCCGGACTGGCTGTTGATACGGATCACATCGGAATCGTAAGTGCGGCCCACATCCTGCGGATCAATGGGCAGATAGGGAACATCCCATATCTCGCTTCCCTGCTCCTCATGATAGGCGAGTCCTTTCGCGATCGCGTCCTGATGGGAACCGGAAAAAGCGGTAAAGACCAACTGCCCGGCATAGGGGTGCCGGGGAGAGATCGACATCTGCGTCAACCGTTCATATGTCTCGGTGATCGCGTTCATATCGGAAAAGTCAAGCCCGGGATCAAACCCGTGTGAAAACATATTCATCGCGACCGTCATGATATCCACATTGCCGGTGCGCTCGCCGTTTCCGAAGAGCGTTCCCTCCACGCGGTCCGCGCCGGCCAGGATCGCGAGCTCCGTCGTCGCGACAGCCGTGCCGCGGTCGTTGTGCGGGTGGATGGAGAGCACTACCGCGTCGCGATACTTTAAGTTTTTGTGAACGTACTCGATCTGATTCGCGAAGATATGCGGCATGCCATTCTCCACCGTCGCGGGAATGTTGATCGTCGCTTTGTGATCTTCCGTTGGCTTCCAAACGTCAAGCACCGCGTTGCAGACCTCGACGGCGTACTCCATCTCCGTTCCGGTAAAACTCTCCGGGCTGTATTCGAAGCAGATGTCCCCCTCCTCGTTTTTTGCAAGCTCCTTTAAGAGATGCGCGCCGTCCACGGCGATCTGTTTGACCTCTTCCTTGTCTTTCCGGAACACCTGCTCCCGCTGCGCCACCGAAACGGAATTATAGACATGTACAATGGCATGCTTTACCCCTTTGATCGCCTCAAACGTCTTTCGTATGATGTGCTCTCTGGCCTGCGTCAGCACCTGGATCGTAACATCGTCCGGGATCATGTCACGCTCAATCAAGGCGCGGAGAAACTCATACTCTGTCTCGGAGGCAGCCGGAAAGCCAACCTCGATGATCTTAAACCCTATACGAACAAGCATCCGGTAAAATTCGATCTTCTCTTCCAAGTCCATCGGTTCAATGAGGGACTGATTGCCGTCGCGCAGATCGACACTGCACCAAAGCGGCGGCGTCGTGATCTCGGTCTTCTTCACCCAATCACAGGTCATGTCGGGCGGCAAATAATAGGGGATCTGGTATTTCGTGTGATTCATCATCCTTTTCTCCATTTCTTCCAACTTCTCAGATGATGATAGCACGATGAAACAAAAAAGAAAATGATTAAATTTAATCATTTTCTTTGATGTTTCTTATTATTTTTGTCTGTTTTTCCGATTTTCCGGATCAGTTCTCCATATTTGCCAGTTTGGCAGCCTGATCCGCCGCGATCAGCGAATCAATGATCTCCTGCAGATCACCGCCCAATATGGAATCCAGCTTGTAGAGCGTCAGTTTGATCCGATGATCCGTGACGCGTCCCTGCGGGTAATTGTAGGTGCGGATCTTTTCCGAACGGTCACCCGAGCCGACCTGGCTCTTCCGGGACTCCGCCTCGGCGTCGTGCGCCTTTTGCTGCTCGAGGTCGTAGAGTTTTGCCCGGAGGACCTTCATCGCCTTATCCTTGTTTTTCAACTGCGACTTCTCATCCTGACAGGAGATCACGATCCCGGTAGGGATATGTGTTAAACGAACGGCAGAATCCGTCGTATTGACACACTGCCCGCCGTTCCCGGAAGCGCGGAAGACATCGACCCGGATATCGTTCGGATCGATTTCCACCTCCACTTCCTCTGCCTCCGGCAGGATCGCGACCGTGACGGCGGATGTGTGGATCCGCCCGCCCGACTCCGTCTCGGGCACGCGCTGCACGCGGTGTACCCCCGACTCATATTTCAACACGGAATACGCGCCGCGGCCGCTGACCAAAAAGCTCACATACTTCATGCCGCCGATACCGGTCTCCTCCGCGTCTATGGTCTCGACCTTCCATCCGCGGGACTCGGCATAGTGCACATACATGCGGTATATTTCCGCCGCGAAGAGTGCCGCCTCCTCTCCGCCGGTTCCGGCACGGATCTCGATGATCACGTTCTTCTCGTCGTTCGGGTCGGTCGGAAGCAGCAGGATCTTCAACTGTTCCTCCAGTTCTCCCAGACGCGTACGGGAGTCGCCGATCTCCTCTTTCGCCAGCTGGCGCAGTTCCTCATCGGATTCTTCGGAAAGGAGGGCGAGACTGTCCTCGATATTCTGATTGCACTGTTTGTATTCGCGGTAAGTCTCCACGATGGGGGCCAGTTCCCCCTGCTCTTTCATGAGCGACTGAAACCGCTGGGTATCATTCGCGACCTCCGGGTCGCTCAAGAGAGCCAGCACTTCGTCGAAACGAAGCACCGCGTCATCCAATCTGTCAAACATAGTATTCCCTTCTGTAATTCATCCCACGTGTTTTACACGCCGTAAAATCTCCCCAGGACATACCGGTCCAGATCGGCAAGGTCGATCAGCACCTGAATGTCGGAAAATCCATAATCCCGCATCATGCCCATAACCGCTTCCGCCTGATCATCGCCGATTTCAAACAGCAGCGTTCCGCCCGGCGCGAGCGGAGCGCAGTCCGCGATGATCTTGCGATAAAAGAAGAGTCCGTCCGGCCCTCCATCAAGCGCGATGCGTGGTTCGTGATCACGCACCTCCGGCATAAGCGTGTCTAAGACTTCCGTCGGAATATAGGGCGGGTTGCATACGATCATATCGTACATGCCCGTGATATCCGAAAACAGATCGCTTTGGATCCAGGTGATCCCGGCCACCGCGTCAGAAAGATTGCGCGCCTCATTCCACGCGGCCAGCTCCAATGCCTCCGCGGAGAGATCGGACGCGCACACATACGCCGCGGGACAAAACTTTTTTATCGCAATCGCGACGCAGCCGGTTCCGGTACAGAGGTCAAGGACCCGCATATGTCCCGTATATGTAAGGGCGGACTGCAGCCTGTCGATCGCGATCCGGGCGAGCAGTTCCGTCTCCTGCCGGGGAATCAACACCTCGTCGTTTACGGCGATCGACATGCCCAAAAATACCTGTTCCCCGGTCAGATACTGCAGCGGAACGCGCCCGCAGCGCCGCGCGACGAGCGCATGCAACATTTTTTCCTGCTCTTCCGGCAGCACGTCCTCCTGATGCATCAGATAAAAGCCCCAATCGGTCTGCGTGACAAATTCCAACAGCAGACGGCTCTCATGTTCCGCGTTTTCAATTCCGGCGGCACACATCTTCGCGGCCGCCTGCCCTTTTGCTTCGCGATAAGTCACAGCCAGAATTCCTCATCCCGGCTCGCGTCAATGCCGGCCGGGTTTTCCTCGGCAATCTCCTCCGGCGTCTCTTCTTCCGCGGGCTGTTCTTCCGAATCGGAGACAGAGTCCACCCCGGAAGCCGAATCGTCGGATTCTTCCTCACCGATCACTTCGATTCCTTCTTCGCGTCTTACTTCCTTCACAAATGATCTCCAGTCGAAAACCGCTTCTACGGAGGCGATGCCGACCTCAATCATGTCATCATCCGGTTCGCTGACCGTCAGCTGCTGGACCCACATGCCCGGTTTGCTGATGATCTGAATAAACTTATTGTCATATCTGCCCGCCGCGCGCAGAAGCTCATACGACAGTCCCGCGATCACGGGGATCAGTATGATCCGTATGGTGATCCGCAGCGCATGCGAATCCACCCGGATAAACAGGTACAGGATAATACAGATGATCACGACAAAGACCAGAAAGCTCGTTCCGCATCGTTTATGCTCCCTGGAACTGATCCGCACGTTTTCCACCGTCAGATCCAACCCGTGCTCCACGCAGTTGATGCATTTATGCTCCGCGCCGTGATACATGAACGTGCGCTTGATGTCCTCCATCTGCGCGATCAGGACGATATAGACGATAAAAATGACCAATCGGATCACACCCTCAAAGACAGCCACGAGAGTCTGATTCGATACCGCCCGCTGAAACAGTTCGGACAGATAATACGGCAGGATCATAAAAACCGCGACCGCGATGATCAGGGAGATGACCAGCACGAAACCCATCAGGGCTTTCTCCTGCTTCTCCGCCGTCTCGGGATCCACCTCTTTTTTTTCTTTCTCTTTCCTGCGTCCCTTTTTCTCCTCGGGCTCCTCCTCTTCCTCCTCCTCAAAGAACGAGGCGGAATACATGAGCGTGGAGATCCCCAGAACCAGAGAATCGATAAAGTTGAGAATACCGCGGATGATCGGAATCTTATTCCACTTTTCGGAAAAGAGGGTGGCTTTCCCCTTCTCCACTTTCACTTCGATCTCCTGATCGGGCTTGCGAACCGCGATGGCGTAATCATTGCCGTTTCGCATCATCACGCCTTCCATAACGGACTGCCCGCCGATCCCTGAATATTTCATCGTGTTTTCCTTTATAAAAAAAACAACGGCCTCCAGTAATATTTTCAAAAAATATGACCGGAGGCTGCCTGTCTCGTTGCGTCTGCTATTGTGTTATGCCATACTTACGATTGAACTTGTCAATCCGTCCACGTGCCTGCGCTGTCTTCTGCTGTCCCGTGTAGAACGGATGGCACTTCGAGCATACCTCGACGTGGAGATCTGTCTTTGTGGACCCGGTCGTAAACGTGTTGCCGCAGTTGCAGGTCACATTGGCCTGATGATATTCCGGATGGATGTCCGCTTTCATTTCGTTCACCTCCTAAATAAACAGCACTCGTATTATAGCATGCGGTTTTTTTGAATGCAAGATATTTTAGCGTATTTTTAGATACTCCTGCGCGACAGGATCATACGGATCAGATCGTGGTTGCTCTTTGTCCGGACAAACAGGTGAAGAAGATTCTCCACGGAGTCTTCCGCCCGGGCGCCGTTTAACGCGCGCCGGATGATGTCCACGGCTTCCTTTTCCTCACGGTCCAACAGCAAATCCTCGCGGCGTGTCCCCGACTTGACAATGTCGATCGCGGGGAAGATGCGCCGCTCGGAGAGCCTGCGGTCGAGAATGAGTTCCATATTGCCGGTTCCTTTAAACTCTTCATAAACTACGTCGTCCATCCGGCTGCCCGTATCCACAAGCGCCGTGGCAAGGATCGTAAGACTTCCTCCCTCCCGCATGTTGCGGGCCGCGCCAAAGAAACGCTTCGGCATATAGAGCGCGCCCGGATCGAGCCCACCGGAAAGGGTGCGTCCGCTTGGCTGCACAACAAGGTTGTATGCCCGCGCGAGGCGCGTAATGGAATCCAACAGGATCATGACGTCCTCCCCATATTCGACGAGGCGCTTTGCGCGCTCGATCACCATCTCGGAAACCCGTTTGTGATGCTCCGGCTGTTCGTCGAATGTCGAATAGATCACCTCCGCGTTCCGTCCTTCGATGGCCTCTTTGATGTCGGTCACTTCCTCCGGACGCTCATCGATCAGCAGGACGAGCAGATGCATCTCCGGATTGTTTCTTTTCACGGAGGTGGCGATTGACTTAAGAAGCGTGGTCTTTCCGGCTTTCGGCTGGGAGACGATCATGCCGCGCTGTCCTTTTCCGACCGGAGCGATCAGGTCCACAATGCGCATGGACACGTTTGACGAATCCGTTTCAAAACGCAGGCGTTCGTCCGGAAAGATCGGGGTCAGATCCTCAAACGGCTTCCTCTGCGCGGCAAGCGCGGGATTGCTGCCGTTGATGCTGTTGATATACAAAAGGGCGGAAAACTTCTCCCCCTGCGAGCGCATCCGTTTGTTACCCGTTACAATGTCGCCGGTCTTTAAGCGGAAACGCCGGATCTGCGAAGGAGACACATAGACATCCTGATCGCCGGGAAGATAGTTGTCGGAACGGATAAAGCCGTATCCTTCCGGCAGCACCTCCAGAATTCCCTCCGCATGTTCCCCGCTGTCCAATTCTTCCATCGCGGCCACCTCGGGATCCTTCGTTTTATTTTGCCGGGGCTTTCGCTCTCCCACTTCGGGCACCGGCACCGGATCCGCCTGTTTCCCCTGCCCATTCTGTTCATCGAGCGCGTCCTGCTCCAACATGCGCTCGATCAGATCAGCCTTCTTTAAAGTGGAAATATTCTTCATATTTCTGGCCTTGGCAAGGTCCTTTAATACAGCAAGCGGTAAACTCTCGTATTTTTCTCTCATTTACTACCTCCGAAAATAATATGTATTATATTTTGTATTTCGGGTGATTTGTCAGAATTGACTACTTAAGAAATACTTCTGTGGTAATTATACAACACGTTGTCAAGTAGGGTCAGTACTTTTTTGCGTGGCTTGATTTGCATATATAACGATGGTAAAATATTTCCAGACGAAAAGGAGTTTTAAAATATGGATTATTACGAGCAGGCACTGATCATGCACAAAAAATGGCAGGGAAAGCTGGACACTGTCCCGAAAATGTCCGTCGACAGCAAGGAAGCGCTCTCGATCGCCTACACGCCCGGTGTCGCGGAACCCTGCCGGGTTATCGCCAAAGCCCCTGAAGAGGCCTATACCTATACCATGAAAGCCAACACAATCGCCGTCATCTCCGACGGAAGCGCCGTGCTTGGCCTGGGCAACATCGGCGCGCTTGCCGCGCTGCCTGTCATGGAGGGCAAATGCGTACTATTCAAGGAATTCGGCAATGTCAACGCGGTGCCCATCGTCCTCGACACGCAGGATACCGAGGAGATCATCCGGACGATCGCCGCGATCGCGCCGGCCTACGGCGGAATCAATCTGGAGGACATCTCCGCGCCGCGCTGTTTCGAGGTGGAGTCGCGCTTAAAGGAAATGTTAAAGATACCCGTCTTCCATGATGATCAGCACGGCACGGCCGTCGTTGTACTCTCCGGCATCATCAACGCGCTGCGCGTGACCGGCAAAAAAAAGGAAGACTGCCGCATCGTGATCAACGGATCCGGCGCGGCCGGAATCGCCATCGCAAAGCTTTTGCTTCGCTACGGATTTCCATACATCATCCTCTGTGACAGCAAGGGCATCGTCAGCCGGGACAACGCGAATCTCACACCAGTCAAACAGGAGATGTGCGAGGTGACAAACCCGGAGAATCTGCGCGGCACACTGGCCGATGCCATGGTGGGAGCCGACATCTTTGTCGGCGTCTCCGCGCCCGGCGTCGTATCACAGGATATGGTACGCGCGATGAACTCGGACCCGATTCTCTTCGCCATGTCCAACCCGACGCCGGAGATCATGCCGGATCTCGCGAAGGAAGCCGGCGCCCGGATCGTCGGAACCGGACGCAGCGATTTTCCGAATCAGGTGAACAATGTCATCGCGTTTCCCGGGATCTTTAAAGGCGCTCTGGAAGGTCGCGCCGAACAGATTACGGAAGAGATGAAACTCGCGGCTGCGCACGCCATCGCGGGACTGATCAGCGATGACGATTTAAATGAGGACTATATCATGCCGGAGCCGTTTGATCCCCGTGTGGCAGACACCGTCGCAGCGGCGGTTATGGAATGCATTTCGAAGTGATCGCAGAAACGGCGGGCGAGGAAGACCGCCGCGAAAAAGAAATGAGGTGACCGAGCATGGCAGAGCCGAACACCCTGTATCGCGTCATGATCCTGTATATGCTGGACAAGGTGGAGTATCCACTGACCGGTACACAGATCACGAACTTTATCACCGAAAAGGACTATACAAACTATTTTACCGTGCAGGAGACGATCGCGGATCTGCGCGATTCCGAGCTGATCCTGGCAGAACCGACACACAACAACACGCGCTATCGCCTGAGTGAAGAGGGACAGCGCTCGCTTTCCTATTTTTCCGAAAAAATCTCACCGGAGATCAAGGAAGAAATTGACGCTTATTTCCGGCAAAACGACGTGAAACTTAAGCAGGAAACCAACGTATACGCGGATTATTATAAAGCGCCCGGGAAGGGCTATCAGGTTTGCTGCAGGATCAAAAACCGCGAGGCGACCGTGCTGGAGCTGACATTGACGGTGCAGACAGCCGAGCAGGCACAGGCCATCTGTGATAATTGGGGGAAAGAAAACGAAAATGTGTACGCGCAGCTGATGGATTTGCTGCTGAAATAGAATATAAGAATTTTTACAAACAAGCAGTTCCCCTCGCGAATCATCGCGCGGGGAACTCTTTTTCTTATGCATAATAAGTTGCTTTAGAAAACAAGGAAGTTGCTTTCGGTCAGAACTTGCCGGCATCTGCGGCTTCCTGCACAGACACGGCAACGGCCACGGTCATTCCGACGATCGGGTTATTGCCCGCGCCGATGAATCCCATCATCTCCACATGGGCCGGAACGGAGGACGAGCCCGCGAACTGCGCGTCGGAATGCATCCGCCCCATCGTGTCGGTCATGCCGTAAGAAGCCGGACCGGCCGCCATGTTATCCGGGTGAAGCGTCCGTCCGGTTCCGCCGCCGGAGGCCACGGAAAAATATTTTTTCCCCATCTCCGTGCACTCTTTTTTATAGGTGCCTGCCACCGGATGCTGGAACCGGGTCGGGTTCGTGGAATTGCCCGTGATGGACACGCCGACATTCTCAAGGTGCATGATCGCGACGCCCTCCTGCACATCGTCCGCGCCGTAGCATTTGATACCCGCGCGCACGCCGGTGGAATAAGGCTTCTCAAAAACAACATTCAATTTCGCCTCTTTGTAGTCATACTCGGTCTCCACATGGGTGAAGCCGTTGATCCGCGAAATAATCTGCGCGGCATCCTTGCCGAGTCCGTTTAAGACAACGCGGAGGGGTTTTTCCCGCACTTCGTTCGCCTTCTCGGCGATACCGATCGCGCCTTCCGCCGCGGCGAAGGACTCGTGCCCCGCGAGGAAGCAGAAGCACTCGGTCTCCTCTTCCAGGAGCATCTTGCCGAGATTGCCGTGCCCTATGCCCACTTTGCGGTGGTCCGCCACGGAACCGGGGATGCAGAACGACTGCAGGCCCTCGCCGATGGCCTCGGCTGCTTCGGTGGCCTTGCGGCAGTTCTTCTTGATCGCGATCGCCGCGCCGACAATGTATGCCCAACACGCGTTTTCAAAACAGATCGGCTGGATCTCTTTTACCTGGTCATAGACGTTTAATCCGGCGTCCTTCGTAATCTGCTCCGCCTCGTCAACGGAAGCGATGCCATAAGAATTTAACACCTGCTTGATCTGGTCAATTCTTCTCTCGTATGATTCAAACGTTGCCATGGTATCACTCCTTTCTCGGGTCGATGATCTTCGCTGCGTCCGCGACACGGCCATACTCGCCTTTTGCTTTCTCCAATGCCTCGTTCGGCTCATCGCCGTTTTTGATAAAGTCCGTCATCTTGCCGAGACTGACGTACTGGTAACCGATGATCTCGTCGTTCTCATCGAGCGCGAGACCCGTGACATACCCTTCGGTAATCTCCAGATAGCGGGCACCCTTCTCCCTTGTGCCGTACATCGTGCCGATCTGGGAGCGAAGGCCCTTGCCGAGATCCTCCAGGCCTGCGCCGATCGCGAGTCCACCATCGGAAAACGCGCTCTGGCTGCGGCCGTAGGCGATCTGTAAAAACAGCTCGCGCATCGCTGTGTTGATGGCATCACAGACCAGGTCGGTGTTTAATGCCTCAAGGACCGTCTTTCCCTGCAGGATCTCCACCGCCATCGCCGCGGACTGGGTCATGCCGGAGCAGCCGATCGTCTCGATGAGCGCCTCCTCGATGATGCCCTCCTTCACGTTCAATGTCAGCTTGCAGGCGCCCTGCTGCGGGGCGCACCAGCCGACACCGTGCGTGAAGCCGGAGATGTCTTCGATCTTCTTCGCCTTAACCCATTTCCCCTCCTCCGGGATGGGAGCCGGATCATGCTTCGCGCCCTTTGCGACCGGGCACATCATCTCTACTTCCTTCGTGTAAATCATGCCAAACTCCTTTCCATGTTTTGATAAAAAATGGTTGTACTATGTCTTATATATGTCATCACAATAGATACTATGTGGTAACAAAATAACAAACCTGATTTACCACATTACGGATTGATATGTGGCAGTACGTAAACCGAAATTATTTTACAACATTACACCTCCCAATGTGGTAAAATAATATCGAAAAAAATAAGGCCCGCAGAGTGTAAAAAAGGCGTCTTATTTCTTCCGCGGGACGACCGTGCCGTCATCCTTGCAGATGGAATCTGCCGGGATCACGCCGCGCGCGCAGGTGGTCGGATAGACGCTCGTATGCGCACCGATCACGCAGCCCGGATTCAACACGGCATTGCAGCCTATCTCCACGCCATCGCCGAGCATGGCGCCGAACTTCTTGCGGCCGGTGGGAAGTTCTTCGTTTCCGTCCTTGACCACCACTTCCGTCCGGTCCGCCTTGACATTCGAAGTGATCGAACCAGCTCCCATGTGCGCCTTATATCCGAGGATGGAATCGCCCACATAGTTGTAATGCGGCACCTGCACACCGTTAAACAAAATAACGTTCTTTAACTCCGTGGAGTTGCCTACCACCGCGTTTTTTCCGACGATCGCCGGCGACCGCAGAAACGCGCAGTGGCGGATCTCGGCCTCTTCATCTATGATCAGAGGACCGGACAGACTCGCCGTCGGCGCGACGGTCGCGCTCTTCGCGACCCAGATATCCTCTCCCCGCGCCTCAAACCGTTCCGGGTCGAGCGTCGGTCCGAGCTTCCGGATGTAATCGCCCAGGCCCTCCAATAACTCCCAGGGATACTCCGCCGTTGCAAAGTAGTCCTTCGCGATCGTCTCATCCAGATTGTATAGGGCTTTAATCTTACACGTTTCCATCATAGGGCTTATAGCGACCTAAGCGCTCCTTTCGTAAGTCTTTCGAGTCATATTCTTAATGCTTTTTTATTATATTCGACATAATAAAGTCTCGCAACATAAATCGTTTGATTCCTAAATGTTTTATAAGAAAAATCGTTCGATTTGTCATCACACAATAAAATAATTCTCCGCGCGGGCGGTATAATTCTGCTCCAGCATCCGCACATGCGACAGGAAGTCTTCATCAGTGAAATATTTCGCATGCTGCGGGCATTTACGGACGCAAGCCTGACACTTGATACAAAGGCCTGTCGCCTGCATTTTTTCGTCGATGCTGCCCACCGGACAGGCATCCCGGCAGATGCCGCAGAGATCACACTTCGACGCGTCCGTTTCCGGCTTCGCTTTCAAAAAGTTGGCCGGGGTCCCGTCCTCTTTCAGCGGCGTGTAGTAAGGAGGGAGTTCCTCCTCCGCGCATGCGGCATCGCCGCTCTGCGCAGCAGTATCCGCCGCGGCCGACGCGGCACCACCCGTCGCGTCCCGTGCCGTTTCACTCTCCGCCTCCCGCGTCGAACGCAGACTCTTTGCGACGCGAAGCGCAAAAGCGTCCAATTCCGCCAGATCTGTCTCGTCCGGCCTCCCGGCGCCAACGGTGTCCGTAAACGCGTGGCGGCTAACCACGGCCGCGCCTCCCACGACATGAAAGTCATTTGCCGCGAGGAGCCTCGTAAGCTCCGTCAGCGCGCCGCCATAACTGCGGTTGCCGAAGACCACCACAGGGACAGCCATTGCGCCGTCTCCGAAAAAACAGCGCTCATAATCCGGCATGATCTTGTTCGGAAGCCGTCCCGCGTAAACCGGCGAGCCAAACACGACAAGATCCTCTTTCCCGAAAAAATATTCAATCTCTCTCGCCGCGGGATGCGTAATGTCAAACGCGTCCCAGGGCAGATCCAGCGCGTTGCCCAGCGTCTCTGCCAGATGCTTTACCACCGTCCCGGTTCCACCGGTCGGGCTGAAATAGATTCCCCAAATCTGATTGACCGCCAAAACTCTTCCTCTCCAGTCTGCGTTAGCTGCCGTCGCGTGCCGCGTTCCGGGCATTCCCTTTCTCTTAAGCGTAAATAAACTGTTCGACCTCTGCCATATATTCCGCCGGATGTTTTGCCATATAGCTGCAGTGTCCGTAATCTTTCCGTACCGTGACCTCGGACTCCGGGAAATATTTCGGCACATCCCCGCGGCTCAAACGTTCCAGAATGTCCTCCGCTCCCCAGTCCAGGTGGATCCGCTTCTGCATCTCCTCCGGAAGCGTCACCATCCTCCGATAACAGAACGAATCGCTGATCCGGTCGATATCCGTCTTCGTCAACCGCAGGAAGTTGTCACGCATCATCTCCGCGAATTCCTCCCCATACAGTTTTACATGCCGCTCGATCGGCTTCGTCGGATCTTTTTTCAGATCATCCAGCATACCGTAAAACATGCGCTTCATGAAAAAATGCACGCCCGTCGCGTTCTTTTTATACAGACCGCTCTCGAACCACGCGCAGCTGACATGGAACCGGTCGTCTTTCAGCATCTCATAGACCGCGATGGTTCCCATGGAGGAGCCGGATACACAGATAAAGTCCGTGTAGTCCCGCTCCAGAAGATACTTTGTGAGCGTTTCCATCTCGTCATCAAGGGAAACATACGGCCCGGATCTGCCGTGCCCGCCCTGATCGGGCGAGAGGATACAGTACTCCTCCTTTAAGTGCGGCCGGACCAGGTCATACAGGTTCTGTCCCGTGACGCCGAGCGGATGAAACATCAGCCATTTCGGCAGACTGTTGTCGCCGTATTCATTGACATACATATAAGATCAAATTCTCCCTATAGATCAAAATCCACTTCCGCGCGATCTAGTATCCAAGCTCCTGATCAATCAGCACGATCTCCACCTCGCATCCCAGTGGCTTGCGCCACAGCACGGTCAGCCCGCGGCAGATCCTGTCCGGGCTGTCGCAGTCGTAACAGTGATCCGCTTTTTCGGCACAGGGAGTCTTTCTGCCCAACCGCTGCGCGTTCTTGGGGGCAGCGACATTCCGCGCGTGATACAGGGCACCGTCATAGTCCGCCGCGATCTTGTTTTTTCCGACGATCAGGAAGACTTTCTCATGTCCAAAGAGTGTGGAAGAAACGCGGTTGCACGTCGCGTCGATGTTGATGATCTCCCCCGTTTCGGCCAGCCCGTTGACCGAGCTGAGATAATAGGTCGTATCCATCGCCTTTTTAAAAATTTCTTCCCGCTCCTCCGGACTGGACGCGTTGTCATGCCAATACACGGTGTTGTGCGAGCCGAGCGAATCGTAAAGCCCCATCTCTTTTAACGTCATCGACCCGCCGAACGCGACGGTCTGCCCGTCGATCTGGCCGTTCAGATAATCCGCGGCTTCCTCCGCGGTGGAAAAACTGGACACCTGAAATCCCCGTTCTTCCAGATTTATTTTAAGTATCTCAAACATATCACATTCCCCCTTCCATAAGAGTTACAACTTCCTCCGGCCAAACGGGCGGGCGTAGGAAAGCGCTTCTTCCAACGGCGTTTTCTCCTTCTTCTCGTCCTCCTCCGGAGGCTTCTCCCGGATAAAATTGGTCCGCGCGGGGATCTCCATCTCCGGCGGATCGAGCGCCTCCTTACCGAGCGCGATGCTCTTGATAAGGAAGCTCATGTTGCGCGCCAGCACACGCACGGTCTGAAGGCCTTCCAGGTCCCCGGCGGCTTCGCCGGGCTGCAGGCCGTGCACCGAGTTCCAGTACTGGCTCGATGCCAGCGGCATGCCGGAGACCGTAAAATACTTATTCAATTCGTCAAACGTCGCGCTGCAGCCGCCCCGACGCGCCACCACCACACTCGCGCCGACCTTCATCCACTTATCGAACGGCGTGCTGTAAAACAGCCGGTCGAGCAGCGCGATGAGCGTCGCGTTCGCGGACGCGAAATAGACCGGGCTCGCCACGACGAGTCCGTCGGCGGCTTCGAACTTCGGCGCGATCTCGTTTACAATGTCGTCAAACGCGCACTTCCCGTTCTTCGCGCAGGACAGACAGGCGGTACAGCCCCGGATATCCTGATCGCCGACCTGGATCGTCTCCGTCGCGACCCCTTCTTTCTCAAACACTTTCGCCATCTCGGACAGCGCGCGGGCCGTGTTGCCGTCCGCTCGCGGGCTGCCGTTGATCATCAATACACTTTTGTTTTTAGTCGCTTTCTTATCGCTCATCACATTTTAACACCGCGTTTAACAGGACCGACGCGCCCTGTGTGCATTGCTGCACCGAGGTGTATTCCTCCTCACAATGGGAATGGCCGTCCCTGGACGGGACGAAGATCATCGTCGTCGGGATCATGTAGGCGCAGAACTGTGCGTCGTGTCCCGCGCCGGAGTTGATCGTCTGGTTGGAATAGCCGAGTTCGTCAACGGCTTCCTGCACATAGCCGACCAGCGCCTTGTCAAAGTAGACCGTGTCGCGGACCCATGCCGGTTCATAATCCACCGTACATCCCACGACCTCTTTCGGCATGTTTTCTATGATCTGAACGACCTGACGGATCACTTCCGGATCCTCATGCCGCGCGTCGAGGGTAAACTCGACAAAGTCCGGGATCACCGTATGAACGTTCGGGTGCAGATCGATCTCCCCGGTCGTATACACCAGCGCCGGGTCCAGCTTGTCCAGCTCGTCATGGAGATACCGGATCACTTCCGCTGCCGCGTACAGCGCGTCATGCCGGTATTTCATCGGCGTTGTGCCAGCGTGGTCGGACTGCCCGTGGGTCCGGATCCGATAGCAGATCATGCCCAGCACGCAGGTGACCACACCGATGTCTTTGCCGGCCGCCTCCAGGATCGGGCCCTGCTCGATGTGCAGTTCATACATTGCTTTGTAGTCATCCGGATTCAGCCGGTTTGCCTTGTCCCCTTTGAAGCCGAAAGCGTCCAGCGCTTCCACGAACGTGCTCGTGCCATCCAGGATCGACGTGGATCGCAGCATATCCTCCTGCCGGAAATTACGGGCGATGTCTTCCGGCAGAAACGCGTTGCAGATCACGCCGGAAGCCATCATGGAAGGGGGATACAGGGAGCCCTCTTCATTGGTCCAGATCATCGCGGTGAGGTTGTGCCGGTGCGGAATGTTCTCCTTTACGATCGTCGTCAGCACTTCCATACCGCCCATCACACCGAGGATCCCGTCATAGTTTCCGCCGTTTTTAACCGAGTCGCAGTGGGAACCCATCACGATCCCCGGCAGATCCGGCTCGGAGCCCTGTATCGTCGCATACATACAGGCCATATCATCCGTTTTGACCTCCGCCCCGATCGCTTCCATCCGCTTCTGAAATTCCTTCCGCGCTAAAATATCCTCCGGGGAAAGAGCATACCGGGTGATGCCGCCGTGACCGGCATCACCGTATTGGCTGAAAGTTTTGATCATCTCCTCCATCCGTTCTTGGCTGCATGTGTACATGCCTCAACACCTTCTTTCTTACTTGTAAACGTGAGGACTGCGTTTTATATATTCACCCATTCCGGGCTCTCCGACAAACTCTCCGTTGTCATAGACCAACTGTCCGCGCAGATAGGTCTGCACCGGATAGCCGTGGAGCTGTTTCCCTTCCCATATCGTATGGTCGTAATCGGAATGCATCGCCGCGCATGTGATCGTAAAATCCTTGTCCGGATCATAGATCACGACGTCCGCGTCCTTGCCGACAAGGAGCGACCCCTTGTTGTCGCAGCCGAAAATACGTGCCGGATTGGCGGCACAAAGAGCCACGGCCTGTTGGAATGTGATCTTGCCGGAATTGGCCGCGTCGAGCATGTAGGGATAGAGATTTTCCACCCCCGCGCATCCGTTGGGGATCAGGGAAAAATTGTCCTTGCCCCAGTCCTTCTCATAGCTCATGAACGGACAGTGATCGGTTGCGATCGTATCGATCATCCCCGATTTGACCGCGGTCCAAAGCGCCTCCCGGCTCTCCTCCCCCTTCATCGGCGGCGAGCAGACAAAGTTTCGTCCGTCCTCTCTCTTGTAAACATCGCAGGTGAACTCCAGATACTGCGGACAGGTCTCGATATAGACCGGCGCGCCCTCAAGCTTCGCGGCAATGCAGGCCCCCAGTCCTTCCTTGTCCGCCATGTGCACCAGATAGATGGGCGTGTCCAAATGCCTCGCCCAGTGAACGGCGCGTCGGTCCGCCTCGGCCTCGACGAACTCGGGACGGCTCAGATAATGATACCAGGCACTGGTCTTGCCCTCCGCGAGAAACTGATCAACATACATATCAATGACATCCGGATTCTCCGCGTGCACGTTGATCAGCGCGCCCACTTCTTTTCCACGCAGAAGGATCCGCACCAGTGTCGCGTCATCGACCATCATGCCCTCTTTCTTGTAGACCATAAAGCACTTGAAGCTCGTGACGCCCTCTTCCACCGCCTTTTCCATCTCTTCTAAGATTTCGCCATCATTTAAGTTTGTGATCACGCAGTGCAGCGCGTAATCCACACAGGCCTCCTCCTCCAGAATGGCCCGTTTGGCATGGACAATCTCCAGGATCGATTCCCCGGCGTGCTGGATCGGATAGTCAAAGAGCGTGGTCACGCCGCCGCAGGCCGCCGCCCGGGTGCCGGCGAGATAGCTGTCGGCCGTCACGGTCCCGCCAAACGGCATCTGACAGTGCGTGTGCACATCCAGGGCGCCTGGCAGCACCAGCTTGCCGGAGGCGTCGCAGACCTGTTTTGCCGACTGCGGATCGATATCCTTTTCCTTGGCGGCGATCCGGCCGTCCTTCACGGCGATATCACACGGAACCATGTCGGTCGTCGTGACAATGGTCCCGTTTTTGATGAGCAGATCATAAGGCTGCATAAATGACCCCTCCCTTACCTCTCAAAACTCTTACAACATATTATAACAAACTATCCTCCGCAATCAAGCGGCCGGGTTTATCGGTACTTGGTTTGCGCCGTGTTTATCGATACTCGGTTTGCATCACGATCTCATGCGGCTCATGATCGGCTTTCATCACGATCTTTCCGGGCAGAATGCAGTTTGGAACAGGGCACACGTGCAGGCAAAGGTGACAGCCCACGCAGCGCTCCTCGTCCAGCTTCGGGCGCCGGGTCTCCGAGTCAAACGCGATCGCCTGATGGCTCCCGTCAAAGCACGATAGATAGCATCTGCCGCAGCCGACACACAGGTCTTCGTCAAACTTCGGCAGCAGCTTAAACGAGCGGTCCAGATCCTCCGCAGGAACGATCCCGGGCAGCGCCCTGCCCACCAGTTCGTCCAGACGGTCAAAGCCATGGGTATCCATGTAGTGGGACAAACCGCTGATCAGGTCCTCCACAATGCGGTAGCCGTACTGCATGACCGCCGTGGTCACCTGCAGATTGGTACACCCGAGAAGGAGAAAGTCCAGCGCGTCCTCCCAGGTCTCGATGCCTCCGATTCCGCTTAAGGGAATGTCCGCCAGCTTTGAATCGTGCTTTAAATCCGAGACAAAGCGAAGCGCGATCGGCTTGACCGCGGCACCGGAATAACCGGAGACCGAAGACTTTCCATTGACAACCGGCATGCCGGTGTAGAGTTCGTGATCGATGTTTGTGATGGACTTGACCGTGTTGATCGCAGACAACCCGGCAGCACCGCCCTCCACGGCCGCCTCGGCCGGCAGTTCCATGTGCGTGATGTTCGGCGTCATCTTGGCGATGACCGGCAGCGTCGTATTGGCGCAGACCACCTCGCAGTAATGCCTGACCAGATCCGGCTGCATGCCCACATCGGATCCCATCGTCGAAGACGTCATCTGCGGGCAGGAAAAATTGCATTCGATCAGATCCGCCCCCGCCCCGGTCACGGCCTTTGCCAGATATTCCCACTCTTCGTCATTGCTGCCCATAATGCTCGCGACGATCACTTTATCCGGATAATCCGCCTTCAAGCGCGTAAGACATTCCAGATTGGCCTCCGTCGGCTTGTCCGAGATCTGCTCCATATTCTTAAAACCGATCCAGGGCGTTCCCTCTTTGGTCACGATGTCAAACCGCGGGGAACACTCATCCGCGATGAACACGCCGATCGTCTTGAAAAAGATGCCGCCCCAGCCCGCGTCGAGCGCTTTGGCACACATCTCATAATCGCTCCCCACGGGGGAGGAGGACAAAAAGAACGGGTTTTCGCAATGCACGCCCAGAAAATCAATCGATAAATCTTTTCGCAGTGCCATGATCAATCCTCCTTCCCAAGCGCATTCAGAATCTTGAATGCCGCGATCTTGCCGTCCGCGACGGATTCCACAACGGAGCGGCCTTTCCCGTACAGCATGTCTCCGCCGAGGAAGACACCGTCTCCCTCTTCAAAAAAAGAAGCGGCGGGATCCTTCGCCTGTCCGACAGCAAAAATGACCTGATCCGTCATCAGCTTCAAAAACGAGTCGTCATCACGGCCCTTTGCCAAAAGCGCGGTCACTTTTCCGTCCGCGCCGAAGATCTCGGTGGGTGAAAACCGGGTAAAGACCGGCACGCCCATCTCCATGACCGAACTCAGCTCCCTCATGCTCGCCGGCGCTTCCTCAAGGGTCCGCCGATAGACAATGGCGGTCTCCGCGCCCAGCTGTTTGGCCGTGGAGGCGCAGTCCATCGCTACATCTCCGCCGCCGATGACCACCACCTTTTTTCCCAGCCGCAGATGTTCCGTATCCGTACGGGCGATCCGCAAAAACGTCAGGGCGTCCTCCACACCGTCCAGATCCGCGCCCGGAATATTCAGCCGCTTCGCCAGCCAGAGGCCAATCCCGACATATACCGCGTCATACATCTGCTTTAACTCCTCCAGGCGCTCCTGATCCACACGTTGTCCGCAGAGGATCTTTACGCCGGCCTTTTCAATCTGCGCGATATCGAAATCCACGATCTCCTGCGGCAGTCGGGAAGGCAGAATGCCGTATGTGAGCATGCCTCCGGGCTTTTCCTTCGCCTCGTAAACTGTCACATCATAGCCCTGTACCGCCAGTTCTCTGGCACAGGCAAGCGAAGACGGGCCGGCTCCAACGCAGGCGATCCGCTTTCCGTTCGGTTTCCCGGGCGCGACGAAAGACATATGCTGCTCTCTCTCCTGCTCCACGAGGAACTTCTGGATGCGGCCGATCGCGATCGGTTTGTCAATGCCGCACCGGCTGCACGCCTCCTCACACAGGCGGGCCTGCGGACAGACATTCGCGCAGCATCCGCCCAGCGGATTGTTCTCCCTTATGGTCTCCGCCGCGCCGTACAGGTTTTTGAAACGCAGCGAACGGATAAACTTTGCCGGATTGGTTCCCGCAGGGCAGCCGTCGCTGCACGGGGCATCTTGACAGAGCAGACACCGGGAGGCCTCCTCCATGGCAGTCCGGTAGTTATAAGCTTTTTCCGGTTCGACGGCATAGGGCGATATTCTGGTAATACTCATGCTTTTTCCGCCATCCTTTCTGTTTTATGTGCTGTTTCTTTGCGATAATATGCGGCATCCCGCGCAAAGAACTCCCGCATTTGATACTGGTTGTTTAAACCTTTTACGGCCTCCGTATGGCTTGTGACAAAGTGGTCGAGCTTCTGCATGTACTCTTCCGATGTCACCGAGCCTTCGGCCACGTAGGAAAGCCCCTTTTCCCAGCTCGCGGTGAGATCCGGATTGAGAAGCGAACGGATCGACGCGCCCACCACATCGAAGATCATCTCCCCCAGCAGTGTCGGCGAGAGGATCTGTGTCCGCTTGTTCAGGCTTAAGTATTTGTTCCGGACGAGTTTGTTTAAGATCTCCGCCCGGGTCGCGCTCGTGCCGATCCCGCTTCCCTTGATCTGCGCGCGCAGGTCCTCATCTTCAATAAGCTGGCCCGCGTTCTCCATTGCGAGGATCATGGAACCGGAATTATAGCGCTTTGGAGGGGAGGTCTCACCCTCGCGGATCGCGAAACCGGAGACGGGGAGCTTCCTGCCCTTTTTCAGCTTGCCGACAAGCTCCAGAAGCGCCGCGTCCGAACTCTCTTCCGTACCCCGGTCTCCTGCATTGCCGTCCTCTTCCCCGGTACCGTCACCGCCGTCCTTCCCGGCGGGCGCGCCTCCTTTTTTCGCTTCCACGCGAAACGAATAGCGCATCGCCCGCAGATAACCCTCCTCGGCCAACACCTTAAACGAGGCAAAAAAATGTTCCCGGTCCATCTCCATGTCCAGGCTGACCTTTTGATAGACCGCCGGCGCGAGGAAAATAGCCAGGAAACGACGCACGATCACCTCATACACATTTAACTGCAGAGGGGAAAGCCCCTTTGCCGCGCCCAGCCCCTGTCCGGTCGGTATGATGGCGTAGTGATCCGTAATCATCTTGTCATTGGTATAGCGCGTCTTCGCGATGTTCTTACAGGCGTCGCCTGCCAAAATCTCCTCCGCGAGGGCGGCCACGCCGGGCACCTGCTTTAATCCGGCGATGTTTTTGTGTATCTCCTTTGCCACCGCCGTGGAAAGCACACGCGCGTCCGTCCGCGGATAGGTGACAAGTTTTTTCTCATACAGTTCCTGCACGACACTTAATGTTTCGTCAGGACTGATCTTGAACAGTTTCGAACAGTCGTTTTGCAGCTCCGCCAGGTTGTACAAAAGCGGCGGATTCTTTTTTTCTTTTTTTCGCGAAACGGAAGAGACGACCGCCTCCTGCGGCTCGACCACGGACAGTTCCGCGATCAGCGCTTCGGCGTCTGCGCGCTCACGAAACCCGTTTTCCTTATAAAGCTTCGGATGTCCCCATGCGGAAAACTCCGTCTTTTCCTCTTTCTTTCCGGAACCGCCCTCTTTGTCCGGCCAGTTTCCGGTATCATAACGCGAGCCCGGCGTCACACGCCACTCTCCCTCGATCTCGCTGTCACCGACATCCGCCTGCATGAGGACACGGTAAAACGGCGTCTTTTGAAACGCGCGGATCTCCCGCTCCCGGCGCACGACCATGCCGAGCACACAGGTCATGACACGGCCGACCGAGACGACGACATGCCGTTCCTTTAAAAAATTCGCGATGGAATTTCCGTACTTCAAAGTGAGCAGACGGGAAAAGTTAATCCCCATCAGGTAATCCTCTTTCGCCCGCAGATAAGCAGAGGCAGACAGATTGTCATATTCCGACCAGTCCTTCGCCTCCCGGATGCCGCGCAGGATCTCCTCCTGTGTCTGCGAATCGATCCAGACACGCTTGCGGGTCTTCCCCTGTACATGCGCCATCTGATCCACAAGACGGTATATGTATTCTCCTTCACGCCCCGAATCCGTGCAGATGTAAATTACATCTACATCCTCCCGATTCAGCAAGCTCGAAACAATCTGAAACTGCTTCTTCGCCGACTCAATCACCTCATACCGCCATTCCTCCGGAATAAACGGCAGCGTATCCAAACTCCATTTTTTATATTTTTCGTCATACACCTCCGGATAACTCATCGTCACAAGATGCCCCACGCACCAAGTAACAACAGCCTCCTCCGACTCCATAAAGCCATCATTTGACTTAAGGTGTCCCCCCAGTGCCTGCGCGAACTCCCTGGCCACGCTCGGTTTTTCAGCAATATACAAAGATTTAGGCATACAAATTACTCTTCATTCCTTCACTGTGTTGATGGGCCTGACTGAGAAAAAATTCACAAGCGGGGCATATGAGACGCCGGTACTTAGGGGGCGCCCCTGGCTCAGGTCTGCGCACTTGCTGCGCTGACCGTGCGAAAGTGATTCAAGAGGGGCAAAATCCCCTCGCCGAAGGCGACTTCAAATGGATTTTGCCCGCTTCAGCACCGGAGGTGCTGCAAGCGCGAATCGCAGCGAGAGCGTTCCGCGTTGAATTATTTTCTCAGTCAGGCCCCTTCACCCCTCAAAAATTAAATTTATCCGAAAAATAAGCCTCCAACTCCGCGACAGGCACCCGCACCTGCTCCATAGAATCACGTTCGCGTACGGTCACCGCATGATCCTCCTCCGACTCGAAATCATACGTGACGCAAAACGGCGTCCCAATCTCATCCTGTCTGCGATAGCGCTTCCCGATATTGCCGCGGTCATCATACTCACAATTGTAAGTCTTACACAGACGCGTATAGATCTCCTCCGCCTGCTCCGCGAGTTTCTTCGAGAGCGGCAGCACGCCGATCTTCACCGGAGCCAGCGCCGGATGGAAATGCAGCACGGTGCGCATGTCCGGCTCCTCCTCCGTACCCAGGTTCTCCTCGTCATAGGCGTCACACAAAAACGCGAGCACCACGCGGTCCGCGCCGAGCGACGGCTCAATGACATAGGGAATATATTTTTCGTTTTTCTGATCATCAAAATAGGTCAGGTCCACGCCGGATGTCACATGGTGCTGGGAGAGATCATAGTCCGTGCGGTCCGCGACGCCCCACAGCTCGCCCCAACCGAACGGGAAGAGATATTCAATGTCGCTTGTAGCGCGGCTGTAGAAGGACAATTCCGCCGCTTCGTGATCGCGCACGCGCATCTGCTCCTCCCGCATGCCGAGGGAGGTAAGCCAGTTGACGCAAAACTCCTTCCAGTAGGAAAACCAGTCGAACTCCGCATCCGGCTCGTAGAAAAACTCGAGTTCCATCTGCTCGAACTCCCGCGTGCGGAACGTGAAATTACCCGGTGTGATCTCGTTGCGGAACGACTTGCCGATCTGACCGATGCCGAACGGGATCTTCTTGCGCGAGGTGCGCTGCACATTCTTGAAATTGACAAAGATGCCCTGCGCCGTCTCCGGGCGGAGATACACGGTGCTTGCCGCGTCCTCGGTCACGCCCTGGAATGTCCGAAACATCAGGTTGAACGAACGAATGTCGGTAAAGTTGTGCTTGCCGCAGGTCGGGCACGGCACCTGATGTTCCTCGATGAACGCCTTCATCTCTTCCTGGCTCCAGCCATCCACGGAGCCGTCCAGTTCGATCCCGTTCTCCCCGGCAAACTCTTCGATGAGCTGATCCGCGCGGAAACGCTCGTGACACTCGCGGCAGTCCATCAGCGGATCGGAAAAACTGCTCAAATGACCGGAGGCGACCCAAGTCTGCGGGTTCATCAGGATGGCGCAGTCCACGCCCACGTTGTAGGGGTTCTCCTGAATGAATTTCAGCCACCAGGCTGCCTTGACATTATTCTTCAACTCCACGCCCAGATTGCCGTAATCCCAAGTGTTCGCGAGACCCCCGTAGATCTCGGACCCGGGATAGATAAAGCCCCGGTTCTTTGCCAGCGCGATGATTTTTTCCATTGTAACTTCCATAATTCATTTCCTTTCCAAATAAAAACTACTCGTAAATAACAGAGACTACGTTTCTGGTGACAAAATCATCCTCCTGCACCTCGACGGAAACCGTGTCATAGCTTAACAGCTCTGTCACCCCGTCCGAACAGTAACTTTCCAGCACATTGCCCGGTACCGTTACATTCGCGTCGGTCTCAACGATAAAAACATATAACGTATCCGCCTCATCCTCCAGATCAGCATCCACGGCGACATCATAGCCGGCCTCTTCCGCCTCCGCGACGGTTCCCGCGAAACACTCCACATCGTTGAACGCCGCGTACGTAGCGACCTTGTTGTACCGCACCGTCAAATAGGCAATTCCGTTTTTTACTTTTTCCTTTCGGACATTGATCCGGCCTTTGTTGTCGCTCTTGTACGCCTTGATCTCTGCCTCTACAAAATCTTTCAGTTCATCGAGGTCATAGTTGGACGCCGAGAAGTCCTCCACCGTATACTCGATGATCTTTCCGTTTTTCGTAAGTTCCACCCTGCTGCTGTCCTTCGTGTCCGTGGTAGTGCTCCCGCACGATGTGAGCAAAATGGGCAGCAGAAGCGCCATGCACAGAGTGGCCGCAAGTTTTCTCATGTTTTTGTCACCATTTGACCATATTATGATTTGTCGTCCTCTAGTATCATAATATAAAGAAGCGAACTTTGACAATACCTTATCCGCCCGCTCCTCTTAATCCGGCAAAAAAGCGCGTGTTTTTAATGTCCGGTCCACATACAATCCCAGATAGGATCCGATGACGGAGCGGATCGATTCATATACCTCCTCCGTTACCTGAAACGTATAGAGCTTCTCGATGGGAGAAGAAAGGATATACTGCAGCGTATAGAGCGAGGACTCAGAAAGCGCGGGATCGGTCGGGCCACCGCAATTTCCGCACAGCACCCCGTGCCGGCTCACGGAAAAGAACCGCAGATCCTCCCGGCTGCCGCAGGAGACACAGGCGGATACATTCGGGGAAAGTCCCTGATACGCGAGCGTTTTGAGCTCATAGATCCGACGTACCAGCCGCGGGTCGAGATGTTCGTTCGTCAGCGCGCGCACCGTCTGATACAGGAGCTTTAACTGTTCGAGCGCCTCACAGTAAGGTTGGGAAAAATAGTCCGCCAATTCCAGAAAATAACATCCGTAATAGGACTTTTCAGGGTCCGCGTAGAGCTCTGTAAAATAGTTCTCGATCTCCGCCTTCACAACGGTGTAGGTCTCCCGCCCTTCATAGGCCTCGAACCTCCCAAAGCAAAACAGATTCGTGGCGGCCTGCAAAGCACTCTTCGGCCGCCGCGCCCCACGGACGAACGCCGTCACTTTCCCCTGCTCTCTGGTCAGCAGCGTGACCCTTCTGTCGTATTCACCCGCCGGAGCGGTGGAAAGGACCATACCGGTTAAGAGGACTGTCTGTCCCATATATCTTTCCTCTCTTACTCCGCAGCCCGGGTCATGCCGCGCTCACACATCGCGCGGATCGTAACCGAAGCTGCGAAGCTGCGTCTCGTCGTCGCGCCAGCCCTTGCGCACCTTGACCCACAGATTCAGATTCACCCTGCAGCCAAGCATCTCCTCGATATCTTCGCGGGCATAGCTGCCGATCTTTTTTAACATCGCGCCGCCCTTTCCGATGATCATTCCCTTATGCGAATCCTTCTCACAGATGATCGACGCGTCGATGTCGACCAGATCCCCCTTCGGACGTTCCTTCATGGTCTCGATGCTCACGGCGATGCCATGCGGCACCTCATCGCTCAGGCACCGCAGCGCTTTTTCGCGGATGAGCTCGGCCGCGATCTGGCGTTCGGTCTGATCCGTCAGCTCCTCCTCATCATAGAACATCGGCCCCTCCGGGAGGTAGGCAAAGATCTCATCCAGAATGACATCCGTGTTCTCTCCGGTCCGGGCGGAAGCCGGAATGATCTCAGCGAAATCGCAGAGCGTCCGGTAAGCATCGATATCGGCCAGCAGTTCTTCCTTTTTTACGGTGTCCGTCTTGTTGATGACGAGAAGCGTCGGCGTATCCAGCGCATTGATCAGCCCGGCGATATGCCGCTCTCCGGCGCCGATAAAGGTGCCGGGTTCCACGAGCCATACGATCACATCCGCGTCATGAAGCGTCGCCTCGGCGACATCCACCATATAGCTTCCCAGCCTGCTTTGCGCTTTGTGGATCCCCGGCGTGTCGAGAAAAACGATCTGTCCGCGTTCTGGATCCGTATAGACGGTCCGGATACGATGGCGCGTGGTCTGCGGCTTTTTCGATGTGATCGCGATCTTCTGTCCGATAAAACGGTTCATCAAAGTGGATTTCCCCACGTTCGGCCGCCCGATCAGAGCGGCAAAACCAGATTTCAACGATTCGCTCATAATGCCTCCGTATGGTCGAACAGCTCCGCCGCCTCCCGGATCTTGTCCTCGTTGCCGATGACGCAGCAATACGCGCCGTCAAGCGACGCGGCAAGCAGCGGCGCCAACGCGCGGATATCGGACGATTCGGCATGAAGCACCTCGTCCCGTGTCTCCTGCAGCATTTCCCGCGTCAGCCCGCTGATCCAGGCGCGCAGGGAGCGGCGGCCCATGGCCACCGGCGTAAGCGGGGCGTCCATCTCGCTGAAGGTGCCGATCACATAGCGCGTCATATCACGCTCGCTCACGTCAAACTTTTCGAGATATTCGGGCACACCGCGATACACCTGAAGCGTCCGCGTAAGATGCGGATCCCGATAGGACGAAAACGTGATCTCGCCGTTCCGGCTGACTGAGCACGAGCATCCGTACGCGCCGCCCATATCGCGCAGGTTGGACCACAGATATTCATAGTTCATGATATTTCGAAACACAAGAAGCGCACCGTTAAACGAATATCCTTTTCCGGCAAAGTCCCCTCCCGTGGCGACATACTGGATCTGGGACGCGTCCGTAAACGCTTCGCTGCCGCGCGCGGCAGGAGCAACCGCCGCCGCGCTCCGGTCTGTTTCATCCGAGAAAAGATCTCTCCGGATCCGGTCTACATTCTGACGAACCGCGTCATACCCCTCCCAGGGTGTCGTAACACTGATCAGCAGACCGGAAGACTGGAAAATGCTGTGCACCAGATCCGTAAGCGTTTGTTTCAGATTGTCTTTTTCGTTGCTAAAATCATTTACGAGCCGCTCCAGCACACGGTAATAGGCTATGCCGTGAAGCAGCTCATCGTACCGCGCCTTCGCGGACGTCTGGGACATCACACGTGTTGTCGCGACCGTATGCCCGCTCTCCCGTAGCGATACCTGTTTCTGCGATTTCGTCATCGCCAGGATCTCATACAGTCGTTTCTCATCGTCAAAGACGGTGCGCAGCATCATGCTCTGCGCGAGATCCATGGCCTTGTCCAGATTTTTTTGCAGCGTACGGATCCGGATCTCAAAGGACGGGCGATATGCCGACTCCTCCTTGTGTACATCGTACAGATGGACCTCCGCGTCGATTCCGCCTGTGTAGAGATTGATCTCGTTCGACAGATCCACAAACGCGTACTCTTGCGTATCCATGCGCCCCATCAACGTCCGCAGGATCGCCAGATAAGGGATCTGTTCTTCCGGAATATGGCGAATGTCAAAGAGATAGTCGAGATAGATGATCCCGTTTGTCTCGTAGTCATGCCAGAGCAGATAGACATCGCCGATCTGCTCCTGTGCGTTGCTGTGCGGATCGGTCGTTTTCTTCATATCCTCTCTGGAGAGCAGCGGAATCTTTTCCAGATCCTCCGGCGCGGAGGGCTCCTCCTGATAGGCAGCCAGCTCGCCGGTCTCCCGGATCAGCGCCGCGACCTCATCCTCCGAAAGGGAGGCGCGGTAGGCATCCAGTTTTGCTTTCAAAGCGTTCTCCTGCTCTGTCAAAAGCCCTTGTTTCGGGCGCAGGCAAAGCATCGAGACATGCTGGTTCCCCAGCAGATACTTCCAGATCAGTTCTTCAAAGTAGCCGTTGTCCACCTCCCTGCGGAGGGTCTCATAGACATTCAGCTCATCCAGATGAAGAAACGGCTTGGTCTCATCGTAGAGCCAGGAGTCCAGGATCTGCAGCCCGAAGATCAGGCCTTTCGGGATCCGTCCGAAATCCGCCTCGCGGAAGCGGAACTCCGCCCCGTTGATCGCGGAGAGCAGGGTCGCCTTGTTCATGCCCCGTTCCGCCTGTTCGGTCAGGACATGCGTGACGATGCGCCCAAACTCCACCATCTTGTCCGCCTCGGTGTTTCGCGCGACGACGGAAAAGGTGGGCTGCAAGAGTCCCCCGTCGTAACCTCCGTAAATGTCATCGCCGATGCCGGCATCCAGAAGCGCCTGCTTGACCGGCGCGCCGGGGCTTGTAAGGAGCGAATACCCCAGGATATCAAACGCGACATACTGCAGGGGGTCCAGGCTGGTCCCCACCGACCAGTTGTAACTGAGGTACGTTTGCTCCTCCTCGCTTTCTTCCGAGGAGATCGGGTAAAACCGTTCCACTTTGACCGGCTCGGAAGGGGCCTCCTGAAAGGCGATCTCCGTGTTCGGATGGATGCGGTCATACGCGGACAGGTACGCGCGGTCCAGCCACTCCAGCCGCTCCGTCGAGTCCATATCGCCGTAGAGGAACAGGTAGGCATTCGACGGATGATAGGTGGTCCGGTGAAAATCGAGATATTCCTCGTATGTCAGGTTCGGGATCTCCTCCGGATCTCCGCCGGAGTCTTTCGCGTAGGGCGTATCCGGATACAGGGAGCGCAGGATCTCGCGCTCCAGCACGGAGTCGGCCACGGAGTACGCGCCCTTCATCTCGTTGTAGACGATGCCATTTACCGTGAGTTCCCCGTCCGGCCCGGCAAGGTCATAATGCCAGCCCTCCTGTTTGAAGATGTTCGGCTCCCGATAGATGTTCGGATGCAGCACCGCGTCCATATAGACATCCATGAGATTCCGAAAATCCGCGTCGTTCGTGCTCGCGACCGGATAGACCGTCTTGTCCGGATAGGTCATGGCATTTAAGAACGTGTTCATGGAACCTTTTACGAGCTCGATAAACGGGTCCTTGACCGGAAACTTCTCGCTTCCGCACAGCACCGTATGCTCTATGATATGCGGCACACCCGTATTGTCAGTCGGAGGCGTCCGAAATCCGATGTAAAACACTTTGTTCGGATCCTCGTTTTCCACGACGGCGATGCGGGCACCGCTCTTTTTATGGATCAGATAAAACCCCTCGGAATGGATATCCGCCAACTCTCTGTGCTGCACAAGTTCATAGGCCGTCAATTTTTCAAGATCAATTCGCAATACTTTTTCCTCCCTGACAACTGCTTTTTTGCGTTGGAAAAGGCTGTCCGTTCGGACAGCCCCCATAGATCAAAAAACTTTTGCAACAGCCGCTTACTCCTCTGTCACTTTTTTGACATTGGCGGCCTGTACACCTTTATCGCTTTCGATCACATCAAACTCAACCATGTCGTTTTCTTTTAATTCCTTGAACCCGTCCATGTCGATCGCTGAGAAATGAACAAAAATGTCATTGCCCTCAGCATCGGAAATAAATCCGTAGCCCTTTTTCGCGCTAAACCATTTCACTGTGCCCCGCTGCATAATAACTCCCTTCTTCGTACTCTTGTTACATAAACGTTCCCTTTAGTTACTTTCCATAAAAACTACCACAATCCTGGCCGTTTGTCAATAAACCAAACAACGTAAAATAGCCATTTTCGGCCACTATCACAAAATCGCATGAATGAATAACCCACTTCTTGGTTTTGGCTCGAACCAGGTCGATTTCGGCGGCATCAGGCACCCGGCATCCGCGACGGCAAAGAGTTCCTGAATGGATGTCGGATACATCGCGAACGCGGCCGCGGCATCGGTTTGACAGCGCCGTTCCAGTTCGTCCGTCCCGCGGATCCCGCCGACAAAGTCAATCCGCGGATCCGATTTCGGGTCTGTGATCCCGAGGACCGGCGCGAGGAACAGATCCTGCAGCAGAGACACATCGAGTCCGCGAACGGGGTCCTCGTTTCGATCTTCGGGCCGGATACGGCACAGGTACCAGGTACCGTCCAAATATACCGTGAACTCGCCTTTTTCAGACGGCTTTTTCTCCTCTCCCGCAAGCGGAGTCACGAGAAAGACCTCCGAGAGCTTCTCCAGGAATTCGTCCGGCGTCATCCCGTTTAAGTCTTTGACGACACGGTTGTAGTCGAGAATGCGCAGCTGTTCATCCGGAAACAGGACCGAGAGAAAGTAGTTAAACTCTTCCGACCCATCGTAGTCCGGATGCTCTTCGCGCCGCATCAGACCGACCTTCACGGCGGAGGCCGCCCGATGGTGTCCGTCCGCGATGTAGATGTCCCCGATCCCGGCGAAAGCGTCCCGGATCGTCCCGATGTCGCGCTCGTCGCGAATCACCCAAACGCGGTGTTTGACACCGTCCGGAGCGACAAAGTCATAGACGGGAGCGGACTCTTTTTCGCGGTTTACCACTTCACTGATCCGCGCGTTTTCCCGATACGCCAAAAAGATCGGCCCGGTCTGCGCGTCACAGGCGTCCACGTGGCGGATGCGGTCCTCCTCTTTTCCCGCGAGCGTGTTCTCATGCTTTTTGATGATGCCGTTTTCATAGTCATCGATGGAGGCGCAGGCGACGATCCCGGTCTGCGCGCGTCCGTCCCGGGTCAGTTCATAGATGTAATAGCAGGGCTTGTCCTCCGTGACAAATTCCCCTCTTTCAATCATTTCCCACAGGAGATCATGGGCCTTTTGATAGACTTCCGGCGCGTACATATCGACGGAGTCATCAAACTGCGTCTCGGCGCGGTCGATCCGGAGGAACGATTCCGGCTCACGCGCGACCTCCTCGGCCGCCTCCCGGCGATTATAGACATCATAAGGAAGAGCCGCGATATGCGCGGCTTTTTCCTGACAGGGTCGTATACAGACAAACGGTTTGATCAGTGCCATAAACCCTCCTAGCGGATCACACGTACCCGCATGACACTCTCCACGGCGGAGAGCTTTTCGACAAGCTCATCCGTGACCGGAGAATCCAGATCGATCAGGCAGTAGGCATACTCGCCGCGGCTCTTGTCCGTCATATCGGAGATGTTGATCCCCGCGTCGCCGCAGACCGCCGTATACTGGCTGATCGTATTTTTCACATTGCGATGGAAGATCGCGACCCGTCCCGCGCTCGCGCACGGGCCCAGCGAACAGTTCGGATAGTTCACGGAGTTGACGATGTTGCCGTTCTCCACAAATTCCACCAGTTCCTCCGCCGCCATAACAGCGCAGTTGTCCTCAGACTCCGCTGTGGAAGCGCCCAGGTGCGGGATCACGATGCAGCCCTCTTTCCCGGCCGTTGTCGGGGTCGGGAAGTCCACCACGTATTTGCGAATCCTGCCGGCTGCCAGAGCCTCCACCATAGCCTCTTCATCCACCATACTGTCGCGGGAGAAGTTTAAGACGACGGCATCCGGCTTCATCATCGAGATGGCCTCCCGGCTGATCAATCCCCGCGTGTCCGTCATCAGCGGCACATGGATCGTGATAAAGTCACACTCGGTAAAAATATCCTCCAACTCCAGCACATGGTTTACATGCGTGGAGACATTCCACGCGGAGTTGACGGAAAGAAACGGATCAAACCCGTATACTTTCATCCCCAGCTCCACCGCGGCGTTTGCCACGCGGACCCCGATGGCCCCGAGCCCGATGACACCGAGTTTCTTTCCCGCGATCTCCGTTCCGGCATATGCTTTCTTTGCCTTTTCCGTCGATTTCGCGATGTCCGGGTCATCCTTGTTTTCTTGCACCCAGGCGATCCCGCCGGTAATGTCACGGCACGCGAGCAGCATGCCGGCGATTACGAGTTCCTTTACGCCGTTGGCATTGGCGCCGGGTGTGTTAAAGACGACGATCCCTTTCTCCGCGCACGCGTCAAGCGGAATGTTGTTCACACCGGCTCCGGCACGCGCGACCGCGAGCAGGGAGTCCGGGAGTTCCAAATCATGCATCTGCGCGCTGCGCACCAGCACAACATCCGCGTCAGACAGGTTTTCTGTCGCTTCATAGTTGTTGGGAAACACATCCAGACCGCACTGGGCGATCGGATTTAAACAGGTATACTTTGGCATTTTGATTTCCTTTCTAGCTATTGGCTTTCTCAAAATCTCTCATAAACTCAACGAGCGTCTCGACGCCCTCCCTTGGCATGGCGTTGTAAATAGAGGCGCGCATCCCGCCGACGGAGCGGTGGCCCTTCAGATTTTCCATGCCGGCCGCCTTGGCCTCGGCAATAAACTTCGCCTCGAGATCCGCGTCGCCGATCACGAATGTCACATTCATCAGCGAGCGGTCTTCTTTGACAACGGTTCCTTTAAACATGGAATTGTTGTCCAGATAATCATAGAGGATGGCTGCCTTTTCCGCGTTGCGTGCCGCCATGGCTTCCAAACCGCCTGTCGCTTTGATCCACTGGAATACTTTGCCGCAGATGGCAATGCCCCAGCACGGCGGCGTATTGTACATGGAACCGTTGTCCGCCTGCACCTTTAAGCTGAGCATCGTCGGGACATACTCCGGCAGGTCCTCCCGCAGCAGGTCCTCGCGCACGATGATGATCTGCACGCCGGCAGGCCCGATGTTCTTTTGCGCGCCGGCCAGAATGAGCCCATATTTTTCCACGTCGACCGGGCGGGAAAGGAAACAGGAGGACATATCCGACACGAGGTCTTTCCCCTTCGTGTTCGGCAGCGTATGGAACGTCGTCCCGTAAATCGTATTATTCTCACAGATATAGACATAGTCCGCGTTTTCCGTGATGGGCAGATCCGAGCAGTCCGGTATGTAGGAAAACGTCTTGTCCTCAGAGGAGGCGATCTTGTTCACCTGTCCGTACTTCTGTGCTTCCGCGTACGCTTTCTTGGCCCACGAACCCGTGACGATGTAGTCCGCCACACCGTTTCGCATGAGGTTCATCGGGATCGTCGCGAAGTGCAGCGCCGCACCGCCCTGCAAAAACAATACTTTATAGTTGTCCGGGATTCCCATCAGATCCCGCAGGTCCGCCTCCGCCGTGTCGATGATCTCCTGGAACATCGACGAACGGTGACTCATCTCCATAACGGACATACCGCAGCCGCGGTAGTCCAGGATCTCTTCCTGTGCTTCCAGTAAGACTTCCTCCGGCAGCACAGCCGGACCAGCCGAAAAATTGTACACTCGTTTCATACGCTAACCTCCTTTATTGAATGTGCTCGGAAAAATGCATCCGTGCTCGCTAATAATCGCTTCGCATCGGATCATTTCTTCCTCGCACATGCTTTACTTTATTATTGCTTCTTCTCCTCGTTAGCAAGATCATTTTTGTCAAATGCTTCTTGTAGCGGCGCGCCCGGCGCCACCATCGGCCAGACGTTATTGCCGCTGCCGATCACGCAGTCGATGACCACAGGTCCCGCAGCGGTGAGAGCCTCACCGAGTGCCTTCGCGAACTCCTCCTGCGTGGTCACACGTACGCCGCTTGCGCCCATGCCCTCCGCAATCTTCACAAAGTCCGCTTTATCTTCCAGAATCGTGGCGGCGAACCGTCCTTCGTAAAACAGTTCCTGCCACTGGTGTACCATACCGAGCACGCGGTTGTCGATCACGATCTCGATGACCGGCAGGTTCTCCCGCGCGGCCGTCATGAGCTCGATCATATTCATACGGAAACAGCCGTCCCCCGCGATGTTGATCACCGTTTTCCCCGGATTCGCCACCTGCGCGCCGATCGAAGCGCTCAGGCCAAATCCCATGGTGCCCAGCCCGCCGGATGTCAGCAGACTGCGGGGCGTCCTGTAATGGCAATACTGGGCCGCCCACATCTGGTGCTGGCCGACCTCCGTCAGGATGATCGCGTCGCCTTTTAACTGGCGGTCGATCTCCTCCATCACAAAGGGACCGGTAAGGCCCGGTTCGGGATAGACAAGCGGAAACTCCTCTTTTTTCTGCTCGATCCAGTCCATCCACTCTTTGTGGTGCTGTTGTTTGATCATCGCATTGAGACGAGTCAAGATCTCTTTGATATCCCCTATCACGCATGCGTCGGTCATGATATTCTTGTTGATCTCGGCGGGATCCACATCAAACTGCAGGATCTTCGCGTGCTTCGCGAAGCTCTTCGCGTTGCCGACCACACGGTCGCTGAAACGCACACCCATAGCGATCAAAAGGTCACACTCGCTCACGCCGAAGTTCGAAGTCTTGGTCCCGTGCATGCCGAGCATGCCGGTGTACTCCGGCCTTGTCCCGTCAAACGCGCCCTTTCCCATAAGGGTGTCACAGACCGGCGCGTCGACCAACCCGACAAACTTCGCGAGTTCCTCGCTCGCGTCGGAGATAATGCAGCCGCCGCCCACAAAAACATATGGTTTTTTGGTCTGCGCGATCATCTCCGCCGCCGTCTCAAGCGCTTCCTGTGTGATGCGCTCCGTGCTGCGGGGAATCGGCTCGATCGGAATCGGATCAAAGTCGGTCTTCGCCTCGGTCACATTCTTCGGTATGTCCACGAGCACGGGGCCCGGACGACCTTTTTGCGCGATGCGGAACGCCCGGCGGATGATTTCGGCAAGATCCTCCACGTTTTTCACGATAAAGTTATGTTTTGTAACCGGCATGGTGATACCCGAGATATCCACCTCCTGGAAACTGTCTTTTCCGAGGAGGCTGACACCCACGTTGCATGTGATTGCCACCAATGGCACGGAATCCATATACGCCGTCGCGATCCCGGTCACAAGGTTCGTAGCACCCGGTCCGCTCGTCGCCATGCACACGCCCGTTTTCCCGGTGGAACGGGCATAGCCGTCCGCCGCATGGGCCGCACCCTGCTCATGGGAAGTCAGAACATGATGAATCTCATCCGCGTGTTTGTACAGTTCGTCATATATGTTCAGTATCGCGCCGCCCGGATAGCCGAATATGGTATCCACACCCTGCTCTTTCAGGCATTCGACCACGATCTGTGCTCCTGTCAACTGCATTTATCTTGTTCCTTCCTTATTCTTTGATTTCTAAAATGGCTCCGGTGTTGCCGGACGTTACCATAGCGTGATACCGTTTCAAATAACCCGTCATGACACCGGGTTCACGGGGCTGCCACTTTTCGCGGCGTGCCGCGAGTTCCTCCTCGGAGACATCCATATCCAGACGGTTCTCCGGAATATTGATTTTGATCATATCGCCTTCCTCGACCAGCGCGATCGGTCCGCCGACCGCCGCCTCCGGGGAGACATGGCCGATGGCCGCGCCGCGCGACGCGCCGGAGAACCGGCCGTCCGTGATGAGCGCGACGGTAGAACCCAGTCCCATGCCGACGATCGCCGAAGTCGGGTTTAACATCTCGCGCATGCCCGGACCGCCCTTCGGGCCCTCATAGCGGATAACGACGACATCGCCCTCGTTGATCTGACCGCCCTTGATCGCCGCGATGGCATCCTCCTCGCAGTCAAAGACACGCGCCGGCCCTTCGTGAACCATCATCTCGGGCGCCACGGCGGAACGTTTCACCACCGCCGTGTCCGGTGCCAGGTTCCCTTTTAAGACGGCAATGCCGCCGGTCGGGCTGTAGGGATTGTCGATCGGACGGATGACTTCCGGATTCTTGTTGACCGCGTTCTTGATATTCTCCGCGACCGTCTTGCCCGTTACGGTCATGCAGTCCGTATGAAGCAGGCCGATCTTATTAAGCTCCGCCATAACGGCGCTGACGCCGCCGGCCTCATTTAAATCTTCCATATAGGTAGGTCCCGCCGGTGCCAGGTGACACAGGTTCGGCGTCTTCTCGCTCATGGCATTCGCGATGTCCAAGTCAATCTCGATGCCCGCCTCGTGCGCGATGGCCGGCAGATGCAGCATGGAGTTCGTCGAGCATCCGAGCGCCATATCCATGGTCAGCGCGTTCATAAACGCGTCCCGCGTCATAATGTCACGCGGACAGATATTTTTGTTGTACATATCCATCACTGCCATGCCGGCGTGTTTCGCCAGTTGGATCCGCGCGGAATAGACGGCGGGGATCGTGCCGTTGCCCGGCAGTCCCATGCCAAGCGACTCCGTCAGGCAGTTCATGGAGTTCGCGGTGTACATACCGGAACAGGAACCACACGTCGGGCAGACATTCTCTTCAAAATAGGCCACTTCCTCCTCGCTCATAAGACCCGCCTCGTAGGAGCCGACCGCCTCGAACATGGAGGAGAGACTGCGTTTTTCCCCGTTGACATGCCCCGCCAGCATCGGCCCTCCGCTGACAAAGACGGTGGGAACATTGACCCGTGCCGCCGCCATCAACAGCCCCGGCACGTTTTTATCACAGTTCGGAATCATGACAAGCGCGTCAAACTGGTGCGCCAAAGCCATACACTCCGTGGAGTCCGCGATCAGGTCGCGCGTCACCAGAGAGTACTTCATTCCGACATGCCCCATGGCGATGCCGTCACAGACCGCGATGGCCGGAAACATGATCGGCGTTCCGCCCGCCATGGCCACGCCGATCTTGGCGGCCTCGGCGAGCTTGTCCAGATGCATATGCCCCGGAA
The DNA here is from genome assembly GCA_001941025.1 of Lachnospiraceae bacterium Zagget3. The sequence continues at coordinate 138,938 of MSHE01000032.1, forward strand.
CGATTTCGTTGTAGGAACAGACGATTCCTACAAGCGGGCGCTCGAGTTCTTCCTTTGTAAGGCCCAGCGCGTTGAACAAAGAGCGATGCGGCGCCTGTTGCATACCTTTCTTTGCGTTGTCACTTCTCATAAGCCAATCTCCTTCTTTTCATGTAAATATATTCCAAATATTAAATACGCTCACAAATAAGTTTTCCCATCTCTAAGGTTCCCACCAACTCTACCGACGCTTTCTGCGCCTCCTCTTGTGGCATAATGTCAGCTGTGCGATATCCGTCGCGCAGGACCTGCCGCACGGCAGCTTCGACCGCGTCGGCTTCGGCGTCCAGATCAAACGAATAGCGCAGCATCATGGCCGCGGACAGGATCGTCGCGATCGGGTTGGCGATGTCTTTCCCCGCGATGTCCGGCGCGGCACCGCCGCTCGGCTCATAGAGGCCGAACTTCGTGTCGTTTAAGCTCGCGCTCGCGAGCATCCCGATGGAACCCGTGACCATACTCGCCTCGTCGGAGAGAATGTCTCCGAACATATTCTCGGTCAGGATCACGTCGAATTGGCCGGGATCTTTGACAAGCTGCATCGCGCAGTTGTCGACGAGCATATGCTCCCATGTGACGTTCGGGAAATCCTTCGCGACCTCCTCCACGATCCGCCTCCACAGGCGGGAGGAGTCGAGGACATTGGCCTTGTCCACACTGGTGAGTTTCCCGCGCCTCTTCCCGGCGATCTCAAATCCTTTGACCGCGATCCGCCGGATCTCGTTTTCATTGTATGTCAGCGTGTCCACGGCAGTCTCGACGCCGTCGATCTGTGTGGTATGACGCTCACCGAAATACAGGCCGCCGGTGAGTTCCCGCAGGATTATCATGTCAAACCCTTCGCCGATGATGTCATCGCGCAGCGGGCAGGCTTCCCGCAGTTCCTGATAGAGATACGCCGGCCGCAGATTCGCGAACAGGTTTAACGACTTACGCAGTGTCAAAAGCCCCGCCTCCGGCCGAAGATTCGGCGGAAGCTGATACCAGGGGGAAGTGGCCGTATCGCCTCCGATCGAGCCCATGAGGACCGCGTCGGAAGCCATTGCCTGTTCGATCGCGCGATCTGTCAGGGGTTCCCCCGTCGCGTCGATGGAACAGCCGCCCATCAGGATCTCTTCGAACTGAAATTCATGATCGTATTTTTCACCGACCCGCGCGAGCACTTTTTTCGCTTCCGCGACAATCTCCGGCCCGATCCCGTCCCCGGCGATCACTCCCACATGAAACCGCATGGCTTTCGCTCCTTGCAATGTGTGAAACCAATTGTTTTCGTGACTTTTGTATCATAGTATAAATTTGCTTTGTTTTCAAGTATTATCCGCAGAGAGAAAAAAAGGAACCTGCAAAACACATGGTATTTTGCACGCTCCTCTGATCGTTTTCCGTCGGCCTTCTTATTCCTCTGCCTCTTCCGCTTTCTCGATCTGCGCGATCGCGCTGCGCTGCATGGGAATCCGACAGTTGCGGTTGTTGCCGAACTCCACGATCACCACATCCTCATCCACATCAATCAACGTGCCGTAAAATCCACTGGTCGTACAAACAGTATCGCCGACCGCCATCTGGGACATCATGTCGTTCTTCCGCTGCCGCTCTCTTCTCTGCGGACGGATCATGAAGAAGAACATAAACGCCACCAGGATAACGACCCAAATAATGATGGCTGTGTATCCACCGCCGGAACCGGTTAAAATATACATGGAAAGTTTCCTCCTGTCTGATTAAAAGTATATGGAAACAGTGTCTCGCTTCATATCGTTACTATTTTACACAATTCCCTATGATTATACAAGAAAATTTTTGTAAAGAATCCGTGAACCCGTCCGGTCGGAAATCATTCCCCGTTTTCCTCTCCCTGCCACATCCGGCAGAGCATCTCCTCCTTGAATGCCTCGTAGCGGCCCGCGTCGATCGCGTCGCGGATCTCCTGCATCAGATGATTGTAAAAATACAGGTTGTGCAGGACGCACAGCCGCATTCCGAGCATCTCTTTCGCCTTTAAAAGATGACGGATATAAGCCCTGCTGTAGGCGCGGCAGGCGGGACAGCCGCAGCCCTCCTCGATCGGTCGCATGTCACGCTCATACTGTTGGTTGAACAGGTTCAATTTCCCGGTGGCCGTGTACACATGCCCGTGGCGGCCGTTTCGGCTCGGATATACGCAGTCAAAGAAGTCCACGCCGCGCGCGACGGACTCCAGGATGTTCGCGGGGGTCCCGACCCCCATCAGATAGGTCGGTTTGTCCTCCGGCAGTTCCGGCACCGTCACATCGAGGATGTGATACATCTCCTCGTGCGTCTCTCCGACCGACAGGCCGCCGATGGCATAGCCGTCCAGATCCAGTTCCCGGATCCGCTTCGCGTGGTCGATCCGAATATCCTCAAAGAGCGCGCCCTGATTGATGCCAAAGAGCAATTGGTCCGGGTTGATCGTGTCCTCCCGCGCGTTCAGACGGGCAAGCTCCTCCTTGCAGCGCGTGAGCCACCGCGCCGTCCGGTCGGCCGAAGGCTGCACGTAACTGCGGTCCGCCTTCGCCGGAGCGCACTCATCGAACGCCATGGCGATCGTGGAGCCCAGATTGGACTGGATGCGCATGCTCTCCTCCGGCCCCATAAAGATCTGCTTCCCGTCCACATGGGAGCGGAACGTCACGCCCTCCTCCGTGATCTTTCGGAGATCCGCGAGGGAAAACACCTGAAATCCGCCGGAATCCGTGAGGATCGGCCGGTCCCAGACCATAAATTTGTGAAGGCCGCCGAGCTCTTTTATAAGCTCGTCCCCCGGCCGGACATGCAGATGATAGGTGTTGGAGAGCTGGATCTGCGCACCGATCTCCTTTAAATCCTCCGTCGACACGGCGCCCTTGATGGCGCCCGCGGTTCCGACATTCATAAAGACCGGGGTCTGCACGGTGCCGTGCACCGTCGTAAACTCTCCCCGTTTTGCTCTGCCGTCCTTCTTTACCAAGCGATACATGGCGAACCCTCTTTACGTGCGAATAAAAGTACTCTATAATAAAATAAATCGTAAACAAACGCTGCTGTACATGATGATACTACCCCACGCTTTGCGAAAAAGCAAGGGACTTACGGCGCATAAAGGAGGAATCTGTGATGGCCGGTTCAAACTTCGGTACCATTTTCAAGATCACGACATGGGGAGAATCCCACGGAACGGCGGTCGGCGTCGTCATCGACGGCTGCCCGGCGGGGCTTTCCCTGTGCAAAGAGGATATCCAGCTCTATCTGGACCGCAGACGGCCGGGACAGTCCCCCTACGCCACCGCGCGCAGCGAATCCGACGCGGTGGAGATCCTCTCCGGCGTGTTTGATGGAACGACGACCGGCACCCCGATCTCCCTCATGGTACATAATCACGATGCCCGCTCCGCGGACTACGAGGCCCTCGCCTCCTGCTATCGGCCGGGACACGCGGACTATACGTTTGAAGCGAAATACGGCATCCGCGATCCCCGGGGCGGCGGACGATCCTCCGCGCGGGAGACCGTCGGACGCGTGGCGGCCGGAGCCGTCGCGGCAAAGCTGCTCGGAGAACTGGGCATCACCCTGCTCACCTATACGAGGTCCATCGGCCCCGTTTCTGTTTCAGAAGAAGAATTCTGCGCAGACGAGATCACGAAAAGCCCGCTCTGCATGCCCGGCGCTGCCGCAGCCGAAAAAGCGGCGGCCCATCTGGATGCCTGCATCGAAAAACAGGACTCCTGCGGCGGCGTCATTGAATGTGTGATCGAAGGCCTGCCCGCCGGGATCGGCGAGCCCGTCTTTGAAAAACTGGACGCGAATCTGGCAAAAGCCATTCTGTCGATCGGAGCCGTCAAGGGATTTGAGATCGGGTCCGGCTTTGCCGCGGCAGACGCGGCCGGCTCAGAAAATAACGATGCCTTTCTCGCGAAGGAGAAAGGCCGTATCACAAAGGAGACCAACCATGCCGGCGGTACCCTGGGAGGCATCAGCGACGGGAGCCCCGTCGTCTTTCGCGCGGCCGTCAAGCCGACGCCGTCCATCGCCGCCACGCAGCATACCGTCACGACTGACGGCACGCCGACGGAGCTGTCCATAAGCGGCCGCCATGACCCGGTCATCGCGCCGCGCGCGGTCGTCGTCGTCGAGTCCATGGCCGCGCTGACGGTTCTGGACCTGATGCTTGTGAATATGGGATCCAAATTAGAAAATATCAAGAAGATCTACAACGGATGAAGACAGAGGCTGGTCGGCTCATCGATGAGCACCGGCTTTGCCGACATCAGGAAATACTGCTCCTTGTAGTTGACTTGGTACACGGTCACCGTTCCGGTGTTTAACCCCAGCACCACAAAGTGCTTGCTGTCCGGCAGTGCCGCGACGGTTCTCGGAAATTCGCCGCTGAGCGAGGCGCTGCAGTTGAGCGCGAGTTCCCCCGTCTTTTTATTCACATCATAGACTACCACCGTATTCGTCACCGTATTGCTCACGAGCAGATGCTTTCCGTCAGGCATCATGTCCATGCCGTAGGAAGCCGGTTTGCGGCTGCTGTCCTTCGCGACCGTCGAGATTTTCTGGATCGGCTCAAGGATCGCGCGGTCATCACTGGGTATCTCCTCCGGGATCCGATACACACAGACATGGTTCGTCTGTTCACAGAGCACATAGACATACTTTCCCTGCCCGTCCACGCGGATCACACGCGGCGCGCTGTCCAGCTCACACCGGAGCACCCCGCGCCTAGAAAGTTTTCCGGTCTGCGCGTCAAATTCGTAGCCCATCACCTGATCCAATCCGTTGTCCACCGCAAAGATACCCTTCGCGTCCGGTGTCAGAGCCACGCAGGTGATACGCGGCATGCGTTTGATTCCCGCGTTGTCCTCTCCCATTCCCTGATGAAACAGGCCATCCGCGATCTCCCCGATCGATCCGTCTTCCTTTAATTGCATCACGGAAAGTCTTCCGTCGTAATCGCCCGCCACAAAGAGAAAATGGTCATCCGGATCCGTCTCGAGCCAGCATCCGCGCATTCCGCCCGTCCACTGCGTGTTGATAAATTCCAGATCTCCATCCGGCAGGATACGGTAGGCGTTGACACCCTGATCCGTCGTGCTGTAGAGAAACTTTCCGTTCTTGGAGACGCGCAGATCCGAGGGGTTTTCCGCCGATATCACGCCACGTTCCGTAAATTGATTTTTCTCCGCGTCAAAATCCAATATGTGGATCCCATCACTGGAACCCTTTGTAAACGTGCCGATGTAGGCCACATAGCGATCACTGCCCATCACGAGTCCTCCTCCCGTCGCAGCAGGACATCATACGGATCCGCTTCCTGTCCCAGATCAAGAAACAGCACCTGCTTCGGATGCGGCGCGCTGGAGAGTTCCTCCCCTTCCTCGCTGCGGATACCGCGTACCTGCGCTTCGATATTTTCTCCGTTCTGTTTTACGATCTCGATCGTCTCCCCGACCGAAAATTTATTCTTCTGCTCCACGCGCACCGTGTTGTCCGGAAGCACTTCCGCGACAACGCCCAAAAACGTCGCTCCCTTTTCATAGGTGGAGCCTTCATAGATCTGCGCCGTCTCATCCGGCATACCGAAATAAAAGCCGGTGGAAAACTTGCGGTACGTGCCCGTGCGCACCTGTTCGAGATACCAGTCCAACCGTTCCCGGTATCGTTCCGGATCCTCCACATAGTCGTCGATCGCCATGCGATAGGCGCGCGTCACCATCGCCACGTAGAGCGCGTTTTTCATGCGCCCCTCAACCTTGAAACTGTCAATTCCGCAATCCATCAATTCCGGAATGTGATCGATCATACACAGGTCGGTGGAGCTGAAAAGGAACGTGCCGCGCTCATTTTCGTACACCGGCAGGTATTCCCCCGGCCTGGTCTCCTCCGCGACCGCGTACTGCCAGCGGCAGGGATGCGTGCAGTCGCCGTGGTTCGCGTCGCGGCCGGTGAAATAATTGCTCAGCAGACAGCGCCCGGAATAAGAAACGCACATGGAACCGTGCACAAACGCCTCCAGTTCCAGGCCGCCGGGAATGTGCTCCCGGATCGCCTTGATCTCCTGGATGGAAAGGTCCCTTGCCAGGACGACGCGGGCAACTTTCTGGCGCTGCCAATACAGACACGCGGCAGAGTTGGTGAGGTTGGTCTGCGTACTGATATGAATGTCGATCCCCGGGAAGAAATCATCGATCATGGAATACACGCCGAGATCGGATACGATGAACGCGTCCGGATTCATCGGGACCAGCTGCTCCAGATAGGATTGGATCTCCGGCAGATCCTCCTCCCGCGCGAAGATATTGACCGTGATATACACACGGACCCCATGCGCATGGGCATAGCCGATCCCCTCACGGATCTCGTCCATGGAAAAATTTTTCGCGTTTGCGCGAAGTCCGAATTCGTCACCGCCGATATAGACGGCGTCCGCGCCGAAGGCCACCGCGACGCGCAATGCCTCAAGACTTCCCGCCGGAATCAGCAATTCTGGTTTTTTCATATCGCATGTAACCTCCTGCCGTCAGACATCATCCGAAAGGGGGAAAAAGTCGAGCGCGCCGACCACCTCGGCGTCGATCCTCTGTACGACCTTGCACAAGCCCGCTTCCGCTTTGAGATAAGCCTGCATGACCGGATCCTGGAAGACATCCTGATAGTCCTCACCCAGACGATCCATCTCCGAAAACAGATCGATCTCTTCCCCCGCGTTTTGCACGCGATAGTTTGCCTGTCGATACTCCTGTACCCGGGCTTCTTTCTCTGGATATTTTTTCAACTCTTCGCATGCCTCATGGTATGTTTTCAATTCGGGACACTGTTTCAATGCCTCGATCAGTTGGTCCAACGCTTCGTTCAATTCCATTCTTTCTCCCTTCTATACTTCCATAACGATCGGCATCAGCATGGGACGGCGTTTCGTCTTTTTCCATATAAACTCGCCGAGGGTGTCCTTGATCTCGTTTTTGATCCTTCCCCAATCGGTAACGCCCTGTGCCGCAAGCGCGTCGACGACGTCGCTGGCGACCTCCTGCGCCTCCACCATCAGATCCTCCGAATCGCGGACATACACAAAGCCGCGCGAGACGATGTCGGGACCGGAAAGGACCTGTCCGGAGCCGGCCTCCAGAGTCAGGACGACGATCATGACGCCGTCTTCCGCCAGACGCTGCCGGTCGCGCATCACGACGTTTCCGACGTCACCGATTCCCAGACCATCCACAAACACCGAGCCAGCCGGCACTTTGTCGACCACTTCCGCGCTGTCCTCATCGATCGCCAGGACATCGCCGGAGGAGAGCATCAGGATCCGCTCGTTCGGGATGCCAAGCTCTTTCGCGATCTGTGCCTGCGCTTTCCGATGGCGGAACTCGCCGTGGACCGGGATCGAGTACTTCGGCTGCAGAAGGGAATAGATCAGCTTGATCTCCTCCTGGCACGCATGGCCGGATACGTGGGTATCCTGGAAGATGACATCCGCGCTCTTTGTATACAGTTCGTTGATGATCTTCGATACGGCCTTTTCATTGCCCGGGATCGGGTTCGAGGAAAACACGATCAGGTCGTTCGGCGTGATCTTCACCTTTTTGTGCGTTCCGTTTGCCATCCGGGACAGCGCGGCCAGCGGTTCCCCCTGGCTGCCCGTCGTGATAAGCACCATCCTGTCGTCCGGGAAATCCTTCATCTGTTCCACATCGATCAGTGTGTGGCTCGGAATGCGCAGATATCCGAGTTCCTCGGCGATCGAGATCACGTTTTCCATGCTGCGCCCCTCTATGACCACCTTGCGGCCAAACTTGTAGGCGGTGTTGATGATCTGCTGTACGCGGTCCACGTTGGAGGCGAATGTCGCGATGATGATCCGCTGCTTCGTGTGATCGGAAAAGATATTCTCAAACGTCCGCCCCACGACACTCTCCGTCATGGTAAAGCCGGGGCGTTCCGCGTTCGTGCTGTCACACATAAGCGCCAGCACACCCTTTTTCCCGAGCTCTCCGAAGCGCTGCAGGTCGATGGCATCGCCGTAGACCGGCGTGTAATCCACCTTGAAATCTCCCGTATGGACAATGACGCCCACATCGGTATAGATCGCCAAAGCCGCCGCGTCCTGAATGCTGTGATTCGTCTTGATAAACTCGACGCGGAAATCGCCAATGTTGATATGCTGCCCATAGGTTACGATCTTCCGCTTCACGGTATCCAAGAGGTTGTGCTCCTCGAGTTTGTGCTCGATCAGAGCCATCGTCAGCCGCGTCGCGTAGATCGGCGCGTTGACTTCCAGAAGCACATAGGGAATCGCCCCGATATGATCCTCATGTCCGTGTGTGATAAAAAATGCCTTCAGGCGATCCGCGTTGTCCTGAAGATAGGTGATCACCGGCACACACAGATCAATGCCGTACATGTCGTCTTCGGGAAACGCCAGACCGCAGTCCACAACAATAATACTGTCCTTGTATTCAAAGGCAGTAATATTCATCCCGATGGATTCCAAACCTCCCAACGGGATGATCTTTAATTTTTCACTTTCCATAATACTGTTTTAAAAAACCTCCGTTCTAGTCACAGTCGATGTCGACGTCCTCCATCAGTTCCTCAAAGACTTTCGCGATCGCCCGGATCTCCTCATCGTCTTCTACCACCTCATAGAGCACATCGTCATCGTCCGTCTGTATTTCACGCAAAATGTACGCGAACGCTTCCTCCTCGTCTCCGGCCTCCTCGGCCACGAGCAGGTAAGTGACTCCCGCGATACATGTCTGTTCCAACACAAAAAACTGGATCTCCTCGTCCGTGTCAGGATCCGTAAAAATAATTTTTTCCATCTTTTTTATTGGTTCTCCTTTTCCGCAAATGTATTTTCCGGCGAGTCCAGATATCCCTGCAGGATAAAGACTGCCGCCAACTTATCCACATATTCCCCTCTGTCTTCCGGGCGGATCCCGCTCTCCTCCATCGTACGGTCCGCCATGACCGTGGTCAGACGCTCATCCCAGAGCAGGATCGGCAGGCCCGTCCGGCGCACGAGCATATCCCGAAACTCCAGCGTGCGCTCGCACCGTTCGCCTTCCGTATTGTTTAAATGCTTGGGATATCCGAGAACGATCTGTCCGACCTCATATTCCCCAATCAGCTCCTCAATACGCGCCATCGTCTGCCGGAGCTTGGTTGGGGACTTCCTGCGTATGATTTCCACCCCCTGCGCAGTAACAAACAAAGGGTCGCTCACTGCAACCCCCACTGTCTTGGAACCGAAATCAAGGCCCATGATCCTCATATCCGTTCCTCTATTCCCAGCCGTGCCGTTTCGCGTAATCGTTTAAGACTTCCTCTACCAGCTCGTCCCGCTCCACTCGCATGATCAGGCTTCGGGCGTTGTTGTGACTCGTGATGTATGTGGGGTCGCCCGACATGATGTAGCCGACGATCTGGTTGACGGGATTGTAGCCCTTCTCGAGCATCGCTTTGTAGACGATCTCCAGGATCTCTCCCACTTTCAGCTCCGTCGCCTTGTCCACTTTAAAATATTGTGTTTGATCCAAATGATCCATAAAGCAGCCTCTTCGTATGGAAAAAGTTATATCCCAGCCTCATTTTATACTATAAAACGGGAAAATTCAACCGTCATTATCTCGTTTCGGAGAGATTTTTCCGTGTGGTAAGCGGTTTTTACATATTCCGGCGTAAACCCCACATAGTAGGATACCCCGCCGCGGGAAACCGGCTCCTCGAACAGCACTTCCACGCGCCGCCCCTCATACCAGCCTTCAAATGCCTCCTTTTGCTCCTTCGCGAGCGCGAGAAGCGCACGGCTGCGCTCCTGTTTGACCAATTCCTCCACCTGTCCGTCCATCCCGGCGGCCGCCGTCCCCTCCCGGCGGGAGTAAGGAAACACATGGATGGCGGCAAAAGCCGCACGCCGGGCAAAGTCAAGGGTCTCGTCGAACTCGCCTTCCGTCTCGCCCGGAAAGCCGACAATGATGTCCGTCGTGATGGCCGGATGCTCATACCGGCCTCGCAAAAGCGCGCACTTTTCCAGATATTCCGCCGTCGTATAATCCCGGTTCATCCGCGAAAGGACCGTATCACTGCCGCTCTGCAAGGACAGATGAAAATGAGGGCACACCTTGTCCGCGTGGGCGAGTTCCCGTACAAACTCTTCCGTAATGATCCCGGGCTCCAGGGAACCGAGCCGGATCCGCCGGATGCCGTTTATCTCCTGGATCCGCCGGATCAGATCCGTTAAGGGGACCCCGTTGTCCAGCCCGTAAGAGCTCACATGGATCCCGGTCAATACGATCTCCCGATAGCCGTTTTCGGACAGCGATCGCACTTCGGCGAGTACCTGCCCCGGATCGCGGCTGCGCGCGCGGCCACGCGCGTAGGGGATGACACAGTAGCTGCAGAACCGGTTGCACCCGTCCTGTATCTTGACAAACGCGCGCGTGTGATCGGCCGGGCGCGGGACGGACAGCTCCTCATAGGGCTGATCCGGCGCGTTGATGTCCGTAACGCACGTCCGGCAGGACTCCCCCGGCTCCGATGTGCGGCTTTGGGCGGTGTTTCCGCCCGCGAGCGCGCTTTCGTATTCTTCGAGAAGAGAAACCAGGCGGTGCTTTTCGTTGTTGCCGACTATAATGTCGACGGCAGGGTCCGCCGCCGTCTTCTCCGGGAACACCTGGGCATAGCAGCCCACGGCCGCGACGATGGCATCCGGGTTGGCCTTGCGCGCCCGGTGCAGCATCTGCCGCGATTTTTTGTCCGCGATGTTCGTCACGGTACAGGTGTTGATGACATAGACATCCGCCGGCTCCGGAAACGGGACGATCTCGTAACCCGCGTCGGCAAGCATCTGCCGCATGGCTTCCGTTTCATAGGCGTTTACTTTGCACCCCAGATTGTGGAGCGCGGCTGTTTTTCTCGTTTGTTCCATCGACATATTGTACGTTTTCGGGATCCGCCGTCCGCCGGTTGACTTTCGGGGGAAATTCTAGTAGTATAACAACCGTGTTGTACGAAAACAGTGGACTTTTTATGGGAGGCGTTGTATGAAAAAAGTTCTTGTATCACTCAATTCCATTGAGAAGGTAAAGTCATTTGTTAAGGATATCACCGATTACGATTACGACTTCGATTTGATCTCCGGCCGCTATGTCATCGACGCGAAGTCCATGCTCGGGATCTTCAGTCTGGATCTGTCCGAGCCGCTCGAACTGGTCATTCACGCGGACGACAAGACCGCCGATGAGATCCTGGTGAACCTGACCACCTATCTGGCATAATGTAAGTATTTCAGAAAGGCATTGCCGCACGGCAGTGCTTTTTTTATGCCCGGACCTCTTCCACTTCCGCCGCGGCAATCGCCGTCTCGACCAGCGCTTCGATCTGCCCCTCCAGCTTCTTCTCCGAACGCCGGATCGCGTTCGCGTTCGGCTTCGTCACCGGGTGTTTCGCCACAAAGATCGTACAGCAGTCTTCATAGGGCAAAATGGAGGTCTCATAGGTGCCGATCCGCTCCGCGACCGACACGATATCGATCTTGTCATACGCGATGAGCGGCCGGTAAACCGGCATCGTGACGACTTCGTTCGTCGCCGCGAGGGACTTCATCGTCTGGCTGGCCACCTGCCCGATACTTTCACCGGTGATCAGACCGAGGCAGTCCTCCTCGTTCGCGAAATGTTCCGCGATCCGCATCATATAGCGCCGCATGATGATCGTCAGCTCATCGTGCGGGCACGTGTCATAGATCGCCATTTGGATGTCGGTAAAGTTCACGACAAAGAGCTTGACCGGACCGCTGTAACGCGCCACGATCCGCGCTAAATCCACGACTTTCTGTCGGGCCCGCTCGCTCGTGTACGGCGGCGCGTGAAAATAGACCGCGTTGATCTCGACGCCGCGCTTCGCGATCATATAACCGGCCACGGGGCTGTCGATTCCTCCGGAGAGGAGGAGCATCGCTTTGCCCGCCGTTCCCACCGGCATGCCGCCGGGACCGGGGATCGATTCGGAATAGATGTTTAACTTCGTGCGCAGTTCCACGTGCAGGCTGATCTCCGGCTCGTGGACATCCACACGCATCTGCGGATACGCGTCCAGGATCGCGTCGCCGAGCGCGATGTTGATCTCCTGCGAGTTCATCGGAAACTCCTTGTCCGCGCGCTTGGTAAACACTTTAAAGCTCTTCTCTTTGTCCGGATAGACCGCGTCGATGTAGTCGAGGACCGCCGACTCCAGATGCGCGTAGTCCGTCAACTCCACCTGCCACATCGGACAGATCGCAATGATGCCGAAGACGCGCGTTAAAGCCTCTATTGCCTCGTCGTAATCAAATTCGCCTTTTGCCTCCACGTAGACGCGGCCCCGCTCCGTACTGATGACAAAATCGCCGGGAACGGCCTGCATGGCCAGTTTGATCTGATGGACGAGCGCGTCCTCAAAGAGATAGCGGTTCTTGCCCTTGATGCCGATCTCGCCGTATTTTATAAGAAACGCGCGGTACATATAGACGCCTCCTAAAAATGTTTATATCGCCGCAGGACCGGAAGCAGTTCCGCGAGCGTGTCCGCCGTGTAATCCAGTTCCTCCGCGGTCGTGTGGACGCTCATGCTGAAGCGAAGCGTCGAGTCCTGCTCCGCCTTTGTCAGACCCATAGCCGAAAGCGTCGTGCTGTCGGACGGATGAGAGGAAGCGCAGGCGCTGCCTGCCGAGACATAGATGCCCTTTTCTTCGAGCGCGTGGAGAAGGACTTCGCTCTTTACGCCAAGGAACGTCGCGCTTACGATGTGCGGCGCACAGTTTCGCTCCGGCGCGTCGGCGGCTTTCTCCGCGCGAAGGTCAGCCCCGAACGCGTCGGCGGCTTTCTCCGCGCGAAGATCCGACCCGTTCGCGCCGCCAGGGATCCGCCCGTTTACATGCACATCCTCCAGCGCGAGGAGCCGCCTGATAAACTGCTCCCGCAGCGCATACATCCGCTCCACGTTCGCGTCCAGATCCGCGTAGGCCTCCCGCGCCGCCTCGCCCATGCCGGCGATGCCCGGCGCGTTGATCGTGCCGGAGCGCATATCGCGCTGCTGTCCGCCGCCGAACGTGATCGGCCGGACTTTTGCCCGATCGCGGAGATACAAAAACCCGACGCCCTTCGGACCGTGGATCTTGTGCGCGCTCGCCGAGAGCAGATCGATCTGCGCTTTTTTCGGGTGAATCCGAAACTTTCCGTATGCCTGTACGGCATCGACATGAAACAGGATCTCCGGACTGCGTTCGTGAATGATCCGGCCGGCCTCTTCAACCGGCTCCAGGGCGCCCACTTCATTGTTTACCATCATGACGGACACGAGGACCGTGTCGTCGCGAAGCGCGTCAGCAAGTGCCTCCGGCGCGATCTCCCCATATCCGTTGACCGGCAGGCGCGTCACTTCAAAGTCCAGTTCCTCCAGAAACTTCATGGCATTTTGGACAGACGGATGCTCAATGGCCGTCGTTACAAGATGCCGTCCGCGCCGCCGGTTTGCCATCGCCCCGCCGATGATGGCGAGGTTGTTGGATTCCGTTCCCCCGGAGGTAAAGAGAATCTCTTTCTCCTCACAGCGAAGGGTCCGCGCGATCTCCCGCGCGGCCTCCCGCACATACCGTTCGGCGGCCACGCCTTTCCCGTGCAGGGAAGACGGATTGCCGTAGTCCACGGTCGAGACCTGCGCGATCCGCTCCATGACAGCGTCAGAGCACTGTGTTGTAGCCGCGTTGTCCAGATACACTTCCATCATGTAACTCCTCAGAATATAGGCCTCCCAGGGCCGAATACGCTTTTTTGCGCATCCCCGCTATATGTTTTCCTCCCGCTCCTCGAGCGCGAGCATCACCGCGGACAGCGCGCACACCGCCGCCGTATCCGTGCGCAAAACCCGCCTTCCGAGCGAGAGCACTTTCCAGCTCTTTTCCGCCTCATCGATCTCCTCCGGCGCGAAGCCGCCCTCGGGCCCGATGAGAATGCCGACGGATCGGCCGGGCGCAAGCGTCTGTAAAGCGTCCACCGTCGACTGCATGCCGCGCGCGTCCTCGTACGGCGCGAGACGGATGTCACAGTGTTCGTCCGCGTACGCGAGCGCCTCCTCAAACGTCATAAGCCGGTGCACATGCGGCACGAAGCTGCGCTTCGCCTGCTGTGCCGCGCTTTCGGCGATCGTCTGCCAGCGCGTCCGCCGTTTCTCGATCTTCTTTTCATCGAGCTTGACGACACAGCGCTTCATCGCGACCGGGATGATCTCGTACACCCCCAGCTCCACCGCCTTTTGGATGACATACTCCATGCGGTCGCCCTTCGGGAGCGCCTGGAACAGATAGAGATCGGCGGAAAGTTCTGTCCGCGGGACCTCCTCATCCAGGATCTCCGCCTGCACAAACCCGTCACCCAGCATCGCGATCTCGCAGTAATAGTCCTGTCCCGACGCGGTGCTGACCCGGATCTTCTCTCCCGGCTTCATGCGCAGTACGTTTTTGATGTGATGCACATCGCTGCCTGTGATGGTGATGGCATTTTCGCTTACCTGACTGTCTTCTACGAAAAATTGCTGCATATCGGTTTCTCCGCTGTGATGCCAATCCACTCGCCCTGCCGGGTCACTTCCCGGATGGCAAGGCCCGCCGCCTCGATGGCCGCGCATACCATTTCTTCCTTTGTATCGAGGATCCCGGAGGCGATAAAGATGCCTCCGTCCAGCAAAAGCGACGGGATAAGCGGTGCCAGAGGGACGATGACCTCCGCCAGGATATTCGCGGCCGCAATGTCAAACCGTGCCCCGCCGAGCCTTTCCCTGAAAGCCGGGTCGTCGATCAGATTCCCGATCAGGAATTCGCCCTGTTCCTCCGCCAGGCGGTTAACGGCAAAGTTGGCGCGCGTGGAATCAATGCAGTCCGGGTCGATGTCAACCGCGGTCACCTGCCCCGCGCCCAGCCGGCACGCGACAATAGACAAGATCCCGCTGCCGCAGCCGATATCCAACACCGCGTCCCCCGCCTTTACATGCTTCATCAGCTGGCGGATGCACAACTGCGTCGTCTCATGCGCTCCCGTGCCGAACGAGATGCCGGGGTCGATCTCGATCACGAGTTTCTCCGTGTCCTCCTCGGAAGGCGCCTCCCAGGTCGGCTTGATCAGGATGTCCCGCCGCGCAGTCTCTGCGTCGTCCTGCCCGGCTGCGCTTTCCTCCGCGCGCGGGGCTTCGATCGTAAACGCGTGAAAAAACTCCTTCCAGTTGTTGATCCAGTCCGCGTCCTCGGTCTCGCTCTCCGTGATCGTGCAAGGGCCGGGGTCCGTGAACGCGCGCAGGTCACAAAGCGCCTCCCGCACGCGGGCGAGGATCTCTTCCCTCTCCGCGCCTTCCTCCAGATAAAAGCTGACGCGGCTCGTCCCGTCATCCGGCGGAAGCTCCGGCAGGATGTCCACAAACATCTTTGACACATCCTCCTCAGACAGCGGCACGAGATTCTCGATCTCCACGCCCTTAATCCCGAGGTCGCAGAGCGCGCAGCTGACCAGATCCTCCGCTTCCGTGGTTGTATCGATCGTATATCGGATCCACTTCATCGCATTTTCCTCATTCCTTAACAGTATACCCAGACGCGCGGCGGGATACAAGCAAAAACCCCAACTTTTTATTGTAAAGGCCCGCCGCCTGTGCTAAAATCTGGTTGACTGATCTGTCTATCACATGTTTCGAAAACAATCAGTGAATTACGAAACATTCAAAGAAACCATTCTGCAGCGTTTATCGGAGGACATCCCCGATCCCAAACACATCACGATCCGCAAAGTCTATCGCAACAACGGCGAGTCGCTCGACGGCCTTGTGATCCTGGAAAACGGGGTAAACATCGGCCCGACCCTGTATCTCAACTACTATTATCGCATGCTCCGCGACGGCGACAGTTTTCCGGCTGTCTATCGGCGTATCCTCGCGTCCTATACGCGCAACAAGACATCGGATCACATTGATGTCGGATTTTTTACGGATTTTGAGCGGGTCCGCGGCCGCGTCATTCCGAAGCTCATCCACGGCGAAAAAAATAAGGGGCTCCTGGAAAAGGAACTGCCCCATATTCCGTTTCTGGACCTCGCGCTCGTCTTTTGCTGTCTGTTTCCCGTCGATCCGGAGATCGGGAACGCGACGATCCTGGTCGATCGCTCCCACTTGACATTGTGGAAAAAATCAGCCGAAGACCTGTTCCCGCTCGCCATGGAAAACGCCGAAACGCTCCTTCCCCCGAAGCTGCAGAGCATCGATCAGATGCTCGCCGGCATGCTCTCCGAAAAGGACGATGGGGAAAGCCCCATCCCCGTCAATCCGCGCTTTCCCATGTATGTGCTCACCAATGAAGAGGGCTTCTTCGGCGCCGCGTGTATGGCCTACGACGGCCTGATGCGCTCCTATGCCGAACAGTTTCAATCCGGCTTTTATATCCTCCCGAGCAGCATCCATGAGCTCATCCTTATCCCTGACAAAGGGCCGGACCGGCTGGAGGAATTCTCCGGGATGGTGCGGGAAGTCAATGAGACGCAGGTCGCGCCGGAGGATCTGCTGTCTGACCATGCCTATTACTACTCCCCCGGGGAGGACCGGATCCTCTACTGATCTTTCCGCGCCGCCTTCTCCGCCTTCCGCGCCGCCTTTTTTTCTCTCGCGGCGTCGGCTTTCTCCTGCGCGCGCCGCGCAGCCGCCTCTTTTATAACCCGATCGTAGAGTGCCGCGTACTTTTCGCAGGAGGCATTCCAGGAAAAGTCTGCCGCCATACCCCGCTCTATGATGCCTTTCCACTCTTCCGGGCTCTCGACAAAGACCTTGCGGGCCCGGCAGATCATATCGCGCACCTCGTCCGCTTCGCAGTCGGGAAAACAAAACCCGGTACCAGTATGTTCGGATTCGTCATACGGCTCCACGGTATCGGCAAGGCCGCCCGTCTTGTGCACGAGCGGCACCGTGCCATAACGCAGCGCCATAAGCTGGCTCAAGCCGCAGGGTTCAAAGAGCGACGGCATCAGAAACGCGTCACAGGACGCGTAGATTCTCTGCGCCAGTTCCTCCGAATAGCCGATGTTCGCGGAGATCCGCCCGGGATATTTTTCGGCGTAATTCCGAAACATCGTTTCGTACTGCTCCTCCCCCGTACCGAGAACCGCCAGTTGAACTTCCCCGCTCGAGAGGATCTCATCCAGGATCGGCTCAACGAGGTCAAAGCCTTTTTGATCGGTGAGGCGCGAAACCATCCCGATGAGGAAGATCTCCTCCCGCTCATCCAGACGCAGTTCACGCTGCAGATCGGCCTTGTTGGCGGATTTGTAACCGATGAGATCGCCCGTGAACCGATGCGCGATGCGCGGGTCCGTCTCGGGATCCTGATCCTGGTAGTCCAGCCCGTTTAAGATTCCGACCAGATGATCCGACCGCGCCCGAAGAAGCTCGTCTAACTCCTCGCCTCTCTCCGGCGTCTGAATCTCCCTGGCATACGTCTCGCTGACCGTCGTGACATAATCGGAGAACACAATGCCGCCCTTTAACGGGTTCACCTCACCGTCTTTCACAAGCAGTTCCTCCGTAAAATATGCATCCGGAAGTTTTGTCAGGGGGCGAAACTCGTCGATGGGACGGCCCCCCTGATACGCCAGGTTGTGAATCGTATAGACAAAGCAGACATCATGATAGAACTTCTCCCCGCGGCAAAACGCCTCCAAAAAGGCCGGGACGAGACCGGTGTGCCAGTCATGGCAGTGGATGATGTCCGGCTGAAATTTGATTGACTCCAGCATCGCGACCACGGTCATGGAAAAGAAAGCAAATTTCTCCGCGTCCCGTTCGAGTTCCCCATAAGGGGCATCCCCCACAAAATAGGTCTCGCTGTCAATGAAATAAAACGTCACGCCGTCTTCGACCAACCGGTCGATCCCGGCATACTGATTCTTCTTGTGAAAATATACGGAACACACCCCGACCCGTTCCATCCGCGAACGATAGGTCTCCGCGAGGAACCGATACTTCGGGAGCACCACCCGCACATCATAGTTTTTTTTCGGGAAATACTTCGGAAGCGACCCGACCACATCCGCCAGGCCTCCTGTCTTGACAAACGGCACCGCCTCGGCTGCCGCGAATAAGATTTTTTTCATACAACCTCCTACTGCTATCATATAAAACCATTACACAGCTATTATACACTATTTCCCCGGCGGAGACCAGAGCGAATGTTTCCGAAAAAAAACAAAAGGAGCGGCCTCCCCTGCATTATACAGGAGAAGCCGCTCTTCCTTTTTCAAGGAGGGAGATATAGAAAATTAGCTTTCTATCGTTATGGATTGTTTCTCTTCTTCTTCGACTTTTTTCTCCACCTTCGGCACCGTCACTTTCAACACACCGTCGGTGTATTTCGCTTTGATGTCTTCCTGCGTCACCGCGTCGCTCACATAGAAGTTCCTGCGATAGCGGCCGCTGTAGCGCTCTCTGCGGATGTAATGGCCTTCCTCGTCCTTTTCCTCCTTCTCCTCGGAGTGATCGGCGCTGATGGTCATATAGCCGTCTTTGAGCTCCGCCTTCACATCCTCGGTGGAAAAACCGGGCAGATCCATATCGATCTCGTAATGGTCTTCACAATCTTTGATATCGGTTTTTATGCTGCTCACGTCCGCGTTCCCGACCGAACGGAAAAACGCGTCCTTAAAAAAGTCATCAAACACACTGTCTACTACCTTTCCTTGATACACAACACTCGGTCTCATCATTCGTAATCCTCTCTTTCTATAGAATAAATTTGATTATTTTTCAGATAAAATGTGGTTGTTTTCTATCTGTTGAACACATCTTACCACATATTGTTAGCACTGTCAATAGGTGAGTGCTAATTTTTTTATTTTATTCGTAATTACACTCACGCGCCTTTGCCGCCGCGATGCCATCGGCCTGGCGCCTGCGGATGTTCTCCTGTTCGTTTTGCGCCAACCGGTCGATACTTCCGATAAAGAGCAGATTGCCCGGCCGCAGTTGCTGTACCATCTTCTGATACTGCGCGCGCTGGAAGTCCTTTCCCGACACCTTGTCCACATACAAATTCTTTTTCGGAACCGCGCGGCTCTTCATCGCATCAAGCGGAAAGACAACCTGCCGAGCAGCTACTCGGCAGGTTTTAAATCAAAAACTTTTTAATATTGTCTTTGTCCTCTTGAAAGGGATCAGATCGCTTATCAAACGTTCATCTAGATGAATTGTTTAGATCGCGTTTTGTCAAGTCTTGCATACCTGTTAAAAGAGAAATATCTTTGCTCTCCCAATCTCCACATTCATCAAACCACATTTCTTCTTTTCGTTTTTTAAAAATTCGGAACGGGAAATCTTCTGAATTATCATAGATATGGCATACATCGCTGACCGCGACCACTTCGCTCACCAGATCCAACGCCTTTTGATATCTGGATATCACTTTATCCTCTGGGACATCATGTCCACCGGATAGAGTCCTGAGTCTAATACGAATAACATTAATCCACGGATCTGCAGTCAAGATATAATAACATCGGATAAAATATCCCGCTTCCTTTGCTCGTTGCAACAAATCAAGATTTCTTGTAGTCGATAAAACAGTTTCAAAACAGAAATCCTCTCGTCTTGCCAAATGCTCTTCCCTCTGACTCTCAGCAATCCGTGCTGCTTCCTCGTCAGAACATTTCAGATTTTTCTTTATCTCGTCCGCATTGATATAGTCCATGGATGGTTTCAGAAGTTCGGTAAGCGTACTTTTCCCGGAACCATTTGGCCCTGCAAAGACAACTATCTCAGGCTTTCTTTCGTTCACTGTAACTTCCCTTGAGGATTCTTTTGCCAACCTCAACACGTGTCCCGTCGCTGTTGATTTGATATATTTTCCCGGTCTTTCTGTCGTATACCGCCGATGGAATACCTTTCTCGCGATTTTTCTCTAATTCAATTCTGACAGCAGCTTTTGCTCTTTTCACGACCTCTTCATCGGAAAGATGGTTGTTTTTCTCTTCCATATGCATTACCCCATATGTTTATGTTTGTTATATTTTTATGTTTTTATATTATCATACGCCATTTGCGAAAGTCAAATTTAACGCCGATTAAACATAAGGCACCCCGCCGGGCAAATGCCCAGCAGGGTGCGTAAAAACATTTTGCTATTTCTCTTGTGCAGTACCTATTCGTTACAATAGAGGCCTCACGGCTTCACGGTCGTGCTCGGAGACCTGCATTTTATCCATGGCTTCCTCCGCAGACCAGCCCGTTGTCTCCATCAGACCTTTGATATTTTGCAATAAATTTTTTGTGGCGCTTTCCTCACGTTCCTGTCGCATGTGTTTTTCTTCGTCATATTCAAAGATGCTCATACTAATCGCCTCCGTTCGACATTGAGATCTCTGACAGAATGTCCGAAAGGCCGACCGGCCGGGATGAACTCCGAATGCGGCGAGCGCCGCATGAAAGAAATGGAATGCTTTTTGCCATTGTATCATGGAAGCCTAAGAGGCGCCAGAAAAAAATTTAAAAAGACAGCGCCGTTTGAAAAACGACGCTGCCTCGAAAAATGTTTCCTATGGTTTCTGATACCAGCAATTACCTACGTGCCCGCTGTCTTCTCGTACGGAACGAAACGCTGCCGACCACAGCTGCCGCAGCGATAATCGCCAGGGCCAGCCACAGGCCAACGTTGCCGGCATCATCCGTCTTGGTGGTGCCCGTGCCGCTTGTGCCGCCGGTGCCGCTCGTGCCGGTCTCAGGGCCGGGGCCTTGTATTGCTGCCGCCGGATTGAAGATATTCGTCACCTCAAATCCCGTCTCGTCACCCGTAATCTCCGAAATGTAATCGCCGACTTCCTGCTCCTCTATGGTATACACGTTCTTTGTGCCTTCGTTGTACTCATCCAGATCGTCAAAGCTGCCGGACCAGCTGTTCTCCTCGCTCAGGACCAGGACCTGGCTGGTCGACTCACCGTTCTTGTAGAGCTCGATCACGACGCTTCCAGGACGGTAGCCTGCAAGGTCGTCGTCATCGTCCCAGATCTTCGTGACCGGTATGCTCAGCTTGCCCGGTGTGTGGGTGTTGATCACGTCATAGCCGACCACTTCGCTCGTGTAGTTCTCTACCGCTTCCTCGGAAATGGTGTAGGTGATCTCCTTGCCATCCGCATCATACTTATCCAGCCCAGTGAAGCTCCATGCCCATGCATCCTCTTCGGTCACGGTCATGGTCTTTTCCACCGTGCCGTCCGCCAGCAGCTCGATCGTGATGCTCTCCGGCCGCTTGCCGTCCTGGTCGTTGTTGTCATCCCAAGTCTTGGAACCGCTGACAGTAACGGTCTCCGGCTCAGGTATGGGCTCCGGCTCGGGCTCCACATACGTGTTTGTCACATCGTAGCCGTCGTAGGTCGTAGTGTAATCTTCCACAGCCTCCTCGGCGATGGTGTAGTCGATCTCCTCGCCATCCTCATCATACTTGGCGAGGTCGGTAAAGCTCCATGCCCAGTCATCCTCTTCGGTCACGGTCATGGTCTTTTCCACCGTGCCGTCCGCCAGCAGCTCGATCGTAATGCTCTCCGGACGCTTACCGTCCGCATCATCATTGTCCTCCCAGGTCTTGGAACCGTTGACATCGACGGTATCCGGAATCGGTTCAGGCGTGGGTTCCGGCTCTTCCGTTGTCCGCTCGTTTGTGAACGAAACGGTGCGGATATGGTCGTCCTCCCCGCCCTCGGCGAGAAGTCTCAATTCCGCCACCTCATCACTCAGCTTATATTCTTCAGGAACCGCCAGCTCTTTTACCTAGTAGGTGCCTTCCGCCAGCCCGACAAACATGGCCTGCCCATCCTCACCGGAAGTGGCCGTAAAGGCTTCTCCGTTGCGGGTGACAGGTATCGTGCATTCCTCATCGTAGTATAGTCCGAACTTAACACCGGAGATCTGCTCGCCCGTCTCACTGTCAAGGGCATTCGCGATGATTTCGAAGGTGTACACGCTGACCACGCTCTGCTCGGAAGTGTAGAGCACGTCATCTCCATTTGACACATCGTACCAGGCAGTGCTGGTGTAAGACCCGTTGACATCCAGAGTCTCGAGGTCCGCGAAGAAGAATACCCGCACCTCGCTGACACCAAGGTCGTCCTCCGTGATCACTCCGTCGGTGTAAAGTGCCGACAGATCCACGGTCACATGGAATGTGCAGTCATCCGCGACAGAGCGGAGGGCTGTGATCGCGAAGGGGCTTGCCGCGTCTTCCAAGATGTCGATCGTGTAGTACTGCGAATCAATCCGCTGCCCGTCAATGTATACATGGAAATCCCCGTTCTCCTCATCAAGGACGAGCGCGCTTTCCAGCTCGTTATGGAACATAAGCGTAAAGTCGCCCTCCGCGAGCAGTTCGCCGCTGACCTCGGGCAGAGTCGTCGACATCTCGATCTGGATCGCGTCATACTCGTTGACAGACTCCCTTGTTACCCAGCTGTCCGGGGCATCCTCCTCGTCGTTTTCCGGAACGATCTCTTCGTCCATCGGGGAGAAGCTCATGTGCATCGCATTGGTGAGCGTAATCTCGGTACCCTCATCACCAACGACCGCTTCGTTTTCCGAAAGCGTGTATCCGGCGACATGGTCTTCCGCCACCGTATACTCGATCGCGGTGCCATGGTCGCGGTATTTATACAAGGTATACGTGCCGCCGCTGCTAAAGGTGGTGGTCCAGTCGTCCGCGCTCAGGTCGGCCGTGACCGCTTCGCCGCTGTCATCCAGCAAAGCACTTCCGTCAGCCAGAAGACTCACGGTGATGCTTTCCGGGCGGAATCCGTGCTAGTTCCTGCATTCACGCACCCACCGGTAGAAGGTCGCCCTGCTCACACCACACCGTTCCACGGCCTCATCCTCCGTAATGAGCTGCATCCTCCATGCCTTGACGATCGTTCCGAAATCCGCCGGCAGGGGGACTTCCGGCCTGCCGAACTTCACGCCCCGCGCTTTTGCCGCCGCGATGCCATCGGCCTGGCGCCGGCGGATATTCTCCCGCTCGTTCTGCGCCACAAATGACAGGATCTGCAGCACAAGGTCCGCAATAAACGTCTCCATCAGGTCTTTGCCGTTCCGTGTATCCAGCAGCGGCATGTCGATCACACAGATGTCCACGCCGATCTCTTTCGTCAGGATGCGCCATTGATTCTGCACCTCCTCATAGTTTCGCCCCAACCGGTCGATGCTTACGATAAAAAGCAGGTCTCCCGACCGCAGTTGTTTTACCATTTTTTGATACTGCGCGCGTTGGAAATCCTTTCCCGAAACCTTGTCCACATACACATTCTTCTGCGGGACAGCGCGGCTTACCATCGCGTCAAGCTGACGATCCTCATTCTGGTCCGTACTGGAAATTCTCACATAGCCGTATACTCTTGTCATCATTCGTTCCCTCCATAAAAATTTGTACAAAAAAAGACGGGTTACCTCATCTTAACCCGTCCACGATACTGTTCGCAACTTATGGCGATTTACTTTTCTTCCAGTATGTCCCGGATGACCCGGGTCCAGATCTCACAGCTCTTTTCCAGAACCTCCTCGTCAAAATCAAATCCGCTCTCGTGATGCCGCTCATTCACCGGACACCCGAACAGCATGTACGCCGCCTGGCCTCCGGCCTCCTGCGCCATCCGCATAAACGAGGCCGCGTCGTCGCTGGCGCCGAACACCTGATGCAGGTCGCAGTGTTCATAGAGTCCCGTCTCCTCGGCGATCTGTCGGATCCGTTCGCTTAAACCTTCACTGCTGTCCCCGGCTTCCCCGCCGTTTCGGATCGCAAGGCGACACTCCACACCATAGTTCTCCGCGCTCTCAGAAAGGATCCGCACCGCCTCATCCCGCATATACGCGTTCAGCTCATTGGCAGAGCCCCGCGTCTCCATCCGGAAACTCGCGTGAGCCGGGATCGCGTTCCGTGCTTCGCCGCCCTGCATCACACCGACATTTAAACGAACCGTGCCCTGCTCCGGTTTCGGGATCTCCTGCATCCGGACAACCGCCTCCGTCAAGGCTAACAGAGCGTTTTTGCCCCGCTCGGGCGTGGCCGCGTGGGCACCCTGCCCGATAAATTCCCCGTCGATCTCTGACGTGGCCAAAAGCTGCATTGCGCCGGCCACAAACGTATCCGGCCCGGTAAAGCCGATGTGCCCGGCCAAAAACACGTCGATCGGGCCGAAGCGCCAGTTCGCGCAGTAACTCTTCGCGCCAAGCACCCCTTCCTCGGCCGGTTGAAAGATAAAAATCAGTTTCCCGCAAAGGGACTCCCGTTCCTCCATCACGCGCAGAGCCGTCACCAGTCCCACCGCCGTGTGTCCGTCATGGCCGCAGCCGTGAAAACACCCTTCATGGCAGGAAGCAAACGCCTCCTGAACCGGGAGACGCTCCGCCGCCTCGCTCTCCGCGATCCGCAGGGCGTCCGTGTCAAACCGACAAGCCAGCGTTGGTCCCGGACGCTCGCTGTCATAGGTCGCGATGACGCCGCCCAGGTTTCCCATGCGCGGCGCCCACTTTTCCCAAAGTCCATTCGGCACGTCTTCACCGCGTAATTCTTCCCGGCAGCGATCCAAAGCCGCCTGCGCCGACTCCGACGAAGGCGGGTTAATGGCCTGCGCGGCCGGAAGGATCTCCTCGCCGATGGAAACGGTATACCCGGCACGTTCCAATTCTTCCGCTGCCAGTATACTCGTCCGGTATGTGCGCCATCCGTCCTCCGGATAGCGATGAAAATCACGTCTCATCTCCTGCAGCATCTGCCGCATCTGTACTCTATCCACGATCTCCTCGCGTTCCTGCTACAAGTGTTTTTGCCATTGTATCACGGCAGACGGGGAGATGCCAGTATAAGTTACACTATAAAGATTTTTTATTTTTTCCTAAAAACGGATCACTCAATGCAGAAGCAAGGTGACAGCCCATAGGGAATAGAAGAAGGTGCATTATAAGCAGGATTTCCAGTAGCGTCTACTCCATACACAGCGTAAGTAAAACTAATGTCTCGTGTGCGCGTCCACCAGATACAGGATGCCCCGCTCGTCGCACTTTCATCGCCAAACTCATAGGCAACCCGATCGCTGTCATTACTTACAATGCCGTAATCATCACCATTATCAAATGCATAGTCAGCTCCGACCTCACTTCTGGCAGGCAGCCACAACATGTCATAAGTGGTCTTATCATACTCACTGGTACTCGCCAGTACCGTCCTCGGCACGATCGCATCCTGCAGCTCTGCCGGGAAACAGCTGAGCAGACAGTTGTCCTCGTCACAGAGATCCGATCCGTCTCCGGTCGCACTGGCATATTTCAGATTCGCGTCGGAGCTGTCTCCGTTTAATGTAACCCGAACGCGGGACTGTGCGTAGATATTGGCCAGATCGGTGGAGGAAGCCTCATCACGGGAGTAATTCCACCTGCCGGCATAATCATAGTTCAGCAGATGATACAGCGTGCTTACGCCGTCACCGCTGTAACTCCGGTTCAGGTAGTGCTCGATCGTTGTCTGATTGCCTAAAGTATCGTTTAGATGCAGTCCTACAGCTTTGGTACAGCCGTTCGCCTTACAATCCGCAAACACCGTCGGATCAGCCTTACTCTGTACGATGATCTCGTTCCAGGACATATCGTGGATACAATACGTGGATCCATGAGAACCGCCGTCTTCGATCACTGTTTCGCGGGAAACATAGCTGTTTAAATGATCCGCGCCAAGCGCCGGCCCGAATGTCAAGCCTGCAGTCTGCGTGGTCGCACCGCCGTTATAGGAATAGGTATCGACCTGAATGCCCCAAATCTTCACCGCATAGTTTACTGCAGCCGGACGGTTCTCCATATTTACATCATATTCCGGGATCGACTGCAATCCTTCCGGAACGGTAACCGTTTCGGAAGCCGGCGTATCCGGCAAAACATATCCACCCGGAGCACTTGTCTCAACAAAGTAGTACGCACCTGCTGTGCAGCCTGTCAAAATGATCTGGCCGTTCGCATCCGTCACAAGGCCGCTCCGGATCAGATCACCGTCCTTATACAGGTCGAACACACCGCCTGAGAGCACATCTTTCGTCGCGCTACTGGTCAGCGTCAGGACGATCCTGGCTGTCGCAGAAGTGTTCGTTGTTTCCTGCACCACGCCGTTTGTCTCATCCACGATGGACGCATTTTCGGCGTAGCCCCACTCTCCCGGATCATCCTTATCATCGTTCGCCTGGGTGCTGTAGAGCGGGTATCCGGGGTTGACGCCTTCGTATACATACCAGGACGCATCCTCCGGTACATAGAACCTGGCATACTGCCCGGGTTTTAAGGTAAAGCTGCCATCCGCGTTCGTCACACCTTCGCCGATCTTCCGACCGGTCGCAACGTCATAAATATCATAAGACACTCCGGTTCCTGCTTCAGACTCCGTAATCTGGTCCATGGAAGTGACAGGCGATGTGCTTGTGGAAAGTATCTGCTTTAAGTAGAAGATAAAGTCTTCCTCGCAATCACTGCCATCCGCCATCTCTTTTTCCACTTCAAACTGCAGACTGCTGTCATTTCCATTGTAGAACGTGTCAGCATTCGTGATATCCAGCGCAGGGCCACCGGTCCAACCTTCGCCGTCATAACCCACAAGGCAGCCCCAGGATGCATCCGTTCCGCTTTCAGACTCGATGATCCGCAGTGTGCCATCCGCCACATCACCAGAAACATTGGCATACACAACATCCGCAACAAAGCGGATGTATGGATAGCCATCCTCTGTCTTGGTAAGTGTGATCCTGCCGTCCGACCCGGTCGTTAAGACCCCGGATGTCGGCCAGCAGCCACTGGTATCGTGGTAGGTAACGCCGTCATCCGTCTTGCCGTCTCCGGTGTAACCGTCCATCGTGATATACTTAATCCCGGATGCAGGCGACCATGTACTGCTTGCCTCGTCGTAAATCTGAACGAGGAACGTAATTTGCGAACCTGTAGTAACTTCTTCGGAAGTCTCCGTCATTAGCTTGAAGATCTCAGACTCCTTGTTCGCCGAGGAAATATTGTTAACAAGGACAATGTTCTCATTTGCCGCGGCGGACCCGCTCATCACATCTCCTTCGGAGAGGATCTGATCCGAGCCGATCTCTTCCGCGACATCACTGGATACATTTAACAGGATTCTTTCCATGTCAGCCGACTCGGAGGCTTTTACCGTATAGTCCCCGATCTCGGCAAGATAGATATAGTCATAAGGAGCGAGCGTTTCTGTCATTACGCCGCCGTTATAGCTTTTCAACTCATAAGAGCCGTCCGCCCCGACTTTAATATACACAAACGGGTACGCCGTATTGTCGCTGTCATAGTCAATCAGCGCACCTTCCTCTTCGGTTACGCATTCCTCTCCGTCGTACACGCCGAACGTCACTGCAACGGTGTAAGGCATATCGTCTGACTCCCCCGCAAGGGTCGCGGCGCTGTTGTCGCCTTCTACGACAGCAACATAGGCTTCGCCGGTCTCATCGAGTCCAACCAGTTTCTTGGTAAGGGAAGCGACATTGTCAAAGTCTCCGTTTATAAACTGCACGGAATCGCCGTCCGATCCCAGTTTGGCATCATAGGAACCGTTGGGGAATATCTGCGGATATGTTTCATCCGGCGTCTCAGTGATCCGGAACACATCGTCCATGTAGCCGATGTCATCAAAGAGGGCCGTCTGGCCACTCGTTAAGATAAACCGGCCATTCTCATCTGTATACAAAACGGTGCCGTCTCCGTCTTCGATGGTGTAAGGAACATCTGCCGCCGGTTCATATTCTCCGCTGTCGTTATGATACTTCTCCAGTGTAAACGTAAATACATAGCCGTTCAGGTCTGTCTCTGAGTCTTTCGAAAGTACCAGTTTGGAGACCGAGAGGTCTTTTAACAGGAATTTGTTCGTGATCGTGATAGACCGTGTGATCGCATAGGTCGGCATTGTCACATCGCCCGTACCTTCGTTGACAGTTTCGTATAGTTCTTCGTTATAGTTTGTCTCAGTCAGGGTATACTTCCCGCCTTCGACAAGGCCATCGACGACGACACGCCTGCCGCCCCCTGCTCCGCTGAACGTAAACTCGCCTTCTTTGTTAAGGCAGCCCTCTTCCCCTTCGATCGGATTGCCGTCCGCGTCGATCATATACCAGTGGTTGCCGGTGACCGGATCTCCATTTGCATCTGTAAGCTTAAATGTCCATTCATCCTCACAATCCGCAAGGTCATGATCGTAATCAGACAGATCTTTTGTGATGATCAGGCTCCTGTATTTATAGTAATTCGTGATGGTGTTGGATTTCCCCGTATCCGTTGTGGTTCCGGATACGGTGTCATCAAAACATACCCATTCATCACCCGCCTCGGTCTCCACGATCCGATACGGAACGTTGAGATAATTGCCGTCCGCATCGCACGGGAAGAACACAATGATATCGCCGAGTTTTAACGTCACCTCGCCACTTTCATCCGTGTATCCGTATCCGCCGTCGCCTTTCGCGGTGTCAATGGCCGGGCTCGAACCGTTTGTGAGCACCTCTTTTACATACAGATACACCCCGTTCGCGTAAGGCTCGTATTCACCGTCGCCGTCCGTGTCTACCTCCAGGCGGAACGTAAACGCGGCATCCGCGAGTTCCTCATCCGTTGCCAGGTCAGTCGTTTCCGCTGTCTTATACAAGTACACGGGTGAGCGATAGCTGTTCTCAAACAGGAGATAACGGGTATTCTCTGTTACATCCGGATCAGACTCTGTCTCTTCGGAATCCCAGAGCACACTTTCGACCTCCGTGACCTCCACACCTTCGACATCGACCA
The DNA here is from genome assembly GCA_001941025.1 of Lachnospiraceae bacterium Zagget3. The sequence continues at coordinate 167,839 of MSHE01000032.1, forward strand.
ACTGGCTGAACACAGCCTTCTGTCCGGCTCTCAAAGTGAACTGTCCATTCATGTCCGTCGCGCTGATCACGCCGGTGGAGATCCAGTCCCTGGCATTTTCATCCCAGACATATAGCATGTATTCCTGATTTGCCAGAATGGATCCTTTTCTGGCTATCTCAAATGTGAACCTTGCGTTTTGCATGGACGCAGGGATCTCGGCCCCTTCGGCAAATTCCTTTTCTACTTCAATGGCCCCCGCTTCGCCGAGTTCCACGCGTACGGTATCGCCGATATCCGTGGAACTTGTCACATCGCCATTCACGGATGTACTGACAGAGTAATAACCCGGATTGTTAAACGCGTAAAGATAATCGCTTCCATCCGGCGCCGTCATATGGATCTGGAAGGATAACGATTCACCGGCACCAAGGATATAGTCCTTGCCGTCCGTTGTTTTTGAAATGTCGACCGCGATCGCCGCCACCAGCGAAAGGTCTCCGTATATTTCTATAAACCGTTCTTCGGTATACCACCCGTTCGCTTCAGTAAGGACATCCGATGGCGTTGTCTTCCCCACACCATTTTCATCCCCGTTCCCGGAGATCGGAGCATTCCTGTCTGCGCTGTAGTACACGACCGGATCGATCCCGGCATCAGTGAGAGCCGTAAGCGATACGCCCGTGAAGGTTCCTTTCCAGTTGTCATAGATCTCGCTGTCCGGAAGCCCATGAAACACAGAGTCCGGATTCGATTCGTTTTCCACGTCGGCACGACCGTCTTCAACGGAGTACTCGAGGCGGTCATATAAGACCACGCCTGATAATGTCGCCCCATAGCTGTTCGTCAGGGAGATCTCGTACGTATATCCCTTTCCGTTTCCAACGACTGCAGTGGTCCCATACTCTGCCACGTCATCATCATCGGCTCGGACAAGTTTTTTTATGCTGTCCGAACTGGCCGTCGCCACATTTGTATTCGTGCTCGTCGACGCGTACATGTTCGTATACAGGTCCGCATAGCCGTCCCCGTTCAGGTCCTCAACACCCATAAACGGCGCATACTGGCTTGCCAGGCTCGCCGAGCCGTCATCCTTATATACTTGAGACCCCTTTTTACCGAGCAGTTCCTCCGGAGCCTCGTCCTCCTCTCCCTCAACGATATAGGCCGCGATATTGTACTCCGCATCGACAACATCTAAGTCAGTCCAGTCATAGTATGCCTGAAACGAAATGCCGAATCCTTCAAACCAAAGGTTATTATAATAGGCACTGGCGTCGTCCCCGTCGTAATGGATGTGGAAAATGACCATCGTCCGGCCGGTCCCATTCCAGTTTGTGATGACATCCGCATTTTCCACCGTCACGGTAACGCCTGTCGTATCCCATGCTCTTGCATTGGTCTGCCAGTTGCCGGACATGGTCGTGATCCGCCCCGCGGTTACTGTGGCATTTGCGTTGAACTGCATCCCGTAAGGAAGCAGGTCGTAATACACCACCTCATGCCGCTCCGGAAGGGAGATCCCGGCCTCCTTAAGGGTATCAACAGTGGAGGAACCGGTCACGTTGTAGGCCTCATAGGCCGTGATCGTGTAGTTGGCCAGCACCCTGCCGTTGGCAGCGTCATTCTCCGTCGAGACGCTCTTGGATGCCGCGGCGGTCTCCGTAAGGCGCGTGAGCGTTACATTTGCGTTATCGCGCTGCAGGATCGTACCATAGAGGTCCTCCGTAAACTCCGCCAGCGTTTCTTCCGTCTCGGTGTCTTTTTCAGTATAGTTGTCGCCGCCCGTGTTCTGACTCTGGAGATACGTTCCGTCAGCATATCCGGGTACCCCGTAGGTCTGTCCTGCCACACCGCAGAGATTCTCGATCTTTAAGCTGTCATAGTCTATCCCATTTTTCTCGCAATAGGCAGCGCACCACGCAAGCATCGGGGAATCACAGCGCAGCATAACGCTTAAGGAGATCCGGCAGGCAGTCAAATAGTTCGCCGTAGAGTGCACGACTTTAACCCGGTAGGGCTGACGGGCCAGATCGTCAGAGGTAAACGTGTATGTCATCGTACCGCTCGCAGAAAACGGCACCGTCGCGACATACTCCCAGCCATCGTCATCCGCCTCTGCGCTTTCGTCGTAGAACATTGCGTAAATGTAGACACTCTGATCCACACCATCATATGCCTCGGGAGACGCCGTTTTATCCTCCCACACATCGTAACCGGTGTCGGTCGTTGTGATCGCGACGGAGGAAAAGTAATAGTCATTCTTTGTCAGCATCCGGGAAGGCGTTGTCCCGCCGTTCGGATAAGCGTAAAGCGCATCGTCCACGGTCGTGGTCGTGTAATAGCTCCCCTCGATCCACTGGCCGATATTTTCCCCTTCCGTGTAATGTGTCAAACTATACTGGCGGTCCGTACTGTTCACGGTAAACGGGAAGGATCCGGTATCTTGCTCCTTCGCGGCGTTAAGCTCATAGAGGGTCAGATAGGCGCTGTAAGTGCCGTTGTTTCCCTTAGTGATCCCAATGCCGTTACCCGAATAGTTCCATTCATACTCGCCCCAGGTGGTCGTGGCGGAAGCGGATTTTGTCGTGTCCTCATCATACCCATCCGCAGGATGGACCGACATCTGGACGTCGTTTTCCAGAAGGACCCTGTCCTGCCCGTATTCCTGCACCAAAGCATCATACTCTGCTTTTGGATAAGCGGTCACAACATAGTACGTCTTAGAAAATGTACGTGAGGTCGTGGAAGAACTGCTTGTCGACGCGCTGGTGCCGACAACGGCACCTGCTACCGTTTCGTCTCCGACTGTAATATACGTGTTGTCATAATCCTGTGTGAGCGTCCATGCCTGATTTGCTTGTCCGCTGGCACTCACCTGCCAGACGATGTAGATGTATTCGTCAAAATGGCTCGCATACGGCTCTCCCAAAGTTCCGCTGATATAGTTGTTTACCTGATTTTGCGTATAAAGCTCCGGCGTATAGGAGGCCGAGGCCGATGTATAAGCTTTCTTTGTAACGGAGTTTAATGTGGCATAGGTGTCCACGTCGCCATGCAGCGTGTTTCCATCTACCGTTTCCGTTCTCGTTTCTGTGACATTCCCATCGTCATCCGTGACCAGGATATCCACTTCGGCACTGACTTCGAGACTCCATTCGGTCTGATCCGCGATCTGCATGATGTCCATATTCTGATAGAGCACCTGGAACATGGCATTGCTTCCCGAGGCAATGTCCCGATAGTTCCAAACGACAATCTGCACGCCTTCTGCCGTTTTTGCCTCCTCAGCAGTCAGGATCTTCCCATTCTCATCCATGTAATAATAATTAAACGGCGAGGAGGAGCTCGTCGTATAATCGCCCGGTGTCCCGTAGGGGATGCCGATGTCCGTCGGGATGATGTTCGTGCCATCCCGATATGTACCGATCGACGCGTCGATCACGATCTGGACCGCTCCTGCGGCAAGATCCTCCGAAGCGTGAAATTCCACCTGATACTTCAAGGAAAAGTCGTCCGTCTTCTCCGTATCATAAAGGCTGCTCTCACCGACATAATAGTCATCGATCCACCACAGGCCCGAGTCGCTCGTGATGGCAGACCTTGTCGCGATGTCCCAGCCGACACAGGCTCCCGCCGTATCCAGTTCGTCCATGGAATCTCGTCCGTCATAGCCGCCGTAAAGGCCGTACGACGGGTCGTAGTCGGGGTTCGATGCGAGGACAACCCCTTTTGTGTCATTGATCGACGTGTCTGCGTCGTTATCCGTTGTGTTTGCAGTGTCAGACGTATTTTCAGGCGCATCTATGACAACCGGGGAAGCATTGTCCACACCGGATTCCTGCTCATCGCCCGCACCAAGGGTATCGTCCGCCGCGTCATCGGCATCCTCCGCAACAATATTCGCAGCCGTGGCATCGGCATCCTCCGCAGCAATATTCGCAGCCGCGGCATTAGATTCATCGGAGCTGACCGTCACGCTGTCCTCCGCGGGCACCGAGCTTGCAGCTTCTTCCGTCTCCGCCGCGCCCGCAGTCGGATCCTCTTCCGTGGCAAGAGCCGTCGTCATGCCGCCCACGGTAAGAGCCGCTGCCAACAGCAGGGAGAGGAGGGCTCTTCCGGATCTCTTTCTCAAGCTCTTTCTATTCCTTTTCATACCCTTCCTTTCTCCTTTCCGCTATGGCGTCTCCGATACACATAGACAGACCCAAGCGCTGCCACGCCGCCGCCGACCGCGATCAAGAAGATGATCCAGGCTTTACTGCCGGTATTCGGCATCGTGATAAGCTGTGCCATATTGTCAACTGCATATTCCAGGTCATAAATATAATACACACCGTCGCGTTCGCTGTAGACAGCGCCATCCACTTCATTTTCCGAGGTAAACGGCAGGGTCACCTCAATCGGATCCCCTAATTTTACATACCCTTCAGGGACTTCCGTCTCGACGATCCGATATGTTCCGGCGGGCAGGCTCTCAAAGGTCAACATGCCATAGGTCTCGCTGCCCTCCGTGCTGTCTGTCGTCTTTGTTGCCTTGTCCGCGTCCGGATAAGGCTCCCAGGCCGCATCGTCATCCGGGTCGCCGCCGTCTTTTAACTGATAGATTGTAAACGCAGCGCCGCCAAGCAGGTTTCGGTCACTGTTTAACCGGCTGCCGTATTTCGTGATCGTAATATCGGTCAGTTCCTCATTTACAAACGTGTGCTTGTCAATGCGGTCGTAATCCTCGGTATCGGTGATGCTGTCGTCATCGGCATCATCGGATGTCACGATATATTGATCCCCGACGTTCTCGGTAATTTTATACTCCGCCCCGTCCGGGATGCCGGTAAAGAGGATCTGTTCCCCCGCGCAGAGGAGGAAGCCGCCATCCGCGTCTGTCATGCCGGAGCCCGTAAGATTTCCTTTCGCGTCATAGGTGTAATACGGGACGTCCGCCATCGGATTATCTGCGTCGTCAGAAAGGATAAAAGAAAACGCCTGCCCCGTGGCGCCGTCCGCGCGGTCTTTCGTTACGATAAAATCCGCGCCCTCATTATTAAAGTAGCAATACACCATCGGGCTTGTCGTAGCGCCCGCGTAAGAGGTCTGCCCCGTCGCGCGCCATCCATCGACGTTCCCGGTCTCGCTCACCTCATAATCAACGCCGACCTCGACATCGTGAAATACGACGGTCGTATCGCCCGTCATGGAAAACGTGCCGTCAGATTCCGTCCGGCCGCTGTCAATCTTTGTCGTCATTCCCACGTCATAGATATCATATGCTTCGTTCGCATACAGCGCGCCGTCCACCTTTACCGTAAACCCGAACTCCAAATCCGATAGGTCGGGCATCTCATAGCCGTCCACCCATGCGATATCCTTTCGAATGATAAGCTGTGTCGTGGCACCGGGGGTATCCCCACCCGGTGTATCTTCCGGCACATAGAGATTCTCGAAAGTCACATACGTTCCGGACGCGTCCACCGTACCACTCTTATCGCCCGACATATTAATGTACGGATCTTCGACAAGCTCCGTGATCTCATACGCGACCTGCCCGACCCACTCGAAGCGCGCGTACTGACCGTCTTTTAAAGTAAACTGCCCGGCACTGCCCGTGCGGAAGATGTAACTGCCTGCCGCTTCGTTATAGACCTGCGTCCCATCCTGATTATAGACATAATAAATCTCGTTTTCCGCAGGCTCTAAATATCCGTCGCCGTCCTGATCCCATTGGAGCACAAACGTAAAGGTCGAATCCGGCGCCGTATATCCTTCCACGGCGGAACTTACCGTCTTCGCCACATACAGATCCGGCTGCGGCTCGTCGATATCCGTAAAGATAAAATGCGCGTTGTCCGCCATCGCCGCGGTCGCCAGACCGAGGGTCATGACGGAGATCAATGCGATCGATATGATTCGTTTCATCCACTTCTTCATCGTCATCCCCTCCTTACTCTTCTGTCCGGCTGCTTCTTCTGCGAAGGAGGATCACGATCGCCACCACGGCGCCGATCACAAGGACTCCGTACACGAAGTAGTTATAGTCACCTGTCTTCGCGCGGCCGCTGCCGCGCGTTGTGCTGCCGCTGTTTGTGCCGCCGGTATTGCTGCCTGTTAAGCCGCCGTTATTCCCGCCGATCGTCGTGCCGGTGTTCCCGTTATTGCCATCATCCGGATTCTGGTCGCCCGGCTCGTCTTTCGGTTCCTCTTTTGGTTCCTCCGCCCTGGTCACCGGACTCGTCTTGGGTGTCGCGTCCACATCGTAGACCCAGGTTCCATCCTCGTTGAAAGGCACAGAGACGAGAAACGAGTTGATCGCGTTATACCCCTCTGCCGCTTCGGCTTGCGCGACCATGTAAAGTCCGCAGGAAAGATTCAAAAAATGCGTTTCCCCTTCCTCACTCACCGAAACGGTCTCTTGTGCCGCCACGCTGTGGACGCTCACCCATTCGGAGAAGGTCTGTGCCGTCTCCGCCTTATCGAGCGCTTCCCCGGTCAGCAGATCCTCACTGCAGCCGGAGAAGGGCTCCGTATAGGTATAGTAAAAGCTGCCATTCGCATCGCCGATGTCCGCGACGCGGTAGAGGTCCAGACTCCCCCCTCCGACCGCTTCGTCCGTCGCGTAGGCGCGGATGTCGATGCGGATCGAACCGTTTTTTTCCAGGTCGATCGAGTCATCGGCCATCGCCGGCACGCTGACCGCAAACAAACAGGCAGCTGCCAACGCAAAAGGCAATATCTGTTTCCACCTTTTTCTTATGTGTCTCATCGAGTCCCCCCTTATCCTTTCTCCAGTGAGGCTGTCTACCATTTTGTTATTTATGCCGCGGCTTTGCCCGGCTGCGCACGAGAAGAAAAATGCCGGCCGCCGCCACGATGCCCGCGAAGAGCAGCAGCCATCGCTCCGGACTCATCCGGAAGGATGCTTTCTCGTCCAGCACAGAGTCATCGTACGGCACGCGATACCCCGTTACAAGCAGCCGGTGTGTGTTGACACCGTACGGCGTGCACGTCAGCAGGGTACACAAGTCCCTGCCGTCCCGAATGACCAGGTCGCTTACCTCCTCCGGTTCCACGACCTTGATGCTCTCCACCTCATAGCAGAGCGTCTCATCGAGCACATGGAGCAGAAAGTGGTCACCGATCCCCATCTTGTCAAGGTCCGTAAAAAGCATCGACCCCGGCAGGCCCCGATGGGCCGCGATCACGGAGTGCGTGCTCTCGCCTCCGATGGGAAGGGACGTGCCTTCCAGATGCCCCGCCCCATTTAAAAGCGCTGACTCCTCCGTTGTGTGATAGATTGGGATCTCGACGTCGATCATCGGGATCTCAACATACCCCATGATGCCATTGCCATGGATGTTCAGGCATTCCATATACGCCGGAGACGGATCCTCTTCGTTTAAGAAAAGGAACGCCTCCGGATTTGGCGTGGGCCACAGCTCGTCATTGTACGCCCGCGCCTTTTCCCGTTCATACTCATAAGAAACTTCCCCGGCATCGACCCGTGTCTCCGTATCCGCCTGATAGGACATCACCAGACGCTTCTGATACATCGAGTTCCAGAGGTTGGCAAAGCTCGGATAGAGCATGATCGCCACTCCCGCGATAAACGAGAGGAGCAGGATCACGGAACCCGGTTTTACTTGCCGCTTTTTCTTCACGGGAAGATCCTTTTATCAATGCTTGTTACGCGGCTCTTTTCCTGCGAATTACGACAACACCCGCTGCCGCGCAGGCCACGATCGCGCAGCCGATCAGAGTAAAGAGCAGCGTGCCGCGGCCGCCCATCGAGGGAAGGAGGCCGGTCCTCGTGTTAACGATCGTAAGGTTGGTCTCAGCGGAGGATGTCGCGGTCGCGACAGTTTCGCCTTTTTCATCCGTGATCACGATGGACCAGGCGCTGAGCGCACCGCCGTTTTTGCTGTCCGCCGCGGTGTATGTCGCGGAAATCTCCACTTTATATACCGCCTGATTGAGCAGGTAACCGTCCGGAGCGGTCGTCTCTTTTAAGTAATAGGTCCCTTCCTCAAGACCGGTGAATGTGAAAGAACCGTCCCGGCCGGAAGTCGCTGTCACAGCAGTGCCGTTTTGTGTATAAGCAGTACTGCAGCCTTCGTCGGTGTACAGGGTAAACGCGGCGTATGCAAGCGGCGTACCCTCCTTGTCCGTCTTCATCGCCTTCATCGCAAAGGTATATTCATGGTCCTCGTCCATGTCCTCTCCCTCACTGCCGGTCGTGTAAGATGTGGTGGCATAGGTCAGGGTGACATCGTTCTCATGGTCGTCCGCAGTCCCTGCCGCGGAGACAACATCCGCGCAAAAGTCGATGATGATATAAGAACCCGCGTAATCATTCAATGTGTACTTGCCGTCCACGACAAAATTCACGGTAAAGCCGTTGTCCGTCCGCGCCACGGTGTACAGAGAACTGTCAATCGTATTCCCCTGCGCGTCCATGATGTACAGAGCGGCAAGCTCTTTCTCCGTGATGTAAAGTTCGCTGGAAATCTCATCCGTTACGATAAATTCCGGATACGCTCCCTGATAAGACGGGATGTTGGAGACCGTGATGTGATACTCGATGGTGTCGCCGACATCGGCGGAACCGCCATGCTCATAATCGCCAAGATGGCCGCCGGTCTCTTCTTTTAAGACGGTCGGCGTGGTCGCTTTCGCCCAAAGCTCGCAATCCGCAACCGAAAAACTGCCATTGTTTATGGTCCACTCGCCCGAGTTCGGACCCAGCGCATAAGACACAGACCCGATCATCATGCCGTATACCGTGGACTCGGATCCCTCGATCACGATCAGATAAGAACCGACCGGAAGATCCGGGATCGTTACGGATGTCTGCCCCTGACTGATCGATGCGGTACCTGTCGCCTCCGTGCCATCAAGCGCCGCCCACAATGCCGCCAGATTGGCCTCTGTAAGGGCATCTTCCTCATAGTTGCCGTCGGATCCGATCACAAAATCAAAATCCCCGCTGACGGTCATCTCATAGCCAAGAAAATTGCCGGTCTCATCATATGATGCCTTCGCGATCTGATACGCGCTCGCGGACTTGCCGCCATTCAGGCCGTTAATCGTGACAGCTCCCGTGTCCGTGCTCGACGTTGCTGCCGCCATCGCAACGGAGCCCAACGCCATCCCATGAGCGCAGCCAAAACAATTGCAACTAATTTCTTTATTTTTATCATTATTATTTGTCCTTTCTTTTTCCAATATTTTGTGGTTCCGTTCCGCCTCTTGCCCGCTCTGTATTGAGCAGGCTCTCATAAGACCGGAGATAAAGCGACTGCAATTGCTCCCTCAATTCCCTCTGGGTCGTAAGATAGAGTCGGTGCAGAGCACTCGGGCAGCACTTCGCGGCATCCATGCCTGTTTGGATCGCCAGCCGGCGAATGGCATTGCTGATGTTGGACCGGTCCATGTGATTCCCTTCTCTGGTCACAAAGAGCGGGCCGCCCGTGATCCCCTGCTGATCTGCGAATTGAAGAAGTTCTTTCCGCAGGCATTCTGGGATTGTCGCAATCTTCTTATCCATAAAAATGATCCCTTCCCGGCAGGCTTCCAAAGTTAGAAAGGGTAGCTCACCAATGCTGATATCGACAGAGGCAAACACCTCGATCAGAAAATAATACCTCTCTGACCCGATCTCACGCACTTTAGAGAGGAATTTCAGATACTCCTCCCTTGTCAGCTCAGGCATTATTTCGTTTGGCGCACGTTTCTCAAGCGAAGCGAACAATTCTTCTCTCCCGCAGTATCGCAGCAGGCTATTCACCGCAACCAGTTTTGCGTTAACCGAGTTGTCCATATAGCCGCTGTTTTTCAGGGATTCTCTCCAGTCCTCCAGAGTTTCTTTTGTAATCTCTTTTTCTTCCGGCAGAAAGTCATACAGATCCCCGACCCCTCGCCGGTAACTTTGCAATGTCTGCGGCTTTCGGCCGGCCGCTTTTAAAGCATGCAGAAACTGCTCAATGAGCGACTGTGTAATGATCACACACTCACCAACCAAATAGGGAACCTCCTTTCGTATTGTGATTTTTGATGTGCCCGTCATGCCCGCGTGGGCTATTATCACTAAGTACACTTAGTGAAACACTTTTATTATCGTATATTTTAATTTAAGTCTTATCTGAAGTCAAGAAATTTCAAAAAATCCCGCCTTTTTTTATCTAAATTGCACAAAAAACAGCATAAATCCTTTCTTTGTGATTGCGTCACCCAAATTCTCAATAAGTGTACTTTTTGAGACAGATAATTTAGATCAGAAAAAAGCGCAGGACTCGTTCCTGCGCTTTCTCCGTCGGCGATAGAATGTCGCCTGGCTCACTCCACACCGATTTCTTTCGATTCGCTCGTAAAAAGAGACCCCAGACGAGGGGTCTCTCCTTACATTGCTTCGCTGATCTGGTTTATCCGATCACGTATCCGTTCCGCACGGTGTAGGTCTTCCCATTATAGGTTACGGTGCCGCTGTAGGCAAACTGCACTTTGCCGTTGTTCAAGTACCAGGTCCCGTTCTGGTTCGAAGCGATCCCGTGGAAGTTAAACTGCACTTTGCCGCCTTCCACATACCACCAGCCGTTCTTGTTCTTATCGACGCCTTTGTGGGTGAAGTCCACTTTGCCGGCGTTGATGTACCACCAGCCGTTCGCGTTGCCGTAGTTGCCAAGGCCCGTGAAGTTGGTCTGTACCTTGCCGCCGACTACATAGAACCAGCCGTTCTTGTTCTTGTCGACGCCGTTGTGGGTGAAGTCCACTTTGCCGCCCGCGATGTACCACCAGCCGTTCGCGTTCTCGTAATTCGCGAGGCCTGTGAAGCCGAACTGTACCTTGCCGCCGGTCACATAGTACCAGCCGTTCTGGTTCTTATCGACGCCGTTGTGGGTGAAGTCCACTTTGCCGTTCACGATGTACCACCAGCCGTTCACGTTGCGGAAGTTGCTAAGGCCCGTAAAGTTCGTCTGCACCTTGCTGTCGATCACGTAGTACCAGTCACCCGCGGTGCCGATGGCGCCGGTCCGGTCTTTTATGATATCCGTCTTCGTAAAGGTGACGACACCGTTCTCGACATACCACTTGCCGTTCGCGTTCTCCGCGAAGCCGTAATAGTCCAGGCGGACCAGACCGTCCGCATACAGGCGCCAGATCCCGTCGGAATCCTTGATGAGCCCATCTTTAAGCACCAGGTTGTCCTTCGCGGTCTTCAGCTCGAGCACTGCAGCGTCTACCTCATCCTGCGTGGCATCCGGGTCAGCCAGGACGCTCACCGCGTCCATAAGGCTTTCCTCAAACGGTGCCCAGGTGTCCGCTGTGTAGCAGCTCAGCGGCAGCATGGAATCTATCACGATCTCGCTTAACAGCTCGCTCTTATCGACCCCTTCGGGTGTCGGTTCAGATTCCGGCTTCTCCAAGCCTACGATCGCCGTTACAAGGGCAACCGTCGCGTTATTTACGGCATCCTGTGTCGCATCCGGATCCGCGTCGACTGCCTTCGCGGCCTCGAGCGCATCCTGCATCGCTGCCCAGCTCTCCGGTGTGTAAGCGCTTTCGTCTAACGCGTCCGCCGTATCGATCGCCGCTTCCAGGATGGTCTTGTCGACTTCTGCGGGCTGCTCCTCGGTCTCAAGATCCACGAGCGCGTTCACGAGAGCGACCGCCGCGCTGTTTATGTCATCCTGTGTCGCGTTGGCATCCGCACTGACCGCCTTCGCGGCATTCACGGCATTCTGAAGGGCCTCCCAGCTCTCTGGTGTGTAGTAATCCTTGTAGGCATCCAGCGCTTCCGCCGCAGAGATCATCGCGTTCAGGATCGTCTTGTCGGTCTGATCCTTGAGCGCCAGCCCCGCGAGTGCGTTCACGAGGTCGATCGTCGCGTTGTTTACCTCATCCTGTGTCACGCTGTCATCCGCACTGACTGCCTCTGCCGCATCCAGGGCACTCTGGAGGGCATTCCAGCTGTCCGGTGTGTAGTTGTCCTTATACTCCGCCAGCTCTTCCGCTAACCCGATCACCTCATTCAGAACGGTCTTGTCGGTGGTCGGCTGTTCAACCGTATACGTCCAATATGTACCGGGCTCGGTCACATCCTGCAGATAATCCTCCGATACGATGTTGCCGTTCTCCGGGCTGTCGTACCAGATCTGCTGATCCACCACCTGACCTCTGGTAAAGATGTCAGTGTTCTCACCAATCGCAACCCATTCCAGCGCCGGGCATCCGATGGCGAATCTCTCGCCGCTTGTTACATTGCCCGTATCCCAATTGCTTAAGTCAAGGGAGGTGAGGCTTTCGCAGTTCGCGAACATATCATCCATACATTCCACGTTCGAGATGTCCCAATTTGACACGTCCACGCTGGTCAGGCTGGTGCAGCTGTCAAACAGGGACTCCATGGTCGTCACGTTCGAGGTATCCCAGTTCGACACGTCCAGGCTTTCCAGACTGGAGCAGGCCCCAAACAGAACCCACATGTTCGTCACGTTCGAGGTATCCCAGCCCGACACGTCCAGGCTTTCCAGACTGGAGCAGGCCCCAAACAGCCCCCACATGCTCGTCACATTCGAAGTATCCCAGCCCGACACGTCCAAACTTGTCAGGTTTTCGCAGTTCTGGAACATGCCAGTCATGTCCGTCACGCTCGAAGTATCCCAATCCGACAGGCCTTCCACGCTGGCAAGGCCTGCACAATAGGCGAACGTGCCGTACATGTTCTCCACCTTCGAGGTGTTCATATTCCCAAGTCCGCTAAATATAGCATTCGAGAAATCATCGAACCATAACGCGAGGCTTATAGGCTGCGCCTCCGCAAACGATTCATCGATCACTACGCTTGTCACGTCTTCCCGGATCTCGTACCACGGAAGATCGGTTAACTCATCAACATCCACATCGAGGGTCTCCAAACCCGTATACACATCCGTCACGGTCTTTCCGTTATAGCTACCGTCCTCGGCGGGTGCCACGTCCCAATAGAACGTCAGCGAGTAGTCATCCTCGCTGTAGACGGCAAACGCCTCCGGCGCTTTGGTCGTATACGTCCAGTACGTGCCGGGCTCGGTCACATCCTGCAGGTAATCCTCCGATACGATGCTGCCGTTCTCCGGGCTGTCGTACCAGATCTGCTGATCCACCACCTGACCTCTGGTAAAGATGTCGGTGTTCTCACCAATCGCAACCCATTCCAGCGCCGGGCATCCGATGGCGAATCTCTCGCCGCTTGTTACATTGCCCGTATCCCAATTGCTTAAATCAAGGGAGGTGAGGCTTTCGCAGTTCGCGAACATATCATCCATACATTCCACGTTCGAGATGTCCCAATTTGACACGTCCACGCTGGTCAGGCTGGTGCAGCTGTCAAACAGGGACTCCATGGTCGTCACGTTCGAGGTATCCCAGTTCGACACGTCCAGGCTTTCCAGACTGGAGCAGGCCGCAAACAGAACCCACATGTTCGTCACGTTCGAGGTATCCCAGCCCGACACGTCCAAGCTTACCAGACTGGAGCAGAGCCCAAACAGCCCCCACATGCTCGTCACATTCGAAGTATCCCAGCCCGACACGTCCAGACTTGTCAGGTTTTCGCAATTCTGGAACATGCTAGTCATGTCCGTCACGCTCGAGGTATCCCAATCCGACAGGCCTTCCACACTGGCAAGGCTTGTACAATAGGCGAACGTGCCGCACATGCGCTCCACCTTCGAGGTGTCCATATTCCCAAGTCCGCTAAATATAGCATTCGAGAAATCATAGAACCATAACGCGAGGCTTATAGGCTGCGCCTCCGCAAACGATTCATCGATCACTACGCTTGTCACGTCTTCCCGGATCTCGTACCACGGAAGATCGGTTAACTCATCAACATCCACATCGAGGGTCTCCAGACCCGTATACACATCCGTCACGGTCTTGTCTTTATATTCACTCCCCACCTCTGGGACAGTTTCGTCCGTATAGAATGTCAGTGAGTAGTCATCCTCGCTGTAGACGGCAAACGCCTCCGTGGTGTTTGTATAGGTCCAATACTGCCCAGGTTCAGTCACATCCTGCAGGTAATCCTCCGATACGATGCTGCCGTTCTCCGGGCTGTCGTACCAGATCTGCTGATCCACATTGGCCGCGTCCTCCTCATCCTTTGTCAGGGTAAAGATGGTGGTGTTCTCCCCGATCTTCACCCATTCCAGCGCCGGGCATCCGATGGCGAATCTTTCGCCGCTTATCACATTGCCCGTATCCCAATTGCTTAAGTCAAGGGAGGTGAGGCTTTCGCAGTTCGCGAACATATCATCCATCCACTTCACGTTCGAGGTGTCCCAATTTGACACGTCCACGTTGGTCAGACTTGCGCATTCGTCAAACAGGGACTCCATGTCCGTCACGTTTGAGGTATCCCAGCCCGACACATCTACAACATCTGCCAGGCTTGTACAGCCCGCAAACACAGCCCACATTCCCGTTACGTTCGAGGTATCCCAGCCCGACACATCGATGCTCGTCAGGCTCTGACAGTCTTCAAACAGATAAGCCATGTCTACCACGTTTGCAGTGTCCCAACCCGACACATCAATGCCTGTCAGATTATAACAGTCTGAAAACAGAAATGCCATGTCTACCACGTTCGCAGTGTCCCAACCCGACACATCCACACTCGTCAGGCTTTCACACCCAGAAAACATGGACGTCATATACATCACATTCGAAGTGTCCCAGTTCGATACATCCACGCTTTCCAGACTGCCGCAGTCACAGAAGATGAGACTCATCAGTTCTACGTTCGAGGTATCCCAGCCCGACACGTCTACGCTTGTCAGACTCGAACAATGCACAAACAGGTGGTCCATCCACCTCACATGCGAGGTATCCCAGCCTGACACATCCACGTTTGTAAGACTGGTACAATGGGAAAACATTTCTCCCAGATTCTCCACAGCCGTGATGTCCCAACCCGACACATCCACGTCTGTAAGACTGGTACATTCGCAAAACATGGCGCTCATGTCCTCCACATTCGAGGTGTCCCAGCCCGACACATCCACACTTGTCATACTGGAACAACCCACAAACATGCTGTTCATGTCCGTCACTTCCGAAGTGTCTATATTTTCCAACCCGCTGAACGAAGCATCTGCTAAAGAGCTGAACCAATAGGCAAGACTTACGGGCTGCGCCTCCGCAAACGAGAGGTCGATCACCACGTCCGTTATATCATGCCGCAAACCGTACCAGGGGGCGCCCCGTATGCCTGTCAAACTGAGACTATCCACATCCGTGTATACGTTCGTCACGATCTTATCTTGATACATATCGCCCTCTGCGGGTGCCACGTCCCAATAGAACGTCAACGAGTTATCGTCCCCGCTGTAAACAGCAAACGCCTCCGGAGATTGGGTCGTATAGGTCCAGTAGGTGCCGGGCTCTGTCACATCCTGCAGATAATCCTCCGATACGATGCTGCCGTCCACCTGGCTGTCATACCAGATCTGCTGATCCACCACCTGGCCCCTTGTAAAGATATCGGTGTTCTCACCGATCGCAACCCACTCGAGCGCCGGGCATCCGGTGGCGAAATTCGAGTACGCTGTAACATTGCCTGTATCCCAACTGCTTAAGTCGAGGGAGGTGAGGCTTTCGCAGTTTGCAAACATACTATTCATCCACCTCACGTTCGACGTGTCCCAATTTGACACATCCACACTGGTCAGGCCTGTGCAGCTTTCAAACAGGGCCTCCATGTCCGTTGCGCTCGAGGTATCCCATCCTGACACGTCCAAGGTTTCCAGTCCGGAGCAGCCCGCAAACAGGGCCCACATGCTCGTCAAACTCGAAGTATCCCAGTCCGATACGTCCAGACTTGTCAGGCTTACGCAATCCTGGAACATGCCACTCATATTCCACACGCTCGAGGTGTCCCAATCCGACACGTCCAGTTCTGTCAGGCTGGGACACTCGATGAACATGTTCGCCATGGTCGTGACATGGGAGGTATCCCATCCCGATACGTCCACGTTGGAAAGAGCAACACATTGGTAGAACAGATTGCTCATGTCCGTCACGCTCGAGGTGTCCCATCCCGACACATCAATGCTCGTCAGGCTGAGGCAATCACGAAACATGCTGCCCATCCATTCCACGTTCGAGGTGTCCCAGTTTGACACATCGATGCCGTCCAGGCTATCACATTCATAAAACATATAGCCCATCTGCGTCACGTTGGAGGTGTCCCAATCCGCCACATCCACGCTTTCCAGAGAGTAACAGTTGTTAAACAGGGAGTCCATGTACTCCACGGAAGAGGTATCCCAATCCGACAGGCCGGTTATGCTTTCGAGGCTGTAGCAATCGGAAAACATGATGCCTATATCCGTCACGTTCGAGGTGTCCCATCCCGACACGTCCAGGCTTGTCGCGCTGGAACAGTCAAAAAACATGGATTCCATTTCCGTCACGTTCGATGTATCAATATACGTAAGCCCGCTGAAGGAAGCATCCGCGAAATAGCAGAACCAATAGGCAAGGCTTACGGGCTGCGCCTCCGCAAACGAGTCATCGAACACCACATCCGTTACCTTCGTCGCCAGACTGCGCCACGGGACTTCGCGGTAACTTGTCAGGCGGAGACTGTCCACATCCTCATACACGGTCGTCACCGTCTTGCCATCATAGGTGTCCCCTTCGGACGGCACATAGTCTACATAAAATGTCAGTGATTGATCCTCTTCGCTGTAGACGGCAAACGCCCCGAAATCCTTCGTATAAGTCCAGTACTGTCCGGGCTCTGTCACATCCTGCAGATACTCCTCCGACACGATGTTTCCGTTTGTCGGGCTGTCATACCAGATCTGCTGATCCACCACCGGGCCTCTGGTAAAGATGTCGGTATTTTCACCGATTCTGACCCATTCCAAAGACGTACATCCTATGGCGAAACCGTACACGTAGGTATCCAAATCTATCGTATCCCATCCGCTTACATCGATGCCGATGAGGGTTTCACAATTTTGGAACATATAGGTCATATCATCTACGTACGATATATCCCAACTCGATATGTCCACACTGGTAAGGCTTGTGCAGCCACTAAACATCGCCGTCAAGAACGACACGTTCGAAGTATCCCACTCTGATGTGTCCAGACTGGTCAGATTCTCACAGTTCGCAAACATATAAGACATAGATTCCACGTTCCGTGTGGTCCAATCGGAAACATCCAACTCGGACAGGCTTGTGCAGCCGAAAAACATGCTCGCCATGTTCTCGACACCCGAGACCTCCCAATCGGATACATCCACACTGGTAAGGCTCATGCAGCCTCTGAACATGGAATCCATATCTGTAACGCTCTCGGTATCCCAGTCTGCCACATCCAGGTCGGTCAGGCTTTCACAATTCGCAAACAGGGAGTCCATCCGCTCCACGTTTCCGGTGTCCCACCCGGACACATCCACGCTCGTCAGGCTTTTGCAGTTTTCAAACAGATTGCGCATGTTCGTAACATTTGCGGTATCCCATCCCGACACGTCCAGGCTGGTCAGATTTTCGCAATCATAAAACAGATAGCCCATCCGCTCTACGTTCCCAGTGTCCCAGTCCGCCATATCCAAACTCTCGAGGTTCTTGCAGCTTTCAAACATGTTATGCATGTCCACAACCTGCGAGACATCCCACCCCGACACATCCAGGCTGGTCAGACCGGAGCAGAAAGAAAACATCTGGGACATGCCCGTCACATTTCCGGTATCCCAGCCCGACACGTCCAGGTTGGTCATGGCCGGGCAATAGTAAAACATGCATGTCATGTCTGTAACTTGCGAGGTATCCAGATACGCAAACCCGTCAAATTCCGCATATCGGAAATTATCAAACCAATAAGCGAGGCTTATGGGCTGCGCATACACAAACGATTCATCGAACTCCACTGTCTCTACATCTTCCCGGATGTCGTACCAGGGAATCCCGGCATCGCTTTGCGCGGCGATGGTGTCCACATCGTCATATACAACCGTTGCCTCCTTGTCGTTATAGACATCCCCCACGGCAGGCGCCGCAGTGTCCTTGTAAAACGTCAGGGAGCTGTCCTCCCCGCTGTAGACGGCAAACGCCTCCGCGGGCACCGTATAAGTATAGTACTGCCCAGGCTCGGTTACATCCTGCAGATAATTTGTCGACACAGGGTTTACGCTTATCGGATCTTTATACCAGTACTGCTGACTTACGACAGCCTCTCCCTTTCTGAAGATGTCGGTATACGACCCAATCTTAACCCACTCGAGGGCCGAGCATCCGGTAGCGAAATCGTCGCAGTCTGCAACCTTCCCTGTATTCCAACTGCTTAAGTCAAGAGAAATAAGCTGATAGCACTCATTAAACATGCAATGCATATCCGTAACTCTCGATGTATCCCAGTTCGACAAATTCAAGCTTTCCATACTACGACAGTTATAAAACATGTACTCCATGTTCGTTACGCTCGATGTGTCCCAGCCCGGCAAGGCACTCACGGATGCCAAATTATAACAATCGTAAAACATGCTTCCCATGTTCGTTACGCGCGATGTATCCCAGCCCGACAAATTCAGGCTTATCAACTCTTGACAATTGTAAAACATGCAATTCATGTCCGTAACGCTCGATGTGTCCCAGCCCGAAAAATTCTCGCTTACCAAGCCTCGACACTGGTAAAACATAGCACTCATGTTCGTAACGTTTGAGGTATTCCAAACTGTCAAGCCATCCAATTCTGCCAAGTTGATGCATCCATAAAACATACTTGACATGTCCGTTACGCTCGATGTATCCCAGCCCGACAAATTCAGGCGTTTCGCGCTTTCACAATTTTCAAACATGGATTTCATATTCGTAACGCGCGACGTATCCATATACAAAAATCCGTCGTCAAAGGAAGCATTTGTAAAGTCGTAAAACCAATAGGAAAGGCTTATGGGCTGCGCATTAGCAAACGAAAGATCGATCACCACTTCCGCTACGCTTTCCCGAACGCCACTCCAGGGGATTTCACTTTCGCTTTGCGCGTTAAGACAGTCCACTGCCGCGTACAGGTTCGTCACCGTTTCCCCATTATAGGACTCCCCTTCCGTCGGCAGAGTTTCGTCCGTATAGAATGTCAAGCTATTATTGTCACTGCTGTAAACGGCAAACGCTTCCAAATCCGCTGATACATCCTGCGTTTCCGAATCGTCCGCCTCTGCCGCGCACGTTGTCATGCCGCCCAAACTGAACACCATGGCCGCAGCCAAAACCATTGTCAAAACTCTCTTGGAAAACAACTTCATGTCAAAACCCTCCTATAGTATGCGTACCCCGGTTTGCCACTTATTATATCATGCTGCCTGATTAGATTCTATAAAAAAACCATTACTTTTCCTTCTTAAAATGTTTCTCCGCAAAACACGTAACAGACTTCTCATACAGTTCCGGATCGTACAGGTGACTCTTGATGTGCGTAGCCGTCTCAAAGACAACGCGCTCCTTTTCCCCCGTACAGGCTTCCCAGAGCTGGTCGTTCATCCACGGCGGAACCGTCAGGTCGTATACGCCGTGGATAAAAAGGATCGGCACCCGCGCCTGCCGGACCGCCGCCAGCGCGTCGGACGCCTTCATGTCGATATGATAAAAGGCTCTCAGGTAAAGCTGCATCGGGCACAGCGTGACCGTGCGGAGCCAGTTCGGCAGAGGAAGCAGATTCCACAGTTCCTCGTAAAAGCGTGTATATCCACTGTCCGAAATGACACAGCGAACATTGTCGGGCAGACTCTTCATCCCGGACATAAGCAGCACAATGGACGCGCCCATGGACTGGCCCCAGAGCGCGACCTGAATATTCTCCCCAAACTCCTTCTTCATGAACGCAAGCCATTCAATACAGTCGACAGACTCGTGCTGGCCGAAGCTGATCCACTTCCCGCTGCTTTCGCCGTGCGCGCGGTGGTCGACGAGAAAGAGATTGTAGCCGCGCGAAAGCCAGATGGACGCAGCCTCGCCGAATTCAAACGCGCACTCTTTGCTGCGGTAACTGTGGATACAAAAGATATAGCGGTCGGGAGACGGCGGCGGCTCGCCCCTCGACTCATCGGGCCGGATCAGATAGCCGCGCAGATACAGGCCCTCGCTGTTTTTCCGCGTGTATTCGCAGGTCACGCGCGCACGCAGCGCGTTAGCGGCCTCTGTAATGGCCTCTTCCATCGCCGCTTCCGACGGGTTGATATATTTTTTTGTCGGCGGCAGGACCACATACCGATTGGCGCCGATATCGCACGAAACAAACGCAAAGAGCATGATACCGAGCTGGATGATGATCAGAATGCCGATCACACGTAGAACCATCTTTCGTTTCCCTTCCGTTTCCCCGACAAAGAACCGGTGCTATCCGGCGGATTGTTCGGCGAACGATTTCATCTCTTCCGCGTTTTGCAGAACCGCCTCCGTGATGCGGGCCCCGCCAAGCATCCGCGCGAGCTCCGTGACACTCTGTTCCCGCTCGAGCAGCCGGATCTCGGAGATCGTAGAAGACGCGTCGGAGGTCTTTTCGATGAGAAAATGGCAGTCCGCCATGGCCGCAATCTGTGGCAGATGGGTGATGCAGATCACCTGGTGATCGCGGGCGGTCACGCGGATCTTCTCGGCCACCATCTGCGCTGTTTTCCCACTGATGCCGGCATCGATCTCGTCAAAGATCAGGGTCTCGATGTCGTCCTTTTCGGCCAACACGGTCTTTAACCCCAGCATGATGCGGGACAATTCTCCGCCGGAGGCGACGGAGTCCAGCGGTTTGACAGGCTCTCCCGGATTCGTGGAAATAAAAAAGCGCGCGTCGTCCCAGCCGTTCGCCGTATAGTGGTCCAGCTGCGCAAACTCCAGATTCATCTGCACATCCTGAAAGTTCAGATCCGTCAGCGCGGCCTTGATCTCCCCGACAAAGGGGACCGCCGCCCGCTTCCGGATGTCGCTCACCTCCTGCGAGAGTTCCTTTACCGCCTCCTCGGACGCGGCCAGACGCTCGGCAAGCTCGTTTCGGTATTCCTCGTAGTGCGTCAGTTTTTCAACCCTGGCTTCTTTTTCCTCTTTCTGTTCCAGGATCTCTTCGATCGAGGTTCCAAACTTCGACTTCAGATGGTTGATCGTATCCAGCCGCTCCCCCATCTCGGAAAAGCGCTCCTCCGAAAACGCGAAGTCCTCGACATAGCCGGACACATCCCGGTTGAAATCCGCGAGCAGATTGTCGATCTCCTGCAGCTGCCCGGCGAGCGCGTCGACCTGTTCGTCGTATTCCGCCGCGGAGAGGATCGCGCGCAAAGCCCTTCCGATCTGATCGGAAGCGCTGCCGGTGTCGTCGGCGCAGGCGGCACGGCACTCTCCCACCGCGTCCAGGATCTTGCGTCCGTTGGCAAGGCGGCGGTACTCCGCTTCGAGCTCCTCGTCCTCCCCCGGCACAAGGCGCGCCCGGTCGATCTCGTCGATCTCATATTGCAAAAAAGAGAGTTCCCTGGCCTGCTGTTCCGTATCCAGCACGGCCTCCTCCCATTCGTCTTTGCACGCGATATAGGACGCGTAGGCCTCCGCGAGCGCGGCGAGCGGTGCCTCCAACTCCCGCCAGGCGTAGGCGTCCAGATAGCGCATATGATTCTTTTTGGTAAGGAGCGACTGATGCTCCTGCTGTCCGTGGATGTCGATGAGAACAGACGCCGCCCTGCGCATAAGAGCCGCCGAGACTGTCTCCCCGTTGACGCGGCACACGCTTCGTCCGCCGGCGCCGCCCGAGATCCTGCGGGTTAAGACAATCTGTCCCTCCTCCGGGGAGAGATCCATCTACTCGAGTTCGCGGATCGTGCCCGGCCGGTTCACGGAAAACGTCAGCTCCACGAGCGCGTTGTCGGCGTTTTCCCGCAGCATCTCCCGCGGGATCTTCTCGCCGAGCGCCAAGTGAATCGAGCCGATCAGGATGGATTTGCCGGCCCCCGTCTCTCCCGACAGGATGTTCAGGCCCGGCCCAAACTCCACCTCCGCCTCATCAATAAGCGCCAAATTTTTTACATGTAGATTCTGTAACATAATACAGCCTTTCTACTCTCTCAAATGCTGTTCCACAGCCTTAGCGTCCCGCGGTAAATTATTTTTTATGCATCTCACAGGAGTTTATACAAGGAGCTTCCGAAACTGCTTCATGAGAGAACCCGCATCCTGTTCCGTGCGCACCACACACAGAACCGTATCGTCCCCCGCGATCGTCCCCACGATCTCGTGCCGGTTCATCGTGTCGATGGCCGCCGCCACGGCCATGGCCATGCCGGAGTTCGTCCGGATGACGAGAAGATTCTGCGCCATGTCAATGGATACGGCGCCGTCCCGAAAGACGCGGTTGTATTTCTCACTCATCTCCTCCCCGCCATCGGAGAGCAGCACATACTTCTTTCCGCCGCCCTGCGCGGAGA
The DNA here is from genome assembly GCA_001941025.1 of Lachnospiraceae bacterium Zagget3. The sequence goes on from MSHE01000032.1 coordinate 190,263, forward strand.
GCTTGGTCAGCTTCAATTCCTTGACATCGCGGGAAACCGTAGCCTGCGTCGCCGGAAAACCCTCGCGGTTTAAGATCGCGCAGAGCTCCTCCTGCGTGCCCACGTCTTGTCTCCGGATGATCTCCAATATTTTCGCGTGTCTTTTCTCTTTCATAAAAAATAAACTCCCGTCAGGTGATCTTTTTCCGCAGCGTCTGCAGGAAGCTCATGCGGTCCAGACGCAGGATCTGCGCGTGCACCGCTGCCTTCTGTACCAGGATCCGGTCGCCCACGTTTAAGTGGACAAAGTGGTCTCCGTCAAACGACACCTCCGCCTCCTCATCGCGTTCCGTCCGGCGCTCCGTGAGCATCAGTTCAATCTTCGCGTCCGCGCCGACCACGATGCGGCGCGCCGTAAGAGACTGCGGATTGATCGGGGTGATCAGCAGCAGTTCCGTCTTGGGATCCACGATGGGCCCGCCTGCGGACATATTGTATCCGGTGGAACCGGTCGGCGTGGAAAGGATCATACCATCGGCGCTGAATGTCGCCAGATACTCTCCGTCGACCGTAAGGTTTAAGTTGATCATCTGCGCAGCGCCCGACCGGTGGATCACGATGTCATTTAACGCGATCGTTGCCTCCGACTCTTCCTCGGGACAGATCCCCTCGATCATCATGCGCCGCTCCACTTCAAATTGATCCTCAAACAGGCGGTCGATCGCGGGAAAGACGGTTTCCGCGTCGAGTTCACACAGATAGCCGATCGTCCCCAGATTGATGCCGATCAGAGGGATGCCGAGCTGTGCCGTCTCACGCGCCGCCCGGACCAGCGTTCCGTCTCCGCCGAGCACCAAAATGCACTCCGCAAGGCGTTCTTCCCTTTGAATCGCCTGCAGCGTCTGCTGGCTCCGGCCGCTCCAGGCCGCCTTGCTGCTGACATAGCTGCCGCATACCCCGCCCTTTTGGACAATGTAATCCTGAATGGCGTGGGTGACGGAGAGATCCGCGTCCCGTTGTTCGTTTGTGATCAGAAAAAATCGTTTCATAACCCTAATCCAACGCCTCGTGTGCCGCCTGTACGACCGCGTCCACAGCAATGCCGTCGTCTGCGTTCCAAGGTCCCCGGCCGCGTCCGGCTTCCGGTCCATCGTCCCCGGGCATGCCGTCTGCCGCGGCCTGCCCTGTCTGTTTCCGTATATGAAGGAGATACTCGATGTTGCCCTCCGGCCCTTTGATCGGAGAAAAGCCGAGATGGCAGACCAAAAATCCGTGCTCCCGCGCGTACGACACGACCGATTCGATGACTTCCCGGTGCACCGCGCCGTCACGTACGACGCCCTTCTTTCCGACCTTCTCCCGTCCGGCCTCAAACTGCGGTTTGATAAGGCAGATCATATCGGCCCCGTCCGCCAACAGCGCGCGGACCGGCTCCAACACTTTGGTGAGCGAGATAAAAGAGACATCCACCGTGGCAAAGGCGATGGAGTCCGCGATATCCTCCGGTGTAACATAGCGGATGTTTGTCTTCTCCATACAGACCACCCGCGGATCCTGCCGGAGTTTCCACGCAAACTGTCCGTATCCTACATCCACTGCTATAACTTTCACCGCGCCGCGCTGCAGCATGCAGTCCGTAAACCCGCCGGTCGAAGCGCCGATGTCCATGCAGATCCGGCCTTCCGGCGAGACATGAAATTCGTCGAGCGCTTTTTCGAGCTTGACGCCGCCCCGGCTGACATAGGGATTTTCGCTGCCGCGGACCTCGATATCGACGGTATCCGAAAAGAACGCGCCGGCCTTGTCCTCACGCTGGCCGTCCACAAACACGCTGCCCTCCATGATCAACGCCTTCGCGCGTTCACGGGAGGGCGCAAGGGCACGATTTACCAGGAGGATATCCAAGCGCTCTTTCATTCCTCCGCCTCGCCTTCCCTCTGGATATCCGTTTCCCCTTGGGGCTCCTCCGGCGACCCGGCCGCTGTCATTCCATCCAAATTTTTATATTCCTCCGCGATCCGCTCTGCCATGTGCGGCGCGTCCAACCCCAGCCGCTCCTGCAGCAGAGAAACCGCGCCGTGCGGCACAAACTGGTCCGCAATGCCAAAGCGCAAAACCGGGATCTCCGTCTCCGATTCCGCGAGAACTTCCTCCACCGACTCACCAAAGCCGCCGTGGAGCAGATTCTCCTCCATGGTCACGAGAAGCGTATGCCCCTCCGCGGCCTCCCGGACCGTCTCCGCATCGACCGGCTTTACGAAGCGCGCGTTGATCAGGGAACACGGGATCCCCTGTTCGGCGAGCAGGTCGTGGGCGGCGAGCGCGTTTTTTACCATGTTGCCGACGGCGAGGATTGCCACGCCGCTCTCCTTAAAAATCCACTCGCTCTTGCCGTACTCCATGGGCGCGCGGTATTCTTTTAACCCGTCCCAGGCCTGCCCTCTCGGATAGCGAATCGCCAACGGCCCGTCAAAGCGTGAGGCAAACCACAGCATATCCGCGAGTTCCCAACGGTTTTTCGGTGCCATAACCGTCATGTTCGGCATGAGGGTGAGATAGGACAGATCGAGCGTCCCCTGATGGGTCTCTCCGTCCTCGCCGACGAGTCCCGCGCGGTCGACGGCAAAGACGACCGGCAGATTCGGCAGACAGACATCGTGCACGATCTCATCAAATGCCCTCTGCAGGAAGGAAGAATAGACCGCGACGAACGGATGCAGTCCGGAGGCGGCCATGCCGGCCGCGAAAGTGACGGCGTGTCCCTCCGCGATCCCCACATCAAAGAAACGGGACGGGCACTGCGCGCGAAACCGTTTTAATCCGGTCCCGTCCGCCATGGCGGCCGTCACGGCGACCACCTTGTCGTTTTTCGCCGCGATCTTGCACATCAGAGTGGCAAAGACATCGGTGTAGTCCGGTCTCGTCTTTTGGGTAAGCGGTTTCCCCGACTCGATATCAAACGGTCCGGTGCCGTGAAAACGGTCGGGCGTCCGCTCTGCCGGGGCATAGCCGCGCCCTTTGTCCGTCAGCACATGAACGACGACGGCGCCGTTTACTTTCTTTGCCTCTGTAAAGATGCGCACCATATCCGGGATGCTGTTGCCGTTTACCGGGCCGAGATAGGTGATGCCCATGTTCTCAAAGATCATGCCGGGGATCAGGATCTGCTTTAATCCGCTCTTCGTCTTGCTGATCCGGTGCGCGACCCGTTCGCCGTAGGGGAGGCGTTCCAGGGAACTGTGCACGTCACTCTTAAACTCCTGGTAAGCCTCGGCCGTCCGAAGCGAAGCCAGATGTGACGCGAGCCCGCCGACATTCTCGCTGATGGACATATGGTTGTCGTTCAATACGATGATAAAATTGGAATCGAGCTTGGACGCGTTGTTTAAAGCCTCATACGCCAGCCCGCCGGTCAGCGCGCCGTCCCCGATGACGGAGACCACGGTGTACGACTCCCCGAGCAGATCCCGCGCCGTCGCGAAACCGAGGCCCACAGAGATAGAGGTGGAGCTGTGACCGGTGTTGAAACAGTCGCACTCGCTCTCTGCGCGCCGCGGAAATCCGCTGATGCCGTCCAGCTGACGCAGCGTCGGAAAATCGTCTTTCCGTCCGGTTAAGATCTTGTGTGTATAGGATTGATGTCCCACATCCCAGATGAGTTTATCCTCCGGAAAGTCAAGCACGAGATGCAGCGCCATCGTAAGCTCCACGGCGCCCAGATTGGACGCCAGGTGACCGCCGGTTTTGGCTACGTTTTCCACAAGAAACGTCCGGATCTCACGCGCCAGCTGCTCATAGTGCTGCGGCAGGATCTTTTTGATATCGTTTGCCTCTGTGATGCGATCCAAAATTGCCATCTCTACCTCCGACCTGAAAAAGCGTTCCTATTTTGTCCGGGTAATAAGCGATGTGATCAGTTCGTTTAAAAATTCGTTTTGCGCGGGCAGCGCGTGCAGCGCGTCCATGGCGCGCCGGGAAAGCCGCGCCACCTCTTTTTCGGCGGCGTCCAGTCCATACAGGGAAACATACGTCGTCTTTTCGTTTTTCTCGTCGCTTCCGACCGGTTTGCCGATTTCGTCCTCATCGCCGACCACGTCCAGGATGTCGTCCCGGATCTGAAACGCGTACCCCACGTCCCGCGCGATCCGCGCGATGGCATCGCGCTGCTCCTCAGTTGCCCCGGCGAGTGTCGCGCCGATCGTCATCGCCGCCCCGATCAACGCCCCGGTCTTTAAGGTATAGATAAAGTCCAGTTCTTTTTCTCCGACGGTCTGTCCCTCGGATTCCACATCTACCACCTGGCCGCCGACCATGCCGTAGATGCCGGACGCGCGCGCGAGAAGGCGCAGTGCCTCCGTCACGTTTGGGTCGCCGGGCGCCTTCTCCTGCGCGAGAAGCGCTGTCTCATAAGCCAGATTTAAAAGGCCGTCCCCCGCGAGGATCGCCATGGCCTCGCCGTACTTCGCGTGCGCGGTGAGATGTCCCCGCCGGTACATGTCGTTGTCCATAGCAGGCAGGTCGTCATGGATCAGCGAGTACGTGTGGATCATCTCAACCGCCGCCATGAAGGGCTCTGACGTATCATCCGCCCCGCCGAAGAGCCGGTAGGTCTCCTGCAGCAAAAGCGGGCGCAGACGTTTGCCGCCGGCCAGGAAGCTGTAGTTCATCGCCTCGATCACCGTCTTCTGCGGCCCCGCCTCTTCGGGCAGATAGTTTTTTAAGATCGCCTCCACCTCCGCGGTGCGGCGTGTTATCTCTTCCTGTATGTTCATGGGAGTACTCCGGTATGCCCGCGCACACGCGCGTTTTACTCGTCGAGCGGTGCCTCGCTGCCATCCGCGGCGATCACGAGCATCTTTTTTTCCACCTGATCGAGCTTGTCGTTTAACAGATGTACCTTTTTCATACCCTTCTCGTAGAGGGCAAACGAATCCTCCAGTGAGATGTCACGGTCGTCCAGAGCCGCAAGGATCTCATCCAGCTCGTCAAAAAGGTCCTCCAGAGACTCGTTTTCCCCGGAATCCTCACTCGCAACGGATTCCCCGCTCTCCCATTCTTCTTCCGTCGTCTTTTTTTCCTCTGCCATAGCTCTTCCCTTTCCATCCGCGGCCTTACACCGTGTCGGAATCCTCGCCGTTTTCCTTTCGCTGCTCTAAAAGCACTTCCTCGACCACAGCCGTAAAGCTTCCATCCGCCAGATAAGCGCGGATCCGGTCTCCGCTTGTGAGGCCTGCCGCCTTTCTCACCCTGTTTCCGTCGGGGCCCTCCACAAACGCGTAGCCGCTCGAGAGCCTCTCCAGCGGAGAGCGGGAAGAAAGCGCCTCGGCGAGCAGTGCCAGCCGGTGCCGACGCTCGCTCACCGTCTGTTCCATCCGGTTCTGCAGCTGCGTGGCTGCATCTGCCGCGCGATGGCGGTTCTCCGTGAGCCGGACGTTCGGGCTTCTCGCCAGAAGCTCCGCCCGCAGCCGGCGGATGCGTTCTTCGGTCTGCTCCAGACGGTCTCCGATGCCGCGGTTTAAGGTAAGGCGGATCGCTTCCAGCTCCTGCAAAAACTGTGCCGCGTCGAATACAGCCAGTTCCGCGGCTGCCGATGGCGTCGGCGCGCGCCGGTCCGCCACATAGTCCGCGATCGTGACATCCGTCTCGTGTCCCACCGCCGAGATGACCGGAACCGGGCAGTCAAAGATGGCCCGCGCGACAAGTTCCTCGTTGAACGCCCAGAGGTCTTCGATGGAACCCCCGCCGCGTCCGACGATCATCACATCCACGCCGCGCGCCGCAAGCGCCCGGATGCCGTTCGCGATGGATTCGGCCGCGCCGTCCCCCTGCACCTGCGAGGGATAGAGGACGAGCTGTACGAACGGATTTCTCCGATGGGCAACCGTCTGAATGTCCCGCACGGCCGCTCCCGTGGGAGCCGTCACGACACCGATCACCGACGCATATTTCGGGATGGGCCATTTGTACGCCTCGTCAAACATCCCCATCTCTTCCAGTCGGTTTTTCAACTCCTCATACTTCTGATATAAAAGACCCGTTCCCTGCGGAAGGATCTCTTCGGCGTAGAGCTGGTAGGAGCCGTTTTTCTCATAGACCCGGATCGCGCCGGAGACGATGACATGGTCTCCCGCCTTCATGGGAAACGTCAGTCCCTTCTTGCGGGAACCCGCGAACATCACCGCCGAGAGCACGCCGGTATCGTCTTTTAAAGTAAAATAAATATGTCCGGAGGAATGATACTTGCAATTCGAGACCTCTCCGCCAACCCGGATGCGGCTCATCATAAAATCCTGCGCAAACATATTTTTGATATAGGCATTCACCTGCCCTACGGAATATATATTTCCCTGTCTGTTTTCAGTCATGCCAGTTTTGCAAGGACCCCGTTGACAAAGGCCGCGCCGTGTTCGTCACCATACACTTTCGCCAGCTCCACAGCCTCATTGATGGCCACGGCCACCGGGATCTCCTCCTCATACATCATCTCGTAGACAGCCAGCCGGATGATCGCGAGCTCCGCCTTGCCCATGCGCGTCGTCGTCCACCCTTCGGCACAGGCGTTGATCCGCGCGTCGATCTCGTCGAGGCGGTCACAGATCGCGCGCACTTTCGCCTCGATATAAGCCGCGTCCTGCTCTGTCATCTCCACCGGAGCGTCCGCTTCCTCGCCGTCGACCGCCTCATGGCACTGCATATTCAAAGGAAGCTGCGTCTCCAACTCCTCTCTTGTAAAAAATTCCGTGGAAAACAGCAGCAAAAAAATCTGCTGCCGGATCTGACTGCGGCTCATGCGAACACCCCGAACAAACGCTTAGGCCTGCGACTTCATGTCGACCTCGGCGATCCGGACATTGACACCGGATACCGTAAGCCCCGTCATGTTTTCGATCGCGGACTTCACCTTTTCCTGTACCACCTTGGAAACCGACGGGATCTCGTATCCATACGCGATATTGATCGCGAGGTCTACACGGACGCTGTCACCCTCCATCACGACCCGCACCCCCTTGGACAGATTCTTCGCTCCAAGGCGGCTGATCAGATCCGCCGTGATGTTGCCGTACATGGAAGTCACGCCATCCACCTCGGTCGCCGCCAGGCCGGCAATGATCGCGACCACCTCGTCGTTGACGTGCACATCGCCAAGCTCATCCTCTTTCAAACGGATTCCTCTTCTGTCATCAGCCATGAAAAAATCCTCCTTCTCATGTCGCTTAAGTATTCACATTATACACCATCAATGTATATTTTAAAACCGTTTTTATAGTTTCTTTATTGTTTCGGTCGGCCTCCTCACGGATGCAGGCGCTCCAAAAGTTCCGCTTCCGTGAGTACCGGAATGCCAAGCTGCGCCGCTTTGTCCAGCTTCGACCCGGCATTCTCCCCGGCGACGAGAAAATCCGTGTTTTTGCTGACGCTTCCGGTACACTTCCCTCCGTTTCGCGTGATCAACTCCGCGATCTCGTCGCGGCTGTAGTGCTCCAGCGTGCCGGTGACGACAAAGGTAAGACCCTCGAGCGGTTTCGGCCCGTTCCCGTCATCCGCCTCCGGCATCTCCATGCGAAGGCCCAGCTCCTCCAGCCGGCGCTGCAGGGCGCGGTGGCTTTCCTCCGCGTAAAACGTATGGATCGAGCGGGCCGTGATCTCGCCGACATCCGGCAGTTCCATCAGCTCCTCCACCGACGCGTCCGCCAGATCCCAGAGGCTGTGATAATGCCGCATGATCTCCCGCGCGGAGATCCGGCCGACATTGCGGATCGCGTAGCCGGTCAGCAGCCGGTCCGGCTCGTTTCCTTTGGACTCCTCGATCGCGGCAAGGATCCGGTCCGTATTTTTATCCTTCCCCAAAATTCCCTTCTCAACGAGCTCCTCCCGATGGTCCTTCAGACAATAGATATCCGCGATATCATGCAGGTATCCCTCTTTGATGAGCGCCTCGATGTATTTGGGACCGAAATTTTTGATATCCATCGCGTCTTTTCCCGCGAAGTACGTAAGCGTCCGCTGCAGCTGCGCGGGACACGACGGGTTCACGCAGTAGATGTCGCTCGTGTCCTCCTCGCGCACGAGCGGGGAGCCGCACACCGGGCAGACCGTCGGTGCGGCGAAAGGCCGGCCGGTCTGTTTCGTGACCCGGACGATGGCGGGAATGATCTCCCCCTGCTTCCGGCAGATCGCGTGACAGCCCTCCGAGATGCCGAGATTGTGTATATAATCGATGTTGTGCAGCGTTGCCTTTTGCACGTTCGTGCCGCACAGGCGCACCGGCTCGGCAAAGATCGCGCGAAATGTCATCTTGCCGGTCCTGCCGACCCCCACCTCGATCGTGTCGATCACGACCTCCTTTTCCTCCGGCGGATATTTGTAGGCGATATGGCCGGCGGAGTACTTGCTCCCGGCCGGAAAATCCGCCCGGTAGGCGATCTGATCGATCTTTACGACGGCCCCGTCAATGTCGTGGTCGAGGTCGCCCCGCCGCTCACCGATCGCGTCAATGGCGGAAAGGATCTCCTCCGGCGTCTCACAGAGCGTGTGAAACACCACGGGGACACCCTTTTTTTCAAGCAGCGCCAGGCTTTCCGTTTGGGAGTGCAGGAGATCCGTGCCGTTGTCATAGGCGTCCTGCACATTAAAGACGAACATGCGAAGCCCCCGCTCCCGCACGATGGCGGAGTCAAGCTGCCGGAGCGTCCCCGCCGCGAGGTTGCGCGGATTGGCCGCGGGCTTCTTCCCCGCGATCTCCTGCTCCGAATTAAAGCGCTCGAAATCCTCGAGCGACATGTAGACCTCCCCGCGCAGCTCCACATATCCCGGCAGACCGAGTTCCTGTTTTACGTCGGGGATCACGCGGGCGTTCGCCGTCACATCCTCGCCGACGAAGCCGTCGCCGCGCGTCTCGGCAAGCGCAAGCTGCCCGTCCTGATACCGCAGGCTCATGCTGAGCCCGTCGATCTTTTCTTCCACGGAAAACCGCGCGTCGGGATGCGTTTTCTTTACTTCTTCCACCCAGGCGGATACCTCGTCCTTTGTAAAGACATCCTCGATGCTGAGCATTGGCACATGGTGCGTCACGGAGACGCCCGCCTCGCGCTTCGCGCTGCCGCCGACCTTCTGCGTCGGGGAGTCCGGGGTCACCCAGTCCGGATGGTCGCGCTCGATCGCCTTTAAGTCGCGCATGAGCGCGTCGTAGTCCGCGTCGGAGATCTCCGGCGCGTCCGCGTTGTAATAGCGGTCCATGTGGTACTCGATCGTCTTTTTCAGTTCTTTGTATTTCTGCTTTTCACTCATACTGCACCTTTTTTAACAGTTTGGCCGCAGTTCACCGGTCTCTTCCGCCCCGGACGCCTGCCCGGCAATCGACACGAGGCGCGCTGGTAGAATCCTGAATCAGCCGCGTCAGTTCTTCCCGCTCCGCCTCCGTCACCTCGCGGTATTCGCCGACGGCAAGGTCGCCGAGCTCAATGTTTAAGACACGGACACGCACCAGCCGCATGACGCGGTAGCCGTAAGCCTCGCACATGCGGCGGATCTGACGGTTTAAGCCCTGTGTCAGCACGATCGTAAACGAACGCTTCCCCTCCGGCCTCACGCGGCAGGGACGGGTGGTCCGGTCCAGCTCCTCCAGATAGATGCCGCGCTGCAGGGCGTCGAGAAACGCGTCAGTCACATCCCGGTCGACCGTCACGAAATATTCCTTTTCATGGTAATTCCCGCCCCGCAGAATGCGGTTGACGAGGTCTCCCCTGTTCGTGAGGAGGATGAGCCCCTCAGAGCGCTTGTCAAGCCGCCCGATGGGATAGATACGTTTCGGATAGTTGATATAGTCAATGATGTTGTCGTGTTCCCGCCGCTCGGCCGTACAGACAATGCCGGCCGGCTTGTGAAACGCGAGCAGGATCTCCTCCTCTTCCGGCCGCACCGGCGTTTCGCGAAAACAGACCTCCTCGCCCGGCAGCACCCGGTCTCCGAGCCGCGCTGTCCGGCCGTCAATCGTCACATGGCCGGCCGCGATCTCCCGGTCCGCCGCGCGACGCGAACAGACCCCGGCCTCGCTCAGATAGCGGTTGATCCGGACTCCTTCCGCCTGCTCCTTCGTCTCTGCTGTGGTGTTCGTGTGTTCCGCGTCCATCCCGGCCGTGTTCCTCCCAATCGTACGCAAAGCGAGAAGACTAGTTTACTAAAATATTGCTGAAAAACGGAATGTTGGTCCGCATGATGGTTGCCACCCCGTTTCCGATGTACATCATAATGATTCCGGAGATAATGTTGCCGCAGACGACACTCAAGATCATCCACCGCGGCTTCATGCTGATCACGATGGCAATGATGGAGCCCGTCCAGGTGCCCATTCCCGGGACCGGCACCGCCGTCCAGACAAAGACCGCCAGCGTGCCGAAGCGGTTTAACTGCTTTTCGTGCTTTGCAGCCAGCCGGTCCGTCCAGTTGATGAAGCGCATGATCCAGCCTTTCTTACGGCACAGATCAAAAAACCACCGCCCCAGAAACGCCAGCGCGACCACGACGATGCTCGTGCCGATCAGGCCGGCAATATAGGCGGTGATCGGCCGCAGGCCGAGCACGATGCCGAACGGGATCCCCACTTTGATTTCGATCGCGGGGATCATGGACACCAAAATTGTGTAGATGAATCTTCGGAATAAGACCAATTTTTCCTCCGCCGCGCTTGCGGGCACGCGGCTTTTATGATATGATACCGATGCGCGTTTTTAAAAAAGCAACCGTAGTCTAAAGGATAGAACGCAGGACTCCGACTCCTGTAATGTGGGTTCGATTCCCGCCGGTTGCATGATACTGGGTACGGCAAGACGCAAAGCGGATGCGTGCATCCGGCTTTGCGTCTTTCGGACCCTAACAATCATGAGCAAGTAGCCCGATAGGGCGGATTGCGAATGCTTGTAGGATTGCGAGAGTGCGCAGCACGCAGCAATCCGTAGTATCATGATTATTTTAGAATCTCAATTATCTCCTCCACGATCTCCTCCGGCGTTTTGCCGTCCGTCACGACCGTGAAATCCGCGACCTCCTGGTAGGCAGGCTCGCGCTCCTTCATATGCTGCTCGATATACCCTACACTCTGGTGGTCCTTCAAAAGCGGGCGCTCATAATACTCTACCTGTGCCAGGCGATCGTGCGCTGTCTGCGGCTCTGCGGTCAACAGGATGACTGTGCCGGTGTCGTTAAGAATCTGGATGTTCTCCTCGCGCAGGATCACGCCTCCGCCGCAGGCGACGATAACCGGCTCTCCTTCCGAGGCCAGCTTAAGCTGTGCCGTCTCTCTGTTCCGAAAGCCCTGCTCGCCATGGCGGAAAAACACATCCTCGATCGTGATGCCCCCGGTATGAACGACTTCTTCATCCGTGTCGATCGCCTTTATGCCCGTGGCTTTCTCAAATGCCTTTGCCACCGTCGTCTTTCCGGTACCCATATACCCGACCAGATAAACGGGTTTGTCCAGAGTTATGCTTGCGCTGGTAGATTCATTTTTTTCACTCATAAATATCCTCCTCTTTCTAGTCTACCATTTTGCTGCTATGAAGCGCGTCCAGGATCACGGCCAGCGTGTCAGCCTGCAGCTGCCCCGGTGCCGAACCTTCTCCATCCGCGCCAAACGTGACGCACGAACCAAACGTCTCGCCGCTCACACGGCTTACCACGCCCAGGTCTCCCATGGCGATCGTAATGATCCGGCAGTCCGGATCGGTTTGTTTCGTATCGCTTGTCAGACGGAGCAGACGAACCACATCATCCGGGGATTGCGGCATGACAGCCAGCTTCGCGATGTCCGCGCCGCTCGCCAAAAGCTGCTCCATCAGTTTCTTGAGGATCACATCGTCCGGAGTCGCGCGAAAATCATGGTGCGAGGCGATCACGCGCACGCCCGTCTGCTGCAGGCGGCGGATCTCCCGCTCCGGTTTTTCACGCTCAAAATATTCGAGGTCTATCATGTCGATGCTCCCGCTTTTCGCCGCGATCTCGCACGCATGGAGTATTTCGGACTCCGAAAGGGTCGCGCAGCCACCCTGGTTCTTTGTGCGGATCGTAAAAAGCAGGACCACATCCCGTGTAAAAGGACGCAGACCCTCCAAAACGGCACGCACCGCGTCAGGTTGTCCGACACCGGAAAACCGGTCCGCGCGCCACTCGATCATCTGCGCGCCGCGCTCTGCCAATGACTGAACGCGTGCCGCGATGTCCTCCCGTTCCTGTTCCACAACGGGGACACAGATAACCGGACGGCCGTCACCGAACCGAATTCCCTTGATCTCCAACGAATCCTGCATCGAATCCTCCTGCGTGCTGCCGCTTATGTATTTAGTATAACTTACCAGCGAAAAAGGTGCAAGTCGTTGACAATATTTCTGCCATCCATTATAACTGATATAGGAGGGAACACACTTATGGAGATTACAGGAAAAACCGGCCTTGCGGCCGTGATCGGCTGCCCGGCCTCACACAGCATATCCCCGCAGATGAGCAACCTTTCTTTCGAGGCGCTCGGGATCGACTGTATCTACCTCGCGTTTGATGTGCGGGAAGAGGATCTGCAGGCCGCCGTCGAGGGACTGAAGGCGGTCGGTGCCATTGGCTACAACGTGACGATGCCCTTCAAAGAAAAGATCCTTCCCTATATGGATGAGCTGACGGAGGCGGCGCGTTTCGCCGGATCGTGCAACACGGTCATCCAAAAGGACGGACGCGCGATCGGACACACGACGGACGGCGAGGGATTCCTGCGTTCCGCCGCGGAAAACGGATGCGATCTGACCGGAAAAAAGTTTTCCATCCTCGGCGCGGGCGGGGCGGCGAAGTCCATTATCGCGCACGCGGCGTTAAACGGCGTGGCCGCGATCGATATCTTCCGCCGTATGAAAAAACCGGCGAGAGCGGGTGATCATGCCCGGGCAGAGTGGATCGCCGCCTATGCGGGGACCGTGGCCCTCGCGAGGCAGATCTCGGAAGCGACCGGCTGTGACATCAACGTATACGACATCGCGGACAACAACGCGCTGCAAAAGAGCCTCTCCGGGAGCGTGATGCTCGTCAACGCGACGAGCGCCGGCATGGAGCCAAACGTGGACGATTGTCCGATCACGGATCCCACCCTCCTTTCTCCGCCGCTGTTTGTCTACGATGTGATCTATCATCCGAAGGAGACAAAACTGCTTCGCCTGGCGCGCGCCGCCGGCTGCGGGACAGCAAACGGAGAAGGCATGCTGCTTTACCAGGGGGCCGCTTCGTTTCAGTGCTGGACCGGGCAGGAGATGCCGGTCGACCTCGTGCGAAGACAGGTCTTTTCGTCCTGACGCGCGGCTTAGGCGACGCGCCGGAAATATGCAATTCAATGACAACAGGAGAGAAAAGCCATGAGTTTCACTTACTTAAACCAGCTGCCCTCCCCGGAACAGATCAAGGATGACTATCCGCTGTCCGAAGAGGGACGCGCGATCAAAGAGGCACGGGACGCCGAGATCGGCGCCGTTATCCGAGGGGAATCCGACAAGTTTCTCGTGGTGGTGGGACCTTGTTCCGCCGACCGCGAGGAACCGGTCCTGGATTATGTCCACCGCCTGGCCCGTTTAAACGAGCAGACGAAGGACAGGCTGATCCTGATCCCGCGCGTCTATACCAACAAGCCGCGCACGACCGGAGAGGGATACAAAGGGATCGCGACGCAGCCGGATCCGGAGGAACGGCCCGACATGACCAAGGGGCTGATCGCCGTGCGCACGCTGCATCTGCGCGCGATCGAAGAGACCGGTCTCTCCGCCGCCGATGAGATGCTCTATCCGGAGAACTGGGATTATCTGGATGACCTCCTCTCCTATGTCGCCATCGGCGCGCGCTCGGTGGAGGATCAGCATCACCGGCTCACCGTCAGCGGCTTTGATGTGGCCAGCGGCATGAAAAACCCGACGAGCGGCAACCTGTCCGTTCTGATGAACTCCGTGTACGCGGCACAGCATCCGCATCACTTCACGCATCGGGGCTGGGAAGTCGACACGGACGGCAATCCGCTCGCGCACGTGATCCTGCGCGGATCCGTCAACAAAAACGGTGTGTCGGTCCCCAACTACCACTATGAGGACCTGATCCGTCTCCATCAGATGTATGAGGAGCGGGATCTGCTGTATCCCGCCTGTCTCGTGGACGCGAACCACGCGAACTCCGGTAAAAAATATCTCGAACAGATCCGCATTGTGGATGAGGTGATGCACAACCGCACGGTCTCGCCGGAGATCCATACCCTGGTAAAAGGCGTGATGGTGGAGAGCTATATCGAAGAGGGTGCCCAGCCGGTCGACGGACATGTCTACGGAAAATCCATCACGGATCCCTGCCTCGGCTGGGAGGACACCGAGCGTCTGATCCACCACATCGCGGACCTCGCGTAAAGGACGGCGCCCATGAAGACCGCAGGCATTCCGGCCGAATACAACCCGTTCCACAACGGACACCAATTTCAGATCGAAGAGACGAGACGACGCGTCGGCGCGGACTATGTCATCGCTGTCATAAGCGGCAGCTTTGTACAGCGCGGCGCGCCCGCTCTCCTGGACAAATACACCCGCGCCCGGATGGCTCTGTGCCACGGCGCGGATCTTGTTTTTGAGCTGCCGTGCGTCGCCGCGCTCCAAAGCGCCGAAGGATTCGCGACGGGAAGTGTCGCGCTGCTGGACGCGCTGGGTGTCGTGGACACCGTAAGCTGCGGCTGCGAGAGCGCGGACGCGGATCCGGCTCTCTTTTCGCATGTCACGGATCTGCTTGCGGCGGAGCCGGATGAATACCGGCAGGTTCTCTCCGACGCTCTCCGGGAAGGGGTAAACTATCCCAGCGCACGGGAAGCGGCGGTACGCGCGTATCGGAACAAACATCCCGCGCCGGACGGTTCCGGAGACGAAAAAAAGACGGACGCGCTCGGCCGGCTGTTATCCGAGCCGAACAACATCCTTGCGCTGGAATATGCCCGGGCGATCAAAAAAGGAGGCAGTTCCATGGGACTCTGCCTCATTCCACGCGCGCAGGACGCGCCGCGCGACGGGGCGGCTCGCCCCGAAAACGCTTCTTCCTATGCCTCCGCTTCCTCCATTCGAAGCATCCTGCTGGAAGATCCCGCCGGGCCGTCCGCAAACGACCGGGACGCGCTCCTTCGCGCGGCGATTCCCGCCGACGAACAAGAAGCGGTCCTTCGCGCGGCAGTTCCCACCGACGAACAGGAAGAGCTGCTGCAGGCGCAAGCAGAGCACCGGTGCCTGTGCGAAGACGATTTTTCCGATCTGTTATTATACGCGTTGACCAGCAACCGCGCGTTCCTGTCCGGATTCGGCACGGACAACCCCGATCTGACCCGGCGGATCGCGAATCTCACGGAACAGTTCACGAGCTGGACCGCCTTCGCGGAACTGGTCAAGACCAAGAACCAGACCTATACGGCGATCAGCCGCCTGCTGGCCCAGATCCTGCTGGGGATCCGGCGCGCGGACATCGAACTGGCCGAAACATACCGCTATGCGCCCTACGCGCGCCTGCTTGGCTTTCGGAAAGACGCCGCGCCGCTCTTAAAAGAGATCCAGGCCAGCGCCTCCATCCCCGTTTTAACCCGGCTCGCGAAGGATCATCCCACACTCGGCGAAGACGAACAGCGCGTGCTGGCTTTTGACATTCAGGCCGCCGGGCTCTACCGCCAGATCCTGCAGTCCAAGTCCGGCTGCCGCATTAAATCGGAATTCCGCCAGCCGCTGATCCGCGTATAAAAAAGGCTGTCGCACATGCGACAGCCTTCGCGTTATCTGTTTATCTCTATTTTACCGCGTGATACACCGTGTACAGGTCACTGATATCGGCCTTTTGTCCTACCGTTCCTTCCGGATAAGAGGAATACACGGCCACATAATTTGTGTATCCGTCTACCATGGCGAAAACGCAGCGCTCGTCGTAGACGTGACCGGGCTGATACTCTTCCTCGGGTTCCCGTACGATCAGATCAACGGTCGTACCCAGCCCAAGATAGGTCTCCGAGCCGTCCGTACTCGGGATGCCGCCTCCGCCGATGTTCCGGATGGAAAAGTAGAGTTCCGGCTCCGGAATGCCATAACTCGCCGCAGGGAAGTCCTCCGGCACATACACTTCGTAATCAAGCACCACCAACTCGCCGTCCTCCGGCACTTCCAGCGCGGAGGAGTCGAACACTTCCTCCTCATCCGCGAATTGATCGTTTGTCTCAATCGCGGACTCCACATAGGCGGCATCCGCGCTCTGCGTCGTCACGTTTGTAAGACGCACATACACCGTGTGAAACGTGCCGTCCTGCGTCGCGTACATCGCCGTCTTCACCCAGGTGCCAAGAGGCACCGCGTCGGTCTCGGACGTCGCGTCTCCCTCCACGGCTTTGGAGACATCCGGGGACTCCACCGCTTCCGCGGCCTCCTGTTTCCCCGAGTCCTCTTCGTCCGCATCCGCCTCCTGCTGTGCGGCATCCACGTCGTCGCCGGTCGAAAGCGCCGCGTCTTCTTCCGGCGTCTCTTCGGCTTCGGCCGACACGGTTTCGGACGCTTCGGCCGTCTCTTCTTCAGCCTGCTCCGATTCGGAACGGTTGCAGGCAGTAAACGAGAGCGCGAGCGCTCCCGTCAAAACACATAGGATCAGTTTTTTCATTCATCTACCTCGCGCATTTATACTGCAGATCTTCCCAGTGCCGGTCCACCGTTTCCTGAAACCGGACAAGGAGCTCCTCATTCCCGGGCGCGAACAGGTGCTTAAAGCGGCCCTGCTCCCGGAGAAACTCTTCGATTGGCAGCTTTTTCCTCGGCTCGTAAGTGAGGCGCCAGACGCCGTTCTCCACTTCAAACAGCGGCCAATAGCACGTCTCCACGGCCAGTTTGCAGATCTTCATGACATCCGCCGCGTCGTATCGCCAGCCGCGCGGACAGGGCGCCAGTATGTTTAAGAACGCCGGCCCCTCCGTATAGATCGCCTTCTCCGACTTTTTATGGATATCGGAAAAATTGCCGAGCATCGTCGTCTGGCCCACATAGGCCACATGATGCTCCGCGATGATGGCCGCCAGGTCCTTGCGGGTCTGCACTTTTCCGTTTGACTCGCTGCCCACCGGCGTCGTCGTCGTGTCGGCAAACATCGGCGTCGCGCTGGAGCGCTGGATGCCGGTGTTCATGTAAGCGCCGTTGTCGTAGCACACGTACACCATGTCGTGTCCCCGCTCCATGGCACCGGAGAGAGACTGAAAACCGATGTCGTATGTACCGCCGTCGCCGCCGAACGTGATGAACTTAAAAGTCGCGTCCTCCGGCAGGCGGCCGCGCTTCTTCAACACCCGATAGGCCGTCTCCGCGCCGGAGAGGGTCGAGCCGCCGTTTTCAAACGCGTTGTGAATGTAGCTGTCCTCCCAGGACGTATAAGGATACATAAACGTAGACACCTCGAGGCATCCGGTCGCGTTGCCGATGACCGCGTAGTCCCCCTCGTGGAGGGCGCGCAGCACCGCGCGCACCGCGATCGTCGCGCCGCAGCCCGCGCACATCCGGTGTCCCGGGGCGAGCCTCTCGGGCTTGCTCATCACTTGTTTAAAATTATACTGCTCCGCCATATGCGGCCTCCTATTTTCTCAATCCGATATACTGATACTGTTTGATCTCCGTCCCCGCGGCGACAGCCTCTTCCATGGCCGCGAAGACCTCTTTCGCCTCTTCGACCGTAAAATCACGCCCGCCGAGGCCGTAGATATAATTTGTCGCGTTGAGATACACTTTCTGCTGATATAATCCGGATGTCACCTCGGAACCGAGCGGGCCGCCGTTTCCGTTGTAGCTCTCGCAGCGGTCGAGGATCGCGAGCGCTTTCGCGCCCTGTACCGCCTCGGCGATCTCTTTGGCCGGGAACGGGCGGAACACGCGCAGCTTTAAGACACCCACTTTTTTTCCTTTGTCGCGCAGCTCGTCCACCGCTTCCTTCGCGGTGCCGGCCGCCGAACCCATGAGCAGCATGATGTACTCCGCGTCCTCGGTCCGGTATTCTTCAAAAAATCCATACTCCCGCCCGGACACATTGGCATATTCCTCCGCCACGGCGAGGATCACCGCGCCGGCGCGCTCCATGGCCTCGCGCTGGTTTTTGCGCGCCTCCATTACATACGGGGAACCGGAGTAAGGGCCGACCGAAACCGGCTTGCCCGGATTCAACATATACTCTTCCGGCGTATACACGCCGACAAAGTCCTTTACCTTTTCATCCTCGAGGAGCTCGATATTCTCCACGGCGTGGCTCGTGATAAAGCCGTCCTGACAGATCATGACGGGCAGGCGCACATCCGTGTGTTCCGCGATGCGGAAAGCCTGGATCATGTTGTCATAGGCCTCCTGGTTGTTCTCCGCGTAGATCTGGATCCAGCCGGTATCGCGCGCGCCCATGCCGTCGGTGTGGTCACAGTTGATGTTTAACGGACCGGATAACGTCCGGTTGACCAGCGCCAATACGACGGGCAGGCGGTTGGATGCCGCGAGGAGCAATTCCTCCCACATAAAGGCCAGCCCCGCGGAAGACGTAGCGGTCAGCGTCCTGGCGCCCGCCGCCTCGGAGCCGATGCACGCGCTCATCGAAGAGTGCTCGCTCTCCACCGGGATAAACTCCGTGTCGATCTCGCCGTTCGCGATATAGGTGGAGACCATCTCGGGGATCTCCGTAGACGGCGTGATCGGAAAGGCCGGCATCACATCCGGATTGATCTGTTTGATGGCAAAGGCGACGGCCTGATTGCCCGAGAGGCGGTCTTTTACAGCCATCACTTCACCCCCTCTTTCATCTCGATCGCGCCAAACGGGCAAGTCTTCGCGCAGATGCCGCAGCCCTTGCAGTGATCCAGGTCAAAGGGCTGGCGCTTGCCGTCCACGACCGGGATGCTGCTGTCCGGGCAGACCGGGGTGCACAGGAGGCACTGCTTGCACTTCTCCTGCAGATAGACGGGGGTAAAGTTCCGCCACTCGCCGGTCTGAAACTGCTTCGACGTGCCGGCAGCGAAGATCTGCATGCCCTCCGTCATGCCGGTGTGCGGTGTCTGTTCGTTTATTTTCGTCGTGTCTGTTCTCATGTGATTTTCCTCTATTTACTGCCGCGATCAGGCCTGCGGAAGCGCATTTGCGCCGTCCTGTGCCTTTTCACGCGCCTTCTTCTCTATTTCGCCAACGAATCGAATGTCATACGAAGCGCCGTCATGTTGCCCTCGACGACTTCCGGTTTCGTCGAAAATTTGTGTTGATACGATGTCTGCATCTCCGCGAGGAACGTCTCCTGCGGGATCACCTGCGATGCCGCGACGACGGCCGCCAGCATCGGGGAGTTCGGAAAGTAGCTTCCGAGCGCCTCCTCGGAGATCTGCCGCGCGTCAATGGTGTAGACCTCTCCCGTGTAGCCGGAAAGTTCCGGCCGGATCTCGTCCGGCGTCCTGTCGGTGTTTACGATAATCGCGCCCTCTTTTTTTAAACCTGCCGTCACATCGACGGTGTGCAGAAGCGTCTCGTCCACGACCACCACATAGTCCGGATCATAAATGTTGGAATGCACGCGGATCGGGCTGTCACTAATTCGGTTAAACGCGGTAATGGGCGCGCCCATCCGCTCCGGACCGTACTCCGGAAACCCCTGTACATATTTGCCTGTCGCAAACGCGACATCCGCCAGCAGCAGGGCCGCTGTCTTTGCGCCCTGGCCGCCCCGGCCGTGCCATCTGATCTCGATCGTGTTCTGCATAGTAGTTCTTTCCCTTATATAGTGCCAAATTTAAAGATGTACCAAACAAGTATACCCATTTTATGGGGCAAAGTAAAGAATTGTCAAGTATTTTTCACAGAATTCACAAAACTTGATTTCTCCCCCTATCTATGATAAGCTAACCTAGCTTGCAGCGAAGCGCCGCTGTGGCGGAATTGGCAGACGCACTTGACTCAAAATCAAGCGGTTTCACAACCGTGCCGGTTCGAGTCCGGCCAGCGGCAGACAAAAAGCCCGGAAATCCAAGCGGATCTCCGGGTTTTTCACCAGTTTCAACTCCCATTCCGGCACCTGCGTCCGTGTTCTATGTCAAATCCCGGATGATATCAAAACAGTCAAACGTCGCGAAGTAATCCCGCGGCGTCTCCGCCCGGCGAATCAGCTCGAAACTGCCGTCCTCCTTTAAGAGCACCTCCGCGCAGCGCAGCCGTCCGTTGTAGTTGTAGCCCATGGAAAAACCGTGCGCGCCGGTGTCGTGAATAATGAGGAAATCGCCCATCTCGATCTCCGGCAGCATCCGGTCGATCGCGAACTTGTCGTTGTTCTCACACAGGGAGCCGACGACATCGTAGGTATGATCGCAGGGCGCGTCCTCCTTGCCCGCCACGGTGACATGGTGGTAGGAGCCATAGATGGCCGGACGCATCAGATGCGCCGCGCAGGCGTCCACGCCGATGTATTCCTTATAGATGTGCTTCTCATGGATCGCTCTGGTCACAAGGCAGCCGTAGGGTCCCATCATAAACCGGCCCATCTCGGTGTAGATATCCACATCGCCCATGCCGGCCGGCACGAGCACCTCGTCATAGACCCGCTTGACGCCGGCACCGATCGCGCGGATGTCATTCGGGGTCTCCTCCGGACGGTATGCCACACCGACTCCGCCGGAGAGGTTGATAAAGTCGATCGACACACCGGTCTCCTCACGGATCTCAAGGCACAGCGAGAACAAGGTCTTCGCAAGCGCCGGATAGTAGTCGTTTGTCACGGTGTTGCTGGCCAAAAAAGCGTGCAGGCCAAAGCGCTTTACGCCCTTTTCCTTTAAAACGCGGTATCCCTCGATGATCTGCTCCTTCGTAAAACCATACTTGGAGTCACCGGGATTGTCCATGATCCCGTTGCTTAAGGTATAAAGCCCGCCCGGATTAAAGCGCAGGCTCATCGTCTCCGGAAGCTCCCCGATCAGATCCTCCAGATACGCGATGTGGGTAAAATCGTCGAGATTGATGACCGCCCCGATCTCCCGCGCGTAGACAAACTCCTCCGGCGGTGTATCGTTGGAGGAAAACATGATCTCCTCCCCGGAGAAACCGAGCGCGTTTGAGAGCATCAGCTCCGTCAGGGACGAACAGTCCGTACCGCACCCACACTCCTGCAGAATGCGGATGAGAAAAGGATTCGGATTCGCCTTCACCGCGTAATACTCGCGAAACCCCGGATTCCAGGAGAACGCCTCATTTACCGCCTGCGCGTTCGCGCGGATGCCCCTCTCATCATAGAGATGAAAGGGAGTGGGAACGGTCTGCGCGATCTCCTCCAGTTTTTCTTTTGTAACAAACGTTTCTTTTTTCATAACAAATTGGGAAAGCTGATGACGAGATTTGAACTCGTGACCCCTTCCTTACCAAGGAAGTGCTCTACCCCTGAGCCACATCAGCGCATTGGATGTACTGTTTCAAATGTTTCACAGCATCCTAAACTATACAATAGGTAACAAAAAAAGTCAATTTTTTTCAGTTCCGTTTGGCAAGCAGCGCCTGCGTCTTTTTGCGGATGCGCTGCAGCGCGTTGTCGATGGACTT
The DNA here is from genome assembly GCA_001941025.1 of Lachnospiraceae bacterium Zagget3. The sequence continues at coordinate 211,844 of MSHE01000032.1, forward strand.
TTCGGATTTCCCCATCTGTTCGGCGATGCGGCGGTAATTCATGCCCTCGAGGTGATAGCCGAGAACGGTCCGCTCCATCGGGCTTAAGTGCTCCTGCAGGCGGGAGAGGAAATCCTCCACACTCTCGCGGTCGATCAGGATCTGCTCCGGATTTTGGTCGTTGGCGGCCGCGGCCGCCTCCAGAAACGTTCCTTCCGTCTCGTCCTCGCCGCCGGAAAGCGAGACATAGGAGTTTAACGGGACGTGCTTTTTCCGCGACGCCGCCTCGATGGCTGAATAGAGCTGCCGGTTTACACACAGCTCCGCGAAGCGGTAGAAGCTGCCGGCGTCCTCCTCGTAATCGCGAACCGCTTTAAACAGGCCGATCATCCCCTCCTGAATGAGGTCCTCCGTATCACCGCCCAGCAAAAACAGCGTGTTCGCCTTTCCGCGAACCAGATATTTATATTTTTCCATCAGATAATCCATGACGCGGGCGTCGCCCCCGCGCAGCCGACGGATCAGCTCGTCATCCGTCAGCTTCTCATAGTCTGCCATGCGCCCTTCTCCTTCACCCGCAAGCCGGTCGCTGTCACCTTCGCTTACTGCTTCTGCCCTCTCTGCCGCACGACCTCGTATGCCAGCACCCCCGCCGCGACGGAGGCGTTTAAGGACTCAATCTCGCCCCTCCCCGGAATGGCAGCGACAAAGTCGCAGTTTTCCTTAACGAGGCGGCTTACGCCCTGCCCTTCAGCACCGATCACGAGTCCGATGGGGCCGCTGAGATCCAGACCGTACATTTCCTCGCCGTCCATGTCGGCACAGACAAACCAGATGCCCTGCTCTTTCAGGCTCTGGATGGCCGCGGTCAGGTTCGTCACCTTCGCCACGGGAGTAAAGTTTACCGCGCCGGAAGAGGCGCGGGCCACGGCGGCGGTCAGTCCCACGGCGCGCCGCTTCGGGATGAGGATCCCGTGCGCGCCGGCTACATTGGCCGTCCGGATGATCGCGCCCAGATTGTGCGGATCCTCAATGCCGTCCAAAAGGATCAAAAACGGATCCTCGCCCCTCTCCCGCGCGCGGGAGAGAATATCCTCCACCGTCGCGTACGCGTACGCGGCCGCGCAGGCAATGACCCCCTGGTGCTTTCCGGTCTCGGAAAGCTGGTCCAGACGCTCCCGCGAAACGTACGACAGAATCGTCTCCTGCCGCTTCGCCTCCCGCACGATCGTGCGGACGGGGCCGTCCTCACAGCCTTCCAGAACATACAGTTTATCGATGGTCTTCCCGGATCGAAACGCTTCCAGGACGGCGTTTCGTCCCTCGATCCGAAGTTCGTTCTCTTCCATTTACTCTCCTGCCATGCTGTCCGACGCAGGCGCCCCGATCGCTCACGCGCTGCCCGGATCCGCCTCTCCCGCCTCGGGCGCCCCGATCGCTCACGCGCTGCCCGATTCCGCCTCTCCCGCCTCGGGCGCCCCGATCGCCAGCAGCCCCTGCCGGATCAGCGCGAGCATGCGCTCCTCGTTTCCGGTGAGATACAGATACCCCATCAGCGCTTCGAAGCCGGTCGCCTTGTGATAGTCCTCCGGAGAAGCGTTCTTCGCCGTCGTGGCGGGTTTCGCGTTTTGTCCGCGCCGATACCAGTCCCGCTCTTCGTCCGAAAGCGCCGGAAGCAGGGCCTCGGCCATCGCTGCCTGCGACTCCGCCCGCACCAGCCGGCTTGTATGCCGGTGCAGCGTATTGGGGCTCGTGTTGCCCCGTCCCACGACGAGGGAGCGGATCACCAGATCGTAGATGCCGTCCCCGATAAACGCCAGTGTCAGCGGAGAATAGGTGCGCAGATCCACCTCTTTTACGGGAAAAGCGGCACGGATCTCCGCGAAGAGACCGTCCGCCTCCTCATCCGGCGATTCCCGCCTGCGGCAGGCCGCTTCCTCTCCCCCGCCGCGGCGCGTCAGTTTCTCGTCCATGTGACTCCCTCCCGGGTGTCCTTCAGCTGGATCCCCTTCGCGGCCAGCTCGTCCCGGATCGCGTCGGCCCGGGCAAAGTCCTTCGCCGCTCTGGCCTCCTGCCGTTCTTTTATAAGCGCCTCGATCTCCGCGTCCAGGATCTCCTCCTTTTCTTCCGTGAGGATGCCGAGCACGTCGCACAGCGCGGCAAGCCGCCCGGAAAGCGCGGCAAGGTACGCCCGGCTGTTGTCGGAGGTCGCGTGGGTGTTGATAAACCGCACATATTCAAAGATGGCCGCGATCGCGTCCGCCGTGTTGAAATCGTCGTCCATGGATGCTTCAAACTTTTCCACATACTCATCCGTCGCGGAAAAGAGAGCCTCCTCCTCCGGCGTCATCTCCGTATCCGGGGCATGCGCCGCGAGGTGCCGCAGATGAGCCGCCGCCGTCGTGATGCGTTCGAGTCCGTTTTTGGCGGCCTCCATCAGATCGGCGCTGAAATTAAGCGGACTGCGGTAATGCGAGGAGAGCATGAAAAAGCGCAGCACCTGCGGGTCATAGCGCGCGCAGATGTCGCGGACCGTAAAAAAATTCCCCTCGGACTTTGCCATCTTTTTTCCGTCGATATTTAAGAACGCGTTGTGCATCCAGTAATGCGAGAACGGCTCGCCGTTGGCCGCCTCGCTCTGCGCGATCTCGTTCTCATGGTGCGGAAAGATCAGGTCCTCCCCGCCGGCGTGAATGTCGATCGTATCGCCCAGATATTTTTTCGCCATGGTGGAGCACTCGATATGCCAGCCCGGCCGTCCGTCGCACCACGGGGACTCCCAGTAGGGCTCGCCCTCCTTCTTCGGCTTCCAGAGCACGAAGTCGAGCGGATCCTCCTTCTGTTCGCCGGTGACGGAGATCTCGCGGTGGCCGGCCTCGAGGTCGTCGATGTTCTTGCCGGAGAGCTTGCCGTAACCCGGGAACTGCCGCGTGCGGTAGTAAACCGTTCCGTCGTCCGCCACATAGGCACAGCCCTTGTCGATCAGAGTGCTGATCATCCCGATCATGCCGGGGATCTCCTCGGTCGCGAGCGGGTGCGTGGTGGCGGGCCGTATGTTCAAGGCCTCCATGTCCTTTTTGCACTCGGCGATATAGCGTTTCGCTACCTCCTCCGCCGGAATGCCCTCCTCGACGGCGGCCGCGATGATCTTGTCATCCACGTCCGTAAAATTCGAAACATAGTCCACATCGTATCCCTTGTATTCCAGATAGCGCCGCACCGTGTCGAACACAATCATGGGGCGGGCGTTCCCGATATGGATGAGATTGTATACGGTCGGCCCGCAGACGTACATGCGGACCTTGCCCTCTTCGAGCGGGACAAACTCCTCTTTTTCCCTGGTCAGTGTATTATAAAGCTTCATATATCTATCGCGCAAAAAACCGCGCTCCTTCCTCCCTCTCTTTACATTTCACCGCGACGGAAAGCGCGCAGTGATCTTCCCGCGCTAGTGCCTCTGCCGGATCTCCTCCGCGATCGCGTCGATCTCGTCCTGCCTTGCCTCGATATCGAGTGTCAGGTAAAACTGATTGACCGCGCGGTAGAGCGCCTCCTGTTCATCCGAAAAAACCAGCGAACTGAAGGAGCCGTTTAAGTAGTCCGTCAGATACCAGATGCCCCGCTCCAGCGTGGCGAGCCAGACCGCGTATCCGATCAGTTCCCATTCCCGTTCGGTCAGGATCCGGCCCATCTCCTCGACATAGCCGTGCAGCATACCCTGATACAGCGTGAGATCCAGTTCGATGTCCCCGGACTTCTCCTCCTCGTTCGCCGTAGCCGCGCCCACACGGACCGCGTCACCGAAGTCGACAATGGAGACCCCCGGCATCACGGTATCCAGATCGATTAGACAGATCGCCTTTTTTGTCGCGGGATCGACGAGAATATTTTTGTAATGCGGATCGTTGTGTGAGACGCGAAGCGGGATCTCCTTCCCGTCCACCGCCGCCTGAATGCGGTCGATTTTCTCCGAGCGGTCCAACACAAAGTGGATCTGCTCCTGGCAGTCTCCCGCGCGAAAACAGATGTCGGCGCGGACCGCCTCCACAAAGGCGCGCATCACCTTGCCCATGTCGTGCAGCTTCGGAACGGGATAGGACAGCTTGCGCGTCGGAAAATCGCGCAGCCGCCGGTGAAACTGTCCCACGATCCGGCCCATCTCATAGGCCGCCTCCGGCGTGGCCGGTTTCTTCATCGCCTCGCCGTGAAAGATCATGCGATACAGCCGAAAATAATTTCCCTCCGTCGTCTGAAGGAGCTGATTGCCGGATGTCGTCCGAACGAACGTGAGCGTCTCGAGGTCGGGATCGCGTCCCTCCTGTTCGATCACGTCCCGCAGATATTCCGTCACCAAAAATAAGTTGTTCATCACTTCGGTCGGGTACTTGAACACGGAGCGGTTCATCTCCTGCAGGACATAATGTTCCCCGCCGCAGGTGACCGCGAACGTCTGGTTGACCGCGCCGTGCCCGAGCGGCTCCACCGCCGTGATGTCTCCCTCGATCTGAAATTTCCGGATGATCTCCTCAAATTGTTCCATTTACGCTTCCTTTATCGCGCATACCGCAAACGCCGCGATCCCTTCCTCCCGGCCGGTAAAGCCCAGTCCTTCCTCCGTCGTCGCCTTGACATTTACCTGTCCCTCGTCAAGCCCCAGCGTCTCAGCAACCGTCTGTTCCATTTCGCTTAAATAGGGGGCCAGCTTCGGGCTCTGCGCCACGATCGTGGCATCGATATTCTCTACCGCATAACCCGTCCCGGCCAGAAGCTCTCCCACCTGCAGCAAAAGCTCCCGGCTGGAGATCCCCTCATAGCGCGGGTCCGTATCCGGGAAATGCTGTCCGATGTCGCCCAGGCCGGCCGCGCCGAGCAGCGCGTCCATCACGGCGTGCAGGAGCACATCCGCGTCCGAATGGCCGAGAAGGCCCGTGGGATGCGGGATCTCCACGCCTCCCAGGATCAATCGCCTGCCCTCGACAAGCCTGTGTACATCGTATCCCATACCGACTCGCATGCGTTTATCCTCCTGTCACAACGCATTTGTTGTTAGTATAGCATACTTTTGGGGTTTGGTCACCGAAATATTTGTGGAACATTGAGGGATTGACATTGCCAAACATGTTTCATAAGATAGCACTTGTGATTTTTTCGCGCTTACTATAAGAAGGGGAAAAAAATGAAGCAAAGGCTTACCGCTTTTAAACCAAACTTCAAACAGGCGATCGCGCCGACCGTGATGTCGACACTCATCTTTTTTTTGACATACTTCGTGTTCGGCGCCGACAATATGGTCATCGGTCCGATCGTGACCCTCGCGTTCCTGCGCTTTTTCAAGATGCAGGCCTACTACGAGAGCATGATCAAAAACTTCGCCGTCTTTTTCGTGATGGCGATCCTCGGCTATATCGCGGTCTTAAACCCGGTCCTGTGCGTCGTGGTCAACGCGCTGGGCCTGTTTTGGGTCGCCTATTTCCTGATCGACGAATTCGAGCCGGACAACTACTTTCCGGCCGGCATGGCGCTCCTGTTTTTCCAGATCTCACCCGCCCAGACGCCGGCGGCGCTCGGGACGCGACTGCTCGCGCTGTTGGCGACATTCGTGGTGGTGATCATCTTCGTGTTTTGCTACTCGCGGATCACAAGGCGCTATGACCCGCTCCCGCGGTATATCCGACAGGGCTTTGACAACTGCCGCCGGCAGCTTGCGCTGTGCGAAGCGTACCAGCGTGCCGCGCAGGCGGAGGAGGAAGGGACACGCACAACGGCGTACGCGGACCGGGAAACCTATGAGGACCTGCTGGAACTGCGCAGCCAGCTCGTCGCGATCACCAAAAAGATCTGTGACGAGATCTATTCGTATAACCGGGCGACGATCCGCACGCAGAGCAAGACCAACTGGTACTGCCGCTTCGTCCAGTTCTTCCAGGTCTTCAACTACCTGACCTTAAACTTTAAGGACGAAGAAAACCTCGCGCAGGCACAGGCGCTCTGCCGCGATTTCCAGCGGCAGTTTACCGAGGTCACACCGACATCCGACTACCACCGGCTCCGCTTCCGGGTCCGCAAGCCGGACATGCGCAGCTTCCGTCTGCGCTTTGGCCTGCGGCTCGCGATCACGCTGACGCCCTGTCTCGCGGTCGCGTACATCTCCGGTTCGGCAGACGTCTACTGGATCGTGGCCTTTGTGTTTTTCATGATGATCCCGTTTACCGACCACACCTTCGCGCGGATCCGCCAGCGCGTGTTCGGCACGATCGGCGGCGGCGTGATCTGCCTTGTGCTCTTTACGCTGTTTGAAGGCTTCGCCGCGCGGACCGTCATCATGATCGCCGCGAACTTCCTTCTTTACGGCGCGGGCAGCTACGGCGTCACGGTGGCCTACCTCACGTGCTCGGAGATGGCCCTGCAGACATTAAACGAATCCGCGGTGGTCTTCCTCGCGTACCGCCTGCTCTTTACGCTGATCGGCGCGGGGATCGCCCTGGCCGCGAACCTGCTGATCTTCCCGATCCGCTTGGAGCAGCAGATCGACTATGTCGCGGATCTGATCGAGGGAATTCACCGGGAGATGGACGCGGACGCTGTGCCGACGACCGAGGTGGTCCCGAGGGAAAAAGAACGGGAAGTCGACCAGCGGATCATCCGGTCGTTCCTGTTGAACAGGCGCCTGCAGGAGATGTGCGAAGCGCTCCCGCTCGACGAGGTCACCTTCGACTATAAGGCATTTGAAAAAAAGCATATGTTCCTTATGGAACGGTATCTGATGAAACAGTTTTTAAGGAAAGAGTAAAGCACGCGGTGACGCGTGCTTTTTCGCTGGTAAATATTCGCTTTTACGCAAATCGGAAACTTGATTTTAGACACGAATTACCACACTTCACGCCCCTTAGGCTCTCCCCACACAAATTCTTCGTAAGGACCCAACTTACCGTCAAACTCTTCTGCGCGTTCTTCCAAAGATTTATGCTCCGTTTCTTTAGAAAAACTGAAGTTCCCATCCTGCATATTCATATCTGTTTTTCTCCTTCCCGTTAGCTAATACCAAACCATGTAAAATCTTAAGTCTGCTGGCGGAGTGAACTTTCCTTATATCTCTTCCAGAATCTCCCGCGCCGTCTCGCGGTCTACGGCCGTCGCGTAGACATTTTCGCTGAAGCAGACAACGGAACCGATCGATTCCATCACAACAAAGCGCAGCTGTCCGCCGCGCACCTTTTTATCCGTGTAGAGTGTGTCAAGGAGCGCTTCCCGGTCGATGTACTCCGGGATCCGCGTCGGCAACCCGGCCCGGGCAAGGAGCGCCTCGATCCGCTCGATGTCGGCATCGGTCAGATACCCCATCCGCCTGGAAAGATACGCCTGTGCCACAAGCCCGATGGCAACGGCCTCGCCATGGAGCAGACGGTAGCCGCTCTGCGTCTCGATCGCGCGTCCCACCGTGTGCCCAAGGTTTAAGGTCTCCCGCAGGCCGCTCTCCCGCTCATCCTCCATGACGACATGATATTTGATCTGGCAGTTGCGCCGCGCGATGTGCTCACAGGCATCCGCGTCCAACGCGAGGACATCCTCCATGTGTTCCTCCAGCCAGGAGAAAAATTCCGCGTCCTCCATGCAGGCGTGCTTGATCGTCTCCGCCAGGCCGCTCGCGAGCTCGCGCCGCGGAAGCGTCGCCCAGGTGTCAAGGTCGATATAGACTTTCTTCGGCTGGTAAAAAAGGCCGATCAGGTTCGTGGCCAGTGCCGTGTCCACGGCCGTCTTGCCGCCGACGGAGGCGTCTGCCGCCGCCAGAAGTGTCGTGGCATAGTTGACGACCGGAACGCCGCGCCCGAACGTGCCCGCAATAAAACCGGCCAGATCCGTCACGACCCCGCCGCCGACCGCGACCACGCAGCAGTCTCTGCGATAACCGGCCGCCAGCATGGCATCTTCGATCTGTGCCTTCGTCTCGCGGGTCTTGCTCTCCTCGCCCGCCGGGAAAGAAAAAAGCTCTGCCGCATATCCGTGCTGTTTTAGAGCCTCACAGACCGGCTCGGCGTAGAGCGGCGCAACCGTATCGTCCGTGATCACCGCAAAGGTGCGGACATTCCCGACCAGGCCAGCTTCGAGGTCCTTCATCAACTGCTCGGCCAGGCCGTGCCCGATCTCGATGTCGTAGGAATCGTCCACGATCTTTTTTAATTCTACCTGAAATTTTGCCATGGCGGCCTCCATAAAAAATCCGATTTCTATGCCTTATCTTACCATAGAAATCGGATCTTGTCAGTCCTCGCCGCGCTTTTTCAGGGTCCATCGAATCAGCACCGCGCTGTTGATGATAACAAATACACTCCCCGCGTTGTGGACAAGTGCGCCCAGCATCGGTCCCAGGATGCCGGTGATCGCCAAAATGATGGCAGCAAAATTTAAACTCAATGAAAATGTCAGATTCCCCCGGATCTTCCGCATCATCTGCCGGGACAGCCCGAGAAGATGCGGCAGTTCCTTTACCTCATCGTCCACAAGCGCAATATCCGCCGCGTCGACGGCGATATCGCTGCCTACGCCTCCCATGGCGATGCCGACCATCGCGCGTTTTAGCGCCGGCGCGTCGTTGACGCCGTCTCCGATCATGCAAACAGGTTCGTCCTCCTCTTCATAGTGCGCGATCCAGGTAAGCTTATCCTCAGGAAGGCACTCATCGTGCACTTCCTCGATGCCGAGCTGTCCCGCGATCGCCCGGGCCGCGTTCGGACCATCCCCGGTCAAAAGCACCGGCTCCACGCCGTCCTCGCGGATCTCGCGGATCATATCCGCGCTCTCCGCCCGGAGCGTGTCGGTCAAAACAATCATACCGGCCAGCGTGCCGTCCACCGCCACGTACGTCACGGTGCTGCCGGCGTTCGCGAACTCCTCCGCCTGCCGTGCCGCAGTCTCTCTGACTCCGATCCCTCGCGCGTCGAGCATCTTGCGGTTCCCCGCCAGGACGGATTTCCCCTCTACGGTGGCGGACACGCCCTGCCCCGGGATCATGGCGAAGTCTTCCAACTCCGCGTTGTCGGCTTCTGCCCCGGACTCCGCCGATGGTGCCGCCTCTGCTGGGGACGCCTCCGCCGATGGTGCCGCCTCTGCTGGGGACGCCTCCGCCGGGGATCCTTGCGAAACAGCCTCCTCCTGCTCTGTCCTCTCCCGGTATCCGGCCACGATCGCCTTTCCGAGCGGATGCTCGGAGTACTGCTCCATCCGCGCCGCCATGCGGTAGATCTCCTCCCGCGTAAAAGCCGGGTCCGTCGCGACCACATCCGTCACTTTCGGATTCCCGTACGTCAGAGTCCCGGTCTTGTCAAACGCCATCTTTTTGACCTTGGAAAGGCGCTCCAGGGCATCGCCCTCGCGTACGAGAAACCCGTGCCGGGTCGCGTTTCCGATCGCCGCCATGATGGCCGTCGGCGTGGCAAGCACCAAAGCGCAGGGACAGAACACAACCAGGATCGTGACCGAGCGGATGATCTCGCCCGTAAACAGCCAGGTCAAAAACGCCGCGACCAGCGCGATCACGACGATCCACGTCGCCCAGCGGTCCGCGAGACGCACGATCTGCGCCTTGCCGGCATCCGCCGACTGCACGAGCCGAATCATGCGCTGAATGGAGCTGTCCTCGCCCACCTTTGTGGCGCGCATATCAAATGCTCCAAATTGATTGACCGTGCCGCTTAGGACTTCATCACCCGCCGTCTTGTCGACCGGCAGAGACTCACCGGTCATGACCGCCTGATTGATGGAAGTCTCGCCCCGCACGATCTCGCCGTCCACCGGCACGGTCTCGCCCGGCAGCACGCGCAGCAGATCACCGACCTGCACGTCTTCAGCCGGAACCTCCCGCTCCGTCTCGCCATCCAGGATACGCGCGCTCTGGGGCGTCAAATGCACCAGCTTTTCAATGCCCTCCCGTGCCCGCGCCGCGGTCAGGTCTTCCAACAGTCCGCCAATCTGCATGATGAAAGCCACCTCGCCTGCAGCGAAGAGTTCCCCGGTTACAACCGACGCGATCAGCGCAATAGAGACGAGCACATCCGCTTTGATGTCAAAGCGCGTGATCATGCCAATAATCGCTTCCAAAAGGATCGGCACGCCGCACAAGATGATCGACACCCAGGCGATGTCGAAGGGAAGGCGTGGGAAGACATGAAAAATGCTCAGCAGGAGGGAAATGCCGGAGATCACAAGAACCGTGATCTCCTTTTTCACTCCGCCGAGCTCCAAAAAATCTTCAATTTTGTCCGTAACTTTTACAACTCGTTCCATGACAACCTCCGGGAAACATATCCCGTGCCCATTATACCCATAGGGGTATAGGTTTGTCAAGGCGTGAGAAAAAATGCAGTCTTGTATTCCGGCAAGCTAGCTTGCGGAACACGTTCCTGCATTTTTCGCGTGCGCACGGCTGCCGTTTTTCAGCCCATGTTCGCGAAGCGCTCCACGGCCTTGGTAAAGCTCTCCAGCGTCTCGTCCACGTCCCCGTTCTCGATGCCGTCGCGGACGCAGTGCTTGATATGCCCCTCCAGCACGATCTGCCCGCAGCGGTGCAGCGCGGACTTTGCCGCGTTGATCTGCGAGAGAACATCCTCACAAGGGACATCCTCGTCCACCATCCGGTCAATGGCCTGTACCTGTCCCTCAATCTTCTTTAAGCGGCGGTGCAGGTTGTCTGCGTCCATACACTGTTTCATGCGCTCTCCTCCTTCAGCTGTCCTTTTCCTCCAGGGTACTCGGATCTCCCGCGATCCAATCCTTCTCCACATTCTGCTTCAGCCAGTTCTCCCGCGCGTATTCCCAGAGTTCTTCCGATCCGCGGGATGTATTTTTGTTGCGCTCCAATATCTGCTCCACGGTCACCCCGTGTTCTTTCCAGCTCTTGCCTTCGGTCGCGGTGTTTAACATCATCGGCTGGAAGTTGTCCATCGTCCGGGCAAACCGCGCCTCGGGCGTCTTTTGCGCCTCGAACTCGTCCCAGAGCGCGCGCATCTCCACACGCTGATCCTCCGGCAAGAGGCCGTAGATCCGCTCGGCAGCGGCAAGCTCCCGCGCTTCCTGCGATTTCTTTGCCTCCTCATCGTAGGCGTAGGTGTCGCCGGCATCGATCTCCACCACGTCGTGCAGCAGGATCATCTTCACGGTCCGCAGGAGGTCGATCGACTCGTTCGTGTATTCCGAGAGCAGAATCGCCATCACCGCCATGTGCCAGGCATGCTCGGCGTCGTTTTCACGCGTGACGCCGTCCGCGTTGTAATTCTGGCGCGTGACGCGCTTTTCCTTGTCAATTTCCAGGAGAAACTCCAGTTGTTTTTCCAAACGATAATTATCCATCACTCCACCTTACAGATCTCCAGAATCCGCCTCACCGCGTCCTCGTGCCCCGTATTGATCACATAGTCGCACAGATCCGCGTTCTTTAACTCATTTTCCAGCGCGATCAGCCGCAGCGTCTTCTCCCGGTTGTCCATCTCCTTTTCCAGAATGCTCTCGATCATGCGCTCTCGGCTGCATTTGCAAAAAATGATCACCGTCGGATAGTGGCGCTTTAACGCGATCGCCCCGCTCAAATCGATCGGCATGACGACATATCGATCCGATTCCATCAGGGCCGTCATATCCTCCCACTTCGTGCCGTAAGCATAACCGGCATACATCGTCGTCTCGATAAACGACTCCCGGTCCCGGACAAACTCCTCCATCGTGATCTGTTCATGGATGCCGTCGTGGATAGGCTTTGTGGAGTACGCCTTCGGCTTGATAAACTCCTCCCTTGCGCACAGCTCGTCCGTGATCCGGTTCTTGCCCGTTCCGCTCGGCCCCACAAGCGCGATGATCGACGGGCGCACCGCCTCCACACGGTCCTCGATCATACTGGACTTGATCTGTTCGAGCAGGACAAAAAACTCCTCAAAATTGTTCACGGCCAGCAGGCCGGTCAGATTCGTGTTCCACGGTTTGCGCATGAGCACCGGAAACCGCGCGTTGCTCTTTAAGATATTCTTCGGACCGTCATCCAGCGCGATGTCCACGTTCACAAGCGACTTGTGCGCGCCCATGATGATGTGGTCCTCCGGGAAATCCGGAAACGCCTCATGGATCTGCTGCATCCGCCGCGTCATATACGCCGGGTACGTCGCCGTGATAAAATAGACATTCCCCTTCGTCTGCAGCTCCCGGATAAAAGCCTTCGACTCCTCCGGCACATACTGCCGGTCATAGAGGCGCGGGTCGTCGTAGTACTTCTTGATCACCGAAGCGCGGCCCGTGTTCTCCCACGACGTAATATCCTCCAGCGTCAGCGGCGGGTCAAAATCATATTCCTCATTCGCCATCTCGATCGCGCGATCATTCAGCGGCGCAATCACATCATCCCAGTCAATCCCGAAGGTTAACATAGAGGTCCCTTTCTAAACGATACCCTAACATACCAATACATTCATTTCTATCCATAAACTTTCGCGAGCTTTTCGCTGCTTTTACGAAACGGTAAATGAGAAAAATAGCTATCTGGTTTTCGTCCGCAGACGGTAGGCAGATTTTCGCAGGTTTTCCGAGCATAGCTCCTGCTGCGTGAGCGTGTCTGAGCCTGCGTATGCAGGCGAGTTCGCGGAAGCAGCAGGAAATAAGCGGCGCAGGAAAACCCGAAAATCTTTGCCGTGTCTGTGGCGGAACCCAGATAGCTATTTTTCTTCTTACCGTGTCCGTGGTGAATCCGGATGCCGGATTTTTAGTCACACTATTGTTTATCCTGCGGAATCTCCTCGCGAATCTCCTTCGTGCGAATCTCCTTACATACCGCTTCAATAAACTCCCCAAGCGGCTTCGCGCCTTCATCCCCCACAAAGCGGCTCCGCACCGACACAGTCCCTTCCGCCTCTTCCTTTTCTCCTACGATCAGCATGTAGGGAAGCCGATACATCCGCGCGTCGCGGATCTTGTGTCCGATCTTCTCATCGCGGCCGTCCACCGTCGCGTCGATCCCGTTCTCCGCGAGCTGCGCGCGCACCTTCTCGGCATACTCGATATGCTTCTCCGAGATCGGCAGCACCCGCACCTGTTCCGGACACATCCAGGTCGGGAACTTCCCGGCGTATTTTTCAATCAGCCACGCCAGCGTCCGCTCGTAGCAGCCGATCGACGTGCGGTGAATGATGTAAGGCCGGACCTTGTCGCCGTTCTCATCGATGTAGTACATGTCAAACTGCTCCGCCAGAATCGCGTCCCACTGGATCGTGATCATCGTGTCGTCCTTGCCGTACACGTTGCGCGTATTGATGTCCACCTTCGGTCCGTAAAACGCGGCCTCTCCGACATCCTCCTCAAACGGAATGTCCAGCTTCGTCAGGATCTTGCGGATGCTGTCCTCCGTCGCGTCCCACACCTCCGGCTCTCCGATATACTTCTCCCGGTCGTCCGGATCCCAGCGGGAAAGGTGGAACGTCACCTCATCCTGCAGGCCCAGCACCGTCAGGCAGTAATGCGCCAGCGCCAGACAGCCCTCAAACTCCTCTTCCATCTGGTCCGGGCGCACGATCAGGTGCCCCTCGGAGATCGTAAACTGCCGCACACGGGTCAGCCCGTGCATCTCGCCGGACTCCTCGTTGCGAAACAGCGTCGACGTCTCGCTGTAGCGAAGCGGCAGGTCGCGGTAGGACTTCTGCGATGCCTTATATACATAGTACTGGAACGGGCAGGTCATCGGCCGCAGCGCCAACACCTCGCGGTCCTTCTCCTCGTCACCCAGCACAAACATGCCTTCCCGGTAATGATCCCAGTGCCCGGAGATCTTGTAGAGGTCGTTCTTGGCCATAAGCGGCGTCTTCGTGCGCTGATAGCCCCACTCGTTGTCCTCCAGGTCTTCGATCCAGCGCTGGAGCTTTTGCACCATCTTCGCGCCGCGCGGCATGAGAAGCGGCAGCCCCTGTCCGATCACATCGACCGTCGTAAAGAGCTCCATCTCCCGGCCGAGCCGGTTGTGGTCACGCTTTCGGATGTCCTCCAAATGCGCGAGGTGCGCGGCCAGCTCCTCCTTCTTGTCGTAAGCCGTGCCGTAGATCCGCTGCAGCTGCGCCCGGTCGGAATCCCCGCGCCAGTATGCCATGGACGAGGAAGTCAGCTTAAACGCGCGGATCCCCTTCGTCGTCATGAGGTGCGGCCCCGCGCACAGGTCGATAAAGCCGCCCTGATCGTAAAACGAGATCTCCGCGTCCTCCGGCAGATCCTCGATAAGCTCCACCTTATACGGCTCCTCCCGGTCCTTCATAAACTGAATGGCCTCATCGCGCGGCAGCGTATAGCGGGTCAGCTCGTGGCCCTCCTTGATGATCTTTTTCATCTCGGCTTCGATCGCGTCCAGGTCTTCCCTGGAAAAAGGCGCCGCCTCAAAATCATAGTAAAACCCGTCGTCGATCGACGGTCCGATGGCGAGCTTCGCGTCCGGATACAGGCGTTTGACCGCCTCCGCCAATACGTGCGAGGTCGTGTGACGGATCGTGCGCAGTCCATCGGGATCCCGAGCTGTCAGAATCTTAAAGTCCGGGCAGTCCTCCGTGATCTCCGTGCGCAGGTCATACACCTCGTCATCGATCACCACCGCGCAGGCAGCCCGCGCCAGGCCCTCGCTGATATCCATCGCGACATCATAGGCCCGGATGCCCGGTTCGTATTCTTTTACCGTTCCGTCCGTCAATGTAATCTTCATACACTCTCCCTAAGCCGCGTTTACAGATTCCTTCCGCAGCACTTCTTATACTTCTTTCCGCTTCCGCAGGGACACGGATCGTTGGGGTAGATCTTCTTGTCCTTGACCACGGTGTTCGCCTTCTTCGCCTCGACATAGAGCTCGTGCAGCTTTTCCTCGGAGAAGATCTCCTTCCACTCGGGCATCTCGTAGAGCCAGTCCGCCTGCGCGTCCACCATGTTCTTATATAAGAGCTCCTTGTCAAACCCGAGGTTTACATGCGAATCCTCGGTGAGGTCGTCCAGGTCGTTCGGCGTGACGAGACTCTCCTGAATGCCGTCCAAAAAGCCGACCATCGCCATGATGTCGACGTCATACTTTTCGGCAAGCTCTTTGACCGTGCCTTCCACCACTTCGTCCGGATTCGCGAGCAGCTGTTCGTAGATCCCCTTTTCCAAGACAAAATAGCGATCCCAGAATTTCCGCAGTTCGCCCTTGTCCGCCTTTTCATTGTAGGCAACCTTTTCCCATTCTTGAAATAAACCCATATTCGTACCGCCTTTTCCCGATTTTTATAGATTCGGCGCTGTAAACGCGCACGGTTAGTATACACCATGCGCAAACGAAATTCAAACCTTTTTCTTTTCCAAACACGCCGTCCCCGGCGATTTTTCGCGTCGTGGACTTTCCCGCACATCTGTGCTATACTGTGCGCATGAATAAAGTAAGGCGAATCATCGCGTGGATCGGAATCGTCGCCCTCGTGGCGCTATATGTAACGGCACTCGTGCTGGCCATCATCGGCAGCGACCAGACAATGCGCATATTCTGGGTCGCCATCTTCGCGTCAGTCGTACTGCCGGTCCTGCTCTGGGCCTATCAGATGATCTATAAACTGTTAAAGCGCGACTACTCCGAAGAAGCGCGCGCCAACACAGAAAAAATGCGCGCGGACATGCGGAAGGCGCGCGAAGCATCAAAAAAAGCCGCGGCGGGTTCAGAGCCCGAAGACACCGAAAGCAGCAAGGAGTAATCCTGCTGCTTTTTATATACACGTAAATAGAAAAATCGCCCTCGGGTTTTCCTAAATTACACTTTATAAAAATTCCTTTAAACTACCTGGTACTTCGCGACGTACACCGGCAGACTCTCCGTCCCCTTGACCTCCGTCTCCGCCGTGATCCGCGCGTCCTTATCCGTAATAATGTGATCCAGATTCGCGTACTCTTCCACCACAGTATCCTGCATCAGGACACAATTCTTCACCACCGCGCCCTTTCCGACGCGGACGCCGCGGAACAAAACACAATTCTCCACATCGCCCTCAATGACGCACCCGTCGGCCGCCATCACATTCTTCACGATCGACCCCTCCATATAGCGGGTCGGATTGTCATCACGCAGCTTCGTGTAAACCGGCTTGGAAAACAGCTTGTCCAGGTTCTCCTCCTGCAGGAGGCGCATATTCTCGTCAAAATAAGACTTCATATCGCTGATGCGGCCGTAGTACTTGTCAAAGCAAAAGCCCGCGACCTTCGCGGCATCGATCGTATGCTGCAGGATATCCCGCTCAAAATACACGCCGCCGCGCATATAGGACTCATTGATCATCTTGATGAGCGTTTTCCGCTCGATGCAGTAGATATTCATGCCAAAGTTCTGGATGCCCGGATCCTGCGCGTTGATAAAGATATCCTTCACCACGCCGTCCTCGACCTCATACGTATAATACATGCCCTTGTCCATCCGGCGCGCGTTCATGATGCTCTCCGGAAGCTCCTGGCGCGTATAGGCCACCGTGACCACCGCCCCACTGTCGGCATGATATTGGATAAACTCCTTGAAATCAAAGGAAGCCGCGATGTTCGTATCCGAGAGGATCACGTATTTTTCCTTCTGCTCGGCCAAAAATCCGGTGATGTGGACCAAAGCCTCGACACGCCCCTTATAGCGCTCCATCGTCTTCTCCGCGAACGGAGGCCACACGGTCAGTCCGCCGTTTTTGCGGGAGAGATCCCACTCCCGTCCCGAACCGAGATGATCCATCAGAGAGTGATAATTCGAACGGGCCAGAATAGAGATGTTCGTGATCCCGCTGTGGACCATACTCGACAGCGGAAAGTCGATCATGCGGTAACGGCTCGCGAACGGAATGGAGGCCATGAGGCGCACGCCTGTCAGCTCCGGTACCAGCTCGTCGTACTGATTGGGAAAAATAATTCCGAGTGCGCTGTTTTTTACCATTGCTCCTCATCCTCCTTTACATTTTCTCTGACCATCGCGTTGGAGCCGATCACCGCGCGTTCCCCGATATACACACCGGGGCCGATCGTGGCGACTCCCTGCTCCTCGCCTTCCCTGATCACACCGATCCTGGCGTCCTCGCCGACGACCGCGTTCTCCGCGACAATGCAGTGTTCGACGACGGCGCCCTCCTTGATGACGACATTGCCCATAATGACAGCGTCCTTTACGACAGCGCCGTGCTCCACTTTCACGCCGGCGGACAGGATGGAGTGCTCCACCTCCCCGTCGATCCGGCAGCCGTCCGTGATCATCGAATTGTCGATCCGCGCGTGCTCGCCGATCTTGTGACCGGTCATGCCGGCGTTGCGGCTGTAGATCTTCCAGTCGTCTTTAACCAGGTTGATGCCGGAGTGTTCCGGATCGAGGACCTCCATGTTCGCCTCCCAGAGCGAAGGGATCGTCCCCACATCCTTCCAATAACCGTCAAACGGATACGCGTACATGTCCCGCCCGTCCTTTAAGAGGAGCGGGATCACATCGCCGCCGAAATCATTGGTAGACTCCGGATCGGCCTCGTCCTCCTCCAGATACTTGCGGAGGACATCCCAGTTAAAGATGTAGATGCCCATGGAGGCCAGATTGGACCTCGGCTCCTTCGGCTTTTCCTGAAATTCCGTGATCTTGTCATTGTCGTCCGTCACCATCAGGCCGAACCGGGAGGCTTCCTCCCACGGCACCTCCATGACCGCCACGGTAAACTCCGCGTTCTTTTCCTTGTGAAAACGCAGGAAATCCGCATAGTCCTGCTTACAGATCTGATCCCCGGACAGAATGAGCACATACTCCGGATCGAAGCGCTCGATAAACGGAATGTTTTGATAGATGGCATTCGCCGTCCCCTTGTACCAGTCGCTGCCGCTGGCCCTCTGATAGGGAGGGAGCACATGGATGCCGCCGTTTAAGCGGTCTAAGTCCCACGGCTGCCCGGTTCCGATATACTCATTTAAGACATACGGTTGATACTGCGTCAGGACTCCGACGGTATCGATGTCGGAGTTCACGCAGTTGGAGATCGGGAAATCAATGATCCGGTATTTCCCTCCGAACGGAACCGCCGGCTTAGCCAGTCGTTCCGTCAACGCGTAGAGTCGCGACCCCTGTCCTCCGGCCAGAAGCATGGCGATAATTTCTTTACCCACAGTTTCCACCTTCCTTCTGTTGGGCTTTATATAAAAACAACATGTTCGAAATTAAGAACGATAAATGATATCCCCGCGCTCCGGCCCGTTCGAGATCATCGTGATGGGACAGCCGATCCGCTCCTCCACGAACTCCACATAGCGCCGGCAGTTCTCCGGCAGATCCTCGTATTTCCGGATGCCGCGGATGTCCTCCCGCCAGCCGGGAAGCTTCTCGTAGACGGGCTTCGCCTTGGCCAGTTCCGGCGTTGTCGGAAAGTCCGTCGTCACATAGCCGTCGATCTCGTAGCCGACACAGACCGGGATCTCTTCCAGATAGCCCAGCACATCCAGGACGGAAAACGCGACTTCCGTCGCTCCCTGCAGCCGGCAGCCGTACTGGCTCGCCACACAGTCAAACCAGCCCATCCGCCGGGGCCGTCCCGTTGTGGCGCCGTATTCCCCGGCGTCCCCGCCGCGGTCGCGCAGTTCCTTTGCCTCTGCCTCGTCGAGGATCTCGCTCACAAACTCGCCCGCGCCCACCGCGCTGGAGTAGGCCTTGCACACGACGACGATCCGACTGATCTCGTAAGGCGATACCCCCGCGCCGACGGGACCGAACCCGGCCAGCGTGGACGAGGAAGTCACCATGGGATAGATCCCGTGGTCCGGATCCTTCAAGGTGCCGAGCTGGCCCTCAAGCAGGATGTTCTTCCCTTCCCTGACCGCGCGGTCCAGGTACGCCGCTGTGTCGCACACGTAGGGCGCCACCGTATCGCGGTACCCGCAGAGTGTTACAAACAACTCCTGCGCGTCCAGAAGCGGCTTGTGATACAAATGTTCCAAAAGCACGTTTTTCGTCTCGATCACGCGCTCCAGTTTCTCTTTTAAGAGTGCCTCGTCAAAGAGTTCGCTCACCTGAAATCCGATCTTCGCGTATTTGTCGGAATAAAACGGCGCGATCCCGGACTGTGTGGATCCGAACGAATCCTTTCCGAGCCGCTCCTCCTCATATTGGTCGAACAGGATGTGATACGGCATGACGATCTGTGCCCGGTCCGACACCAGGATCCGCGGCATCGGCACGCCCTTTTCCACGATCCCGTTTAATTCGTCAAAAAGTACGGGGATGTTGAGCGCGACGCCGTTTCCGATGACACTTGTCGTGTGCGCGTAAAAAACGCCCGACGGAAGCGCGTGCAGCGCGAACTTTCCATAGTCGTTGCGTATGGTGTGTCCCGCGTTGGCTCCGCCCTGAAACCGGACGACGATATCCGCCTCGGCAGCGAGCATATCGGTAATCTTTCCCTTGCCCTCGTCGCCCCAGTTCGCCCCGACGATTGCTGTAACCATCTGCTCCAGCTCCTCCTCTAGTCCAACTCCACCCGGCGGTCCAGATATTGGTAGGTCATGGTCGCGACCGCGAGCTCCCTGCCCGTCTCGTCCGTGATCAGGACCTCATAGACACACAGGTTTTTCCCTGCCTTGATCTCCCGCGTTTCCGCGATCAGCTTTTTGCTCTCGAGCGCCGGGCGCAGGTAATGAATCTCGCCGGACACCGTCGTGACATACCGTCCGCGGCTCGTGGCCGCGGCGCCGCCGACATTGTCCGCGATCGTAAAATATACGCCGCCGTGCACCGATCCGATGGGATTCCCGTGCTGTTCGGTCAAAACCAGCTCCCCGCGGGCATAGCCCTCGCGGATCTCCACGGTCTTAAAACCGACCTCCTTCACAAACCCCATGTAGCGCATTTCTTTTAACTTCTCATAATCCATCCGATGCTCTCCGTCTAATCGATCGTGATCGGCTTCGTTCCGGTAAGCGCGAGCGCGCCGGGGCCGATATGGCAGCCGATCGACAGCGACAACGGCTGCATGACGATCTCGTCCGGATCGCGGGGAAACTCCTTGAGCACTTCTTTCTTAAACTCTTCCGCTTCCTGGAGATTGTGCGTGAATGCTATCGCGATGTGGACATTTGTCCCGACATCATCCGAATCGTAGCGGTTCCTGCAGTCCTCCCGGATCTGATTGATCATCGTGTTCTTCGCCTGCGCGATCGTCCGCGCCCGGGAGAACGCGTCGAGCTTATCTCCCTGGATCTGCAGGACGGGCTTTAACTTCAACATCGAGCCCAGCGCAGCGGCTGCCGGTGTAATACGGCCGCCCTTTCTTAAGTACTCCAGCGTATTCACCATGATGTAGATGCTGGACTCCATCTTGTTTGCCATCAGCTTGTCATAGATCTCCTGTCCGGACTTGCCGGCATCCGCCAGATTCTTCGCGTCCAGGGCGGACTGGCGCTGCGTGACGGAGATCCGCTGGTTGTCGACGACGAACACCTTCCCGCCGTAGTCCTGCGACAACACCTGCGCGGTGTTGCAGGTCCCGGACAGACCGCTGGACATCGGGATGTGCACGATCTCGTCGTACTCCTTGAGCACACCGTCCCAAAGCTCGGTAAAGTCCGCGACGCCCGGAGCGGCGGTCGCGATGTCCGCTCCCTCGGCGAGACGCTCATAGAACTCATCCTGTGTCAACGTGATGTCCTCGTAAAACAACTCCCCGTTAATGTAAAACGGCATCGGCTGCACGATGATATCGAGATCCTTGCTCGCCATTTGCGTAATGCCGCTGTTCGAATCCGTAATGATCGCCACTTTGCTCATGTTTCATCCCCCACAGTATGTTTTTTATAATAATGCTTATCCAGCAGTTCCTGCGCGATCGGCCGGCACTGCGGATTGAGCTGTTCGCACTGTGCGGCCATCTTTGCCACTTCCTCCAGCACGACCGCGTACTGCACCGCCTCCGAGGCATCCCGTCCCCAGGTAAACGCGCCGCGGTTTCTCATCAGCGCGGCCGGAACGATGCGGTAGTCCGTGCCGCTCGCCTCGAACTCGCGCGCAAGCACGATTCCCGTATTCTTTTCGTAATCCGTTTCGATCTCCGGAGCGGTCAGACTGCGGATACAGGGGATCGCGCCGTAAAAATATTCCGCGTGGGTCGTGCCGTAGCAGGGGATATCCCGTCCGGCCTGCGCCCAGCTCGTCGCCCACGGAGAGTGCGTGTGTACGATTCCGCCGATCTCCGGAAACTCCTTATATAAAACGGCATGCGTCGGCGCGTCGGACGACGGATGAAAAAAGCCCTCGACCCGCTTTCCGTCCAGGTCCACCACGACCATGTCCTTCGGGCGAAGCGCTTCATACGGCACGCCGCCCGGCTTGATCACAAACAGCCCGCTCTCGCGGTCAAATCCGCTTGCGTTCCCCCAGGCAAGCACGGCGAGGCCCTGCTTCGGAAGGAGCAGGTTCGCCTCGTATACCTGTTGCTTCAGCTCTTCCAACATCGGTTTCGCCTCTTTACATCATTCCCATTCCGCCGCCGGCAGGCATTGGCGGCACATCCTCCTTGATGTCCACCACGACCGCCTCGGTGGTAAGGAGCGTGGAGGCCACGCTCGTCGCGTTCTGCAGCGCGCTTCTCGTCACTTTCACGGGATCCAGGATGCCGGCCTGTACCATGTCGACATACTCTTCCGTCGTCGCGTCAAATCCGACGCCCGTTTTGGACTCCCGGACCTTGTTCAGGATGACCGCGCCCTCATGGCCCGCGTTGACCACGATGTAGTAAAGCGGCGCGTCCAGGGCCTTCAAGATCACGTTGGCGCCCGTCTTCTCGTCCCCGCTTAACGTCTCCACCAGTTTCGCCACTTTCTTGGAAGCATGGATGTAGGCGGAGCCGCCGCCCGCGATGATGCCTTCCTCGACCGCCGCCTTCGTGGCCGCCAGGGCATCCTCCATGCGCATCTTGCTCTCTTTCATCTCGGCTTCCGTCGCCGCGCCGACCCGGATCACCGCCACGCCGCCGGCGAGCTTTGCCAGACGCTCCTGCAGCTTCTCTTTGTCAAAGTCGGAGGTGCAGTCCGCGATCTCCGCCTTGATCAGATTGATCCTTGCCTTGATGTCACTCTTCTTGCCGCAGCCGTCCACGATGATGGTATTCTCTTTTTCCACTTTCACGTGTTTCGCGCGGCCGAGCATCTCGATCGTCGCGTCCTTCAACTCCAGGCCGACCTCCTCGGAGATCACCTGCCCGCCGGTTAAAATCGCGATATCCTGCAGCATCGACTTTCTCCGGTCACCGTAGCCCGGCGCCTTGACCGCCACCACGGAGAACGTACCGCGCAGCTTGTTTACGATCAGCGTGGTGAGCGCTTCGCCGTCCACATCCTCGGCGATGATCAGCAACTTCTTGCCCGCCTGCACAATCTGCTCCAGCAGCGGCAGGATCTCCTGCGTCGTGCTGATCTTCTTGTCCGTGATCAGGACGTACGGGTCATCCAGGTCGGCTACCATCTTGTCCATGTCGGTCGCCATGTAGGCGGAAATGTAGCCGCGGTCAAACTGCATGCCCTCCACGAGGTCGAGCTCCGTCTGCATCGTGTTGGACTCCTCGATCGTGATGACGCCGTCGCCGGTCACCTTTTCCATCGCGTCGGCCACCATCTCGCCGACCTCGTCATCGCCCGCGGAGATCGCCGCCACGCGCGCGATCTGCTCTCTGTCTTTCACCTTCCGGCTCATGGAAATGATCGCGTCGACCGCCACTTCCGTCGCCTTGCGCATGCCTCTGCGCATGATGATCGGGTTCGCGCCCGCCTCGAGGTTCTTCATGCCCTCCTGGATCATCGCCTGCGCCAGGACGGTCGCCGTCGTCGTGCCGTCGCCCGCCACATCATTTGTCTTGGTCGCCGCTTCCTTTACAAGCTGGGCGCCCATGTTTTCAAAGGAATCCTCCAGTTCGATATCCTTCGCGATGGTCACGCCGTCATTTGTGATCAGCGGTGTCCCGAACGACTTGTCGAGCACCACGTTCCGGCCCTTCGGCCCCAGCGTGACCCGGATTGTATCCGCGAGCTGATCTACGCCCGCCTCCAATGCTTTTCTTGCTTCAGCTCCGTTTTTTAACTCTTTTGCCATGATGATATGCCTCCTTAATCAATTACTTGACGATCGCCAGAATGTCG
Organism: Lachnospiraceae bacterium Zagget3; assembly: GCA_001941025.1. Next base: position 234,974 of record MSHE01000032.1, read on the forward strand.
TCTTGTTTTACGATAATATATTCTTCCCCGTCCAGCTTGACGGTATTGCCGCCGTAACGGGCATAGATCACTTTGTCGCCGGGCTTTACGAGCATCTTTACTTCCTTGCCGTCCACAAGGCCGCCCGGGCCCACCGCGATCACTTCCGCTTCCTGCGGTTTTTCCTGTGAAGCGCTGGTCAAAATAATGCCGGATTTCGTCGTTTCCTCCGCCTCCAGCTGTTTTAATACAACTCTGTCACATAACGGTACTAATTTCATAATGAACCCTCCTTGCATTTATGCGTAATTAAGCACTTCTCATTATACATAAAGCGCCTGTTTCTGTCAATTTCTATGGGTTTGCAGAGAATTCCGTGTGATGCGTTTAGTCCCAATCCATAAAGGACTGTTCCATGTTCAACAGTTTGTCATAGGACTTCACATAGTACGGTTCGAGATTTTCGATTATTTCCTCATGCGTCGCATGATACATCCGGCGCAGCGAGCGGGGATTGCATCGCTCCGGCTCCAATCCCGCCTTCTCGGCGAGCCTGCGGATCGCGTTCGTTATGTTGGAGCGGTCCATCCGCTTTCCGGATCTGGTCAAAAAGATGCTGCCTTTTTTGATTTTCTTATGATTCGCGTAATGAAGGAGTTCAAACCGCAGAGAATCGGGTAAGATTTTTTCTTTCCCGTCAGACGAAAGAATGACTCCGTTTTTTATGGATTCCACAGTCAGACAATGCAGTTCGCTGACCTGCAGCCCGGTGCAGGCAAATACCTTGATCAGCAGATATTCTCTCTCTCTCCGCATCTGGTACACGGTGGATAAAAGCTGCTGATATTCCGAGCGGGTCAACTCCGGCGCGAGGTCTTCCTGCGCGGCCTTTTCATGGGAGAGACAAAGCGCTTTCGCCCCGCAGTGTTTCAGCAGACCGTTTACCGCCACCACCTTCGTATTGACGGTGTTGATCGAATAACCGCTCTCTTTTAACGTCTCTCTCCAACCCGCCAGAATCTCTTTTGTGACTTTCTTCCCGCTTGGCAAAAAAGCATAAAATTCCTGCAGGTTGTGCTGATAAGCTTGAATTGTTTGGGATTGGCGTCCGCAGGCCTTCATGTCGTGTAAGAACTGGTCGATGAGAGGTTGTGTCAAGATCACGGACTCGTCAGACAGATAGAGGTCTGTCCCCTGTTTCATGGCTTCTGTTTCCATCTGCCATCTCTCCTGTACTTTTGGTCAAAACGTAAACCTATTGAGATTTTTCAGAGGATTCAGGCAGGCGGAACAAATGTATATTTTGCGTAAAATCCATGAAAAGAAACGGCAGCTTTTCCCAAAATTTCTTGACACCCGGAAACGGATATCTTATAATATTTTCAGTATTTGTGTTTCAAAATGTTTACCTTTTGAGACACATTTTTTTATGCCAAAAACCGCTTCCGTCTTTTATTTGACTAATATTCCAAACATGTGTAAAATTAAATTGTCTTTTAATGTAAAAACGCTGGTATAAATCATAGAATTCTACATGAAAGTTATGCATCACAGGGAAGCGCCAATTATTAGTGTAATCGTACCAATCTACAATACGGGTCTCTTTTTGGAAGACTGTATTTCATCGGTTCTGAACCAGTCCTTTTCTAACTTTGAATTGATCCTGGTCAATGACGGGTCAACAGACAACAGCAAAGCCATCTGTGATCGGATGTGCGAGGAAGACGGGCGCATTCGGCTTATTTCATATAAGGATAACCGGGGCGTGTCCTACGCGCGCAACAAAGGGATCGATTCCGCCATCGGAAAATATCTCTTTTTCCTCGATTCGGATGACATGATCCATCCCAGGCTGCTCGAGGAGGAACTGCGGCAGGCAGAAGCGACCGGCGCGGACATGATGATGATCGAGCGGTTTTATTCCGACCGGAATACACCCGCCGCGTGGGAGAACTTCTGCGGCAGTCCGCTGGCATTGGAATGGCAGACCTTCACTGGGGAGGAGCTTTGGAGGAACTGGTTTAAATTCAAGAGCCGCAACTGCATCGGGGGAAAACTGTTTTTAAAAGACGCCGTGTCCGACCTGCGTTTTGACGAGATGGTCGGCTGCTTTGAAGATGGCCTGTTTAACTATACCTTTTTGGGAAGCAAACCACGTACGATCCTTTATACGACCGCGCCGTGCTATTTCTACCGGATCCGGAGCGAGAGCTCGTGGCACAGCATGCAGTTGGAGGAACTCCTGCAGACATTAAACATCCGGCACCGCATCATGGACCGGGAGCGCGAGGCGGGCCGGGAGTACAACGCGGCCCGGGAGGAAGAGGGCTGCATCCAGATCATCCGGAACTGGTATGCCAGAAACGAAAAGAGCGACAAACGGGGCGCGGCGGAGATAAAAAAGCTTGTAAAAGAAGAAAAGAGCAATGTCTCGTATCAACAGATATCCGGACGGGAAAAGAGGCTGCTTTTTCTCAGCATGAACTTCCCATCGCTGTATAGTTCCCTGATGTCCGCAAGGAAACGTTGATCCGAAAAGTGGTGAATGCCATGTGTCAAAAGGAAGTACCGTTTATCAGCGTAATCGTGCCAATCTATAATACGGGCCCGTATCTGGAGGACTGCGTTTCCTCGGTTCTGCGGCAGTCCTGTTCCGATATCGAAGTGATCCTGGTCAACGACGGATCCACAGACGACAGCAAAGCGATCTGTGACCGGCTGTGCGGGGAGGACGGGCGCGTTCGGCTTATCTCCTACAAGGACAACAAGGGCGTCTCTTACGCGCGCAACAAAGGGATCGATTCCGCCATCGGAAAATATCTCTTTTTTCTGGATTCGGACGACATGATCCACCCGGACCTGCTCGAGGCGGGACTGGAACAGGCGGAGGCAGCCGGGGCGGATATCCTGCTGTTTCAGCGGTTTTTTTCCGACGAACATACGATGGCCGAGTGGGAAGCGTTTTGCGCCAAACCCCTGCAGCCGGAATGGCACACCCTCTCGGAAAAAGAGCTTTGGGAGACCTGGGGCGCCCTGAAACGCCGGTATGACGTCGGCGGGAAATTCTATTTGCGCGAAGCGGTCGCCGGCCTGCGGTTTGACGAACAGCTCTACAGCTCGGAAGATTACCTGTTTAATTACTGCTTTTTAACCGAAACACCCCGCACGATCCTCTGTACGGACCTGCCGGGCTATTACTACCGCTTCCGGGGGGACAGCGCCTGGCACAGCCTGCGGCTGGAGGGCTTGCTGCAGACACTGGAGGCCAGACGCCGCATCATCGAGGGCGAGCTTAAGGCGGGCCGGGAAGAAAACGCGGCTTACGACGAAGCGGTCTGCGTCAATCTGATCCGGGAATGGTACGTCGAGAACGGGAAAAACGATAAAGCCAGCGCGGAGGAAATAAAAAAATTTATCAGAGAAGACAGGAACTGGGTTTTGTTTCAAAAAATACCCCGGCGCAAGCGGTGGTCTTTTTTTCTTTGCATCAATTATCCGGGGCTGTTTCGTGCCTTAAAGTCCGAAAAAGGACGCTAGTCTAATAACAAAGGAGCGCAAACATGAAGGCGGGAATCCTTACCTTTCACCGGGCGGCGAACTACGGCGCCGTGCTGCAGGCGGATGCCCTGGCAGAGGTCCTTACGCAGCTGGGGTGCGACTGTGAGCTGATCGACTACAGAAATCCCTATATCGAACAACTCTATGTGCCGGCGCAGGTCAAAAACGCCGGCTCGGTTCGAAAGTCGGCCTCCGCCATGCTCTACGGCAGGACACAAAGCCGGAAACTGGACGCCTTCCGGGCGTATGTCGCGGCGCGCATCCCCGTGAGCGCGGAGACGTATACGGAAGAGAACTTTGCCCGCGTTCCGGAACACTACGACGTCGTGATCGCCGGCAGCGACCAGATCTGGAATCTTGAAATAACCGGGGAAGACTATCACTATTTTCTGGAGTTCCCGAACGGGGCGTGCCGGAAATGCTCCTACGCGGCCTCGCTGCCCGCCCGGTTCGGCTCGGAGGAACAGGCCGCGCGCGTTAAAACGGACCTGATGGACTTTGACGCGATCGCGGTGAGAGAAGAGACCGGGAAAGCCTGTCTGGAGTCGATCGGCGTGAGAAAAGAGATCGATGTCACCATCGATCCCACGCTTCTGCTGGAGCGGGAGGACTGGGAGAAAAAAGCGGCCCGGGAAAGACGCTCCGGCCTGCCCGAGCGCTACGCGCTGATCTATTTTTTATATCCGACGGAAGAAAAGTACGGCCAGGCGCAGGAACTCTCCCGCCGCCTCGGACTGCCGGCCGTGATGGTCAACGACTTTTTCCATCACGGCAAGACCGGCTTTACAAATGTAAACGACGCGGCGCCGGAGCAGTTTACGCGGCTGTTTCTGGACGCGGCGTTCGTCATCACGGACTCGTTTCACGGCACATCGTTTCCTGTCAATTTCGGGATTGATTTTGTCTACCTGCCGAATGCGCGGCACCCGGAAGCCAACGGCCGCATCCTGGCCCTGCTGGAAACACTCGGGTTAAAAGGCCGGGCCGACCCCGCCCAGGCGGAGGCGCCCGTGGACAATTGGGACGCCGTGCAGGAACGGCTGGCGGCGCTTCGGGAAAGCGCCCTGCGCTTCTTAACGGAAAAGGTACTGCGATAGAAAAAGGATGGAGCAGATCATGGAACATGTTGTCAACTGCGATAAACTCGATTGCTGCGGCTGTACGGCCTGCGCGCAGATATGCGAACAGGACGCCATCCGGATGGAGGCCGACGCGGAGGGCTTTCTCTATCCGCTTCGGGACGAGGAAAAATGCGTCTTCTGCGGGCGATGCAGCGCGGTCTGTCCCGTGTTAAGCGCCGTCGCGACCTGTGACGAGCCAAAGGCGCGCTATGCCGCCAAATACCGGGACGAGGCCATACGGATGCAAAGCGCCTCCGGCGCGGCATACACGGCATTGTCCGACTATGTGCTGGAACACGAGGGGATCGTGTACGGCGTCGTGTTTGATGCGGACTGGTCCGTGGCCTATACGCGCATCACGGACAAAGCCGGACGGGACCGCTCGCGGGGTTCCAAGTATGTGCAAAGCCGGCGGGGCGATACGTTCCGGCAGGTCAAAGCGGATCTGGACGACGGCCGGCTGGTGCTCTTTGTCGGCCCGGCCTGCTACGTCGCCGGGCTGAAACAATACAGCAGCCTGTCGTGTGAGAACAGCGCAGGCAGCCTGCTGACCGTGGACATGGTGTGTCACGGCGCGCCCAGCCCGCGCGTCTGGAAGGACCATGTCGCCTTTTTAAACGAGCAGTACCCCGGCGAGTGGAAGGCCTACAACTTCCGCGACAAGACCATTGACTGGCACGTCGTGCACAGCACCCTCACGCTGGAGGACGGCAAGGTAAGCGACACCCGGGCGCTGAACGCGTATACCGGCCTTTATTTTGGCGAATACATCAGCCGCCCGGCCTGTCACCGATGCCGCTACACCAACTTAAAACGACCCGGCGACCTCACGATCGGCGACTGCTGGGGCGTGCAGGAGACGCATCCGGACTTTGTAGACGAAAATGGGGTATCCCTGGTCATGGTCAATACGGCCGCGGGAGCCGACCTGTTTGAACACGTCCGGCAGCAGTTTGACCTCATTCTCCTCGCGGAAGGAGAATGTATCCAGCCGCAGCTTCGCGCGCCCGCCACGCCCGCTGAGGCGCGGGGCGAATTCTGGGAAATGTATGAAGAAAAAGGGTATGAGGCATGCCTTAAAAAATATACCAACTATGGCAATGCAAGACGGTTGCGACAGAGATTAAAGAGGCGGTAATGCAGATGGTTGACGGCAGGGTGAGTCTGATCATCCCGTTCTACAATGAAGAAAACTATATCGATGTCTGTCTGGATTCCGTCATCGCACAGACCTATCCGGACATTCAGCTCATCCTGGTGGACGACGCCTCGACGGACGCGAGCGCGGCGATCGTCCAGAAGCGAAGCGAAGAGCTGACCGAGCGGTTTGCGGAGTTTCTGCTCCTGCGCCATGAGACCAACCGGAACCAGGCGGCGGCCATGAACACGGCACTGCCCCACTGCAACGGGGAATTTCTCATGTGGATGGACGCCGATGATCTCCTCGATCCGGAGAACATCGCGAAAAAGGTGTCCTACCTGCGGCAGCACCCCGAAGTCGACATGGTGCGGACCAACGGGCTCGTGGTCGACACCGTCGACGGAGAGGAAAAAGAGCTGGCCAAAGACAAGGACAAAGTAAGCACCAACCTCTTTGAGGCGCTCCTGTTGGACGGCACCTACTGTCACAACGGCTGCTATATGGTGCGGACCGAGACGCTGAAAAGCCGTCTTCCCGAGATGCAGATCCCGGTGTCCAAAGAAGGCCAGAACATGCAGCTGCTGATCCCGGTCTCTTCGGTATCGGACTGCGGCTTTATCGATGAGGATCTCTTCACGTACCGCATTCACGGCGACAACCATTCCCGCTACGCGGAGGGACTCGACGCCGAGCTGGAGCGAAACCGCGGCTTTGAAGAGCTGTATCTGGATATTTTAAACTACTGTGACTGCGACCGGGACCGGTACGCAGAAATGGTCCGCCAAAAGACCCGGCAAAACGAAGAAGACCTCTTACAGAAGTACGCGAAAGACGCCGAGGAAACCGGCGAAGGCGTCACCCTTGACATTACCAAAAACACCAGCCGGAATGTATCGGCCGGCATAATCCTGCGTCTGATCCAGGTGGTCGGGAGTTTCGTGATCCGCACCGTCATCATCCACTATCTGGGCGTCGAGTACGCAGGCATCAACGGCCTGTTTACCGCCGTCATGCAGGTCTTAAACCTGGCAGAGCTCGATATCGGCGCGGCGCTCATCATCAGCATGTACCGCCCCGTCGCCGAGGGAAACCACCGGGTGGTAAACGGCCTGCTGGACCTCTATCGCCGCTACTATGTCCGGATCGGACTCGTGATCCTCGTGGCCGGCGTCATCCTGCTGCCGTTCGTGGACGGACTCGTGACGGGAACGGTCCCGCCGGATATCAACCTGCGGATCGTCTACATCCTGCAGCTGCTCACGACGGTCGCCTCCTACTTCCTCTTCGGCTATCAGTCCAGCGTCCTGAAAGTGCACCAGAGAAACGACATCCAGAGCAAAGTGGGCATGTGGGTATCCGGGTGCCGGGTCGTACTGCAGATCGTGGTGCTGATCGTGTTTCGGAACCTCTATCTCTATCTGGCGGTCGGACTCGGGATCCAGATCGTGTACAACTTATGCATCCACGTGGTGGTCTCCCGGCGATATCCGCAGTTCCATCGGGAAAGGACACTCCGCCGGGAGGAACGGACCGCGGCGCTCAGTCTGGTCGGCGATACGTTTATGCACAAGATCGGCGGCGTGATCGTCAACTCGGCGGACACGATCATCATCTCCATGAGCATGGGGTTAACGATACTCGGACAGTACCAGAACTATTACTACATCATGAACCTGGTGTACTATGTGCCCACCCTGATCCGAAACTCCAGCCAGGCCGGCCTGGGCAACCGGTTTGTCCACTCGGACTCCCAGAACAAAATGGATCTGTTCCGGAAGATGACCTTCCTGTTTCTGTGGATCATCGGGATCTGTGTGCCCTGCTTCCTCTGTCTGTTCCAGCCGTTTATCGGGGTCTGGGTCGGCGAGAGCAATCTGCTCAGCTATGGCGTCGTCATCCTGTTCGCCTGCTATTTTCTGATGCTCGTCCTGATGGGAATCGGCGGAACCTTTGAATTCGCCGCCGGCTGCATCCACAAGGACCGTTTCCGCCCGCTGATCGAAGGCGGCGTGAATCTCGCGTTAAATATCATTCTGATCCGATACATCGGCCTGTACGGGGTCCTGCTGTCGACGATCGTCAGCATGCTGTTCTTAAGCTACCCCTGGCTGCTCCACAACCTCTTCCACAATGTCTTTCACTGTAAGCCGCGGGAGTATGTATGGTTTTTGGTCAAGTATCTGCTCTTGACGGGGGTGAATATCGTGATCTGCCTCTTCGTCTGCTACTGGCTCCCGTCGACCGGCGCCTGGGCGTTTGTCATCCGGCTGATCGTGTGTCTCGTGATCTCTAATGTGGTATTTTTCCTGGTCACGCGGAAGACGACGGAGTTCGCGTGGATGAGAGGGGTCTTGGCGAGAGGGGTAAAATCGTTTAGAAGGTCGTAAGCCCAAGGGAAAAAAAGAGGACCCCGATGACAAGCATCAACAATCCTCAAAAGCACGACATATCTCTATTCTCGTTTTATGTACGCTCATCTACTATGACACTTTGCCTTATGTTGTGCCAAAGTTTTGCCTGCATTACTTTTAGCTTTTTTCCAGAAGTTTGAGTCGCTAATATCTTGCCGGCTCTCCCTACTTTTCCACCATGATGAACTGCCATGAAGTCCTCACCTCCATTCAATACTTTTGATTGTTTTTGCAAAAATATTTTATTTATTCATAGACTGTATGTAATTCTTTACTCCTCGCTCTGAATCAAAATTAAATTCTTCATGTTTCAATTTAAAATATGCTTTCATAGTTTCCTTCGACAACTGGTCTCGCAATGGTACATCATCGCCGCATCCATTTCTGGCACTTTTCCAAGGATTCTCATTGTGAGTAATATTTTCTAAAGTTTTTCCTCCATATATGCCAAATGTGTTAACAACAAGATCGATAATATGCCTATTTTGCTCCGTAAGTATTTCCTCCGCACCATCAAGCATTGTAAAACGCACATCATCTATAGGATTATATTTAAAATCCTTAAATAAATAGTACACTTCCGGATATACCGGCCCGTGAACCCACGCCTCACAATTTTCCTCAAAAATCTCATCATCGTACAAAGCCATTGATATCCCCTGAATAAAATAAAGTAGCTTCTGTAACACTAAGGGGGTAACTTCTTCCAACTTTTCAAAAATATACGCAATAGTGCCAAGCATTTGGGGCGAAACAGTAAAAAGATTTTCCAGAGATTCCGCTGCAGCCATCGCTTTATTATATGCTGTATCAGCAATCTTATCTCTATTATTTTCCAAAAGGCCCCTCATATAAGGCGGTGAAATTAAGGCTTTTTTCATAATATCAGAATATTCTTTAGACGGGATCTGCCCTGACAAATATCTCGATATTGTAACCTCTCCAAAGCCTAATGCCAACGAAAGTGGTGCTTTCCCAATATTATATAATTTTAATAGCTTCTCAATGTCCTCTTTTGATATAATCCCCTCTATAGCTCTATACTGCTCATCAATTTCCTGCACATTTCTATCAATAATATTAGGAACACCCATGTTTTCGCCACATTCATTGCATACCGCCACTGTGATGGAAAACGGATACTCTCTGCCATGGATCTCTTTCGTGATGATCTTCTTTTGTACCGTATATGCTGTCTGTTTTCTACAGTTAGTGCAAAAATCCACTCTTTCCCTCATACTATCCCCTTTCCCGCTTAAGCGTATCAAGTTATTTAAAAATATAGTTTAATGGAAACTCCTCTTCATGAAATGAAACGACGAAAACAAATCCATCTTCCACTTTGTTAAACTTGATGTACAGGGGAACTCTTCTTTCCCCGACTCCAAACCTCTCTACCAGCATTACCTCCTTCCCAAATACATACAGCAATTCGTGTTCATATCCTGCGTTTGTGTTTTTTCTGATTTCCGAAAAGTCAGTTGCTTCCAATCCTAAAATGATATCTCGAGCTCCTTGCTCGTCTAAAATATACCGAAAAAATAAATCCAAATTTTTAGGTCTACTATCATTTAGTTCAATCCGATACCGATTCGCGCTTACTGCAATTTTTACTTCTTCAAGGTATAATTCAATGTCGCTAAAATTTGGTTTCAACACATAAAGCCCCCTAACATATGATGGATTTTTCATTTTTTTCTATCACAATAATACACTACTGATAGGGTTTTGTCAATATCCAATCACGGGGGCCATGATGCCATCGATGATCTGATTTCAAAAAATCAAGAAGTATAATTTATATAAGCAAAATACTTTGCAAGGTCACAGTTAACAACCAGCTCCTGCGGGAACTGTTCCTCCCGCAGCAGTTCCCACGCAAGTCTGTGGTCTCCCACTCCGGTATCCACATGGGCATCGGAATTGATGATCACCGGCACCTCATACTCCCGACACCAGCGAAGCATCTCCCGGTAATTCTCCCGCGCGTGGATGCGAAATGATGTCGGCGCAAGCGAACTGTTGTTGACCTCCAGCAGCTTGTGATGCTCCTTCGCGCTCTCCACCAGCCGCCGATAATCCACCGGATAGCGCCCGTCATCCGGATGCCCGATAATATTGATGTAGGGCTTTTGCATGACGTTTAAGTATGCCTCTAGATGCGCCTCCGGATCCTCCTCGTGATAGCAGGGCATATGGATGCTCGCGATCGTCACGTCAAGCTCTTTGCAGGTCTCCTCCGACAGATCCACATCCCCGTTCCGATTTAAGATGTTTAATTCCACACCAAAAAGCACCTGCAGCTCGCCGTATCTGCGCGGCATGACCCGCAGGTTCTGAAAATACATCTCGTGGCAGGAGCCCGGCATGTCCGGCGCGTGCTCCGTGATCGCGAGGAGGGATAAGCCCGCCCGCTTCGCCGCGGCGATGTTGTCATTGATCGTGCTGTATGCGTGGCCGCTGGCCACGGTGTGGGTGTGGGAATCTAAATAGTCGGTCATATCATGTCTCCAAAAAAATATCCAAAATCACCAGTTCCGGTGGATTATTAATCCGAGGTGCCCTTATCGTGTTCGCCAGCCCCCGGCTGATCACCAGTCTTTCATCGTAGACACCGCTTGTCAACTTCGGAAAGAATCCCTGTCCGGGAGAATAAATCCCATGCCCGAAGATCCGCCATTGCCCTCCATGGGAATGGCCGGAAAGGATCAGGTCGATATCTGTATCAAGCAGATAGGGCGGATAGTATTCCGGATGGTGGCAAAGAAGAATCTTAAATCCGGGAAGCGCATCGAACTCTTTGATCCAATCCGTGTTCGTCAGCCGATGTCTAACCGGCGCGCTCCGATTATGACGGAAATGCGAGTAGGCAGAAGACAATCCGCCAATCCAGATCCCGTTCCAGTTCACATAACTGTTATCCAAAAGGACAGCCCCGGTTTCTTTCACGACCTCCCAGTCAACCGGCTCTCCGGATTTGTCCACTATCCTCTCATTGTTCCCCAACGAGTAAAAGGTCGGCGCTATTTTTACGGCTTCCTTTAAGAACCCGATCGCATGCGTCTGCTCTTCCGGGATTGTCACGCCATCCCTGTTGTCGTTCATCAGATCCCCGGCGATGGCGATCATATCCGGAGCGGCAGCACGGATCTCGGAGAGGAGCTGCGTGTACTCTCCGTCATGCAGGTCTGCGACAAGGGCGATTCGAATATGCTGAATGGCGGGTATATTCTCGCCTGTAAGCTTTTTGCGAATGGTATATGTTGTGACTACCACTGCTGTTCCCCTTGCTTCGTACAACAGTCTTAAAAAATTTGGAGTAAATTAAGGGCATAATTTATTTTATGAGGATTTATAAAATAGATTTTAGCGGAAATCTATTTTATAAAATTCTATAAAATAGGTTTTTCCATAATATTTAACTATAAATTTTTAAATAATCATAAAGAACAAATATCCTATTTCTGAAATATCCGGTTATTTCTACGATGATATGAGATTATCCTCCGTTCTTATAAGCATTGAGCTTTCCTTAAAATAAAACCCGTTTCTATTATATTGCAAATTTTTCTTCAATCCATCCGCTCATGCCGGCGAATCTTCATCCTTTTTCGCCTCACATTCTTTCCAATAAGGCACGCAATACGTATCCCAAAACCCCTCTATTGGTTCAACTTCTATACTTTTACGCAACGCTTGCCCGGCTTTCGTAAAAATGACATTCCCTACCTGTACCTGGTTTTCCCCAGAAAATTCATATTTTTCTTCAAAATAATCCACCTTATCTGATGACTCCTCTGTACAAAGTACATATGTGTGAAACAAATCAAAATTCGTCTCAATCAATCCCAATGCAGTTAAATTTAACAGGTTGTTAAAATTAATCCCAATAAGCGGCATTATATCGTGCAATTTATCGCTTGGTATTACTGGGGCATACTCGTCATCTAATTTTACTGTTATTCTGCTGATTGCCATGAAAGCCATAGCGTCGTCTCTATCCATTACTTCCAAAGTATGCAACAAAACACGCGGAATACTTCCTGGTTCATTACACTCTCGGGCTAAAACTCTTCCCCATATATCTTGAAAATCATTGGAAGAAACTAATTTCGCCTTACTGAAAAATAAATCCATCCAATCTGTTTCCACTTTTTCCAGATCCGCATCGGTTCGTATAGATTTACAAGCAAGCTGCATTATATCGTTTTGGTTGACATATTCTTTTATGGTTTGTTTGGCCTGACTAATAAATGCAGCTTTTGTTAAAGGATCATAATCACTATTTGCAATGTCCTCAATATATGTATCAACTGCTTTCTTCATGGAGGCATTTTTATTTGCACCCCAGCCAATTCTATCTGCAAGTTTATCAAATATTTCTCCACCGTCTATTTTAATCAAAGAATCCATCAATATATACCCTCATTTTAATCTGCGGTTAATTGGTTATTGCCTATATGAGCATTAACGGCAAAACAACTCAGCGTTTCACAATATCTCTTATATTTCCAATGAAATATAACAATACGATTGCGGAGCGCAAGTAACTCCAATATCTTTCAGCGTACGTGGATTCTCATATACAACTATATTTTTTAAATGGTATGCAAAAGCATGTTTTTTCCCTTTGTAATATTTCCTAAAAAACCGATAGGAAACCCCAGAATGCTGCTTTGTCTGCCGCCAAACGTTTAATACGCTGTCTTCAAGAATTTCGGCAATCTCTGCTTCTGCAACAACCTGCTTCTGTGGTGCCGTTGCATATATGATAATCTTATCAACTTCATCCCGACAACGGAATTTTCGATATTCGTATTGTTTTTCTCCCTGAAGGATACTCGTTACATATTCCGGATTAATCGATAACAACATTTGACACATGAATATCTCCCTCCGTCAAAATCGTTTTAAATTGATCCTCCGTCAAATGAACCTCTGTAGGATATTGATTCTGATTAGCCCAATATCCATTTTGATCAAGCCAATCCATATTGACATTGTTGCCCGCTCCAAAAAAACCGTAATACAACATCTCAACAATAGTTACATTTTGATATTTTTGGTATTTATCATATAGTTCTTGCTCGTTAAAGACAGATTTATTTCCAATCCTTCGTTTTAAGTCTTCAAAAGACATCTGAAAATTGTTGTACTTCTTCGCTTGAATTAAGTCCGTCACTACGCAATAAGACGTTAAACAAGAACGAAATCTCTTCCCAGTGCCTTGCGTATATCTACGATAGACCAAAATGGGCTCTCCAATCCAATAATTTTGTGTAGATGCTTGTCCCACATAAATCTTGGTAAGCCCATTACTGACATTGTTGGCAACTAGCGATTGCAACTGCTCTGTTCTCGCGAGTTCCGAATATGCAAACATCGTATCATGATAATGATCGTCAATGATAATATAGCCAGCATAATCAAAATTGCCATTTATAAACGGAAATGCCTTATACGGATCACTAAAATCAATGGCATCGCGGTCTCTCATTAATACATATTCGTCGTTCAAATTAATACCTTTTTTACTAAACCCAAATCGTTCAAATAATTCGATCAAAGTAGTATGCTTACTAAAAGAAGTTAAATAAATCTCCGAACAATCCGAACTCTGCCATTGCCATAAAAGCAAGCCAATGGCACCTTCTCCAATTCTCTGTCCTTGATATCTTTCCGCAATCTGAAACGTACTGATTTTGATCCTTCTATTCTTTTGCAGACAAGCATCCTGCAAAAGTATTTCTTCTTCCTCTTCTTTCCACGCGACAAAAGCCCCTAGGCCCTCTGCATCTTCAAAAACAAGAGCAGTCGCTCCTTCTTGGGCCTTTCGATTAAACCATGTGACAAATCCCGTGCTATTTTCTGTTCCTGGGTAATCCTCTTTGAGGGAATCAAAGAAAACATCATCGAGATTAATTTCAGCAAATTTTTTTACTTTAAATTTTCCTGCCATTGTGCTTACCCCTTTAAGATAATTCGCCTTTTAAAGGTCTTTCCTCTACAACACAAATTATAGAACATATGTTTGCGTTTGTCCATCGGCAAAGTGCACAATCATGCTGTCTCTTTATAGTCACTCTGAATTCGCCATCAGATTACGCTAAAATCTTGAATTCGGATAGAGTCGTTACGTTGTCAATGTCGCTCTTTTAATAGTGATTCTACCGATCCCCATACATCTTCTCATAATATCTCTGATACTCCCCCGATATAATCTCCTCCCACCAATCCTGATGGTCCAGATACCACTGCACGGTCTTCCCAATCCCATCCTCAAACTTCGTCTCCGGCAGCCACCCAAGCTCCTCATGAATCTTCGTCGGGTCAATCGCGTAGCGCAGATCATGCCCCTTCCGATCCGTAACGAACGTAATCAGACTCTCCGGCTTATCCAACTCCTTACAAATCAGCTTTACAATCTCCAGATTTTGCATCTCATTATGTCCGCCGACATTATAGATCTCCCCCTCGGTCCCATTCCGTAGGATCAGGTCGATCGCCCTGCAATGATCCTCCACATAGAGCCAGTCGCGCACATTGATCCCCTGCCCGTAGACCGGGAGCGGCTTATCATGTAAGGCGTTCACGATCATGAGCGGGATCAGCTTCTCCGGAAAATGATAAGGCCCATAATTGTTCGAACAGCGCGAGATTGTCACCGGCAAACCATACGTCCTGTGATAAGCCAGCACCAGCAGATCCGCCGCCGCTTTCGAAGCGCTGTAGGGGCTGCTCGTGTGAAGTGGTGTTTCCTCTGTAAAAAAGAGATCCGGCCGATCCAACGGCAAGTCCCCATACACCTCATCCGTCGAAACCTGATGAAACCGCTTGATGCCATACTCCCGGCAAGCATCCATCAGTACCGCCGTTCCAAATACATTCGTCTGCAGGAACGCACCCGGGTCCTCAATCGAGCGATCCACATGGCTCTCCGCTGCGAAGTTCACCACGATGTCCGGGTGCTCCTCTTGAAACAGTCGATCCACCGCCTCACGGTCACAAATATCCGCCTTCACAAAGCGAAAATTCGGATTCTCCATCGCCTCCGCCAGCGTGGACAAATTCCCCGCGTAGGTCAGCTTATCCAGACAGACGATGCGGTCCTCCGGATGTGTGTCAAGCATATAATAGATGAAGTTACTTCCGATAAAACCGGCTCCTCCGGTTACTATAATTGTCATAGCCTATTTCCCCCTATGCCACTACTAGTCTTCCGCCTCACCGCATTAATCACCAATACTCCAATCAAAAACCCCAGCATATTGTGAATCATGTCATCCCACTCAAAATATCCACGATGCGTTACCAGTTGAAGGATTTCAATCACAAAAGAGGAAACAACTCCGATGAGCAGTGCTCGCCCGGCACGAATCCTCCACAAAACACCCGCCAAAAAGCCATATGGTACAAACAAAATGATATTTAAGATATTTTCTTTCACATAATACCAACGAGCCACATTGATGATCACATGATACCAAGACCACAGTGGAATCGGTTTAATCAACATCATGCCAAACGATCTTCTTGTAAGCAGCGTAATGGCAAGAATAAAAAACACATACGCCGCCAAGGCGCCCCGCCAAACTGCTATCCAATACCTGCCGCGCGCATTGTCTCTGTCGAGAAAAAGGCTCAGCAAAAAGACGATGACCCCAATTGCGATCATCAACAGAAACGTAACAACAGGATTGGAGTTTCGAATAATATGATATGCGATATCGATAGGGAATCACCTCTGCACCAACCATGTGCAATCATATTAAACTCGCAAGCTTCTATATGCCACAATTAAAATATATCTCATAAAAGACTTCAATGTCTATAAGGGATTGCCCCTGACGGTATGTTCACACCAGATTAAACAACACTCTATATCTTCCATCTGCACTAATCTTTTTCTGTAAAGCATCTCTTGAAATATTACCCTCATAATTTATATTCGGATCTGGATGAATCAAACTATAACTTAATCCTTGGTGTTGCTTCTTCAATACGATATTCAAATTTTCTATCTCTACCAATTGTGCAATGTCTTCCAAGGAACCAAGCGGCGGCAAAAAATAGCGATTTTCTTCCTGCACATCACGGTAAACACATAATCTCCATTCTCTCTGTTTATAAAGCAACTGGTCCTTAACAAATACATCCGTCGCTATGCCTTTTTCCAAAGCCTCCGACAGACCGTCTGTATATATTTTGCCTTCAAGCAGCATCGAACTGATATTGTTTCACTTTTTTATACCTCGATGACTCCCTCAAAAAATTTACCCATTTTTGCGCTCCATTACAAATTCTCTATATGCCTTTGTATATTCATAAGACTCATTAAATATTTGTTTTGCTGCTTGATACAATTTGGGCTCATATAATTGGATCGCTTCCAGTTCTTTTTCATAATCGCGACCAAATGGGCACCCCGCACAACCGGATCTTTGCAAGCCATATATATTATAACAATCGCTGTGCTCAATATGATAGGTCTCTTCATATATTTGTTTAGTATCCTGCAAATACCAAAAAATCGGCCGGAATTCATCACAATCATCTCTGGAAGAAAAGCATGTTTTATAGGCTGTTTGTCTGGCTCCTCCCTCCGCTTTTCTCACTCCATAAATGTTCAAATCAAACTTGTTCTGTAATTTAAACTGCTGTGCCGGTTTCTTTTTTGCATAATAGCAACATTTATTAGATATTTTAAACGTTGGCGGATTGGCAATCATAAATTCTTTTAGAAACTGATGATAGCAAATATTAAAACTGCTCTCACGCCCCGTTTCCCGTCGCGCAAAATCATTGCACCACCACCTTAAAGCCGCCTTGCACTTAGGATATTTTTTATACAATTCTTCGAACGATTTATCTTCCCATTGGAAATTATGCCGCTGTAATCGTTCAATCCACTCACTGACCTGCTTCGACAAAAAGGGCTGTCCATACTCCCTGCAGCAAAAAGGAATGGATTTGTCCGGCTTGATATGGATGATATCAATTTCGTATTTGTCCTCCAAGTCAATCAGATGATTTTTTGTCGCCTCAAATTCCAACCCAGTATCAAAATAAGCATACGTTATTTTCGTTGCCTCATCAAACTTCTGACATAAATCAATCAGGATATCACTGTCACTTCCTCCGCTAACGGAGCACATGATTTTAGAATAGTTTTTCAAATGCGCATGCATCAGAACAAGAGAATCCGTAATAACCTGATTGTTTTCTGGTGCTGTGTCAAGCGCCTCAAATAAATTCATTCTTTTTTACCGTGTATTTTAACAATTACTTCGATTAAAACATTTTGTGCATACTCTAGATATGCCTCTTGAAATTTCCCTGAAAAAAATTCGTTTAACTCTTCTTCATAATTATCAACCTGAAGATTGGGAAAGCTAATTAAAAGATCTTGTGCTTTATCAATAATCATTTTCGAATATTCACAAGTTATTTTTTTGTCTTGCGACTTTTTGTCTTGTGATATTTGTTCTTGCAGTATCCTCTCCTTAACAGGCAGCCAATTATTGTCCAATGTATCATTCAATGATCTGGGAATAAAAATAAAATTAAAAAGGTTGCGTACATATTTCCTGTAAATGCTAGCATCCATCTTATAATCTCCAACTTCAACAGCCAACTTTTTACCTTTAGAATTGCTTATTATAAAATGCTCTGTAGAAAACATATCGCTATCATCTAAGAAGCTTTTAAGTTTATTCATTGAAGATTTTTTAATTTGAATTCTATCGTCTTTCTGCTCAAAAAAATTGTAAACTGTAGCCAACGCTCTGCAACGATGATCATATTCTTCTTCATCTTCATTTCGCGAAAGTTTGTATTGTGCCTCCAAACGTGCATTTATAATATTATTAATATCAAAATATTCGTTTATTTGATTCATTAATTCAACATACCATTGATTCTCTTCCGCATGAACAATCTTCATCAGAGCTTCTTTGCTCTTTTTATTTTCAAAAACAATAAACAACACCACAAATAAATATACTGCATAGATGTTTTGAATTTTCTGTTTTGTGCTTTGCCCATCACCATATATTATGACTAAAAAATATTTCATCAGCATTGCTTTTGGCAAAGCCAGTTTGTCTTTCAAAACGGTCCTTATAAGGGTGTGTATGACTTTTTGTTCTATATCATCTACTCTATCTGCTTTTTTATTTGCCATCGTCCCGGTGAATAGACTCTTAAATTCAGTTGAAGGAGATTCACTGTCTGCAATATCCGCCATAACCGAAACCACGGAATTAATCCGTTCAAGTGACACAAACATATACCGTTTGTTTTTAATACACTCGATTAGATGCGTCCCTTTTCTGAGCTTGTTCCCATCTGCGTCAACAAACTCCTTTTTTAACAAAAAATTTGAACCAAATTCTATCCCCTTATACTCGTCGTGATTATATAAATCACACAAAAAATAGTATTCAAGTATTCTTAACAGCGAAAAGTCAACTTTATAACCTTCAAGTCTAGCCGTCAATGTTTTCAGTTTGTACCATTGCTTTCTGATTTCTTCGCTAGAATCATTTTTAAATAGATAACTTTTGAAAATGTCCTCGTCATCTAACTGCTCACCTTTTAAGTTCACATCAATAAAATAATGTATGCTGTCTCCCAAATCCGCTGAGTTGTTGAGAATAATATTGAACTGGCTTTTTTCTATATTTGCAATTAATTTTGCAGCTTCTCTTTTATTTGTGATTTCCGGCAAGGTCGAAATATGCTCATAAAGGTCTTTATATCTGGCTCGTTGCCCCAATTTATCTGCTTGCTTTAAAGCATCTTCATCCAGTTTTGAGTCATCAAAATCCACTCCCATGAATTCTTGAAACATTGCAAAGCTTTCCACTGTAAGCGCACACGGATCAAAAATTTCAACGGTCTCCTTGTGCCGTCCCTTTAAACAATGCACTATCATAATTAAAATGGTTATCCTTTGCTGCCCGTCAATAATAGCAAAATCTTTCTCACCGCACTTCGCTAAAATGACATTCCCAAGGAACTTAGGGCCAGACTTTATATCTTCTATTAGAACATCGACATTTTCCACCGTCCACCTAATTTCACGCTGAAAATCAGGAACTATGTACTTTCGATCCTCTTTCAACGACTGGACATCTTGTTTGTCTGTGCCTATAGAAATCGTCAGCTTGGTCTTTAAATTCGACAAAAAATCTTTTACCGATATGATTACGCCCACTAATTCTGACATCTGTCACACCCCTCATTAAGTTTCTAAAATAATTTTTTATGTCGCTTCTTTATTTGCGGTATCAATCCCTCTTAAATATATCCCTCGTATAAACCTTCTCCTTCACATCATCCAAACAACTATCATACCGATTCGCCAGAATACACTGACTCCTCTCCTTAAACTCCTCCAGATCATTCACCACTTCCGATCCAAAGAACGTACTGCCATCCTCCAGCGTCGGTTCATAGACAATCACTGTCGCCCCCTTGGCCTTGATCCGCTTCATAACCCCCTGGATGCTGCTTGCACGAAAATTATCAGAATTGCTCTTCATGGTCAACCGATAGACCCCGACCACGACCTGCTTTTCCTTGCTCTGATTCCACTGGCTGTCTTCTCCATATCCATAGTATCCGGCCTTCCTCAACACCTGATCCGCAATAAAATCCTTTCGCGTGCGATTGCTCTCCACCACAGCACGAATCATAGTCTCCGGCACATCCTCATAGTTTGCCAGCAACTGCTTCGTATCCTTTGGCAGACAGTATCCACCGTATCCAAAACTTGGATTGTTGTAATGTCCCCCGATACGGGGATCGAGACACACACTTTCGATAATGGCCTGTGAATCCAGACCTTTCGTCTCCGCATAGGTGTCCAGCTCGTTAAAATACGCGACACGCACGGCCAGATAAGTGTTCGCAAACAGCTTCACTGCCTCCGCCTCAGTAAACCCAAGATACCGAACCGGAATATTTTCATCAATCGCGCCCTCCTGCAGAAGACCTGCAAATTCATGCGCGGCGTCCACCAACCTCTCATCCGACAGGTCTGTCCCAACCACAATGCGGCTGGGATGCAGATTGTCATACAGCGCCTTTGACTCCCGAAGGAACTCCGGACTGAACAGAATGTTCTTCGTATTATACTTCTTCCGCACCATCTCGGTATATCCAACCGGAACTGTGCTCTTAATCACCATGATCGCATTCGGATTACATCGCAACACCACCTCAATCACATCCTCCACAGCAGACGTATCAAAAAAATTTTTCTCGCTGTCGTAGTTCGTCGGCGTCGCAATAATGATCAAATCCGCAGCACCGTAAGCCATCTCCTTATTCAGCGTCGCAGTCAGATCTAACTCCTTTGTTGCAAGATATTCCGAAATCTCATCATCTTGGATTGGTGCCTTCTTATTATTGATTAAATCCACCTTCGCCAGTGTCGTGCTCACCGCATACACTTTGTTATGCTGTGCCAAAAGCACCGCAAGGCTTAATCCAACATATCCTACACCAGCCACTGCTATTGTTTTATTCATACCTTGTTCTCCCATTTCCCACATTCAATAAGAATTTTTAAAATATTTGTAATGTTTTATATAACCCGCGGTGTATAATTATATTTTCATTATAATTAAACAGCGCATTCGGATACTGATATTTAAAGATTTGTTGACCCTTCATGGATGGCTGATTACCAATCACACTATGATCAAACAACTGAAGCAAAACCATCTTGGCCTCATCTTCACTCGCAGAGAATGTTTCAACATATGTTTGGATAAATATCGACGGCGCAAAGGTCTGTTTTCTAATTTTCGAAAAAACGGAAAGAACCTCCTCAATATTCGGGAGGACCGCAAAACTTTCATCTAGAATTTCACCTTTTAAATATTCTGAAAATTCTCTGTCGGCTTCCCTCACTATAGGGGCAGTAATAACACCTAAATCTTTACTTAAGGCAATTTTAGAGCACTGTGTTATGTAATGAATATAATCTCTCGGTCTCCACTGTGTACTCCTTGTAATGTAATCAAAAGTATGCATCCGATTGCGAGCGCGATTCCCCATATGCACATACTTATGAATGAATAATTTATCCCAAACGACATCTTCTGAAAACCGACCTTGAAAGGCAACATACAACCTATGACATATCATGTCATATAATTTTTCCGGTGACCATGTCAAATTTAATATGTATTCTGACCACTTGTTTTTATCAGAATCTTTTAAAAAGGCATATATATCACTTCGCAGGAAAACTACAGGTCTAAGATTAATGTTACTGTCTTTAAAGTACGCCCGAACATCTTGTACAGCTTTAAAAAGGCTTGTCAACAGATATATATATATGTTTTTCGTTGTTCTTCTGTTTCAAACTCTCTATAATCCTCATCTAATTCATCTATAAGAATGAAATAATAGGAATCATCTATATATTGTTCTATAACATCTTCGAAAATATCAACTTTGTCTTTCCAGGAAAAATTTTCTGATTTTTTTTCAACTCCTTCTATACTTCCGCCACATCCCAAAATTTCAACACCAAATCCTGATGATGTCCATCTTTTAATCAATTTATTTAAACCTTTAATTGGCTGATCAGGATATATTTTATTTAGTTTATTTAAAAGAATAGGATCTAAAGAACTATTTTTAGCCATCATTTTACACACGGCATTATATATCAGATATTTCCAAATTGTAATGTATTGATTTGGAGAAGTATAGCTATCATTAGAGAGATCATATAATTCATTAAATGGAAAATTTTTAAACGACAACCGCTCGCTAAAAACATTAGGCTCTTTTTCATTATAGAGATACTCTGCAATGGCTGTCTTCCCAGTACCTTTCCGCCCTATTACGTAACACTTCTTTCCGTCCTTAATTGAATCCAGTTCGTCAATATAAAAAAAGAGGGTGTCATCTTCCTGCTTTGCTTCCAAATGCCATGTGTCGACGATTTTTTCCATTATGTCTGTACAATCAAACCTCTTTTCCCCACTGTCTTCCAAAATAACTCCTCCTATTTTGACTCGTCAAACAAGCTCCTTCTTTGCCCTTCAGATAATTATTTTCATATGGCCTTTTTCATCATACTTAAATATTTTATCACATATAAAATTCTTTATACCACTCCGCAAACTTCCGCAGCCCTTCCCGCAGCGAAGTGGGCGGTTTGTATCCAAAATCCCTCTCCAGCCCACTCGTATCAGCATAAGTAACCGGCACATCACCCGGTTGCATCGGCACCAACTTTTTGTGCGCTTCAAAATCATAATCCTCCGGCAACACACCCGCCCGAATCAATTCCTCCTGCAAAATCGTTACAAAATCCAACAGATTTTCAGGAGAGTTGTTCCCTATATTGTAGAGTGCATAGGGTGGTATCGGCAAGCCATCCTCTCCCACTTTCTTCTCCGGCGGGGCCTGCATAACCCGTATAACTCCTTCCACCACATCATCCACATAGGTAAAGTCTCGCTTACAGTTTCCATAATTGAAAATCTCTATGGTTTCTCCTGCACGTAGTTTATCGGTAAAACTAAAATAAGCCATGTCCGGCCTTCCAGCCGGACCATATACCGTAAAGAAACGAAGTCCCGTAGACGGGATATTATAGAGTTTGCTGTAAGCATGTGCCAGCAGCTCATCCGACTTCTTTGTAGCCGCATAGAGCGATACCGGATTGTCCACTCGATCCTCTGTAGAATAAGGAACTTTCTTATTGCTGCCATAAACGGACGAGGAGGAGGCATATACTAGGTGCTCCACCCCAACAGACCCATTATCATATGAATGACGGCAAGCCTCTAATATATTGTAAAATCCGATCAGATTCGCCTCGATATAAGCGTCAGGATTTATAATCGAATAGCGTACGCCTGCCTGCGCAGCCAGATTAACAACAATTGAAGGTCCGTATTTTTCAAAAATCTTCTCAATCATTGCTTTGTCAGCAATGTTCCCACGAAAAAAAATCCAAGACGAACTTGGATGTCTGTCCGCCTCATCTTCTATGAACCGCAAACGCTCTTCCTTGATTGATACATCATAGTAGTCGTTCACACTGTCAACACCGATTATGGTTACGGCATTCAGCGCGTGCAACAACGCAAGCACCAAATTGGCACCGATAAATCCAGCGGCCCCTGTCACAAGAATCGTTTTCCCATCCAGCTTTCCATTTTCAACCAATATTATTTATCTCCCCAAAACACATACTATGCAGAATCTATAATACATCACTTGTTTCTTGAAAATAGTCCCTCCCATTTCTGGTCTTTCTCACTTAAATTCAAGGTGGTGCCGTCTGCCAAACAGTATCCTTCGGCGGTTGCACTGCCAGAATATTCTCCAACAACTCCCGGCCAAACAATCCCGATCTCGGGATCATTCCAAGCCAAACCGCCCTCATCACCGGGATGGTAAAAGTCGGTACATTTATAACAAAACTCTGCCATATCGCTTAAAACCAAAAAGCCGTGGGCAAATTCTTCCGGAATATAAAACATTTTCTTGTTTTCCTCCGACAGCTCCACGCCAAACCATCGCCCAAATGTGCTACTGTCCGAGCGAAGATCCACAGCAACATCAAATACAGTCCCCCGAATCACTCGCACTAACTTACCCTGTGGAAATTCCTTCTGAAAATGCAGTCCGCGAAGCACCCCCTTCTCGGAACTCGACTGATTGTCCTGCACAAATACCATGTCCAAACCCGCCTCGCGCATATCATTCTGATTATATGTCTCCATAAAGTAGCCTCTGGTATCGCCATGTACAGCCGGTTCAATAATACAGAGTCCTTCGATTCCTCCTACATCTTTCTGCACTTTAATCTGTCCCATCAGTATCCAATCTCCTTTAAATATCTACACAACGCATCCTGCCACACCGGCAAGGGCGTGAATCCATTTTCAACGAGCTTCGATTTATCCAGACGACTGTTAAACGGCCGTGCCGCTTTGCTCACTCCATACTCAGCTGTCGTCACCGGTATCACGGTCAAATGTTCTTTATCATATTCCGGATGCCCCAGATCAGTCGCTTGTCGGAAAATCTCTTGCGCGAATTCATACCAGCTAATATAGCCACCTTCATTCGTAGCATGGTAGTATCCATATTTCTCCGTCTCAATCATATCCACTAAAAGTCTTGCCAAATCATATGTGTAGGTTGGCGTACCAATCTGATCGTCCACCACGCGAAGCTCGTTATGCGTTTTCCCTACATTCAGCATGGTTTTAATAAAATTATTACCACTTGCTCCAAACACCCAGGCAATACGAACAATAAAGAACTTTTCAAGCGCATTCGCAACAGCAACCTCTCCTTCCAGTTTCGACTGTCCGTATACGTTCAACGGATGAAAGTCTTTGCAGTCCGGTTGCCAGGGTTCCGTCCCCTGCCCATTGAACACATAATCTGTGCTAATGTAGACCATCTTACAATTTAAAGCTTTGCAAATATTGGCAATATTGCGTGTCCCTTCCACATTAACCGTATACACTACTTCGGCATTCTCTTCCTCCTCTGCCGCATCCACCGCTGTCCATGCAGCACAGTGAACCACCACATCTGGTTGGATACCTTGAAGCACCTGCTGCACAGCATCGGCATCTGTGATGTCCAGAGAAACATACGGCATCTCTGTCACTGCAGAGCCATCCGCAACACCGCCATAAGACGCTGCCATATCCGATCCGATCGCCTCATAACCGCGCTGATAAAGTTCATTCATCACATCATGGCCAAGCTGACCCGCCACACCTGTCACAAACACCTTCATATCAATACAATCCCTCTTGGTATTTCCCATCCAACACATCCTGCAGATACTGCCCATATTGGCTGTTCTTCATCTGGCGCTGCGACTCCTGGACCTCTTCTCTTGTAATCCAACCGTTCAGATAAGCAATCTCCTCCAGACATCCGATCTTCCGGTGTTGATGGTGCTCCACTGTCTTTACAAAGTTTGTGGCATCCGCTAAGCTTTCATGCGTACCAGTATCCAACCAGGTAAACCCCTGGCCAAGAAGCTCCACATGCAGCCGCCCCTCCTCCAGATAAATCCGGTTCAGATCCGTGATCTCCAGCTCGCCTCTGGCACTCGGCGTGAGACCCTTCGCATATTCTACGACACGATTGTCATAGAAATACAACCCAGTGACGCAGTAGTTACTCTTTGGCTTCTCTGGCTTTTCCTCGATGGAGATTGCCTTCCCGTCAGCATCAAACTCCACAATGCCAAAGCGTTCCGGATCATCCACATAGTAACCGAAGATGCTGGCACCTTGTCCGGATTCCGCAAATCGCACCGCGGCCTCGAGGCGTTTTGCTAAACCGTGTCCGGCAAATATATTATCGCCTAACACCATCGCCGCCGTACCATCACCGATAAAATCAGCGCCGATTACAAAAGCCTGTGCCAAACCGTCCGGGCTTGGCTGCACCTCATAAGTAAGCGTAAGACCAAACTGACTTCCATCACCTAACAATTCCTCAAAGCGGGGCGTGTCCTTCGGCGTAGAAATGATAAGAATCTCCCGAATTCCCGCACTCATCAATACCGACAAAGGGTAGTAAATCATCGGTTTGTCGTAGATGGGAAGTAATTGTTTCGATGTGACTGTTGTCAACGGGTACAGCCGTGTGCCGGATCCTCCGGCAAGAATAATGCCTTTCATTTTACCAATCCTTTACATTGTTATTTAAGATAAAACCCGCCTATTTTCTTACACTACGCAGGAGTTCTCTCATTTCTATTGCTTTGGATCTATTTATAATTACATATATGAAAAACGCTACTAAAACAATGATAAAAGCACTAAGATTTGGCAAAAGCCAGGAAACCGCCATAAAAAGAATCACAAGCACTAGTTCTTCCCAAATCATAGCGCCCACCTTTATGTTTAATCTTTTAGATAAAATATACTCAGCCAAAATACTGCGGAACAGAATTGCCAGGAACATGGAAATAATCACAGCCAGTAAGCTCTTAAAACCGACGCCAAATATTAGAACTAAAGCTGCACTAACAGCAACTGAAACAAGGTTAATATAAAGCAAAAGTTTTTCCTCACGCCTTACCTTTAAATAAGTATTATACAACATCTGCATTTTACCATCAAATACACAAATTGGAAGCAGCAGGGCCAAATATTGTAAGCTTTCAGCATATTGCGGAAGCCAGAGGCTCAGTAGGATTTTGATAGGAATATACAAAACCAGTATGGCGGGGAGAATTAAGCCCAATGCATTGCGAAGCTGAGTGTAAAATGACGCCTGCCTACTTTCATCAATCCGACGTAACGCAGGAAACATCACCATTGCAACCTGTTGAATAAAAAGCAGGAAAAAATTTGTCAGTGTCAGTGAAAAGGAAATCCTTCCAAATGTATCTATCCCCCAAACTCCATCAATCACTATTCTTCCCATACCTAAAATCAGCATGCTGGCCACATTAGCCAGCATCAATTTGATACCGGCCGATAAATTTGCCCACATGTCTTTCAGTGATTGAATTATGTCAATCCTTTTTGCAAATGCAATTGTTCTCCCTTGAACCAGACAGTATATTAGCGCAATTGTCTTGCTTATTGTATATGCAATGATAAACGGCACATAACTGGACGTTCGCAGGAAAAGCAACATCACAATGGAAACTAACACAAACACCCTGTCTATGATAACCGAGTAGGAAAAAAGCTTTGTACGATTCACTGCTTGGAAGATATATCCAAAATATAATGTTGCATT
Source organism: Lachnospiraceae bacterium Zagget3 (assembly GCA_001941025.1). The sequence goes on from MSHE01000032.1 coordinate 261,949, forward strand.
GTTGACCACCATATAAACGGCTGTAAGAAGCAATATAAATTTTCTATTCGGATCATTTACAATTATAGAAACTGCAATACAAAAAACAGCCGCTAATGCTGTTTCAAACAAGAAAAACCAACGAAATTCCGTGCCCAACAAATTATGATCTAATTTATCGTACTCTTTCCCTCCCAATCGCAAGTAAATGCCATCATTGACCCCAAAGTGAAAAAAACCCACATATCCTACATAAAAGATAAACAATTGCCAATAGCTGTACTCCGTAACTCCGAGAAACCTCGGAACAATAAGAGACATAAAAACACTCATTAAAAGTGAAATACCCTGCGCCAAAAATGCAGTGAATAAATTGGAAAAGAATTGATTTTTCTCAGACATTTTCCTTATACTACTCAAATCTTTTGAATGTTGTAATAATTAGATTCGTTCTAAACAACAGTATCCCTACTATTAAATAAATAATCCATGTCGTTAAAAGAGAGACATACTGATCCTCAAAAAATTGCATAATCAATGGATATATCAATAGAGAAAACATATAGATTGAAAATGGTTTTTTTCTAACGACTCCCTTATATAACCCCCCGTTGATTATTCCAACTATAAACTGAACGATCATGGCATATATCCAACCAAAATCACAAATATACCAGTAGTAAAACGTATAAACATTTGTCGTTTCACCATTGCCGATAGATATAACTGGTTGCTCCAAAGCTGGTGCATAGTTTGTCCCTCTAATACTGTCAAAAATGGCCAAAAAAGTCCGAAACGTGTTACTTCCATTTTGATGGGCATACAGCCCCCCATCCACTGCCTTCTGAAGGGCCACAAAAGAGCCTGCTGCATAGAGAGTAATTTGGTCCCACACTGTAGCAAAAAAATTTCCGTTTTGAAAAAGATACCAATATTTAGATGACGAAATTCCCGCAAAAAATAGCATAAATAATAAAACGCCAATCAAGAGAATTACAAACGCTCTTCTGCTTTTTACTTTTAAAGCTATCATTAAGGCAATTGCAATTGGTAATAAACTGAGAAGAATCCCATTTCTTGTAAAAAGCGTTATGGCACATAAACTACCAATTATAATTTGAAGGACCATATAACGAACATACTTTGACTTTTCTTCCTTTTCAATAAATAAATATAAAACCACTATAAATACTGTTATAGCATTAACAATGACTCTGCCATAAGAGATTATATTTAACCCGGAAAATGTTTCTCGATTTGCATAAAAGGACATAAAAATGTTGACTCCCGGATTATTCATTATAAATGAGGCATATCTATATAACAAATATACTAAAAAAATGCCCTCTATAATCAAGACTATTTTAACAGCTCCTAATTTTATTGTTATAATTCCCTCATCATTCCATAGTCTTTGCCTAAGGCGAACCCGCCTATTTGCAATAAAATATCCAATTTCAAAAAGGACAGATCCCAATGTCATATATAAGTAAACCACACTATTGGGGGTAATATCGAATGGACTACATAATAATATAATGCTCGTTATAATCCAGGGAATACAAAACAAGACAGCAGGAGACAATACATCTTTTGCTATCATGAAAGCAATTACTAACAGTATAATATTACTTATTAAAAAAAGGTATATCATACTTACCTCAGCATTTCTCCAACTAGTATCATTTATTGCGTACATAATCTATTGTTAAGACAATTTACTTAATTATACGCGTTAATATAGCTTTCCTAATACAACTCGCAGTTTAAAATTTAACGTAACCAAAAATGTATATGCATGATATCGAGTTCCAAGGAACAGCACAAATCGATGTTTTAAGGAATTAGAAACATTTGAAGCCGGAATTGCAATACGTCGATCATTTGAAGATAACAATCCGTTATATGTTTCTAAAAAATCAAAAATCATTGCTTCCCGACAACCATTATTGAGTCGTATATGATTTAACGCTGCTTTTGCATTTTTTTGTTTTGCACCAATTACATTGCTTTTATGCTGTCGATAAAGAATGTATGCCTGTTCATCATAATACACCCTACCAAGATATAGACAAAGCAGAAACATCCAATAGTCATGCATCTCCATCCGTTGCCCTATCCCCTTGCGATACAACGTAACCGCCTTTTGATTAAACACCTCTGTGCACCCAGTTGCAGCGTTTTGCACCATTGCGGTATATTTGTTGAAGCGAAAGTTTTTCTTGTGATACATATGTAGAAAGCAAAGATTTTCATCCACAACATTTAAATTGCTGCAATATAACATTGGCACATCTTCATCTTCAATCTTTGTTATGGCAGAAGACAGTTTTCCCGGAAGCCATACATCATCCTGATCGCAAAAAGCAACATAAGAATATTGATCTACAGCGGTGTCACAGATAAGTTCATTGAAACTGCGAATCACGCCAATATTCTCTCCTGACACGTAACGCATATTAGCGTGCTCTGCCGCAAATAACTGCAAGATGTCCAGCGTATGATCCGTGGAACCGTCATCGCGCACCAGAATGAACACATCAACCCCTTCCTGTGAGATGACGCTTTCCAAAAGTTCTTCCAAAAACTGCTCTCCGTTATAAGTGGACAAGAGAACAATTACCTTTCTCTTATATACCAGGCTTATATCGCCTTTGTTTTCCCGATTAATCTCTTTGATCTTTTCCATCTTGCTGAGCTCAAACACTATACTTTTTCCTACATTTTTTTACCACTGACCAATATATGGTTCCTCATATATAGCTTTGTCTACTTAGACACTGAAGCAATCTATATTATGTTTTAGTTTATTAATATCCGAATTAGAGGATATAATTCCAGCACAAATTTCATCAGCTATATTTTATTTCCGGAGTTGTCTCATGACATAAGTTGTCAAGCAAATCCATCCACATGTTTAAGACCCTTTTATAAGAGTATTTTTCGTCCAATTCTGCTTTAATATTGTGTACACAGTTTTGATAGAATTCCTTGTCATATAACAATTTCTCTAATGCATCTACCCATTCATCTTCCGTCTCGGCTATAATTCCACTGTCCCCAACAATTTCTGTATTCACACCAACAGGGCTTGCAATTACTGGTTTATATAAGTTAAAGTATTGAATCAGCTTAAATCCGCATTTTCCATTGTTAAACTGTGTATCATATAGCGGCATGATTCCGACCGAAAAATTTGACATATCCTGAATATAATAATCTAGTGTCCATTGTCTAAATTCTGCATGTGGAATCGTTTTGTCATACTCTCCAGAATTATTGGCAATATAACAAAATGTAACTTCCGGGTGTTTTTTAACTATTCGAGTAACCGCCTGCTCTACAATTTCTAAATTGGATAGCGTCGCTTGACTCCCAATCCACCCAATACATTTTTGATTAAATGTGTCCTTTCTGTATGGAATGTATGCTGATGTGTAATCTACAGTCGGAAATATTAATACATTTTCATTTAGCTTTCTGTAGTGATCCGCCAGCACTTCATTCCCGGATACAACGGCATCCGCCTGCATGACAATCTTATCCGAATAATCTCCAGAAAAAGTATAAACTGCATCATCCACATCAAAGATAATTTTACAATTATGCCTTTTTAAATAGTTGATACACGTTATCGGCAACCTTGGAATGACAGACTTCTGAAAAATCACAACATCACACTTTGACGCCCTGAACAATATTTGGCTAATACGCTTCCATGTTTGGCAGACATATTGGAAGAAAATTGGCACAATATATTTTTTCTTTTTTGCCATATACTTTGAAACATAGTTTTTTTTCCAGAATGAAAATGATTGCACATCATACTTTTTATTCATATCCTCCTCATACATAATTATTCTAAAATTTGAAGAGGCTCCTTCTTTGCAATAAAGAGTGAATATACAAATCTTTTTCCTTTGCACTTATAAAAATCTCCCTGTCCCAAACAATTACTATCTTCACTATAAATTTCTTAAAGCTCAATCTTATCTTCCACTTTTCATCTCTCTAAAAAATATTGTTGCAGATTTCCCATGCACTCTTTTGATCAATTCATTTTCACCGATCAACTCGACCAAACTTGCAATTTGATCACCTAAAGCATCTTTATTGTGATAAAAAATAACGGTTTCCATATTGGGTGTCATAATCAATTTTTCCAATATGTCTTTATCCGTTATATTTAAAGAATGGCCAATAATATAAAGCTTCCCAGGCTCAGGCGAAAGATATGTCCCTGCTCTTTCAAATTCCGAAATCCAACTTAAGTACTTACAACCGGTTTGCTTATAAATACGCTGATAAAATTTTTTAAACTGAACAAACTCGTTGTCATGATCTCTTTCATTTTCACCTAGATATTCATCGATTCCTAAAATAAGATTGCAATCTTCCAACGAATGATTTATGTCTGCCTTTCCATGGATATAGTCATAACTCACGAAATCTTCAACATCATACAAATTTCTAAAAACTTCTGTGTAATTAAAACTAAGCACGCAGTCTATTTTTATTTCCTCGACAAAATGTAATCTAGGAATTATATTTTTATATCTCGACATGTAAAACCGCTCTACATAATCGCATAAATAAATCTCCAAGCATCTGGTCAGTTTATTTAAAGAATCCAACAGTATTTTCTTTACATATGGAATCATTTCCATCGTTAAGCCAGTTTGGGAATTTATATTTTTGTTCCAAGTTAAAAGAATCGGTTTGAGCGTTTTAAATAGTCCCAACTGTAAACGAGCTATGGCTTTGCCTTGCCCTATCTGTAACATAATCTCCTTCCGAGCACAATCCAACGCCTGTATGATCGCAGACATTTCACTCTCAAAATCAATCCACCCGTCTTTCCCCATTTTCACTTGCTGTTCATAAATCTCGTTAAAATAATTTATCCAAACGTTTTCAAAAATCATTTCCCCCAACTCATGAAATAGATCTTCTCGATTTTCACAAAGATCTTTTAAATAAAGCAACTGATTTTTCTCTTCATTCAAAGACTCCTTCCATTCTTCATCGGCTGATTTGCCCGAATTGCATAACTCTTTATACTTCTTATATGCCTGTATAAATTTTAAAAAATCCGTATATTTTGTCGGCAACCCATGCGCCAAATCAAAGCCATTCCCAATTATCAAAATATTCACGACACTAATCTCCGTTTATTTTCACTCCAATTCACGAATATAGGCTTCCACAACAATCTGTCGGTCAAACTCTTTCTCGACTTTTCGTCGCCCAGCTAGTCCCATTTGTCTGCGCTGCTCATTTGTAAGGTTGATGAATTTTTCAATTGCATTAATTAACGCTCGCGTATCTCGCTGTGAAACCATATATCCGTTTATGCCATCCTCCACAACCTCTTTGCATCCACAGTGATCTGTCGTGATAATCGGCCTTCCAGAAGCGGCACTTTCCAACAATATGTTGCTAATACCTTCCGGATAATACGTTGGATGTACAGTACAATGTGTATATGCTAAAACCTCCCGCACATCCATGACAAGGCCATGGTAAGTAATAATCCCCTTTTCTTCTAAATTTTTTAATTGAGCATCATATTCTTCCTCGCAGAATCCGCAAATATGAAAATAAGTTTGCGGGTACTTTTTCTTAATATATTCTGCCATTTCCAGATATTGGTCTATCCCCTTTTCCTTCATGATTCTGCCGATGAAAACAAATTGAATACTCTCGTCATTTGGATAATCCAATACGTGAAATTGCTCCAGATTCACGCCGGATCCCGGTAACAATTTCAATCGATCCTCTGCAATATTATGTTTTAAAAAAAAATCTTTTCCCTCTTCATTTTGCACAAATACAGTTTGCACTTTTCGGAAGGCAATCTTGTAAAAAGCAGTTAATGCTTTCTGCCATATGACACCATTTAATGCGAGGCCAAGTCCAGTAATGTTTACTACAATCGAAACCTTGCGCGAAGCAGCTGCCATCGCGCCATAGAGATTCGGTTTAATTGTGTAAGAAAAAATTATATCCGGCCTCACACGAGTAATCAATTTTTTATAATAAGAAATCAGTTTCCTTTCAGTCAACGGGTTTTTCCCGTGCCGATCCATACAGACTTCTTCATACTTGCAACCCATCTGCCTCAACAACTCAATTCTTTCTCCATACGGTGATGATATCAAAACTTCGTGCCCGTTTTGAAGCAATTGTTCAATCAATTCTTTTCGGAAATTATAGACACCTATGTCATGATTAGCTAAAATTAATATTTGCATGACGCCGCCCTTCTAGAGACAAAGTACAATTCTATCAAAAATTATGTTCGATCAACTCTTGATAACAATTTTTCATTTTTCGTATGCCCCATAATAAAACAATCACACTTGTATCATTTGATTAATCAATTTATCTTCAAGTTCAATAGTGTTGATATTATCAAAATCATATGTAAAAATTGATGCGATGATAATTTGATGATCCTTAAAATCACGCTTAAGAATATTCATCATCATCGAAACATTTTCTCTATCAACTTCCTTCCCGCTTGGAGAATCTAGAATAATCGGAAGTTTAATGTTTAAAACTTTTTCAATTGCAATTATATAAGCAAGCCTAAAGGCAAATATTGTTTTATGTAAATAAGCTCCTGAAAGTTCCTTTAAATTCGACGTAAAGATGTAACTTGCAGTAATTGACTCCTCATCTCCCACACCCAATTCTTTTGCATAAGAAATGACGCTTTTAGTTATGTCTTGAACGACAGAGTTATTCTTTCTCGTTAATTCAGTTATATTCTCTCTCGTTGCTTTGATTTCTTTATCGAGTCTTGAAATCTCCTTTTTTATTGCAATTATATTAAGTGGCAATCTCATGATCTCTCTGTCAAATATTTCAACTTGACTTGCTGTTTCTAGAAAGGATTCTTGCTCATTTTCAGTACTCATTTCACTTTCTATTTGTTCAATTTGCGAAATGATTTTTGCATAATCAGCTGAAACCATCTTCCGCTTCGCAACAAGTAATGCGATCGCATCTGTCAAACCTAAAATGTTTTCAGACGTAACTGTAAAAGTCTCTCCTCTAGGAGAGCGAACAAGAAGTTTCATATCATCCACATATTTTTGAAACTGATTATTAGATGATAAAGTTTTGTCAATTCTCTTTAATTCATTTTTATACTGCCTCTCTTCTATAAGGAGAGCACTCCGTTTGGCAGTACTTTCTTCTGTATAAGAGTCTGTTGCTAACGAGCCTGCCTCTTCCTCTAAAGACTCCCTATATAGTGCTACGCTATCCATTTGAAGATATTTTTCTCTATCCCGGCTTAACTGTCTTTCTTTTTTTATGTATTCAGAACAATCCCTGTTTGACAAACCGCGAATGAGTGAATCTATATTAAAATGTATACTGCCAATAACAATTCCTCGATTTAATAAAGTCCATCCCTTCTCTTGATCAATATAAAAAGCACCTAATAAATTCTCTAGAATATCAATATTCTCAGTGCCAAATAGTCTTGCGTGAAGTTCATTTTGTCGTTCTGGCAGAACATATGTTTCTTGTCCTCCTTTAAAATATATAACTATAATATTTTTATCGTTGCGAGATAATTTTATCCTTCCATTGGTTTCAGTATTTAGACATAACTCTACATTGCATTTATTGAAATTAATTCCCTTAGTATTTGGAATAGCATAGCCCAAGCCATACAAAACAAGGCGCAATAAAGTTGTTTTTCCGCATCCGTTTTTAGTGCTGTGTACAAGATTTGCAAAAGAATTAAACTTAATTTCTCTATCAAAAAGTCCTTCTTTGATATAAATTGACTCTATAATCATAAATGAACGCCTTTCTTGATTTTGTCAATTTCTATCCGATTATGAACTATACTATAAAGAATAATCTGTATTAAACCACGCTGTGTCTCTGAATCAATATGTTCAACCGAAAATTCATTTAAATAATCCTTCCATTTTGAAGTAGCAAATTTCATAGATTTTTCTTTCGCAGTTACTCCATCCATTTTAAAATTATTATAATCATACAATACCCTAATAAAGAACTCACATCGCTCACAGCACGAATCTATCAAATCATGATATCGATAAAGGATTTCATCATATTGACTTGAATCGAAATATTCATCGAAATCTCCATGATAGCGATTAATATCTGTAACTATTACAATAATCGGCCATATAATGTTTTCTTTTTTCAGTTCTATAGCATGGTCTTCGTGGGTTGCATTGTGAAACACATCATTTTGCCAAGTACCCATTAATTTAGTGCTAATTCCTGAATAATTTAAATTCAATGCCCCTATAAAATCATCAATTTTTTCTTTTACAACCTTATACCGTTCTTGATCATCACTGGTTTCAAAAGGCAAAACATGAATCCAAAAATTTTCTAAATCAAGAGGATTCTCTAAATCTTTAATATAACTCTTAATTATGGATTGAGCTGCTTGCGGTAAATCTTTAAATGATTTTCTGGTGTATCCATAAATTATATTTCTTAATTCTTTATTATCAAATGGATCTAATGAATTTGTTATAAATATTAATTTTTCGCTTTCAGTCTTGCTTGCCCCTTCTGATAAAGTTAACAGTGCTTTCTTAAGATTTCGGCGAACATTTCGGGTGTCCTCACTGGCTCTTACAACTGATTTTGCTTGGGCTAAAATACACTTTCCATTATTCAAAGAAATCTCTATGTCCTCAAAATCGCCCTCTAGACGCAAAGATGTAAAATTCTCAATGTTTTCTAGCATCAATACTATTGCAGCATTTACCTGAAAATCAAAACCAAATTGTACAGCGTAAGCTCGTCTGCCTTTATCCACAATAATATCCTCTCGGTTTAATATTTTAATATAGGTTATCTAAACTCAGCCATAATATTCAAAGCAATCTCAGAAAACTAATCCTTTTTTAAAACACAGTCTCCACATGGGTCCTTAACCTTAAGCTTATTTGTAAACTTGCTACTGTCCATATGTACAGTCCGTCCTGTTTTCTTCTTCAAAAGAGATTTCAAGTCGCCTTTGAATAAAGGACTTGCCGTAATAACCATGGCATCAATCACTTTTTCCGTCAATGGAATTGCTACTCGTTCAATACCTTGTAAATTATTAAATTCCGCCTTGACTCGAACCTCTTTTTCGTATGCCCATGCCCTGTCTTTGATATATCCTGTCAATATTTTTCCGGAAAAAATATTTCTTAGCAGATAATTCTTTTTGTTGCTCCATGATATGCCTTGATCGCCAACCTCTCCATAACCATAGTCACAATATGCAACAGAAGATATCTTTATTGTCAACGCGTATTCATCTATATATATTGGCTCTCCTTTTTCACTATAATCACTTTTCGATATTTCATAAATAAGCCGTGTCTCTTTCACCCATTGTTTAAAAACACCTTTTGGAATTGCAATTTTAACGCCTTGATTCCATGGCTGTGCATACATGCTCCACATCCCAACATTTTCTTTTTCTTCTCCCATAAAACTGCTAAAAAATAGATTGTTCCATATAGCAATATCTCCCGCATCATACTCTACCCGATCATTCATATCTTTTGCGGAACAAAGATGCCATCGTTTTGTATTAAGCATACCAATTACAGCCGCAACACTGGTATAATGGTATAAATATCGACTATTGTTTAATCTGGCCGGTGCGTCTAAATATTCTCTCAGCTCTATTGGTGATATAATATCCGAAAAATGGATTGATTTTGCCATACATGCCCCCAATCAAAGAACCTTTATCGTTCTCGCCGGATTCCCCACTGCCATACAACAATCCGAGATATCCTTGACCACAACTGCTCCAGCTCCAACAATTGTATTTGCTCCAATTTTCTTATCCTGTATGATTTGAACGCCGGTTCCAATTTCCGTAGCTTCAGCAATAGTCACCAGACCGGAAACATTAACGCTAGGATACAATGTCACAAAATCATTTAAAACCGCATCATGCCCTATCGTACAATCAAGATTGATTATCACATGTCTACCAATCTCAATATCAACTGTAATAATATTTCCAGCGCATATAATCGTCCCTTCACTAATAGAAACTCGCTGAGAAATAATTGCACTAGGATCAATCAATGTCGCAAACTTTACATTGCCAAGTTTCTCTATCACTTGTTTTCTTGCCTTGGCAGAGCCAATCGCGCAAACATACCATGTATTCAGATACGCCGAAACTGCGTCGCAAGTTCCAAGCACAGGATGATCATCTACTGTCTGACCTGTCAATTCCGAATCATCATCCAGGAATCCAAGCAAATTCCATGTCGGCTCCTCTTCATTAATCCTTTCAACAAGCCATGCCACTTCTCTTCCAAAACCGCTGGCCCCAACAATAATCAAATCTTTATACATGATTATGCCACCTCGCTTTCGGCAGCATAATCCATGCTGTAGTCTTTTCTATTTTTTTTGAATTGGAGAAGCGGGGATTCCAGCGTATACCCCCCCTTAAAATATCCTTAACCACAACTGCACCAGCTCCTATCGTACATTTGGATGATATTTCTATATTATTCTTTACCACTGCCCCGATTCCGATATGTGTCTCTCCACCAACCGAAACGGTTCCTCCCAAAGATGCATTTGGAGAAACATGTACATAATCACCAATTACGTTATCGTGCTCAATCACCGCGCCCGAATTAATAATAGAATGCTGACCAATTTTCGTGTCTGCATTCAAGATTACTCCTGCCATAATTACCGTTCCTTTTCCGATTTCTACACCAACTCCAATTTGTGCGGATGGATGCACCAATGTGATCCAAGGAACCTTAACGGCCTCTGAAATGGTCTTGCGAGTTGCGTTATTGCCAATGGCAATGATAAAATCTGTCTCGCCGTCATTCCAATTATCGATGTCTTTTATTTTTCCAAGCACCGGGCAACCAAACCAATCTCCGCTCACATGATCATCGCAAAAAGCAATATCGGTATATCCATTTTTTAATGCAATGTCCGCAATGACCTTCCCGTGTCCTCCTGCTCCAATAATGATCAATCGATTTTTCATACGCCCTAAAGTTCCTTTATTTTGGGATTCGGCGTTCCCATAAATTCTTCCATCGTGGCACTGGTTTCGCTGCTGATTCCTTCGCGCTTTACAAATGCTTTCCGTAATGTCATAAGTATAATTTTTACATCCAGACCAAAACTCACATGATCTACATACCAGATGTCATATTCAAATTTCTCTTCCCAGCTGATTGCATTCCTGCCGTTTACCTGTGCCCACCCGGAAAGCCCCGGGCGCACCTCATGTCGACGGTGTTGCTCCTGCGTATAGCGCGGTAGATACTGGACAAGGAGCGGACGTGGTCCGATCACACTCATGTCACCTTTCAGGATATTAACCAACTCCGGGAGTTCGTCCAAGCTGCTGTTACGCAATCGCTTTCCGAACTTGGTCAAACGAACTTCATCCGGGAGCAGATTTCCCTTCTCATCTCGCTCATCTGTCATCGTTCGGAATTTGTATAATGTAAAAATCTTCTCATCCTTCCCCGGACGACCCTGTTTAAACAGCACCGGGCTGCCCAGTCTCAGTCGAACAAGGATAGCCAAGATTGCAAACAGCCAACAGAGCACAATAATGGCGACAAGGGAGCAAAAGATATCAAGCAACCGTTTTATATAGTTTCTGTACATCGCTATCTCCCCTGTGCGCTTTGAATCGAAAAAACTGCTTAGGCAAAGCAGCTTCGAACAATCTCAATGACCTGATCCTGCTCCTCCGGCAGCATCTTGTTATCGCTCGGCAGGCACAAGCCTCTTTCAAAAATGTCTGCCCCGACATCGATTGCGTCATCCGTTTTTTTGACAAACGGATTATCCCGATAGATTGGCTGCAAGTGCATCGGCTTCCAGATTGGACGGGCTTCCACATTACATTCTGCCAAGGTTTCTAAAATCTCCGTCGGACAAGACTTTCCGTGTTTGGCGGTGTAGGTAGCTTCCAATTCGCTTCGCTCTTGCTTGCACATGGCTTCAGGATTGATCGTCATACAGCTGAGCCAGTAGTTGGGCTCGCTATGTTCCGCATCAAAGGGATTCATCCGAATCGGAAGATCTTTCAATCCTTCTCGATATCTCTCGTAAATCGCCTTCTTCTGTGCGATGTGTTCCTCCAGATGAGGAAACTGGCCACGAACTACACCGGCAATTACATTGCTCATGCGATAATTATATCCCAATTCTGCATGTTCGTACCATGGAGCATTCTCCCTTGCCTGCGTGGACCACTTGCGTGCCTTAACCGCGGCCTCTCTATCATTTGTCACCAAGCAACCGCCGGCAGAGCCGGTAATGATCTTGTTTCCATTAAACGATACCACACCGTAGGTGCCGAACGACCCGGTCTGTTTTCCTTTGTACGTCGCACCGAGAGACTCTGCCGCGTCCTCCACGATCACGGCACCGTGCCGATTGCAGATTTCCTGAATTTCGTCCACCTTCGCCGGGGTACCATAGAGGTGCGCGAAGACAACCACCTTCGCTTCCGGAAATAGGTTAAAGGCCCGTTCCAGCGCCTCCGGATCCATGTTCCAGGTATCATACTCCGTATCAACGAAGGCCGGCACACCGCCCTCGTACACCACCGGATTGACTGTGGCATCAAAGGTCATGTCCGAGCAGAGCACGAGCATCCCCGGCTTTACCCCGGCCAGCTTCATGGCCAGATGCAGGGCGGCCGTTCCGCAGGATAGGCCCACGGCATATCCCATGCCCAGCTTTTCCGCGGTAAGTCGCTCCACCTCGTCGATATTTTCACCAACCGTGGACATCCAGTTAGTTGCGTAGGCTTTCTGCATATATTGAAGTTCCTCGCCATGCATGGTCGGGGAACTCAACCAGATCTTTTTTCCCAAAGGAGAATATTGTCGTTCTCGCATGCCTCTTGATCCTCTGTTTCATGATGCTCCGGATGATAGGTCGTCACAATCTCTTCCACCATCTCCACGATCCGATCGCTGTTCTCATAACAGGCCTTGGCCAGTTCTTCGAGCTGTTTTAAGAAGGGCACCACTTCAAACGGAATCGGCTTGCCAATGAAGATCAGCTCGTTGTCCGTCTTTCGCAGGCCTTCCTCCGACATGAGCTTCTCCTCATAGCGCTTCTCGCCGGGGCGCAGACCGGTGTAGACGATCTCGATGTCTTCATCCGGTGTGTAGCCGGACAGTTGGATCAGGTTGCGCGCCAGCGTATCGATCCGCACCGGGGCGCCCATGTCAAGAACGAAGATCTCGCCGCCCCAGGCGTACGTACCCGCCTGCAGCACGAGGCTCACCGCCTCGGGGATCGTCATAAAGTAGCGGGTGACATACGGATCCGTCACGGTCACCGGGCCGCCTGCCTCGATCTGCTTCCGGAACAGCGGGATCACGGAGCCGTTGCTGCCAAGGACATTCCCGAACCGCACGGCCACGAACTGGGTGCCGGATCGATTCTTGTTTTTGGTACTCTCTACCGTGAGTTCGACCGGCGCGGTGTCTTTCCTTGCACCCTTATAGAGGGCATCGCTTCCTCCCACCTCCTGATGCGCGTGAAGGAAGGGCAGCATATCCATCCGGCCGGTTCGGCTGACCGCGTCCATGCTCTGGATGACCATCTCGCAGAGCCGTTTGCTTGCGCCCATGATGTTGGTCGGGTTGACGGCCTTGTCCGTGCTGATGAGCACAAACCGCTGGGTCCCGTATTTCATCGCGGCGTACGCGGTCTTGTAAGTGCCGATCACGTTGTTTTTGATGGCCTCATTGGGGCTAAACTCCATCAGCGGCACATGCTTGTGCGCCGCAGCGTGGTAGACGATATCCGGTCGATAGGCCGCAAAGACCTGATCGACCCGCCGGCTGTCCCGGACCGAACCGATCAGCACCTCCATCTGCAGATCCGGATACTGCGCCCGCAGCTCCCGTTCGATCTCGTAGGTCGTATTCTCATAGATATCAAAAAGGATCAACTGTTTCGGGTGATGCGCTGCGATCTGGCGGCAGAGTTCGCTGCCGATGGACCCGCCGCCGCCCGTTACCAGGATGGTCTTGCCCCGCAGCTGTTCGAAAATCCCCTCCAGATCCAAGGAGATCGGCTCCCGGCCGAGCAGGTCCTCGATCGCCACCGGCTTTAATTCACTGACGAGCACCTCATCGTTGGCCAGCTGATAGAGGCTTGGAAGGCTCTTTAACTCACAGCCGGTCTGGCTGCAGATGTCGAGGATCTCTTTTTTCTCCTGGGCGGCAATCCCGGGAATACAGAAATAGATCTGATCCACATTGTATTTCTGTACGGTGTTCGGGATGTTCTCCCGACCGCCGGCGATCGGCACCCCCTCGAGGAAACGGCTCCACTTGTTCGGATTATCATCAATGACACAGACCGGACGGATGTTTACCTTGTCGGTTGCCAAAAGCTCCTTGACCACGCTGCGCCCGGCCTCCCCAGCACCGATGATCATCACGCGCGATTCGGGCATCTCGATGTCAGGCCCCTGTCGTCTGCAGACCTCCACATAAAAACGATAACTAAAGCGGATGCCCACGACCAGGATCAGCTGTGCAACCGCACCGACAATGAAATATGAGACAGGCATCCGGCCGAACACCAGCAGGATCAGGGGAATGTGTACACCCGACGCGATCAGAGACGCCAGCGCAAAGCGGAGCAGTTCCCGGAAGCCGGCGAACCGCCACATGGCCCGGTACATGCGCATAAACCAGAAGAACAGGATGCAGATGATCAGATAGATCGGCAGAAACCGGGCATACTCCTGCAGATATCCCTGCGAATGGCGCGGAAAGAAAAGTCAAAGCGCAGCCACAACCCCAGAAAATAGGAGAAACTGATCGCAAAGATGTCAAAAACCACCAATCCGATCGCTATGATGTTCCAGTGCTGCAGCTTTCCCTTCATGTCACTCCATCTTCTCCGTCAGAATCCGCCCCACGGCATTGTGAAGCGTGTTTTCCGTGATCGTTCCGTCGTTGACCGCGGCAAGCACCGCTTCATACGACTCCGTAAAGCTGTTCCCTACATAGAGCAAGTCCATGCCGGCGTTGACCGCCCGCACGGCCGCCTCCGCAGTACTGCAGTAATCGGTGACCCGCGCGCTCGTCAGGTTCGATGTCATGAGCAGCCCGTCGAATCCCATGGCATCCCGCAGCTGCGTGACAACGCCTTCCGAAAGGGAACAGGGCAGCGCCTCATCCCCCGTCAGGGCGGCATCCGGCATGTTGCTGACCAGGATGCATTCCACACCCGCGTCGATCCCCGCCTGATAGGCCTGATAGCTGTCGGTGACCTGATTCGCGCCCGGGAAGGAGCGCATCACGGCCATGACGCCCGCGGCCTGTGTTCCTTCGATGTCCGCCTCCACACGCTCCGCGATCACGGCGGGCTCGGAGCCGTAGGTCATATCGTCATAGTCGGCGTCGTTCCCGTTGGACGCGTCCGCGGACGGGCCGAGGATCGTGTTAAATCCATAGGAGGCGACATACGCGGCCCGCTGCTGCGCGGCCTCGGTGATCTCATCCGTTGTGCTTTCTTCGCCGAGCGTGGCCGGAGAGGCGGTTATCGTGATGTCCTCTATGAGCGTAGCCAACGGCGAATGGGTCTCGCCGCCCGTCTCCTCTATGATGGTAAACACCTGCAGGCCGACGGCGTCCTCCATGTACCCCTGTGTGTTGTCGAGCAGATTGCGCACCTGTGTCGCGCTTCCCAGATTCTGTTCGTTGTAGAGCAGACCGCCGACCGGATAGGCCTCAATGGCAGCCTGTGTGGTCTCCCCCGCCAGAGACACTTCGTCCGTGCCGGTCAACGCCTCCGGTGTGGTCACAAAGAGCTGTGCCACCTGCTGTTCCACGGTCATCGCGTCAATCTGTTCCTCCACCGCGTTGGAAAAGAAGATCGCCTCGTGGGAGGATCCGGTATCCGTGATGGTATTGTCACGGTCCTCTTCCTCGATCCCGGTGGTATCGATTTCTTCCTCCGCCGCGGCTTCGATTTCCTCTATGTCGGCATCAATGTCTACCGCGTTTTGTTCCTCCGCGCTGACCGAGGACTCGGCCTCCGCCAGTTTCGCCTCCTCCCGGCTGGTCCGGCGGGCGGAGGTGCCGTTGCGAAAGGCCCCTCCGATCAGCACGATGACGACCACAACCGCCAAACAGATCAATGTCCAGTTTAAAATCCGATCTCTCTTCCACATGGTTCAGTCGTCTCCCTCATTCGTCGAATTTCTGTTCGGTTTGGATTCTATGGTAAGCATGTAATCGCTGTAGGTCTGCACGGTCTCCGACGGCGTATAGTCTGTCTCCTCAAACAGGAATTCGTGGATCCCCGTGGCCATGTCGACCAGCGTGACCGGCACTTCCTCCCAGACCCCGTCGATCCACCCGGCATAGAACACCTGCGGGTAGGCGGTCGTCTCCGTGATCTCAAAGTCGGACAGGTTGTACAGCAGCTGCTCCAGATCTTCCGTCCGTAAGTTGCTGTTGATTTGGCCCAGCAGATCCTCCGCCAGGCTGATCCGGTCGTTCGCGCTTTGAGCCTTCGCCTTTTCGAACAGGCTGGTCAGGACATCCCGCTGGCGCTCTGAGCGGCGGTAGTCGGCGCCCTCGGCATGGCGGATCCGGGAGTAGGCAAGGGCCTGGTCCCCGTCGAGCTGGTACGTTCCCGGCTCCGTGATCTTCCCGGTGTATGCCCCGTCGATATCGGACAGGTGGGAGACCTCTTCCTCCGTGATCTCCATCTCCACGCCGCCGATCTCATCGACGAGATCCGCGAAATTGATAAAGTTTAAAGTCATATAGGCCTCGAGATCGAGGTCATAGTTCTCATTGATCGTTTCCAGCGCCAGATCGGGGCCCCCATACCAGTGCGCGTGGGTGATCTTTGTATAATCATACCCGTCGATGTGCGCCAGACAGTCCCGATAGATGGAGCACATCTTGACGGTCTCCTCTTCGTAATCGATGTGGACGAGGATGATGGAGTCCGAACGGGTGTATTCCAGCTCGTCGGAACGGGTGTCTACCCCGAAGATGACGAAATCTTCTACCCCTGTTCCGTCCGAGACAAAGTCCCGCTCCGTGAGGATCGCGTTCTGTACCTCATCCGCGGACCGCACACGCGGCGTGTCCCCCTCTTCCGAAGAGGCGTTCCTGCCGCATCCGGCGCACACACCGAGCGCTGCCATAAGTGTCGCGAGGACAAGGGCCCGCGCGATCCGGCGGGGCGGCCTGTGGTTCCAATGATTCCGCCACTTCATCCGCGTCACCTCTTCTTTTTCTTCCCCGAAGATTTTGACTGGTCCTCGTTTCCGTAAGATCCATACATCCCATAAGTCCCATAGCTCCCGTAGTAGCCACCGTATTTTCCATAATACTTGCCGTAGTACCGCCCATAATATCGGCCATAGTAGCGGCCGTAATACTTCCCGTAGTAAGCGTTCCGATGCATGTCCACCTTGTTGAGCACCGCGCCCAGAATGCGGATCCCGGAGGCCTCCAGCTGTTTTTTCGCGTTTATGATGAGGCGGCTGTTGGCCGCCCCCTGTGCCGTCACGAAGACCGCGCCATCACACTGCTGCGCGATCACGGCGGCGTCGATCGTCGCGCCGATCGGCGGACTGTCGATCAGGACATAGTCGAAGAATTTCCGTCCAAACGTAATGAGATCCGCGAAGTACTGCTTCTCCAAAATCTCCGTTGAGTTCGGGGCGTTTGGCCCGGCAAAGACCATATACAGCTGCGGCTCCTGCGTGACGTAGACAACCTCGCGCAGCCGTTTCTGCCCCGACAGGTAATGGGTGAGGCCAAAGAGATTTTCTCCGTCCGTCGTCCGGACGCCGAGCCGCGCGACGAGGACAGACTTGCGGATGTCCGCGTCGATGACGAGCACGCTCTTGCGCGCGTCCGCGAGCGACTGCGCCAGATTCATGACAACCGTGCTCTTCCCCTCTTTTGGCATGGAGCTGGTAAAGAGGATGACCTTCACATCGTCCCCGCAGAACTGCAGGTTCGTGCGCAGCGCGCGCAGCGATTCCTTCATCGTATGATCCTGCTTCTTTAAGCTCCTTAAGTATACTTCCTTCGGTCGAAAACTGTTCTCAGCCATTGGTCTTCCCTTTCTTTTTGCTCGTATTCCGCTTCCTTGCCGACCTGCGCTTCCGCTGCTTCTTGCTCGCCGGTTCGTTTAATTCCTCTTCTTCCATGGGCAGGCTGCCGAGCACCCGCATGCCCGTCTTCTCCTCGAGTTCCTCTGGCGTGATGATCGAGTCATTCGCAAGGTAGACGATCCAGATCACCGCGATGGCCAACACCAGTCCGAGGACAGCACCCAACACCGTATAGCGCCGATAACTCGGGCTGGAGCGAGTCGAATTAACGTAGCCGTACTGGATGATCTCCGGCGCATCCTGATCCATCTTTTGGGAGATGTAGGCGGAGGCCACAACAGCGACCTCATCGGCGATCAGCTTCGCCAGATCCGGATCCGCATCCTTCACTGTAATCTCCAACATGCGGGAATCGGCCGGGTTGCTAACAGACACCTTGCTCCTCATCTCGCCATACTCAAGGTCGAGGCCCAGATTGTACGCGACCTGATCCAGGACCGGCCGCCCGGCCACGACCTCCACATAATCGCTTGTCAGGCTCGAGCCGACCTGGATGTCCGTGTAGCTCGTAATGGACGTACTCCGGGAGAGCACGTACAGGATCGAGGTGGACGAGTACTGGGGCGTGATCCAGAGTGCCGCGATCATGAGACCGATCGCAGCCGCCAACACGACCGCGACCACGATCTGCCACCAGTGCTGTCCCAGTACCAGGAAAAGTTCCCCCAGATCAATCTCGACCTCGTTCTCGTTCCCGTTATTATTTTCTATCTGCTTTGTCTCGTTTTCCATACTGCTATTCTCCCGAATTTCCTATGATCATGGCAGGATGCGTCTCAAACAGCCAGGCGGCCGTATCGTCGCCGTACTTGCGGCGGACATAGTCCCGGCACTCCGCCAAGCGGCAGGGCCGCTCTTTTAAGTCGTGGCTGTCGCTCGCGATAAAGTCCGCCATCCCGTAGTCCAGCAGCTTCTTGCAAAACTGCTTCGCGGGGCGGCCGTCCTTTCCGAGGACGGCGTCGGCGTTGATCTGGATCAGCGCGCCGCCCTTTCGCAGCTCTTCGATAAGGTCCAGATCGTCCAGCAGGCACTGGTAGCGCTCCGCGTGGGCGATGACCGGCGTGTAGCCGGCAAACTGCAGCTCCCGTACCGTATCCTGTATGTACGAGTACTCGGTCGCGCCGGAATACTCCGCGAGCACATAGTCCGAGTGTGCCAGCGAAAAGCACCTGCTTTCGCGCAGATTTACCACACACTCACTATCTATGTGGTACTCCGTTCCGACAAAAATATGGACCCCTATTTCTTCTGCCGTCTTCCGCAATTCAAAAAAACCCGAGCGAATCTTGTCCATGTCATGCGGAAACATACCTTGACGAAAATGCGGGGTCACTATAATGTCTGTTATCTCTTGTCTCGCTGCCTCCCGCAGCATGTTCTGGGACTCTTCCAGTGTCCTTGGTCCGTCGTCCACACCGTAGAGGATATGACAATGAATGTCAATCATGAGGGGCACGACCTCCCTATATCTTGTGGTTTACAAAGTTGCAAAACACAATTCCCATACCACATTTTAACACCATATGTGATAAATGGCAAGGAAAAGTGCGCCAAAAATGCAATTTCTGCATAACTGGTTTTTGTGCAAATTACCCCCCCGGAAAAAATGGCGAAAAGCGCGCCGTTACGCCATTTCTGCGCCTTTTCGCCATTGAAAATCTTTGAAGACTGATGTAAGTTATTTTACTGGACCGAGAGGTAGCTGTATCCCATGAGCGCCTCATCGACTGCCTTCGCGGCCTCGCGGCCCTCCCGGATGGCCCAGACGACGAGGGACTGGCCCCGGTGCATATCGCCCGCGGTAAAGACCTTCTGGACGTTCGTCTGATAACCGCCCGGCGCCGTCTCAACGTTCGTGCGGGCGTTTAACGCCACGCCGAAGTCGTCAGTGATGTAGTCCTCGGCGCCGAGGAAGCCGGCCGCGATCAGCACGAGGTCCGCGGGAATCGTCTCCTCCGTGCCCTCCACGGGCACCATCATGGAACGCCCGGTCTTTTTGTCGGTTTTGCTCTCGAGCTGGACCGTGACGAGTTCTTTCAGTTTCCCGTTTTTATCCTTTTTAAACTCCTGCACCGTCGTCGTGTAGATCCGCGGGTCCCCGCCGAAGACGGCGATGGCCTCCTCCTGGCCGTAATCGGTCTTGCAGACCTTCGGCCACTCGGGCCACGGGTTAAACGCGGTCCGCTCATCCGGCGGCTTCGGCATCATCTCGAGCTGGGTCACGCTCTTCGCGCCGTGGCGGATGGCCGTGCCGACGCAGTCGTTGCCTGTGTCGCCGCCGCCGATGATGACGACATGCTTCCCCTTCGCCGAGACATAGTTTTTATCTTTCAGATCGGAGTCTAAGAGGCTCTTGGTCGTCTGCGCGAGGAAGTCCACGGCAAAGTAGATCCCGTCCGCGTCCCGTCCGGGCGCCTCGATGTCCCGCGGATGCTTGGCCCCGCAGGCGAGGACGACGGCGTCATAGTCTTTTAAGAGCTTGGACGCCTTTTCGTCCCGTCCGACATCCACGCCGGTCAGGAACGTGATGCCCTCCTCTTTCATGATCTCGACCTTGCGCTCGATGATGCCTTTGTCGAGCTTCATGTTCGGGATGCCGTACATTAAAAGGCCGCCCACGCGGTCGTCGCGCTCGTAGACCGTGACGAGATGGCCGCGCTTGTTTAACTGGTCGGCGACGGCAAGCCCCGACGGGCCGGAGCCGACGACGGCGACGGTCTTGCCGCTGCGCGTCTTCGGCGGGTTTGCCTTCGCGTAGCCTTCGGCGTAGGCCGTTTCGATCACGCCGTGCTCGTTTTCGCGGACGCTGACCGGGTCGTCATGGAGGCCGCAGGTGCACGCCTTTTCGCACAGGGCCGGGCAGACCCGGGAGGTAAACTCCGGGAAGTTGTTGGTCTTGACCAGGCGCTCGTAGGCCTGCTCCCAGTTCCCGTGGTAGACGAGGTCGTTCCACTCCGGCACGAGGTTGTGCAGCGGGCAGCCGCTCGCCATGCCCATTAACATCATGCCGGACTGGCAGAACGGCACGCCGCAGGCCATGCAGCGCGCGCCCTGGATCTGCTGCTTCTCGTCGGAGAGGTAGAGATGGAATTCGTCAAAGTTTTTGATCCGTACGAGCGGATCGGTCTCGGTGCTGACCTCGCGGTCATATTCTAAAAATCCGGTTGGTTTTCCCATGGCTCTCCCCTCCTTTACGCTTCGAATTTCGAATAAAATGCTTCGATTGCCGCCTGTTCCACGTTGTACCCCTTTTCTTCCATCTGGACGATGGCCGTCTGCATGTTGTAGTAGTCGTACGGGGTGATCTTTTTAAACTTCGGCAGGTAGGCGCCGAAATCCTCCAGGATCTCCTTGCCCTTCGCCGAGTTGGTCAGCGCGACGTGCTCCTGGATCAGTTCCTTTAACTCCTGCACGTCGTACTTGTTCGTGATCGTCTCGGAAAAGACCATTTCTTTGTTGGTCCGCATGTAGAGGTCGTTGTGCTCGTCCAGCACGTAGGCGATGCCGCCGCTCATGCCGGCCGCGAAGTTCTTTCCGGTCTTGCCGAGGACGACGACGCGCCCGCCGGTCATGTATTCGCAGCCGTGATCTCCCACGCCCTCGACGACCGCGGTGACGCCGGAGTTGCGGACACAGAAGCGCTCGCCGGCCACGCCGTTGATAAACGCCTTGCCGCTCGTCGCGCCATAGAGGGCCACGTTGCCGATGATGATGTTCTCGTCATGCTTGAAGCGCACGCCCGCCGGCGGATAGACGATGAGCTTGCCGCCGGAGAGGCCTTTGCCGAAATAGTCGTTGCTGTCGCCCACGAGCTCCAAGGTCAGGCCGCGCGGGATAAACGCGCCGAAGCTCTGCCCGCCCGCGCCGGTGCACTTGATGGAAAACGTGTCCTCCTCCAGTCCGTCGGGATAGCGCCGGGTGATCTCCGAACCGAAGATCGTGCCGAAGGAGCGGTTCGTGTTGGAGACGTTGACGTCTAAGATGCTTCTCTGGTTTTTCTCCAAGGCTGTCTCCAGCTCTTTTAACAGGACTTTCTCGTCCAGCGAGTTGTCCAGTCCGAAGTTGTAGATCTTGTCCGGGTTGAACCGGATGTCGTCCCGCTCGCCGGCGTAGGGGTTGTTTAAGATGTTGGTCAGGTCCATCTTCGCCGCGTTGCCGGTCAAGTTGTCGCGGACTTTTAAGAGGTCGCTGCGCCCGACGAGCTCATCGACCGTGCGCACGCCGAGGCGGGCCATGTATTCCCGCAGCTCCTGGGCGATAAAGCGCATAAAGTTCATCACGTACTCCGGCTTGCCGGAAAAGCGCTTCCGCAGCTCGGGGTTCTGTGTCGCGACGCCGACCGGACAGGTGTCCAGGTTGCAGACACGCATCATCACGCAGCCCATGGTCACGAGCGGCGCCGTCGCGAAGCCGAACTCCTCCGCGCCGAGCATGGCCGCGATGGCCACGTCCCGGCCGCTCATGAGCTTGCCGTCCGTCTCGATGCGGATCTTCTCGCGCAGCCCGTTGAAGATCAGCGTCTGGTGCGTCTCGGCCAGGCCGAGCTCCCACGGCAGGCCCGCGTTGTGGATCGAGCTCTGGGGCGCCGCGCCGGTGCCCCCGTCATAGCCGGAGATCAGCACGACCTGCGCGCCCGCCTTCGCCACACCCGCGGCGACGGTGCCGACGCCGGCCTCGGAGACCAGCTTCACGGTGATCCGCGCGTCGCGGTTAGCGTTTTTTAAGTCAAAGATCAGCTGTTCCAGATCTTCGATCGAATAGATGTCATGGTGCGGCGGCGGGGAGATCAGTGCCACGCCCGGCGTGGAGAGCCGGGTCTTCGCGATCCAGGGGTATACCTTTTTGCCGGGCAGGTGTCCGCCCTCGCCGGGCTTCGCGCCCTGCGCCATCTTGATCTGTATCTCTTTCGCGGAGACGAGGTAGCGGCTCGTCACGCCGAAGCGCCCGGACGCCACCTGCTTGATGGCGGAGCAGCGCTCCTTGCTTGTCAGACGTTCGATGCTCTCGCCGCCCTCGCCGGAGTTTGACTTGCCGTGGAGACGGTTCATCGCGATGGCCAGACACTCGTGCGCCTCCTGCGAGATGGAGCCGTAGGACATGGCGCCGGTCTTAAAGCGCGTGACGATCTCGTCCACGCTCTCGACCTCCTCGAGCGGCACGCCCTCCTCCGGATAGACGAAGTCCATCGCGCCGCGCAGGTTCATGACCCGGGTCTCGTCGTTGATCAGGCTCGTGTACTGTTTGAACATCTCGTAGTCGCCGCGCCGCGTCGACTGCTGGAGCAGGTGGATCGTCTGCGGATTGTAAAGGTGCGGCTGCGCGCCGCTGCGCATCTTGTGGCGGCCCAGGGAATCGAGCGTCTTTGACGTGCCGAGTCCGAGCGGGTCGTACGCGCTGTTGTGCAGCACGTTCGCGTTGCGCTCGATGTCCGCGAGCGTGATGCCGCCGATCCGGCTGACCGTGTCCGTAAAATATTTGTCAATCACGCTGTTGTCGATGCCGATCGCCTCAAAGATCTTCGCGCCCTCGTAGGACTGCAGCGTGGAGATGCCCATCTTGGAAGCGATCTTGACGATGCCGTGCACGATGGCGGAATTGTAGTCGTCGATCGCCGCGTAGTAGTCCTTGTCGAGCATGTGGTTGTCGATCAGCTCTTTGATCGTATCCTGTGCCAGATAGGGGTTGACGGCGCAGACACCGTAGCCTAAGAGCGTCGCGAAGTGATGGACTTCGCGCGGCTCACCGCTTTCTAATATCAGCGTGAGGGCCGTGCGCTTTTTTGTCTGGACCAGATGCTGCTGCATGGCCGAGACCGCGAGCAGCGCCGGGAGCGCCACGTGGTTCTCATCCACGCCGCGGTCGGACAGGATCAGGATGTTCGACCCGTCCTTGTAGGCGCGGTCCGCCTCGACACAGATCCGGTCGAGGGCTCTTTCAAGGCTCGTGTTCTTGTAATAGTTCATGGAGATCACGCTCACCTTGAAGCCTTCGTGTTTCAGGTTTTTGATTTTAATAAGGTCCGTGTTCGTGAGGATCGGATTGCGGATCCGCAGGACCTGGCAGTTTTTCGCCGACTCCTCCAGGATGTTGCCGGCCTCGCCGACGTACATCGTCGTGGAGGTGACGACCTCCTCCCGGATCGCGTCGATCGGCGGGTTCGTCACCTGCGCGAACAGCTGCTTAAAGTAGTTAAAGAGCGGCTGGTGATCCTCCGAGAGGGATGCCAACGGAATGTCGATGCCCATGGCCGCCGTCCCCTCGGCGCCGTCCCGCGCCATCGGGAGCATCACGGAGGTCACGGACTCGTAGGTGTAGCCGAACGCCTTTTGCATGCGGCTTAAGTCCTCTCCCGTGTAGCGGGGGATCCGCTCGTTCGGGATCTTGATGTCCTTTAACTCCAGCATGTACTCGTCGATCCACTGGCCGTAGGGCTGCTTGCCGGCGTAGCGCTCTTTGAGTTCGTCGTCGTCGGTCACCTCGCCCTTCACGGTGTCGACGAGGAGCATCTTGCCCGGGCGCAGCCGGTCCTTTACGAGCACGTGCGACGGGTCGATGTCCAGAACCCCCACCTCGGAGGAGAGGATCAGGTAGTCGTCGTCCGTGATATAGAAGCGAGAAGGCCGCAGGCCGTTGCGGTCGAGCACGGCGCCGAGTATGTCGCCGTCGCAGAACACGATCGAGGCCGGGCCGTCCCACGGCTCCATCATCGTCGCGTAATATTGGTAGAAATCTTTTTTCTTCTGGGACATGACCTGGTTGTTCTCCCACGGCTCGGGGATCAGGATCATGACCGCGAGCGGCAGTTCCACGCCGCTCATCACGAGGAACTCGAGCGTGTTGTCGAGCATCGCCGAGTCGGAACCCGATTTGTTTACGACCGGCAGGATCTTGCCGAGCTCGCCTTCCAGGTACTTGGACTCCATCGTCTCCTCGCGGGCCAGCATCTTGTCGGTGTTGCCCTTGATCGTGTTGATCTCGCCGTTGTGGACGGTGAAGCGGTTCGGGTGCGCGCGCTCCCAGCTGGGGTTCGTGTTCGTGGAAAAGCGCGAGTGCACGGTCGCGATGGCGCTCTCGTAGTCCGGATCCTGCAGGTCATCGAAAAAGAGCCGCAGTTCGTTTACGAGGAACATGCCCTTGTAGACGATCGTCCGGCTGGACAGCGAGACCACGTAGGTGTAGTCGTTGGACTGCTCGAAGATCCGCCGCGCCACATAGAGCCGGCGGTCAAAGGCGAGCCCCTTCTCCACATCGTCCGGCCTTTTTACAAAGGCCTGGATGATGCAGGGCATCTTTTCGAGGGCCTTCTCGCCGAGCACGGACGGGTTCGTCGGGACCTCCCGCCACGCGAGCAGTTCGAGCCCCTCGCGCTTGAGGATGACCTCAAACATCTTTTGCGCCTGCGCGCGCAGGAACTCCTCCTGCGGGAAGAAGAACATGCCGATGCCGTAGTCCCGTTCCTCCCCGAGCTCTACCCCCTGTTTTTTCATGACTTTGGTAAAAAACTTGTGGGAGATCTGCAGCAGCATGCCGACGCCGTCGCCGGTCTTGCCCTCGGCGTCCTTTCCGGCGCGGTGCTTTAAGTTCTCGACGATCCGGAGCGCGTTCTCGACGGTGTCGCGGGTCTTTATGCCCTTGATGTTGACCACGGCGCCGACGCCGCAGTTGTCGTGCTCGAAGCGCGGATCGTACAGTCCTTGCTTGGTCTGATGATTTTCCATGACTGAATCCCTTCCTTTTATAATAGGATAGAAAGAGGCCTTTCCCTTTCGGAAAAGCCCCCTTTGGCTCACCTCAAACACTATACCGCGTTTTGTTGTCTTTGTAAACCCCTAATTTGGGTTAAGTTGTCAGACTATTTGAATTTGTAGATTGTTTTCTGTTATTTTCAGACTATTTGGTTCGTTTTCTTTCGATACTTCCGTTTTTGACACAATTTTTCGTCGTATCTTATGCGCCTCACGAAAGTTCTTCCACTAATTCGGCAAGATCCTCATATACTTTGATCGCGCCGTGCTCCAGCATTTCTTCTGTCGTGCCGAAGCCATAGCCCACACCGATACAGTCGATGCCCGCTTCTCTCGCGCCGTCGGCATCGTATTTCGTATCGCCGATCAACACGCAGTCTTCCTTCGCAAAGTGCGGGTCCCGCTCCCGGAAGCGGCGGAACGCCTCGTCCAACACCTCGATCTTCGTGTCGATCCTGCCATCCATGCTCGCGCCCACGACATCGTTAAACAGGTCGGTCAGCTCGAACTGCCGCACAATCTCCCTGCAGCGCTCCTCCGGCTTGGAGGACGCGATCACCTGGACGGTACCGGCGTTTTGAAACGCCTCCAGTGTCTCCCGCACGCCGGGAAACAGCTCGCACTCATATACGCCGATCGGATTGTAGCGCTCCCGGAACTTCGCGATGACATCCTCAACCAGATCCTCGGGAACCCCCGCGTATTGCGGCAGCGATTCGCGCATCGGCGGGCCGATGAAGCAGGAATAGTCGCCCTCCCACTCGATGCCGTACCGCTCGAACGCCTGCATGAGGGAACGCGACACGCCTTCGTAGGTGTTCGAGATCGTGCCGTCCATGTCCCAAAGGATGTATTGATACTTCTTCATTGGATATTTTTTCCCTTTTCCAGTCTTCTCTCGAGCTCCCGGCGCATCCGCATCACACTTTTCTGGAAAACGGGATGCAGCCTGCTCGGGCAGAGCTCGGACAGCGGGCCGAGCACGAACATCCGGTTCGTCATGTCCGGATGCGGGATCGTCAGATCCTCCTCCCCGATGACACAGTCGTCGTAGAACAGGATATCGATATCGAGCGTCCGCGGTCCCCAGTGCTCTCCTCTCTCGCGTCCCGCCGCGTCCTCCAGCTCGCGGATATAAGCCAGCATCTCGTGCGGCGTAAAGAGCGTCTGCAGCGCCACGGCGGCGTTTAAAAACGGCGGCTGGTCCGTGTTCCCGTAGGGCGCGGTCTCGATGATCTCCGACTGTCGGATGCCGCGGACGCGCGGGTTCGCTTCCATCCCCCGCAGCGCGGAGAGCAAGTAGTCCTCCCGGTCGCCCATGTTGGAGCCCAGTGAGAGGTCCACCGTGTGCCACGACCGGCTGATTGCGACCGACACCATCTCGATGGGTACCGAGATCGGCGCCGACGGCTTCTTGATCTCGATGTCGATGCGGTCCAGCTGCGAGACTTCCATCAGGATCTCCTCCGCGAGGTGCTCTGCCACGGATTCCAGCAGTTTAAAGGTGTGCTTCTGCATGTATTCCGCGATAAAATAGCAGACGGCGCTGTAGTCGACGGACTTCGTGAGGTCGTCGGAAAAGCCGGCCGCGCGCGTGTCCGTATAGAGCGTCGCGTCCACCAGAAACTTCTGGCCCAGTTTCGTCTCCTCCGGGGAGACGCCGTGATAGGCGAAGACGTCGAGATTTTTGATTCGGATCTGATCTGCCATGAGAGGTTCCTCCTGCCGTAATATACTGATCGGAAACGCGTCCGGCGCCGGGCGCTGCCTGTCTAGTCCTCCAGGACGGCCCGCGTCATGCGGATGGCCTGTACGTTTTCTTTTACATCGTGGACACGCACAAACGCGCAGCCCGCCTGCACCGCGAACGCCGTCGTCACCGCGGTCGCGACCACACGGTCCTCCATCGGGACGGACGGAGTGCCGCCAGGCGCGGCTGGCGCGGCTTTGTCCGCCGGGGCACCGCTTTGCGCGGCTGGCGCGGTTTTTTCCGCCGGGGCGCCGCCTGTGGCGGCTGGCGCGTCGCAGCCCGCGCAGTTTTCGCTTGGGGTATCGCACGCATTGCAGCTCGCGCAGTCAAGCGTCCGCGTCGGCTCGGCGAGCGCGTTGGCGATCACCGACTTGCGGGACGTGCCGAGCAGCACGGGATAGCCCAGCGCGACGAGGCGGTCCAGATGATGGATCGCGATAAGGTTCTGTTTATAGTTCTTCCCAAAGCCGATGCCGGGATCTAAGATGATCTGCTCCCGCCCGATGCCGCCGGCCGCGGCCAGGCGGATGCTCTCCGCGATCTCTTTTAACCAGATGTTGACCACTTCTTCTTCCCACGCCGGGTCGCTGCCCGCCGCGGCGCGGGACGTTTCCCCGCCGTCCTTCGAGGCTCTGGCAACCGGTTCCTTGCGGTTGTGCATGAGGCAGCACGGCACGTCGTACTCCGCGATGACCGATGCCATCAGCGGATCGGCTTTTAAGCCCCAGATATCGTTTATGAGGTCGACGCCGTGCGCGAGGCCTTCCCGCGCGACCGCGCTCTTGTAGGTGTCCAGTGAAACGGGGATGTCAAAGCGCGCCTTGACAGCATCGATGACCGGCAGCACGCGTTCGATCTCCTCCTCATCGGAGATGGGCGTGTAGCCGGGACGCGTGGACTCGCCGCCGATGTCGATGATGTCCGCGCCCTCTTCGATCATGCGCTCGGTCTGCGCGAGAGCGATGTCCAGCATGCGCGCCGGGTCCTCGCTGAAAAACTGTCCCCCGTCGGAAAAGGAATCCGGAGTGAGGTTTAAGATGCCCATGACGTAGGTCTTGAGTTCCGTGTTGAATTCGCGGTTGCCGATGATCATATAATAGAATTCCTCATTTACAAATGCCCGGCTCGGGCTCAAACTGTTTCCATCGTCTCATGCTTTACAAATGGCCTCCCGGATTTCCCGAAGGTACGAAAGGGAGCCGAATGCCACGATGATATCCCCTTTGGACACATCGTTCCTTACACATGATAGCGCATCCTGCACGCCGGCGCAAGGATGCGCGTCAACGCCCTGGGCGGCGAGACGCTCTGTCAGTTCTTCGGCCGACAGGGCACGCGGATCCGGCGGCGTCAGCGTGCAGACCCGGTCGCCGGGGCGAAACATCGCCCGCGCGATCGCGTCGCAGTCCTTGTCTGACAAAACGCCCATGATATAGCGGAATGTTCGCCCGGGGAAATCGGCGTCCAGCGCCTCGCGGAGGCGCTTTGCCGCGGACTCGTTGTGCGCGCCATCCAGAATGATCGTCGGCTCCGCCGCGACGCATTCATAGCGCCCCGGCCAGCGGGTGTCCGCCAGGCCGCGCGCGATCGCATTGTCGGGGATGTCGAAGAATCTCTGGGAGGTGTCTGCCTCCAGCGCCCCGTTCTGTCCGGGAGTATTTCCCTGCAAAATCTGCAGCACAGTTAAGGCACATGCTGCATTCTCCGCCTGAAACGCACCTCGCAGGGCCAGCTGACTCAAAACATTGTTCTTATCCCCCATTTGCGCTGCATCCGCGAGAATAAGCGGTGCATGAAGCTCTTCACAACGCGCCCGGATCACTGCCATCACGTCCGGCTCCTGCGGCACGGTTACAACCGGACAGTCCGGTTTGATGATGCCAGCCTTCTCCTCGGCGATTCCCGTCAGCGAGTCGCCGAGAAAATTCATATGATCCAAGCCGATGGATGTCAGTACACTCACGAGCGGCTTATGGATCAGATTGGTGGCGTCGAGCGCGCCGCCCATGCCGACTTCGACAAGCGCGATGTCGCATTTTTCTTCGTAAAACCATAAAAAAGCGGCTGCCGTCTCCACTTCAAAGCGCGTCGGGTGAGCAGGCGGATTTGCCGCATCGCCGCACGCGGAATCCTTCTGGCTTGGTGCTGTCATCCGATCACAGGCCGCGCGCACTTCGGTAAACAGCGCCGCCAATCGCTCCCGCGCGATCGGTTCCCCGTCCATCCGAAACTCTTCTTCATACGAAAAGACGTCGGGTGTGTTGAACCACCCGACCCGATAGCCGGCTTCGGTAAGCACGGAGGAGAGCATCGCTCCCACGGAACCCTTTCCGTTCGTACCGCCGATGTGCACGACGGGCACCTGTTCCTGCACGTCGCCCAGTTCGCGCATCAGCGCCCGGATACTCTCCAAGCCCGGCCGGCTGCCATATTGTTTTGTGTCCTCCAGAAAGGACATGGCTTCTTCGTAATTCATATATACACTCTAATATGAAATCCGGAAATAATCCAGCGTCTTTTTGAACTGGTCCTGCGCCGCAAGGCAGGTGTCCGTGAGATACCCTTTTTCCGCGTCCCACTCCTGCAGGCCGCGGTAATAGTAGAATTTCATCTCGTCCGTAATAATAAACGGCACAATACCGCTTCTAAGGCATTCCTTAAAAAGGATCAGCCTCCCCACACGTCCATTTCCGTCCTGAAACGGGTGGATCCGCTCAAAATCCACATGAAACTGCAAAAGATTCTCCAATGTCTTTTCCGACAAAGAATTGTATGTCTTTAAAAGCGCTTTCATGCGCTCCGGCACCTCCTCCGGAGATGTGGTCGGGTGCCCGCCCACCTCATTCGGCAGCTTTTTGTACTGTCCCACCGCGAACCAGCTTTGCCGGCTGTCGGTGGTTCCGTTTTTAAGGATTCCGTGCACCTGTTTGATCCAGGTTTCGCTCAGCAGATGACCGGAATCCTCGATCATGCGATCAATACACCGAAAATGATTCGCCGTTTCGACAATATCGTCCACTTTGACCGTTTCATCCGCGAGACCGATCGTGTTCGTCTCGAAGATTTGGCAAACTTGTCCGTGCGTGAGGCAATTTCCCTCGATATGATTGGAGTTGTAGGTAAGATCAATCTGCACCCTCTCGTAAATCCCGCCGAGCAGATGGCTGTCCTTCTCTCTCTTCAGAAGTTCAATCAGACTAGCCGGCTTTACTGGCCTTTCCAACTGTTCCACCTCCCATTAGTATGTAGCCGCCTCATTCCTCCAGACTATTACGCCTTCCCTGTCTATATAATTTAAGCGGCGAAGGTTTTCTTCGCCGCTTTTAAAAAGGTACGAATGTTTTCTTTAATTGTCCTGAATCAGATCGTGTTCTTTCAGCGTACTTCTGCCAGCCTCTACATCTGCAATCGACTTGCGAAGCCTTGCCAAATTCTCGTCACTGTAAAACGGATCGATCGAAACTTCAAAAGGGATGCGCTTCTCTCTGCCCACCTTTTTTGCAAACATGGCAAACGCTGCACTCATGCTGATTCCCAATTCTGAGCAAACCGCTTCCATGTTTTTCTTGTCTTTTTCATCCAGCCTAAAGTTTACGTTTACGGTCTGTGCCATGAGCAACCTCCTTTCCACTCCGTTTTGTATAGTATAAGCAAATGTAAGGAAAATTGCAAGTATTTTTATTTACGTCTTCACCTATTTTGCTTTAAGCCTTCTTCCGTAACAAAATAATGTACACGCAGATCATGCGGTTCCACCGGCAGGGCCTCCGCAATCTGGAAAGCATAGGCCACGCCGAGCAGCGTGGCTTCATTGCCGCATGCCGCGAAATGCCTGTCATAATAGCCTTTTCCGAAGCCCAGGCGGTGTCCGCTGTGATCGAACGCGACACCCGGGACGAGGACGAGCAACGCCCCTGCTGACGTATCACTGCCTTTCCCGCCGCAGCGGTTTTCAGGCACTCTCCAGTCCACCGGCTCTGCTCCCGCGGCCTCCGACGGCTCCATGATCCCAAACGCGCCCGCCTCCAGCTGCGCGAAGTCCGTCACCTCAAAAAAGCGCATCTCTTCCCCGAAGACCTTGGGGAAGGCGACCCGCTTGCCCTGCTGCCACGCGGCCTCCACGGCCGGGCGGATGTCCGCCTCGTTGCCGAGCGGAGCGTACGCGTAGAGGTACTCCGCCTGCGCAAAGAGATCGCTGGCGGTCAGATGCGCGCATATTTTTGAGGACAGGGCCTCCGCCTGTCCTCGATCCATCTCATCACGCTTCTTACGATATGCGTTTCGCACGCTCTCTTTATTTTCAGCCATATTCGTTCCTTCTCAGAAATTTTCCGCCTTATGGGGGCCGTACCGTCGCCGGCGCTAGCGTTTCACTCCCTTGGTGTCGCGATTCCCGATATGCAATCGATTGAGCGCGATCTCATTGCCGCGCGCCTCCGCAATCGGACTGTCATCCTCCCGCAGGATCCAGGCGCCGACGAGGGAATCGCCCGTGCCGAGACGCATTCCGCGCACACCGGCCGCGCCTTTCTTTTTCTCAGGGATATCCCCGACCGCCACGCGCAGGAAGTAATTTTTCTCCGACTGCATGACGAACGTATCCCCGTCATCCGCGATGCCCACGAAGAGCACGGCATCGCCGTCGTTTACCTTGGTGGCCGCAGTCGTTCGCTTCGCGACATCAAATTCGGAACCGTCGACGCGCTTGACCATCGCCTGTTTCGTGATAAACAAGAGTTTCCTGCCGGCGAGCTGTCCGAGGGACGCGAGGCCGACGATATTCTCCGTGTCGCTGGAGTAGTTGCAGATGTTGTCGACCGGGATGCCCTTGTCGCGGAACTTCCCATACGGCACATCCGCCATCCGCACGAGGTGCAGCTGTCCGGTGTCGGTAAACAGGCAGATCCGCTCATCGCTCATGCACGGGATCACCGCGCGGTTTTCCTCGTCCGCGGCCTCTTTGTTGCGCTCGTAGGTGGGCGCGTCGACAGCCTTCACATAGCCGAAGCGGTCCATTAAGAGCACCATCGGGATCGCCTCGGGCGCTTTTTCTTCATACACGGCCTCCTCGGCGTTTGTGATCACGGTCTTTCGCGGCGTGGCGAACCGCTCTTTCAATTCTTTCAGCTCGCGCATCAGCATGCGCGCCATCGCGGCGCGGCTCTTAAGCAGCCGCTCGTAAT
The DNA here is from genome assembly GCA_001941025.1 of Lachnospiraceae bacterium Zagget3. The sequence continues at coordinate 294,799 of MSHE01000032.1, forward strand.
ACGCGATGTTGGCGAGCGTCTCTTCATGCTCGGCGGCGAGCGCCTCGATCTCGAGCCCGATGAGCTTGACCAAACGCATGTCCAGGATCGCCGTCGCCTGTTTTTCCGTAAAGCGCAGCTTGGCCGCCTCGGCCTTGGACGTTTTGGTCTTAAATTTGATCCCGTCGGTTACGCCATCCACGAGGCACGCTTTCGCCTGCTTGACCTCTTTGCTCCCGCGCAGGATCTCAATGATCAGATCGATCACGTCGCAGGCTTTGATGAGCCCCTCCTGGATCTCCTCTTTTTCCCGCTCTTTTTCGAGCAGCGTCGTGTATTTGCGCGTCGCCAGCTCGTACTGGAACTGTACGTTGTGGCGGATGATGGACACGATCCCCATCGTCTCCGGGCGGCCGTCCGCCACGGCGAGCATGTTGACGCCGAACGTGTCCTCGAGACGCGTCTTTTTATATAACAGGTTGATGATGTTTTCCGCGTCCGCGCCTTTTTTCAGTTCGATGACAATGCGGATGCCCTCCTTGGAGGACTGGTTGGAGATGTCCACGATATCCGTCGTCTTTTTCGTCTCCACGAGACTGTAGACGTCGTTTAAAAACTTGCCGATGTTCGCGCCGATCATCGGATAGGGGATCTCGGAGATGACGATGCACTCTTTGCCGCCTTTTTTGCGCTCGACCTCCACATTGCCGCGCAGGCGGATTCGGCCCATGCCGGACTCATAGATGTCCCAGAGCTCGTCTTTGTTGATCACGATGCCGCCGGTCGGAAAGTCCGGTCCCTGGATGATCTCGAGCATCTCTTCGGTCGAGATGTCCGGGTTTTTCATATAGGCGATGACGCCGTCGATCACCTCGCCCAGGTTGTGCGGCGGAATGCTCGTCGCCATGCCGACCGCGATGCCCTCCGCGCCGTTTATCAGGATGTTCGGGATACGCACCGGCAGCACGGCCGGTTCCCGCTCCGTCGCGTCAAAGTTCGGAATGAAATCGACCACGTCCTTGTCGAGGTCGGCAAGGTACGCCTCCTGCGTGACCTGCTGCAGCCGCGCCTCGGTGTAGCGCATGGCCGCCGCGCCGTCGCCCTCGATGGAGCCGAAGTTGCCGTGGCCGTCCACGAGCGGAATGCTGTTTTTAAAGTCCTGCGCCATCACGACGAGCGCGCCGTAGATGGAGCTGTCGCCGTGCGGATGATATTTGCCCATCGTGTCGCCGACGATGCGCGCGCACTTCCGGTACGGACGGTCGTAACGGGTGCCGAGCTCGTGCATGTCGTAGAGCGTCCGCCGCTGCACGGGCTTTAAGCCGTCCCGCACGTCAGGCAGGGCCCGCGCGATGATAACGCTCATAGCATAGTCGATATACGATTTCTGCATGATCTCAGCATACTCGGTATGCAGGATTTGTTCTCTTGAGTTCGGCATGTCTCAATCCTTTCTACGCATCGATCTCCGCTTCGTTGGCGTGGTCGTAGATGAACGCCTTGCGCGGCGGCACATCCGTCCCCATGAGCATCTCGGTCACATCCGACGCCATGCGCGCGTCCTCGATCGCCACGCGCTTCAAGACCCGCCGCTCGGGATCGAGCGTCGTCTCCCACAGCTGCGACGCGTCCATCTCGCCAAGGCCTTTATAGCGCTGCAGCGTAAAGCTGCCCTTGTGCGTCTTCCGGTAGCGCTCCAGCGCGTCGTCGTCGTAGAGATACTCCTCCTCGCCCTTCGCGGGGATCGCCTTGTAAAGAGGCGGCATGGCGAGGTAGACATGCCCCTCGAAAATAAGCTCCGGCATGAAGCGGTAAAAGAGCGTCAAGAGCAGCGTCGCGATGTGCGCGCCGTCGACATCCGCGTCCGCCATGATCACGATCTTGTCGTAGCGCAGCTTCGAGATGTCGAAGTCGTTGCCGTACCCTTCGGAAAAGCCGCAGCCGAAAGCGTTGATCATCGTCTTGATCTCCGCGTTGGCCAGCACTTTGTCGATGCTCGCCTTCTCGACGTTTAATATCTTGCCGCGGATCGGCAGGATCGCCTGATACATGCGGTTGCGGGCCGTTTTCGCCGAACCGCCGGCAGAGTCGCCCTCGACGATGAAGATCTCGCACTTCTCCGCGTCCCGGCTCTCGCAGTTCGCGAGTTTCCCGTTGGAGTCGAACGAGAACTTCTGCTTGGACAAGAGGTTCGTCTTCGCCTTCTCCTCGGTCTTGCGGATCTTTGCCGCCTTCTCCGCGCAGGAGAGCACGGTCTTTAAGGTTTCCAGGTTCTTGTCAAAATACAGCTGCAGGCCGTCGTTTACGATCTTGGACGTGACTTTCGCGGCGTCCTGGTTGTCGAGTTTTGTCTTGGTCTGCCCCTCAAAGCGCGGCGACGGATGCTTGATCGAGATGACGGCGGTCATGCCGTTTCGGACATCGGCGCCGGTAAAGTTCGCGTCTTTTTCCTTTAAGATGCCGAGCTGGCGCGCGTACTGGTTCATCACGGTCGTGAGCGCCGTCTTAAAGCCCGTGATGTGGGCGCCGCCCTCGGCGTTGTAGATGTTGTTGCAAAAGCCGAGGATGTTCTCGTGGAACTCGCCGGTGTACTGGAACGCGACCTCCACGCGGATGTGCTCGCATTCGCCCTGGAAATAGATCGGGTCGTGGAGCACCTCGGAATTTTTGTCCAGGTCTTTCACATAGCCGACGATGCCGTCCTCCTCGTGGTACTCGACGCGCTCCGGCTCCTCTCCGCGCAGGTCCTCAAACAGGAGGGTCAGCCCCGGGTTTAAGTAGGCCGTCTCGTGCAGGCGGCTTTTGATCTCGTCCGCCTTGAACCGCGTGCGCTCGAAGATCTCCGGATCGGGGTGAAAGTTGACGATCGTTCCGGTCTTCCGGGTCTTTCCGATCACGGGGAGCAGGCCGTCCACCAATTCTTCCGTGGGGAGCCCCTGCTCGTAGCGGTCGTGCGAGATGACGCCGTCACGGTGGATCGTTACTTCCATATAGCTGGAAAGGGCGTTGACCACCGAGGAGCCGACGCCGTGCAGGCCGCCGCTCGTCTTGTAGACGGAGTCGTCGAACTTGCCGCCGGCGTGCAGCGTGGAAAAGACCAGCCTCGCCGCCGGCATGCCCTTCTCGTGCATCCCGACGGGGACGCCGCGCCCGTTGTCCTCGACCGTACAGGAGCCGTCCGCCTCCAGCGTCACGCGGATAAAGTCGCAGGCACCCGCCAGGTGCTCATCCACCGCGTTGTCGACGATCTCGTAGACCAGATGGTTTAAGCCCTTTGTGGAGACGCTCCCGATGTACATGCCGGGGCGTTTGCGCACCGCCTCGAGACCTTCGAGGACGGAGATGCTTTCCTCATCGTAAACTGCTTGTTTTGCCATTTGATTTCCTCTTCTATAACTACCACATATTGTAGATTTCTTTGCTTAAATGGACAGTATTACACAATACGTAGTGTAGCATAAAAAAAAGAATCCTGCAATGCAGGATTCACGAAAAATTGAGATTGCGTTCGCCAAGTTGCTGTGATACAAAAAATACCGCCCGCTACACGTCCTCAATCTGCCAGTCGATCGGCTGGGCGCCGCGCGCCTCGAGGAACGCGTTTGCCTGGCTGAAGTGTTTGCATCCGAAAAATCCGCGGTACGCGGAAAGCGGGCTCGGATGCGGCGCCGTGAGGATGAGATGGTTCGGATTGGTGAGCATGCTGCGCTTCTCCTGCGCCGGGCGGCCCCAGAGCAGAAACACGATCGGGCGGTCCTGTTCATTGACCGCACGGATCACGGCGTCCGTGAACTGTTCCCAGCCGATATTGCGGTGGGAGTTCGCCTGATGCGCCCGCACGGTGAGCACGGTGTTCAACAACAGGACGCCCTGCTCGGCCCACTTGACGAGATACCCGTTGTTCGGGATCGCGCAGCCCAGGTCGTCGTGCAGTTCCTGATAGATGTTTTCCAGAGACGGCGGGATCTCCACGTCCGGTTTTACGGAAAAGCACAGTCCGTGCGCCTGGCCGTCGCCGTGGTAGGGGTCCTGTCCGAGGATCACGACTTTCACGTCGGAAAGCGGCGTCAGATGAAACGCGTTGAAGATGTCGTCCGCGGCCGGGTAGATCCGCCGCGTGTGATACTCGTCCAACACTTTTTTATATAAGTCCTTGTAGTAGGGCTTGGCGAACTCCGCGGAAAGCGGGGCGGCCCAGTCGTTTGTGATGGGTGGCATGTAAAAACCCTCTTTTTATCATTGATTTTGTAAAACCACTATGCTACAATTTCTTCACCGAGATTTTCTCTCGTTCTGTATTATCATATCACAAGTTCCACAGAAAAAAAGCAATCCGATTCTTTTTTCCCTTTTTTACAATCTTTTTTTATAATGCCCTTATCAGGGCAGCCGGAAGGGCGAACCCATCCGCTCTGTATTATTACGGAGAGGGGGTGGTGTCTTTGTTCGTTACGTATGAAGATCTATTTGCGTTTGTCTTGGTGCTTATTGCATCAGTCACGCTCGTAATAAACGTCTTTGACAATAAACGAAAAAGGTAGTCGCCCTGTTCTTTGGTAGGATAGGCGACTACCTTTAGGTAGCCCAGAGTCCAGCCGGAGCGGATGGTGTATGCCATCATCCCGGCTGTCCTGTTAAGGACATTATAGCAAATGCACCGGACATGTCAAACGTTTTATCGCCTTACGGAGACGCCTCGCTCCGCGAGATACTCTTTCAAATCTTTGATCTCCATCTCTTTATAGTGGAACAGCGAGGCCGCGAGCGCCGCGTCGGCCTCGCCCTCTGTCAGCGCTTCATAAAAGTGCTCCATCGTGCCCGCGCCGCCGGACGCGATCACCGGGATGGAGACGGCCTCCGCGATCGTGCGTGTCAACTCGATGTCGTACCCCTCTTTCGTGCCGTCGCAGTCCATGCTGGTAAGCAGGATCTCGCCGGCGCCGCGCCGGTCCGCCTCCACGGCCCACTCGACGGCATCGATTCCCATGTCCACGCGGCCGCCGTTCTTGTAGACGGTCCAGCCGCTGCCGTCCTCTCGCCGCTTCGCGTCGATCGCGACGACGACGCACTGGCTGCCGAACTTTTCCGCCGCGTCGGAAATCAGGTCGGGATTTAAGATGGCCGCGGTGTTGACCGAGATCTTGTCCGCGCCCTCGCGCAGGAGCATGCGGAAGTCCTCCACCGTGCGGATCCCGCCGCCGACGGTGAACGGAATGAACACGGTCTCCGCGACGCGGCGCACCATGTCAACGACCGTGGCGCGGTCGTCCGAGGACGCCGTGATGTCCAGAAAGACGAGCTCGTCGGCTCCCGCGGCGTCGTAGGCGGCGCCGATCTCGACCGGGTCGCCGGCGTCGCGCAGGTTGACAAAGTTCACGCCTTTGACAACGCGGCCGTTATTCACATCTAAGCACGGGATGATTCGCTTGGTAAACATAAGTTATACTCCGATAAAGTTCTTTAATATCTGCAGTCCCACCGCGCCGCTCTTCTCCGGGTGGAACTGGCAGGCGAAAATATTATCCTGCTCCACGGAAGCGTGGATGTGCGCGCCATACTCCGTCGAGGCCGTGACGATCCGCGGATCGTCCGCCTGCAGGTAGTAGGAATGCACGAAATAGACATACGGTTCCTCCGACAGGCCGGCAAACAGACGCCCGTTGTTCTCAAGGGTCAGCGAGTTCCAGCCGATGTGCGGGATCTTTAATCCCGGCGTATCCGGAATGCGCACGATCCGCCCTCGTAAGATGCCGAGGCCCGGCACGCCCGGGCTCTCTTCGCTCTCGTCAAACAAAAGCTGCAATCCAAGGCAGATACCGAGGAACGGGATCTGCCGGCCGACGACCTCCCGGATCACGTCGTCTAAGCCCATCCGGTACAGCTGATGCATCGCGTCTCCGAAGTTGCCGACGCCGGGCAGGATCACGCGGTCCGCCGCAAGGATCTCCTCCCGGTCGCGGGTGATCACACTCTCCTCGCCCAGATACGCCAGCGCTTTTTCGACACTTCTTAAGTTTCCCGCGTCATAGTCGATGATCGCAGTCATTATTTCGTCTCCAATTCAAACCAGAACTCAACGCCGTCGTCATGGTTTTCCACGCCGCACTGCTGCCCGTGGGAATCCATCGCCGCCTTTACGATGGACAGCCCGATCCCGCTGCCGCCGTACTCGCGCGTCCGCGCCTTGTCCACTTTGTAGAACTTCTCCCACACCTGATCGAGGTCCTCGTCCGGGATCGGCGCGCCGGTGTTGTACACGCTGACCCGCAGGAGATCCTCCTTTTTCGTATAGAAAATGCGGATCCGCTTTTCCCCGTCGCAATGATGGATGGCGTTGCTCAAGTAGTTTGTGACGACCTCCTCGATCTCAAACGGGTCGCCCCACACATACTCGGTATCCAATCCGGCCATATCCAGCGTGATGTGCTCATTTTCCATGAGGATCCGCGAAGCGTTCGCCACGCCCCGGATCAGTTCCGTGATATCAAAGCGCTCCATCGTAACGGCTTCTTCGCCGGACTCCATCTGGTCAAGTTCCACGAGCTCCTGTACCATCCGGTTCATCTTGCCGGCTTCGTCGATGATGACATCGCAGTAGAATTCGCGGCTGTCCGGATCGTCTTCGACGCACTCCTGCAGACCTTCCGCATAGCCCTGGATCAGGGCCAGCGGGGTCTTTAACTCATGGGATACGTTCGAGATAAATTCCCGCCTCATCTCGTCGATCTGTGTCTTTTCCTCGATGTCCTTCGTCAGGCTTAAGTTGGCGGACTTGAGCTCCGAGATGGTCTCCTCGAGCGTCTCGGAGAGGCGGTTCATCCGGTCCCCGAGCAGGTCGATCTCGTTGCCTTTAATGTTCTGCTCCTTTGCGTCCCGTTCTCCGCCGGCGCTCCTGCCCCGCAGCGAGGGATCTTTTTTCCAGGCGCCCGGGACATACTTCGCCTCAAAGTCGAGCCCGACCATCCGCTTCGAAATGTTCGCCAGCTGCAGGATGGGCCGCGTGATGCGCCGCGCGAGGAGCCACCCGACAAAGAGGCTGACGGCGATCGTGATCAGGCCCACGATGAGCAGCAGCCGGTTGGAGAGCATCGCGCTCTCCCGGATGCTCTCGATTGCGGTCCGCATAAAGATCGTCTCTCCGCCCGCCAGGTCGCCGACGAGCACGAGGTACTCCGCGTGGAGCTGCTCGTCGTCAAGGGACATCAACTGATAGTCATAGCCCGTCTCCACGGGCTCCGCAAGGTCGATATCGCGCAGCAGATCTTCCACGCCGTCGCGCAGCGCGCCACGCCCTGTGGTGGAGGTGAGGATGATCCTGCCTTCGTTTCCGAGTACGAGGATCGTCATGTTGTCTCTGTCACAAATACCGTCAAACGTGGTGCCGAATTCATCCGTCTGCAGCATGCGGTTGGCGCTGGCAAAGTACATCGTATAAAAATCATCCACCATGACATTCTCTTTCTGGTGGACATAGTACCGTTCCAGAAAGAGCGTGTTCACGAGCCAGCAGACGATAATCGCGCCCGCCGCCAGGATACAGATCATCAGCATGATCCGGCCTGTCAAATGCCGTCTGTTTTTCATGTTTCGAATTTATATCCGACGCCCCAGATCGTCCTGATATACTCTCCTTTGTCGCCAAGTTTGCTCCGGAGCTTTTTGACATGCGTGTCGATCGTCCGGGCATCGCCGAAATAATCGTAGTTCCACACGTGGTTTAAAATCTGCTCCCGCGAGAGGGCGAGCCCCTCGTTTTCCATAAAGTAGGTGAGCAGTTCAAACTCCTTAAAGCTCATCTCCACCTGCCGCGTGCCGTCGATCGTGACGGTATGGGCCGACTTGTCCAGCGTGATGCCGTCGGCCGCGAGGATGGCATCGGCGTCGTACTGCCCGCTCCGGCGCAGAAGGGCTTCCACGCGCGCCACGAGGATCTTCGGGGAAAACGGCTTCGAAATGTACTCATCCACGCCCAGATCAAAGCCCTGCAGTTCGTCCCGCTCCTCCCCCTTGGCAGTCAGCATGATGATGGGGATCTTCGAGGTCTCCCGGATCTCGCGGCAGACCTCCCAGCCGTCCATCTTCGGCATCATCACGTCCAGGATGATGAGCGCCAGATCCTTCTCCTGATAAAAAATATCGAGCGCTTCTTCGCCGTCCGCGGCCTCGAGCACCTCGAAGTCCTCCCGGACCAGAAAGTCCCGCACGAGCTTGCGCATCCGGCTCTCGTCGTCCACAACCAGTATTTTTAATTTATCCATATTGCACCTCTTTTTCCACTTTTGCCTGTAAGTATCCCACAAAAGTTTGTCAAAGCTGTGAACAGATTTCATTCAGTCATATTTCCAAGAAATTTTTTAAGTCGGATCAGCATCTCCCGCAGATCCTCTTCGGACGCGGCAAAGGAAAACCGCACGCAGACCGCATTCTCCTCACCGTAAGCGGCGCCCGGAATGGCGGCGATCTTCGCTTCGGAAAGGAGCGCCGCGGTAAGCTCCTCACTCGTCATCACGGTATCAAAGCGCACCCAGGCGTAGAACGCGCCGTCCGGTGAAAGGAGCTCGACTTTCGGAATCTCACGGATTCCCGCGACCAACAGATCTCTCCTCTTCTCGTAAGCCGCGCGCATCTCTTCCACCTCTTTTGCGCAGTCCAGCGCCACCAGGGCACCCTCCTGCAAAAAGCCGCTCGTGCAGCTGATCGTGTGCTGGAACAGGCGCCATACGAGATCATAGAGCTCCCCGGCACAGGCCAGATAGCCGATCCGCCAGCCGGTCATGGCGCACGACTTGGAAAATCCGTTGATCGTGATCACACGATCGAAAAATTCCGGAAACGAGGCCATGCTGACCGCTTTTTTCCCGTCGTAGACGATTTTTTCATAGATCTCATCGGAGAGCAGACGGATGTCCGGATGCGCGCTAAGAAACGCGGAAAGGGCATCGATATCGGCTTCAGTCAAGATCCGCCCGGTCGGATTGTTCGGATAGTTGATGACAAGGAGCTTCGTCCGTTCCGAGACGGCCGCCTCGAGCGCCTCCTGTGTGATACGATATTCTTCCTCATAGGACAAGTGCACCGCCACCGGCACGCCGCCGGCCGCCTGAATGATCGCCGGATACGAAACCCACCCCGGCGCGAGCCAGATTGCCTCGTCCCCCGGGTTTAAAAGTGCCCGCACCGTCAGATAGATCGCCATCTTGCCGCCCGGTGTCACAAGGATCTGGTCGCTCGTATAGGGCGCGCCATTTTCCTCGTTTAGTTTTTGCGCGATGCGCGCGCGCAGGGCCGCATTGCCCCGGCTGTCAGAATAGTGGGTGTTGCCCGCTGCCAGCTGGCGCGCGGCCTCCTCGCAGATCGGCTGCGGGGTCGGAAAGTCCGGCTCCCCGCCGGTAAAGTTTAAGATCTCCGGGTCTGTTTTCATACGCTCCCGTGTCTCGGCAAGCAGGGTCACCGAACGGGAAGGCTTGATGCCGGACAGAATTTCATTATAAATCATGTGGTTCTCCTCCATAGTATGGGACGAGCGGATCTCGGGAACTACGTTCCCCCGATGTTCAGTGTACCATACTTTTCACGATCACGCACCCTCGAACTCCCTGCGCGAAGGTCCGGAAAAACCGACCGCAAGGCCTCTCCCGACAGCCCCCAAAAACCCCGCAAAATCGCTTGACTTTTGCGAATATATAGTAGTATACTGGTCTAGTCTACGGACCGGAAAATCGGCCCGTAAGAGCGGGATCATAGCTCAGCTGGGAGAGCACTTGCCTTACAAGCAAGGGGTCACAGGTTCGAGCCCTGTTGGTCCCAGATTTGGCGAGGTGGCTCAACTGGCTAGAGCGTCCGGTTCATACCCGGGAGGTTGAGAGTTCGAGTCTCTCCCTCGCTACGCAAGTCCTTAGCACACCAGCTCTCTTCGGGGATGTACTGGTTTCGACGGGGTTTTAAAAGCTGGAGAAGCGAGTCGCACGGGATGCGTTAAATTCCAACACTAAATATAAACGCTAAGGATAATAATCGTTTAGCTCTGGCTGCTTAATTGCAGCTTGTCCGCCCCGGTGCACCTACACGCCGGGATCCGGGCATCGACCTATGTAGGAAACGACGGATGCTTTGCTTCGGGGCATCCGGCCGTACTTAGAAGCTACCAAGGCCCTAAACCCGTTGCCGGGTGTTTGGCCGAGGGAATGAACAAACGGCAACTACGCTCGTAGAAGGACAGTGGCTGGAATTTCGGACAGGGGTTCGATTCCCCTCATCTCCATCAGAAAGGCTGGAAGCGCGTATTTTCAACGTTTCCAGCTCTTTTTGTTTTTCGTCTTGACAAAGCTCTCAACCCACTTTATAATGACATCACGAAAAGGCGGTCCGCCTTTTTTGAGAGAGACATCGATGGGAATTCTTCCCGTCCGTCTCTTTTTTTATTCTCTATTTTTCTATACATTTTCTTTTTTTCCCGGGAACTTCCTCCCGTTTTCACGTATCCCATTCACCAAACATCTTTAAGGAAAGGAGAGGCTTACCAAGCCGAAAGTCACGTATGTTCAAACACAAACCCCTTGCAACCATCAGAAAAAGGATCGCGCGGAGGAAGAAGTCCCTCCTGTGTATGGCGCTTCTCGCCGCCCTGTGCGTATCCACCCTTTCGGCCGGAGGAACGGCGCTTGCCGACACACCGGCCTCCTACGGCACTTACTATACCGGCGCCGAGAGCAACCCGATGTCCTGGGTCCGGCTGCAGTCGGACGGCAACTACAGCGCCACGCAGGCCATGCACTCCTATGTCGTGTACGGATCCGACACCGGCGTGACCGAGGCGTACTGCGCGCAGCTGCACCACATGTTTGCCGAGGGCGAAAAGACGGAGTACGACGCGCTCGGCTGGACCTTCGCGAACGGGGAGGTCACGGTCACGCAGGCCATGATCGACACGGTCGCGCTCGGCATGAAGTACATCGACGAGACCTCTTACTCCGCCTCCCTCAAGACGGCTTTGAAACAGGTCTATGAATGGCGGATCGTAAACAACGACGGAAGCGGCGGCGGGATCTTTCTGACGCCGGCCTCCTCGGGGCTGTCGATCGATCAGCAGAAAGAACTCTTTACGGCGGCGAAGCAGTACGCGAACGACCATGCCGCCAGCTACACCTGCTGGGCACGGATCTACTCCAACGGAAATTCGCAGGACATTGCCCAGTATTTTTACAAGTTTAACGGCGCTTCGCTCACACTTTACAAAGCCTCCGCAGACGAATCCGTCACGAACGGCAATGCCTGCTACTCTCTCGCCGGCGCCACATACACCGTCTACACCGACGCGGCCTGTACGGCGGCGGCGAAGGACACGGACGGAAAGTCCGCTTCCTTTACCACGGCGGCGGACGGGAGCGCCGGCACGCTGACGATGGCGGCCGGGTCCTACTGGATCAAGGAGACGACACCGCCTCCCGGCTATCGGCCGGACACCACCGTGTATCCCGTCACGCTCACCGAGGGAAACACTTCGGATAATCCGGTGCGCGTCTCGGTCTCGGATGTGCCAAAGACGAACGCGCTCGGGATCGAGATCCAAAAGACGGACGACGAGACCGGCCTCTCCATCCCGCAGGGCACGGCTTCCCTCGCGGGCGCGGAGTTTACGATCCGCTTCTATGCCGGCTATGTGTCGGAGGGGGATGTGGCAAAGCAAACGCCGACCCGGACCTGGGTGATCCAAACGCAGGAGGACAACGGAACGTATCGCGCGACGCTCGATAAAGCGCACCTGGCCGCCGATAAGAGCGATGCCCTCTACCTCGCCTCCGACGGCAGCGCCTTTCTCCCGCTCGGCACCTACACCATCGCGGAGACCGCCGCGCCGGCCGGCTATCTGCTGCTGGGCACCTTTACCGACGCGAGCGGAAAATCCGTGGAGGCCGGCAGTTTATATTATACCCAGTTGACCGAAGACGGCGGGTCGGATGCCGGCAGCTGGCTCTCCGGCGGAAATGCCTATGTCCAGACCGACACCCCGATCCGTGGCGGCGTCATGGTCCAAAAGAGGGATCTTGAGTCCGGCCGCGCAGAGCCGGCCGGAAACGCCAGCCTGGAAGGGGCCGTGTTTGAGATCACAAGCGAAAACACGGAGGCGATCCGGGTGGACGGCGCCACCTGCGAGCCCGGTGACGTGGTGGCCACTCTGGTCACGGACGAGACCGGCTTTGCCGCCACGGAGGCGGATCTCCTGCCCTACGGCACGTACCGGATTTCCGAGACGCAGGAGCCGCCCGGCCACCTGCTCGGATCCGTCGTCCTGCCGGCCGTCACGACGGAGGAGTTTTCCATCACGGAAGACGGCGTGCTCGTGGACCTGACCGAAGTCGGCGTGGCCATCACCGACCAGGTGAAGCGCGGGGACTTCTCCTTTACGAAACAGGACGGGGAGAACCAGTCCACGCTGGGCCCCGTAAAGTTCCGTCTCACCTCCCTTACCACGGGTGAGTCCCACATCCTGTGGACCGATGAAAACGGAGACTACTCCAGCGCCGCCGCGTGGGAGCCGCACACGCAGAACACCAATGCCGGCGAATCGTTCGAGGACGGCCTCTGGTTCTATGGATACGCGGACGAGGAGGCCTCCGGCGTGGAGGTGGATGACCGTCTCGGCGCCCTGCCTTATGATGACTATCTGCTCGAGGAGCTTCCCTGTGAGGCCAATGAGGGGCGCACGCTCGTCTCGACGCGCTTTACCGTCTACCGCGACGTCACGGAGGAGGGCGAGCTGTTCGGCTCGGTAAACCTCGGAACGATCGACGATTACGTGTTCGGTTTTTCCACCTCCGCGGTCAACGCCGGGAACGGCGAAAAATATCTGGAGGCAGACGAGGAAGCCTCCATCCGGGATGAGATCCTGTACTGGGGGCTGGACCGGACACAGACGTATACCTTTGTGACTGAGCTGTTCGATCTCACGGAGGGCGAGGCCGTCACGGACGGGGACGGGGAGACCCTGACGGCAGTGACGGAGTTTTCCCCGAAGACAAAAGAAGGGGTCCAGACAACGGAGATCTCCTTTGACGCCTCCGAGCTGGCAGACCACACGCTCGTCGTGTTTGAAAGCCTCTATGACGAAGAGGGGAACCTGCTGACGGCAGAAGTCGATGCCGAAGAGGAGGAGCAGATGGTGATGTTTTCCGAGGAACCGGAAGAGGAGGCACCGCCGGAGGAAACGCCCCCGGAAGAGGAGCCGCCGGAAGAGGAACCGCCGGAAGAGACCCCTACAGTGGAAACGCCCGCCGCGGTGACAGCCCCGACGGAGACAGCCACGGCAAAAACCGCGGCCCCGCAGGCAGCAAAGACCGTCAAGACGGGTGATGTGACGACCGTCATCGGCTGGGTGTTCGTCATCGCCGCGGCGGCGGCCTGTGTCACCCTGTGGATCCTGCGGCGGCGCCGTCGGCCGAACCGCCATTGACAGAATAGATGCCGGCACAGATCTCCGGCGATAAAAAAGGCTGCAGCAGCGCCGAGGCGAATTCCGGCGATAAAAAAAGCGCCTGCCTCTCACAGCGAGGGGCAGACGCTTTGCGCGCGTCTTTCCTATGGTCAGCCAAGCCGCAGCAGCCAGAAGGTCGTGCGGTTATCCGCGGCGTCCTCGACATTCTCGGCGAGCAGCTCCAGATTCCAGGCGAGTCCCGCCTGCATGCTGCAGATGACAGCGGTGGTGTCGGGGAGCGTTCCCTTTGCCAGCATCTCCGCGGCAAGCGCGGTGTCCTCCACCGCGTGCTCCGCCCAGTCGGGGTGATGCGTCCAGCGGTAGTACCCCGTCTGTCCGAACGCCTGCGGGTGAGACGCGACCGCGGTGATGTCCGCCTCGCTGGCCCCGGGCTTGAGAAAGATACAGTGATGGATCGGCAGGATGCACTCCGCCAGGACCTCATAGTCCACGTCATCGAATGCCTCCGCAAACTCGGAGACCGTCCCCGCCGTCGAATTCGTCACGCCGAGCACGCCGTACGCGGCTTCCCCCGCGCGAAGCGCGTCGAGGATGTTCGCGGAGCACACCATGGGAACCAGCTCCGCGTCCGCGAGCCCCGTGCTCTTTGCCAGCTCTCTCGCCGCCACCTCCGAAAAGCTTCCGGCGATGCCCATATAGCCAATCTTTTCCATCCGCACTCTCCCATCGGCAAAGCCTCCGGCTCTGCCGGTTTCTCTCTTTTCAAAATTCCGGCCGGATCACATGTCCCGGGATTCGATCACCAGCAGGAGGCCCTCCCGAAACGAGATCACCGCCTCCTCCTCCCGGATCTCATTGCTGATCCCGCGGGTCGTACCGGCCGAGAGCACAATGTCCCGGACATCATATTCAAACCCGGTCAGGGTAAGCCCTTTGACCTCCGTGGTAAACGGGAGAAGGGATACATAGTCTCCGAACTGCTCCTTTTTTTTGATCGTCAGTTTTTTCCGGATCATGCGGATCCGGTTGTTGGGATCGACCAGGACACAGGAGACCTTGTCATCCAGGGCTCTCTTTAACAGCTGCACGTTGCCGAGCAGATGGTCGACGCGGGTGCCCGTCCCGCCGAGGATCGTGATCTTGTCCGCGCCCGCGCGGATGGCGCAGTCGACGGCCAGTTCCGTGTCCGTCTCGTCTTTCTCGGACGGAAACGTTTCGACCCGCTCCGGGAACATCTCGCGAAAGTGTTCCACGTCCTCCGGGTGCGCGGAGTCAAAGTCCCCCAGGATCACATCGGGGATCAGACCCTCTTCCACGCAAAAACGCAGGGCGGAATCCACCCCGATCACTTGATCCCACTCCTGCGCGTTCCATACTTTTTTCGCGAACGGGCGGTCGATCGATCCACCCGTAATGATCAGACTTTTTTTACTCATTGACCCATGATCTCCAGAAATCTCTGTACATTGGTCTCCACATCCCCCGAAAAGACCGCGCTCCCCGCGACAATGATGTTCGCGCCGGCGGCAAGGATCTCCCGCACGTTGTCAAACGTGACGCCGCCGTCAATCTCGATGTCGGTCTGGCAGCCCTTGCGCAGGATCATCTGCCGCAGATCCCGGATCTTTTGAATCGTATAGGGGATAAACTTCTGCGCGCCGAATCCCGGATTGACGCCCATAAGAAGCACCATGTCCAGATCCGGCAAAATGTATTCCAGTTCGTTAAGCGGGGTGGACGGGTTTAAGACCGCGGCCGCCAACACGCCTTTCCGCTTGATCGCGTGAATCGTGCGGTCGAGCTGTTTGCACGCCTCCACATGCACGGAGATCAGGTCGGCCCCCGCGTCGACAAAGTCATCGATGTAGCGGATCGGTTCCTCGATCATGAGGTGCACGTCAAAAATCCGCTCCGTACAGGGCCGGATGGACTTGATGATGGGCGCCCCATACGAGATCGCCGGCACAAACATGCCGTCCATGACATCGATGTGCACATACTGCGCGCCCGCCCGGTCCAGCGTCTCGATCGCCTCTCCCAGGTGCGCGAAATCCGCGGCCAGAATGGATGGTGACAAACAGTTCATAGGTGTCCTCTCTTAAACAATCTTTTTTAGTAGCGTTTGGCTTCCTTTAACTCCCTGCGGATCTGTGTGTAGCTCGCGTACCGGCTCTGACTGATCCGTCCGTCTTCCAGGGCGGCGCGCACCGCGCAGCCCGGTTCACTGATGTGGCTGCAGCCACGGAAGCGGCAGGGCGTTTCCTCCTGCGCCCGGACAAACTCCGGGAAAAAATCTCCCAGGGTGTCCGCGTCCACCTGCCGGATCCCCTCGGGAGCCTGTGTCCCCTCCGTGTCCCCCTCGCCGAATGCCACGGCGGAAAGGGAGGAAAACCCCGGCGTGTCCACGAGAAACGTCGCGTCGTCCACGGTGATCAGCTCCGCGTGGCGGGTCGTGTTTTTCCCCCGTTCGATCTTTCGGGAGAGTTCTCCGGTCTCCATGTGCGCGTGCGGCGCGGCCCTGTTGATCAGGGTGGATTTTCCGACGCCGGACGGTCCGGCGACCACACTCGTTTTCCCAGAGAGCCGCGCGAGAAGCGCCTCGACCCCATCGCTGGTTTTCGCGCTGAAAAAAAAGATCGGATAACCGCAGGGGGCATAGATCGCGCGAAAGCGTTCGATCTCTTCTTCCGTGGCCAGATCGGTCTTGTTCATACAGATCACGGCCGGAACATCCTGCTGTTCCATCAGCACCAGGAATCGGTCCAGCAGGCCCAGATTCGGCTTGGGCGCCGACAGCGCGAAGAAGACCAGCGCCTGATCGACATTGGCGACCAGCGGCCGGATGAGCGCGTTTTTCCGCGGAAGGATCTCGGGGACGTTTCCCGTCTTCTCCTGCTCGTCGATCACATCGATCGCGACATCATCGCCGACCAGGGGCTTGATGTTTTCATTGCGGAATACTCCTCTGGCTTTGCACTCATACACTCCGGATCCCGTCACATGGACATAGTAGAATCCGCCGACTCCCTTGACGATCTTTCCATAGCTCATAAATCACTCATGTCACTCTTGCTTGAAGGAGACTTCCTGCTCCTGATCGGATTCCAGCTCGTTGCCGTCCGCGTCCGTATAATACCAGTTGATGATCAGGGTCCCTCGGTCGACACCCGTTATGCCGTACACCTCAACCGTATACGGGAAACTCGTGATCCCGGTCCACGCCTGGATCAGATCATCGCTCTCAGCCTTGTAGAGATAGATGTCCGCGTAGGTCAGGTTCACATCCGGCGCGTTGATCTGGGATTTGATATAGTAGGTAACTTCTTCCACCCCCAGGCTTACCACCAGATCCACCGAGGTTCCCTCACTGACGGTGGAACCGGCGGAAACGCTTTGGCTGATCACGTTGCCCTCCGAGACGGAATTGCTGTAATCCTGTGTCACGGTGCCGATATTTAAGCCCGCGTTCCCGAGCGCGGTCCTGGCATCGCTCTCCGGCTCGCCGACGACACTCGGTACCGTTGTGGACTCCGTGCCCTGGCTGACATAGAGGACGATGGTATCACCCGCTTTGCCGTTGTTGCCGCCGGGCGGGCTCTGACTGATCACATCGCCGGCAGCCACGGTCCCGCTGTACTGGAATTCCCTCGACACGGAAAAGCCGAGATCCTCCAGGGTGCTGGTCGCGGAATCCGCGTTGGTCCCGGTCACATCCGGAATGTAAATATACTCTTTGGCGGCATCCGCCGCGATCACGACATCGATGGTCGATCCACGCGCGACCTTCTCGCCCTTTGTCACGCTCTGCTGGATGATTTCCCCGACGTTGTAGGCCTCCGAGGCCTGCTCGTCGACCGGATTGATGATCAGATCCAGATCATCCACGGCCTCCTGCGCCTGCGACACGGTCAGACCGAGCACACTGATCATCTCCACTTCCTCCGTGGTCTCGGGCTCCTCGGCCGTTGTCGTCGTCTCCTCGGTGTTCGCGTTCCGGTTGGACCTGGAACCAAATTGGAACCACCCTAAGAAACTGCCCAGAATGAAGATCACGATCACGATGATCACAATCAAAATGACGATACGGAGTACATTGATAACCCGCTCCATCCGGGGATTGATATCCCCCTCGTCCTCCTCGTCGTCCTCCTCGTCGTCATCGTCATAGATATAGGCGTATCGGTCGTCGGTATCCTCCGGCTCTTCCTCCTGCCCGTATCCGTTGGCAGCGGCATTTTCCTGGATTTCCCGCGCTTCTTCCTCTGTTAAAACACGGGTCGCGCCCGTGTCCATCCCGGCGATCACAACAAAGTCTTCGTATGGCGTGATCAGGGCTTTGCGCAGGTCCGCCAGCAGGCTGTCAATCGATTCATAGCGCTTGTCCGGGCTCTTTTGGGTACATTTTAAGATAATCTTTTCCAGACTGATAGGGAGATCCGGCGCGTACGTGCTCGGTGTCACCATCTCATCCTGCAGATGCTTGATGGCAATCTCCACGGCGCTGTCGCCGTCATACGGCACACGGCCGGTCACCATCTCGTACATGACGATGCCGAGAGAATAGATGTCGCTTCGGTTGCTGACATAGCCGTTCCGGGCCTGTTCCGGCGAAGAGTAGTGGACGGAGCCCATCACATCCGAGCGGATGGTGTCCTCCGAAGCCGCGCGGGCAATACCAAAATCCGTCACTTTCACTTTGCCGTCGGAAGAAATGATAATGTTCTGCGGCTTGATGTCCCGGTGGATGATGTTGTTCGCGTGCGCCGCCTGAATGCCGCGCGCCACCTGGATCGCGATACTGAGCGTTTCGCGGTAGTTTAACCGCCCCTTTTTCTCAACGTAGTCCTTCAGCGTGATGCCGGGAACATACTCCATGACGATATAATAGGAGCCGTTTTGCGAACCCACATCATAGACGTTGACGATGTTCGGGTGCTCCAAACCGGCCGCGGCCTGCGCCTCGGCGCGGAACTTGCTGACGAAGCTCTCGTCACTCGAATACTCCGGCTTTAAGACCTTGATCGCCACAGTCCGGCTGAGCTTGCAGTCCTTCGCCTTATAAACATCCGCCATACCGCCGGAGCCGATCAGCTCCTCGATCGCGTATCTTCCGCCAATCATCATGCCCTGTTGTATCATATAGTTACCTCTCAAACTCAGGATCGATCGTGATCACTGTAATATTGTCTTTTCCACCGTGCTCATTCGCGAGCTCCACCAAATGTTCCGTATTTTTTGCCAGGCTCTTCGACTTCTTCATGGCGGACAGGATCTCGTCATCCTCCACCATGTTTGTCAGCCCGTCGGTACACAGGAGCACGATCTCGCCCGGCGCGAGCGTCTCTTCAAAGATGTCCGGCTTCACCGTGTCGGACGCGCCCATCGCCCGTGTGATAATGTTTTTATCCGGGTGAAACTTCGCCGTCTCCTCATCGATCTCGCCCCGCAGGAGCATCTCGTTCACGAGGGAGTGGTCCTCGGTCACCTGGCGGATCGTATCGCCGATCACATACAGTCTGCTGTCGCCCACATTCGCGACGATCAGCGTATGGTCGACCAACACGGCAGCCACCAGCGTGGTCCCCATGCCCGTCATCTTGGGATGCTCCCCGGCATATTCCCGCAGCGTACCGTTCGCCTGCTCCAGGCACTCCCGCAGAACGTTCGGGATCTTGACTTTGCGGGTCTTGCGCGCCGTCTCACATATGGTCTCCACGACATTTCTGGAAGCGAAATCTCCGCCGCTGTGTCCACCCATTCCATCCGCGACAAGGAAGAGGTTTGGCAAGGCGCCCACCGGTTCCTCCGACGCAAAAAAATAGTCCTGGTTCATTTCGCGGCGGACTCCGATATCCGTTAAAGAACACACTTTCATCGCTGCTGCTTTACCCTTTCTGAGTATCCTTTCCGCAATTGTCCGCAGGCTCCGTCGATATCACGGCCCATTTCTCTTCTTATAGTAACATTTCTTCCGTATTTTTCAAGTTTATTTTTAAAGGTCAGGACTTGTTCCCTCCCCGGCTGGTGCCAGTTTTTTTCCCGCACCGGATTGACCGGGATCAGGTTCACATGGCAGTTTAAATTCGCGATCCAGCCGCCCAGAAGCGCGGAGTCCCGGCCCGTGTCGTTGACGCCCCGGATAAGGCAGTATTCGAGTGTCACCCGCCTCCCGGTCTCCTCAAAATAATACGCGCAGGCGTCGAAGAGGGCTTCCAAATCCCATGTCTTCGCGACGGGCATGATCTCCTCCCGCGTCGCCTGGTCCGCGGCATGCAGGGAGACCGCCAGCGTGATGGCCAGATGCTCCCGCGCCAGCTCCTTCATCTGCGGAACGAGACCGCAGGTCGAGACCGTCACGCTTCGCTGGCTGATATGCAGTCCATTCTCGTCGGTCAGCATGCCGAGAAACACCAGCAGATTGCGCAGGTTGTCAAGCGGCTCTCCCGTTCCCATGACAACGACGTTCGAGACACGCTCGCCCAGGTCGGCGCTCACGCGATAGACCTGTCCCAGCATCTCCGCCGGGGTGAGGTTCCGCACGAATCCACCGATCGAGGAGGCGCAAAACGCGCAGCCCATCCGGCATCCCACCTGCGAGGAAATGCAGACCGAATAGCCGTGCCGGTATTTCATCAGCACGCTCTCGACCGTATTGCCGTCGCTTAAAGCGAACAGATACTTGCGCGTCCCGTCCTGTTTCGACACCTGACAGGCGAGCTGCTCCAGAACGGTAAATTTGCACTGTTCCCGGATCTTCTGCTTCAGACGGTCCGGAATGTTGCTCATCGCGTCGAGGCTGTCCACCTGTTTCTCGTGCATCCACTGATACAGCTGCTGCGCGCGGTATTTGGGTTCTCCCTGCTCCTGCACCCACAGCTCCAGGTCCGTAAGCGGCAGGGACTTGATGTCCACTCTTTTCATATGATCCTCCCGCGAAACTTGGGCATCGCGTCTCTTTGCGCCACGATGCCGGCTAATACCGTACAGCACTTACGCCTCCCGCTGCAATTTCGCCATGTAAAATCCGTCGCATCCCTCATCGGGAAGCAGCTGCAGCTCCCGCGCGAGCGAAAACGCCGGAAACCGCGCAAGAAACCACTGTACGTTCTCCCCGTTTTCCTCCTCCGTCATCGTGCAGGTGCTGTATAAAAGCGTCCCGCCCGGCCGCACGTAGTCCGCCGCGGCCGCGAGGATCTCCCGCTGCTTTTCGGCGAGGTCTCTGATCCCCTCTTCGGAGGCGTGATATTTGATATCCGGCTTGTGTCCGATGACGCCCAGCCCCGAACAGGGCAGATCGGCGATCACCAGATCCGCCTCATTTACCCACCGCGGATCCGAAACCCGCGCGTCCCACACTTCGGCGCGCACGTTCGGGACGTGGCAGCGCGCGAGGTTCTCGCGGATCACGGCAGTTTTTTCCCTGGTCAGATCGCGGGCCGTCACCTGTCCGGCGCGGACATCGGCCGCTCTGACGCACTGTCCGTCCCAGTCTCCGGCCGCTCCGGCGCGCTGTATGCGCGATGCCGCGTGCATGCTCTTGCCGCCCGGCGCGGCGCAGACATCGAGTACGGCGTCGCCCAGCTGCGGGTCGGCCAGTTCGACCGCCATCATGGAGGCGACATCCTGCGGATACAGCGTCCCATCCGCGAACTCCGGGATCTCCTCCAGACGATCATAGCCTTCCAGTAAAAACGCGTACGACAGGCGCGGATCGACCGTCACGCGGATGCCCTGCGCCTCCAGAGATGCTTTTACCTCCTCCGGGGCCTTTGCCCGGGTGTCGACGCGGACACAGAGCGGCCGCTCGGCGAGATACGCCTCCAGAATGCGCGCGCACCGTTCCTGTCCATAGGCATCGAGATAGCGTGTCACGATCCACTCCGGCATGGAATAGCGCACGGAAAGCGCACGGACCGGATCCTCGTCCATCGGGGGACAGGAAATCGCGTCCTTGTTTCTCGCGATCGCGCGAAGCACCCCGTTGACAAACCCGGAGAGGCCGGAAAAGCCGCGTTTTTTCGTAATCCGGACCGCCTCATTCACCACAACGGCGTCCGGCGCGGCGTCCAGATAAAGAAGCTGGTAGAGCGCGCTTCGTAAGATGGCGCGGATCACCGGCTTCATTTTTTGCGTTTTGGTATCGGAGAATTGATCTAAGATATAGTCCAGCTCGATCCGGCGCTCCACGCATCCTTTGCTGACGCGCCCCACAAACGCGCGGTCGTGACGGGATACGGCATCCTGCCGTGCGAACACCTCCGCGAGAGCGCGGTCCAGATAGGTGTCGTTTTGATCTACCGCCAGAAGGACCTCCACCCCGAGATCTCTCGCGTCGTTTTGTGCAGTCCCGCGTTTTTTGCCGTCCGGCGGCACATCCGTTCTTTGCGCGCCATCCTCCCGCGCTTTGTCGTCAGCCATACGCGCATCCTCCGTTTCGTTACCGCCTGCGGCCGCCATAGATGAGGAGCAGACGGAGAAGCTGCAGGATGGTCGCGGCGGTGCTGGCCACGTAGGTCATCGCGGCGGCAGTCAACACTTTTCTCGTGTATTTTAATTCCTCGGTGCCGAGGATGCCGGTTTCATCAAGCACCTTCATCGCGCGGTGGGACGCGTTGAACTCGACCGGCAGCGTCACGAGCTGGAACACAACGGTAGCGGAAAACAAAATGATGCCGATGTCCACCAGGATGCTGCTGCTTCCCAGAAAGATCGAACCGAGGATGATGATCGGCCAGGACAGCGTGGAACAGACATTTACGACCGGCACCAATCCGCCGCGCACACGCAGCGGCACATAGTGCTTGTGATGCTGGATCGCGTGCCCGCACTCGTGCGCCGCGATCCCCACGGCAGCGACGGAAGTGCTTTGAAACGAGCTGTCCGACAGCGCCAGTGTCTTTTTGGCCGGATTGTAGTGATCTTTTAAGGTTCCGCTGATATGCGTGATCTGTACATCGGTGATGCCCTGGCTGCGCAGAATCTTTTCCGCGGCCTGCGCTCCGGTCAGGCGGGACGCGCTTTGCACTTTGGCGTATTTATTGTAGGTCCGGCGAAGCCGCGCGGACGCGATCAAACAGATCACGACGCCCGCTATGACCAGCAGGTAGGTCCAGGCCCAGCTCAGGTTGCCTCCGTAGTAGCTGCCGTAGCCGTAACCGTAGCCGTAGCCGAGGCCGCTGCTGTAGCCGAGGCCAGGGCCGTATCCATATCCATAATACATTCCGATGTTCTCCTTTGCGTCGCCCTTCTCACAGAGGGCGGGTGTATCGTATAAGTATAATAAAAATTTCCGTTATCCGAGGATATCCCCGGTCTTCATGGAATAGCCTCGTAAAAACGCGTCGCAGGACATGGGTTTCTTGCCCTCAGGCTGGACTTCCTTAAGCACAAGAAGTCCCTCTCCGGTCTGGACGGCGATCGCATCCCGCGTCACTTCCACGATCGTGCCGGGCTGCGGTTTGCCTGCCCCGGCCGCCTGCGCGTCCGCGCCGGGCGCCGCGGTGCCGCAAGCCTCCCGCACGGCGGCCTTGCGGATCTTTAACGTCTTCCCGTTCCAGTGCGTATAAGTGCCGGGCCAGGGGTCCAGACCCCGGACCAGGCGTTCCAATTCCACCGCCGGCTTCGTCCAGTCGAGCCGGCCCATCTCTTTTTTGATCGTTTTTGTCTTCGTCGCCTGCGCGGAATCCTGCGGCGTGTAGGTCGCGGATCCGTCCGCGATCGCCGCCAGCGTCCGCACACAGAGCCGCGCGCCAACCTCGCTTAATTTTTCAAACAGGCTGCCCCCGGTCTCATCCGGAGCCAGCGCGACCTCTTCGGTGAGGATGATGTCCCCCGTGTCCAGGCCCGCGTCCATGCGCATCGTGGTAACGCCGGTGACCTCTTCCCCGTTGATCACGGCCCACTGGATTGGGGCCGCGCCGCGGTACTTCGGAAGCAGTGACGCGTGCACGTTGACGCATCCAAAGCGCGGTGCCGCGAGGATCTCCTCCGGCAGGATCTGCCCATAGGCGACCACAACGATGATGTCCGCGTCCTGCTGTTTTATATAGTCCACACATTCTGGATCCCGGATCCGCTCCGGCTGGTACACGGTGAGGCCATGCGCGCAGGCCGCCTCTTTGACCGGCGATGCCGCCGGTGCGCCATGCCGTCCCTTCGGGCGGTCGGGCTGTGTCACAACGAGGGCGATCTCATGGCCAGCCGCGAGCAGCGCCTCCAACGTCGGCACGGAGAAATCCGGTGTTCCCATAAACACGATCCGCATATCAGCTGCCCTCTCCGGTTTCGCTGCTCTGTCCGGTTTCGCTGCTCTCTCCGGTCTCGCTGCTCTCCCCGGGCTCGCTGCTCTTTCCTTCCTCGTTGGCCTTTCCGGCTTCCTCGCCTTCCTCGCCGTCTTCTTCCTCTTCATCGGAGTCCGAGTGCCCCGCGTCGCGGATCTCGCCTTCGACAAACTCGACATACGTATGGCCCTCGAGGTGGTCGACTTCGTGGCAGATCGCGCGGGCGAGGAGCCCGTCGGCCTCCAGCTCGTACTCTTCCATGTTCTCGTCGAAATAGGTCACGGTGACTTCGTTCGGACGGGTGACCGTCCCTACTTTGCCGGGCAGGCTCAGGCATCCTTCATCCCCGGTCTGCTCGCCTTCCTTGCGCGTGATCACAGGATTGATCATGATGAGGGGGCCCTCGTCTTCCTCCTCTTCTCCATCCTCCGCGGCCTCTTCGCCGGGCGGCGCTGTATCTTCGCCGGCCTCCGCGGCCTCTTCGCCGGACGGCTGCTCTTTTTCCCCTGCTTCCGCGGCGTCTTCACCGGACGGCTGCTCTTTTTCCCCTGCTTCCGCGGCCGCGGCATCTTCGCCGTCTTCCGCGGCGTCTTCGCCGAGCTGTTTCTCTTCCGCTTCCTCCACGCCGGGCTGCCAGATGTCAATGACCACGACCCGGCGCAGCACGCCGACCTGCGGCGCGGCCAGACCGATCCCGTCAGCATCGTACATGGTTTCCAGCAAGTCCTCGATCAGCTCCGTGATACGCGGAGTGATCTCCTTTACTTCTCTGCAGGGTTTAGTTAACATCTCATCGCCGATCATGCGAATCTCACGTAATGCCATTGTTTCTCCTCTAAAATCCACTCATCGGGTTAAAATCAAACTGTACCGGTACCTTCCCAAAGGCGGGTTCCTCCCGTACGTAAGCTTCCAGCGCGTCCTTGATCCGCACCAGCTGCGCGTAGTCCGCGCTCTTTATGTAGAGCACTTTCCGATATTGATCCTTTACTTTGGATACCGCCGCGTCCGCCGGACCGATGATCTGTATTTTACCGGCGTTCCGGTCGACGAGCTCCGTTAGCTTACATTGTAACATATCGGACACGTCATTGACTAGTTTTTCCTCCTCGGCGGACAGGTGGATCACGAGCATGTTCCAGACCGGCGGATATTTCATCACCCTGCGGAACGCGATCTCCTGCGTGAAAAAGTCTTTGTAGTCCTGTTCCGCCGCCGCCGTGATCGCGAAGTGGTCCGGCTGGTAGGTCTGGATCACCACTTCACCGGGGCGCTTCCCCCGTCCGGCCCGTCCGGCCGCCTGTGTCAGCAGCTGAAACGTCCGTTCCGACGCGCGGTAATCGCTGATGTGCAGGGAAAGGTCCGCCGCGAGCACGCCGACGAGCGTAACATTCGGAAAGTCATGTCCTTTCACGATCATCTGTGTGCCGATCAGGATGTCCGCCTCCTGGTTGGCAAAGGCGGACAGGATCTCCTCATAGGCGTCCCGCTGGCGCGTCGTGTCAAAATCCATGCGCAGCACCCGCGCCTCGGGAAAGCGTTCCCGGATGTAGGCTTCCACCCGCTGTGTGCCGCCTTTGAATGTCCCGATGGAGGGGGAGCCGCACTCCGGGCAGAGCTGTACCATGGGCTCGGAGTAGCCGCAGTAGTGGCACACGAGCCGCCCGCCCCGATGCAGAGTCAGGGAGACATCGCAGTGCGGACACTGCATCACATGGCCGCAGGCACGGCACGAGACGAATCCCGCCAAACCGCGGCGATTGATAAACAGCATGGTTTGCTCGCCGCGCGAGAGCCGGTCTTCCATGAGCGCTGCCAGCCGCTCGCTTAAGATGGTCCGGTTTCCGTTTTTCAACTCTTCCCGCATGTCCTCGATGTATACGGTGGGCAGCTGCCGGTCGCTGACCCGCTCGGGCAGCTCGTAAAGGCGGTATTCGCCGGTGCGCGTCCGCTCGTAACTCTCGACCGACGGAGTGGCTGAGCCCAGCACGACCGTCGCCCCGCACATCGCCGCGCGGGCGATGGCCACCTCGCGCGCGTGGTAACAGGGGACGTTCTCGTTCTTATAGGTCGGTTCGTGCTCCTCGTCGATGATGATAAAGCCGAGATTTTGAAAAGGCGTAAACAGGGCGGAACGCGGTCCGATGATCACGTCTAAGTCCCCGTTTTTCGCGCGCTCGTACTGATCGTAGCGCTCGCCGGCGGACATCCGGGAGTTTAAGATCGAAACCCGGTCGCCGAAATGATTGTAAAACCGCAGCACCGTCTGAAAGGTCAGCGCGATCTCCGGGATCAGGACGATCGCCTGCCGCCCCTCGGCAACCGCCGCCTCGATCAGTTCGATGTAGATCTCCGTCTTGCCGCTGCCGGTGACCCCATGGATCAGGCAGGGCGAGTGGTCGCCGGCGTGAAAATGTGCCAGGATGTCATCCGCGATCGCGCGCTGCGCCTGGTTTAACTCCACGGTGTGGCCCTGCTTTTTCATCCGGTCGAGCGGATTGCGCCAGGCGCGGATGTGCTCGACGCGCACGATGCCCCGCTCCTCCAACGCGCGGATGACCGCTGCCGTGACGTTCAGCTTGCCCGTCACGGTCTCGTAGGGCAGGGGCGACTGGTCGAGCAGCGCGGCCAAAAGCCGCTCCCGGGCCGTCTGGTGGAGCCGGCGCATCTCGGCGAGCTGTGCCTCGGCTTCCTCCCGGGAAAGTTCCAAATGCACAAACCGCTGCTCTTTCTCCGCCGTCCGCCGCTTCACCGGCAGCACCGTCTTTAACGCCTGGTTCATCGTGCCGCCGAAATTCTCCCGGATCCATGCCGCCAGCGCGATCAGCTGGGACTCGATCGGGAGTTCTCCCTCCGCGACCGCCGCCACATCCTTGATGCGCTCCGGCTCAATCTCCGGCTCCCCCGTCACTTCGATCACCCAGCCGCGCGTCATGCGGTTGCCCCGTCCGAACGGGACATCCACCGCCACGCCGGGGCGCACTTTGCCCGCGAGATCCTCCGGAATCCGGTACTGAAAGGTACGGTCCAGTTTTTCATGCGAGATATCGATGATGATGTTTGCGTAAGTTGCCATGTTTTCTTTAACTCTGTCACATAATTCTCGACTTTTTAGCCGCTTTTGTCACATAATTCTCGATTTTTTAGCTGCGTTTGTCACATAATTTAAGAAAAACGGGTTCCGCACGGAGCCCGTTTTCGCTTCCCAAAGCGATTCTAATACTTTCGCAGGCCGATGGAGCCGTCGTCCTCCGTGTTTTCGATCGCGCGGATCGTGACCTCGTAGCCGCCGCCGTTTTCCAGCTCGACGCGCACGCGGTCGCCCTCTTTGTGTCCGACCACGGCCTTCCCGAGCGGGGACTCCGGCGAGATCCAGCGGTTTTGGGAGTTGGCGCGCACGGTCGTGACGATCGTGTACTCCTCCTCCACGCCCTCGTCCTCAAAATACAAAAGCACGCGGTTGTTCATCCCCACCTCGTCCTCGGCGGAGTCGTCGGGAATGATCTCGGCGGTCTTGATCATGTTTTCGAGATAGCGGATGCGCTTTTCGTTCTCGTTCTTGAACTCTTTTGCCGCCTTGTATTCGTAGTTTTCGCTTAAATCGCCCTGCGCGCGCGCTGTCTTGACGTCCTCGAGCGCCTCTTTTCGCACGACGAGCTTGCGATGGCGGATCTCCTCCTCCATGCGCGCGATATCTTTTTCCGTTACTTTGTCATGCATGTCTTTTATTCCTCTTTATTTTCCGATGAAAGGAAAGAGACCCTGTTCGTCCCTTTAGACGGGGTACGCCCCGTTCTCGCGGTCCGCAAGCGCCGGGTCCACGCCCGTTTCCTGTGCCTCGCGGAACTGAAAGAACTCGATGGCCTGCTTCGGGAACAGCGCGTAGGAGAGCACGTCCTCGTCCTGCTGTTTCCACTCTTTGATCTCCTCTTCCAGCTTCGACAGCTGCGGCTCGATGAGATCGGCCGGACGGCAGGTGATCGCCTGGTCTTTGTCCTTTCCGAGCACTTTTTCGACGACCTCGGGATTGAACGGTTTGACCGTTTTGCCGTAGCGGCCGAGCAGGAGGGCCCTTGTCTCGTTCGTCGCGACCTTGTAGCGCTCGCCAGTCAGCACGTTTAAGACCGCCTGCGTCCCCACGATCTGGCTGGACGGCGTCACGAGCGGCGGCTCGCCCAGATCCTCGCGGACACGGGGAATCTCGCGCAGGACTTCCTCGTACTTGTCCTCGGCGTTTTGTTCTTTTAACTGCGAGACCATATTGGAGAGCATGCCGCCGGGCACCTGGTAGCGCAGTGTGTTGATGTCCACGCCGAGCACTTTGGTGCTTAAGAGACCGCTTTTTATCGCCTCCTCCCGGATCGGCTGGAAGTATTCCGCGATCTCGGCCAGGAGATTCTGGTCCAGCCCCGTGTCGTACGGGGTCCCCTGAAAGGTCTCGACCATGACTTCCGTCGCCGGCTGGGACGTGCCCAGCGCCAGCGGGGAGATGGCCGTATCGATGATGTCACAGCCCGCCTCCACGGCCTTTAAGCAGCTCATGGACGCGCAGCCGCTCGTATAGTGCGTGTGCAGTTCGATCGGCAGGCTTATGTTTTCCTTTAACGCGCCGATCAGGCGCTCCGCCTCGTAGGGGGTGAGCAGCCCCGCCATATCCTTGATGCAGACGGAGTCCGCGCCCATGTCCTCGATGCGCTTCGCGATGTCCACCCAGTACTCCAGGGTGTAGGCATCGCCGAGCGTGTAGGAAAGGGCGACCTGCGACGTGCCGTTCTCCTTTTTGCACGCGTCCACGGCCGTCTGCAGGTTCCGAAGATCGTTGAGACAGTCGAAGATGCGGATGATGTCAATGCCGTTCGCGAGGGACTTTTGGACAAAGTACGCGACGACATCGTCGGCGTAGTGGTTGTAGCCGAGAATGTTCTGCCCGCGAAAGAGCATCTGGAGCTTCGTGTTTTTGAACGCGTCACGAAACTTCCGGAGCCGCTCCCACGGATCCTCCTTTAAAAAACGCATGGACGCGTCAAACGTCGCGCCGCCCCAGCACTCCACGGCATGGTACCCGACCTTGTCCATCACCGGAAGGATCGGGAGCATCTGTTCCGTGGTCATGCGCGTGGCCATGAGCGACTGGTGCGCGTCCCGCAGGACCGTCTCCGTTATCTTTACAGGTTTCTTTTCCATATACAATTCTCCAATCGGGTGTGCGCCCGCTTCGGTCTCTTTCCGATGCCGCGCTTTAGTTCATCGTAGCCAGAAGCGCGCCCGCGGCAACCGACTGTCCTTTGGCGACTTCCACACTCGCGATCGTGCCGTCCTCGGGCGCCACGACGGGCGTCTCCATCTTCATGACCTCAAGGATGAGGATGGTATCGCCGCGTGATACGGCCGTGCCGGGCTCGGCCAGGATGTCGACGATCTTGCCGGAGGCGCCGGCCTCAATCGGAATCGGGCCCGCCTCGCCTGCAGGGGCTGCCGACGCGCTCTGGGGTACGGATTCACCCTGCGGGGCCGATTCGCCCTGTGGAGCCGATTCCGCCTGCGCTGCCGCGTCAGACTGCGGCTCGTCCGCCTCCGCCGCGGGGGACGGGACTTCCTCCGGCTCCTGTTCCTCCACCGTGACATCGTATACTTTGCCGTTTACCGTGATCTTATAGGTCTTCATAGCCCGGGCTCCTTTTCGTTTCTGCTCTCGTTTGTCTGCTGTCTATCTCCGTCTGCCGCGCCGTTTGATCGTGCGCGCCGTAAAGCTGTCCGAGGGGTTTCGCGTCTCCTCTTCGCGGGCCGCCCCGGTGGCTGCCGCCGGAATGTCCGGCGCGCGGACCGCTCCGGTGGCCGACACCGATGGTTCTGCTTCGCGGACCGCCGTGATGACCGGCGCGGGCGATTCTGCTTCGCGGGCCGCCGCGATCGCCGCCGCGATCACCGCGATCAATTCCGTATCATCCGCTTCGAAATCCGCCGCCGTCTCCGGCGTCGCTGCAGCCGGTTCCGGGGTGCCTTCGGTTTTGCGTTTTCTCTTCGGCATTTTACTGTCTCCCTCGCGTCACAGCATGGAAAATGCCATGATGAGATGTTTCCTCGTCTCCCGCGGGTCGATGACCGCGTCGATGCTGCCATGCGCCGCCGCGCTGGTGACGGCGTTTTGTTTTTCCTCATAGGCGGCCGCCTCGCGTTCGGCGGAATCGTCCTCCGCAAAAAGGATGTTGGCCGCCTTCTCCGCCTCCATCAGGCCGACTTTCGCCGACTCCCAGGCGAGGAGCATGCTCGATCCGTTCCGGAGCGGACGCATATTCATCGCGAGATAGGCCGTTCCATAGGTATCGCCGATGATCAGCCCCACGCGCGCCGCCTTCGTCCGCGCGAGCGCCTGCAGCATGTTTTCCAGGGCCCGCGGCAGATCACGCTCGGTCTCCTCCACCCTGGCAAAGCCATCCGCCGCCGAGACGGTCAGGACCGGCACCTCGTGGTGGGAACAGAAATGGAAAAACTTTGCGGCCTTGGCGCAGCCGCCGGCCGTCAGTCCCCGCTCCAGCTCTTTTACGAGCTTGCCGTTTTCATCATACAGCGCCGGCGCGTTGCCGGCCACGCCGACCAGCAGGCCGTTCAACTTGAAAAACCCGGTCACCATCTCCGGATGGCAGGCGGAATCGATCTCCAGAAAGTCGCCGCCGTCCGCGCAGGCCGTAAGCAGCGCCCGCGTATCGGGCTCCCGCGCGTTTCCGCCGAGCTCGATCAGACGGTTTAACTCCTCGTCACTCTCGGTGCCGTACTCTTCCTCTTCCAGCATCAGGACAAGCGCGCGGATCCGTTCGATCACCGCGTCCTCGGAATCCAGGACTTCCGCCAGCCCGGCTGTCTCACTCTGATAAGCCGCCGGGTCAGGGTCGCGCGCCAGAGACGCGTTGTCCGTGACGGTGTGCGGCGCGTTGACGAACAGCTGCGCGTCCTTTGTCATAAACGTAAAATCGGAAAACGCCGGGATGAGCGTCATCCCGCCGGCGCAGGCTCCCAGAACGCCGCTGATCATCAGCAGCCTGCCGGAGCAGCGCATCTGTTTTTTCAATATCTCGGAAAGCGCGTCCAGCGCGTCGACCGACTCCTGCAGGCGGAACCCGCCGCAGTCGAGCAGACCGATCACGGGCGCGCCGGTACGCATCGCCTTGTCATAGAGCGACGCGATCTTTTTCGCGTGCATCTCGCCGATCGTCCCGTTTAAGACCTCCCGGTCCTGGCTGTACACATAGACCGGGATGCCGTCAATCTGGCCGTAGCCGGTGATCACGCCGTCGGACGGTGCCGGTGCTTCCTTTACGGTAAAGTCCGTGGTCCGCGACGCGACAAGCGCGCCGAGCTCCACGAAACTGTCGGCGTCCAACAGGTTGTCTATGCGCTTTCGAGCCTTATTTTCTGTCATATATATCCCTCTTCTCCGCTCCGAGCGCCCATCTCGGGAACTAAAGTTCCCTCGATGTACGTTGCACTCACATCAGGCTTTTTCCGTCTCCACGCCTTTGCCTGCAAGCAGCCACGGCGTGTTTACGTCAAAGCCTGCGCTCGTCGCTTATCGCTCACTTCCCAGGGTAAATGATCACGGATTCCACATCGTAGTCCGCGAGCTTCTCCCGCCCGTTTAAGCCGGCCAGCTCCATTAAAAAGATCACTTTCACCACCTCGCCGCCGAGCCGTTCCACCAGACGAATGGCAGCCTCCATCGTGCCGCCCGTCGCCATGAGGTCGTCCACGAGGACCACACGCTGTCCCGGCTGGATCGCGTCGGTATGCATCTCGATCTCCGCCGTGCCGTACTCCAGATCATAGGATTCGGAGATTGTCTCGCAGGGGAGCTTCCCCTTCTTGCGGACAAGGGCAAATTCTTTCCCCAGATCCCGGGCGATGGGGGCGCCGAAGATAAAGCCGCGTGCCTCCGCGCCGGCCACGACGTCGAAGTCCACGCCGTCAAGAAACTGCTCCATCCCGTCGACTGCCAGCTGCAGCCCGTCCGGATCCTGAATGACGGTTGTAATGTCCCGAAAAATAATGCCGGGCTCCGGAAAATCCGGAATGCTTCTTACATAATCCTCTACTTTTTTCATAATTTCTTCCTCCTGTGCCGCAAAGATGGTTCTGTCATTTTTATCATTTTTCACACGAAAAGCATTATATCATAAAACCGGTCCACTGAAAATAAAAACTATTCCGCGGATACCAGATTCCCCTCCGCGTCAAACGAGGCCGTGCCGAAGATTGAGGAGTACTCATTAACCAGATCAATGATCTCCTCCTTTTGCTCCCCGCTCGCGACAGTCGGCTGAAAATCGTTGTATGTGTCCGCCGAACTCAAACGGCAGG
Organism: Lachnospiraceae bacterium Zagget3; assembly: GCA_001941025.1. Next base: position 326,842 of record MSHE01000032.1, read on the forward strand.
GAATGATCCGCGCGTCGATCGCGTCCGTTTGCAGTTCCCCGTCTTCAATCGTGAAGGTCTGCTGGTAGATCATCGTGTTTTTATCCTCGGGATTTAAGTTTCCGCCGAAACAGAAGTTGCCGAGGCTGTAGCAGATCACTTTTCCGTCATAGACCTCCACGCTTTGCAGGACATGCGGATGGTTCCCGATGATGAGATCCGCGCCCGCGTCGATGAGCGCGTGCGCCAGCGACACCTGATCGTCCGACGGATAATAGTCCTTCTCGATGCCCCAGTGACAGCAGCAGATGACCACTTCGGCGCCTTCCTCGCGCAGCGACGCGATCTCAGCGCTCATCGAGTCGCGAAGGTCCGGTTCGTCATAGTACGCGTTCGCGGAAACGATGCCCACCCGCACGCCGTCATCGGAGACATACAGGCCGGGGCACCCGTCGTAGGCATAGGCGATCCCCGCGTCGTCCACGACGCTGACAGTCTCGTCAAAGCCCTCCTGGCCGTAGTCATAGGTGTGGTTGTTTCCCAGGGAGACCGCGTCCACGGAACTGCCGGTCATGATCCCGACATATTCCGGGGCGCCTTTTAAGCTGTATTCCTTCTCCTCGCGCTCCGTGGCGTTCGTGAGCACGCACTCGAGGTTGATGATCGTCAGGTCGTCCGCCGCGAAGATATCGCGCACGCCGGAGAAGAAGTAATCCTCCCCGTAATTGTCATAGTAGGAGTTAAAAGATCCCGCATAGCCGTGCTCCTGCATCGCGCCGAGTGTGCAGTCCCCGGTAGCGGAGATCGTAAGCGTCTTCGTCCCCTCGGAAGCGGGCGCGGCATCCGCTGTCTCCGCCTCGTCTGTTTCCGCGCTCTTAACCTCGTCCGCTTCCGCCGCAGAGAGCGCGTCGTCCCCGTCGTCCCCGTCGGCGGCCTCTGCGCTCGTCACGGCGAGCTTATCGGCGTTCACACCGGCAGTGCCTTCCTCCGCGCCGGTTCCGGTCGCTTCCGACTCTGCTTCGCTGCCGGTTTCCTCCGTGCGTCCGGCCGCCTCTCCGGCATCCGAACCCGTGCTGCCGCACCCGGCAGCGACCACGAGTCCCGCGGCACACAAAAGCGACAATATGATTTTTATCCGTCCTGAAAATGTATGCTTCATTCGATCATGCCTCATCCTGCTCCTGCGCGTCCTCCGGGCCGACGCTCCCAGCCGCCTCTCTTCTCTCCAGGATCAGAAACGCGCTCCGGCCTCTTTCCAGGATCGGGAATTCCCGCAGCAGGCGGAACTGTCCGTTTAAGCGCAGATGCTTCTTTAACAGGCGCGTCTCTGTCGTATAGCAAAAGATCCGCCCGTCCGGAGCGAGCACTTCCTCCGCCTTTTTTAAAAAACGCCCGTAAAAAGCGTCCGCCTCCGCCCGGTCCTCGAAGTTTGCCGGCAGATCGGTCAGGATCTCGTCAAATAGATAGTCGTGGGTAAAGTCAAAAAAGTCCCGGTTGATATAGTGAATCGGCAGATCGGCGATCTGCGTGTTCCCGCGCGCCTTCTCGATCGCTTCGCCAAAGGTATCGATGCCGTAGGCGCTGCGCACGCCGCCGGCGAATTCCCGCTCGATTAAAAGGGTTCCCACCCCGCAGAACGGATCCAGCACCTGCGCGTGATCGAAAAAATACGGACGCGCCAGGCCGACGATCCCTGCGGCCACATTCGGCCGCATACTCGCCGCCACGTGCGCGCGGCGGTAGCGGAACCGGTGGTCCGGAATCGTATAAAGTTTCAGATAAGGCGTGATGTGGCCTTCCCGGTCCACCGTCAGCCGGACCTCCACCTCATAGTGAGAGGGGGAGTTGATCAGGCGGTCGCCGAACGCCTCCTGGATCGCCTGTCCGGCCTGCCAGGCCAGATGGCTCTTCTCCGGGCGCCCCAGCGCCCCCGTAACGCCCACGCGGAAGTAAAAAGGCGCTTCGCCGCGATGATTTTCGAGAAGCAGCTCCATGAGATCCGACGCGGCGAGCGCGGCCGCGATCTCCTCCGGTTTCGAACCGAGGGGATTGGCATGCACAACAAAGAGCATTTCCTGCCAATACCGGCACTCCAGCACCAGCTGCATATCGATCACCGTTGCGGCGATCCCGCCCGGGCACTTCGCCTTTTGAAACGGCAGCGCGTCCAAAAGCTCTCCCCGAAACGCCGGCAGCGTCGTGAGGACCACCTCGTTCGCGCGCTCGTATCCGGTAAATTTGTGTTTTTTTATGCCTTCCTTGTCGAGGAGCAGGGCCTGCAGCGCGGCGGCCTCCGCGCGGGCGTGCTTTCGCTCGGTCTCGGGCGCTTCGCTCTCCCGCAGCGCGGCAAGACGCGCGTGAAATTCGTCCAGATACGCCTCGCAATCCAGCGCGGCAAGCGCCTTTACATAGTCCTCCCGGATAAAAAGCGTCTCCTCCGCGCGCCAGGCACGCATCAGCTCCTCCAGTGCCTCCTGCGCCTCCATCTCCCCCAGAATATCGGCCGCGGTCTTGCGCACTTTCGGATCGGCATCGGCCAGGCACTGTGTGAACACGTCATAGGTGTCCGCGCAGATCTCCCGAAACGCCGTGCGGTTTTCTTCCGCCTTTAAGCACTTTTTTAATTCGATCAGGTTCTCCCGCAGGTCTTCCCCGGCAAGGATCTTGTCATACAATTCTTGCAAGATGGTTTCCTCTCTTCCGAAGTCTCTTCTATCTTACCATGCCTGCCGAAAAATTGCGAACAAAAACAGGGGGCGCCGCCTCTTCGCGGTTCCCCCTGCCAAGCATCGTTTATGATATCTCGGATTGTTTCGCGCTACGCACTTCCGCCTCACTCCAGGCCGCAGTGCTCGCAGTCCTCCATGTTTTTGAAGAGTTCCGGATCGTACTCGATGCCGTGTTTGTCATAGTAATCCTTGACGGCCGCCTTTACCGCCTCCTCCGCCAGCACGGAGCAGTGGATCTTGTGTGCCGGCAGTCCGTCCAGTGCCTCTACGACCGCGCGGTTTGAGAGTTCGAGCGCCTCGTCCACGCTCTTGCCCTTGATCAGTTCCGTCGCCATCGAACTCGTCGCAATGGCCGAACCGCAGCCGAACGTCTTGAACTTGCAGTCGGTGATGATGCCGTTGTCATCGATCTTTAAGTACATCCGCATGATGTCGCCGCACTTCGCGTTACCGACCTCGCCGATGCCGTCCGCGTCCTCGATCTCGCCGACGTTGCGCGGATGTTCAAAATGGTCCATCACTTTTTCACTATATAACATGTTCCAACTCTCCTTTCTCCAGTTCTTCCCAGACAGGGGACATATCCCGCAGATATTCCACGACCCCCGGCACGACCGAGAGCACATATTCGACCTCTTCCATCGTGTTGTACTCCGACAGGGACAGCCGCAGCGACCCGTGGGCGACCGAGTGAGGCAGCCCGATGGCCAGGAGTACGTGGGACGGATCGAGCGATCCGGACGTACAGGCCGAGCCGGACGATGCCGCGATGCCTTTCATGTCCAGCATGAGCAGCAGTGACTCGCCCTCAATGCCCTCAAAGCAGAAATGCACGTTGCCGGGCAGGCGTTTCACCGGATCCCCGTTTAACTTTGAGTGCGGGATCTGCGAGAGGCCTTCGATCAGGCGGTCCCGCATCGCGATCTCTTTCGCCGTGTTCTCCTCGCGGTGCGCGAGGATGTCTTTCAATGCCGCCGCCATGCCGAGGATGGCCGGAATGTTTTCCGTGCCGGCGCGCTTGCCGCGCTCCTGCGCTCCGCCCTCGATGATGTTCGAGAGGATGATGCCCCTGCGGGCATACAGCGCGCCCACGCCCTTCGGTCCGTGAAACTTGTGCGCGGACATTGACAGCATGTCGATGTTTTGTTCCTTTACGTTGATATCCAGATGGCCGACCGCCTGCACGGCGTCCGTGTGGAAGATGACCTTCTTTTCTTTGCAGATCGCGCCGATCTCGGGAATCGGCATGATGCTGCCGATCTCGTTGTTCGCGTACATGATCGTCACAAGGCAGGTGTCCGGGCGGATCGCCTCCTCCACCTGCTCGGGGTAGATCATCCCCTCGGGATGGACATCCAGATAAGTGACTTCAAAGCCCTCTTTTTCCAGCTTCTGCAGCGTGTGCAGCACAGCATGGTGCTCAAACGCGGTCGAGATGATATGGCGTTTGTTCCGCTTCGCGCCCCAGCGCGCGATGGAGACGATGGCCTGATTGTCCGCTTCGCTGCCGCCGGAAGTGAAAATGATCTCGTGCGGCTCGGCACCGATGCATGCCGCGATGTCGGCCCGGGCCTGCTCCAGCTGCTCTTTTACCAGCTGTCCGACGGTGTGGAGGCTTGAAGGATTGCCGTACACCTCGTTTAAGGCCGGGATCATCGCGTCCAGGGCCGCCTGGCTCATCGCGGTCGTCGCCGCGTTGTCAAAATAGACTTCCATGGTTATTTATTCGCTTCCTTTCCGATTCATATTATAAAACGCAAAAGGAAAATATCAACCCACAAATTCCGGCGGATTGTCAAATTTGCCACACTCTTCCTCCGGTTTGTCGGAAAACACTCCCAGTTCCTTCTCAAGGTCATGCGCGGAAACGCTGCCTTCCTCAGAAACTGATTTTTCTGCATCCTGCAGCTTTGTCAACAGTGTATTCAAGGCGCTCATAATGTTCGGCATCTTGCTTCTCCTCCTGAAAAAGTTTTTATATTTGTTTTTCGAAAATCAGTCTTGGAAGTACCGCACGCCGGACTCAAACACCTTCATGTCCTGCTCGCCGTAGATGTTGATCGCGACCCCGTCGCCGCGGCGCTCCACATGCGCCATCTTGCCGAGAATCCGTCCGTCCGGGCTCGTGATACCCTCGATGGCCATGTAAGAACCGTTCACGTTCCATTCCTCATCCATCGTCGGCATGCCGTTCTCATCGACATACTGTGTCGCGACCTGTCCGTTTGCGAAGAGCCGGTCGAGAACGTCCTGCGGAGCCACGAAACGCCCTTCCCCGTGGGAGGCCGGGCTCGTGTAGATGCCGTCGAGTTCGGCGAGCTGCAGCCAGGGCGATTTATTGGATACGACTTTCGTATAGACCATCTTCGAGATGTGCCGGCCGATCGTGTTGTACGTCAGTGTCGGTGAATCGGCCGTACCGTCCGCGATGTGGCCGGTCGGGACGAGGCCCAGCTTGATCAGCGCTTGGAACCCGTTGCAGATGCCGAGCATCAGACCGTCGCGCTCGTTCAGGAGCCGTTCAACGGCCTCCTTCATCTTCGCATTGCGAAACGCCGTCGCGAAGAACTTCGCGGAGCCCTCCGGCTCGTCGCCCGCGGAAAAGCCGCCGGGAAGCATGACGATCTGCGCCTGGTCGATCGCGTGAACAAACGCGTCCACCGAGTCTCGGATATCCTCCGCCGAGCGGTTTTTAAACACCAGCGTCGTGACGTCCGCTCCCGCCCTCCGGAATGCCGCGGCAGAGTCGTACTCACAGTTCGTGCCCGGGAAGACCGGGAGAAACACGTTCGGCCGCGCCGTCTTATGCTGACAGACGTAAATATGCTTTTCATTGTAGAGTTCCAGAGGAAGTTCGCGATTTTCTTTGCCCGCGCGGGTCGGGAACACCTTCTCGAGCGTGCCGGTCCAGGCGGCGAACGCCTCGTCCAGAGAAATCTCCGCGTCGCCGTACCGGAACACGGGCTCGGCCAGCACCTCGCCGACGACGCAGGCATTCTTTCCACACCCGTCCGCCTGTTTTTCGCATGGGTCCGTCGAAGTCGCCGCATCCGCCCTCATCGCGGCCTCCACGGCCGCGAGCACCGCGTCCACATCCTCCGGCGCGACTTCGGCCACCAGGTTTCCGAAGCCCGTCCCGAAGACGGCTTCGCGCAGGACCGACTCGTCAAGCGTCACGCCGAGCTTATTTCCGAAGGCCATCTTGCTCACAGCCGCGGCCAGCCCATATGCGTCAAGCGCGTAGACAGCCTTGAGCTTCTTTTCCTGCGTCAACTGATGCACGGTATCATATAAGCGCCCGGCCCGCTCATAGTCCGGCAGGTCGTACGCGTCCGTATCGATGGAAAAGAGGACCAGCTTGTCCCCGGGATTTTTAAGTTCCGGCGTCACGATGTCCGGCTCGCGCGCCACGTCTACGGCGAAGGAGACGAGCGTCGGCGGCACGTCGATATCATTGAAACTGCCGGACATGGAGTCCTTTCCCCCGATAGAGGGCAGCCCGAATCCCATCTGCGCGCTGTAGGCGCCGAGAAGCGCCGTAAACGGCTGGCTCCAGCAGCGCGGATCCGGGGTCATCCGGCGGAAATATTCCTGAAAACTAAAGCGGATCGTCCGGGGATCACCGCCCGCCGCGACGATCTTCGCCACGGACTCGGTCACGGCATAGGCCGCGCCGTGATACGGGCTCCAGCTCGAGAGATACGGATCAAACCCATAACTCATGAGCGTGACCGCATCGCTTTTTCCGGTAAGGACCGGCACCTTCGAGACCATCGTCTGCGTCTCGGTCAGTTGCCAGCGCCCACCGTAAGGCATGTACACACTGCCCGCCCCGATGGAGGAATCAAACCGTTCCACCAATCCCTTTTGGGAACAGACGTTTAAATCCCGCAGCGTATCAAGCCACGCGGCACGGACATCCCCCGTGCGCAGGTCCTCCGCCGCTTTCGCAACCGGAATCTGTCCCAGGCAGCTGTCTTTTCTTGCCGGAATGTCCACCTCCACGCGGGTCTCCTGATGCGCTCCGTTCGTGTCGAGGAACGCGCGGGAAATGTCGACGATCGCTTTACCCCGCCACAGGAGAACGAGCCGCGGGTCTTCCGTCACGACCGCCACAGGTACGGCTTCCAGATTTTCCTCCGCTGCGTAAGACAAAAATGTGTCCACATCCTCCGGCGCCACGACCACGGCCATCCGCTCCTGCGATTCGGAGATGGCCAGTTCCGTGCCGTCGAGTCCGGCATATTTCTTCGGCACCTTGTCGAGTTCGATCCGCAGCCCGTCAGCCAGCTCGCCGATGGCCACAGACACCCCGCCCGCGCCGAAATCGTTGCATTTTTTGATCAGATGGGCGACTTCCTCGCGCCGGAACAGGCGCTGCATCTTGCGCTCGGTCGGCGGATTGCCCTTCTGCACCTCGGCCCCGCATGTATCGAGGGAGGCCGTATTGTGCGCTTTGGAGGAACCGGTCGCTCCGCCGCAGCCGTCGCGCCCCGTCCGGCCGCCCAGAAGAACGATGACATCGTCCGGAGCGGGGGTCAGCCGCTGTACGGCCCGTCTCGGAGCCGCGCCCAAAACGGCGCCGATCTCCATGCGCTTCGCCACATAGTCCGGATGATAGATTTCTTTTACAAGCCCTGTCGCCAGCCCGATCTGGTTGCCGTAGGAGCTGTATCCCTGCGCCGCCGAGCGGACGATGCTCTGCTGCGGGAGTTTCCCCGCGAGCGTCTCTTCGAGGGGAGTGGTTGGATCGGCCGCGCCGGTCACGCGCATCGCCTGATATACGTAAGTCCGCCCAGAGAGCGGGTCGCGGATCGCGCCGCCAAGGCAGGTGGCCGCGCCGCCGAACGGCTCGATCTCCGTCGGATGATTGTGCGTCTCGTTTTTAAAGTTGATCAGCCACTCCTCTTCCTGTCCGTCTACCGTGATCGGCACGACGATGGAACAGGCGTTGATCTCCTCGGATTCTTCTTTATCATTCAGTTTTCCCGCCTTTTGCAACTGCCGCATCGCCATTAAGGCCAGGTCCATCAGACAGACATACTTATCCGGCCGGTCGGCATAGAGTTCCGCAAAGGCGTCGCGGTACTGGTTGCAGGACGCGAGGATCGGCTCCAGATAGTCCCCGTCATCGAACATAATGTCCGTAAGCTCCGTGGAAAACGTCGTGTGACGGCAGTGGTCGGACCAGTAGGTGTCGAGCACGCGCATCTCCGTCATCGTCGGATCACGGTGTTCTTCGTTTGCGAAGTAGCGCTGGATATGGAGAAAATCGGCAAACGTCATGGCGAGGCCGAGGGACACATAGAGTTCCGCCAAGGGTCCTTCCGTCATGGCGGAAAATCCCGTCAGAACGGGGACATCCTCCGGCTCGGCAAACTCCTGTACCAGCGTCTGCGGCTTCTCAAGGCCGGTCTCCCGGGAGTCCACGGGATTGATGCAGTGATGTTTGATGGCCGCGAGCTCCTCCGCGCTCACCTCGCCCTCGATCACATAGGTCGTCGCGGAGCGGATCAGCGGCTCCTCCTCTTCGTTTAAGAGCTTTACGCACTGCTCGGCGGAGTCGGCGCGCTGATCGAACTGTCCCGGCAGGTACTCAACGGAAAAAACCTCCGCGCCGCGCGCGTCGAAGGTCTCTTCGTAGACATCATCGACCGGGGGTTCGGAAAACACGGAAACAAGGGCTTTCGCGTAGGTCTCGTCGGAGACGTTCTCCACATCGTAGCGGACCAGTTCCCGCACGCCCGACACACCCGCGATGCCAAGGTAGCTTCTTATTTCTTCCAAAAGCTCCCGCGCCTGCACCGCGTAGGGTTCTTTTTTCTCCACATAGACTCTGCGTACTTCGCTCATGCGATTCCCTCCAAACTTCTCTGCTTCGCATCTATATCAAGCTGCGTGATTGCTTTCTTATTCATTATAAAGAAACGCTGCTTAAAACTCAACCAACCCTTCCTAAAAATACATCTATGCGCATTCTCAGGGGGCGCGGCTTAGGTATCGTGCTCCGCCCAGAATGTTTTGAGCATCGCCGGCAGCGTCTCGATCTGACATGTCGTAAAATCGTCCCACTCCCGCGGGAAGAGTTCCCGATAATCCCGGCGCAAAAAGCGCTCGTCCAACAGCCCGATCACGCCGACATCCGCCGCGGTGCGGATCACCCGCCCGGCAGCCTGCATGACCTTGTTCATGCCGGGATATTGATAGGCATAGGCGAAGCCCTCGCCGCCTCCGGGCACCGCGGGATCGGCACCGCCGTCCTCACCCGACACCGTCAGCTCCCCGTTGTAATATCCTTTTAAGATCTCGCGCTCGCTGCAGATCTGCGGCAGCCCGGTCCCGACAATGAGCACGCCGACCAGCTGCTCCCCGACCAGATCGATACCCTCGGCGAAGATGCCGCCGAGCACGCAGAAAGCCACGAGCGACCGTTTCCGCTCCTTCGAAAAGGCCGCGAGAAACGCCTCCCGCTCCGCCTCCGTCATGTTGGCGCTCTGCACGATGCTGTCCGGCGCTTTCCATTGCGCCATCCTCATAAACTGCACATACACATCTTCCATAAACCGGTACGACGGGAAATACACGATGTAGTTTCCCCGCCGCGCCAGCGCGACCTCTTCGATGTAGTCCGCGATCATCTGATACTCTTCCAGATTCCGCCGCTTATACAGGCTGCTCACATCCTGCGCGACAAAGAGCAGCCGCTGGTCTTTCGTAAACGACGTCTCCGCGTAGACCGCGTAGTCGTCCGTCCGCACGCTTAAGAGGCTCTTGTAATAGCGGATCGGCAGCAGCGTCGCCGAAAAGAAGACGGCACTCCGGCCGCGGTCCACACACTCCTGTATGCTCTGTGCCGGATTCACGCAGTACAGATGCAGCACAAAATGTTTTGCCTCGTCAAAGTCCGCGTACAGCACGTAGTTCTCGTCGATCCGGTCGTACATATTTAAGAAATGCCGCAGGGAAAAATAAAATTCCGTGATGTCCGTCCGTTCCGGGAACGGGGTCCGCCTGCGCAAAAACTCATCCAGCAGCGACATCAGACGCATCAGGGAAAACGGAAGATTCCCGATATCGTCCAACACGAGGTCGTCCTCGCACGCCCTCTTCCACTCGAGCATCTGCCGGTTGCATTTCTCCAGCGCATTCGCGATTTTCGAATCGTCGGGGGCTCGTTTTTTAAAGATCTTTTTCACGCGCAGGAACTCCTCTTTGACGAGGTCGGCGCTGTACATCGCCCTCCCGCGCTCGACGAGGTTGTGGGCCTCATCGACCAGGAACACATAGTCCCCGTGCTCGCCCTCGGCGAAGAACCGCCGCAGATAGACGTTCGGGTCGAACACATAGTTGTAGTCGCAGATGACCGCGTCCGACCACTGCGCCAGGTCGAGCGTCATCTCAAACGGGCAGACCGCGTGCTTTTGTGCCTGCGCCAGCAGCCCATCGCGCGTGTAGTCGTCCTCTCCCGTCCACAGTTCGTAGACCGCGTCGCCCACCCGGTCGTAGTGTCCCTTCGCGTAGGGACAGTGCTCCGGATTGCAGTCCATCTCTTCGAGCGGACAGCACTTCTCCTTCGCCGTGATCGTGACCACCTTCATCCGCAGCCCTCCGTCCTTTAAGACGTCAAACGCCTCTTTCGCGACGGTGCGCGTGACCGTCTTGGCCGTGAGGTAAAAGATCACGTCCGTCAGTTCCTCGCCCATCGCTTTTACCGCCGGGAACACGGTGGCGATCGTCTTGCCGGTGCCGGTGGGTGCCTGCAAAAACAGCGTCTTTTCCCGCGCGATCGTGCGGTAGACATCCGCGGCCAGTTTTTTCTGCCCCTCCCGATAGGAAAAAGGAAACGAAAGCGCCCGGATCGAGTCCCGGCGGGTCCCGCTCCACTCATACTGATAGTCCGTCCAGCGGCGATAGGAGGCGATCATGTCCTCGAACCAGCCGGAGAGCTCCGCAAAGGAGAGGATCTCCTCAAACCGTTTGATCTCCTCGGTGTCCAGATTGCAGTAGGTGACCTGCACGCCGATTTGCGTAAGGTCGTTTTGCAGCGCGTAGATATAGGCATAGGTCTTCGCCTGCGCGAGATGCACCGTCTGCGGCGTCTCAAAGCGCGTCACATCGGTGTACATAGATTTGATTTCGTCGATGAACCAGGTCGGCTCCGTGGCGGACTCCGCTTCCTCTCCGGACAAAAACACGCCGGCATCCGCCGCAGCATCCCTGCAAAAAATGCCGTCCGCGCGGCCTTCAACGGAGAGGATGTAGCCTCCCATGTCCAGCTCGTGTTTTAAGGCCACCTCCGCGCGGTAGCCGCTCCCCATGCTCCGCTGGATCTTGCGGTGCATGCGGTTGCCCTGCAGCATGGCCTCGGTCTGGACGCCGGCTCCAATCCGGTTGTCGATATCGCCGGAGCGAAAGACAAACTCCACTAAATTGCGAACAGAAATATGAATCGTCAGAACATCATCCCTCCCGGATAACAACACCATCCGCCGCCTCCGCACAAACAGCAAATACAGACCAGAATCATGCAGATCATCTGCGGATTGGCGCAGGAGCGCTCATAGGAGGAACCCATGTTGGAATACCAGGTCCCGCCGTACTCCAGATTCTGCATAAACTGGCGGTACTCCATGTTGCTCGGCTCCATCTCCACGGCGCGCCGCGCGTATTCCATCGCCTGCACATTGTTGCCGGCCCCCTGATTGGCCACCGCGGAAAAATAGTACCACCGCGCGGAACGATCCGCGTTCGGAATGCTGTTTAACGTGTGCAGCGCCTCCGCGAAATGCCCGCTGTTGATGTAATTGGCCGCCGCCTGCATCTCCGGGGAATCGCCCGCGTAGGTCCGCTGCTGCCCGCCATAGGCCTGCTGGCCGCCATAGCCGCCTCCGCCATAGCCCGCGCGGCCGCCGGCACCGGACTGCCCGCCATAGCCGTAGCGTCCGCCGCTGTTGTTCTGGTACGCGCCGGAATAGCCCTGCTGCTTTTCCTTCATGATCTGGTTATAGGCCTGCTGTACCTCTTTAAACTTCTCTTCCGCGACCTCCGGATGCGCGCTGTTTACGTTCTGGTCCGGATGATACTTGCGGCTTAAGTTTCGATATGCTCTTTTTATCTCTTCATCGGTGGCATTGCGCGATACGCCCAGCACCTCATACGGATCTCTCACTTCACTGCCTCCGCTTTTACTCTCTCTGTCCGCTCGCTCCGTTTTTTCTTCTTCTCCTGCAGATACTCATATTTGGACCACACGCCGGAATACAGGATGTTGCGAATGATATCCGCGTGCTGCAGGATGGGCAGGCGCTCAAACGACTTCGCGCACTCCGACATCATGCTCGTTAAGATCAGCTTGCTCCATGTCTCATACTCTTTCGGGTTCTTGCGCGCCATTTCGGAAAACGGATTGTATTCGTTCTTTTTCTCATCTTTTTCCAGATCCTCATAGGAGTCCATCAGATAGATAAACTTGCCCAGGTAAAAACCGAGGCAGTGCAGCTCCTCCGACCAGATGTCGTCTTTCCAGGCAAAGATGTCCCCGAGCATCTCTCCGGTAAGGCCGGAAATCGCGTCGATATTCTGCTCATTTCTGGACTCCAGCAGGTCGAGCTGTTCCATGTACTGCGTAAGCGCGGCGGCCTGCCGGGGGTATTTTTCGGAGATCCGGTCATACTCCTTTTTCAACATCCTGGAATACACATGCTTTCGGTAGCTGTGGTCGTCCTTCCAGTCGTCCTCCAGGTTGTTGTAAGACAACAGGATGTTCATCTCGGCCGCGTAGCGTGTGGCGTCGTTGATGTACGCCGTCTTCTTCTTGCCGGGGTGGACGCCGCAGACGAACCGGGTCTCCTCGTTGGGCAGCTCATACAGCCCGGTGAGCAGGATGACCAGAAACGTCATGTCATAGTTTAAGAGCATCCGTGTCTTTGCCCCGCCGTCCTCTTTTAACGCATGACAAAGCCCGCAGTAGTAAGCCTGGTACTGCTGCTTGTTTTCATCTGATAAGCTTTTGGTGTTGACCGTGATATACCCAAACATAACATTCTCCGCGCCGTGACGCTTTTCGCCCGGCCGCACGCTTGTGCCGCCTCGCGAAAGGCCGGTCCGTCAAGTCTTTCGAATAAACGAGGTGTGGCACTTCGGACAGGTGATCTCGATCCTGCCCTTGCCCTTCGGGACACGCACCTTCTGATTGCAGTTGGGACAGTTGTAAAACTTGTAGTAGCGTTTGTCCTGCCGCTGCGCCCGTTTGCGCTCGGCGTTCTCCTGGCGGGTGTAGCTGTTCGCGCCGGCACCCGCGTTTTGGCCGCCATAGCCGCGTCCGCCGTAACCGCCGCCGTTATAGCCTCCTCCGCCATAGCCTCCGCCGCCGTAGCGTCCGCCGCCGCGCCGGAACCGGGAGAAAAATGCCAGAAACCGGTCGTTTTCTATCGCGCGCCGCGTCGTGTTTCTGGAAAGCATCCGCCAGAACACGATCACCAGAATGACCACGGCAATGTACCAGATAATATTGATATTCACAAAAATATCTATGATGGCGAGAGCCAGCGCGGCAAAGCAGAGGACCTGGTTCAACCGGTCGTTGCCGTACCGTCCTTCCATAAAGTTTTGAAACCGATTTCGCATAACTGCACCTCTTTTTTTCATGTGAGCAGGACGATAAGCCGGGTCCTGTCGCGGGTGATCATCTGTCTGGGACAGTCGTCGCCGACTGCCTCTGGCAACCTACCTGAAGCTGGCGGGCCACGTCAACGCTTCGTCTCGGTCTTGCTTCGGATGGGGTTTACATGTGCCCCGGCCGTTGCCGGCCGGGCGGTAGTCTCTTACACTGCCCTTCCACCCTTACACGGAAATCCGTGCGGTTCATTTCTGTTGCACTATCCTTGGAGTCGCCTCCACCGGCCGTTAACCGGCATCCTGCCCTGTGAAGCCCGGACTTTCCTCAGCTGCGGCCTTTCGGCGCCTGCAGCCGCGATCACCTGTCCTACTCACATCATTTACTAAATATTGAAGCACCCTCCGCCCATAAACTCCCGGAGGATCGAATTGTGTCCGATCTCCTCACCGGGAACGGGGAGCGCATAATCCAAAATCTTTAAGAGCCGCTTGGCTTCCTCGTACTCCAGACTGGCCTCGTCCACGGAAAACAGCAGCGGTTCCGCATAACATTTTAGCACAGCCAATTCGTAAATCAAAGCGGAGTTGAACATCACATCCGCCCCCTCCTGATAGGGGAAAATGTTCCGTTCCTCGCCGCGCCGCACCGCGTCCCAGCGCGCCAATGTCTCCGTCGCGGAGGTGTTTCTGGTCCGCGCGTCCCGCACCATGCGCCGGATGAGACGGGTGTCCGTCGTGGAGAGATTGTTCTGGGAGTCCACATTGAGCTGGGTCAGCGCGCTGATGTAGATCTTGAACTTGCTCTCCGCGGGCAGCTCTTCCGTCAGTTTTTCATTCAGGCCGTGAATCCCCTCGATCACGAGCACGTCCCCTTCCCGCAGGCGCATCGGCTTGCTGCGAAACTCCCGCTGGCCCGTCCGGAAGTTAAAGACCGGCAAGGTCACTTCTTTTTCGGCCAGGAGGTCGTTCATCATCTGATTGAGCAGCGGAATGTCAATGGCTTCGAGACATTCAAAGTCGTAGTCCCCGTTCTCGTCGCGCGGCGTATCCTCGCGGTTTACATAGAAGTCGTCCAGCGAAATGGGATGCGGACGCAGCCCGTGCGCCGCCAGCTGGATGGAGAGCCGGTGCGAGAAGGTCGTCTTGCCCGAGGAGGAAGGCCCCGCGATCAGGACGATCTTTTTCTTCGGATCCGCCGCGATCTGTTCGGCGATATCCCCGATGTTCTGCTCCATAAGGGCCTCCTGCACCAGGATGAGATCCAGGATGCCCCCGTCGGCGATCACGTCATCCAGATCGGCGATCGTGCGCACGCCCATCTCCTCTGCCCAGGTGGTGGAATCGTCCATCGTATGAAACAGCTTGTTCAACGGGGTAAACGCCGGCACGCTGTTTGTGTCCGGATCAGGAAAGAGCAGCATGAAGCCCTTCTGATACGGAACCAGATCGAACTGTTTGCAGTAGCCCGTCGAAGGCGCCATATAGCCGTAGTAATAATCCCGATAGTTGTTTAAAGTATACAGATTGACCCGGGAATGGCGACGGTAGCGCAGCAGACGCGCTTTCTCGTCCCGTCCCACCTTATTAAAAAAGTCGATGGCGTCCTGCTTTTTGACATTGTGTTTTAAAATCGGCAGATTGGCCGCGGCAAACTCATCCATCTTTGCCTTTAAGGCCTGCAGGCGCTCCTCGTCGGCCGGCACATACTGGTCTTTTTCGCGAAATTCACAGTAATAGCCCGGCCCGAGGGAATGCTGCACGAAGACGCGGTCCTCCGGATACAGCTCATCGAGCGCGGCCGCCATCATGAGCACGACGGTCCGGCGGTAGGTGCTGATGCCCGGTTTGTCAGCCATCGTGACAAATTCGATCGTACCCTCCTTAATCACTTCCTTTGACAACTCGCGCAGGATGTTGTCAAAGCGGATCAGCATGATCGTGCTGTCATAGTCTTTCTGGTACTCGCGGGCAATCTCCTGATACAGGGTGCCTGCGGGGTATTGGCGCTGCTCGCCGTGGATCGTTAAGGTGATCATAGGGGTTGTCTCCTTGTTTCTTATTCACACACATTTACATTATTAAATCGCCTAATCATTTATAAATAATAACCCAACGCAGTTATCAATAATTCCCTTTTATATTCCAATTCTCTTTCTCTTTCCCTTAAGTTACCATGGCCGGATAAACGCAGCGACACATCGCGCAGGTTGGACAAAATATCGTCCGTTACGGCTAGTTCGCGTTCCAGCCATTTGTGCAGGACCGGGTGGCGGTTGGCTAAAAGGATCGGCCCAAAATTATCCTCGAGCTCCTGCCGGTCCACTGTATCGGAACCGTCATCGGCTGCGCCGGGATCCGGTTCGCTTTGCGGTGTGCCGCGTGCGGCCTTTATGATGGGATAAAACTTCCCGTCCTCCAGGACCATGTCCTCGTCCGTGATCACAAAGCCGATCTCACGGACGCAGCGCCGGACATCTGCGAACTCGGACTGCGGAGCGAGGATCAGTTCGGTGACGCTTTCCGGTATCGCGTGATCCGTGAGGATCCGCGCGATCAGCAGGCCGCCCATGCCGGCAATCAGCACCGCGTCGGCTTCCCCTTCTTCCAGTTCCGCAATCCCATCGGAGAGACGTACCGCAATCTCGTCTTCCAGGCCACAGGCCGAAATGTGTTCCTGTGCCCGCTCCAGCGGCCCCGGTTTTACATCCATCGCGACCGCGGAGGGGATCCGTCCCGTCCGGCACAACTCGATCGGAAGGAAAGCATGGTCGCATCCCACATCAGCCAAGCGGCTGCCCGGTGTGACCATCTCGAAGAGTGCTTCCATGCGCTCCGATAACTTTATGTTCATCAGTCCAGATAATCCTTCAGCTTGCGGCTGCGGCTCGGATGCCGCAGTTTCCGGAGCGCTTTCGCTTCGATCTGGCGGATGCGCTCCCGGGTGACATTAAACTCCTTGCCAACCTCTTCCAGGGTACGGGCGCGCCCGTCGTCCATTCCAAAGCGCAAACGCAATACCTTCTGTTCCCGCTCGGTCAGCGTGCCAAGCACTTCCACGAGCTGTTCTTTGAGCAGCGTGGACGCCGCGGCCTCCGAGGGGATCGGCACGTTTTCATCCTGGATAAAATCGCCCAGATGGCTGTCTTCCTCCTCGCCGATGGGTGTCTCCAGCGACACCGGCTCCTGGGAGATCTTTAAGATCTCGCGCACGCGCTCCACCGGCATGTTCATCTCCTCCGCGATCTCCTCCGGCGTCGGCTCGCGGCCCAGCTCCTGCAAGAGCTGCCGGGAGATCCGGATCAGCTTGTTGATCGTCTCCACCATATGTACGGGGATGCGGATGGTCCGCGCCTGATCCGCGATGGCGCGCGTGATCGCCTGTCGGATCCACCATGTCGCGTAGGTGCTGAACTTGTATCCCTTCCGGTAATCAAATTTTTCCACCGCTTTTATCAGGCCCAGATTGCCCTCCTGGATCAGATCCAAAAACAGCATGCCGCGGCCCACATAGCGCTTCGCGATACTCACAACGAGTCGGAGGTTCGCCTCGGCCAGACGTTTCTTGGAGTTGGCCCCTTCGTTCGCTTTCTGTGTCAGTTTCGAAATCTGCTTTTCCAGCTTCGGCCGTTCCTTCGCGGACGCGGTCTGCAACTTTACGGTAAGCGCCTCGGCCTTTTCCGCCGCGGCGGCTCCCTCCTCCATGCTCTTCGCCAGTTCGATCTCCTCCTCGGCGGTAAGCAGCGGCACCTTGCCGATTTCTTTTAAATACATGCGGACCGGATCCTCGAGGCTGACTCCGTCGGGCACCGACAGGTCGATCTTCTCCACCTCTACCTCCATGTCCATCTCGCTGTCCTCATCGTCGATCAGGATCTCATCATCATTCGCGATACGCAGGACATCCACATGATTGGACTCCAGATAGTCGAGTACGTTTTCGATCTCCTCCGGCGTCAGGTTCAAATCCTTGAAAAAGTCGCTGACTTCCTGATATTCCAGCATGTTCTTTTTCTTTTTCGCGAAATCAAGAAGCTCGGGCAGCTTTTTTTGCATCTGCACCATGCGCTCCTCTTCGCTGTCTTCCGGCTCGAGCTTTTCGGCTTTCTTCTCCGGCTCGGGCTTTTCCACTTTTTTCGCGGTCGTCTCTTTTTTCGTTGTGCTTGTTTCCTTCTTCGCGGCCGTGGTCTCTTTTTTCGCCGTCGTCGATTTTGCCGCGGTCTCCTTCTTCGCGGCAGTCTCTTTCTTCGCCGCAGTCGATTTCGCGGTGGTCTCTTTCTTCGCAGTGATCGATTCCTTCTTCGCGGCCGCCGATTTCGCCGCAGTCTCCTTCTTCGCGGTCGTCGACTCCTTCGCGGCCGTCTCCTTCTTCGCAGCCGTCGATTTCGCCGCAGTCTCCTTCTTCGCGGCTGCCGATTTCGCCGCAGTCTCCTTCTTCGCGTTCGTCGTTTTTGCCGCGGTCTCCTTCTTCGCAGCCGTCGATTTCGCCGCCGTCGTCTTCGCAGCAGTTTCCTTCTTCGCGGCCGTCGTCGATTTCGTGGCAGTCTCTTTCTTCGCCGCCGTCGTCTTCGCGGCGGTTTCTTTCTTCGCCGTTGTCGACTTCGCGGCAGACTCTTTCTTCGCAGCCGTCGTTGATTTTGCGGCGGTCTCCTTCTTCGCGGCGGTCTCCTTCTTTGCCGTTGTCGTCTTCGCGGCGGTCTCTTTCTTCGCAGCCGTCGTCTTCGCGGCGGTCTCCTTCTTCGCCGCCGTCGTCGATTTCGTGGCAGTCTCCTTCTTCGCCGTCGTCGTCGATTTCGCGGCGGTTTCCTTCTTCGCCGCTGTCGTCTTTGCGGCGGTCTCTTTCTTCGCCGCCGTCGTCGTCTTCGCGGCAGTTTCTTTCTTCGCCGCCGTCGTCGATTTCGCGGCAGTCTCCTTCTTCGCCGTTGTCGTCTTTGCGGCGGTTGTCGATTTCACCGCGGTTTCTTTCTTCGCGGCCGTCGTCGATTTCGAAGCCGTTTCCTTCTTCGCCGTCGTCGATTTCGTGGCGGTCTCCTTCTTCGCCGCTGTCGTCTTTGCGGCGGTCTCTTTCTTCGCCGCCGTCGTCGATTTCGCCGCGGTTTCCTTCTTCGCCGTCGTCGATTTCGCCGCGGTCGTCTCCTTCTTCGCCGTCGTCGATTTCGCGGCGGTCTCCTTCTTCGCCGTCGTCGATTTCGCCGCGGTCTCCTTCTTCGCCGTCGTCGATTTCGCCGCGGTTGCTTTCGCAGCGGTTGTCTCCTTCTTCGCGGCCGCTGTCGTCTTCTTCGCTGTTGTCTTTTCCGTCGTCTTTTTCTCAGCCATCTCTCTCATCCTTCCCTATTTTTCTATTTTAATCTGACTTTTTTCCAGTTGACTTCTCTCATCGATCAATCTTTGCTGTTCTGCCGCGTCCAGCTGGTCCATGCGGTCGGCCCGCTCTTTTATACTGTTTTGCTTTACGCGCCGCACCGCTTCGTTTAAGGCCTTTTCGCGGTGATTCCGATCCTCCACAGAGGGGAGATGTTCCGCGAACATGCCGGCCACCTCGCGCTGCTGCTCCTCCGGGAACAGGCCTACGATCCGTGCCGGTACCACTTCGCCTTTTTCGTGCTGCGCGAAGACTTCCTTCGCGACCGCCCGGTCCAGCTCCCCGGTAAAATCCTCCGGTCCGATATAGCGCGCCACGGCGTCAAAGATGCCCGGATCCTCGACCATCCAGGTAAGCAGCAGGCTCTGCACCTGCCGCATTCCACTTTCCTTCGGCTTCACGCTCCGCGTCGGCGCGCGCTGCGGCCGCCCGGAACTGACGATGCCGGTGCGGGCACCCTCGCTGTTGACCGCCTCCCGCAGCTGCTCCATTCCAAACGGATATTGCCGCGCGATCGCCTCCATATAGTTTTCCCGCTCCATCCGGTCCGGAAACTGCCGGATCAGGCGCCGCGCGATCTCCCGTATGCAGGTCGTCTTGCGCTCCGGATCGTTGAGGTCATAGGAGCGCACCAGAATGCGCACCTCAAAGAGAAAGCCGGGCTCTGCCTCGTCAATCCGCTTTTGATATTCCTCTGCTCCGAGCGCTCCGATAAACTCATCCGGATCCTTGTGAGGCTGCATATCCACGACGCGCGCGGACAGGCCTACCTCCCGCAGGAGCGGAATGGCCCGAAGCGCTGCCCGGACGCCCGCCTCGTCACTGTCGAAGGTCAGGTACACTTCCTGCGCGTAGCGCCGCAGCAGATTCGCGTGCCCGGAGGTAAACGAGGTTCCCAGCGCGGCCACGGCATTGTCAAACCCGGCCTGGTGCAGGGCGATCACATCCATGTACCCCTCGCACAGGAGAAACCCGGGCCGTCTGGAACGGCGGGCAAAATTCAGCCCGTATAAGTTCCGGCTCTTTTCAAAGATCGCGGTCTCCGGCGAGTTTAAGTACTTTGGCTCCCCCTCGCCCATGACCCGGCCGCCGAATCCGATGACACGGCTGCCCGCGTCCATGATCGGAAACATCGCGCGGTTCCAGAACTTGTCGTAAGCGCCCTTTTTCTCATCGATCGTGATCAGGCCGCTGTCCTTTAACAGTTCGTCCGCGTATCCTTTTTTCTTTAAATATTTATACAGATCGTCACTGTATTTATTGGAATAGCCGAGGCCGAAATGCTTGATCGTTTCGTCCGTCAAGCCACGTCCCTTCAGGTATTCCAACGCGCGCTTTCCCTCCGGGGCGAGAAGCAGACGGTGAAAATACAGCGCCGCCTCTTTGTTGATCTCCAGGAGCTTTGCGCGCCGGTCCGCCGCCTGTTTCTGCGCGGCGTTCATCTCCTGCTTCGGCAGCGCGATGCCGGCCCGGTCGGCCAACACCTGCATGGCTTCCTGAAACGAGAGGTTCTCGTATTTCATGAGAAAGCTCAGCACGTTTCCGCCCTCATGGCACCCGAAGCAGTAATAGATCTGCTTGTTGCGGGAGACGGAAAACGACGGCGTCTTTTCATTATGAAAGGGACACAGACCAAAATAGTCGGCTCCCTTTTTTTTCAGATCAACATATCCGGAGATCACGTCCACAATGTCATTCGCGGCGCGGACCTCCTCGATCAGTTCATCGGAATAATATGGCATGCGATCCGGCTCCCTCTCCCGTCAATAGACTGTCCACTGTTTCGGCACAAAGATCTCTTCAAACTTGGCCACCGCGTACTGGTCCGTCATCCCCGCGATGTAGTCGCAGACGACACGGTCCAACGGTTCTCCCGCCTCCAGCATGACCTGCTGTGTATGCCCAAGCTCGTCCACATGATCCGTGTAATACAGGAACAGACGCTCTAAAAGTTCCTTGGCCTTGTTCTCCTCGCCTTTCGCGACGGGGTTCGTGTACACGTGGGCAAACATGAACTGCCGCAGTTCGTCCATCGCCTCCTGCACCGCGTCGGACATGTGGATCTCGTTTTGGTCCTGGCTCGTTATGATGGTGTCGTGGATCAGCGTGTTTAAGCGCTCCCGCGTCGAACCTCCCAACACTTCGCGCAACGCGGCCGGGATTTCCTCCTCGCGCATGATGCCCGCGCGGATCGCGTCGTCGATATCGTGATTGACGTAGGCGATCTTGTCGGAAAGACGCACCACACAGCCCTCCAGCGTCGCCGGATGCCCGTCCGACCTGTGATTGCGGATCCCGTCCCGCACCTCCCAGGTGAGGTTTAATCCGCGTCCGCCCTTCTCAAGCCGCTCCACGATGCGGACGCTTTGCTCGTTGTGGGAAAATCCGCCCTCGACGATCTCGTTTAACATCCGCTCTCCGGCGTGCCCGAACGGCGTGTGCCCCAGGTCGTGCCCCAGCGCGATGGCCTCGGTGAGCTCCTCGTTTAAGCGTAGGGCCTTCGCGATGGTCCGCGCGTTCTGGGAAACCTCCAGCACATGGGTGAGACGCGTGCGGTAGTGATCGCCCTTCGGAGAGAGAAATACCTGTGTTTTGTCCTTTAAACGACGAAACGCTTTGCTGTGCAGGATCCGGTCCCGGTCCCTCTGATAGACCGGACGGATGTCGCACTGCGGCTCGTCCACATCCCGTCCGCGCGAGTTTTCGCTCAACGCGGCAAACGGGCTTAAGTATTCCCGTTCTCTGAGTTCCAGCTGTTCCCGGATTGTCATAAAAGTTCCCTTTCCGGTTTTCGCGCGAAAAAATGCCCGAAAACCTCTACCCTAATATATCTTCCGCAGAGGGGTGTTATTTCCTTGTTTTATGCCGCACTTTACTGAAATTTTATAATTGGCGTGTAAAAAGAGGCCCCAAGGGGCCTCTCCTTACATTGCTTCGCTGATCTGATTTATCCGATCACGTATCCGTGCCGCACGGTGTAGGTCCTGCCGTTGTAGGTCACGGTCCCGCTGTAGGCGAACTGTACCTTACCGTTGTTTAAGTACCAGGTGCCGTTCTGGTTCGACGCGATCCCGTGGAAGTTAAAGTTGACCTTGCCACCGCTTACGTACCACCAGCCGTTCTTGTTCTTATCGACGCCGTTGTGGGTGAAGTCCACTTTGCCGCCGCTGATATACCACCAGCCGTTCGCGTTTCCGTAGTTGCCAAGGCCCGTAAAGTCAAACCGTACCTTGCCGCCTTCCACATAGTACCAGCCGTTCTTGTTCTTGTCGACACCGTTGTGGGTGAAGTCCACTCTGCCGTTCTTGATGTACCACCAGCCGTTGTCGTTCTTGTAGTTCGAAAGGCCCGTGTAGCCGAACTGCACCCGGCCGCCTTCCACATAGTACCAGCCGTTCTTGTTCTTATCGACGCCGTTGTGGGTGAAGTCCACTTTGCCGTCTTTGATGTACCACCAGCCGTTCACGTTGCGGAAGTTGCTAAGGCCCGTAAAGCCTGTCTGCACCTTGTTGCCGATCACGTAGTACCAGTCACCCGCGGTACCGATGGCGCCGGTCCGGTCTTTTAAGATATCCGTCTTTGTAAAGTCGACAACACCGCTTTCGACATACCACTTGCCGTTCGCGTTCTCCGCAAAGCCGTAATAATCTTTGCAGAACACACCGTCCGCATACAGGCGCCAAACCCCGTCGGAATCCTTGAGGAGCCCATCTTTAAGCACCAGGTTATCCTTAGCGGTCTGCAGCGCGAGCACTGCAGCGTCTACCTCATCCTGCGTGGCATCCGGGTCAGCCAGGACGCTCACCGCGTCCATAAGGCTTTCCTCAAACGGTGCCCAGGTGTCCGCTGTGTAACAGCCCTCCAGCAACAGGGAATCCGTCACGATCTCGCTTAACAGCTCGCTCTTATCGACCCCGCTGACTGGTATCGGTTCCGGCTTCTCCAAACCTACGATTGCCGTTACAAGGGCAACCGTCGCATCATTTACGGCATCCTGTGTCGCGTCCGGATCCGCGTCGACTGCCTTCGCGGCCTCGAGCGCCTCTGCAAGCGCTGCCCAGCTCTCCGGTGTGTAATCACTTTCGTCTAACGCGTCCGCGGTATCGATCGCCGCTTCCAGGATGGTCTTGTCGACTACATCGGTGTGTATCTGCTCCAGCTTCGTAAGCGCGTCCACGAGAGCGACCGACGCACTGTCTACCTCATCCTGTGTCGCGTTGGCATCCGCGCTGACTGCCTTTGCCGCGGCCAGGGCATTCTGGAGGGCCTCCCAGCTCTCCGGTGTGTAGTAGTCCTTGTACTCCTCCAGAGCTTCCGTTGCCGCGATCTCCGCGTTCAGGATCGTCTTGTCAACTTTATCGGGCGGCGCAAGCCCCAGATTCGCAATCGCGTTCACGAGAGCGTACGTCGCGCTGTCTACGTCATCCTGTGTCGCGCTGTCGTCCGCACTGACTGCCTTTGCCGCATCCAGGGCATTCTGGAGGGCATTCCAGCTGTCCGGTGTGTAGTTGTCCTTATACTCCGCCAGCTCTTCCGCTAACTCGATCGCCGCGTTCAAGACGGTCTTGTCAGTGGTCGGCTGCGCAACCGTATACGTCCAGTATGTACCGGGTTCGGTCACATCCTGCAGATAATCCTCCGATACGATGCTGCCGTTCTCCGGGCTGTCGTACCAGATCTGCTGATCCACCACCTGGCCTCTGGTAAAGATGTCGGTGTTCTCACCAATCGCAACCCACTCCAGCGCCGGGCATCCGATGGCGAATCTCTCACCGCTTGTTACATTTCCCGTATCCCAATTGCTTAAGTCAAGGGAGGTGAGGCTTTCGCAGTTCGCGAACATATCATCCATACATTCCACGTTCGAGATGTCCCAATTTGACACGTCCACGCTGGTCAGACTTGCGCAGCTGTCAAACAGGGATTCCATGGTCGTCACGTTCGAGGTATCCCAGCCCGACACATCTACACTTGTCAGGCTTGTACAACCCGCAAACAGACCCCACATGCTCGTCACATTCGAGGTATCCCATCCCGACACGTCCAGACTTGTCAGGTTTTCGCACCTCTGGAACATACCGGTCATGTCCGTCACGCTCGAGGTATCCCAATCCGACACATCAATGCCTGTCAGATTATAACAGTCTAAGAACAGAAATGCCATGTCTACCACGTTCGAAGTATCCCAGTTTGAGACATCCACGCCGGTAAGACTTGTGCAGTCACTGAACATTCCATACATATCTTCCACGGACGAGGTATCCCAATCCGACACATCAATGCTTGTCAGATTATAACAGTCTGAAAACAGGAATAACATGTCTACCACGTTCGAAGTATCCCAGCTTGAGACATCCACACTGGTGAGGCTTGTGCATTCATAGAATGTGCCCCCCATATCCTCCACGGACGAGGTGTCCCAATCCGACAGGCCTTCCACGCTGGTAAGGCCCGCACAATAGGCGAACGTGCCGTACATGTTCTCCACCTTCGAGGTGTTCATATTCTCAAGTCCGCTGAATGCGGCATTTGAGAATTCAAAGAACCAATATGCGAGGCTGATAGGCTGCGCCTCCGCAAACGATTCATCGATTACTACGCTTGTCACGGTTTCCCGGACCTCGTACCACGGAAGGTCGGTTGACTCACCATAATCCACGGCGAGGGTCTCCAAACCCGTGTACACTTCCGTCACGGTCTTGTCTTTATATTCACTCCCCACCTCCGGGACGGTTTCGTCCGTATAGAATGTCAGTGAGTTGTCATCCTCGCTGTAGACGGCAAACGCCTCCGGCGCTTTGGTCGTATACGTCCAGTACGTGCCGGGCTCGGTCACATCCTGCAGGTAATCCTCCGATACGATACTGCCGTTCTCCGGGCTGTCGTACCAGATCTGCTGATCCACCACCTGGCCTCTGGTAAAGATGTCGGTGTTCTCCCCGATCGCAACCCATTCCAGCGCCGGGCATCCGATGGCGAATCTCTCGCCGCTTGTTACATTGCCCGTATCCCAATTGCTTAAGTCAAGGGAGGTGAGGCTTTCGCAGTTCGCGAACATATCATCCATCCACTTCACGTTCGAGGTGTCCCAATTTGACACGTCCACGCTGGTCAGACTTGCGCATTCGTCAAACAGGGACTCCATGTCCGTCACGTTCGAAGTATCCCAGTTCGATACATCTACGCTTGTCAGACTCGGACAATACGCAAACACAGCCCACATGCTCGTCACACTCGAAGTATCCCATCCCGACACGTCCAGACTTGTCAGACTTTCGCAGCTCTGGAACATGCCAGTCATGTCCGTCACGCTCGAGGTATCCCAATCCGCCAGCCCGTCCGCGCTGGTAAGACTTGTGCAGTCATAGAACATGCCCTCTATATCCTCCACGGACGAGGTGTCCCAATCCGACAGGCCTTCCACGCTGGCAAGGCCTGCACAATCGGCGAACGTGCCGTACATGTCCTCCACGGACGAGGTGTCCCAACTCGTCAGCCCGTCCACGTTTTCAAGACTTGTGCAGTCATAGAACATGTACCCCATATCTTCCACAGACGTGGTGTCCCAATCCGACAGGTCTTCCACGCTGGCAAGGCCTGCACAATAGGCAAACGTGCCGTACATGTCCTCCACGGACGAGGTGTCCCAATCCGACAGGCCTTCCACACTGGCAAGGCCTGCACAATAGGCAAACGTGCCGTACATGCTCTCCACCTTCGAGGTGTCCATATTCTCAAGTCCGCTGAACGCGGCATCTGAGAATTCGAAGAACCAATATGCGAGGCTGATAGGCTGCGCCTCCGCAAACGATTCATCGATCACTACGCTTGTCACGTCTTCCCTGATATCGTACCACGGAAGATCGGTTAACTCATCATCATCCAAATCGAGAGTCTCCAAACCCGTATACACATCCGTCACGGTCTTTCCGTTATAGGTACCGTCCTCGGCGGGTGCCACGTCCCAATAGAACGTCAGCGAGCAGTCATCCTCGCTGTAGACGGCAAACGCCTCCGGCGCTTTGGTCGTATACGTCCAGTACGTGCCGGGCTCGGTCACATCCTGCAGATAATCCTCCGATATGATGCTGCCGTTCTCCGGGCTGTCGTACCAGATCTGCTGATCCACCACCTGGCCTCTGGTAAAGATGTCGGTGTTCTCCCCGATCGCAACCCATTCCAGCGCCGGGCATCCGATGGCGAATCTCTCGCCGCTTGTTACATTGCCCGTATCCCAATTGCTTAAGTCAAGGGAGGTGAGGCTTTCGCAGTTTGCGAACATATCATCCATACATTCCACGTTCGAGGTGTCCCAATTTGACACGTCCACGCTGGTCAGGCTGGCGCAGCTGTCAAACAGGGACTCCATGTCCGTCACGTTCGAAGTATCCCAGTTCGATACATCTACGCTTGTCAGACTCGGACAATACGCAAACACAGCCCACATGCTCGTCACATTCGAAGTATCCCATCCTGACACGTCCAGACTTGTCAGGCTTTCGCAGCCCTGGAACATAGCAGTCATGTCCGTCACGCTCGAGGTATCCCAGTTTGAGACATCCACGCCGGGAAGACTTGTGCAGCCCAGAACGTAAAGCCCATACCCGTCACGTTCGAAGTATCCCAGTTTGAGACATCCACGCCGGTAAGACTTGTGCAGCTTTCGAACATGGCCTCTATATCCTCCACGGACGAGGTGTCCCAATCCGACAGGTCTTCCACGCTGGTAAGACTTGTGCAGCCATAGAACATGGCCACCATATCCTCCACAGACGAGGTGTTCCAATCCGACAAGCCTTCCACGCTGGCAAGGCTTGTGCATTCATAGAACGTGCCATACATGTCCTCCACGGACGAGGTGTCCCAATTCGCAAGCCCGTCCACGCCGGTAAGATTTGTGCAGCCATAGAACGTGCAACCCATATCCTCCACGGACATGGTGTTCCAATCCGACAGGTCTTCCACGCTGGCAAGGCCTGCACAATAGGCGAATGTGCCGTACATGCTTTCCACCTTCGAGGTGTCCATATTCTCAAGTCCGCTGAATGCGGCATCTGAGAATTCGAAGAACCAATATGCGAGGCTGATAGGCTGCGCCTCCGCAAACGATTCATCGATCACCACGCTTGTCACGGTTTCCCGGACCTCGTACCACGGAAGATCGGTTGACTCACCTAAATCCAAATCAAGGGTCTCCAAATCCGTGTACACTTCCGTCACGGTCTTTCCGTTATAGGTACCGCCCTCGGCGGGTGCCACGTCCCAATAGAACGTCAGCGAGTAGTCATCCTCGCTGTAGACGGCAAATGCGTCTATCGTTGAAGTGTAGTATGTGCCGGCCTCTTTTATACCGATCATGTAGTTGTCTGATACCACGGTTCCTTTTGTATCGCTGTCGTACCAGATCTGCTGGGAGACGAGCGCGTCGGGGCTCGTGGCAAACAGGGTAAAGTCGTCCCCGATCGCGATCCACTCAAGGGAATCGCAGTCAGTGGCGAAATCCTCGTAGTGTTGCGTTACCTTACTCGTTTTCCAATTGCTTAAGTCGAGGCTTTCCAGACTGGAACAGCCTTGGAACATGTTGTTCATCCACGTAACATTCGAAGTGTCCCAGCCGGACACATCCAGACTTGTCAGGCTCTCACAGTCATAGAACGTGTAGTCCATGTCCGTCACGTTCGAGGTATCCCAGTTTGAGACATCCACGCTGGTAAGGTTCTTGCAACCATCGAACATGTCGAATATATACACCACGGACGAGGTATCCCAATCCGCCAGCCCTTCCACGCTTGTAAGGCTTGCGCAATCACTGAACATCCAGTACATGCCCGTCACGTTCGAAGTATCCCAGCCTGAAAGATCCACACTGGTAAGGTCCGCGCTTATGCCTTCTTCGCTGCTATAGTACATCTCGAACAAGCAGCTCATATCTGTCACATTCTCGGTGTTCCACTTCGACAAATCCACGGTTTTAAGGCTTGTACACTCAGCGAACATCCAGCTCATATCCGTCACATTCGAAGTGTCCCAATTCGCAAGCCCGTCCACGCTTCCAAGACTTGTGCAGTCATAGAACATGGCATACATATTTTCCACCTTCGAGGTGTCCAAATTCGCAAGTCCGTTGAATGTGGCATTCGAGAAATCATAGAACCAAAACGCGAGGCTTACAGGCTGCGCCTCCGCAAACGATTCATCGATCACTACATTTGTCACGTTTTCCCTGATACCGTACCACGGAAGATCGGTTGACCCATCAGTATAATCCAAATCGAGGGCCTCCAAACCCGTATACACGTTCGTCACGGTCTTGCCGTCATAAGTGTCGCCGACGGCGGGCACCGTATCCACATAGAACGAAAGGCTGCCCTCATCCTCGCTGTAGACGGCAAACGCGTCTATCGTTGAAGTGTAGTATGTGCCGGCCTCTTTTATACCGATCATGTAGTTGTCTGATACCACGGTTCCTTTTGTATCACTGTCGTACCAGGTCTTCTGGGAGACGAGCGGGTCGCTGCTCTTTTCAAACAGGTCGAAATCGTCCCCGATCTTGATCCACTCAAGGGAATCGCAGTCAGTGGCGAAATCCTCGTAGTGTTGCGTTACCTTACTCGTATCCCAATTGCTTAAGTCGAGGCTTTCCAGACTGGAACAGCCTTGGAACATGTTGTTCATCCATGTGGCGCTCGAAGTGTCCCAACCGGACACATCCAGGCTTGTCAGGCTCTCACAGCCATAGAACGTGTAGTCCATGTCCGTCACGTTCGATGTATCCCAGTTTGAGACGTCCACGCTGGTAAGGCTCTCACAGCCACAGAACATGCCGTATATATACACCGCGGACGGAGTGTCCCAACCGGACACGTCCACGCTGGTAAGGCTCTCGCAGTTATAGAACATGTAGTCCATATCCTCCACGGACGAGGTGTCCCAATCCGCCAGCCCCTCCACGCTTATAAGGTTTGCGCAATCACTGAACATCCAGTACATGCCCGTCACGTTCGAAGTATCCCAGCCTGAAAGATTCACACTTGTAAGGGCCGAGCTTATGCCCTCTCCGTTACTATAGAACATCTCGAACATGCATCCCATATCTGTCACATTCTCGGTGTTCCACTTCGACAAATCCACGGTTGTAAGGCTTGTACACTCAGCGAACATCCAGCTCATATCCTCCACGGATGAGGTGTCCCAACCCGTCAGACCATCCACGCTGGTAAGGGCTTGACAATCATAGAACATGGCATACATATCCGTAACCTTGGAGGTGTCCCAATCCTTCATGTCGTCCACGCTGGTCAGTTTTGCGCATTCTTCAAACATAGCCGCCATGTCCGTCACACTCGAGGTGTCCACATTCGCGAGCCCGCTGAATGCGGCATCCGAGAAGTCGTAGAACCAATATGCGAGGCTTTCCGGCTGCGCGCCCGCGAACGATGAATCGAATACAATGTCCGTCACGCTTTCGTGGACATCATACCACGGGGCCTCGCCATAGTCTTTCGCCACGAGACTCTCCAGCCCCGTATACACGTTCGTTACAGGCTTGTTGTCATAAGTATCGCCGACAGCGGGCACCACATCCACATAGAACGAAAGGCTGCCTTCCTCCTCGCTGTAGATGGCAAACGCCTCTTTCGTTGAGGTGTAGTATGTGCCAGCCCCTTTTATACCGATCATGTAGTTGTCTGATACCACGGTTCCTTTTGTATCGCTGTCATACCAGGTCTGCTGGGAGACGAGCGGGGCGCTGCTCTTTTCAAACAGGTCGAAGTCGTCCCCGATCTTGATCCACTCAAGGGAATCGCAGTCAGTGGCGAAATTCGCATAATGTGATGCCTCTGTCACCTTGCTTGTATCCCAATTGCTTAAGTCGAGGCTTTCCAGACTGGAACAGCCTTGGAACATGTTGTTCATCCATGTGGAACTCAAAGTGTCCCAACCGGAAACATCCAGATCTGTCAGGCTCTCGCAGCCATAGAACGTGTAGTCCATGTCCGTCACCTTCGAAGTGTCCCAGTTTGAGACATCCACGCTGGTAAGGCTCTTGCAGTCATAGAACATGTCATATATATACACCACGGACGAGGTGTCCCAGCTCGCCAACGCGTCCTCGCTTTCAAGACTTGTGCATTCATAGAACATGCTATCCATATCCACAACGGACGAGGTATCCCAATCCGCAAGCCCATCCAAGCTTGTAAGGCTTGCGCAATCACCGAACATCCCGTACATGCCCGTCACGCTCGAAGTATCCCAGTTTGAAAGGTTCACACTGGTAAGGGCCGCGCTTATGCCTTCTTCGCTGCTATAGTACATCTCGAACATGCATCCCATATCTGTCACATTCGCAGTGTTCCACTTCGACAGATCCACAGTTGTAAGGCTTGTACAATCACCGAACATCCAGCTCATGTCCTCCACGGACGAGGTATGCCACTCCGCCAGGCCGTCCACGCTTTCAAGGCTTGTGCAGTAATAGAACATGCCATACATATCCTCCACGTTCGAGGTGTCCCAACTCGCCAACGCGTCCACGCTGGTAAGACTTATGCAATATTCAAACATTTCGTACATATACTGCACGGACGAGGTGTCCCAATTTGACAGTCCTTCTATGCCTGTCAGATTTTCACAAGCGCTAAACGTGTGATCCATGTAGATCACGGACGAAGTATCCCAATTTGCCAGCGCATCCACGTTTGTCAGACTAAAGCATTCTTCGAACATGGTGCCCATGTTAGAAACATTTGATGTATCCCAACCGCTTACATCGTTCGTTTCCGACGCAAGATCCAGTTTTTCGCAGCCCCAGAACATGCATCCCATGCTCTCCGCTTGCGAGGTGTCCATATTCACAAGCCCGCTGAATTCCGCGTTATCGAACCCATAGAACCAATTCTCGAAGTTGATGGGCCGCGCGTTGGCAAACGATGCATCGATCACCACGTTTGTCACGCTTCTTCGAATACTGTACCACGGGGTTTTGGTGTAGTCGGTCGCTTCAAGGGTCTCCAGACCCGTATACACGTTTGTTACGGTCTTGCCGTTATACTCACTCTCCGCCTCCGGGACGGTTTCGTCGGTATAGAATGTCAACGAGTAGTCATCCTCGCTGTAGATGGCAAATGCCTCTACCTCCTCGAGCGTCTCCGCATAGGTCTCCACCGCGGGGAGTGTCTCCTCCGCGTCAAGGTTCTCCTCCGGAGATCCGGTCGATTCGATCGTCTCCGGTTCCGCGGCCTGTGTTGCAGCCGCTTCCACCGCGGTCTCCTCCGCGGCCTGCGTCGCAGACGCTTCCACCGCGGTCTCATCCGCGGCTTGTGCCGTGACTTCCTCCTCCGGCGTATCGGCGTACGCGACGCTGATCCCGCCAACGCCGAACGATCCGCACACCATCACAACCGAAAGAATACCGGCCAGAAATCTGTTCCAACCGGGTCTTTTGTTGAATTTCCGTGTTTTTTTCATGATGCCGCTCCCTCCGTCAAACTCTTTTTGCTTTACTTTATCGTTCTATACTGCTGCAGAATAGTTCCTAAAATATGTGGTATTATTGTACCTAAAAACCATTGAGAATACAATGTTTTTGCGCGAAATTATAAGGCTTGTCCACCCAAAAAAACAATGTGAAAACCGCTTTACGGCAGATACGTCGTCATCTCATCATACGGATTCCTATCCGTGGCCCCGGTGATGGAGTCCGGATCCAGATCCGAGGTATCGAGCGCTTTGCCGACCAAAAGCATCCCGACGGTCTCCATATCCTCCGGAATCCCGAGCAGTTCGCGGTAATAGTCCTGCCTTTCTCCGTTGAGGACCGAGGTCGGCGAAGAGACGATCTTCGTTCCGTATCCGAGCGCCAGCGCGGCGGCATTCATGGCCTGCGTCGCGAGCCCGGCATCGTATTCAGTCCCCTCGCCGCAGGAGACGATGATGAGAAGCGGCGCGTCGGCGACCTGCGCTCTCGACAGGCTGCCGGAGTCGGAGCGGGGCGTATCCATGTCATCGGCGATCTCATCCATGATGTCCTGCGATGTGACCGCGGTAAAATGCCAGTCCTGCTGGTTCATCCCGCTCTGCGCGTTGATGCCGGCGTTTACGATGGTCTCCACTTGCGCCTCCTCGACTGGATCGTCCGTAAAGTACTGGCAGGTCTTGACCTCCCCCAGATACGTCGCGAACTCCGCGTCGCTCACCGCGGCGGCAGCTGCGTCACTGGTCGTGGCGGCTGTTGTCCCGCCTTCTGTTTCGTTGGTTGTGGCGGTTGTTGTCTCGCCTGCTGTTTCGTTCGAGCATGCCGTGCCCACAGCGAACACGGAGGCAACCATGAAAACGAGCAGGGATACTGCCAATGTTTTTTTCATTTCTTTCCGTCTCCTCTCTGAATAAGAAACGCCAATTCGCGTTTTCCTTTCAGGTTACTCCCAAACAGCTTTTCCGTTCGTCACATGCAGTGTATAGCGGTTGTCCACCGCCAGTGTGCGGGGATATTGTGCCATGGTTTTCATGTAGACATCATATCCCACATCGCAGATATACCATGTACCATTCACCTTCACTTCACACCACCCGTGCGCGGTCATGATGCCATGTCCCTGACTGCTCTCGATCTGACCGATTGCCGTTCGTGTCTCATACCCTAGCACTTTGGCAACACACGTAACGGCGGCGGCATGGCGGTAACAATTTCCTGTCCCGGTTTTAAAATAGTCCACCGCGTAGGAGGGAAGATCCGCTGCCGTCGGGGTACCGTAAAAGCGGGTGTAGTTATAGTGGTCGCACATATAGGTAAAGCAGTTGTACAGCTTTTCTTCCGCCGACTGAGCACTCCCCGCGTGCGCCCCCACAAATTGGGCCGCGTAAGTCAGGCACTCATCAAAAAGAACCTTGCCGCCGTTTACATACCACCAGCCGTTCTTGTTCTTTTCGACGCCGTTGTGCGTGAAGTCCACTTTGCCGCCGCTAATATACCACCAGCCGTTGGCATTCTTGTAGTTCGCGACACCGGTGTAACTGAAGTTGACCTTGCCGCCGGTCACATACCACCAGCCGTTTTTGTTCTTATCGACACCGTTGTGCGTGAAGTCCACTTTGCCGCCGCGGATGTACCACCAGCCGTTGGCATTTTTATAATTCGCCAGCCCGGTGAAATCAAACTGCACTTTCCCGCCCGTCACATAGAACCAGCCGTTCTTGTTCTTATCGACGCCGCTGTGCGTGAAGTCCACCTTGCCGTCTGCGATGTACCACCAGCCGTTCGCGTTTTTATAGTTGGCAAGTCCGGTAAAATGCTCCTGCACTTTGCTGCCGATCACATAGTACCAGGTGCCCGCGTCACCAATCGCGCCGGTCGTGTCTTTTGCCACCGTGTTTTGGTCGAACAAGACATAGCCGTTTACGACATACCATTTTCCGTTGTCATTCTCCGCAAATCCGGTATAGTCCGTGTCCACCGCGCCATCCTCATAGTAGCCCCATTTTCCATCATCGCCTTTGCTCAGGCCGTCGGCCGGTTCCTCCTCTGTAATGACCGCCGGATCGGCAAGGTCCGCGTCCTCCGCGTCTGCCCCGGATGTGTCCGGCTCCGCGGCCATCAGAGATACGGGAAGCATAGATACGACCAATGCGGCTGCCAAACAGATTGACGTGATTCGCTTTTTCATAATTGCCTCCATTTCTGTCATTTGACCGTAAATTTAGGAAATTCCGCCTGAAGAAAATGGAAAGATTCCCAGGAGAAAATCTCCCGGGAATCCACAAAACATCACTTATTTGATTATTCAAACTCGCAGATCGTATCCGCAATCTTCTGTGGCTGCAGGTATTCGGGGCATTTTTTTACCTCGCCGTCCACCTTGACCTCACAGAAGTAATCGCCGTTGTCGTCCCCTACGGAAAGCGCAACCGTCTTGCCGTTTGATGCCGTAAATTCCATCGGCTGGGCAAACTTCGCAAAATTGGCAGTTCCGACGAGATCGGGCACCTCCTGCTCCGAAAATTTATTGGCCATCTCCTCTGCTTCTTTCCTCTCAATCATAATTTTAAACCTCCAATTATGTTTTAGAATATAACATTTACTACTGTAATTTAGGATAATCCAAATACCCCAAAATAGCAAGTCAAATTTGCTTTTTTGGCGAAAGAAGCACAAAAAAATTCCCGGGAGGAAAACCTCCCGGGAAGCCCCTGGTTTAAATACGTTTTATTGCTCCGGCTGCTCCGGCTGCTCCGGCTGTTCTGATTGCTCCGGCTGCTCCGGCGTACCGGAAGGGCCGGACCCGCCGGAAGCTTTATTTCTTCCGAACTGGTGCTTCTTCTCATAAATGTACTCGCTCTTTCCGAAGGCGAGGACCAGATACATGATCCACGGGACTAAGATCAGCCCTACCGTAAATCCGGCACGATGCCCGAACGACTTGGAGAATCGGTTCGTGATAATGATATAAAAGATAAACGCGATAATGATCAGTATAAGTCCAATGATAAACACCGCAAGCATGGATGACGCGGAAAAGTCGATGCCCATTTCCGTAAAAATCAACATGACATCTCCGACAAACAACAGCACCACACCGACCACGCCTACGATGATCTCCACAATAACCGGCCATGCCTTCCGCCAGCCGATCAGGCAGATCATGATCGTATTGACGACCGGGATAATGGAGATCCATCCCCATCGTCCGGCTTTTCGGAATGTGATCCACATACCGATGATAGACAACGCATACACAATGCAGCTAACTACAATACTAACTACTGAATACGCTCCCATAACTCATTTCCTCCCTTTTTCATTTTTCTTTTTCTAACCTCTGCCACAAATTTCTATGTATTATACTACATTGCGCAAAAAAACGCAAAAAAGACGCAAATCCCTATAGGTTTGATCATCCGCTTGCAAATGCTTGCAATTTTTATTGCGCTCAGATATAATATAAAAAAAACATATTTGAGGAGATGATACTTATGGCAAACACATCACCGGTTTACGCACGAATTGATACTGGCTTAAAAGAAAATGCGGAAGACATTCTTTCTGAACTCGGCATTTCCCCTTCCAGTGCAATCCAAATGCTTTACAGCCAAATTGTCCTCACTGGCGGGATACCGTTTGAGGTGCGCCTTCCCGAAAGGAAGCCAATTGTTGCCGGAGCTTTAACAAGGGAGCAGTTGGATGCGGAATTGGCAAAAGGTGTAGCCTCCGTTAAATCTGGTAAGACTTACACGGCTGACGAGGTGGATGAGGAACTTGCACGGAGATTCGGTATATGACTGAGAAATACAATGTAATATACTCTCCGGAAGCACTCGATGATCTGGAAACCATATATACCTATATCGCGTTTGAATTACAAGCAGGGCAGGCAGCGCAGAATCAAGTAAGCGGGATTCGAGACCATATCCGCAAATTGGATACATTTCCGGAATCCTTCGCCATTGTGGATTGGGAACCTTGGCAATCTGCGGGAATGCATAAATTGCCGATAGACAATTATGTAGTCTATTATCTGGTTGATGCATCTATATTGACGGTTACGATTATTCGTATTTTTTATGCCGGCAGAGATGTAGAGGGAATCATTAATTCGTGAAAACTGCTCCCTTTTTGCTCCCCGATCAAAAAGAAAGAGCCGAGGAACCACATAAATATAGGGTTTCTCGGCTCTTGTTTCATGCAGGAAAAGGGACTTGAACCCTCATGAGATTGCTCTCACACGGACCTGAACCGTGCGCGTCTGCCAATTCCGCCATTCCTGCACAACTGCGGAAGATGGGACTTGAAGGAATCGTTCTATAGGGAACCCGCATGATATGGGGATTTTTTAACTCGTTTTTTCGAGTGGGACCCAAAGTGGGACCCAAAATTATGAAAGGAGACCGCATCCCGCATTGCCACAGTCCCCATTTACTCCAAGTCCAATGGTCCCATAAACTATAACCTACAGCTATGCAGCGTTGGCATACTCCATAATAAAAATCTTGCTTGCCACATATCAAGCAACTGGGATAAGGTGTCGCCAATCTCCTGAAATAAAATGGGTTGAATTTCACCTAAATTATAAAGCATGAGGTTTTCTCAGTTTTTCTTCTCTTTTTTCTTTTTTCTTCTCTCCGGATCCTTGGGTTTTCTGCTCCAGAAAAACGCGTTCTCAAAGATCACGACAATGCCCACAATAATCATGGCGATCCAGAAGCCCCAGCTGATACCGAGCCATCCGTCCGCGCTTCCGAAGAGCCGGGTCCACAACCCCGGCCAGTTAAAGGTCAACAAATAGATCATATCGAGTCCTCCTTTTTTCACACAAGCGGGATAGCCCCGTCACAGCAGTTCCCCAAAGTGCTTCACATAAGCCGATTTCAGGCTGGTTGCCAGCAGCATGTACAGGATGATACACGGTGCCAGATAGAGGTAAAAGCTCGCCATCGGCGCGACAAATCCGAGTCTCGTACCAAACCCGGTATAGGGGATGATGTTGAGCGCGATGATCCCGGCAAACGTCATCAGTGTCAGCGGCGCGGACGCACGGCTTTGGATGAACGGGATCTTCGGGGTACGGATCATGTGGATGACCAGGGTCTGGCTCCACATGGACTCGATAAACCAGGCCGCCTGGAACAGCCCGATATAGGTGGCCTGCATCTGTGCCAACTGATCGCCGCTGTAAAAGCTCGACAGCTCGTTGAACACGTGCCCGCCGGTCAGCATCGGACAGTAGACAAAGTACATGAACGCATACGTCGTCCAGTCAAAGATGGAACTCGACGTACCGATCCAGATCATAAAATTCCCGACCGAGGAAGCGTCCCACTTTCGCGGGATCTCCAAAAACTCCTCGTCCACGTTGTCCCACGGGATCGCCGTACAGGAAATATCGTAGATCAGGTTTAAGAAGATCAGATGGATGCTCGCCATCGGAGTAAACGGAATCAGGGCGGACGCGACCACCACCGAGAACATGTTTCCGAAGTTGGAAGAGGCCGTCATCTTAATGTACTTGATCATATTCGCGTACGTCTTGCGCCCCTCGATGATCCCTTCCTCGAGGATCATCAGATCCTTCTCCAGCAGGATAATGTCCGCGGATTCCTTGGCCACATCCACAGCCGTATCCACCGAGATGCCGATGTCCGCGGATTTCATGGCCGCCGCGTCGTTGATCCCGTCTCCCATGAATCCGACCGTGTGTCCGTTCTCCCGCAGGACTGCCACGATCCGTGCCTTCTGGTCCGGTGTCAGCTTCGCGAATACCTGGGTCTCCTCCGACGCCATGGCGAGCTGCTCATCGGTCATAGCCGCAATCTCCGGCCCGAGCAGCATATTGCGGACCTCCAGCCCCACCTGTTTGCAGATGGTGCGGGTCACCTTTTCGTTGTCGCCGGTCAGGATCTTCGTCGTGACGCCGTGCTCCCAGAGCGCCCGAACCGCGTCCGGCACGGATTCCTTCGGCGGGTCGAGGAAAGCGAGATAGCCCATGAGAACCATGTCACACTCGTCCTGCACGCCGAACTCGCCAACCGGAGATGGATTGGTCTTCTGTGAGAGTCCCAGCACACGGAATCCCTTGTCATTCAGATCGTCGACGCTGGCAAGGATCCTCTGGCGCACTTCCTCCGTCAACGGCACGACCTCTCCGCCGTCCATCTCAGCAAACGCGCTGACCTCCAGCATCTCCTCGATGGCGCCCTTGGTCACCATCTGGGTCTTTCCGTCCCGGTCCTTCACCACGGTGGACAAGCGCCGCCTGGTAAAATCAAACGGGATCTCATCTATCTTCTCATACTCTCTGGAGAGGGTGGCGAGTCTCGGATCCTCTTCCTCCATCTCCTCTGTCTTGCTGATGATTGCCAGATCCATCAGGTTCTTATAGCCGGTCTGAAAATAGCTGTTTAAATAGGCATGGCGAAGCACCCGCGTACTCTCATTGCCGTCCGTATCCATGTGATATTCCAGCACGACCTTGTCCTGTGTCAGCGTACCGGTCTTATCCGTGCAGAGCACATCGATCGCGCCGAAGTTCTGGATCGAATTCAGATTTTTTACGATCGCCTTGCGCTTACTCATCGAGACCGCGCCCTTTGCCAGACAGGTCGTCACGATCATCGGCAGCATCTCGGGGGTCAGGCCGACCGCGATCGAGACGCCGTACAGGAACGCGTCGGACCAGGGTGTGGCGGTACTCCCGCCCAGCGTAAATCCATTGATCACAAACACGCAGGGAACCATGACCAGCATAAACCGGATCAGCAGCCAGGAAACCGCGTTTACGCCCTTGGAGAAGCTGGTCTCTACCGCCTCGCCGGCAACCGCCTTGGCCATGGAGCCGAACAGAGTATTATCCCCGACCGCGCAGACCACGGCCGTTGCGCTTCCGGAGATCACATTGGAGCCCATAAACCCGATATTGGTAAACTCTGTGATCGCGGTACTCTCCTCGCTCACATCATGAACAAGCGAATCCTTTTCAATCGGTTCACTCTCTCCGGTTAAGGAGGACTGGCTGACAAACAAGTCCTTCGTCTCCAGCATCCGCACATCGGCCGGCATCATGTCGCCCGCGGACAGGTGAACAATGTCCCCCACCACAACGTCATCCAACGGAATCTCTACCCGCTCCTTGTTCTTTCTGGTCACCGTTGCGGTGGTGGTGATCATCGCCAACAGTCTCGCGGTCGCGTTGCCGCTCCGGGACTCCTGTACAAACCGCAGGA
This sequence comes from Lachnospiraceae bacterium Zagget3, assembly GCA_001941025.1. Next base: position 365,242 of record MSHE01000032.1, read on the forward strand.
TGCCGGAGATCGCCAACATACAGAGGATGATCACGACGGTCATATAGTCAAAATCTTCGGGGTCGGATCCCATCAGCCCGTAGTAAGGCATGATCATATCCGTGATAGCGGAGATAATCGCCAGACAGGCCAAAATCGCCGTAAACGGATTAACAAACGCATCAACCAATCGCCGTGCAAGGCTTTTTTCCTTTTCATGTGTCACGCGATTGTTTCCGTACTCCTCTCTGGCATGCCGTACTTCTTCATCCGTCAGGCCTGTCAGATTAGATTCGGTCTCCTTGAGCACATCCGGGATCGGATGGGTCGCCGCAGAGAGGAGCTTTCGATCCTGTTCTTCGCGCAGCGCATTCTGTTCCGCGATCTCGCGGGCAGATAAACGCGCATTCTTCCTCCCAGTCATCTTCTCACCTCTTTCTTTCTGTTCTCCCCTTCTCCTGCGAAACAAGGAACAACCCTTTATCCGGGCCCCGTTTTCGCCCATCCAAGTATACAAAAAACGCAAGAGCCGTCCCAGAGACAAACCCTTACGTTTTGCTGACATTTTTGATAGATTTTACGTTACCGTTCTTCCGTGAATTTGTACCCGATCCCCCAGACGGTCAGGATATAGATCGGATCATCCGGGTTGGGCTCGACCTTCTTGCGGATGCGGCGGATGAACGTCATGATATTGCTGTCCCCCTGCGCGAACTTGTCATCCCACACCGCCTCGTAGATCTGCTCCCGCGTGAACACCTCGCCGCGGTGGGCGGCCAAAAAGTACAGGATATCAAACTCTTTTGGCGTGAGCTCGATCCGCAGATCGCCGCGCGAGACCCGTCTGGCCTTTACATTGATGCTCAACTCCCCGCACTGGAGCGTCCCCACCTCCGGCGGCGCGGGATCCTCTCCGTTTACCTCCATGAGAAGCGACGCGTACTCTCCCGCCAACAGCTCGCGCAGCGCCTCAGACAGTTCCCAGACGCCATCGTAGTCCGAAGGCGCGTTCTCCAGCTGTTCCATAATCCAGTTGATCAGGGAGGGGTCCGGATTGACAAAACCTATTTTTTTCATCGTTCCACTCCTCCCTTCAGATCAATTCCTGATGGCGCTTTATGTACCATCGCTTCATCAACGTCACGCTGAGCAGATAAAGAATCACGACCAAGACCAGGAACGCGTAATATCCCGCCGGCAGCATCGTCATGCCGAACCAGCCGCCCGGCGGTGTCACCGTAAGAACGGTAAATAGCGCGATTCCGAAAATGGTCGCCAGCACCATCGACCGCGACGGGCGACTCTGTATAAACGGCAGCTGTTTCGTGCGCAGCAGATGCAGGATCAGCACCTGCGTCCACATAGACTCCAAAAACCATCCCGTCTGAAACAAGGAGATAAACAGGGCCTGTCCCTGCGCTCCGAGCGTGTGGAAGTCCCCGCCGCAAGCCATCGGACAGAGGAAAAAATACAGAAAGACAAAGGTCACGACATCAAACACGGTGCTGATCAGTCCGAAACAGACCATAAAGCGGCCGAGCCTGCGCCCGCTCCACTCCATGGGATTTTCGATCAGCTCCCGTCCACGTTGTCCCACGGCAGGACGAGGCACAAGATATCATACAACAGGTTTAACAGCAGCAGCTGGATCGATGCCATGGGCAAAAAGGGGAGCAGAACACTCGCGATAACCACCGCGCAGATATTTCCGAAATTGGAGGAAGCCGTGATCTTGATGTACTTGGACATGTTGGCAAAGGCCTTGCGCCCCTCCACAACCCCGTCGCTTAAGACGTCGAGGTCTTTTTTTAAGAGGATCACATCGGCGCCGTCCTTGACCGCGTCCGTCGCGGTGTCCACGGAAATGCCCACATCCGCGTGCGCCACCGCTGGCAGATCGTTCATCCCGTCTCCCAGGAAGCCGACCGTATGCCCGTTCTCCTGCAGGATGTCCACAATCTGTTCCTTCTGTTTGGGGGTGAGCTCCGCGAAGACACTGCAGCGCTCTATGGCAATCGGGCGGTCATTCCTCGAGAGAGCGTCAAACTCCACGCCGGTGATCACCCGGGAAGTCTCGATCCCAATCCGCCGGCAGACGGACACCGCCACATCCGCGTGATCGCCGGTCAGCACTTTCACCCCGATATGCAGATCCTTCAGCCTTTCGATCGCGCCGGCCGCGTCGCGTTTCGGCGCGTCAAAGAAGGACACATAGCCGAGCAGGGTCATCTCCCGCTCCTCTTCTTCCCGCAGGACGTCGCTCTCTATCCGTCGGCCAGCCACGGCCAGCACCTTCATCCCGTCCCGGAGCATATCCTGTGCCACCGCCCCGATGGATTCCCGGTCCTCCGGATGAATCTCCAACCGCTCGCCACGGTGGTAAAAGAAGCGGCAGCGCTCCAGTACATAGTCGACGCTGCCCTTTACCAGCACGATCCGCTCGCCGTCCCGCTCCAGCAGGACCCCGGCGAACATCCGCGCGTAGTCGAACGGCATCTCATCGAGCTTCCGGTACCGCGTGACCATCTCCCGCAGGCGGTCGCCTTCCTCCGGCATTCCCGCGGCCATCAAAATGGCCGAGTCCAAGTGGTTGGCCACCCCGGTGTGGTAATAGCTGTTTAGATACGCGCAGTCCAGCGTGTGACGGCTCATGTCGCCGAACACGTCCGTATAGTACTCCAACTGTACCTGGTCGCCGGTCAGCGTGCCGGTCTTATCCGTGCAGAGGATATCCATGCTTCCGAATCCCTGCATGGCGTTGATGCTCTTTACAACCGTCTGTTTTTTGCCCATCAGGTAACTGCCCCGGGCCAGACAGGCCGAGATTACCATCGGCAGGAGCTCCGGCGTAAGACCCACCGCCACGGACAGGGCAAAGATCACCGCCTCGAGCCAATTCCCTTTGGTGAGCCCGCAGGCCACGAACACGATCGGCACGAGGACCACCATGAACCGGATCAGCACCCAGGCAATGGAGGTCTCCCCCAGATCATAGCCGCGTTTCCTGTCCGGTTCCGCCGGGGCGATCGCCCCATACACCGTATCCGGTCCGACCGCGAACACCGTACCCTCGCCGCAGCCTCCTATAACCGTGGAGCCGAGCAGGAGCGTATCGCCGCGCTCACTGGGCGCGATGTCCTCCCGTGATACGGGATCCGCCTTCTTCTCCACAATCCCGCTCTCGCCGGTGATCACGGACTGGCTGACAAACAGCTCCGCCGCCTCGGACAGGCGGATATCCGCGGGCACCCGCTCCCCGGCCTCCACGCGCACCCGGTCGCCGACCTTCAGCTCTCCGGCGTCCACTTCGCGCCAGGAACCGTCCCGGAACACCTGCGCCGTGGTATCCACCAAGCCGAGCAGGCTGTCCGTGATCCTTTTTGTGCGCATCTCCTGCACAAACCGCACGGTCCCGCTGCACAGAAGCATGCACAGGATGATAATGGTGCTTGTATAGTTGCGACTGTCCGGTTCCGCGAAGACCACATCCGTGAAAAGGGATATGACCGCCAGACACAACAGGACGATTGAAAACGGATTCACAAACGCCCGCCGCAGACGATATCGAATGGTATCTTTTCTCCGTTCCATCGGGTTTACTCCTCCTGAAGTCACACCCTAAGCATACCACGAAACATCCTGCCAAATTCTTGCGATTCTCTGTATAGAAACCTATTTTTTTGTAAGATTTTACGCGCCCTGCGTCAGGTCGGGCGGCGTAGCCGTACTGTTTATGTACCCTGAGCCCGGTCGGGCGGCAAAGAGGCGCGTCTTGATGTCGTCCACGCGCACCACGCCTTGCTGCTGACAAATCACACGATCGATCCGTTCCGTCAGTTCTTCCGGGCCTGCCCGGTCCACCATCTTGTCAATCGCGTCCTTTAAGATCTGCCACGCGGCCCATACGATCAGCGCCGCGATGAGCGCCGCCATCCCCGGCACCGCATCGGAGAGCATCGCACTCGAATGCGCAAGCGTCCCCACGATAAACTTCATGACGGACAGGGACAGATTGAGCACAATGGCCAGCAGGGAAACGCGCATGGCGATCTCCAACTTGGACACGCGGCCCACGCTTTGCTTCCGCTCCCTTTCCGTTGTGATCTCCTGTGGTCGATCTTCCACCTGATTCTTCTCCTTCCATACATAAAAAAGTATAAAAAACATCTGTGAAACAATAACTCTACGTACTGTCCCACAGATGTATTATCTGTTGCCTTGTAAAACCGGCCCGGCTACATGGTCTCCCATTGCCTGCTCACGTTTCGCCTTGCGGCAATTTTTTATTGGTGATAGATTACCGCGTTGTGCCCAAAAAGTCAAGGCTAATCTTTCTTGGTTGGCGCTAATCATTACATATAAAGAAGTTCCCGGAATTTTCTTCCGGGAACTTCGAAATTATAGGTAAGTTCACTTACGCAACTTTTGCATAATCGACAATTGAAATCTCCTGTGCCAAACGGGAGGCGTTTTTCACAATCTCTTCCAAGCGTTCCACAACGTCTGCCGTATACGAGATCTCATTACATTCCGTACATTTAAAACAAGGAACGTTTCTTACAATCACTAAACAATCACCTAGATCCGTGACGCTTGTAGTATATCCTTTTTCCGTAGCAGAACCACAAATTCCACATTTCATAATATCATTCCTTTCTTGTCCTGAAATCACTTTCCCACTTAGTAGTGTCCGGATGGTACGCTGTAATTAAATAAAGATATTCTTCATCATGACTTACTACACTATGTATTACTTCACCATTTTCAATTTCACCTGATACCAAGCAACTGGAAAACGGTTTGTCGTCCTCATATTGTTCTATAATCTCTCCTTTGGAAATACAATGAATAATATCACTAACGGAAATTTTTCTTTCAACCAGCCGTTTTCTGGCATGTTCCGTAATAGCAATTTTTTCCGGTTTTGCAAGCGCCTTCAAGTCACAAAGATTAATCATTTTCTTCTCGCTCCATTATGGATACGATCGCTTCAATTGTAGTATAAAGAAAATCCTTTGATTTATCAACAGCAAAAGATAAAGTGGCCCATAAATGAACCACTTTACCATCAACCTCATCACCGTTTGATTGGCTCTTTGATTGGTTTTGCCCAAAACCCAGTGATTGGAAACCACCAAAAACTCCTTTCTTTTCAACGATTTCAAAGATTTTTTAAAATGCAGGAAAAGGGACTTGAACCCTCATGAGATTGCTCTCACACGGACCTGAACCGTGCGCGTCTGCCAATTCCGCCATTCCTGCACAACTGCGGAAGATGGGACTTGAACCCACACGGGATTGCTCCCACAAGATCCTTAATCTTGCTCGTCTGCCAGTTCCGACACTTCCGCCTGCCACTTGGGTTTGCGACTCGATTATCATAGCAAATCCATAGTTTTATGTCAATAGGAACCGGCCGTTTTCCCGCGTATTACAACAGGTTTTTCGGGACATATGCCTCCACGTAAATGCCGTCGTCGCGGTACTCTTCTTTTACCAATTCTCCGTACTTCCGGATGCGCTGGATCTCACCGGCGCGCTCGTAGGAAAAGGTCTCACAGAAAAACTCCTTGTCCTCGCGCAGCTTCTCCGTGAGGGCGGTGAGGAAGTCGTCCAGACCCTCCCCCGTCTTCGCCGAGATCCGCAGGGCCCGATCGGCGTGCGGGTCGGAGAACACCTCGTCGACGGTCAGCTTATCACACTTGTTAAACAGGGTGAGGATTGGCTTGTCCGTAACACCCAGATCCCGCAGTGTCTGATAGACCACTTCCATCTGTGTCCGCCACTGCGGATTCGAGGCGTCCACGACATGTACGATCACATCCGCATACCGCGCCTCCTCCAGCGTGCTGCGAAACGCGTCTACGAGGTGATGCGGCAGTTTCCGGATGAAACCGACCGTATCGGTGAGGAGCACCTGCTGGTCGTTCGCGAGTTTGAGCAGGCGTGTCGTGGGGTCGAGGGTCGCGAACAGCTGATCCTCCTCTGTCACGCCGGCATCGGTCAACGTGTTTAGGAGCGTCGACTTGCCCGCGTTCGTATAGCCCACGATGGCCGCGACTTTTGTTTGTGTTTTCGAGCGCTGGCTGCGCGTCACATCGCGGTGACGCACCACAACGTCCAGTTCCCGGTTCAGCTGCGCGACACGGTCGCGGATCACACGCCGGTCGATCTCCAGCCTCGTCTCACCGGGTCCGCGCGTGCCAATGCCGCCGCCCAGACGCGACAGGGACTGTCCGAAACCGGTCAGACGGGTCAGGCTGTACTGCAGCTGCGCGAGTTCCACTTGGATCTTGCCCTCGCTCGTGGACGCGCGCTTCGCGAAGATGTCGAGGATCAGAAGCGTGCGGTCCATGACTTTCGTATCGAGCGCGTCGGTCAGGTTTTTCATCTGCACGGGTTTTAACTCGTCGTCACAGATAATGCCGGTGGCCTCCGTCTCCCAGAGGAGGTCTTTGATCTCCGCCACCTTTCCGGAGCCGACATAGGTGGCCGGATTCGGCCGCGCCAGGTTCTGGATCACGGAGCCTGCGACTTCGGCTCCCGCTGTCCGCGCGAGCTCGGCGAGCTCCGCGAGGGACTCCTCCGTATCGTCACCGTCCTGCTGCCGCACCGCGACAAGGAGAACGCGCTCCTCCACCTCCTTATTCTCAAACATCGCGTTCACCCGCTTTCCTACTCGGCCACACGGGAAGTCAAAAACTCATATTCCCGCTCGAGCGCCGCGTCTTCATGGTCCTCCAGGTACTCCCCCGCGACCTCGTACGCGCTCTGAAAATCCTCCGTATATTCATAGGCTGCCACAAGGTCGGTCACGACGACGCGAAGCATCTCCCCCTCCGCGATCCCGCGCGCCTCGGTGAGATACCCGATCGCCTGCTCGTAATCTTCCTGGGAAAGGGCCTCCTCCCAGAGCGCGGCCAGCTCCTGTTCCCGTTCCAGCCGCTCCAGATCGCTCAGGTTATCGGAAATGTGTCTGCTTAATTCTTCGTTTTCTCCACTCAGGGAGACCGCCTTATCATAGTCCTCCTGCGCCGCGTCAATCTCCCCCTCCTGCAGGTAGACATTGCCGCGCAGATAATAGTTTTCCCAGTTGTCCGGGTCATAGTCGATCAGGGCGTCGTAGGTCTCGAGCGCAGCCTCCGCATCTCCGGACAGATACAACGCCAGCGCCTTGTAATAGGTTAAGTCGAGCTCCTCGGAGCCGAGCAGCCCGACAGACTGATCGATCGCGTCCTGGAAGCTCTCGGCGGCCGCCGCATAGTCGCCCTCCTCCATTTGGGCGATCCCCTGATCTTTATACTCCTGCATCTCGGCCGTATGCGGGCTCGAGCAGGCAGATAGCAGGGATCCGGCCATCAGTGCCACAGCTGCCAGCCCTGCCGTCCGACGCGCCAGCCGCCGACGCGTGCCTTGCGCCGCCTGCTTCTCGATTTTCTTTCCAAGCCTTTCCTCTCTCATGCTCTTTTTTCAACCCTTCTCAACCGGAGCCGCCGCTCCAACCTTTAGTTCATAGTGATCTCATAGCTTGTCATGGTAAACGGGAGGACATAATATCCGCCGTCGTTATCCACCATCATGACCGAATAATCATAGGCAGCCTCCGCCGCCTCCGACGTATCGACCTCCCAGCTGACCGACTCACCCTGTGAGCGCAGATACCTGCCGCAATATTGTCTGGCCACCATCGCGAGGAAGTTCTCCGCCGAGGAACCATTCTCCTCCAGCACCGCGAAGATGCCCTGCTCGGAAAACGTGCCGGCCTCATCCACCGGGAGCTCTTGCTGTAAGAATAAAGGCAGCCCAAGCGGTGCCGTCGGCTCCACATTCTCCTCCTCTTCGGAGGCCTGGCTGAAGGTATACTGCAGCGACAGGATGAGTCCCGTGTCATCATCCAGCGCGGCCGTGATCTGATTGCCTTCCAGGTCTGACAGCCAGAACTCCCAATAGATCAGGGAATCTTCCCCTGACATCTTGATGATGATCTGATGGCTCACCTCGGAAAATCCGTCCACGGTAAGCGGAACCCCCATGAGGTTCATATCAAACAACTCCTGCAGGCCTGCCAACAGGGTGTCCAGCGCCTGTCCTTCCTCCATGTTGGGGGCGGACTCCACCTCTACGGTCGAGGAGGTCTCCTCCGCGGCGATCCGGAGTTTCTGCAGCACGGTCAGGGCAGAGCTCATCTCCAGCTGCACGCTGTTGGCCTGCACGACCTGCCGCGTCTCGTTCGTCTGGTTTTCCTGCACGGTGCCGACGATCGTCGGCAGCAAAAATCCGACGACGAGGACCGCCACCAGGAGAATGATGATTCCGGTTCTTCTCGCTATGCCCGCTCGTCTCATGCGTCCGCACCTCCCTTCAGCTCCACGGTTACCCGTGTGCCGGTGGGTTCCACCGGCGCAAAGGAGAGGCTCCCGCCATGGACCTGCGCGATCTCCAGACACAGCGACAGCCCGAGGCCGACACCGCCCATGGAGCGCGAGCGCGACTTGTCCACGCGGTAGAACGCGTCCGTAATCTTGTCTATTTTTTCCTGCGGGATGCCGACGCCCTCATCCGATATGATCAGGCGGCAGCCCTCCTGCGTGATCTGTTCCTCGATGGTGATCGTGCCGCCTGCGTCCATAGCTTTGCGCGCGTTGTCGATCAGGTTGATGAGAAGCGACGTGACCAGGGTCGGCTCCAGCATGCACGTCCCTTCCTCGCAGTCAAGCGCCAGCGTGATCCCGCGCTCGGTCAATGCGGGCTCCATCAGCTGCGCGGCATCCTCGACCAGCTTTTTCGGGGACGAGAGGGTGAACTCCGGCTGTTCGTTGCGCGCCACCAGCAGGTCCAGCAGCTTCAGGGACAGATTCTCCAGCCGCTTGCCCTCGGTAAAAATATAGTTGGCCGCGTCCTGCGCCTGCTCCCCGGAAAGGCTCTGGCTGCGCAGCAGATCCGCGTAGCCGATGATGGCGGTCATCGGGGTCTTCAACTCATGCGCGAAATCGCCCATGAACGTCTCCTGCCGCTCCATGGCGTCGCGCAGCTCGTCGATGTATCGCTCCAGCTCATCCGCCATGTGGTTAAAGTTCCCGGCCAGAAGACCGATCTCATCCTCGCGGGAGACCTGCGCGCGCTCCGAGAGATCCCCGTCGGAAATCTGTTTCGCGGTGCGCGAGAGTTCTTTGATCGGGCGGGTGAGAAAGGTTGCCAGGAGTATAGAAAGCGCCGCGCCCACGGCGATGATCACGATAAAGACATAGCGGTAGAGCAGCTGCTGTGCCTCCCGGGACTCATAGATAAACGTGATGTCGTAGATGCTGTCCAGATAGAGCGTCGTGCCGCCCGCCTCCAGCGATCCGGACACCTGCAGATAGTGATTGTCATCCGCTGAAAAGCCGATCATTAAAAACTGGTCCGGCTGCACCTCCGCGCGGAGATCGAGAAGATGACGCGTCGCGGAACTGCTCGCGTACACCACACTGTCATCGACGGTAAGCGCGAGGCCGTCCCAGTTGCCGCCCCCGTTCTCCTCGAGCTGTTCCAGCACGTCTACCACGCTGCCATAGTATGCCTGTGAGCTCACGCTGTTGACTACGCTCAACATATTTAAAACGGTCTGGTAGGAGTCCACGGCCGTCCGCTCTTCCTGTCTTAAGTTGTTGGAAAAGGAGAGCGAGATCAAGAGCGTTCCCCCGATCCCGAACGCGATGGACAGGAAGATGATCACGGTGACCGCGATCCGCATACGATATTTCATAATGTAATATTCGTCCCCCTAAGTCCTGCGGTTCTAAGCCTCCAAACGGTAGCCCACCTTGTGCACGGACTTGATCTGATCCTCTAGTCCGCATTTTTTCCGGATGCGCTGTACATGCAGGTCCACGGTGCGGCTGTTTCCCAGATACTCCCCGCCCCAGACCCGCTCGTAGATCGTCTCGCGGTAGAGCGCGACGCCCGGGTTTTGCACAAACAAAACGAGGATGTCAAACTCCTTTTTTGTCAGCGTAATGGGCTCCTCGCCTTTTTTCACGACACGCGAGCGCGGATCGATCGTGATGTCACCGGCCGTTAAGACCTCTCCGATCTTGTGGTTGCGGCGCAGCACCGCCTCCACCCGGGCTAACAGCTCGATGATCTCAAACGGTTTTACGATATAGTCGTCCGCGCCCATTCGCAGTCCCTTGACTTTATCGACCGTCGTATCTTTCGCCGTGATAAAGATGACCGGGATCTCCAGCGGGCGGATGTACTCCATCAGTTCAAATCCGTCCACACCCGGCAGCATGATGTCCAGCAGGATCAAGTCAAAGGAGCGGTCTCCGCCCTCCAACAGATCCGCGGCCGATTCCCCGTCGTAAACGCACACGCACTGGTATCCCGCGCCGGTCAAACTGATCCGGAGCAGGTCCGAGATCGCTTTTTCATCCTCCACGACCAATATCTTTATCATGCTCATTCCTCCGATTTGTTTTTCGTGTTTAGTATATCATAACCACCTGATTAATGATACAATGAATTGCTCCGTGCTTAACACTGGACTTTTTCGCGATTTGTGGTATTATGAGGGTGGAAAAAGGTAACTATGCTATGGGAGAGATCGGCCATGCGTTTTGATATGCACTGTCATACAAAAGAGGGCTCGCTGGACGGACATGTGCCGTTGAAGGACTATGTCCTGCGCTTAAAAGAGCTCGGCTATGACGGAATGATGATCACGGACCACAATTCGTACAAGGCGTACCGCTACTACACACGCAACGCCGAGGACGAAGAGTTCCGGGATTTCGTCATTTTAAAAGGAATCGAATACGACACGCCCGATGCCGGACACATCCTGATCGTCATGCCCTCGGACACCACGTTTCGGATCTTTGAGTTCCGCGGAATGCCCGTGCGCCTTTTGATCGAACTCGTACACGCCTGCCACGGCATTCTGGGTCCCGCGCATCCGAACGGGGAAAAATATTTAAGCATCACAAACGGCAGATACTATCACAAACATCCGGAAGTGATGGGGCAGTTCGACTTTATCGAGGTCTACAACTCCTGCATCACGGAAGAGGCAAATGCAGAGGCCCTGGCTTTAGCCGAACAGTATGGCCTGCCGCAAACGGCCGGCACCGACGCCCACAAGTATGACTGCATCGGTCTCGCCCACACGGACTTTGAACAGCCGATCACCTCCGAAGACGACCTGATCTATTACATAAAAAATGCCTCCACCACCCTGTGCGAGGGAACCCACTATCCCGGAACAAGCCGGGATCATCTGGGCTATATCTACGACATGCAGCTGCGGGTGTGGAACCTGTACAACAAAGTCGCCAATATGTACCGCGCGTCAAAGCGCATCCGGGAACTGATCGTGCTGGCGGCCGAAAACAACAATCTGGTCCGCCGGGTAGTAAAACTCATCACTACCGACGGCGATCAGGACATGGTCCAAAGCCGTCATCATCGCCGCGCTGTGAACCGCTATATCAATCGCGTGTTCCATAAGCGCAGAGATCTTCGTATCAAGCTCGAAGAGGAAGTCGAAGAGGTGGAACGGGAAGAACAAGAGGAAGAAAAGAAGTTAAAAGCCGCGGCTTCCTGACAGAAGATCTTCGATCTCCTGCCGGTCCGGCATCACATACAACGCGCCCTTCCGGGTGGTGACAAGAGAGGCTCCCGCATTCGCGAATGCGAGGAGCTCTTTTAATTGCGCGTCGGAGAGGTCGTCTGATCCGTGCTCGAGGAGATAAGACAGGGCGCAGCCCATAAAGGCGTCGCCCGCGCCGGTCGTCTCGATGGTGTCCTCCCGCAAAAACGGCGGGGCGGACACGACGCGGTCGCGGTAGCAGGCTCTGCTGCCCTCCGCGCCCAGGGTCACGAAGATGAGCGGCAGCGGGTACATCCCGCGCAGCATCGCGACACCCGCGTCGCAGTCGCGCGTGCCGGTCAGAAACTCCATTTCGTTGTCCGAGATCTTTAAGATATCGCAGCGCGCAAGGCCATAGCCGATCTCCCGTCTCGCGTCGGCGGGATCGTCCCAGAGCGCCTCCCGCAGATTCGGGTCAAAGGAGAGCCAGACCCCGGCCTGTGCCGCCACCTCGAGCGCATAGCGCGTGGCCTCCCGCGCCGGTTCGCTCGTCGAGGAGAGCGAGCCAAAATGAAAGATACGGGTCTTACGAATAAGGTCCGCATCCACTTCTTCTTTTGTCAGCATCTGATCCGCGCCGGGATCGCGGGAAAAAGAGAATTCCCGGTCGCCGTCCGGCAGGGTATGGATATACGCGCTCGTCGTAGGAACCGCGGGGTCAAATCGCAGCCCCGTCACATCGATGTCGCAGCTTTGTGCCGCTTCGGCAAGCTCCCGTCCGAAAGAATCGTCCCCGACTTTCCCGATAAACGCAGTCCGTTTCCCCAGTTTCGCGAGCATCGCCAGCACATTGCAGGGCGCGCCGCCGGGATTGGCCGTAAAGCGCGGATTCCCCAGCTCATCCGTTCCCTCTTCCGTAAAATCGGTCAGCAGTTCGCCGAGCGCGACGACATCATACGCTTTCTGCATATTGCTTCTGTTTCTCGCTGTAGCCGTGCGCGTCCTCCAACACCATGTCCTTCACCTTCATCAGGCGGACCTGGGAACTGCGCTCGTTCTCGTCCAGTTTCATCGTGATATACTTGATGTTCTCCTGCGTGTCCGGAATGATGACGTGTTCCAACGCGTTGACACGTCGGCGCGTCTTTTCGATTTCCTGCGCCATCAGCTGGCACGCCTTCTCGGTCTCCGCGAGTTTGAGCATGTCCGGAAAGATGTCCGCCAGCGAGTGGACGGCGCCGTCCAGGTCGCTGGAGGTGTAGGCGAACCCGTAAGAATAGATGTCATTCTCGTCGGCCGTCTGCGTCTTGTAATCCAATACCGGGATATCCACGCTCATGACATTCTTGGAGGCCACCTCGAGCCAGACGGACTGTTTCGGGGCCATCAGGGCCGTGTGCAGTCCCTGCTCGGACATGGCAGACTTCGCGATGACAAAGTTCTGATTGGCGGCACGGATCCCCTCTTCCACATGAAGGCGGAGCTCCATATTTTCCCGCACCAGATCGAGGAACTGACGCATCAGCTCGTCTCGTTTGTCTTTTAAGAGTTTGTGTCCGCGCACCGCGGTGCCCAGCTTTTTCTTTAAGCGGGTCAGCTCCATACGGGTCGGATTTACATGCGTATCAGCCAAGGCTTACTCCTTCTTATCGTAGTACTCATCCAGAATCTTGTCGTCAATCCTCTTCAACTCACTCCGCGGCAGGATCCGCAGCAGATCCCAGCCGATGTCGAGCGTCTCCTCGATGTCGCGGTTCGTATTGTAACCCTGGGAGACGTACTGTTCCTCAAAGGCATCGGCAAACTTCGCGTAGATCAAATCCATGTCGGAGAGGGCTGCCTCACCGAGGATGACCATCAGCTCCTGCGCCTCTTTGCCGCGGGCGTAGGCCGCGAACAACTGGTTCATCGTGTTGGAATGGTCGGCACGGGTCTTGCCCTCACCGATTCCCTTATCCTTCAGACGGGACAGGGACGGGAGCACGTCGAGCGGCGGCTGTATGCCCTGCCGGTAGAGTTCACGACTCAGGATGATCTGTCCCTCGGTGATGTACCCGGTCAGGTCGGGGATCGGGTGGGTCTTGTCATCCTCCGGCATCGTCAGGATCGGGATCATCGTGATGCTTCCGATCTTGCCGTGCTGACGGCCGGCGCGTTCGTACATCTGCGCGAGGTCGGTGTACATGTAGCCGGGATAGCCGCGGCGCCCCGGAACCTCTTTGCGCGCGGCGGACACTTCACGCAGCGCGTCCGCGTAGTTCGTGATGTCGGTCAGGATGACCAGCACGTGCATATCTTTCTCAAAGGCAAGGTACTCCGCGGCGGTCAGCGCCATACGCGGCGTCGAGATCCGCTCTACGGCCGGATCGTTCGCGAGGTTGACAAACAGGACGGTACGATCGATCGCGCCGGTCTCTGTAAAACTCTCAACAAAGTAGTTCGATTCCTCGAACGTGATACCCATGGCGGCAAACACCACGGCGAACTGTTCATCTTTGCCGCGGACCTTTGCCTGTCTGGCGATCTGTGCCGCCAGCTGCGCGTGCGGCAGACCCGAGCAGGAAAAGATCGGCAGCTTCTGCCCACGGACCAGGGTGTTCAACCCATCGATGGCCGACACGCCCGTCTGAATGAACTCCTGCGGGTAGCTTCTGGCCACCGGGTTCATCGGCAGGCCGTTGATATCCATCCGCTTCTCCGGCAGGATCTCCGGGCCGCCGTCGATCGGCCGTCCCAGGCCGTCAAAGACACGCCCCAGCATATCTCCCGACACGCCGAGCTCCATGGTCCTTCCGAGGAAACGCACTTTGCTGTCGGAGAGGTTGATGCCGGTGGAGCTCTCAAACAGCTGCACCATGGCATTGCCGCCATCGATCTCCAACACCTTGCATCGACGGGTCTCGCCATCGGCCAGTTCGATCTCTCCCAGTTCGTCGTAGCTGACATCTTCCACGCCCTCGACGAGCATCAAAGGTCCGGCCACTTCCTGTATCGTACGATATTCTTTCGGCATTACAGGTCCTCCTTTCCGCGCAGCGATGCGATCTCTTCGATCAGCTCTTTGCCGACCTTTTCATATTCCTCATCCACCGCATCTTCCAGCGTATATTTGAAACGTCCGATCTGCTCGCGGACCGCCAGATTGATGAGGTCATTGACCTGCATCCCATTTTCCAGGGCCACTCTGGACTCGTTGTAGTACGCGAGGACCAGCCGCATCATGAGCAGCTGTTTGTGAAGCGACGTGTAGGTGTCGATATCATCGAACGAGTTCTGATGCAGGAAGTCCTCACGGATGGACCGCGCGGCTTCCATCTTCAGCCGGTCGCCCGGAGAAAGCGCGTCCATACCGACCATCTGCACGATCTCGTCCAACTCCGCCTCGTCGGTCAAGAGGCTCATCATCTCCTGCCGGTTGCTGATCCAGTCGTCCGCCACGTTGTCGTCAAACCACGAGCCGATATCATCCAGATACAGGGAATAACTCGTCAGCCAGTTGATCGCCGGGAAGTGACGCCGGTAGGCCAGATCGGAATCCAACCCCCAGTATACTTTCACGATCCGCAGCGTCGCCTGCGAGACCGGTTCGGAGATATCACCACCGGGCGGCGATACGGCACCGATCACGGAGAGGGCTCCCTCACGTCCTTCCTTTCCGAGGGAGATCACATCGCCGGCCCGCTCATAGAACTGTGCCAGACGGCTTCCCAGATACGCCGGGTAACCTTCCTCACCGGGCATCTCCTCCAGACGTCCGGACATCTCACGCAACGCCTCCGCCCAACGGGATGTGGAGTCTGCCATCAGGGCGACTGAATAGCCCATGTCGCGGAAATACTCCGCGATCGTGATGCCGGTGTAGATGGAGGCCTCACGGGCCGCCACCGGCATATCCGATGTATTCGCGATCAGGACGGTTCGTTCCATCAGGGACTTCCCCGTCTTCGGATCCACCAGCTCCGGGAACTCATTTAATACGTCCGTCATCTCGTTTCCACGCTCGCCGCAGCCGATGTAGACGATGATGTCCGCCTCGGCCCATTTCGCGAGCTGATGCTGGATGACGGTCTTGCCGCTTCCGAACGGTCCCGGTACGGCGGCAACGCCTCCCCGCGCGATCGGGAAAAACGTATCGATGACACGCTGCCCCGTCACCAGCGGCATGGTCGGCGCCATTTTTTGTTTATAAGGACGTCCGCTTCGCACCGGCCAGCGCTGCAGCAGCGCGATCTCCTCCTCGCCGTCCGCGGTGTCGATCGTCGCGATGATCTCTTCGACGGTAAATTCGCCGGACTTGATATCCTTTACGGTTCCTTTGATTCCATAGGGAACCATGATCCGCTGCTCCACGAGATCGGTCTCCTGCACGGTCCCGATGATATCGCCTTCCTCCACCTCGTCTCCGGCAGATACGGTCGGCACGAAGTTCCACTTCTTGTCCCTCTTTAAGGACGGTACTTCGACACCGCGCTGGAGGTTGTTTCCGGTGATGCCCATAATGTCATCCAGAGGCCTCTGGATGCCGTCGTAGATACTGGAGATCAGTCCCGGTCCCAACTCTACGGAGAGCGGCACATCCATGGACTCCACCGGTCCGCCCGGTCCGAGTCCGGAAGTCTCTTCATATACCTGAATGGAGGCCTCATCGCCGTGCATCTCGATGATCTCTCCAATCAGTCGCTGTTCCGAGACACGAACCACGTCGTACATGTTCGCGTCCCGCATCCCGCTGGCGATGACCAGCGGTCCGGCTACTTTTTTAATCGTCCCTGTGCTCATGAAATATTTTTCACCCCTCTATTCGCCAAAGATAATGTCGGAGCCAACGGCCTTTTCCACGGAAAGCTTGACGTTTTGCACGCCCTCCCCGGTGTTGCCGGAGATTCCCGGAATCAGTATGATGGCCGGAAGCTGAAGTTCTATATATCGGTTAATCTCGTTCTCGATCTGTGCCGCCAGGCCCTCGGTTATATAGATGACCGCGTAGTCTTCGGCCGCCAGATCCCTGAGTTTTCTTTTTGCCTCGTCCGGATCGGAAATGGGGACCGTCGTGAGGCCAAGGGCCGCGAAGCCGTAGATACTGTCAAACGGTCCCATCACTGCTGTCTTATACATACATCACCCTGACCCTTTCCCGGATGGAATCATCGGAGAGTCCGTTTGCCTTTCCGGACAGGATGATCCCAACTGTCTTGATCTCCGTTTCTCTTGCCAGAATATAGGCCACCAACGGCCCTACGGTGAAGAGTTCATACTTCTCCGCCTGCAGCATCACCATCAGCGTGTCGTCACACCACCGCTCAAACTCGGAGGGAGACTGCCGCAGCGCTTCCGCCGCCTCACTGAAATTGCCCGTGGACAGGTAGTCCAGGATCGCGTCGAACCCGGAAGTGGCCGCCTTGGCGAGCCCCTCCACATCGAGCATTTCGGTCGGCTGCAGCGCGCGCATCATGAAATCATACGATTTCCCTGTCTTCTGGCAGCGCACGGCGATCTTGATGTCCGTTGTGGCCACCACGATCTGCGCGTAGCGCCGGATGACATCGTCGTGTGTCTCCTGTCCCGTCTTCTCGATGGCGGCGAGGCAGGCCCTGTCAATGATGACATCACACAACTGCCCGTCTCCCGTGTGGATCAGCGTCTCCAATGCCTCTTCGGCTGCCTTTTCCATCTCGGGCGGCAGTTTTCCGAACTCTTTTTTCTCCACGATCTCGCGCAGTTCTTCCCTGGAGGGTACGGTTCCCTCATAAAAGAAATCGTCGTGCCGCTCATCCAGATACGTTTCCTTGATGGCGGTCTTGAGATTGTGGTACACATTCGGAAGTGCCAGCACATCGAAGGTGTCCATCGGCACGTTTAAGCTCTGCACCATCTCCCACGCGGCGTTCCGCTCGGTCGCCAGGATCGTGTCGAGATCGTTCCCGGCATCCGTGCCGCCCCATCCTTTCTCCCGGATGAAGTTCAGCCCTTCCTCATACGTCCGGCACGCGAGGATCTGGTCGATCGTGCTCTGCGAAAACAGGCGGTTCTCCTGTGCGCGGATGTAAGCCACCGCATAGGTGTAGTCGCGTTCAGCCCTGTCAGACATCGTTATGCCTCCTTTCCGTAAAGGATGGCATTCACGGTATCCTGCATCTCGTCACGGCCGGCATCAAAAATGGCGCGCAGCGTACAGTTCTGCTCCACCCCGCCGTAGACGAGGACGAACCCGTTTTCAATCTGCTTTCCTTCCCGGGAAAGCGTCAATGTGCCGCCCGCCTTCCCGGCCGCCGCCTGAATCCGGTCCTCGAATCCGGCCGGCATATCCGTTAAGTCCTTATTGGAAAAACAGATCTCGCCGGACTGTGGCAGCGCGTATTTTTCAATCAATTTTTCCAGCAATCCAAAGTACGAATCCCGATCCATGCCGCACACTTTGTTGTACGCGGTCTCGATGACATCCGCGATCACCTGCTGTTTTACAACAAGCGTCTGTGTGCGCAGGTACAGGTCGTTGGAGGAATGCATCCGTTCATTCAGAGTCTTCACCCTGGCTTCGGATTTCCGCTGCATATCCTGCACGGTTTTTTCCGTCTCCGCGTCGGAGTCCGCAGCGATCTTGTCCGCTTCGGTCCGCGCGTTCGCGAGGATCTGCTCCGCCTCCGCGTTTGCCCCGGCGAGAATCTGATCAACGATTTTTTCCAGTCCTGTCATTTTACCCGTTCTCCCTTCCGTCGGATTTCCTGCAGCCGGTTGCCGATCAGAGCTGAATCACAACCAGAATGGATACTAACAGAGAAAGGATCGCGTAGGTCTCAACCATGGCAGGGAAAAGCATGGCCCGCGCAAACAGCTCCGGTCTCTTGGCGAGAACGCCGATGGATGCCACGGCCGTTTTCCCCTGGAAGATTCCGGAGAGCAGACCGGCGATCGCGATCGGCAGACATGCGCCGATGGCCATAACGCCCTGCTGTACGGTGATTCCCGCGAAATCTCCGGAAAGAATGTTCAGTCTGGAAAGAACAAGGAACGCGACCAGCAAGCCATAGATGCCCTGCGTACCGGGCAAAAGCTCCATGATCAATACTCGTGTGAATTTGGTGGGGTCCTCCGCCGTAACTCCGGCCGCCGCCTGTCCCGCGAGTCCGCAGCCACGTGCCGAACCGACACCTGCCAGCGCGACTGCCAGGGCCGCCCCAATGATTACCAGTGATGCTCCAAAACTCATGATGTTTTCCTCCTACCTGTTTAAATTGCCAGTAACGTTGCCATTGTTGCTATTATGTATCACACTGTTCCAACCGTGATCATTTTGATTTCGAGAACTCCACGTATTTCGTTGCCGCGATAAACGGCTCAAACGGACGCCCGCCGCCGCTGTAGAACTTCTGGAAGAACTCCACGTACTGCAGACGGTTTGTGTGGACGTAAGCGCCCAGCATATTGATCGCCAGATTCAACACGGTGCCGATAATGAATACCACGATGAAAATGATGACTTTTATGATGCCGTGTCCAAACATGGTCCCGATCATGTTGACCACCTGCGCGATCGCGCCGGTCGTAAGGCCGAGGGCCAGCAGTCTGGAGTAAGACAGCCAGTCGGAAAGCCAGCTCGTGATCCCGTAAATCTCGTAGACACCGAGCAGCAGACGCATGCCGATCTTCCTTTTCTTTCTGCGTCCCGCCATGACCAAAAGGATCACCGCGCCCACGATCGTGAGCACCCAGGATAGGTAGACGACCGGCTGACTGAATGTCACGGTCTGTCCCGCCATGGATTCGTAGATGGTCGACGGGAGCAGCAGCATGATCAGTCCGATAAGGAACATATACCAGCCGACGATATCGCTGATGAATCCGACGATATCCCTCTTCTTTAACAGCATATATCCCTTGATCCCAAGTCCGACAAACAGATGGATCAGACCGATGAACAGGGCAAAGATCAGCAGCCGCATCGGCTCATCGATCGGGGCGAACCATATTGGCTTGAACGTGACCTCGTGTCCGAAGAACTCCCTCGAGACGACGGTGATCACGTCGCCGAAAAATCCTCCGAAAAGGATCCCCCATATGCCCGTTGAGACACCGCACCAGAAGAACATCTTAAAGCTCTTGCGGAGGCTCGATGACATCCGCTTTCCCCTGAGCAGTACAAATCCGCAGCCAATAACGATCAGCAGACCGTATCCGGCATCCGAAAGCATCATGCCGAACAGGACGATGTAAAAGATCGAGACAAGGATCGTCGGGTCGATATCTCCTTTGGACGGTAATCCATAGGAAGCGACCACGCCGTCCACACAATCCGAATACTTGTTGTTGTGCGTGAGCACCGGCGCGTCCTCTTTTTCCCCGATATCCTCCAGTTCCACCGCGGCCCCGTAGTCGGTCTCCATCTCCGCGGCCACGGACTCCGCGATATTCACGGGGATATAACCACTTAACGCAAACGTGTTTGCCGTATTCGGCACAGTCGCCAGGACATCATATTTTGCCGCGCGCAGACGGTAATAATCGGACACCAGCTTTAAATGTCCTCTGCAGGGAGCCATCTCCTTGATCTGCGCGGTATAGTTCTCGATATCCGCCTCGTGCCGCGCGATCTCCGTGCGGTACTCTTCCTGCTCTTCGGCCGGCGTATGATGCGAGACCCAGTTCGATTTGGAGAATCCCATCTCACGAAGGGCTTCCTCGGCCGCCTCCGCGTCCGGATTCAATACGACCACGGAAATACAGACCATATCCGGGTCCGAAAAAAGGATCTGGACATCCGCCGCCCCGACCGGCGGCTCATGCGCCTCCAAAGCGGCCGTCACTGCTTCCTGCGTCGTCTCCTCCGGAAGCGTTCCGATCAGAGCCGTCGTCTCGCGCGTCCCGGACGTATTCATCGGAACATCCAGATTTTCCCACGGAACAAGCGCCTCGACCTGGTTTTCCAGTTTCTGGATGGACGAGTGCGCGTCCGTGATCTTTTTATCCAGCTCGATGATCAGATCCGCCTCTTCTATGTACCGCTCCTGGTTTTCCACGGTCTCATTGTACTCCGCGCGCTCCACCAGGGGTTTCCCGTCCAGCATGGACAAAAGCCCGCTCTCCTCCGGGACATAGTGGTTGAGGATCCCGATCGCCTGATCCGCGGTCGCCGCCCATTTGTCAAACGCGGACCGCTGTGTGGAGACATCCTCACAGAACGTCCCCTCCAGTTCCTCCGGGGACTGGATATCGATCTGCATGCCCCCGAGCTCCTGCAGGCGCTCGAGGATCGCTTTCCGATTCTGCTTCATGGCAACCAGATTTAAGCGCTTCATCTGCACTATCGCCATGGAACCTTCCTCCTTTTTCTTCCCTGACTCAAACTACCAATATTTTGATACAACGAATTGCCGCGTGCCGCGCACGCCCGCAATTTTGCTCTATGACTTATCACACAAGGCCCGCGATGATCGCGTCCACTGCCTCATCGGTCCTGGACAGGGCCTGCTGCCGCTCGGCCTCGAGCTGCGCGTCGACGGAAGAAGCATAGTTCGCTTTCTCTTCCTCGCCGCTCTTCGTAGCATCCGCAACCGCGGTTTTGGCTGCTTCCTCTGCCTTGTTTTCGGCCTCTTTCCTGCGCTTTTTCGCGGCTTCGCGCGCCTCATCCTCGATCGCCGCCGCCTGCGCTTCGGCATCCCGGATGATGTCTGCCGCTTTCTGTTCCGCGTCCTGCACCTGTTTCATCGTATCCGATAACAAAAAGCCCGCCTCCTAACATAAAAAAGATTGTACCGATAAAAATACATCCTTAGATTACCTCTTTTATGCAAATTTTGCAAGAGGTTTTGTATTTTTATTGGTGCAATCTCTGTTTTAACCAGATTTTCAAGCCTGAATTGTACTTCTATCTGTACAATTTTACTATAACCAGATTTTCACTCACTTACCAAGGGGTTATTGCCCGCATTTTTTGCTACTTGTACATCTCCCGCCAGTCGAGATCGCCGCGGTCCAGCGCGAGCACCAGCACCTCCGCCGTCGCGAGATTGGTCGCGAGCGGAATGTTGTGAATGTCGCACTGCCGCTGTATATTGGTAATCGACATGTCGCGGGAATTTGTCGTCATCGGGTCGGCGAGGAAGATCACCAGATCAATCCGGTTGCTCTCAATGTCCGCGGCGAGCTGCTGCACGCCGCCCAGATGCCCCGGCAGATATTTGTGGACGGAGAGGTTGGTCACCTCCTCGATGAGCCGTCCCGTCGTTCCCGTCGCGTACAGGGTATTTTTGCCCAGGATCCCCCGATAGGCGATGCAAAAATTCTGCATTAGTTTTTTCTTTGACTCATGCGCGATCAGTCCGATATTCATGCTGCCCTCCTCATCGCTCCCACTTGTCGGCGAGCGAATTGATTTCGTTTGTAAATTTTTTCAGATCCTTGTTGGCGCCGTCTTTGTTCTTTTTGATGACGGACAGCAGGCGCTCCCCGGCCGCGACCAGCGCGTTGTACACCGTGGAGGCCTTCTTTGCCTTGCTCTTCTCCGCCTTTTTGCGGTCGCCCTCCGCCACGCAGGCATCCGCCGCGAGGTCCCAGACGTCGCCGCTGTAGGGCGCCACAGCCTCCACGCCGGTCACCTCGTGTAAGTGTTCCGCGAAGAGATCGGTCACGGTATCCTCGCCGTGTACGACAAAGACCCGCGCCGGAAGCGTCTTCATTCCCTGCACCCAGGCGGTCAGGTGATCGCGGTCCGCGTGCGCGCTGATCCCCGGGAGATTGACGATCTGCGCTTTCACCGTGATCGTCTCGCCAAAGAGCTTGACTTCCTTCGCCCCGTTTAAGAGATTGTTGCCCAGCGTGCCGGGCACCTGATAACCGACAAACACGACCGTGCTCTCGGGCCGCCAGAGATTGTACTTTAAGTGATGGCGGATCCGGCCGGCCTCGCACATGCCGGAGGCGGATATGATCACCTTCGGATTCGGGTCGAAGTTGATCGCCTTGGAGTCGTCGGTCGTGACCGAGGTCGTAAGGCCCTGGAACTGGATCGGATTGACGCCGGACTGGATCAGCTTCAGGCCCTCTTCATTAAAACACTCCGCGACGCTTTCGTTGTAGATGTTTGTCGCCTCGACGGAGAGCGGGCTGTCGACCACTGCCGGAAAGTTCGGAAACTCCGGCAGGAGGTTTTCCTGTTTGATCCTGCGCAGGAAAAAGAGGATCTCCTGTGTCCGCCCGACGGAAAACGCCGGGATCACGACGTTGCCGCCGCGGGTGAACGTGGCGTTTAATATCTTCGCGAGTTCCACGGCAAAGTCCGGCGGCGTATCGTGGAGCCGGTCTCCGTAGGTCGACTCAATGATGAGGTAGTCCGCCGCATCCGGGATCTCCGGGTCACGGATGAGCGGCCGGTTCCCGTTGCCCAGGTCACCGGAAAAGATCAGTTTCTTCTCCTCTCCGTCCTCGGTGATCCAGACCTCGATAAACGAGGAGCCGAGGAGATGTCCCGCGTCGCGGAAGATCACGGTCAGGCCGTCGCAGACATTGACCACGTTTTCGTAAAAACAGGGCACAAAGAGCTCCAGCACGGCCTCCGCGTCCTTGACCGTATACATGGGCTCGACTGCCGGCTTGCCGGAGCGCTCCGCCTTGCGGTTCTGCCACTCGGCCTCAGACTCCTGGATGTGCGCGCTGTCCTTTAACATGATGGTACACAGGTTGGTCGTCGCGTTCGTCGCGAAGATCTGTCCGCGAAACCCCCGGACATACAGGAGGGGCAGCAGCCCCGAATGGTCGATGTGCGCGTGCGTCACAAACACGTAGTCGATCTCAGACGCGTTGACCGGGATGTCCTGGTTGATGTAGATGTCCGCGCCCTGCTCCATGCCGCAGTCGATCAGGATGTGCTTGTCGGCAAACTCCAGATAGTGGCAGCTGCCCGTCACCTCGTGAGCGGCTCCGATAAATTCCAGCTTCATTCGTTTCACTCCTTACTTCTTAATTAGGGGGATGCCCGAAAAAACGAATTCGTCGCGGGACGCTCTCGCTCTGGATTCGCACGCAGCGGTACGTAAGAGGCTGCTACCGCACCCTCTAAGTACCGGCGGCTCATACAGCCCGCTTGTGAATTGTTTTTTCCGGGCCTCCCCATCTACATAATGACTAGCGTTCACTCACTCCGCCTCCTGACCAAGTAAGTAATATACATACTGCTGGGCCGTGCGGCCCGAGATGCCGCCGTGGGCGAGCTCCCACGCGTTGGCGCCGGCGGTAAGTTCCTCGTCGGAGAGGGTGAGTCCCGCGCGGCGCGCCAGGGCGATCACGATCTCGAAGTATTCTTTTTGGGACGGCTTCGCGTAGTTTATCGTCACGCCGAACCGGCCGGCCAGGGAGAGCTTCTCCTGCATCGTGTCCGAGCGGTGCAGGCCGCCGCCCACCTCCATGTCGTCGCGGTCGCTCCAGTTTTCCCGGATCAGGTGGCGCCGGTTGGACGTCGCGTAGATCAGGACATTGTCCGGCTTCGTCTCCACGCCGCCCTCGATGACGGCCTTTAAAAACTTATACTCGACCTCGAACTCCTCAAAGGAGAGGTCGTCCATAAAGATGATAAACTTGTAGTTGCGGTTTTTGACCGCGGCGATGACATTCGAGAGATCCTGAAACTGGTACTTGTAGATCTCGATCATCCGCAGCCCCTCGTCGTAGAACTCGTTGACGACCGCCTTCACGCTCGTCGACTTGCCGGTGCCCGCGTCGCCGAAGAGCAGGACATTGTTCGCCTTTCTCCCCTCGACAAACGCCCGCGTGTTGTCGACCAGTTTTTTCTTCTGAATCTCGTACCCGATGAGGTCGGACAACAGGACCGGCTCCATGTTGTTGATCGGGAGAAACGTGAGGCCTCCCATGCCGGTGCCGGAAAAGCGAAACGCTTTGTTTAACCCGAACATGCCGACGCCGTAGTCGCGGTAAAAGCCCGTCACGGCATCGAAAAACCCCTGCGCGTCCGCCGCGCTCTCGAGCTCGTCGGAGAGCGTGCGCACTTTTTCACTGACGTTTTTGTTGTAGGAGAACTCTTTCTTCTCGATCGCGTGGTAGTCGGAGATCTGCGAGAAGCAGTCGATCCCGAGCGCTGCCTCGATCTTCGAGAAATCGTAATCGAAGATCGCTTTTACCGCCGCGAAATCGTTTAACGCGAAGTGGTTGACACTGCCGTCGTTCGCGCCGACTTTCTCGCAGGTTAAGGAAAACGGATTTTCGTTCGTGATCAGAAAGTAGGCGATGTAGTTGTGCCAGAGGTTCTTGTCAAAGCCGTAGTCCGTCGCGAGGATCAAAAGACGCTTCACCTGTGTGTAGACGCGGCGCGTCAAGTCCGCGCGCGTCGCGCTTCCCGCCTCCAGGGCGCGGAACAGCTCGCCGAACTGCACGAGCAGGCAGTCCTCGGCGTTGTCCCCATATAAGATTAGCTTCGCGATCTCGTGATACATGATGCGCTCCTTGTTTCCCACTGCCACACCTAACGCGTCCTGCCGCCGCAGGGCAGTTTTATTATACCACAACCACACGCGAACCGTCCCTCTATTTTTTTCCAAATATAACGCAAAAAAGGGCCCGGCAGCACCGAAATGCCGCAAGGCCCCTTCTCTTAATCTGATTGCGCCGATGTATTTTTACTTCGCCGCGATCGCCTTCGCGATCTGCTCGGTAAGCATCGGAACGACTTTGTTTAAGTCGCCGACAATGCCGAAGTCCGCGACATCGAAGATCGGCGCGTCCTCATCCTTGTTGATCGCGATGATCAGGTCGCTCTCCTCCATGCCGGCCACGTGCTGGATGGCACCGGAGATGCCGATCGCGAAGTACACGTTCGGACGGACGGTCTTGCCTGTCTGGCCGACCTGCATGTCTTTCGGCTTCCACCCGGCGTCAACGACCGCGCGGGAGCAGGACACGGTCCCACCAACCACTTCCGCCAGTTCTTCCAGGATCTTAAAGTTCTCCGGGGAGCCGACGCCGCGGCCGCCGGATACCAGCACTTTCGCGTCCTGGATATTAACGACGGTCGATACGTTCTTTACGATCTCAAGGACTTCCACATACTTGTCGTCCGGCGTGAAGCCCGGGTTGTAGTCGATCACTTCCGCTTTCGCGTTGGGGTTCGGCGTGTTCTTCTCCATCACGCCGGGCCGGACCGTCGACATCTGCGGACGGTTGTTCGGGCAGGCGATCGTCGCGATCGTGTTGCCGCCGAACGCCGGACGGGTCATCAGGAGCTGGCGATGCTTCTGCTCCTGTCCGTCCACCGGCTCTAACGGGAAATCACCGATGTCGAGCTGCGTGCAATCCGCGGTAAGACCCGTCTGTACACGCGCCGAGACGCGGGGACCCAGGTCACGGCCGATCGCCGTCGCGCCGACCAGCATGATCTCCGGCTTAAACTCGTTGATGACGGACGCGAGCGCGTGCGTGTAAGGCTCGGTGCGATACACCTCGAGCTCCGGATCGTCCACGACGATGACTTTGTCCGCGCCGTAGGACGCCAGCTGGTCCGCCAGGTCCTTTACATTATGTCCGATCAGCACCGCCACGACCTGCTCATCCAGATCTTTCGCAAGATCCGTCGCTTTGCCGAGCAGTTCGAACGCGATCGAGCTGATCTCATTGTCCACTTGCTGAGCGAATACATATACGTCTTTGTACTGCTCAATTAAGGATTCATCCATTGCTGCCATAATTCATTCTCTCCTTTCTCTTACAGTCCACAGACGTGTTTTTCTGTCATCTTGGTGATGAGGTACGGGACCGCTTCCTCGATGTCGAGTTCGATCTTTTCACCGGCGCCTTTGCGCACCTTGTCGGATGCCTTCGCGATCTTGGTCGGAGAGCCGGAAAGACCGATATTGTCATCGCTCAAGGTCGGGCAGTCGTCCTTGCCCCATGTGGTAATCTCGGTATCCACCGCATCAAAGATGCCGCCCGGCGTCATGTAACGGGGCTGGCCCAGCTCGGAGAGACAGGTGATCAGGCACGGCATTTTCGCCTTTACCATGTGATAGCGGTCGTCATACTGCCGCTGTACGATCACGGAGTCTCCGTGCACCTCGATGCTCTGCGCGTAGGAGATGACCGGAATGTCCAGATGCTCGGAGATCTGCGGTCCCACCTGCGCGGTGTCGCCATCGATCGCCTGCCGTCCGGTAATGATCAGGTCGTAGTCCAGATTGCGAAGGGCCGCCGCTACCGCGGAGGATGTCGCCCATGTATCGGAGCCGCCAAGCGCGCGGTCCGTAAGGAGGATGCCCTTATCAGCGCCCATGGCCATTGCCTCGTAGAGCACATCCGTCGCCTTCGGCAGACCCATGGTCAGAACGGTCACCTCGGCATCGTGCTCATCTTTTAACCGAAGCGCTGCCTCCACACCGGCCTTGTCGTCCGGATTCATGATGGCGAGCATAGCCGCGCGGTTTAACGTGCCGTCCGGATTGAACTGCACGCCGCCGGCCGTATCAGGTACCTGTTTGATACAAACAACTATCTTCATAGATTCATCCCTCCTATTTCAGCATATCCGCGGAGATGACCATGCGCTGTACCTCGCTGGTCCCCTCGTAGATTTCCGTGATCTTGGCATCGCGCATCATGCGCTCGATTTCATACTCTCTGATATAGCCGTACCCGCCGTGCAGCTGTACGCACTTCGTCGTCACTTCCATGGCGACCTCCGCCGCCATGAGCTTGGCCATCGCGGCCTCGACGCCGTAGGTCTTCTGCGTATCCTTCGCGACGGCCGCGCGGTAGACCATGTACTGTGCCGCCTGCACCTTGGTCGCCATATCCGCCAGCACGAACTGGGTGTTCTGGAACTGCGCGATGCTGCGTCCGAACTGTTTCCGCTCTTTCACGTAAGCAACGGTCGCTTCCAGCGCGCCTTCCGCGAGGCCGAGCGCCTGCGCGGCGATACCGATCCGGCCGCCGTCCAGCGTGTGCATCGCGATACCGAAGCCCTTGCCCTGCTGCCCGAGCATGGCATCCTTCGGGATGCGGCAGTCGGTAAAGATGAGCTCGTAGGTGGACGAACCGCGGATGCCCATCTTGTTCTCTTTCGTGCCGAACGTAAAGCCCGGGGTCCCTTTCTCCACGATGAACGCGGAGATCTCTTTCTGCATGCGGCCGCGCTTCTCGACTTTTCCGGTCACGGCGATGAGAATGTAGACATCGGCTTCTTTTCCGTTCGTGATAAAGCACTTGGAACCGTTGATGACCCACTCGTCTCCGTCAAGGACCGCCTTGGTCTGCTGCCCCTGCGCGTCGGTGCCAGCGCCGGGCTCGGTTAAGCCAAACGCGCCGAGCTTGCGCCCGCTGGCGAGATCCGGAACGTACTTTTTAATCTGTTCCTCGGTGCCGTAGGTGAGGATCGGGTCGATGCACAGAGAAGTGTGCGCGGACACGATAACCGAAGTCGTGCCGCATTTCTTTGCCAGCTCCTCCACGCACATCGCGTACGTCAACACATCGCAGCCCTGCCCCTCGTACTCTTTGGGGACCGGGATGCCCAGGAACCCGTACTTTGCCATCTTTTCCACGGTCTCACGCGGAAACCGCTCTTCCTCGTCCACTTCCTGAGCGATCGGCTTTACCTCGTTTTCCGCGAACTCCCGGAAAAGATTTCTGGCCATTTCATGTTTTTTGTCGATTGTGAAATCCATATATGTTTTCCTCCAATACTAAGATTTCCTTATTTGCTGTAGTCGTAGAAACCGATGCCCGTCTTCACGCCGAGCTTGCCCGCGCGGACCATTTTGCGAAGAAGCGGCGACGGACGATACTTCGGGTCGCCGGTCTCGTTAAAGATCACTTCCATGATGGCCAGGCAGATGTCAAGGCCGATATAGTCGCCCAGCTCGAGCGGACCCATCGGATGGTTCGCGCCAAGCTTCATGGCGGTGTCGATGTCCTCGACGCTCGCGACGCCTGCCTCATAGACGCAGATGCCTTCGTTGATCATCGGAACGAGGATGCGGTTTACCGCGAAGCCTGCCGCCTCGTTGATCTCAACGGGTGTCTTGCCGATCTCCTTCGAGATCTCCACGATCTTGTCCTTCAGGGAATCGGGCGTGTTCTCGCCCTTGATGACCTCGATCAGCTTCATGACCGGAGCCGGGTTGAAGAAATGCATGCCGATGACCGGACGATCCAGACCGTTGCCGATCTCCGTGATGGAGAGCGAGGACGTGTTCGTCGCGAAGATGCATTCCGCCGGAACGATCTCCTGCAGCTCTTTGAAGGTCTGCTGTTTGATCTCCATGACCTCGAGTGCCGCTTCCACGATCAGATCCGCTTCCGTGCAGATGTCCTTCGTACCGGTCGTGATCTTCGCAAGAATGGCATCGGCAGCCGCCTGCTCCATCTTGCCTTTCTCAATACGCTTCGCAAACCCTTTTTCAATCTTTGACTTGCCGCCGGCTGCCAGCTCGTCGTTGATATCACACAGATAGACTTCGTATCCATCCGTCTGCGCAAAGGCCTGCGCGATGCCGGAACCCATGGTGCCCGCACCGATAACTCCTACTTTCATAAGTGGTTCCCTCCTTTAAAAAATATTTTTGTACTTAAAAAAATACAGTATACAATCTGTCCCTTAGAAAAAAGCTCCGTTTCCGCGGAGCTTTTTTCAAAAATCAGGGGGTCATGCCCCTTTCTTGACAATGGTGGCACAGCCCATGCCGCCGCCGATGCACAGCGTGGCCAGGCCATATGTAACGTCTCTCTTCTGCATCGCGTGAAGCAGCGTGACAAAGATCCGGCAACCGGACGCCCCGACCGGATGGCCAAGCGCGATCGCGCCGCCGTTGACATTCAAGATGTCGGAGGAGAAACCGAGCTCTTTCTGCACCGCTACGGACTGTGCCGCGAATGCTTCGTTCGCCTCGATCAGGTCAAGATCACTGATCTCAAGTCCCGCGATCTGCAGTGCCTTCTTCGTGGCCGGAACCGGGCCGATGCCCATGATTTCCGGAGGGCAGCCGCCAAGCGCGCCCGCTACAAAGGTCGCCATCGGTGTGACGCCGAGCTCTTCCGCTTTTTCCGCGCTCATCACGACAACCGCCGCGGCACCATCGTTGATACCGGAAGCGTTGCCGGCCGTGACCAGTCCGCCCTCTTTGCCGGAGCAGCACTTTAAGCCCGAGAGAATCTCTACCGTGGTGCCCGGACGAGGACCCTCATCCTTCGCGACCATAACGGTCTCTTTCTTCATCTTTACCGGAACGGGGACGATCTCGTCGTCAAACGAACCGTTCTCCTGCGCCGCGCAGGCCTTCTGCTGGGAAGCAGCCGCGAATGTGTCAAGCTCTTCGCGGGTCAGGCCCCACTGATCGCAGATGTTCTCCGCGGTGATCATCATATGATAATTATTAAACGCGTCCCACAGGCCGTCCTTGATCATGCAGTCGACCAGAACGCCGTCGTTCATGCGGTAGCCGTAACGTCCTTTGGTGACCGCGTAAGGACCCATGGACATGTTTTCCATGCCGCCCGCGACGACGACATCCGCCTGTCCCGCCATGATCATGTTCGCCGCCTCGTTCACACACTTGAGGCCGGAGCCGCAGACTACGTTTAATGTAAAGGCCGGTACCGTGTCGGGAATACCCGCGTAGATGGAAGCCTGCCGTGCCGGGTTCTGTCCCAGCGCCGCCTGGATGACACATCCCATCATCACTTCATCCACCTGATCGGGTTGGACCCCCGCGCGGTTGAGCGCTTCTTTGATCACGATCGATCCCAGCTGAACAGCCGGCGTGTTTCCGAACTGTCCGCCCATTTTTCCAACTGCTGTACGGCATGCACCTGCGATAACAACTTTCTTTGCCATGTTTCTCCCTCCTTAAATATGATAAATGCAATGAATTTCAGGCATGCTCTTAAAGAGTAGGACCCGCAAATGCTATTCTATCACTTTCATAATCGTTTTTCAATGGGACAACCCGCCCGAATCCGAAAAAATTTAAAAAAATTTTCACGCGGGCTCCCTCTCATCGAGGAACAGCCGTGCCGCGCCATAGATCCCCGCGCGGCTGCCGAGCGTCGCGAGGCGAAACGGTGTCTCGCGCGCCGGGGAGAAAACAAACTCCCGAAAATAGTTTCGCGTGATGTCCACGACGATCTCTCCGGCCTGCGACAAGCCCCCGCCGATGACAAACACCTCCGGATCCGCCACGCTCGAAACCGAGGCCAGCGCCCTGCCGAGCATGTGGCCGAACGTATCGACCAGAGCAAGCGCCGCCACGTCCCCGTTTTTGGCCGCGTCAAAGACATCCTTTGCGGTAAGGGCCTCAGCCGGAATCTCCCGCAGCGCGGTCGGCTCGTCGTGCGCGGCCAGATACCGCCGCGCCATCCGGGCCACGCCGCTCGCGGAGGCGTACTGTTCCAGACAGCCGTGCTTGCCGCAGCCGCAGGCCTCCTCCTCGTCCTCGTTGACGCAGATGTGCCCGATCTCGCCCGCGATGCCGTGAAATCCGTGCACGATCCGGCCGTTTAGGATCAGGCTGCCGCCGATCCCCGTGCCGAGCGTCACCATAAACATATCGGAAAAACCCTGTCCGCCGCCCATCCACATCTCACCGAGGGCCGCCGCGTTCGCGTCGTTTGCCGCCGCCACGGGAAGACCGGTCATGTCCTCCAGCGCCCGCGCGACGTCAAACGTGCCCCAGCCCAGATTCGGACAGGTATGGACGATGCCGTTCGCGTCCACGGGGCCCGGCACGCCAATGCCGATGCCCGCGATCCGGTCTGCGGCCGGGTTGGCGCTGCCTTTCGGGCCGCTGCCTTCCACCGCGTCTTTCCCACTCCCAAAGGCAAGCCCATGCCGCGCGGCTGCGCCGCGCAGATTCTCCGCGATGTCGGGAAGGATGCCGGCGCCGTGATTTTCCGTTCGTGTCGGGATCTCCCACTCGTCCGCGAGCGTCCCGTCCTCCGCGAACAGCCCCATCTTGATCGAGGTGCCGCCGAGATCCACACCGAATATATTTTTGCCCATATTTTCGTCTCCTTTTTTCGATTTTACAGACATTTTCCCCAAAATTTACTTTTTCCATACAAAAGCGAGACAAATCGAAAAAAGCCTGTTAAAATAATTGTAGTGCGAGTTTTGATTTTTTGACCTGTAGGAGGAGATCATGTCAATCGCTGCAATATTTGCACTGCTCGGGGGGATCGGCCTGTTTCTGCTCGGTATGACGATCATGTCAACCGGACTTCGAAACGCCTGCGGCGACAACCTTCAGGCGATCCTGGAGAGAGCCACAGCGAACAAAATCATAGCCATCTTGATCGGTGTCGGAATGACAATGCTCATCCAGAGTTCCTCCGCGACGGATGTGATGGTCATCGGATTCGTCAACTCCGGCATGATGAAGCTATCTCAGGCGATCGGCGTGATCATGGGCGCCAACATCGGTACCACGATCACGGCGCAGATCACCGCCTTTAATCTCAGCACCTTCACGCCGCTCATTCTCATTATCGGCGTGATCATGTATCTGTTTATCAAAAAACGGATCTGGAAGCATATCGGTTCCATCATCATGGGATTCGGCATGCTCTTTGAAGGAATCGCCATCATGAAGGACGCGATCCTTCCACTCTCTGAAACACCGGCGTTCGCCAGCTTTCTTACCGCATTATCCAATCCGCTCCTCGCGTTTTTATTCGGTATCCTGTTTACGGCACTGTTGCAGAGTTCGTCGTCCTCGATCGTCATCTTCCAGGCATTTGCCGTATCGGGGCTCTTAAGCTACAACATGGCCGTCTATCTGATCATCGGCGCAGCCATCGGATCTGTGACGCCGAACCTGCTGGCGAGCATTACCGCGAACCGGAACGGCAAGCGCTCGGCTATGCTGAATCTGCTCTTTAACGGGATCCGTGCGGGCATCATTGTCGCTCTCATCAACATTTTCCCGCAGATCCTGACGTTCATCCAGTCGCTCTCGCCCAACGACATCGGCCGTCAGATCGCGAACACGCATACGATCTTCGCGATCATCGCCGTCGTGATCGAGGCCTTCTTCACGAAGCAGATCATCGCGCTCACGTACCGGATGATCCCGAAAAAGCCAGAAGAGACAAGAGCGGAGGAAGAGCGCGCGCTCGTGTACATGACGCGGACGAGTACCATTCCTACGATCGTCGTGCTGCGACAGGCACAGCTGGAGATTTCGCGGATGGGCCGGATCGCGGCGGACAACCTGGAGGACGCGCTTACCTGCTTCTTCGATTTCGATGAGGATCTCGCGGAAAAAGTGCGCGAGCAAAAGGAAACGGTGCGTATTCTAAACGGCGCGATCTCCGACCGTATGGTGGGAATGCGCCGTTTCGATATGTCGAAAGCGAACATGCGCCGCATGTCCATGATGTCGATTGCCACAACGGACATGGTGCGGCTCTCCGACCGCGCGGCCAACATCGTCGACTACGCCGAACAGCTGGAGACCAAGCACGCTGTCCTCTCCGACGCGGCGCTCTCGGAACTGCATGAGATGGCAGACACCACGATGCAGTCCGTCCGGCTCTCGCTGGAGATCTTCTCCACGGAGAATTACGATCAGCTTGACAAACAGGAGGATCTGGAATCCCGCGTAGACGACTTCCAGAAGCTCCTGATCGACAATCACATAGACCGCCTGATGCGCTCCGAATGCGACCCCATCGCGGGCATCGTCTTCACCGATATCGTAACGGACTTGGAGCGCTGTTCCGACCACGCCATCAACATCGCCTACGCGATGAAGGAGCGGCCGAATCAGGTGATCCACAACAACTAAATCTACCCTTCTTCCTCCACTACCAGTTCAAATACTTCGACTCCTTTTCCGCACAGCGGGCACTCGAAATCGGGCGGAAGCTCTTCGCCTTCGTATTCGTATCCGCAGATGGTGCATACCCATTTCTTTGTCTTTTTCTCTTCTGCCATTGGTGTTTCCTCCTTTTCCATAGTGGACGCGATGGCCTCTGCCAGCGCGTCGAGGTCCTTCAGTTGCTCTTCCTGTAACGTGGAGCGCAGCGAAACCGTCTCCCCGAGAAGGGTCATATCCTTCATTTCTCCGATGCGCGCGCGCATCAGTTTGCCGCTGGCCGGTGCCCAGCTGCCGTTTTCGATCAGCGCCACCGTGCGGCGCTGCAGGTTGTGTGAGACGAGGTCGGCAAGGAGCTCGTCCATCGAGATAAAGATGCCCATATTGTAAGTCGTCGAAGCAAAGACCAGGTGGCTGAAGCAAAACGCCGCCGCCACGATCTCGGATGACGCGGTCACGGAGACATCATACACCGCCGTTTTGATCCCGCGCTCCCGCAGCCGGCATGCCAGAATGTTGGCCGCGTTCTCCGTGTTGCCGTACACCGAGGCGTAGGCGATCATGACGCCGCGCTCCTCCGGCTCAAAACGGCTCCAGAGGTCATACTTCGCAACATAGTCCGCGATGTTTTCCCGCCAGACAAAACCGTGCAGCGGGCAGACCACCGCGATGTCCAGCGCGGCCGCTTTCTGCAGGAGGGCCTGCACCTGCGCGCCGTACTTCCCGACGATATTCGCGTAGTAGCGGCGGGCCTCGCCCAGATAGTCGGCGAAAAAGTCCACCTCGTCGGCAAACAGCGCCCCGTTTAAGGCACCGAAGGTACCGAACGCGTCGGCGGAGAACAGGACCCGGTCTTTTTTGTCATAGGTCACCATGACCTCCGGCCAGTGCACCATCGGAGCCATGAGAAACGTAAGCTCGTGCGCGCCGGCAGAGAGGCTGTCCCCCTCGCCCACGACCTGCGCGTGAAAGGAAAAATCCGCGCCGAAAAACTGGCGGATCATCGTTTCCGCCTGTTTGGTGCAGACGACGGTCACGTCCGGATAGCGAAGCAGGATGCCGCCGAGCGTGGCGGAGTGGTCCGGCTCCATGTGCTGTACGATCACATAATCCAGACTCCGGTCCCCCAGCGCGTGCTCCACATTTTCAAAAAACACCTTTTCCACGGCGCCGTCCACCGTGTCAAACAGGACGGTCTTCTCATCGAGCAGCAGATAGGAATTGTAGGAGACGCCGCCCGGGACGGAATACACTCCTTCAAACATCGCCAGCCGCCGGTCGTCCGCGCCGACCCAGACTATATCTTGGTTTATGTTCCTGGTACAGTACATGGCATTCTACCTCCCCTGCGCGTCCATGTACGCGTCGATTCCATTTGCGATCCCTTCCGCAATCTTATACTGATACGACTCGTCCGACATCCGCTCGTCCTCCTCCGCGTTCGTCATAAATCCCATCTCGACGATCGTCGAGGGCACGTTGGCCCAGTTGATGCCCGTCATCGTGTCCGTCTCCCAGACATAGTCTTTCTTCGCGCCGGTGGACGCCGCGACGGCATCCAGCACGAGATCCGACAGCAGACGGCTCTCGCTGTAGAGAGAAGCGTTGTACGGATTCGAAGCGGTCTGACAGATCGTGACCACGCCGTTTACGCTGTGGTCGTCGTCCCCGTTCGCGTGGACGCGGACGAACACATCGGCGTTCGCGTCATTGGCGATCGTGGCCCGCTCCGCGTTCGAGATCCGCACATCATTCGACTCGCGGGTCATGATCACGTCATAGCCGCGGCTTTCCAGTTCGTCCCGCAGCTTTAAGGCCACTTCCAGATTGAGCTGATATTCCGGCTTGCCGGTCGACACGCCGCTCGTGCCGCTCGAGACCTTCGCTTTCATCTCGGACGAGCCCGGGCCGTTCGGCTCCGTGTCGCTGTCGCCCTGCGACTGATGGCCGGGATCGACCACGACAAGACCCCGGTGCTCCGTCGCGACGGCTTCCGTCTCCTCGGACTCCTCCGCGGCGACTTCCCCGGCGATCTCCTCCGTGGCTTCCGCCTCGGCAGGCTCTTCCTCTTCGGCCTCCGCGACCTGCGTCTCCTCCGCGGGTTCTTCCGCCTCCGCGGGTTCGCTGTCTTCCGGTTCGGACTCCTCCTCTTCGAGGTCAATCTTCTCCATGGTCACTTCGGTCTCATCCTGCGCCGCTGCTTCCTGTGAAAGTTCTTCCTGTACGGTCTCTTCCGCCTCGGCGGTCTCTTCCGTATCTCCGCGATGACAGCCTGCCACGCCGAAGAGCAGCACAACCAAGCCGATCGCGCAAATTTTTTTTCCCATACAAAACCTCTTTTTCATACGCAGTTAGATTTTTACAAAAAGCGGGTTGCTCCGCGCGTTTCCCTTTCCCGCGGATTTACTCGGTACCAACCGGCTTCACCTTCGCGATGTCGATCATCGTCATATCGTCGGCCGCCGTCTCCAGCGAGAGCGCCAGCGCGTTCGCCGTGTCCATGGAGGTCAGGCAGTGGACGCCCGTCTCGATGGCGTAGCGGCGGATGAGGAACCCATCCCGCGACTTGTCGCGCCCCTGTGTGGGCGTGTCGATGACGAGATCGATCTTGTGTCCGAGGACCAGATCCATCACGGTCGGGGATTCCTGCGAGATCTTGTTGACGCGCAGCGCGCCTACTCCGTGATCCTGCAGGTACTTGGCCGTGCTCCGTGTGGCGTAGATCCGGTAGCCGAGCGCCTCAAAGCGCTTTCCCACTTCCACGGCATCCGGCTTGTCCTTGTCGTTGACCGTGATGATCATCTGCTTAAACTTCGGCAGTTCGATGCCTGCCCCGAGAAACGCTTTGTAGAGCGCCTCATTAAATGTTTTCGCGATGCCCAGGCATTCGCCGGTCGACTTCATCTCCGGGCCCAGGGAAATCTCCGCCCCGCGCAGCTTCTCAAACGAGAATACCGGCATCTTGATCGCCACGTAGTCCGCCTCCGGCGCGATGTCTTCCGTGTAGCCCATGTCGCGGAGCGTCTCTCCCAGGATGACACGGGTCGCGAGATCCACGATCGGAATGCCGGTCACCTTGCTGATGTACGGCACGGTGCGGGAGGACCGGGGATTTACCTCGATCACATACACTTTTCCTCCCATCACGATGAACTGGATGTTGATCAGCCCGATGACATGGAGTGCCTTTGCCAGCCGCTTCGTGTAGGAGACAATGGTCTTTTTGACCGTCGCCGTGATGGTCGGGGCCGGATAGACGGAAATGGAATCGCCCGAGTGGACCCCGGTGCGCTCAATGTGTTCCATGATGCCGGGGATCAGGATGTTCTTGCCGTCACAGACGGCATCCACCTCGATCTCCTTGCCCATCAGATATTTGTCGATCAGGATCGGATGGTCCTGCGCGATCCGATTGATGATATCGATATACTCCGTGATCTCCTCATCGCCGAACGCGATGTTCATGCCCGCTCCGCCGAGCACGTAGGAAGGACGCACCAGCACGGGATAGCCCAGCCGGTTCGCGACTTCTCTTGCTTCGGCCGCGGTATAGACGGTTGCCCCCTCCGCGCGGGGGATCTTCGTCTGCGCGAGGATCTGATCGAAGCGCTCGCGGTCTTCCGCCGCGTCCATATCCTCCGCCTTCGTCCCGAGGATCGGAACGCCCATCTTCATCAGATGCTCGGTCAGATTGATGGCGGTCTGGCCGCCAAACTGCACCACGGCGCCGTCCGGCTGCTCCAGACGGACGATATTTTCCACATCCTCCGGCGTCAGCGGCTCAAAGTAGAGCTTGTCCGCGATGTCAAAGTCCGTGGAGACCGTTTCCGGATTGTTGTTGATGATGATCGTCTCATAGCCCGCCCTCGAAAAGGCCCAGGTGCAGTGGACGGAGCAGAAATCGAACTCGATGCCCTGCCCGATCCGGATCGGCCCGGAGCCGAGGACCAGGATCTTCTTTTTGTCGCTCTTCGGGTCGGCTTCGTTTTCCCCGTCAAAGCAGGAGTAATAGTACGGCGTCGCCGCCTCGAACTCGGCGGCACAGGTGTCGACCATCTTGAACGCAGCCGTGATGCCGGCATCCAGGCGCATCTGTTTGACCAGCTCTTCGCTCTTGCCGGTCAGCTCCGCGATCACATGATCCGGGAACTCGATCCGCTTCGCCTCCTGCAGGAGTTCCACAGTAAGCGGCTCGCTGATGAGCCTGCGCTCCATCTCGACCAGAATGCCGATCTTGTCGATAAACCATTTGTCGATCTTCGTGATCTCGTGGATCAGGTCATAGGACATGCCGCGGTGGCACGCCTCGGCGATGACCCAGATCCGCCGGTCATCGACAACGCCCAGCCTCTCCACAAGCATGTCGTAGGACAGACTGCGGTACTCCTGTGTGAACAGGCTGTACACATGCTGCTCCAGCGACCGGATCGCCTTCATCAGGGCTCCCTCGAAATTCGTGCAGATGCTCATGACCTCGCCGGTCGCTTTCATCTGTGTCGTGAGGGTCCGCTTCGCCGTGATAAACTTGTCAAACGGCAGGCGCGGGATCTTTACCACGCAGTAGTCGAGCATCGGCTCGAAACTGGCATAGGTCTTTTCAGTGACCGCGTTTTTGATCTCATCGAGCGTATACCCGAGCGCGATCTTCGCCGCCACCTTGGCGATCGGATAGCCCGTCGCCTTGGACGCCAGGGCCGAAGACCGGCTGACACGGGGATTGACCTCGATGACGCAGTATTCAAAACTCTCGGGATGCAGCGCGAACTGCACATTGCAGCCGCCGGTGATCGCGAGTTCGTTGATGATGTTTAAAGCCGAGGACCGGAGCATCTGGTACTCTTTGTCGGAAAGTGTCTGCGACGGTGCTACAACGATCGAGTCGCCCGTGTGCACGCCGACCGGGTCGATGTTCTCCATATTACAGACCGTGATGCAGTTGCCTGCGGCGTCGCGCATCACCTCGTACTCGATCTCCTTCCAGCCGGCGATGCATCGCTCGACCAGCACCTCGCCGACACGGGAAAGGCGCAGGCCGTTCGCGAGGATCTCCACCAGCTGCTCTTCATTTTCGGCGATGCCGCCTCCGCTGCCGCCCAGTGTGAACGCGGGGCGCAGCACGACCGGGTAGCCGATCGTGTTCGTAAACTCGATGCCCTCCTCGATGGAGTGCACGACCTCGGAAGGCGCGCAGGGCTCTCCGATCTTTTCCATCGTGTCTTTAAACGCCTGCCGGTCCTCCGCGCGGAAAATAGAGTCCGCCGTGGCGCCGATCAGGCGGATGCCGTTTTCGGCGAGGAAGCCGGACTCCTCGAGTTCCATGCCGAGGTTTAAGCCCGCCTGGCCGCCAAGCGTCGGCAGGACGCTGTCGGGTTTTTCTATAAGAAGAATTTTCTTTAACACATCGACCGTCAGCGGCTCGATGTAGACCTCATCCGCGATCTGTTTGTCCGTCATGATCGTGGCCGGATTCGAGTTGACGAGACAGACCTCCACGCCCTCCTCCTTTAAGGAGCGGCAAGCCTGTGTGCCCGCGTAATCGAATTCCGCGGCCTGTCCGATGACGATGGGACCGGAGCCGATGACCATTACTTTTTTGATATCCGGATTCTTAGGCATGGCGCATCCCTCCCATCATTTCAAGGAACCGGTCAAACAGATATCCGGAATCCAGGGGGCCGGGGCAGGCCTCCGGATGGAACTGGACCGTGTAGATGTTTTTGCCGATATAGCGAAGTCCCTCGTTCGTCCCGTCGTTGACATTTTCAAACGCGGGCACGGCGACCGCCGGATCGAGCTGATCCGTATCGACCACATAGCCGTGGTTCTGTGACGAGATGTAGACGCGGCCGGTCGAGAGATCCCGCACGGGATGATTGCCGCCGCGGTGTCCGTAGTGCAGTTTGTGCGTGTCGCCGCCGGTGGCAAGCGCCATGAGCTGGTGGCCCAGACAGATGGCAAAGATCGGCACGTCGGACTCATAGAGACGGCGCACCTCATCGATGATCGTATCGCATTCCTTCGGATCACCGGGCCCGTTCGAGAGCATGATGCCGTCCGGTTCGGCCTCCAGGATCTCCTTTGCCGTTGTGCGCGCCGGGTAGACCGTGACCTCACAGCCCCGCTCGTTTAAACACCGCGCGATGCTGCGCTTCGCGCCGACATCCAGGAGCGCGACGCGATACCCGTCGCCCCGCAGGATATATTTTTCTCTGCATGTGACTTTATCCACCACTTTTCCGGTGGTATAGTCGGCGATCCGCGGAAGGGCCTCGTCGATGTCGTAGGACTCATCGGTCGTGAGCATCCCGTTCATCGTACCCTTCTCCCGAAGGATCTTGGTCAGGGCCCGCGTGTCGATGCCGCAGATCCCGGGAATGTCGTATTTTTCCAGAAACTCCTGGATCGTGCCCTCACAGCGGAAGTTGCTGGGCATGCGGGAGAGCTCCCGCACGATATAAGCGTCGACCCACGGCTGCCCGGATTCCATGTCCGGCGTGATGCCGTAGTTTCCGATCAGGGGATAGGTCATCACCACGGCCTGGCCCGCGTAGGAGGGATCGGTCATGACCTCCAGATAGCCGGTCATGGACGTGTTGAAGACAATCTCGCTTATGACCTCGCGCTTCGCGCCGATGCTGGTGCCTTGGAAGACGGTGCCGTCTTCCAAAATCAAAAATGCTTTCATACGTAAATCCTTTCCATATATCTACTCGCCAGGGAAAAGCTATGGCGAGGGTTTCTCTTTTTTAATCGCCAAGTCGGCACCTGCCTCCCATATAGGGCTGGAGGCATGTGGGAATATTTACCGTGCCATCTTCGCACAGGTTGTTTTCCAAAAACGCAATCAGCATTCTAGGTGGTGCCACCACGGTATTATTCAGGGTGTGCGGAAAATATTTGCTGCCGTCCGCGGCTTTCACGCGGATGCCGAGGCGTCGGGCCTGCGCGTCGCCTAAGTTCGAGCAGCTGCCCACCTCGAAATATTTCTGCTGACGCGGGGACCAGGCCTCCACGTCGAGGGATTTTACTTTCAGGTCCGCGAGGTCGCCGGAGCAGCACTCGAGCGTGCGCACCGGGATGTCAAGGCTGCGGAACATCTCGACCGTGTACTGCCAGAGCCGTTCGAACCACAGCATGGACTCCTCCGGCTTGCAGACGACGATCATCTCCTGCTTCTCGAACTGGT
This sequence comes from Lachnospiraceae bacterium Zagget3, assembly GCA_001941025.1. The sequence continues at coordinate 405,782 of MSHE01000032.1, forward strand.
GGATGCGGTAGACGCCGCGCTCCTCGACGCCGTGCGCGCCTTTTTCTTTGCGAAAGCACGGGGAGTAGCTCGTCAGCGTCTGCGGCAGATCCTCCTCCGGGATGATCTGATCGATAAACTTGCCAATCATGGAGTGTTCGGACGTGCCGATCAGGTAGAGGTCCTCGCCCTCGATCTTGTACATCATGGCGTCCATCTCGTCAAAGCTCATGACGCCGTCCACCACATTGCCGCGGATCATAAACGGCGGCACGCAGTAGGTAAAGCCCTTGTCGATCATAAAGTCGCGCGCGTAGGATATCACGGCGGAGTGAAGCCGCGCGATATCGCCCTGCAGGTAATAAAACCCGTTGCCGGCCACGCGCCGCGCCGCGTCCAGGTCGAGCCCCGAAAAGCGCTCCATGATCTCCGTGTGATACGGAACCTCAAAATCCGGAACCACCGGCTCGCCGAAACGCTCAATCTCCACGTTCTCGCTGTCATCTTTTCCAATCGGCACCGACGGATCAATGATGTTCGGGATCTTCAGCATGATCTCCCGCACCTTCTCATGCAGTTCGCCTTCCCGCGCCTCCAGCTCGTCAATGCGGGCACCGTCCTGCGCCACCTGCGCCTTGATCTCCTCGGCCTCCTCTTTCCTGCCCTGGCCCATCAGCGCGCCGATCTGCTTCGAAATCTTGTTGCGCTTCGCGCGCAGATCGTCCGCCTCCTGCTGCGTCGCGCGCGCTTCCTGATCTAAGGCGATCACCTCGTCAACCAAAGGAAGCTTGTCGTCTTGGAACTTGTTCCGAATATTCTGTTTCACGATCTCAGGATTTTCCCGCAGGAACCTGATATCTATCATCCAACCACCTGTCTTTCATTTCACGTATGTATATGGATGTGCTTGAAGAAAACAATTCCGACACGGGCTGTATGAGCCGCCGGTACTTGAAGGCGCGAAGCGGCTTCTTAGTACCGCTGCGTGCGAATCCAGAGCGAGAGCGTCCCGTGTGGAATTCGTTTTTTCAAGCACATCTCAAATAATTAACTTAAAGGATACTTATCTGTTAACGCATCTACAATAATCCTCGCTTTCGGTACGCCTTCTTCGCCTTCCTTGATGACGACCGCGATCGCCTCCGCGATCTTGTCCATATCCTCTTCGTTCATCCCGCGCGATGTCGCGGACGGCGTCCCAAGCCGGATCCCGCTCGTCACGAACGGCGACTTCGGATCATTCGGAATCGTATTTTTGTTCGCCGTGATATGCGCGTTGTCAAGCAGTGTCTCGACCACCTTGCCGGTCAGCTCAAACGGCGTCAGGTCGACGAGCATCAGATGGTTGTCCGTGCCGCCGGACACAATAGTAATGCCGCGCGCCATGAGCCCCTCGCTGAGTGCCCGCGCGTTCGCGACGACCTGCCGCTGATAGTCCTTAAACTCCTCGGTCAGCGCCTCCTGAAAACAGACGGCCTTCGCCGCGATGACGTGCATCAGCGGTCCTCCCTGAATGCCGGGGAAGACAGCCTTGTTAAAATTGTAGTTGTTTTTCTCCATGGATTCCTTCGAGACGAGGATCAGGCCGCCCCGCGGACCGCGAAGCGTCTTGTGCGTCGTCGTGGTGACGACATCCGCGTAAGGGATCGGATTCGGATGGCAGCCCGCCGCGACGAGTCCCGCGATGTGGGCCATATCGACCATCAGGCAGGCACCAGCCTTGTCCGCGATCTCACGAAACCGCGGGAAGTCGAGTGTGCGCGCGTAGGCGCTCGCGCCGGCGATGATCATCTTCGGATGGCATTCCATCGCGATCCGCTCCACTTCATCGTAATCGATAAAACCCGCGTCGTTCACGCCGTATGGTACGATGTGAAAATAAGTGCCGGAAAAATTGACAGGGGATCCGTGGGTCAGATGTCCGCCGTGGTCCAAGTTCATGCCCATGACGGTATCACCGGGCTCCAGCAATGCGAACTGGACCGCCATATTGGCCTGCGCGCCGGAATGGGGCTGCACATTGGCATACTCCGCGCCAAAGAGCTGCTTCGCGCGCTCGATGGCCAGTTCTTCCACGATATCCACGCACTCGCATCCGCCGTAGTAGCGCTTTCCCGGGTACCCTTCCGCGTATTTGTTCGTCATCACGCTGCCCTGCGCCTCGCGCACGGCCGGGCTCACCCAGTTCTCGCTGGCGATCAGCTCTATGTGGTCGTTCTGCCTCGTCAGTTCCGCGTCGATGGCATCCGCCACCTCCGGGTCAACGGCCCGGATCTCCTCTGTCGTGTACATTTCATCCCTCCTTGTCACTCAAACCATTATTATAGTAAAAATGCCGCTTTCTGGCAATCTTTTTTGTCTCTTTTTGCTCTCTCCGACGCAGGTCGTCCGATGCCGCGCGTGCCTGCCGGATTACATCTCGTAAATCGCCTCCGCGAAATCGTGCATGATCGAAGCGATCGGAATCTCCTGCGGGCAGACCTTCTCGCAGCTCCTGCATCCGATGCAGGCCGAGGGGAACTTTTCCTCGGGGAGCGGCCCCAGCAGCCAGGACGGCACGGAAAGCTCGACCCCCGTTAACGCGTTGTCATTGTAAAGCGCGAGCAGCCGCGGAATGTTGAGTTCCTGCGGGCAGTAACTCGTGCAGTAACGGCAGGCGGTGCAGGGCACAGTCTTGTCGGACTTCAGCTCCTCCGCCACATTCATGAGCCCGTTCCACTCCGCCGCGGAGAGCGGCCGCTCGTCCTCAAAGATCGCGATGTTCTGCTTCATCTGCTCCAGGCTGCTCATGCCGGAGAGCGTCACGACCACATTGGGAATCGTCTGGAGAAACCGGAACGCCCATCCGGGCACGGTCTCATCCGGACGCATCTCGCGCAGCATCTGCGTATATTTTTCCGGCAGCGTGGCCAGTCTGCCGCCGCGCAGCGGCTCCATGACCCAGATGGGGATGTGGTATTCGTCCAGCAGTTCCACCTTGCGGCGGGCCTCCTGGTAGTCGTAATCCACCCAGTTCATCTGGATCTGGCCAAACTCCATGTCCTGCCCATAGGCTTCCAAGAACCGTTTCGTGATCTCGTAATCCCCGTGTACGGAAAAGCCCAGATGCCGGATCCGGCCGTTTTTCTTCTGCTCCATCAGATAGGAATACAGGCCGTTTTTCTCATCGTCCAGATAGGGGTCGATGTTGATGCCGTTCACGTTGTGGAACAGATAGAAATCAAAGTGGTCCACCTGGCATTTTTCCAGCTGCCGCTCAAAGATCTCCCGCCCCTTCGGGATATTCGCGGGCTCGTAGCCCGGGAACTTCGACGCGAGGTAAAAGCTGTCCCGCGGGTATTCTTTTAACACACGACCCGCGACCAGTTCCGACTGTTCCTCGTGGTAGCCCCATGCCGTGTCGTAGTAGTTGATGCCGTGCTCCATCGCGTAAGCCACCATCTCACGGACAGCCGCCTCGTCGATGTGTCCGGCCTGCCCGTCAAGGATCGGCAGACGCATCATGCCGAATCCCAGCGCCGAAAGTTGTAAGTCCTGAAATTGTTTGTAGATCATAATTTTCCCCCTTTTATCGCTCAAAGAGCGGCGTGGAAAAATACCGCTCCGCCGTATCGGGCAATACCGTGACGACCGTCTTGCCGGCCCCGAGCCTCTCCGCCAGTTGCAACGCGGCAGCGACGTTCGTGCCGCTGGAGATGCCGCAGAGGATTCCCTCTTTTTTCGCCAGATCCCGCGCGGTGCTAAGCGCCTCGTCGTCGGAGACGATGTAGATATGGCTGTAAATCTGCTGATTTAAGATCTCCGGGATCAGCCCGTCCCCGATCCCCATCTGCAGATGGGTCCCGATGTTGCCTCCGGCCAGTATGGCCGCGTTCTCCGGCTCCACGGCCCAGATCTCGATGTCGGGGTTCTGCGCCTTTAAGACTTCGCCGATGCCGGTGATCGTACCGCCCGTGCCGATGCCGGAACAGAACCCGTCGATCGGCCCCGCCACCTGCTCCATGATCTCGAGCGCCGTGTGGTTGCGGTGCGCGTTTGGATTGTTGACGTTCACAAACTGCTGCGGAATATAGACATCCGGGTCCTCTTCCCGCATGCGCAGCGCCGTCTCAACGCACGCATGGATGCACTTTCCGATGTCGCCGTCATCGTGGATCAGGACTACTTCCGCGCCATAGTGCCGCATGATCAAGCGGCGCTCCTCGCTTACCGAATCCGGCATGATGATGATCGTCCGATAGCCCTTTACGGCCCCGACGAGTGCCAGGCCGATGCCCTGATTGCCGCTCGTCGGCTCCACGACGGTCATACCGGGGCGCAGCGCGCCATCCTTTTCCGCCTGCTCGATCATGTTGTAGGCGGTCCGGGTCTTGATGGATCCGCCGACGTTTAAACCCTCGAACTTGACAAGGATCTCCGCGTTTTCCGGAGGATTCATGCGGTTTAGGCGAATGATGGGAGTATGCCCGATCGCTTCCAGAATGTTGTTGTAAACCAAAGTACTCTCTCCTGTCTCTTGGCGGGCGCACATACGCGTACGCCGAACTTATTTTCAGAAAGACTCACACGCGCCGCATGATCTCCCACAGATACGTCATCGTCTTCGCCGGGATAATCTTCGCGAAAAACCGGACCACAATGGCCATGATGCCCGGTGAGGACACCGCCCTGCGGTGCCGGCTGGCCCGAAGCGCCCGGCGCACCACATCCTCCTTTTTTGACGGAAGCAGGAAATGGCGGATGTCCGACTGCGTATCGGTGTTTCCTCCCTGCCGCGCCACTTTGATAAAGTCGGTATCGCCGACCCACCACGGACAGACCGCCGTCACGACGATCCCCCTCGGAAGCAGTTCCATGCGCAGCGCCTGCGTGTAGCTTAACAGAAAATTCTTGCTCGCCGCGTAGGTCGCCAGATGCGGCAGCGCGAAAAATGACGAGGCGGAGCAAAGCTCTACGATCCGGTCCCCGGCCCGCATATGCGGGATCGCGATCAGCGTGACCGAGACCGCGTATTTGCAGTCCAGGTCGATCATGCGCTCCGTATCCGCGCGGCTGATGGTCTCGTAGGTGCCGATCTTCCCGAAGCCGGCACAGTGTACGAACAGGCCGACCCGGACATCGCTCTCGGAAAGCGTCGTCTCAAGCGTGGCAAGGCACTCCTCGTCACACAGATCCAGGGGAAGGACCCGTGTGGGGTGGGTCAGCCGCGCGGCCACCTCGTTGAGGCGGTCTTCGCGCCGCGCGATGAGCCAGATCTCATCGATCCCCTTTTCTTCCCGGTCGATGTGTTCGGCAAACACTTCCCCCATGCCACCGGACGCGCCGGTGATCACCGCGATCCTCATGACTCGTCTCTGCGCGTCTTCGCGCGGTAGATGAAAAGCTCCACCACAAACAGCACGATCGCCGCGATAAAGCACCATAAAAGCACCGATCCCATAAACGAAACGACCCAGTGCCATCCGGTTAAAATCCCCTGCCAAACCATAGTATTTTCCTCCCCAAGCGCGATTAGCCCGCACTTATGAAAATTATATCACAGTTTTTCCCGAAACGATACCAAAAAATCATCGGGCAGGAGGGCAAAAAAGGGGCCCGATTTTTAGAAAAACCGAGCCCTTTACCACAGCATCTAAACGATACCGTTCTCCTTGCCTTTATATTTGTCTTTCTCTTTTTCTTTCTGTTCCAGACGCTTCTGCTTCTCTTTCTCTTTCTTCTCCGCCTTTGCCGAGATGGCTTTCTTCTCCTTGCGCCTGATCTGATTCATCTTAAACATATACCAGATCGGTCCGGTTAGGAACACGGAGGAGTACGCGCCGCAGACCACGCCGATCATCAGCGGGCCCGTGAACTCCCGCATCGAGGAGACGCCCAGGATAAAGATCATAAAGACCATGATAAACGTCGTCAGCGAGGTGTTGATCGAACGCGAGAGCGTCTGCGTGATACTGTTGTTGACCACGTTTGCGTAGTCGATATCGCGGCTGCTGGTCTCCAGCTTGATGTTCTCGCGGATCCGGTCGAATATGACGATCGTCGCGTTGATGGAATAACCGACGATTGTTAGCATACACGCGATAAACGTCGTGCCCACGCTGGTCCGCGTCAGGGCGTAGAACGTTAGCACGATCAGCACGTCATGCACCAGCGCGATGACCGCTGCCGTCGCGAAGCGGACCTCCCGGAAACGGATCCAGATGTAGATCAACATACAGATCGTCGCGATGATGACCGCCCAGATCGCGTCCATCCGCATCTCGGAACTGATCGTCGAGCTGATATTCTGGGATTCCTGAATATCCGACTCTTCCACGCCAAAGTGCTCTCCCAAAGTATCCACGATCGCTTCCCGCTCTTCCAGATCCAGCGTCCGTGTCTTGAAGATCACGTCATCGCTGTCCGCCACCTTCTGGGTCTGGACATTCGTGTCGCCGATCGCGTCCTCAATGTAAGGCACGATGTCCTCATCGATCTCCTCGATCGTGTAGTCCTGATCGAACGTGACCGTGGTCGAGGTGCCGCCCATGAACTCCAGACTGAAGTTCAAAACATTGCCGTTGACCGAATTGTGCACGCCCATGCCGATAAATCCGGCCACGATGATCGCGCATGAGATACCGATACACAGGAACCGCCGTTTGAGGAAATTGATGGGGGTTCGCTGTTTTCTTTCCCCGTAGAACTTTCTATCCTTAAAGTGGATGCCGTAAAACGTCCGGACCAGCAGGCGCGTCAGCACCAACGCGGAGAACATGGATACAACGATACCGATCGCCAGGGTGATCGCGAAACCGCGGACCGTTCCGGATCCACGTATATACAGCACGATCGCGGCGATAAGCGTCGTGATATTGCCGTCCAGGATCGCGGAGAATGCCTTTCGGAATCCGGACTGGATCGCCTGATTCACCGGCTGCCCGGTTCCGATCTCCTCCTTGATCCGGGTGAATATGATGACATTCGCGTCGACGGCCATACCGATTGATAGGATGATACCGGCAATGCCCGGCAGGGTTAGCGTAATGTGATACAAATGTAAGATGGCCAGCACGATGCCCGTATACAGCAGCAGCGCGATCGATGCCGCGATGCCCGGGATCCGGTACATGGCAATCATGAAGATGATGATGATAAAGATACCGATGACGGCCGCGATGATACTCGAACGCAGCGCCTGCGAGCCGAGTTTCGCGCCCACGACCTCGGACTGCAGCTCCTCCAGATGCAGCGTCAGCGCGCCGCTTCGGATCTGCGTCGCGAGAATCTCGGCATCCTCATAGCTGTCCATGCCGGTGATCTCGGCCACACCGTTTGAGATCACGGACTGCACCGTCGGATATGTGATACACTCTCCGTTATAGTAGATTGGAAGCGCGTCGCCCAGATACTCTTCCGTATATTCGGCAAAGATCTTCGCGCCCTCGTCATTGAGCGTCAGCTCCACCGCGTATTCCGTGGCGCCGGTCGTCGAATTCGTCTGCGTAGCAGCCTGCGCGTCGACGACATCGTCTCCGGTCATATAGACCTCGCCGTCCTCCGTCTGGAATTCCAGGGAGCCCGGCTCGCCCAGTTCCTCGAGGATTTCATTGGCGTCCGTCACGCCGGGGATCTCGACCGTGATCCGGTCATCGCCGACCTGATAGACTTCGGACTCCGTGCTGTACGCGCTGACACGCTGTTCCAGCTGGTAGATCGTGTCCGCCATCTCCTCCGCCGTCGCCGTTTCTCCCTCCGCGATACCATACGTGATGCTCACGCCGCCGGCCAGGTCCAGCCCGAGCTTGATCCCTCTTTGGCTGTCCTTTGCCGTAGTGCCCTTCAAAATGCCGAACGTGTAGTATCCCAACAGGACTACACAGACCAGCAGTATGATCAGGGTGACATATCCTCTCTTTGTCTTCATTTCACACTCTTCCTCCAGTTTAATCAGCCAAAGCCGCTTTTATCATAATGGCACATTCGATCCGCTTTTGCTGCAGTTTGCAGCCGATCTCGTAAGTGCCTTTCAAGTCTCCGCAAAAATGGTAAGCGTTCGCCGCGCAGCCGCCGCTGCAGTAAAACTTCGCGAAACAGTCCCGGCACGCGTCCTTCGTCAGGACGCTCACACCCGCGAACGCGTCGCGCAGATCCGTGTTTGTCACGCCGTCCCACACATTCCCCATGCGAAACGCTTCGTTTCCGACAAACTGATGACAGGGATACAGATCGCCCCACGGAGTGACCGCGAGGTAGTCCGCGCCGGATCCGCAGCCAGAGAGGCGTTTGATGACACAGGGTCCGCCCTCCAAGTCTATCATAAAGTGGAAAAAGTTGAAACCCTTTTTCTCCCGTTCTCTTTTGACCATCTCCGCTGCCAGCCGGTCATACTGCTCCAGCAGCCGCGGCAGGTCCTCCTCCGTGATCGCGTAGCTTTGCGTTTCCTCCGCCACAACCGGCTCAACGGAGATCTGTTTAAATCCCAGATCGGCCAGATGGAGCACATCCTCCGCGAAATCGGGATTGTAGTGTGTGTATGTCCCGCGGACATAGTAGCGGTCCTGCTGCCGGCTCTCGGCAAACTCCCGAAACTTCGGGACGATCCTCTCGTAACTGCCCTTTCCGTTTCGAAACGGACGCATGCGGTCGTTAACTTCGGGCCGCCCGTCGACACTTAAGACGACGTTGTCCATCTCGCGGTTGGCAAACTCCATGATCTCGTCGGAGAGGAGCACGCCGTTTGTCGTAAGCGTAAAGCGGAAGTGCTTGTCGTATAACGGTTCCTGCTCGCGCCCGTATCGCACGAGCTCCTTTACGACCTCCCAGTTGAGTAAGGGTTCTCCGCCAAAGAAATCGACTTCCAGATTTTGTCGGTGGCCGGAGTGCGAGATCAGAAAGTCAAGCGCCGCCCTGCCGACATCCGCGCTCATGAGCGCCCGGTCTCCGTGGTACTCCCCTTCCCCCGCGAAACAATAGCGGCAGGCGAGGTTGCAGTCGTGCGCGATGTGAAGACACAGAGCCTTTACGATCGGCTCGCGCCCTGCCGGATCCGGAAGCACATCTTCGTAGGTATCTTCGGAAAAGAGCGTTCCGTCCGCGATCAGTGTTTCCACTTCCCCGTAGGCTTCCGCGACCTCCTCCGGTGGGTAGGAGGAGCCGAGCGCCGCGAGGATCTCTCCGCGGGAATGCTCCTCATACAGGGCAATCAGTTCATACGTCATGTCGTCCACCACATGGACAGCGCCGCTGTTTACATCGAGGACGATGTTGTAGCCGTTGTTCCGATACTGATGGACCATAGACATCCCTCTTATTTTACAGGAAAGGACCGCATGCGTTTCCACACACGGCCTCCCACTACTCTCATTTTGTTCACGGGGCCTACTTGCGCTCGCAAGTCTGGTTCCCGACGGTACAGGAAGTCTTGCAAGCCGACTGACAGGAGGTACGGCATTCACCGCATCCGCCCTTTTTCACCGTGTTCTGCAGTTTTTTGTCGTTCAATGCCTTTACATGCTTCATAAACCTGTCGCTCCTCTCCGCGACCACTTTCAAAATTACCGCAACACAGTATAGCATAAAATATTGCAGAAAGCAACAAAAAACACTCTTTACAACAAGTCCCGCCGGGGGTAAACTGGGTTTATCTGATCACACTTCATTCCCATTCGGTATGAGTCTGAATCGTTCTTACCTCATCGTATTTTGGAATCCCTTTTCCACAACGGATCTGGAGCCCTGCATGTGGTATCTTACATCCCTTTTTCAAAGACACGGAGACATCCAGTGGATCGCCTGTCAGGGCCCGCCGGAAGGACGGAATCTCCGGCTGCTGCACGGGGCCGATCTCGTCGTGATCACGCTGCGCCAGAGCCGTCAGGACTTGTCGCGCCTGTTTTTGCAGGACCGGCTCCGCTTCCCCAACTGCGTCTTTCTGATCACGGATTACGTGCCGGACGTGTCCCCGGACTTGTCCCGTCTCGCGTTCGAGTTTCGGATCCCGCGCTCCCATCTGGCCCAGATTCCCTACACGCCGTGTCTGCGGGAGGGAAAAAAATGGCCCGGGCCGGGCCTCCGGCAAAAGGAGTTTCGCCGGGACTTAACCCAAGCCGGGCAGATCATGCTGCGGGCGCTCGGATTCTGATCAGAGCAGGATCTGTTCGATTGTATAATCACGTCCGTCAATTTCCATGACGACAAAAGAGATGTCCTCCCCGAAGCGCGAGATGCCGCAGCTGCCGGGATTGAGCCAGAGCTGCCCGTCCACGACCTCCGCCTTATAGTGATGGGTGTGGCCATAGACGATCACGTCCGCGTCTTCGGCCGCCGCGCCCAGTTTGTCGCGGTCATGGATCATGACAAAGCGGAGGTCTCCGATAGAAAACCGCTGTACATCCGCGAGATAGTCGGCCCACCAGCGGTCGGAATTGCCGCGCACCACATACAGCCGCGCGAGAAACCGGAGTTCCTCCAAAACCGATTCTTCCGCGAAGTCACCCGCGTGAAGAATATAATCGCAAGTCTTTAAGACCTCCATCATGTCCTCACGAAGCACGCCGTGGCTATCTGAAATGACTCCGACTCTGATCGACATTCGTTTTTTACCCTCTCGCTCTACTCCGCCGCGGTGTAACCCTCTGCCTCCAGATTGGCCACCATGCTGCTCGATGTGTCGAGGGCCGTCTGGCCCGTCGCGTACTCCTGCACGACAGCAAACCACTTGAGGGCGTTTTCGTAATCGCCCGAGTAGTTGTAGGAATACGCGAGATAGTAGGCAGCCATTCCGTCCTCATAGTCCGGCACGGTCTCAACGATACTCAAAAACTGATGGATGGCCTCCTCATAATCCCGCGCGTTGTAGGCAGTCATGCCGCTCTCGTAGGCAGTGGCCAGCGTCGTGCTCTCCATGGTCTCCACCATCTCATCGTAAAGCGCCTGTCCGTCCGCTTCCAACAGATCGCGGTCCACATCCACCAGAGCCAGATCCGCACCGGTGTAGTCCTCCGCCACAAAGAGTTCATACGCGTCAAGAAGCGCCTGATAGGAGCGCGTGCGCTCTCCGGCCGACTCGGTCGCGTCGGCGGCATCGCGGATCTCCTGATTTAAAGCCTCTTTTTCCGTCTCGAGCGTCTGGATCGTCTGGTCCCTTACGGCCAGCGACTGATCCGTCTCGACGACCTGCGCGGCCGCCCGCGTGTTGGCACGCTGCCGGACCTGGGGGATCACAAGGAAACACACGATCGCAACGCCGATGGCCGCCCCCAGCAGCAGATATAACACATTGCGCACCGTGGAGTTGTCGGTGATCGTCGTGGGCGTGATGATCACGTCGTTCCCGCTTCGATAGGCAACCGTCTCCTCCTCCCGTTCCTCGCGCGATCTGCGCCGCTGGCTGCTCCTTCTGTGTTCGCGGCAGTATTTCGTGTAGCGCAGCGTGATCGTGCTGCCGGCATCGACCTGGGCGGCGCGCTTTAAACACTTCAGCGCGGCGTCATAGTCTTCCTCCCGGATATGGAGAAGCGCGAGCAGCTGCTGGGCCTTTACGAACTTCGGGTTCGCGGAGACCACGTTTTTTAACTGGATCACAGCCAGGTCATAGTTGCCGTGATGGCAATACGCAAGTGCCTGATTATAATTTTTCAGTGTCGTGGTCATCACCGCGAGACGGCCCGCGTCTTCCTGAACCTTATCGATCCACTCCTGCGCCTGGTTGTCCTCGGCATCCATGCTCTTGGAGATTGCCCACTCGCTTAAAGCCGCGACCGGATCGCCCATCTCATAATAGATGAGTCCGAGAAGGTTTCTGGCCGGCACATTGGACTTGTTACAGCGCAGACTTAAGCGCAAAGCCTCCGCGGCGGCGCTTAAATCGCGCACCTGTGCCTTCTCCAGGCCTTCATTGTACAGACGGTTTGACATGGCGCAGATCCGCTTCCAGATCGACACATCCTCCCCGCAGATCGGGCAGATGCTCGTCGCGTCCAGCTCGGCGCCGCAGTAGTAACACTTCATCGCGATCCTCCGCTGTTCAGACCTGCGTCTCCCGAAGGAGTTCCTGTATGATGTCCATCATGTCGGTCATGTCACGCTTATAGATCGCGTCCTCTGCCTCATCGACCTCCATGCTCGGTTCAAATTTCTTTAATTCCTCTTCAAAGTTCATGATTTTCCCCCATTTGCGCCGGCCGTCCTGCCGGGCGCTGTAATTTTATTATAATAAGCGCATCAGCTCGCCAAGAAAGTACAGCGAGCCGGTACAAAACAACTTCTGCCCCGGCTTTTTGCGCTCCCGCATAGCCGAAAACGCCGCGCGCGCGTCCGGAAAGACCTCCGGTGTCCATGGCGCCGGGCCCACCTGCGCCGACGCGTCCTGCGCGGCGTTCGCGAAAACCGCCGCCAGTTCGGTCGGATCCGCGCCGCGCGCGTCGGATACCGTCGTCACCGCGACGGCCTCCCAGTGCAGCCCGTTTACAAACAGTTCTGCCGCGGCCGCCAGGTCCTTTTCCCGCATCATGGAAACCAGCAGCAGCGGCGCCTCGGCATCGTCCCGCGCGATCTCCCGCGCGCAGGAGAGAAACGCGGCGATCCCGGCGGGATTGTGCGCGCCGTCCAAAAAGATATCCGGAAGCGCCTCCTGCATCCGCCCCGGCCAGTCGGCTTCCGCAAGGCCCCGCTGCAGGGTCTCGTCCGTGAGCGCCGGAATCTTTCGGCCCGCGTCCTCCGGCCGACGGTCTGCATCCTCCGGCCGACGGTCTGCATCCTCCGGCCAGCGGCCCGCGTCACGCAGTACGCGCAGGGCCGTGATCGCCAGCGCCGCGTTTTGCGCCTGATAGAACGCGCGCCCCGGCAGATGCCAGGTTGTTTTTTTATCATAAGCAGAGGTCAGAGAAAACACCATCTCTTTTTCACCGACGTTTTCAATTCGATAAAAAACGGTCCGGGTCTGCAAAGAAAGAGGGTCTTCCTCTCCGTCCGGTGCCAGTGCTTCGCCCTCGACAACCGCCGCCGCCGGACATCCGAGCCGCGCGGCCCGCGCCGCGATTACCTCCGCCGCCTCGTCAGCCGCGGCATCGCGCGCATCCCCGGTCGCACCGCACACGGAACCGGCCGCGTAGACCACCGGCACGCCGGGCTTTAGGATGCCCGCCTTCTCCGCCGCGATCTGCGCAATCGAGTCACCCAGGATCTCCGTGTGCTCGAGCGCGATCGGCGTGATCACACTAAGCGCCGGCGTGGGAAAACTGTTCGTGGCATCCAACCGGCCGCCGAGCCCCGTCTCCAGGATCACATACGAAACTCCGGCCTCCTCAAACAGAACCATCGCCATGGCATAGAGAAATTCAAAGAACGTCGGGTGGGGCTCCCCTTTCACGGCAAGCTCCCGCGCCGCCGCCGTCACCCGCTCGTACGCGGCGAGAAACGCCTCTTCGGAAACGGGTTGCCCGTTGATCTGAAACCGCTCGCGCATGTCCGTCAGGTGCGGCGAGACAAACATCGCCGCGGATTCACCCCCGGCGAGAAGCATATGATACAGAAAATTGCAGACACTTCCCTTTCCGTTGCTGCCCGCCACATGCAGGATTGTACGGTCCGCGCAGGGATCCCCGAGAAGCGCCATCAGCTTCCGCGTGTGCGCGAGGCTGTTCTTTTTTGTAAAGCGGGGCAGCTCATTGAGAAACGCCTCCGCCGCCTGTATGTCGCCGTTCATTTTTTTCCTTAAGCAAATGCCTTCGCTCAATCTTCGTCTGGGCCAAGCTCGCTAAGACGCGCCTTAACGTCCTCCATCATGGCCTCGTATTTTTTCAGCTTGGCCTGCTCAGCCGCCACTTTTTCTTTCGGGGCGCGGCTTAAGAAATTCTCATTTTGCAGCATGCCGTTGGAGCGGTCCAACTCTCCCTGCAGGCGCTCGCACTCTGCCGAAAGCCGCGCGCGCTCCGCTTCCATATCCACCAGTTCCTCCATGGGGATAAACACCACGGCATTCGGAATGACGACGGAGACCGCGTCTTTCGGGATGCCCTCTTCGTCCGGCTGCACATAGATCTCCTCCGCGCTGATCAGATGATCGTAGAGATCCCGGTGCTGACGGAAGATGTCGCTCACGACGACGTTCTGGGACACGATATAGTAGCTCGCGCGTTTCGCGGGCGGAACATTGTGCTCCGAGCGGATGTTCCGGACCCCTTTCACCAGCGTCTTGATCGCCTCCATCGCGAGCTCCTCATCCAAAAAGCCGTGTCCGGAGGTGGGCTGCGGCCACGGTTCGATCATGATCGACTCCGCCTCGGGATGAAGGGTGCAGTAAATCTCCTCCGAGATAAACGGCATAAACGGATGCAGCAGCTTCATCGCGGTGGAAAGCACGGTCGTCAGCGTCCAGAACGCGGTGTTCGCCGACGCACCGTCTGTCTCCTTGCGGGCCAGGCGCGGCTTTACGATCTCGATATACCAGTCGCAGAACTCCTCCCAGATAAAATCAAACACTTTCTGGACCGCGATGCCCAGTTCGAATTTTTCCATATTTTCCGTGACATCCTGCACCAGCGTGTTCACCAGCGAAAGGATCCACCGGTCCTCCGTGTCCAGATCCTCCGCCTCGGGACGGGTCGGTTTCCAGTCATCTAAGTACAGCAGGATAAACCGCGTCGCGTTCCAGATCTTGTTCGCGAAGTTGCGGCTCGACTCGACGCGCTCCCAGAAAAAGCGCATGTCGTTGCCCGGCGCGTTGCCGGTGACCAGCGTCAGGCGCAGCGCGTCCGCGCCGTAGCGGTTGATCACGTCGATCGGATCGATGCCGTTGTCCAGCGACTTGCTCATCTTGCGCCCCTCGGCGTCCCGGACAAGGCCGTGGATCAGCACGGTGTGAAACGGTTCCGTCCCGGTCTGTTCCAGTCCGGAAAAGACCATGCGGACGACCCAGAAGAAAATGATGTCATAGCCGGTCACGAGCACATCCGTCGGGTAAAAATACTTCATCTCCGGCGTGTCCTCGGGCCATCCCAGCGTGGAAAACGGCCACAGGGCCGACGAGAACCAGGTGTCCAGCGTGTCCTCGTCCTGCGTGAGGTGCGTGCTGCCGCACTTCGGGCACTTCTCCGGGGTTTCCTTCGCCACGATGATCTCCCCGCAGTCCGCGCAGTACCAGGCCGGGATCCGGTGTCCCCACCACAGCTGCCGGGAGATGCACCAGTCGCGGATATCCTCCAGCCAGTGCAGATACGTCTTTCCGTAATTCTCCGGCACGAAGCGCAGGCGGCCGGACGTAAGCGATTCCGCGGCCGGCTTTGCCATATTTTCCATCCGGACAAACCACTGGGGCTTGATCATGGGCTCCACAACCGTCTTGCAGCGGTCGTGCGTGCCCACGTTGTGCGTGTGATCTTCCACGCGCACGAGGAGGCCCATCTCGTCAAGCTTTTTTACAATGGCGTCGCGGGCCTCGTAGCGGTCCATCCCCGCGTAGGGTCCGCCGTTTTCGTTGATCGTCGCGTCATCGTTTAAGATGTTGATCTCTTCGAGGTTATGGCGTTTGCCGACCTCAAAATCGTTCGGGTCATGCGCCGGCGTGATCTTCACGCAGCCGGTTCCGAAGTCCTTGTCCACGTAGTCGTCCGCGATCACGGGGATCTCCCGGTTTAAGATCGGCAGGAGCACCTTTTTCCCGACCAGGTCTTTATACCGCTCGTCCTCCGGATTGACAGCCACCGCGGTGTCACCCAGCATCGTCTCCGGCCGGGTCGTGGCGATCTCCACGAACTTTCCGTCCTCGCCGACGATCGGGTAATTGATATGCCAGAGATGCCCCGCCTGTTCCACATGCTCCACCTCGGCATCCGAAATGGATGTCTGACAGACCGGACACCAGTTGATGATCCGGGATCCCCGGTAAATATAGTCCTTATTATAGAGACGGACAAACACTTCCTTTACGGCCTCCGAACATTCCTCGTCCATCGTAAACTTCTCACGCTCCCAGTCGGCGGACGCGCCGAGCTGTTTTAACTGGTTCACGATCCGGCCGCCGTACTCGTTCTTCCAGTTCCAGGCATACTGCAGAAACTCCTCCCGGGTCAGGTCGGCCTTCTCAATGCCGCGCTCCTTTAAGGCTTCCGTCACCTTCACCTCCGTGGCGATGGCCGCGTGGTCCGTGCCGGGCTGCCAGAGGGCGGAGTATCCCTGCATGCGCTTAAAGCGGATCAGGATGTCCTGCAGCGTGTTGTCCAGCGCGTGCCCCATGTGCAGCTGGCCGGTGATGTTCGGCGGCGGCATCACGATCGTAAACGGCTTCTTGTCCGGATCGATCTCGGCGTGAAAATACCCGGCGTCCTCCCACTTTTTGTACAGGTGGGCCTCGATTCCCTTCGGTTCGTATGCTTTGGCTAATTCTTTCATATTTTTCCCCTCATTTCGCGCCGCGGTGACACTCTATTTTCGCGCGGCGCACTTCCATAAACATCATAAAACAAAGCGGGCGGCATCGTCAAGAGTGATGCGGAAAGGGAAGGAAAAAAAAGAATGCCCACCCCGCTCTGTATGGGATGGGCATACGCGTATATTGTCTGTCAAGTCTCGTGAAACGTATATTTGCTGTTACCTGTGTCAGTCCTCCTGAATGTGGTCGAGCCCCTGCGCGATGATCGTGCGCACGTGGTCGTCCGCCAGCGAGTAAAAGACCGATTTTCCTTCCCGCCGGTTTTTCACCAGCTTACTCTGCTTTAGGATCCGCAGCTGATGCGACACGGCCGACTGCGTCATGTGCAGCGTATCCGCCAGATCACAGACGCACACTTCCTCTTCAAACAGCACGAACAGGATGCGGATGCGCGTCGAGTCGCTGAAGATCTTGAACAACTCCGCGAGGTCGTAGAGCACCGTCTCCTCGGGCATGTTCGCCCGTACTTTTTCCAAAAGCTCTTCATGGACTTCGTGTGTGTCACAGAGTTCGATGTCTTCTTCTTTCATTTTTATTTATGCGCCCCCCTGTCTTTTCTTATTTTATTATATCATACTTTATAATGCCTTGGGCTGTTGCTTTTCCGGAGCACGCGTCCGCTGCCGCGCCGCTCCCGTAATCTACAACTTTTTCACAAACAGTGCCCTGATCGCGTTGAGCACCGCGAGGATCATCACCCCGACATCCGCGAAGATCGCCATCCACATGTTCGCGATCCCGACGGACCCGAGGATCAGGACCACCACTTTGACCGCGATCGCGAAATACGTATTCTGCCGCACGATGTTTAGACACTTGCGCGAGATCCGGACCGCCTTCGCGATCTTGACCGGGTCGTCGTCCATCAGCACCACATCCGCCGCCTCGATCGCCGCGTCCGAACCGAGCGCGCCCATGGCGATCCCGATGTCCGCGCGGGAGAGCACCGGCGCGTCGTTGATGCCATCCCCGACAAAGGCCAGCCGTTCCCGCCCGGTTTCCTGCGCGAGCAGCTCCTCCACCTTCGTCACCTTGTCCGCGGGCAGCAGCTCGCTGTAGACCTCGTCGATACCGAGCGTCTGCGCGGTCTCCTCCGCCACACGCCGCGTGTCGCCGGTCAGCATGACCGTCTTCGTCACGCCGGCCGCCTTTAAGTCCGCGACCGCCTCCTTCGCGTGGGGCTTGATCACATCCGAGATCAGGATGTGCCCCTCGTAGACATCGTCCACCGCGACATGCACGACGGTCCCGACTTCATGGCACTCCATATAGGCAACGCCCAGCCTCTCCATCAGTTTCGCGTTGCCGGCCGCCACGCGCCTCCCGTCAAAGAGGACCTCCACGCCGTTGCCGCCGATCTCCTCGATGTCCTTGACCCGGGAGCGGTCGATCGGCTTGCCGTACGCCTCCCGCAGACTCTTCGCGATCGGATGGGAGGAGGCGTACTCCGCGTACGCCGCGTACTCGAGCAGCTGTTCCTCCGACTCGCGGGCGTGGTGGACGCCGCTTACCGCAAAGACGCCCTTTGTCATGGTCCCGGTCTTGTCAAACGCGACACAGCGCACTTCGGCGAGTGTCTCCATGTAGTTGGCCCCCTTTACCAAAATGCCTTCGTTGCTCGCGCCGCCGATCCCGGCAAAGAAGCTCAATGGAATGCTGATGACCAGCGCGCACGGGCAGCTGATGACCAGTGCCGTGAGGGCCCGGTAGATCCAGTTGTTCCACTCCGGCGGCAGTCCGAGAAGCAGCCGGATAAGCGGCGGCAGAACGGCCAGCGCCAGCGCCAGTCCGCAGACAGCCGGCGTGTAGTAATGCGCGAAACGCGAGATAAAATCTTCCGAGCGCGACTTTAAGGAGCTCGAATTCTCCATCAGCTCCAGGATCTTGGAGACCGTGGATTCTCCGAACTCCTTTGTCGTGCGGATCCGCAGGACGCCCGTCATATTGATGCAGCCGCTAATCACCTCAGAACCGTTCTCCACATCGCGGGGCATGCTCTCTCCGGTCAGCGCGCTGGTGTTTAACGAAGAGGTCCCATCGACCACGATCCCGTCGATCGGAATCTTTTCACCGGGCTGCACGACGATCACACTGTCGACATCCACTTCGTCCGGATCCACCTGTACCAGTTCCCCGTCCCGTTCGATGTTCGCGTAGTCGGGACGGATATCCATCAGCTCGCTGATATTCCGGCGGCTCCTGCCCACGGCATAGCTCTGGAAGAACTCGCCGACCTGGTAGAAGAGCATGACGGCCACGCCCTCCGTGTACTCTCCGATGATGATCGCGCCAATCGACGCGACCGCCATCAGGAAGTTCTCGTCGAAGACCTGCCCGCGGAAAATGCCCTTGACCGCCTTCCATACGATATCATACCCGACCACGATATACGGGATCAAAAAGAGAAAAAAGCGCAGCAGACCCTCGATGGGCAGCACTAAAAACACGACCATGAGCGCGGCCGCCACGATAATACGGGTCAGAGACCGCTTCTGCTTTTTCGTCATAAACTCACCTTGTTTTTAGAAGAAGATTTCGCAATCATCCTCCACTTTCTTACAATTCTTCAGCACGACCGGCATGACCTCCGCCGGATCCTGCCCCTCCTCAAACTCCACGGTCATCTTCAGCGCCATAAAGCTCACGACCGCGTTCGCGACGCCCTCCGTGCGGTTGGCGGCTTCCTCCATCTTGTTCGCGCAGTTGGCGCAGTCCACATCGATCTTGTAAGATTTTTTCATCCCTCTTCCTCCTTCGAATGAACAATTGTTCATATGTTTCTTTTATTATAACGCACTCCCGCCGTTTGTCAAGTGCTGGACAAACGCGGAAAAACCCGTTAGAATATGAGGCAATAACACTGAAATCGGAAGCAAAAAGGAGGACCTTTTTTCATGTTAGAACAACTCGATCTGACAAAATCCATGTCCAAAGAGGAATACAAGGAGCGTATGTCTGCGTTGGCGCCGGAACTGTCCCGCCTGCAGAGAACGTTAAAAGACGAGCACATCCCGGTGATCATTGTATTTGAGGGGTTTAGTGCCGCCGGAAAGGGGGAGCAGATCGGCCGCCTGATCCACGCGCTTGACCCGCGCGGCTTCTACGTTCATTCGATCGGGCCGGAGTCCGAGGAGGAACAGATGCATCCGTTCCTCTGGCGCTTCTGGACGAAGCTGCCGTCCGACACCCAGATCGCCGTGTTTGACCGGAGCTGGTACCGCAAGGTCGTGGTCGACCACATAGACAAACACTTAAACGAAGAAAATCTCGCCACCTACTACAGCGAGATCAACTCCTTTGAGCGCCAGCTCACCGACGGGGGAACCGTGATCATCAAGCTGTTCCTCTGCATCGATCAGAAGGAGCAGAAAAAGAGTTTTGAGAAGCTGTTGTCCTCCGACTCCAGCGCCTGGCGTGTCAGCAAAAACGCGAAAGAACAAAACAAACACTTTGACGAGTACAAACGGATGAACGACGAGATGCTGGAGCAGACGGACACCGCCTGTGCCCCGTGGACGATCATCGAGTCCACGGACCGCCGCTTTGCCACGGTGAAGATGTATACCGCCGTGATCGACGCGTTAAACGCGGCCATCGCCGCGAAGAAAGCCGCTGCCGAAGGCGGCACGTCCGCGCCGGCGCCCACGCCGGGATCGGAGTATGACGACGCGGTGCTGCGCACCTCGAGCCTCAACAAGGTGGACTTAAGCCTTTCGCTTACCAAGGAAGAATACCGCAAAGAATTAAAGCGCCTGCAGGCGCGGATCGCGGACCTCCACGGAGAGATGTACAAGGCGCGGATCCCCGTGATCCTCGGCTTTGAGGGCTGGGATGCCGGCGGCAAGGGCGGCGCCATCAAGCGCCTGACCGAGCGGATGGATCCCAGAGGCTACATCGTGCATCCGACCGCGGCGCCCAACGACATCGAAAAGGTGCACCACTATCTGTGGCGTTTCTGGACCAGCGTGCCGAAGGACGGCCACATCGCCATCTTTGACCGGACGTGGTACGGCCGGGTCATGGTGGAGCGCATCGAGGGCTTCTGCTCGACCGCGGACTGGCATCGCGCCTATCAGGAGATCAATGAGATGGAAAAACAGTTCGTGGAGCACGGCGCCATCGTCATCAAGTTCTGGATGCAGATCGACAAGGACGAACAGGAACGCCGCTTCAACGACCGTATGAGCAATCCGGCGAAGCAGTGGAAGATCACGGATGAGGATTGGAGAAACAGAGAAAAATGGGATGCCTACGAGAAGGCGGTCGACGAGATGCTCGTGCGCACCTCCACCAGCCATGCCCCGTGGGTCATCGTCGAGGGCAACTGTAAGTATTACGCCCGGATCAAGGTACTGCGCACCGTGGTGGATGCCATGGAAAAGCGCTTGAAACAAAGTAAAAAGTAACCGCCCACCCAGCGCAAAAAATCCTCCGCAAGCAGCCGGGGAAGTTCTCCCAAGCTGTCTGCGGAGGATTTTTATATGCTCTGCTCTCCTGCTTTCTATAAGGCAGATAAAAATGCCTGCTCCAAGCCGGTCTCCGTCGGCACACCCAGCGCCGCGAGCGTCTCCTCCAGGGCCCGCATCGTCTCCCGCACATCCTCTTCGTTGGCGTTCTCGCCCATGTGCCCGATGCGGATGATCTTCCCGGCATACTCTCCAAAGGAATCGGCGAGCATGATGTGGTGCTCCCGCCGCATCGTATCCAGGATCGCGCGGTCCGTCGTCTCCTCCGGAACGCAAAACGCCGTGACCGTAGCCGAATACCCGTCTTTTAAGAACAATTCGAGTCCCGCCTCCGTAAGCGCTGTCCGCACCGCCGCCGCGATCCGCACGTGGCGTTCCAGCCGGCCCTCATCGTCCCGGATGTTTTCCATGGCGGTCCGGAGGCCGCGGATGTCGCTGATCGGCATGGTGTACGGGAACCATTTCTTTTCATAGCATCCCATAAGCAAGGTGAGATTGGCATAGAAAGAAGCGATCGGGATTTTCCGCTCCCGCATGGCCGCTTTCGCGTCCTCACTGAGCGCCACAAAAGCCAGACCGGGAGGCGCGGACACAACCTTCTGAGAGCCGCCGCAGACCGCGTCGATCTGTGCCGCGTCCACGTGAAGTCCCTCGCCAAACATCGCCGAGACGGAATCCACCACCGTGAGGATGCCGTAAGATTTTAACAGCGGGCAGATCCGATCCACCGCGTTGAGTACGCCGGTCGGCGTGTCACAGTGGACCACGGTGGCGTACTTAAAGTCGTGGTGTTCCCGCAGATAGTTTTCCAGCGCGTCCACATCGACCGGTTCCCGGTCGCTGACGGTGTAAAGCACCGGCTCGCCGCCGTAGAGTGATACAAAATCCGCGAACCCTTTCCCGTAAAGGCCGTTGTCGATCACCAGCACGCGGTCTCCCGGTTCCGTCAGGGACGCGCACACAGCCTCCAGACCGAGGATCCCTTCGCCGCCGAGGATCAAAGTCTCGTTTTTGGTGTCGAGCAGACTGCTGATCAGACGGCAAGTGTCGCGGTAGTAGTCGAAAAATTCTTCGTCCAGATCCGGATTGGTGCATTCCAGGCTCCTCGCGAGGCGCACGTTTTCCCGCACCTGCGTCGGACCCGGTGTCATGATCTTGTAGACAGCAGTCTCTCCTTTCTCTTCCATTTGTCTGAAAAGCGCATTTGCCCGTTCTCTGTATTCTTGAAAAACTTTTTGCGGAAAGTTTCTCTCTGACTCAACCAATAATTGGAGAAACCATTCCGGATCCTGGTCTAACTTTTTCAAAATCGCATCATGCGCTTTATCCTGCACCTGATGTCCTTCATAACGAGTAATCGTTTTTTCACCCCAGCCAAGCAGAATGCAGAAATCCTTCTGACTAATCCCATACTTAGAACGGATTTCACGAATATCTTCAGATGTCAGCAAACCGTTCGCCTCCCGATATGCGTCTTTCATACGAATATCGTTTTGACTACACATCGCCTCGTCCGTATAATATTCATCTGCCTGATTGCAATAAAAGTATTCCGCTTTATAATCGACAGACTCATCTTTAAAAATCTCATGCGCGTCCACTAAGACGGTTTGCACATCATGCTCTTCCATACAGCATGGGCACAATTTGTTTTCTGTGTGGATAATATGAGATAAAACCTTTTTTTCCATAATCAATCACCGTCGGTATCATTTGATACTATTATAATAAATAAAATTAGTTTCCCTGTCAAGAAAAATAAAATCCGGCGGATCGCATGATTCGCCGGATAATAACATGAGCGTGCCGGGGTTCGAACCCGGGACACCTTGATTAAAAGTCAAGTGCTCTACCAACTGAGCTACACACCCGAACCTGATTTTAACTGGGCTAGCCGGATTCGAACCGGCGCGTGCAGGAGTCAAAGTCCTGTGCCTTACCACTTGGCGATAGCCCAACATTCCTTTCCCTGCCGCAAGCCAGTATCCTGTAAAAAGGTGGATAAAGGGATTCGAACCCTTGGCCTCCAGAGCCACAATCTGGCGCGCTAACCAGCTGCGCTATACCCACCATAGAGGCATGCCCGAAGGGATTCGAACCCCCGACCCACGGCTTAGAAGGCCGTTGCTCTATCCAGCTGAGCTACGGACACGCATGTCTGTTCCCAGAACATAAGCGGGTGATGGGAATCGAACCCACGTATCCAGCTTGGAAGGCTGGTGTTCTACCATTGAACTACACCCGCATGATCGCGAAATCGGGGTGACAGGATTCGAACCTGCGGCCTCTTGGTCCCAAACCAAGCGCTCTGACCAAACTGAGCTACACCCCGCTTTTCCTGCTCCCCGTATGCGTTTCCACTTCCGTGCAACGCAAGATATATTATATGGTATGCCCTCTTTTCTGTCAATCACTTTTTCCGGCCGCGCGCCCCCGTCAATCCGCGATTTCAGCGAGTTTTTCGCGCATCCCGCGCAGGGCGTTTCCGCGATGGCTCATGGCATTTTTTTCCTCCGGGGAAAGCTCTGCCGAGGTACAGCCCCGCTCCTCTACGTAGAAGATCGGATCGTACCCGAATCCGTTTTCTCCGGCCGGTTCTTCGGCAATCGTCCCCTCGAATGTCCCGCGCACAACGATGGGCTCGTGCCCCGGCACGACGGCGGCCACGGCGCAGACAAACCGCGCAGTGCGCTCCTCGTGCGGCACCCCGTCAATCAGCGCGAGCAGCAGCTGGTTTTTGACCTCGTAGGGCGTGTCCTCCCCGGCATAGCGGGCCGAATAGATGCCCGGTCCCCCGTCCAGCGCGTCGATCTCCAGTCCGGAGTCGTCCGCCAGCACGATGTCGTCACAGAGCGCCGCCACGGCCTGCGCCTTGAGGAGCGCGTTCTCCTCAAACGTCTCGCCGTTCTCCTCGATCTCCACATCGATGCCGGCCTCCTCCATAGAGAGGATCTCCCAGCCGAGATCGCCCAGGATCTCCCGGATCTCACGCATCTTGTTTTGATTCTTTGTCGCAAAGATGATTCTCATCCCGCATCGCCTCCTGTTCGCGTTATTCTGACGCCCTGTCCTTTGCGCCGCCTGCCGGATCTTCCCCGCGCCCGCGCTTCGGCGGCTTCGGCCCGAGAAACTGATACAGCGTCGATTTCAGCATTCCGTTGTAGATCTTGCGCTTCTTGTCCGCTTTTTTCCCGATATAGCGCTCCGCGTCCTCATAGGAAGAAAGGACATATTCCGACCAGCTGTCGAGCTGCGCGAACGCCTCTCCCATCGCGGTATACAGCGCGGGCAGCGCCTCTTTTTCCTCCATCCGCTCGCCGTAAGGCGGATTCGTCACCACAAAGCCATACTTTTTCGGATGGCGCAGGTCGCGCACGTCCCGCTGTTGAAAATGAATGAGTTCTTCCACGCCTGCCCGGCGCGCGTTGTCCCTGGCCGCGCGGACAATGTCCCCGTCGATGTCAAATCCCTGGATGCGCGTTTCCACAGAGCGGTCGACCATCGCCTCCGCCTCCGCGAACGCTTCTTTCCACAGCCGCGCGTCGAGGAAATTCGTCCAGCCCTGCGCGAGAAACTCCCGGTGCAGCCCCGGCGCGATGTTCGCCGCGATCAGCGCCGCCTCGATGGGGATCGTGCCGCTCCCGCAGAACGGATCGACCAGGATCCGGTCCGCCTTCCACGGCGTCAGCAGCAGAATGGCGGCCGCGAGTGTCTCCGTAAGCGGCGCCTGGCTGCTGAGCGTCCGGTAGCCGCGCTTGTGCAGCGACTCGCCCGACGTATCCATCCCGACCGTGACTTCATCCTTATTTAAAAAGACACGGAGCGGATAGGCAGCCCCGTCCTCCGGAAACCACTCAATTCCATAGTGTCCCTTCAGGCGCTCCACCATCGCCTTTTTTACGATGGACTGAATGTCCGACGGGCTGAAGAGTTTGCTTTTCACCGAAGAGGCCTTCGCCACCCAGAACCGGGCATCCGCCGGCAGATACCGCTCCCACGGAATTGCCCGAACGGCTTCAAAGAGTTCGTCAAATGTCTCCGCGTGGAACGCGCCCACTTTTAAGAGCACGCGCTCCGTCGTCCGCAGGTGAATGTTCGCGCGGCAGAGCGCCTCCGCGTCCCCCGCGAACGTCACGCGCCCGTCCTCCACCCGGACCGTGTCGTAGCCCAGATCATAGATTTCGCGTTTCAGGACCGCCTCCATGCCGAAATGGCAGGGCGCGATCATCTCATACAGGTCCATAACAGCCCCTTTCTCCTGCCATTATAGTCTGCCGCGGAATCTCGTGTCAACATGCGCGAAAAACGTCCCCGGCACACAGGCGGAAGCTGCCTCCGGAGCGCGTGCCGCGCTGCCGTGCGGACAAAAAGAGGGCAGGCTGCCAAAAAGCAGCCTGCCGTATCGCATCGGCTCGCGTCAGTGATTAATCGCCTGGTGGATCAAGATATAGATCACCAGCACAATTCCCACGATGATCAGTGTACCGTACCAGCTGTTGAGTTTGAGCTTTCCCCAGCGCACGTCCCAGCCATCCTTCTCCGTGAACCCGGCGTGGACGCCCATGCCGGGCGGTGGGTTCTGAATCTGGGCATTGACCTCTTCTTCCGTCATGTCGCGCTTTAGCATCGGAGTCTCTTTCTCGTGACGCGTCATAAGTTCCCTGCGCGTTTCAATCTTCGACTCATGCTGCACGATCAGATCCGCCACCTTTTCCGGATCGCCAAGCCGGGTGAGCACTTCCTCCTCAGTCGCGCCGTCTTCCATCTGTTCCTGAAAATACTCTTCGTACAGCGCAATCTGTTCGTCAAGCTCCTCCGGCGAAAGCCGGTCTATCAGCTGCAGTTTCAGTACACTTAAAAACTCATCCATCGCATCTCTCCCGCTGACGCGTCCGTTAATCGAGCGTTTTCACTTACCACCCGAAATTATAGCCATTTCCACCGGAGTTTCCGGAACCGGAATCCCCGTAGTCGTAGTAATAGTATCCGTTGTCACCCTGGTCGCCGTAGCCGTAATCGCCGTAGCCGTAATCGCCATACTCCTCGTCCTGCTCCGAAGAGGACTCGGTCTCATAATCAGAGGCGTTGTCCAGGGTCACGACCAGGTTGACCGGCTCATAGCCGCTGCCCTCGTTGCGCTCGACCGTGACTTCCACGCTCTCGCCGGCCTCATAATAATGCAGGCGTTCCCGGAGCGTCTCGATGCTGGTTAAGTTGATCCCGTCCAGAGCCGTGATGATATCACCGGTCTGAATGCCCGCTTTTGCCGCGGCTCCGTCCTCCGCGACATCCGTCACATAGACGCCCGCCGGCATACCGTAGCTGGATGTCATATCAGAGGTAATGTCTCTCCCCGAGATGTTTAACCAGCCGTAGTCGGAATCCAGTCTCGTCCGGGTCTCCTGGCTCATCAGTGTTTCAATGATCGGCTGCGCGGTGGACATCGGGATGGCGTAGCCCATACCCTCGATCGTGCTGCTCGCGAACTTCGCGTTGTTGATGCCGATCAGCTCCCCGTTCATGTTGAACAGCGCGCCGCCGCTGTTGCCGGGATTGATCGCCGCGTCGGTCTGTATCAGATCGGCGGTGTAATTGTCGATGGTCACCTCACGATCCTTCGCGCTGATAATGCCGGATGTCACAGACTGTCCAAGCCCCAGCGCGTTGCCGATGGCCACGACCTCGTCACCGACCTGCATGCTGTCGGAATCCCCCATCGTCGCGATGGAGATCCGGTCCAGTATATCGGCGCTCATATCGGCAACCGGAACGGCGACAACCGCAAGGTCATCGTTTTCATCGGTCCCCTTGACCTGCGCGCTGTAGACCGCGTCCTCGGAATCAAAGAAACACACGCTCAGCTCGTCGGCTTCTTCCACCACATGATAGTTGGTCGCGATGAGCAGTTCATCGTCCGTCAGGCCTACGATCACGCCGGATCCCTCGCCTTCGCTCTCCTCTTCATAGGTGCCGAAGAAGGTCATCACTTCCTGTACGCTCATATTTGTGATCGCCACAACGGAAGATCCGCAATTCTCGGCAATCTGCGCGACCGAGTACTGTCCGGTCGAAGCGGTCGCGTCCGAAGTGGTCGTCCCGCCGGAAGCGGCCAAGTTTTCATCGTTGGTGGTCACTGTAACCGTCTGGTTATTCTCCGGCAGCATCCTCCTTCCGATCGCAAATCCCACGATCAGGAAAGCCAGAATGATCACGCCGACGATAATGCCGCAAAGCAGCGCCCGGAGGAACGGGCGTCTGGGCCTTCCATCCCTCCGTTCCCGCCGCGTCTGCCGGCTCGATTTCCTCTCTTTCTGAGGCTCCGGCTGCGGTTCGGGTTCCGGTGTCGGATCGGTAAAATTCATCCGATAGGTGGAGTCCTCCCGCGGTTCTCCCGCGGATCCGTTTGCGGACTCGTTTACAGGCTCGCCTGCCTGTTCGTTCGTACCCTGGTACCCTTCCGTACCGTATTCTTCTCTTTCGTCTTCATACATAGGTCATGCCCCCTTACTTGCGTAATATTATTCGTGCCTGTCGCACGCTACATTCGATGGGCTTATCTTATCGTTCCATTGTTTTGATTCTGTGTTTAATCTGTGAAAAAACAGTGAACGCGCTGCCCGCATCTTCGCCGTCTTCACAGGAAAGACCTCCGGGCGTTCCGGAGGTCTCCTACGTGCGTGAGAGGATTCGAACCCCCGACACCTTGGTCCGTAGCCAAGTGCTCTATCCAGCTGAGCTACACACACATGTTTTCTAAGCGGGATAATTCTATCACAGAGGGGGCGAAAAGTCAACTGACGCCACCCTCGTGAAGCGCGGAAAAAAAGCCCCTTTTCGGGCTTTTTGTAAGTGCCGCAGACCGGGATCGAACCGGTACGATGTCGCCATCACGGGATTTTAAGTCCCGCGCGTCTGCCAGTTCCGCCACTGCGGCAGACAATGTGAAAAAAACGACCCGGAAGGGACTTGAACCCTCGGCCTCCGCCGTGACAGGGCGGCGCTCTAACCAACTGAGCCACCGGGCCTCGCTACGAGCACTTAGATGGCCGTGCGCTTCGCGCAACGGGCATCTTACGTGCGATGCATACCGGGCCCTTAGTGAGGACAAGCGTCAGCGCCGTCCGAACTTAGTAGACCCGGTATCCTGAAAAACAACCTTCAGCTGAAGTGGACCTTCGGGGACTCGAACCCAGGACCGTCCGGTTATGAGCCGGGTGCTCTAACCAACTGAGCTAAAGGTCCGCATATGAAACAGAAAAGAGTGACCCCGGCGGGAATTGAACCCACGTTACCGCCGTGAAAGGGCGGTGTCTTAACCTCTTGACCACGGGGCCTCGCTATGAGCACTTAGCCTCCGTATCGTACCATATCCTTCTTGCTTTTTCAAGACATTTTCAAAATTCCCTTTACTATTTATGTCCAAAATGCTACACTGGAAAAGCAGGAAAAAACACTATATTTCACTCAATTACAGGAGGTTTGACATGGATAGGACAGTAGCCAGATTAATCAACGACCAGATCACGAAAGAATTCTATTCCGCCTATCTGTACCTGGACATCGCGAACTACTACTCGGCCAAAGGCCTGGACGGGTTCGCCAACTGGTACATCATTCAGGCGAAAGAGGAAGAGGATCACGCAATGCTCTTCTATCAATATATGCACAACTGCGGAGAAACCGTCACTCTCAAAGCCATCGCGAAACCGGACAAGAAATTCACCACCGACCCGATGAGCCCGCTGAAAGTCGGACTGGAGCATGAGCGGTATGTCACATCCCTCATCAACAAGATCTACGCCGCGGCGGACAAGGTCAACGACTACCAGACGATGGGAGTCCTCGACTGGTTCGTCAAAGAACAGGGGGAGGAGGAGAAAAACGCCTCCGACCTGATCTCTAAGATGAAACAGTTCGGAGGCGAAGCTTCCGGTCTGTATCTGTTAAACAAGGAGCTCGGCTCCCGCAGCTACTCCGCGCCGTCACTGGATCTCGACGACTGAACCCGCAGGGAAAACAATCACTAGAAACACAAGACGGAACTGTCGCACCAAGTGGTTCACGCGCAGTTCCGTTTTTACGAGGTGTACTTATGAAGAATAAAATGGTAAAAAAAGGACTCGCAGCAATCGTATCTCTGACACTGGTCTTTTCCCTCACGGCCCTTGCGGGATGCGGCACGGAATCCGCGGACGGCGCATCGGAGCAGGCGGACGGCGGCGAAACGGAACAGGCGGACAGCGCGGAAACGGAACAAGCGGATATATCCGCGGAGGAAGCGAAACAGACGGATACCTCTGCGGAGGAAACGGCCGCGGCATCCGACGATATCATCGTACTCTTTACAAACGATGTCCACTGCGCGGTGGATGACAACCTGGGCTATGAGGGACTGGCGGCCTATGAGAACCTGATGGAAGAAGAGACCGACTATGTGACGCTGGTGGACCTCGGCGACGCTGTACAGGGGGAGGCCCTCGCCGCTATCTCCGAAGGGGAGTATGTCATTGATGTCATGAACGCGGTCGGGTATGATCTGGCCGTGCTCGGAAATCACGAATTTGATTACGGAATCGACCAGCTGTCCCATCTGATCGATCAGGCAGACGCGCGGTATCTGTCCTGCAACCTGACCGCTTCCGGGGAAGGGGAAAGCCTGGTAGAGCAGATCGAGCCGTATGAGATCCTCTCCTACGGGGATGTACAGGTCGCCTATATCGGCGTGAGCACGCCGGAGACCATGTCCCGGACCGCACAGTCCATGTTTCAGGATGAGGACGGGAATTTTATCTACGATTTTGGCGGATCGGACAGTGAGCAGTTCTATGAAACGGTACAGGGATATGTGGATGAATGCCGGTCGGAAGGCGCGGACTATGTGATCCTGCTGACCCATCTCGGCGTGTTGGACTCCTCGTCTCCCTACACCTCGACGGAGCTGATCGCGGCGACGACCGGCGTGGACGCGGTGCTGGACGGGCATTCGCATACCGTCATTCCGTCCGCCGTGATCGCAAACGCGGACGGAGACCCGGTGGTACTTTCCTCCACCGGAACGGAGCTAGAAAATATAGGGAGGTTGACGATCACCGCGAGCGGGGATATCTCCTCCACGCTGATCTCCTATGTGGATTATGAGGATGAAGAGACCGCGTCGTACCTCGCGGATATCCAACAGGATTACGAGCAGATCCTCACCACGGTCGTGGGAGAAAGCGAGGTGCTGTTGACGATCGCTACGGATGACGGCATTCGGCTGGTGCGCAACCGGGAGACAAACACGGGAGACTTCTGCGCGGATGCCTATCGGGCAGTCACCGGCGCGGATGTCGCGTTTGTGAACGGAGGAGGGATCCGCGACGGGGTCGAACCGGGCGAGATCACCTATGAAGATCTGATCAATATAAGCCCCTTTGGCAACGAACTTTGTCTGGTGGAGGCAACGGGGCAGCAGATTCTGGACGCGCTGGAAATGTCCTACCGCTATGTGGAGGCGGAGCAGAATGAAGGGGGCGTGCCAATCGGAGAGACCGGCGCTTTCCTGCAGGTATCGGGTCTGCGTCTTACCATCGATACCTCCATCGAATCCTCTGTCGTGACAGATGAAAATGGCATGTTTGAGTCGGTGGACGGCGAATACCGCGTAAAAGATGTGCAGGTCGAGCAGGAAGACGGAAGCTTTGTCCCGCTGGATCCGGAGGAGACCTATACCGCCGCGTCTCACAGCTACATTATGCAGGACGGAGGCAGCGGAATAAACATGTTCCTGGAGGATGAATTCTTAATCGACGACAGCATCAGCGATTATCAGGTGCTGATCGAATACATGGAAGATACGTTGGGAGGCGTGATCGGAGAAGAGTACGAGAACGTACAGGATCGCATCACGGTGCAGTAGAGAGGTCGGAACCACTTTCCAGCATCGCAAGGAACTCCTCTGTCGGTACGGTCCAGACCACTTCGACTTCTCCGTCTTCGTCCCAGGTTACCATATCGGAATCCGGCGTGATCTCCACGAGCGGAAGGATCTCGCTGTCCTCCGCAAGCGCGGCAACCAGAATGATACCGATTACTCTTCGCATAATTTTTCCTCCTCTCGCCGCCGCAGATCCCGAAATTCCTGCGTCAGCATGATGATGCACACGATCACCGCCAGCGCGTCCGCGACCGGCCCGACGTACATGACGCCGTCAATCCCCCAGATCGCGGGAAAGATCAGCAGCAGCGGCAGGAAAAAGATGATCTGACGCGTGAGTGACAGGATGGTCCCACGCACCGGCTTTCCGATGGCCGTAAAGAGTGTGGACGCCATCTGCGGCAGGAAGTTGCAAAAGGCCAGCATCAGGTAGATCCGAAAATACTGGATGGCAAACTGATAGTATACCTCCGAAGAGCCCTCTCCGAAGAGCGAGATGATCTGCCGCGGGAAGAGCTGATACAACAGGAAGGTCACCACCCCGATGATGAGCCCGACCGTGATCGCGCGCCGAAACGCGCCGCGCACGCGCTCGTACTGCTTCGCCCCGTAGTTGAAGCTCGCGATCGGCTGCACGCCCTGGCCGATGCCGCCAAGAATGGACAGGAACACCTGACTGACCTTCGTGATGATCCCGACCACGGCAATCGGAATGGATTCGCCGTAGATAGACATCCCGCCGTAATGCTTCAAGGTATTGTTCATCGTGATCTGCACCACCATCGTGGCCAGCTGGTTCAAGCACGGCGCCATTCCCAGCCGCGCCGCCGTGCCCACATATTTTCGCCTCGGGATCAGATGTTGGAGCGTGAGCTTTGCCGTTTTTCCGTGGGACATATAACAGATCCCTACCACGGCCGCCACCACCTGGCCGATCACCGTGGCCGTCGCCGCGCCGCGGATGCCCCATCCCAGCGCGACCACAAAGATGGCGTCCAGTCCCACGTTGACGATCGCGCCGGAGAGAATGGTGATCATGCTGGCGCGCGGCCGACCGTCCGCGCGGATCAGGTGTCCGGCGCCGGCCTCCAGGATCTGGAACGGGAACCCGATGGCTGTGATGCCCACATAGGCCTGCGCATAGGGAAGCACTTCATCGGGAGACCCGAACACGCGCAGCAGCGGAGTCAAAAACAGCAGAGTGATCACCATGATCACGACCCCGCACACGACAAGCATGATCGCGGAATTGCCCATAAAATAGGGCGCCTCCTCTTTCTCCCCTCTGCCCATCGCGAGATTGAACGCGGCGGCACCGCCAATGCCGAACATCAGGCCCAACGCCATGCACAGGATGACCAGCGGGAACGCGATGTTCGTGGCCGCGTTGCCCAGCTCCCCGACAAAATTCCCGATAAAGACCTGATCGACAATATTGTACAGCGAATTCACCACCAGCGCAATGATGCTGGGGATGGAAAACTGCACAAGCAACCTGCCGACCGGCTCGGTGCCGAGCGGATTTTCCTTTTTCACTTCTGCCTGTTCCACGTTCTCCGACATACGCGAACCCTCTGTTCTCTCAAAGCCCTTCCCCGCCGGGAAAGCAAATTGCTCCGTTACGCTTCCCGCTCGTATTTCTCAAAATATCCCTTGTCATCAAAGGCAAACCGTTTGCTTTTTACCCGCAGGGAGACGGCAAACGGGAGTAAGATCAGGGCTACGGCAATGCCGATCATGATCCCGATCCCGCCGACGATCTGTCCGGCCGTGCAGGGGTTGTCCACCAGCCACTTGATGCCCGCTATGCTCAGCGGGATCAGCAGGCACCAGCAGGTGGCAAGGCCCGGCCCATAGGGCGTCTTCTTTCCCTTCTCCCGATAGCGCCGGAACATCATAATGCCGTGTCTGGTATGATTCAATGTCTCCGCGAGGCCAAACACCACCACGAGCGTGACGGCGCTCGGCGCGATCCTCCACCCGAAAAACGTCAGCAGAATGAGCACGATCTCGGCCCCGAGATTGGTGATCATATTGGTGCACTCGTTTTGCGGATAGGCCATCGGCTCCTTCGAGCCGAAGCTGACATTGTTCATGAAGTAAAATCCGCCGGGAAACGAATTTTCCTCAAAAACATGCGCCGGCACGAAAATGGCCAGGATACAGACCAGTTTTTGCGACAGATCCCAGGATCCCCATGTCCAGATCAGCGTACAGGCCATCGCCACGCCCAGAAAATAGACCAGATACAGCCAGGTGCGGTCACACCACTTTTTCAACAGATTCATGATCCTCCATCCTTTTTCTCACGTTCACGTGCGTTTGTGCGTTTATGAACAAAAAAATAATAATTGACATTTGTTCCGTTTTATATTTTACTATAACAAGGAGAAAATGCAAGATGAATAAAAATCTGGATCTGCGCGTGCGAAAGACCTATGCCAGTCTGATGAACACGATGCTGGAGCTGTTAAAAGAAAAAGACTTTGAGGAGATCACGGTAAACGAGCTCTGCGAACGCGCGCTCGTCGGACGCGGCACCTTCTACAAACACTTTTCGGACAAATACGATTTCTTTTCGTTTGTCCTGCGCGAGATGCTGGACCATTATTTGCAGGAAGCGGAAGAAAAGACGAAAGAGGACGACCCCTGTTCCTACTATGTGGCCTTCTTTGAGGCGTTTATGCAGTTTATCGAAAAGAACAACGAGATGTTCGGACCGCCCTCCAGCAGCTCCATGATCTCCGTTCTGCTCTTTTCCACATCGGACACGATCTCGCAACGGCTCGAGGAGCACTTCAAAGCGGACGTGAAAGCGGGCCATCCCCTCGCGATCAGCCCGACCTCGGCAGCCCGGTTCTTAACCGGCGCGATGGCGCAGAGCGCCCGCTACCGCGTCGCGCACCCGGACGAGGCGAACAAGAAGAAGCTGATCAAGGATATGCGGGTGCTGATCGAAAAACTCTACGCGTAAAAGAATCCGGCAGGCAAAACTGTCGGATTCTTCTTATTTAATCACTTTAAAAAGCGGATCTCCCCGCCACGTACTTCGCGATGATATTGGGGGGCTTGTCCAGATAGAGCATACTTTCCAGGCGTTCCTCGACGGACAGCATCTCCGGACGTCGGAATTTTTCGTCATCCAGGACCACGGCGTCCATCTCATATCCCGGATCAAAGCAGCCGACCTGTCCGAAAAACGCGCCGCCGCCCTTTGTCGCCAGATAAAACGCCTCCGCCGCGGAAAGCGGTTCGGCCGTTTCGTCCACGAGCCGCCGGTACAGTTTTGATACCTGTATGGCCTGCCGCATGGCGCGAAAGAGAGAGATACTCGATCCGCCCGCGACATCGCTGCCGAGCCCCACGCGCATCCCGCGCTCGAGATAGGTCCGGATGGGCGCGATCCCGGAGGAGAGGTTCATGTTGGACTCCGGACAGTGCGCGAGGAACACGCCGCGCGCGGCCATCCGCTCGATCTCCCGCTCTTCCAGCCACACTCCGTGCGCCATGACCGTGGGGTTCTCCCCGCCAAAGAGACCGAAGTGCTCATAGACATCCCCATAATCCACAGACCAGGGGCACAGCTCCCTGACCCAGGCGATCTCGTCCCGGTTCTCCGACAGATGCGACTGCACCGGCAGGCCTTCGCTGCGCACGATCCTGCCCAGGCCGGACAGGAGGTCCTCGCTGCAGCTTGGCACAAAGCGCGGTGTCGCGATCGGGCGGGTGCGGGTATACTTTCCGCGAATCTCCTCCAGCCAACGCACGACCGCATCAAGCGCTTCCGTTGTATTCTCACAAAGCGCGTCCGGGCAGTTCCGGTCCATGCTGACCTTTCCGACATAAGTCACGAGGCCGCTCTCCTCGAGCCGGTCCATCAGGATCTCCGTCGCCTCCCGGTGGACCGTCGCAAAGACGCAGGCCCGCGTGGTGGCACTTTTCTTTAAATCGCCCGCAAAGAGCCGATATGCCGCCTCGGCGTATTCCCGATCGGCATACTTCGCCTCCTCCGGAAACGCCCGCTTATCCAGCCATTCCAGCAGTTCCAGATCCATCCCCAGCCCGCGAAACGCGTACTGCGGCGCGTGCAGGTGTAAGTCCACGAAACCCGGGATGATCAGCCGGTCTCCGAAGTCCCGCACTTCCACGCCCTCATATTCCCCGGGGAGATTCGAAAACACGTCGGTCACGCGTCCGTTCTCGCAGACGAGAAAGGCCTTCTCCCGGATCCGAAACGCGCCGGGATCCGGCGTGTCGCACAGATGTCCTTTTAAGATCAACACGTTTTCCATAAAATACGCCAACCGCCCGGAACACGGCCCGGGCAGTCCTTTCTTCCTTATCTTAAAACTTCCGGAATCGTTCGTAGCGCTGCACTTCCAGCTCTTCCGCCGTCATCGGCGCGCACTCTTCAAAGAACTCCCCCATGTAACCGGCAATGTCATCCCGGATCCGCTCCAGATTCTCCCGTTTGGCCGGCACATCCTCGAAAATGATCCGGTCGACAAACCCCAGCTCATAGAGCTCTCCGGCTGTCATCTTCATGTGTTTTGCCGCCTCGTTCGCCTTTTCGGAATCCTTCCACAGGATCGAGGCAAAGCCCTCGGGCGAGATGATCGAATACGTCGACTTTTCCATCATCCACACCTCGTTGGCTACGGCAAGCGCCAGCGCGCCGCCGCTGCCGCCCTGCCCGATGATGATCGAGAGTACCGGCACGGCCAGGTCCGACATCTCAAAGAGGTTGCGGGCGATGGCTTCGCCCTGCCCCCGCTCCTCGGCCTCCCTGCCCGGATACGCGCCGGGCGTATCGACAAAGCAGACGATCGGCCGGCCGAACTTCTCCGCCTCCCGCATCAGCCGCAGCGCTTTGCGGTAGCCCTCCGGAGACGGCATCCCGAAATTGCGGCTTGTGCTCTCGTTGGCGTTTCTGCCGCGCTCCTCTCCGATCACCGTGACCGGCATGCCGCCAAACGAGGCAACCCCGCCGATAATGGCCGGGTCGTCGCCATAGGCGCGGTCCCCGTGCATCTCTTCAAAATCCTCAAAGAGCGCGTCGATATAGTCCACGGAGGTCAGACGTCCGGATTTTCGCGACTCCCGCACAATGTTCCACGCGTCCGATTCCCCTTCGGCGATCCGCTCGCGTCCCCGCATGCGCGCGCTGGCCGAGAGCAGCGTACGGCGGATGACGGAAGTCACCGTCCGCGGCGATTCGGCTTCCGGGGCATTGGCTCCCGCGGCATTCGCTTTCGCGGCATCGGCTTTCGCGGCGTGTCCATCCACCTTCGGGAGCGCAAACGATTCCGGATCCGTGATCCAGCTCTGCCAGTCGCAGCCCTCGCGGTGGAGCTTTAAGAGGGTCGTCAAAACCTTCGTCTGCTCCCAGCGCGGCACCACCTGGTCGACAAAGCCGTGCTCCAGCTGAAACTCCGCGCGCTGAAAGCCTTCCGGCAGTTTTTGCTGTATGGTCTGTTCGATGACACGCGGACCCGCGAATCCGATCAGCGCCCCCGGTTCCGCCAGGATGATGTCCCCCAGCATGGCAAAGCTGGCCGTCACGCCGCCTGTCGTCGGGTTCGTCAAAAAGCTGATATAGAGCAGGCCCGCGTCGGAGTGCCGCTTTAAGGCCGCCGACGTCTTCGCCATCTGCATCAGGGATGACAAGCCCTCCTGCATCCGGGCACCGCCCGAAGCCGCGTAGAGTAAGACCGGCAGTTTTAAGCGCGTGGCGCACTCCACGGCATAGGTGATCTTTTCGCCCATGTTATGGCCCATGCTGCCGGACAGATACCGGCTGTCACAGACCCCGATCACGACATCGTATCCGCCGATCTTGCCGCGGCCGGTCACGACGCCCTCGTTTAAATGCGTCTTTTCCCGCACTTCCTCCACTTTTTCTTCATAGCCGGGGAACGCGAGCGGGTCGGAGAACGGCATCTCCTTGTTCCACTCTTCAAACGTCTCCGGATCCAGGATCATGTTGATACGCTGATAAGCATGCACGCGGAAATATCCGCCGCAATGCGGACAGATATAGTAATTGTCCCGGGCCTCGCTCGAACGGACCGACGCGCCGCACACCTTGCATTCGCGTACCTGCTCCGGCTTTTTCTCTGCGCCCGCTGTGCTCTTGCCCGCGTTTTTTCCCTCGGTGGGTTTCTTTCTTTCCTCTGGTTCTTGTGGCATCTCTTACACTCCGTTTTTTCAGATTCCGGGCAGCGCCTTAGCGGTTCCCGGAATGTTCCTTCTGTTCCGTGAAATATTTTTCCAACTTGCTCAGTGCCTGAATGAGCGCGGTTTTCTCCTCCTCGTCCAGGTTTTTTATGACCTCCCGTACCATCTCGCGATGAAACCGGGCGTGCTTTTTATAGGCCCGCACTCCTTTTTCCGTCAACCGGATGTAGACCACCCTGCGGTCCTCGTCGCTGCGCTCCCGGGTCATATACCCTTTTTTCACCAGTGCGTCGACGGCGGTCGTAATGGACCCCACCGTGACGGAAAGCTTTTTGGCGATGCCGGACACGTTGACGGGCTCGCCGACGCCGACCGCCTCGATCACATGCATGTCGTTGGTGCTGATGTCCGAAAACTCGCCCGTAATGAGAGCCGCCCGCTCTATTCCCAGGATGTCGTTGAACAGATCGACCAGGATATCATTGACTGCGGTATAGACTTCGTCCACGAAGATTCCCCCTTTACTGTATCGTAAATGTCAGGTCGCCCGTGACCACGGCTTTGCCGTCCACCGACGCGGTGACATGGCCCACGCCCACAGGCCCTTTGGTGCGAATGATCTCGCATTCCAGAATCAGCCGGTCCCCGGGCACCACCATCCCGCGGAAACGCAGCTTGTCGATGCCGCCGAAAAAGACGAGTTTTCCCTTGTTTTCCGGCAGGGAAAGCATCGCCACTGCGCCCGCCTGCGCCAGCGCCTCCACGATCAGCACGCCCGGCATCACCGGCTCCTGGGGGAAATGTCCCTCAAAGAAGTCCTCGTGATAAGTGACGCACTTGACCGCCTTTACGCTCTTTCCCGGTTCCAACTCCTCCACACCGTCAATCAAGAGAAACGGATGACGGTGCGGCAGGATCTCCTGAATTTCCTTGATTCCCATCTTCATAATTGTTCACCCCTCATATTTTCCAAAGCAAAGCGTCGCGTTGTGTCCGCCGAATCCGAGAGAATTTTTCAGGCAGTAACGCACCTCCATCGCCTCCCCGTCTCCGGTCACATAGTCCAGCGTACATTCCTCGTCCGGCACCTGATAGCCCGCCGTCGCGTGGATATAGCCCTCCTCCACGGACTTGACGCAGGCCACGGCCTCCACGCCGCCGGAACCGCCGAGCAGATGCCCGACCATGGACTTGGTAGAGCTTACTTTCAGCTGTTTCGCATGCGCCCCGAACGCGGCCTCGATCGCGCGGCTCTCCATCACGTCGTTGGTCGGCGTGCCCGTCCCGTGGGCATTGATGTAGTCGACCTGCTCCGGTGTGATCCCGGCGTCCGCCATGGCGAGCTCCATCGTCTTCGCCGCGCCGCTGCCATCCTCCAGGGGAGCGGTGATGTGATAGGCGTCGCTCGTCGCGGCGTATCCCGCAAGCTCGGCGTAGATCCGCGCGCCGCGCGCCTTCGCGTGCTCCAACTCTTCCAAAATCAAAAGGCCGGCACCCTCGCCCATGATAAAGCCGTCCCGCTCTTTGTCAAAGGGGATGGACGCGCGCAGCGGATCCTCGGAGCAGGACAGCGCCGTCAGCGACTGAAAGCCCGCCGTCGTCAGCGGCGTAATGCAGCTCTCCGTACCGCCCGCTACCATCATGTCCGCGTCGCCGTACTGGATCGTCCGGAACGCCTCGCCGATGCTGTGCGTACCGGAGGCGCAGGCGGACGAGACATTGAAGTTCTTTCCCTTTAAGCCGTACTGGATTGACACGTTCCCGGCCGCGATGTTGCTGATGATCCGCGGAATGAAAAGCGGCGGGATCTTGCGCGGCCCGCCCTCCGCGAGCTTCATGCGGGTCTCCTCGAGCTCCTCGATGCCGCCAATGCCGTTGCCGATGACAACGCCAACGCGCCAGGGATCCACGCAGTCCGCGGAAAAGCCGGCGTCGTCCAGCGCCATCCCCGCGGCCGCCACCGCGAAATGGGAAAACCGGTCCATGCGCCGGGCCTCCTTTTTGTCCATGTAGTTCAGCGGGTCAAAATCCTTCACCTCGGCCGCCAGCTTGACTTTAAAATCGGTTGTGTCAAACATGGTGATCGGCGCGATCCCCACCTGTTTTTCTTTCAGGGCGGCCCAGTACGCCTCCACGGTATTGCCGATGGGGGTCACGGCTCCCAGCCCTGTCACTACCACTCTTCTCGCCATATCGCTCTCCTCCTACATCGACAGGCCGCCGTCCACGGCAAGCACCTGTCCCGTAATGTATCCGCTGCTCTCGGCCGCGAGAAACGCGACCGCTTCCGACACTTCCTCCGGGGTGCCAAAACGCTTCACAGGCACCTGCGCCGCGGCCTGCTCCCGCAGGTCCTCCGCCATCGCCCTGGTCATGTCCGTGTCGATAAAGCCCGGCGCGACGGCGTTGGCCGTGATGTTTCTGCCCGCCATCTCCCGTGCCGTCGAGCGCGTCAGGCCGATGATGCCCGCCTTGGAGGCGCTGTAGTTCGCCTGTCCCGCGTTGCCGAGAAGCGCCGACGCCGAGGAGATGTTGACGATCCGGCCGTATTTGTTGCGGATCATGCCGCGGATCACCGCCTTCGTGCAGTAGAACGTTCCCATGAGATTGACACGGACCACCGCCTCAAAGTCCTCTCCCTTCATCATCGGGATCAGCGTGTCCCGGTTGATCCCGGCATTGTTGACCAGAATGTCGATCCGGCCGTGCTCCGCGAGGATCTCCTTTATGGCGGCGTTAACCGCTTCCTCGTCCTCCACGGGAAAGGCCGCAGCCTGTGCCGTTCCTCCGGCCGCACGGATCTCTTCCTCCACGGCGTGCACCGCGTCGGAAAGCGCGCTGCAGCCGAGGATCACAGTCGTGCCCTCCGCAGCCAACCGCTCGGCGACGGCCTTGCCGATGCCGCGGCTCGCGCCCGTGACCAGGGCCACGCGTTTTTCATTCGTTTCACTCATCTTATTTCCCCTCCTTATGAAAGCGCCTGCGCGACGCCATTTACGTCCTCCCAGTTCTCTACGTGAAGCGTCTCCACCTCACGGTCAATCTTTTTGATAAAGGAGGTCAGCGTCTTGCCCGGCCCGATCTCCACAAACGTGTCCACACCGTCCGCGATCATCCGCATGACGCTCGGTCTCCACAGCACCGGGTGGCTGACCTGTTCGCACAGGAGATCCTTGACCTCCTCGGTTCCTGTAACCGGCTCGGCCGTCACATTCGTGACGTAGGGGATCGTGTGCGGGTGGATCACCACCGGCTCCAGCACCTCGCGGAGTGCCTCTCCGGCCGACGCGAGCAGCGGCGAGTGAAACGGCCCGCTGACATTTAAGAGCATGCAGCGCTTCGCTCCGGCCTCGGTCAACGCCGGGATCACGGCGTTGACATCCTCCGTCCGCCCGGAGATCACCGTCTGTCCCGGACAGTTGTCGTTCGCGATGACCACACAGCAGGGCGATCCGGCATGCTCCGCGCGATAGGCCGAAAGGACCTCTTCGATCGTCTCCGGCGTGGAGCCGAGGACCGCCGCCATGGCGCCCTCACCGACGGGAACCGTCTCCTGCATCAGGATCCCCCGCTGGCGCACCACGCGGATGGCGTCCGCCGCATCCATCGCGCCAACCGCGATCAGCGCCTCATATTCGCCGAGGCTTAAGCCCGCGGCCACATCCGGCGCGAGACCCCGGACGCCAAGCTCCGCGAGGATCGCGGCGCCCACGGTCACCATCGCGGCCTGGGTGTACTCCGTCAAGTCCAGCCGGTCATTCTCCGTAAAGCAGAGCTCCTCCATCGAAAATCCCAGCAGTTCGGAGGCCGTTTCAAATACGCTGCGCGCGGCGTCCGAATGTTCATAAAAAGTCTGTCCCATGCCCGCTTTCTGCGCGCCCTGGCCGGGAAAGACAAACGCTACTTTTCCCATTGGTTCCTCCTTAAAACTCTCCGTTTACCCGCGCGACCGCCTCCTGCGCCTCGCGCATCAGATCCTCCAGGATCTGTTTGCAGGGCTTGATGTCGTGCATCAATCCGGCGATCTGGCCAGCCATGATCGTTCCGTTTTTCATATCGCCTTCCACGACGGCCTTCCGCAGGGCACCGACACCCAGCGCCTCGATTTCCTCAAAACTCGCGCCCTCTTTTTCCATCCTTTGATATTCGCGGGTCATGTTATTTCGCAGGCAGCGCACCGGATGGCCGGTGCTGCGCCCCGTCGCCACACTGTCGATATCCTTTGCCGCGAGGACGCGGTTCTTGTAGTTTTCATGCACGACCGCCTCCTCGGAGACGACAAAACGCGTCCCCATCTGGACCGCCTCAGCCCCCAGCAGGAACATCGCCGCCACACCGCGGCCGTCGCCCGCTCCGCCAGCTCCGATCACGGGGATATCCACCGCGTCGACCACCTGCGGCACGAGCGCCATCGTGGTCGTCTCGCCGATGTGTCCGCCGGACTCCGTGCCCTCGGCGATGACCGCGTCCGCGCCCACCTTTTCCATCCGGCGGGCCAGCGCCACGGAGGCCACGACCGGAATGACGACGACACCGGCTTCCTTCCAGTTTTTCATATGTTTTTCCGGGCTCGCGGCTCCGGTGGTCACCACCTTCACGCGCTCCTCGGTCACCACCTGCGCGACCGCGTCGGCATCGGGCCCCAGCATCATCACGTTGACGCCGAACGGCTTGTCCGTCAGTTCTCTGGCCGCGTGAATCTGTTCGCGCACCCACTCCGCCGGGGCGCTTCCCGCGCCGATGATCCCCAGGCCGCCGGCCTCGGACACCGCCGCCGCCAGATGGGCTTCCGCCACCCAGGCCATGCCGCCTTGTATGATCGGATATTCGATTCCCAGAAGTTCCGTTACTCTCGTCTTCATTTCAGCCTCCCGTTTTCTCGTTTTCTCTGTGCTTTCTCCGGCTCATCCCGGATTGTTTATCTCCACTCCACGACCATGGCGCTCCAGGTCAGTCCGCCGCCGAAGCCGGCCAGGACGACCTTGTCCCCAGGGCGGATCCGTCCGGCGCGGTTTACCTCGTCCAAGAGTACCGGCACGCTGGCCGCCGAGATGTTGCCCGTCTCATCCAGGTTCACCGGCGCCTTCTCCGGTGGAATTCCCAGTTTTTTTATGATCCCTTCCAGGATCCGCGCGTTGGCCTGATGAAGCAGGAAGAGAGAAATCTCTTCCTTTGAGATCTGTGCCGCGTCAAGCACCTGCT
Source organism: Lachnospiraceae bacterium Zagget3 (assembly GCA_001941025.1). The sequence continues at coordinate 447,933 of MSHE01000032.1, forward strand.
CTACCACCTGCGGCACCGTCCGCACGGCGAATTCAAACACCCCGCGGCCGTCCATGCGCACATACGGGTCGATCCGCGGCAGGTCCTCCCGATCGGGCAGGAACGGAATGTCCGCGGCATAGCGCCCGGAACCACAGGTCAAAACATCCCCGCGGCTGCCGTCGGAGCCGGATACGCTGCAAAGGATCCCCGGTTCGTCCGACGCGGTCACCACCACGGCGCCCGCCCCGTCGCCAAAGAGGATGCAGGTGTTCCGGTCCGTCCAGTCCGTGATATGCGAAATCGCGTCGGATCCGATGACCAGGATCTTTTCTGCCATCCCGGAGCGGATGTAGGCATCCGCCGTCTGCAGGCCATACAAAAAGCCGGTACACGCGGCGCTGAGATCAACGCACGCGGCCCGGTCCGCGCCCAGTGCCGCCTGCACGTGGCAGGCCACCCCGGGAAAGACATGGTTCGCGCTGGAAGAGCCCGCCAGGATCCAGTCGAGTTCCGATGCCGCGACGCCCGCGTCCTCCAACGCGCGCGCGGAGGCCCGGATGCCCATATCCTCGGCTCCTTTCGCCGTGATATGACGCGCCCGGATGCCGGTGCGGGAAGTGACCCATTCGTCGTTGGTATCCACTTGCTCTGATAACCTGTCGTTTGATACTCTGTATTCCGGGATAAAGCTTCCGGTTCCCGCGATCACGGTTCGCATGGCACTGTCTTCCTCCATGTACTTTGAATCATAAACTGCTTTAGATGTTAAATATTTTGAAAGTCAAAATATTCACACAAGATTTATTATACTGGGTTCCGGGACAATGTCAAGGGGTATACAAGTATAAAAATAGAAGAGGCAGATCAATTGATCTGCCCCGCTTTGCTCAAGCTGTAATTCCCTTCACCCGCTCCTCCAAACGACTCATTCTGGCTTTTAGGCTGGAAATTTCCACATCAAAGGAAGTGTTCGTTTTATGATCAACGAGTATCTGATCCAACTTATCATTTAACGCACAGTGATTCTCCGCTACAAGTTGGAGTCCTTTATCCGTTTCATTTTCGATATGCAAGGAAAGCGCCGTTAATTTTCGATCCGTTTCATTTTCTACATGATCCTGTAATTCAG
>MSHE01000033.1 GCA_001941025.1 Lachnospiraceae bacterium Zagget3
ATGGAGGGTTTTCGCCTGTTCTTTGGCCTCCTCCAGCCGCTCCTGCTCCTCGGTGAAGCGGTTACTCAGCCGCGTGCCCTCGGTGGCCGCCCGGGAGAGCCGTGCCTCCTTGTCCGCCTGGAACCGCTGCCGTGCCTCCTGCTGCTGCTGGGGCGGGAGGGTCTGGCCGCAGGTGGGACAGGTGGAGCCGGTGAACCGCTCCCGGTTGATGTCCTGCCACCGCTGCCGGGCCTCCGTCAGGGAGGTCTCGTACTCCGCCACCCGCTCCTGCAAGCGGGTAATGTAGCTGAGCTGGGCCTCCGCCTGCCGCCGGGCTTCCTCTGCCGCCCGTTCCAGGGCGGACAGGTCCGGGGCGTCGGTGCGCTGCATAGCCCGGTGCCGGTCGTTTTCCCGCTGCAACTCGGACTTCTCCAGGGTGGCGGCGGTGAGCTCGGCCCAGAGCTTGGCCTCGGCGCTGCCCGCCTTGTAAGCGGCCAGGTCGTCGCTGACCGTCTGCCGCCGGGCGGTGAGGTCTGTAAGCTCCTTCTCCAAGCTGTCATAGTCCACCCCGGTCAGGGGCTTGGCGCTCCGCTCCAGCTCGTCCAGCCGGACGGGGATGCTGTCCCGCTTGCCCTGAAGCTCCCGGCGCTGGGCGTTCAGCCGGGCGGTGAGGGTGTCCAGGTCGCCGCCCCCCAGGGCCTCCAGCAGCGGGGCGAACTGTGGGTTGCCCTCCATCAGTTCCCGGTCGCCCGCCATGTGGGCCGCGTCAAAGAGGACGCTCCGCCGTTTCCGCCAGTCCAGGGCGGCGAAGGCGTCGGTGTCCGTCAGCAGGCGAAAGCCGTCCTCCGTCCCCACCAGCTCTTTGATGGCGGCCTGATAGGTGGCCTTCTTGCACGGCACATCGTCCACGTAGAAGTCGCCGGTGTTGCCGTCATAGACCGGCTCCGGGTTGCCCCGGCGGGTGGTCCATTTCTCGTACCAGGTGCGGCGGAGCTTTTTCTCCGCCCCGTCCACCGTCAGGACGGCGGTGACGCTGGTGATGGCGTTGTGATCTGCCACCTCACCAGCCCCGTTCACCGGCTTGATCTCGAAGCTGGACGCACCGGAGCCGTCCTTGCCGAAGAGCAGCCACGTCCAGGCGTCCCGGATGGAGCTTTTGCCGGTGGCGTTCTCGCCGTAGATAGCGCAGCTGCGGCCGTGGAAGTCCAGGGTCAGGGCTGGGACGCCCTTGAAATGCTCCAGGCGGAGGGATTGGAGAAGAATTGTTTTCATACCTTGCCCTCCTTCGGCGGCTGCACCCCGCGCCATTGCCAGTTGGAGGGCTGAAATCCTCGCCGGGCGTCAAGGCAGGAGGCACACGGCTCATTATCGGCACTCACGCCGGAGTGGGCGCAGCAGTCGCAGATGCCGGACACATCCTTATACAGCTGCTCCATCGTTGCGATAGCTTCTCTCAGGATGGCGCACTCGCCGTTTGTTCCGCAGTTGTGTTCGTGGCCGCAGCTCTGGCAGATAACTTGCCACGGCATATCTTCAGCCATGTTTTGCAGCGCACCCCGCAGGGTCTCATAATCCATCATTTCCGCACACCCCCAAACGCCAGCAGCGCCGAAGCGCCGGACACCAGCGCCCAGGGCAGCAGCGCCCACGCCCGGTCACAGGCCCCCAGGATGATATACAGCACCCCGCACATGGTTGCAATCATCCCCACGCAGCCGAAAATCAGCCCGGCCCACAGCAGGATTTCATTCGCCACATAGCGGTCTGTGGGGGTGGTGAGGCGGTCAATGGCCTCGTCGATGGCCCGCACGTCCTGAGTAAACGGGCAGTCCTCCGTACCGTCTGCGAAGTCCTCGCAGTGCTCTTTCAGGTTCTCCAGCTGCGAGATTACATCTTGCGTTTTCATTTGCAATTTACCCCTTGTCTCCGCAAAAGTTGCTCATGTGGGTGTCTCCTTTCTTGGCTGTGTTATGTGATGATTACTGTCCGGTGGGGCAGCTTTAGACACGAAGTGTGACATTCAAGAGTAAAAAATATACTCTACGGTGGTATTGTAATACTGGGCAATCCGGGTCTTCAGCTCATCGCGGGGGATTCTGGCCCCGGTCTCATACATTCCGATGGCAGAAACGCTGATTCCCAGTGCTTTTGCCACCGATTCACGGCTTTTTTTCGCCCCGAAGCTCAATCAGCTTCTTTACGATTCGTTCACTGTCCACGATAGGTTCACCTCCTGATTCGTTTGTCACAATCTGTGACTACTGCTATTATATCACATCTTTTCAGTTTGCCAACACGTTTTGTGACATTTTTCTCTTGACACTTTCACATTTTGTGTTATGATAGAGGTATCAATCAAAGAGGTGATGCAAATGAAAATCTATGCCGCTCGTATTAAGCAGCTTCGCACGGAAAAAGGCTTGTCGCAAGACCAGCTTGCGGCGCTCCTCGGAATTTCCAGAAGTGCCGTCGGGATGTACGAAACAGGGAAACGGGAGCCGGATTTGGAAACCTGTGAAGCCATAGCAGATATTTTTAACATTGACATGGATTATTTGACCGGCCGCTCGGAGATTGAACGAAAGGCCGAAGCCTATGACGCCTATATGAAATCCGAGGCGGCAAAGATGCACCTCACCATCACCGACACCGACCCCCAGCTGGAGGAGCTGAACCGCAACGCCCAGCAGCTCAACGCTCAGGGCCTCCAGAAGCTGGTGGACTACTCGGACGACCTGCTGGGCAATCCGATTTATCAGAAGCAAACGCCGGGCGGGTCGTCAGCCTCCGATGGTATAGAAGATAGAATGGCGTAGCAGCACATATAAAAATATTTGTTTTCGCAGTTGACAAATACTTTTATATGTGTTATCATATACTTGTCAGGAGAGATAACGTGAAAAGTTATTCGTCGAGGGAAGTCATCAAAGCACTACAGGCAGACGGTTGGTATCTGGTCAATGTTGTGGGAAGCCATCACCAGTTCAAGCACCCGGAAAAGAAGGGCCGCGTCACGGTGAAGCACCCGGACAAGGACATACCTCCCAAAACCTTGCAGAGCATTGAGCGGCAATCCGGGCTTACCTTCCGGTAAGCCCTCCCTCCTGATATTGATGTTGCTTCCCAAACCGGAAGCGTGAATTGAATTGAAATGGGGAATTGACATGAAAAAGCCTGAACGTTATGTGTATCCCGCCGTCTTTACCTGTGAGCCGGGGCAGGAGATCGCGGTCGTATTCCCGGATCTGGACGTGGCCACCAGCGGCGAAAATGACGCGGACGCGCTGCTGTCCGCCCGTGAGCTTTTGGGCTGTGTGATGTTTGGCCTGGAGGAGGATGGGGAGGAAATTCCGGTTCCCACTCCGTTGTCCCAGGTGCAGACCCAGGAGGGGGAGACGGTGATGCTGGTTGACGTATATATGCCGTCTGTCCGTATGGCCGAAATTAACCGGTCTGTCAACCGCACCGTTACCCTTCCGGCATGGCTGAACGCCGCCGCCCAGGAGCGGAACATCAACTTTTCGCAGGTGCTGCAAGAGGCGTTGAAGAAACTGATTGCACCCCATGACGCCGCCGACGCCGCAATATAAAACAAAAAACCGCCCCGGTGCGCCAACACCGAAGCGGTTCAAGGGGTAGTAAAGTTTCCAGACCGTTACTACCCTTTCATTATAGCATATATTGCCAAAAATGAAAGGAGAATTTTCCCATGACACAAAAAAATTACAAGCGCACCAACGGCACCGGCAGCGTGTACAAGCGTGGCCGCTCGTGGGTGGCGATCTCCCCCGCCCGGTACCGGGAGGACAGGGACGGCGTCGTCCGTCCCTTCCGGCAGCAGCTGGGGAGCTTCCCCACCAAAGCGGAGGCCCGCGCCGCCCCGGAGCGTTTCAACCAGGCCCCCACGGACAAGTACAACGTCACCGTGGGGGACGCCTATACCATCTTCATCCGCAAGGTGGAGCGGGACAAGTCCGAGGCAGCGGTCAAGTCCTACACCGCCGCCTGGAAGAAAATGTCCTACATGGAGCGCTGGCCCCTCCGGGACCTGCGCACCGACGCCATGCAGGAAGTCATTGACGCCAACGCCGACAAGTCCGCCAGCACCCTGAACAATATCAAAATCGTGTTCATGGCCATCTGCGAATACGGCGAGCGGAACGACATCCTCCGCCGGAACTATGCGAAATTCATTGAGATTCCCAAAAAGGAGAAGGTGGTGAAGGACGCCTTTTCTGAGCTGGAGCTGGAGAAGATCCGTCAGGCCGTGGACGTGGTGCCCTTTGCCGATGTGATTTATTTCATGTGCCTCACCGGCTGGCGGGTGGGGGAGGTGGTGCTGTTCCGCCAGGAAGATTTTGACCGCCAGAACTGGACGCTGAGAGGCGGCGTAAAGACCGAAGCGGGGAAGGGTAGGTACCCATCCCCGTACCGGTTCGGGCCGTGGTGGCCCGCTGGGCGGCCCGCGGGACGGAGTATATCTTTACAGACCCAGCCGGGAAGCAGATGACCACAGCGGCATTCCGCACGAAGTATTTCGCCCCCGCGCTGGAACAGATCGGCGTCCGTCCCCTGACGCCCCATGCCACCCGCCGCGCCGCTGAGACCATGGCGGCGAAGTCCGGGATGCGCCCGGAGCTGATGCTGGCCGTGTTTGGGCACACCGATTACAAGACGGACGTGGAGCATTATATCCGGCCCAGCACGGAGACGATTGCCGAGGCCATGGCACAGATGGGATAACGCAAACCGGGCTGAAAAGTTCACAGCCCGGTTTTTTTGATGGTTTGCCGGTTGCTGTCACGTTGCCGACATTTGGGGCGAAAACCATTGATATTTCAGCATCGGGGGATTAAAAGCAGCTTAAATTTTAATCCTGATTTTTCGGGTGGGCAGGTTCCGCACTTTCGGTGGGGTCGGTTTCCTTAGGAAAAGAAAGATAAAGGAACTACGTTTTGCCCCCCGGAGGGAAAGAACGTATTTCCTTCATCATTCCTCATCTAAGGAAAACAACCTCTTTCATCGGCCGCCCCGCCATCCTCCCCATTTCCGCAATCCTTCCTGCAAAATGTGTATGTGTTAAAATGATATGACCCCATCTCCCCCAAATAAAAAAGTAGAGAAGTGCAAACCAAAGTGTTATAGTTTAAGTACCACCAAAAACGCACACAAAGGAGAGAACTTCCCTATGAATATTTTAACACAGAAAGCCCACAACCGTCAATCCGTTGTGAAACTGGCACTCCG
>MSHE01000034.1 GCA_001941025.1 Lachnospiraceae bacterium Zagget3
CCGTCAGCAGGTCCGTGATCGGGACATACTTGCCGGGGTAGTCGGACGAACCGCGCTTGATGGTCGTCTCCGGTGCCGCCGCGATCGCCGCGTCAGGGTCAGCGGCCTTCAATCCCAAAGTGTCGTTGGCGCCGCTCTCGGCATCAAACACATTGACATCAATGCCTATTTCGTCTGCCCCGCAGATCGTGCAGACATAGTCCTCATAGTTGTGCCCCACGGTGAGGTAGTCCACACCGGTGCACCACATACGGCCCATCGTGCCATCGACCGCCGTACGATAGACGCCGCCATCCTTTTCAGAAACATATAAGTATGCCTGATCGGGGTAGTAGTCGCTTTCCTTGAACGTAGAGGTAAAGCTATCGCTCTCCGACGTAGCGGAGACACCGCACCCCTCATCCGGCTGATAATCGCCCAGCAGATCCGAGATCAAAACAAAGTTTGCTGTGACCTCGTTCTGGCCGGAACCGGAGGTATAGGTAAGCGTCTGTTCCTCTGCCTTCGCCTGCGCGAGCGCGAAATCATCGCCCGTGATCGTCGTGATCACTTCCCCGTTCTGATAGACCGGGATGTCATTGTAAGAGCCTATGACGACATCGAAATCCGCTACATACTTCAGCCAATCCATCTGGCCGGCCCCGTCGATCGCGAGGCGGTAGTAGCCGCCGCCGTCATAGATATAGGCGTCGGACAGATCAAACTCGTCCGATATGTTGTTCACGTGCCAGTTATCGGAAGTGCTGACCCCGAAGAATGTGATGTCATCCGTGTCGAGGCCAAGGTAATCGCTCAGCAGGTCCGTGATCGGGACATACTGGCCGGGGTAGTCGGACGAGCCACGCTTGATGGTCGTCTCCGGTGCCGCCGCGATCGCCGCGTCAAGGTCAGCGGCCTTCAATCCCAAAGTGTCCTTGGCACCGCTCTCGGCATCAAACACATTGACATCAATGCCTATTTCGTCTGCCCCGCAGATCGTGCAGACATAGTCCTCATAGTTGTGCCCCACGGTGAGGTAGTCCACACCGGTGCACCACATACGGCCCATCGTGCCATCGACCGCCGTACGATAGACGCCGCCATCCGCTTCAGAAACATATAAGTACGCCTGGTCGGGGTAGTAGTCGCTTTCCTTGAACGTAGAGGTAAAGCTATCGCTCTCCGACGTAGCAGAGACACCGCACCCCTCATCCGGCTGATAATCGCCCAGCAGATCCGAGATCAAAACGAAGTTTGCAGTGACCTCGTTCGTGCCGGAACCGGAGGTATAGGTAAACGTCTGCTTCGGTGCATTCGCCTGCGCCACTGCAAACTCCTCACCTGTAATGGTCGTGATCACTTCCCCGTTCTGATAAACAGGAATGTCATCGTAATCAATCGGCTCCTCTTCAAATACCTCCCCACAGAAGGAGCAGCGGGTGATCAGCATGCCATCCTCCGCCACATACTCTGTCGGCGCATGCGCCTCGTTGATCGTCGCTTTTATCTCATCCATGCGGATCGCAAGGGTCTCCCCTTCCTCTGCGTTGTCCGCCGTCATAGTAAAGAACGTGTCCCCATCGGTGTACTCGACCGAATATCCAGCCAGATTATTGACCGAAGAGGCCATCACTGATGCGATGTATTCTCTGGTGATCTCTCCATAGAAATCGTGTGCGTGGCTCGTCCAGCTGCCAAGTACGGTCTCATTGCCTGCCGCATCGGTGCTGATCAACTGATAGGTATACATGCCGCGCATGTTCGCTTTATGGGCGACATCCACATAGGTGGAAGCGGGCTCCGCATCGGTCCCCTCGATCATGTCGTTGTTCGCCACGATGCCGATCGGAATCCGTCCGCTCTGGTCCGTCATATATACGTAACCATCTCCGCTTGCCGGAACGATACCGTTCCTCCAGACATCGCTGACCGCCAGCGCGCCGCCGTAGATAGCGACCCAGTCTGTGGAGACCATCGTAATCACCAGCTGATCCCCGTTCACTTCGTAAGTGATATCGCGATCTGTGTAATAGACATCTTCACCCGCGATCGTGATCAGCATATCATCACGCAGATCATCGTGCGTCAGCGCGATATCTTCGCTAAACGTGATCGTCACGATGATGGTCTGGTTTAATTCTTCATCCGCGTCATCGTGCTCTGCGCTTCCAATGTCAAAATCGGTGACCGTAACCGCTGTGTCATCATATACGAACACATGCGATACCAGTGTGCCCTCATAGTCTCCCATACCTTCTATGTCGATTTCCGCCATCACGCCTGCCGTGTCCGTTTCTGCAGAGACTGTATAGTCTTCCCCTTCTACAAGCGTCTGCCCGCCAAACGTAACATCGCCAAGAACAAAGTCCTCGCCTACCTCTATCGGGTCCAGAGGATCCTTCACGGAACCGGCCTTGCCAAGGTCGAGCTTCTCGCCCGCGGCCTCAATTTCCGTTACGGCAAATCCCCAATAACAATAGACGTAATCTGCCGACAAATGAATCTTAACGTTTGCCGTCGGCACATACACCGTTTTCCCGGCAAGAGTTGTTCCATCATATGAACCGATCAGGTTGTCCTCGCCGTCGTAGATGTAAATGAAATCATATCCTTCTTCCGTCTCTGTCCGCTCATCAAACGTCACATAGATGCCGTTCGTCGCGTCGGGCACAGTGTATTCCCATGTTTTCTCTGTGTCCTCGGCGTAAGGGTGATCACTCTCCGGCAGGGTCTGATGATCATAATCCCATACATAGGCGTGCGTTGTCAGCGTGCCGGTGTACTTTCCGCTACCGGTGATCGTGACCTCCACCGTCTCGCCTACATTTGCCTCGCTCGTATCCGCGCTGACGGTATAGTCTACATCCTGTGTCAACTGATAATAGCCACCGTTTAAATAAACCTTGGCAATCGGCGTATCATCCACAAACACCTGATCGATGGGATCGGTAGCATAGCCGTAAGTACTCAAATCGATCGTCTCGCCCGCGGCTTCGACATCCGTCACCGCAAAGCCCCAATCATTTACCATCTGGTCGGAATACAACTCGATGGTAAAACCTGCCGTCGGCACATATACGGTTTTCCCGGCGAGCTCCGTTCCGGTATAGTCGCCAATCTTGTTGTCCTCATCGTCATAGATGTAGATGTAATCATAGTCTTCTTCCAGGCTGGTCTGCTCATCGAACGTCACATAGACGCCGTTCTCCGCACCTTCCAGCGTGTAGGACCATGTCTCATCCGTCTGGTTTGGATAAGGGTGTTCGCTCTCTGGATACGTCTCCTCGTCATCAATCGTTGCAATCTCATCCTCCGCGGAAAGAGTTGCAATTCCCGTATCCTCCTCCACAATTTCTTCATCAGGAGCCGTTGTCTCCTCAATTTCTTCGACTGGAGCTGTTGTCTCTTCCGCTTCTACGGTTTCGGTGACAGCCTCGGGTTCCGCCGAGGTATCGTCCGTTTCCGCCGCGAAAGCCGTCATGCCGCTCAGGCTAAATACCATCGCGACAGCTAACAGCCCCGTCAAAAGTCTCTTCGGTAACTTTTTCATACAAAATCCCCTTCCTTTCGTTATATTTTCGAAAAAATAGCGCTGGCTTTATTGTATACCACACTCTTTTGATAGTCAACAATCCCCAATCCTTTATTCTTATATTGCATAAGTGACCAAATTATAGTCTGACGGCGAAAAAAACCCGGCACATATCACACAATATGTGCCGGGCTCTTTTTACTTTGTTTTGCAGAACTGATTTATCAGATCACGTATCCGTTCCGCACGGTGTAGGTCTTCCCATTGTAGGTCACGGTGCCGCTGTAGGCAAACTGTACCTTGCCGTTGTTTAAGTACCAGGTACCGTTCTGGTTCGACGCGATCCCGTGGAAGTTAAAGTTGACCTTGCCACCGCTCACATACCACCAGCCGTTCTTGTTCTTGTCGACGCCGTTGTGGGTGAAGTCCACTTTGCCGTCCTTGATGTACCACCAGCCATTCGCGTTGCCGTAGTTGCCAAGGCCCGTGAAGTCGGACTGCACCTTGCCGCCGACTACATAGAACCAGCCGTTCTTGTTCTTGTCGACGCCGTTGTGGGTGAAGTCCACTTTGCCGCCCGCAATGTACCACCAGCCGTTGTCGTTCTTGTAGTTCGAAAGGCCCGTGAAGCCGAACTGTACCTTGCCGCCTTCCACGTAGTACCAGCCGTTCTGGTTCTTATCGACGCCGTTGTGGGTGAAGTCCACTTTGCCGTCCTTGATGTACCACCAGCCGTTCACGTTGCGGAAGTTGCTGAGGCCCGTAAAGCCTGTCTGCACCTTGCTGTCGATCACGTAGTACCAGTCACCCGCGGTGCCGATGGCGCCGGTCCGGTCTTTTATGATATCCGTCTTCGTAAAGGTGACGACACCGTTCTCGACATACCACTTGCCGTTCGCGTTCTCCGCGAAGCCGTAATAGTCCAGGCAGACCAGGCCGTCCGAATACAGGCGCCAGATTCCGTCGGAATCCTTGATGAGCCCATCTTTAAGCACCAGGTTGTCCTTCGCGGTCTTCAGCGCGAGCACTGCAGCGTCTACCTCATCCTGCGTGGCCTCCGGGTCAGCCAGGACGCTCACCGCGTTCAAAAGGCTTTCCTCAAACGGTGCCCAGGTGTCCGCTGTGTAACAGCTCAGCGGCAGCATGGAATCTATCACGATCTCGCTTAACAGCTCGCTCTTATCGACGGTAGATGCCGGTGTCGGCTCAGTCTGCAGGTCTACGATCGCCGTTACAAGGGCAACCGTCGCGTCATTTACGGCATCCTGTGTCGCATCCGGATCCGCGTCGACTGTCTTCGCGGCCTCGAGCGCAGCCTGCATCGCTGCCCAGCTATCCGCTGTGTAAGCGCTTTCGTCTAACGCGTCCGCTGTATCGATCGCCGCTTCCAGTACGGTCTTGTCGACTGCTGTGGGCTGCTCCTCGGTCTCAAGATCCACGAGCGCGTTCACGAGAGCGACCGCCGCGCTGTTTATGTCATCCTGTGTCGCGTTGTCGTCCGCGCTGACCGCTTTCGCGGCATTCACGGCATTCTGGAGAGCCTCCCAACTTGCCGGTGTGTAGTAATCCTTGTAGGCATCCAGCGCTTCCGCCGCAGCGATCATCGCGTTCAGGATCGTCTTGTCGGTCTGCTCCTTGAGCGCCAGCCCCGCGAGTGCGTTCACGAGGTCGACCGTCGCGTCATTTACCTCATCCTGTGTCACGTTGGCGTCCGCACTGACTGCCTTTGCGGCATCCAGGGCATTCTGGAGGGCTTCCCAGCTGTCCGGTGTGTAATATTCCTCATAGGCATCCAGCGCTTCCGCCGCAGAGATCGTCGCGTTCAGGACGGTCTTATCGACAGTAACCGGGATCGGCTCCTCGGAAAATACATCTCCGCAGAAGGAGCAGCGGGTGATCAGCATGCCATCCTCTGCCACAGTCTCCGAAGGCGCGTGCGCCTCGTTGATCTCGGCTTTCCACTCTACCATGCGGACCGCCAGGTTCTCACCTTCCACCGCGTTGTCCGCCGTGATGATGAAGTAGGTGTCGCCTTCCGTGTACTCGACGGTGTATCCATCCACCGAGCTGAACGTGCCCGCGATGGCGCTGGCGATCGCCGCCTCGTCGATCTCTCCATAGAAATCGTGCGCATGGCTCGTGCCGCTGCTTACCACCGTCTCATTGCCGTCCGCGTCGATGCTGACCAGCTCATACGCGTACATGCCGCGCATGTTCGCTTTGTGCGCTACCGCCACATAGGTGGAGGCAGGCTCCGCATCGGTCCCGGCGATCATGTCGTTGTTCACCACGATGCCGGTCGGGATCCGCCCGCTCTGTGTCGCGAAGATCACGGTCTTGTCCGAATCCGCGGCCACGATCCCTTCTCCGGTGATATCCTGGATCTGCAGCATGCCGGAGGTGATCGCTACCCAGTCCGTGGAGACCATCGTGATCACGAGCTGGTTCCCGTTCTGTACTTCATATGTGATCGTGCGGTCCGTATCATAGACATCTCCGCCCGCGATCGTGATCAGCAGGTCGTCCCGCAGATCCTCGTGGGCCAGCGCGATGTTGTCACTGAAGGTGATCGTCGCGATGATGGTCTGGTTCAGTTCGCCATCCGCGTCGTCGTGCTCCGCGCTCGTGATATCGAAATCTACGATCCCGATCGCTTCGTCTTCCGAGATCCATTTCGCGTAGAGGGTCGTGTTCTCCTCGACCGTGCCGTCATTGGCCTCGAAGTCAAACTCGTTTCCGTCGGTGCAGTCCGCATCCGTGTACCACCCGGCGAAGACATAGCCTTCTTTTGTCGGGGTGGTCGGTACCGCGATGGTGTCCGCGCCTTCCGCCTTTGCCGGTTCCTCAACGCCGTCGCCCTGGCCACGGTAGATGATCAGGGAGTTGCCCCAGTAGCTGCTCCACATCGTCGTATTGCTCGTCGATGTCATCGGGTGGGTGAGCACGGTCTGGCTTTCCACATCAGAGCCGCCCTGCGTGTCAAAGTTGACGCTGACGGCGTCCTGCACGATCTCGATGCCGTATACGAACCGGTACTGGTTCTCGAACGACACCAGCCTGTTGAACACCGTGTTCTCCGCTGTCGGGAGCGTTACGCCCGCGTTGATGTCATCGCCATAGATCAATGTCTCATTGTAATCGACACAGATCCGCGGGTCGATCGTGGTATCATGCTCCAGCGCGTAATTGGCCAGCCAGCGGCGGATCAGATCATTCCCGCCGGAAGCGGAATCACTCGCGGCCTGATTGTAGATATCCACAAACTCGGGGTCATAGATCCCGCTCATGAAATACCGCGTCGCGCCGAACAGCTGCGAATAGCTGAACGTGTTCCCGTAGTCATCGGAAGTCTGCAGCAGGAAACTGTCATCGGCGCTTACCGTCACGCCGGCCTCATCCAGCAGATCCACCAGGGAGACCCCGTTTGTGGTAAACGTCCGGAACCCGGTCATGCCGCACTGGCTGGAGCCGTTCGCAAAGCTCGCCATCTCACGGATCTCATCCGATGTCCACGTCGCAAGCACGTTCTGGTCGTCCGTCGTGTAGTGATCGCCGTCCATGTCCTCGATGATGGAGAAGCCTGCGCTGGTCCCCGTGTAGAAGGTCGTAAGGCCGACCGCGTCTACATAACCGTCCGCCTTCACGGTCACTTCATAGACCTGTGTCTGAGGATAGTACGGCACCTGGCCCCGAGCGTTGGTGTAGGTATACGGGAATCCGTGTCCCTCCATGACATAGACGATCGGGTCATCCTCGGTACGGTTGAATGTTAAGTTGTTGCCGCTTATGGTCAGTTCATCCGCCGTAAGGGTGATCTCTTTCGGCGCGTTCGGGTACGTCAAGTCCCCGGTGTCGGTATCGCCGGTGACGGTGCCGCCCTCATCGACCGGAGCGTCCGTCTCGACCGGGCGGAGCGTGACCTCGGTGATGCTCGCTTTATAAGCATTGTCCGCGTTTTCCAACGAGACACTTGAGGTTCCCGCAGCGCTGGACTGGCGAAGGCCCGTCATGTTGGAAGCGATCGAAGCGGGCTCCTGCAGATGATCTTCATCCCACACATAGACATGCGTGGTCAGCGTGCCGGTGTAGGCCCCGATACCGGTGATCGTGACCTCTACCGTCTCGCCCGCAACGCTCGTGTCCGCCTCAACGATGAAGTCTGTCCCCTGTACCAGCGATACGCCGTTTACTTTCACATCGGCAGGGACATCTTCTGTTCCCACATACACCGCTGCGAGGGGATCATCCACGGTACCGACGATCGACAGATCGATCTTGTCACCAGCGGCTTCGACATCCGTTACCGCAAAGCCCCAATACGTCATGCTGGAGTCGGATGTCAGCCGGACGGTAAATGTATCCGTCGGGATGTACAGCGTGACGCCCGCGAGGGACGACCCGTCATACTTGCCGATCTGGTTGCCATCGCCGTCATAGACATAGATGTAATCATATCCGGACTCCGTGTAGGTCTGCTCATCGAACGTCACATAGACGCCGTTCTCCGCGCCACCCAGCGTGTAGGTCCAGGACTCATCCTCGTTGTTGGAATAGTTGTGTTCGCTCTCCGGATAAGGCTCCGCTTCTCCGCAGATCGTGCAGGCGCCGTCCTCATAGTTGTGCCCAACGATGAAGTAGGTCACATCGGTACACCACATGTAACCCCACGCGCCATCCATGGCCGTGCGGTAGTAGCCGGTGCCTTCCTCACAGTAGAAGTAAGCGTCTTCATAGATGTCTGCCGTGTAGGTCGATGTAAAGCCGTCGCTCTCGGCCGTGGCGACAAAGCCGCAGCCCTCATCCGGCTGATAGTCTCCCAGCAGATCCTTGACCGAAACGAATTTCTCTGTGACATCGCCGCTGCCCATGCCGGTGATGCGGGTGAAGGTCTGTTCCTTTGCCTTCGCCTGCGCGAGCGCGAAATCATCGCCCGTGATCGTCGTGAGCAGTTCCCCGTTCTGATAGACCGGGATGTCATTGTAAGAGCCTACGACGAGATCAAACTCGTCCATGTATTTCAGCCAGTTGTTCTGTCCGGCATCAGGAATCGCCAGCCGCCAGTAACCGCCGCCGTCATACAGATACCATTCAGAAAAATCAAAGCCGGACTCAATGTTGTTCAGGTCCCAGCCGTCACTGGTCTTAGCCTCCGCGTAGCTCACATCCTCAACGTCAATGCCAAGGTAGTCGCTCAACAGATCTGTGACCAGCACGAACTGTTCGGTATATTCCCTGTCGCCACGGTTGAGCGTGGTCTCCGGTGCAGCGTCGACCGCCTCCTGGATCTCGCTGTCCGTCAGCATCATCGTTTCCTTGGTAGCATCCGCCGCATAGGTCACATTGACCGTGATGCCTTCTTCCGGCTCCACGACAGGCTCCAAATTGTCTATCGCCGTCTGAAGCTCAAGCAGAGCCGCATTGACCTCATCCTGTGTCGCATCCGCATTGTCTAAAACTCCCTGTGCGGCAGCAAGTGCCGTCAGAAGCACTGCCCAACTGTCCGTCGTATAGTCGTCCTCGTTCAGAGTTTCCGCCTCTGCAACCTCATTCTCCAAATCGGTCTTATCAACCGGCTCTTCCCACTCCGGTCCGGGCAGACAAAAACCGGGCGACAAACCTCTCGATGTATTAACGCTAATGCCGCTTTCAGAGGCGCTGTATCCTATATAGAACGCATAATAATTATTCCCGGAATAGCCCGAACGCGTCCACCACTCTTGATGATAAGAAATCGCGTCCGTACTGCTGAACTCATATGCGGTTCTGCCGCTTATATTGTATGAGGTTCCGCCGCTGTCATCGCTTGCGTTGGTAATGCCCGTCTCAGCCACCGAGAACAGGAACAACTTATCAAAAGTGGTCTTGTCGTTTTTCTTATAATTACCGGTTGTCGCGTTCCCGGAGTTCAACGTCGTCCTCGGCAAGACCGCATCCTGCAACTCTGTAGGGAAGCAGGAGAGAAGACAATTAGTCTCGTCACACAGTGTGGCAATATCGTAGTAATCGTTCGCGCCCGGGTTCTCCGTCATCCATTCCTGTATGTTCGATTGATCACCGGTAAGTGTCGTCCGAACTCTGGAGCGTGAGTATACGTTTGCCGGATCTTCAGTAGAATTGTCCGCTCTGGAGGCATTCCAGACCGCATAAGCGTCACTTGAATCTTCCGTGCCGTTTAAGAGATAAAGCAGCGTGGACACACCATCACCGGTATATCCCCGTGCAGCGGCATTCTCAACTGTCTCCATATTAAAGAGCGTCTCATTGGGTGTCAGTTCCACAGCCTTGGTGCAGCCGTTTTCCAGACAGCTCTCAAATACCGTCGGATCTTCCTTGCTTTGCTCGATAATCTCATCCCAGGTCATATTGTGGATGCAGTACTCGGAATCGCAGGATTTATAACTGTTTACATAACTTCCTCCCACCGCCGGGCCAAATGTAAGACCAGCTGTCTGAGTCGTTTCCCCACCGTCAAGGGAATACGTGTCCGTCTCGATGCCCCATATTTTTACCGCGTAATTCACGGTGGAGGCAGATCCTTCCGATCCCTCCTCCACGATCACGGTATATGTCTCCGTTGCAGAGATCCAGTCGCGCAGCGTTGTGGTAACCGTTACTCTGGTCATACCAGCCTCATTTGCGGTGAGAACCAGGGTGCCGTCCATGGTCTCGCTTAACGCTAACCCTTCCGCATCACCGTTGGCGGTCACTGCTCCGGCAGATACAATGGAATCATCCGCGACATTCACATCCACATCTGCATAACGCAATGTAGGGATTGGATTGCATTGGCAGCCATATCCTGGAAGGAAGCAGCTGGTGCTGGCGCATCCATCCGGGCAGTCCGATTTCGTGCAGCCGGCATACTGATCATGAGCATACGGATGAATGGTGATCTCCGCTTCCTCGCCAACATCGAGCGTAATCACATTGTCTTCCGCTTCTTCGGAAGTAATGGTCATATTTCCATGATTGTATCTTTCACTTGTCACCGAATCTGACAATGGCTGCACCGCGTCCTCCGCAGCGGCGCAGCAGTCATCACACACCGCCTCTACATCCGCGGTGCCCTCTGACGTTTCCGCCGCAAAGGCCGTCATGCCGCTCAAACCAAACACCATCGCCGCGGCCAACAGCCATGTCAAAAGTCTCTTGGAAAATTTTCTCATCTTTGTTTTCTCCTTTCTTTGCAAAATTCCCTTTCTATAATATATATTAAAATGCGAATCTACAGGCTCCATAGATCGCTGATTTCCTCAAACTCATTCTTCAACCCAAATCCTGAAGACTGGCAACGGATGTGGAGCAGCAGCCACAGTCATCCTCTTCGGTGCAGTCTTCGCATGTCCCATCTTCCAAGACGACGCAGCCGTCATCCGCCACATACGACTCTGCGACTTCCGCAGTCTCTTCCGACCCGCAGGCCGTCATGCCGCATAAACCAAGCAGCATCCCCGCAGTCAGCAGCAGCAGGAAACATTTCTTTGGAAATTTTCTCATTATGATTTCTCCTTAAAGAACAGAACCCCGGTTCGCTATATTTTTAAAAGAATAGCGCTGGCTTTAAGTATATACTGTTTCCCCCGTAAAATCAACCGCCGCCTCCTCTATCATTCATAAAATGCATAAAAAACTCCCCCACCCGCAGGTGAGGGAGTCTTTCTCATGTTTTTGAGTTTCCGTGTTACTCTGATCCGAGTTCGGCTTGCGCTTCTTCTTCCAGCCCTTCCTCTTCTTGAGGCTGTGTGATCGGCTGCGCGTTCGGCAATTCGACAAAATACTCGATCGCCGTGACAATAATCGTCAGCGCGTAGATGCACAGACCGACAAACATGATGATGTAAAACGGGAAATACGGGATATGCAACACCGAGGAGGCTTTCCCCGTTCCTATATTCCGTCCGATCATCAGGAACGCCTGTACTGCCATCATGATACAGAAAACCGCGCACACACACTGTACGATGCCATTCGTCGCGCATCTGACTTTGGGCCCGAACCGATTAACAAGCATATCCACCCGGACATGCCCGTTCTCCAGATGGGTGATTCCGAAGCACAGGAACATCATGATCACCATGGCCAATTCAACCATCTCCATGTTTCCGAGGACACGGATATTCGTTGTCCAGTGCAGGATGATGTCGATTACGGTAATGATTACCGCAAACATCACCGCCACCATGGAAATGTATTGAATCGCACGGCAAAATTTTTCTACTCCGCCACGGAATTTTTTCATAGCGCCAACTCCTTTCAAGAGAGCATCTTAAGCGAAATTATCAGCTCTTCGCGTTCTCAATGCACTCCGTAGCCGCGGTATAGATCGCCTCGCCGTCATAGCCAAGGCCGTCGGTCTTCTCGATCCACTCCTGGATGGTGTCATCCGCGACCGCTTCGAGGTCGGATCTCGTCTCGTCATCGAAGTTGTAGAGCTTGCCCTCATCCTTAACGGTGGCTTTCATCTCGTCTTCGACATCATCCCAAGCAGTCGTGTACTGGATCGCGTCTTCGGACTTCTCATCCAGGATCTGCTGCAGGACTTCCGGAAGCTCCTCATACTTATCCTTGTTCATCAGCAGGAAGTACGTGGAGACGCCGATGTTCTCATCCGCATACCAGGCAAGTGTCTCGTCCAGTTTGAAGGAGCTGATCGCGTGCCAGTCGGTGATGCAGCCGTCAAGCGTGCCCTTGTCCAGGTTGGAGTACAGGTCGTTGATGGATACGGATACCGGGTTCGCGCCCAGGTTCTGGATGAACGTGGTCGGCGGTCCGGAGTTTCCGCGGATCTGCATGCCCTGCATATCTTTGAGCTCTACGATCTGGGTCTTCACCGTGGAGATCGGGGACTGGCAGTTGGTGTGGAGCAGCAGGACATGGCAGTCAGCATACTCGTCATCCATGTAGTCCGTGGTCTTATAGAACTCCCAGATTGCTTCGGAGCCCTGTGTCGCGCGGTCGATATCAAGCAGCGGAAGCATGAACACTTCCGTTACCGGGAACATGTCAGC
>MSHE01000035.1:0-263 GCA_001941025.1 Lachnospiraceae bacterium Zagget3
AATTCATGGAAAATCCAAAACAACAGGCCAGTACCAGCGCGACGGCCAGCAGGCTTGCGAGAAGTCGTTTTTTCCTTTTTTTCACATTCTTTCCTTTTTTATGCATGGTTTCCCCTGTTTATAAATGGTCGCCGCTGCCGCAAGCGGAGGGATCAGATCACTTTTCCGTTTCGCACGGTGTAGACCTTTCCACCGGCCCGCACGGTCCCGCTGTAGCCGAACTGTACTTTCCCGCCGTCTATGTACCAGGTGCCGTTGTTGTT
>MSHE01000035.1:365-19448 GCA_001941025.1 Lachnospiraceae bacterium Zagget3
CCCGTCACATACCACCAGCCGTTCTTATTTTTCGCGACGGTATTGGCGGAGAAATCAACCTTGCCGCCGCTGATGTACCACCAGCCGTTCGCGTTCTTGTAGTTCGAGACGCCGGTGTAGCCAAACTGCACCTTGCCGCCCTCTACATACCACCAGCCGTTGTTGTTCTTCGCGACGGTGTTGGCGGAGAAGTCAACCTTGCCGCCGCTGATGTACCACCAGCCGTTCGCGTTCTTGTAATTCGCGACGCCGGTATAGCCGAACTGCACCTTACCGCCCGTCACGTAATACCAGCCGTTGTTGTTTTTATCCACGCCGTTGTGCGTAAAGTCAACTTTTCCTCCTGTAATGTACCACCAGCCGTTCGCGTTGCGGAAATTGCCAAGGCCCGTAAAGCCGGTCTGTACCTTGCTGTCGATCACGTAGTACCACGCGCCCGCCTCGCCAAGGGCGGCATTCGTGTCTTTTAAGATATCCTTCTTTGTAAAGGTGACAATCCCGTTCTCCACATACCATTGTCCGTTGGAATTGGTTCCGAATCCGGTATAGGTGTAATCCGGTTCCCCGTCCACTATGTAGGTCCAGACGCCATTGATCTTTACGATATCCTTCACGGCTTCCTTCAAGCCATCGAGCGCGGCCTGCAGGGTGCTCGCCGCGGCATCCACATCCGCCTGGGTGGAGCTCAGATCCGCAACCACCGCTTTCGCGTCTTCCAGAGCCGCGGCAAATACGCTCCAGCTGTCCTGCGTATAATCTTCCTTATTTTTCTTGTCTGCCTCGGAGAGGAGCGCGTCGATCGCCCCGGTTTCCACGGAATACGCCACGATCTTCGTCGCGCCGCAGTCCCGGCAGGTATATAAGATCTCCCCATCTTCGCCGATGGTAGCCTCTTTTATGATCACGCCGTCATCCCAGTCGTGTGACGCGTCGATGGCAGCCTGAAGCATGGTGACCATCTCGTTGATCTCGCTCTGCGCGTAGTTTTCTGAATGCGCCAGCCGCACGGAAGCAGCCGTGAGCGCGTCGCGAATCGTCTGAATGTCCTCCTCGGCCAGTCTCGCTTCGGCCTGTGCCATTGTCTCGACCAGCGCGGACGTGTCCAGCCCGGCATAGTTCGTATTCAGGTAGGTGGTCACATGCAGGTCGACCACATCGCCGTCGGCCGCGTTGAGGTACGTGACGGTCATGGTGTCTCCGTCCGGTGTCACTTCCCAGCCGTCTCCCAGGCCGTTCTGGAGGGTCTCCCAATACCAGTCCACAAACACTTCCGGTGTTATTTTATCAGCGCTGTCCGTGGCCACATAATTATGCCAGTGCCCTTCGGCTGTGGCGCCGTTGTCATTCGGGTTGACGGGTTCGCCGTTTAACAGCACGGTCAGATGGACCATGGCGCGGGTCGTATTTTCATCCGAAGCAAAGCGCGTGGTGACAGAAGCGGTACCATCCGCGCCAACCTTCTGCGCTTCCGTGGACGTGATCATACCGTTCGGCACGAAAAAGTCCACATTGATCTTCGCGTATTTTCCGTCCGCAGTGACCAGACTTTGCAATACGGCATCCGCGACAAACTCCCCGTTATACGGCGCGTAATAGCCCACGACCTCGAACTGCAGTGTCTTACCGTCCGCGCTCAAGCCGGCATTCTCGATCGTGCCGCCGCCGTCATCCGGATCGCCCCAATGGACATAGCCGGCCATCAGAAAGTCCGCGTCGAACAACTCCTGTGTGAGCGCATCGGTATCCGTACAGGTCAGTGCCTCGTCAAAGGTAAATTCGAAATGCATCCGCTGCTCGTCATCCGGATCGATCGTCGTCCAGACCTCATAACTCGCGACATCAATCGAGTCCCCTTCCTCCACAGGACCGGGTTCCTGATCGCCGGGGTCCGGTTCAGGCTCCGGCTCCGGTTCGGGCTCCGGATCGGGTTCCGGCTCAGGCTCCGGCTCCGGCTCCGGTTCGGGCTCCGGCTCAGGTTCCTGCTCGCCCGGTTCCGTGATCTCCGGCTCCTCCGTCACGGTGGAAGAGGCGGCAATCGTCAAAACCGGATCCTCTTCCCAGAGAACCCAATTTCCGCCGTCCACAGCGAAGCCATACCCGTTGTCCGTTTCATACAGCCAGGCATTATCTATCGTGTAAATAGCCGTCTCTCCATAACGGGTGCTGTATTCCATGCCGGAAGCGTATTCTCCGTTGATCGTGATCTCTTCCACGCCGTCGATCGAGAGATATTCTTTCAGCAGATCCGTGATCAAGACGAACTTGGCGGTCACCGTGCTGTCGCCGGTCATGCTGTTGCTGACTTTAAAGTCCTCCTGCTCCGGCACTTTACTGATCGCGTCGGCAATGTCACTGTATGACAGCTCATACGCCGTGCCATCCATCGTGACCCCGATGTACTCCTCGGGTACGTCTTCTTCTGCCGTACCGACCACGATCTGGAAGGTCGTCTCCGTAGTCGTCCAGTCATACAACTCCGCCTTGACCGTCACGGTAGCCGTTCCCTCCGCCTCACCGGTCAGAGTGACCGTGCCTTCGGCCGTCTGACCCGCTTCGGAAAGCGCGCTGTAATCACAGTCCTCCGTATAAGAGATCACTCCATCCGGATTGTTGGTCTCCACCGAAATGGAGGCCAGACGAAGCGTGGGAGTTGTGCCGGCACAGGCACACCCCTTACCTTCTTCCCAGCAGTAGCCGGTACTCCCACATGTTTTACTGTTGCAGCCGCTCCCACTGTTACATCCGTAATACTGTACATGCGCATAGGGTGAGACCGTGAGCGTGACCGACTCCCCCACAGCCAGTTCGATCACTTCGTCCTCGTCCACTCCGCTGATCGCGATTTCACCATGGGAAAATCCGTGATACGCCTGATATCCCTCCGCCGTCCAATCACTCGGTGTCAGCGCGAGCGTCTGAATACCGGCGTCCGGATTCTCCGCTTCCGCCGCGAAAGCGGTCACACCGCCGAGACTTATCACCATGCCTGCCGACAACAGCCAGGCAATCACTTTTCGAGGAAATCGTTTCATAGCAAAATTCTCCTTTTTTGTTTTTACCCGGTGTTTCTATCGGGTCTCCGGGTGCCCCGTGTTACTCGAGATAGATCCGGATCAGGCTGCAGTCCCCGTCGGTCTCCACCTGATACCCGCCGTATACGCCGTCCAGATTGCCGAGGCAGGCGACAAACGGTCCGTTGTGATTCTTCACCACACCGACCTCCGTCGAAATGCCCCGCTCTTCCAGCTCGTCATTCATGTGATTGTAGGAAATGTATCCGTCCACATCGTGGATATGCCCGCGCAGGATCGGATACCCGTTCTTCGAACAGGAGATCATCGGGGTCGTGCCGGGGATACGGATCCCCTCCTGCGTCAGGATGTAATAGTCCGCGTCATCCGCCACATCAAAGTAGGCCGCGAAATCGTCGATCGTCGAATAGAGCTCCAGGTCACGGTTATACAGTTCGGCATACCCATTTAGATTGTCAATCCCCGCTTCCTCCGTGAGCAGCCAGTACAGGTCAAGCCCTTCAAAATAGTCCAGCCAGTTTCCCGTTCCCATGGAAGAATAGGACTCCGTATTTCCGCTGATTCCGTAGTAGTTGCGCGAGACATGTTCCGGATGATCCTGCATCAGCTGCTCCAGTTCTTCCATCGTATAGGTCCGGGTGATCAGCGCGCCCAGATACTCCGCGCCGCTTTGATAGACCTCCACGGAAAACGTCAGATCCAGATCCTCCGACCAGGGTTCCCGGTTGTGATACTGATACCCCGGATCGACCGGTTCCTCCGTGTCCCCGAGTGTGATCTTTCGAACATTGCCATATGCCGCGTCCCCGCAGACGCAGGCGATGGGACCCTGCAGGCCCCCCGCGCCATCCGCGGAAAGCGGCTCCTCGTCATTCGCAAATACGAGCGCCACCGGGGCATCGGCATCAATCAGCGCCGCCACATCCACCGTCTGGGCGGTCCCGTCCTCCGATTCCACCGTCATATAAAGGGAATCCGCGTCCGTGTCCACGCCGCACAGCGGGAGAAACTTGGTCAGGTCGATCCCGTAACAGGTCTCCCCGTCCGCGCTTACTTCACAGGGAAGGGCCAGTTCATTCATCGCCTCGTTTTCAAACGACAGTTCAATGAGCTGTTCCAGATCGGAGACGGAGTAGATCTCCTCCTCCGGCATCGCTTCGCCGGTGATCGTAAGAACCGTGTACAGCGCGCCCCCATCCGGGAACTCCTCCTCCGGAATGCGGGAAATGTGAAGCCGGTCGATAAACGCCTGCTCCTCCGCCGTCGGCTCACGGTCGATGTCGGACTCCTTCACCTTTGAACTGTGCTCCTCTTCTTCATCGGAATCCTCCGCATCGGAAGAATCCGTGTCGGAACCCTCCGCGTCCTCTCCGGAGACCGTCTCGGATATGCCGCTCTCCTCGGAAGTGACGATCGGCACCTCCTCGCCGTTGATCTTCAGATATTCATACACCTGGATGTCATACGCCGCCTCATCCTCGTTCAAGACCGTCAGCGTGACCGAATTCCCGGACGAAGAAAACGCGTATTCATTGGGGTCATAGCTGGCCTCCAGCAGTTCCGCGAGCCGGGTAGCGATGACATTCGGCGTTTCATCCAGAAACTCGTGCCCGTGCAGGGCCACATAGCCATCCAGCTCTTCCTCGGCATCCGTGCCCTTTGCCGGGATCACTTCCCCGTCTCTGGTTATGCAGACCCAGGCAATGCTGCGGATGTTCCATGCCGTATCCACCAGCTTGGTCACGCTGGTGCCGCCGCCGGAAAGAGTGGAAAGCGTAACCCCGGAGGGGATAAGCCCCTCCAGCGTAAAGTCGTTCGCGCCATACTGTCCGGTCTCGTCCGTGATGTCCGAGATCACATCCGCCTTCTCCGACTTTTCAATCTCCAGCACGCCCGTGGTGACGGCCTCCACCGGGATCAGCAGCTCCGCCGTCGTCTCATCCTCTCCCCGGGTCAGGGTATACTCGTCCTTTGCCACCCGTTCCTTCGCGATAGTGATCCGGAGGCTGTCATCCGACTTTTCCGACACCTGGATGGGCCGGTCAAACGTGAGCTCCACGTTTACATACTGCTCCTCCAGGGAACCCTCATTGTAGGAGGTGATCGACGCGCCGATCAGATTGGGCGATTCCTCTTCGCTGGTGGTCATGCTGCCCGCGCATCCGGAAAGGAGCAGGCAAAACCCCAGACACAAAAGGGGGATGATGATTTGACAGATTTTCCGTTTTCCGTTCACACTGTTCCTCCCCGCACGTGCCTGTTAAAACACGACTTTCCCGTTTCTGACATTCCAGATACCGTTCTTGTTCGACGCCCTGCCGTTAAACGTGAAGTCCACTTTGCCGTTTTTGATGTACCACCAGCCGTTCGCGTTCTTGTAATTCGAGACCCGGTTGGTGTAATTAAAGTTGACCTTGCCGCCCTCGACGTACCACCAGCCGTTCTTGTTCTTGTCGACGCCGTTGTGGCTGAAGTTGACTTTGCCGCCGCTGATATACCACCAGCCGCTCGCGTTCTTGTAGTCCGCGAGGCCGGTAAAGCCGAACTGCACCTTCCCGCCGGTTACATAATACCAGCCATTGTTGTTCTTATCGACACCGTTGTGGCTGAAGTCCACTTTGCCGCCGCTGATGTACCACCAGCCGTTCGCGTTCTTGTAGTTCGCCAGACCGGTGAAACCGAACTGCACCTTGCCGCCCGTCACATACCACCAGCCGTTTTTATTCTTCGCGACGGTGTTGGCGGAGAAGTCCACCTTGCCGTTTGCGATGTACCACCAGCCGTTGTCGTTCTTATAGTCCGCGACTCCGGTGTAGCCGCTCTGCACCTTGCTGCCGACCACATAGTACCAGTCACCCGTAGGACCGATCGCGCCGTTTACATCTTTCAGGACGCCGTTTGTCAGGAAGGTGACTTTTCCGTTGTTCACATACCAGTCTCCGTTGGAATTGGATCCGAATCCGGTATAGGTCAAATCTTTTTCGCCGTTCACATAGGCGTACCAGTTCCCGTCCGAATCCTTCTTGATCTCTATATTGCTCTCCACCCACTTCGCGTAGAGGGTGGTGTTCTCGTCCACCTTTCCGTCATTGGCCGTAAAGTCAAATTCGTTGCCATCGGTGCAGTCTTTGTCCGTATACCATCCGGCAAAGGTATAGCCGGCTTTCGTCGGATTGGCCGGCACCGCGATGGTGTCCGTCCCGGTCAGCGGCGTGGGCTCCGTATTGTATTTCGGTCCCAGGCCGCGATAGATGATCAGGGAATTTGCCCAGTAACTGCTCCACATCGTCGTGTTTTCCGTGGAAGTCATGTGGTGGGAGAGTACGGTCTGCGATGCCACATCGGACCCCCCGTTGCTGTCAAACGTGACCGTGCAGTCCTCCTGCACCAGCTCGATGCCATAGACAAAGCGGAACTGGTTTTCCAGGGAGACCAGACTGTTAAACGTCGTGTTCGCCTCCGTGGGAAGCACCGCGTCCGCCAGTTCATCCCCGGAGATCATGATCTCATTGTAACTGGTGCACAGCCGGGGTTTAATGGTCGTACCGTGCGCATACGCATACTCGCCCAGCCAGACCCGCAGCTGCGTGTCATACCCGGCATCGCTGTCGTTTTTAATCAGGCTGTTATAGACCTCCGGGAACTCGGGATCGTAGATCCCGCTCATGAAATACCGGGTCGCGCCAAAGATCTGCTGGTATGTTTTATAGTTCCCGTAGCTGTCGCTCGTATCAATCTCGAAATAGTCATTGTCAGAAACCGTCACACCGGCCTCCGCGAGCAGATCCTCCAGGGAAACGCCCATTGTGGAAAAGGTCCGGAATCCGGTCATGCCGCACTCGGAAGACCCGTTCGCAAAGGTCGCTTTCGCCTCCAGTTCCTCCGCCGTCCATGTCTTGACGGTTTCGCGGTCATCTGTCGTATTCATGTCGCCATCGGTATCAATGATAATGGAAAAGTCATTGCTGGTTCCGGTGTAGTAGGTCGTGATGCCGACCGCGTCCTCATAACCGGCGGCTTTCACTATCACTTCATAGGCCTGCGTCTGGGGGTAGGTCTTCGAGCCGCTGATATACGGATCCCCGTGTCCCGCCATGACATAGACGACCGGATCCGTCTCCGTGCGGTAGAAATGCACCTCACCGCCGCTTACATAAAACGCATCGTCCGCCGCGTAAATGGTGATCTCTTTCGGCGCGTTCGGATAGGTCAGACTGCCGGTACTGGTCGTCGTTCCATCTGCCTCGATCGGCCGCAGCGTGATCTCGGTGATGCTCGACGCGTAGGCGTCATCCATGCCGTCAAACGAGATCGTGCTCTCCCCGATCGTCTCACCCATGCTGCTGTTTGTGGTGTAGCGAAGCAAGGTATAGACATCCTCCGCTATGGACGCGGGCTCTGCCAGATGTTCTTCATCGTACACATAGACCTGAGAGGTCAAGGTGCCGCTGTAGTTCCCGATGCCGGTAATCGTGGCCGTCACCGTCTTTCCCGCCGTGCTTGTATCCGCGGTCACGGTAAAGTCCGTCCCCTGTGCCAGCGATACGCCGTTTACCCGCACATCGGCGGGAATCTCTGTCGCTCCCGCTAAAACCGGCGCAAGGGAATCGTCCACAACGCCGACTTTTGACAGGTCAATCTTATTCCCCGCAGCCTCGACCGCGGTCACTTGAAATCCCCACTTGCTTGTTGTATAGTCTGATGTCAGCCGGATGGTAAAGCTCGCCGTCGGCACATACAGGGTGGCCCCGGCAAGGGATGTCCCGGTATACTGACCGATCTCATTGCCATTGCCGTCATAGACATAGATATAATCATATCCATCCTCCACCTCGGTCTGCTCATCGAATATCACATATACGCCGTTCGTCGCGTCTTCCAGTGTGTAGGTCCATGACTTATCTTCATTGTTCGCGTAAGGATGATCGCTCTCCGGGAGCGTGTCGGTTCCACTGTCGGGATTCCCCGTATCCGGATTCCCCGTGTCCGGATCTCCTGTATCGGGATTCCCTGTGTCGGGATCCCCTGTGTCAGGATTTCCTGTATCAGGATCTCCTGTGTCAGGATTCCCCGTGTCGGGATCTCCTTTGTCGGGATCTCCTGTGTCCGGATTCCCTGTATCAGGATTGTCTGAGTCGGAGTCTGTGACCGTAATCGTATAGGTGGCCGTGGTATCAAGCCAGTTGAACATCTGCGCCTCAACGGTCACATCGGTCGCTCCGACCGATTCAGCCTTCAACGTGATCGTACCGCTGGTCATATCCCCGACCTCTTGTACCATACTGGAATCATAGCTCACGTCGTCGCCATTGCCGGATACAACTGCGGTGTCCGCAATGTCCAAAGTCACGGTACCCAGCTCATAGCTCGGCGTCTGATCACAACGACAACCCTTGTCCTCCTCCCAGCACACAAATTTGCCGCCCATCTGTGCCGAACAGGTGTCATCTCCACACATGTCCTTACGGCAGCCATAATACTGACAATGGTAATAGGGCGAGATCGTAATCTCAACCGTATCTCCTACGCCAAGGGAAATGGCATTGTCTGCAGCCTTCGTGCAGCTGATCCTCAAATTGCCAAAGTTGTATGTGTCACTTGCGAACGTTTGTATGCTCATATACTTCCCCGCGTCGGGCATCATCCCGTCGCAGTCATCGGTACAGCAGCAGCACGTGCAGTCGTCCTCGCCGGTACAACTGTCGCACGTTTCAGCCACCTCGACATCACAGCTGTCGCACATCGCGTCCATCGCGGATTCCGCCCCGGAAACGACTGCGGCATCGTCTGCTCCCGCCGCCAGAGCACTCACCCCGCCAAGGCCGCATACCATGCCTGCCGTCAGCAGACACACCAACCCCCTTTTCCAAAACCTTTTCATGGCAAAATTCTCCTTTGCGTTAGTTTATTTTCCCGTTTTTCACGGTATAGCTTTTTCCGCCGGAGGTCACAGGTCCGCTGTAGCCGAACTGCACCTTTCCGCCGCTTACGTACCATGTCCCGTTCTGATTCGACGCGATCCCTTTGAAGCCAAAGTCGACCTTGCCGGCCTGTATATACCACCAGCCGTTCGCGTTCTTGTAATGCGCCAGCCCCGTATAGCCGAACTGCACTTTCCCGCCGGTCACATAATACCAGCCATTCACGTTCTTATCCACGCCGTTGTGGGTAAAGTCGACCTTGCCGCCACTGATGTACCACCAGCCATTCGCGTTCTTATAATTGGCCAGACCGGTAAAGTCAAACCGGACTTTCCCGCCAATCACATAATACCAGCCGTTCTTGTTCTTGTCGACACCGTTGTGGGTAAAGTCCACCTTGCCGTCCTTGATGTACCACCATCCGTTGGCGTTCTTGTAGTTCGCCAGTCCGGTAAAATCATGCTGTACCTTATTTCCAACTACATAATACCAGATACCCTTGTCTCCGATTGCGCCGGTCGTGTCTTTATACACGCTGTTCTGATCGAAGTTGACATATCCGTTCACAACGTACCAATCTCCGTTGGAATTGTTTGCGAAGCCAGTATAGCTCGTATCCACTATTCCGTCCACATAATAGCCCCATTTTCCGTCATTGCCTTTGAGCAAACCGGTTTTTCCGCTTCCCGCGTTCGGATTGTCCGTGCCGGAACCGTCCTCATCAGGTTCCGCCGGGCCGGGCTCCACAACGCCCGGGTTTTCCTCATTAGGATTTTCATCTCCGGAATCCCCGCCATCGGGTTCCGCCGGGCCGGGCTCCACAACGCCCGGGTCTTCCTCATTAGGATTTTCATCTCCGGAGTCCCCGTCATCGGGTTCCGCCGGGCCGGGCTCCACAACGCCCGGGTCTTCCTCATTAGGATTTTCATCTCCGGAATCCCCGTCATCGGGTTCCGCCGGGCCGGGCTCTACAACGCCCGGGTCGGTATCATCAGGATTCTCATCCCCGGGTTCCTCATCGTCGGGGTCCGCCGGGCCGGGCTCCTCAACCCCAGGGTCCTCATCCCCGGGTTCCTCTTCGCCGGGTTCCTCATCGCCGGGATCCGCCGGGCCAGGTTCCTCAACTCCGGGATCTTCTGGGTTTTCTCCGCTGCCAGCTATAATCGTAAACGTCGCTTCCGCGTCCTCCCAATCATACAACGCCACGTTGACCTTTACCGTGACCGTTCCGTCTGTCTGCGCAGTCAGTACGACTTGGCCGTCCGTCATATCGCCTGCCGTTTCCAGACTGCTGTAGTCACAGATCTCCTCACAGGAGATAACCCCATCCCGGTCTGTTTCCACTGTCACCGTGGCAAGCCGCAAAGTGTCATATCTATGATCACATACACATCCCTTGTTTTCCTCCCAGCATCGAAAAACACTTTCATCGCCGCCATTACACAGGCCGGGGCCACAGCCCGCTCCTTTTGAGCAGCCGACATATTGCACATGCGCGTAAGGCGAGATCGTAAGAGTAACCGATTCTCCTATGGCAAGCGAGACCTCCTGCGTTGGAGCGCTGATCTCCAACTCGCCAAAACTATGGCCATGATAGGGTTTGTTTGTCTCTTCCGGAGTCAGCGCAGTCGTTTGGATATTCTCATCCCCGACATTTGTCCCCTCACACTCATCCGTACAGCAGCAACACCCGCAATCGTCCTCCCCGGTGCAGCTGCCACACATTTCCTCCTCTTCGAGCGCTGTGGAATCTTCCGGCCCCGCAGCCAGCGCGATTCCCCCACCAAGGGCACATACCAAGCCTGCCGACAGCAGACATACCAGTACTCTTTGAGAAACTCTCCGCATAGAAAAAACCTCCTACTACAATCAGTTTACTTTTCCTTTTTTCACGGTATAGGTCTTTCCGCCGAAGGTTACGGGTCCACTGTAACCGAACTGTACCTTGCCGCCGCTTAAGTACCATGTCCCGTTTTGGTTCGACGCAATTCCCTTGAAGGAAAAGTCTACTTTGCCGCCTTTTACATACCACCAGCCGTTGTTGTTCTTTGCGACGGTGTTGGCAGAAAAATCAACCTTGCCCCCTTTGATGTACCACCAGCCGTTGGCATTTTTATAGTTTGCCACGCCGGTGTATCCAAACTGTACCTTGCCGCCGACCACATACCACCAGCCGTTAGCGTTTTTATCGACGCCGTTGTGGTTGAAATCCACCTTGCCGCCATTGACATAGT
Organism: Lachnospiraceae bacterium Zagget3; assembly: GCA_001941025.1. The sequence continues at coordinate 11,553 of MSHE01000035.1, forward strand.
ACCATCCGTTGTTGTTTTTGTATACGCCGGAGGCGTTAAAGTCAACCTTCCCTTTGTTGATGTACCACCAGCCGTTGGCATTCTTGTAGTTTGCCAGACCAACGAAGTCATGCTGCACTTTACTGCCAACCACATAATACCATATGCCCTTGTCTCCGATTAAACCTGTCGTGTCTTTATATACACTGTTTTGGTCAAATAAGACATATCCGTTCACAACGTACCAGTCACCGTTGGCGTTGCTTGCAAAGCCGGTATAGCTCGTATCTACTATGCCATTCACATAGTACCCCCATTTGTTGTCATCGCCTTTGATCAAACCGGTTTTCCCATTCCCCGGCTCCGGATTGTCTGTGCCGGAACCACCATCGTCAGGCTCCGCAGGCCCAGGCTCCACAATGCCGGGGTCGTCATCGTTGGGATTCTCTTCGCCGGGCTCCTCATCATCAGGTTCCTCCGGCCCGGGCTCCACAATACCGGGGTCGTCATCGTTGGGATTCTCTTCGCCGGGCTCCTCATCATCGGGTTCCTCCGGCCCGGGCTCTACGACACCGGGATCCTCATCGTTGGGATTCTCTTCGCCGGGCTCCTCATCATCAGGTTCCTCCGGCCCGGGCTCTACAATACCGGGGTCGTCATCTCCAGGCTCTTCTGTTTCGGGATCCTCCGCGCCGGTTACGACAATCGTGAACGTTGTCTCCGCATCCACCCAGTCATACAACGCCGCTTTAACTGTTACCGTCACAGTCCCGTTTCTCTGGCCGGTTAAGATAAGACTTCCTTCGGTCATATCCCCTACCGCTTCAAAAGCGCTGTAATCACACTCCGTTTCACAGGAAATAATGTCATCTGCATCAGTAGTTACACTTACCTCAACTAAACGCAGGCGAGCCTGGCTGGATTGCGTCCCGTTACACACACAACCCTTTCCAACGATCCAACAAGTATCTTCGCAATGCTCCAGGCAGCAAAGAGATCCCACATTACATCCTTTATACTGCACATGGGCGAAAGGCTCAATGGTAAGCACAACGGATTCTCCCGCCTCAATCTCAATGGTTTCATCCTCTTCTACCCCACTGATCTGGAGATCGCCGTGAGTGAATCCGTGATAAGGCTGATACCCGTCTGCCGTCCAATCATCCGGTTCCAATGCCAGTGTCTGTATACCGGCATCCCCTGTTTCCGCCGCGAAGGCAGTCACGCCGCCGAGACCAACGATCATACCCACCGACAACAGACATGTCAGAACTCTTTGAAAAAATCTTCTCATGGTGCCCTTCTCCTTTATGAAGGACCCGGCACGATATAGGTGCCGGGTCCGTTCATCTTTGTTGTTTCGAGCCGATATGTCAACTCGTTTCCTCATGGTTTCTCTCAGCCGGTCGGTTTAAATCACGTATCCGTTCCGCACGGTGTAGGTCTTTCCATTGTAGGTCACGGTGCCGCTGTAGGCGAACTGCACTTTGCCGTTGTTCAGGTACCATGTCCCGTTCTGGTTCGAAGCGATCCCGTGGAAGTTAAACTGTACTTTGCCGCCTTCCACATACCACCAGCCGTTCTTGTTCTTATCGACGCCTTTGTGGGTGAAGTCCACTTTGCCGGCGTTGATGTACCACCAGCCGTTCGCGTTGCCGTAGTTGCCAAGGCCCGTGAAGTCAAACTGCACCTTGCCGCCGACCACGTAGAACCAGCCATTCTTGTTCTTGTCGACGCCGTTGTGGGTGAAGTCCACTTTGCCGCCCGCAATGTACCACCAGCCGTTGTCGTTCTTGTAGTTCGAAAGGCCCGTGAAGCCGAACTGTACCTTGCCGCCTTCCACATAGTACCAGCCGTTCTGGTTCTTATCGACGCCGTTGTGGGTGAAGTCCACCTTGCCGTCTTTGATGTACCACCAGCCGTTCACGTTGCGGAAGTTGCTAAGGCCCGTAAAGTTCGTCTGCACCTTGCTGTCGATCACGTAGTACCAGTCACCCGCGGTGCCGATGGCGCCGGTCCGGTCTTTTATGATATCCGTCTTCGTAAAGGTGACGACACCGTTCTCGACATACCACTTGCCGTTCGCGTTCTCCGCAAAGCCGTAATAGTCCAGGCAGACCAGGCCGTCCGCATACAGGCGCCAGATCCCGTCGGAATCCTTGATGAGCCCATCTTTAAGCACCAGGTTGTCTTTCGCGGTCTTCAGCTCGAGCACTGCAGCGTCTACCTCATCCTGCGTGGCATCCGGGTCAGCCAGGACGCTCACCGCGTTCAAAAGGCTTTCCTCGAACGGTGCCCAGGTGTCCGCTGTGTAGCAGCTCAACGGCAGCATGGAATCTATCACGATCTCGTTTAACAGCTCGCTCTTATCGACCCCTTCGGGTGTCGGTGTCGGTTCCGGCTTCTCCAAGCCTACGATCGCCGTTACAAGGGCAACCGTCGCGTCATTTACGGCATCCTGTGTCGCATCCGGATCCGCGTCGACTGCCTTCGCGGCAGTAAGCGCATCCTGCATCGCTGCCCAGCTCTCCGGTGTGTAAGCGCTTTCGTCTAACGCGTCCGCCGTATCGATCGCCGCTTCCAGTACGGTCTTGTCGACTTCTACAGGGGTTTCCACCTCCTCCAGATCCGCGAGCGCGTTCACGAGAGCGACCGCCGCGCTGTTTATGTCATCCTGTGTCGCGTTGTCGTCCGCACTGACCGCCTTTGCCGCGGCCAGGGCATTCTGGAGGGCGTTCCAGCTGTCTGGTGTGTAGTAATCCTTGTACTCCTCCAGCGCTTCCGTTGCCGCGATCGCCGCATTCAGGATCGCCTTGTCGGTCTGCTCCTCGGGCACCAGATCCACGAGCGCGTTCACGAGATCGACTGCCGCACTGTTTACGGCATCCTGTGTCGCGTTAGCGTCCGCGCTGACTTCCTTTGCCGCGGCTACAACGGCCTGAAGGGCTTCCCAGCTCTCCGGTGTGTAATATTCCTCATAGGCATCCAGCGCTTCCGCCGCAGAGATCATCGCGTTCAGGATGGTCTTGTCAGCGGCCTGTTGCAGATTCTCCTTCGCTGTCTGCAAGGCTGCCAGAGCGTCGTCCACCTCAGCCTGCGTGGCATTCGGGTTCGTCAGAACATCCTGTGCGTTCGAAAGAGCCTCTTCAAACGCTTCCCAGCTGGCCGGAGTGTAGTCACTCTTTGACTCATTCACATCCTCCGCAAACGCTTCTTCCAGCTCGGTCTTATCAGCCTTCTCACCGGATACAGGCTCAAGCTCTGCGATTGCATCTACAAGGGCAACCCTTGCAGCATTTACAGCATCCTGTGTCGCTTCTTCATCCGCATCTACTGCCTGTGCCGCAGCAAGCGCATCCTGCATCGCTGCCCAGCTGTCTTCTGTAAAGTCTTCCTCATTCAGAGCCAGCGCGGAATTGATTGCCTCTTCCAACCCTTCCTTGTCAGCGAGCAGTTGCAGATTCTCCTTCGCCGCCTGCAAGGCTTCCAGCGCTTCGTCCACCTCAGCCTGCGTGGCATCCGGGTCCGTCAGGACGCTCTGTGCATCGTCAAGGGCATCCGCAAATGCCTGCCAGCTGGACGATGTGTAGTCGCTGTCGTTCAGTTCTATATCCTCCGTATATTCGGCCAACAGTTCGCTCTTATCGACTACAGGCGCGTCGGGTTTCACCAGGTTCGTGATCGCAGTCACAAGAGCCACGGTTGCATCATCCACCTCTTCCTTCGTGGCAATCGGATTATCCATCACATCTTGCGCTGCCTGAAGGGCCGCGTCGACATCACTCCAGCTCTCCTCCGTGAAGTCCTCAGGATTCAGCGCTTCCGCTTCTTCGATCGCCTCGCTCAGCAAGGTCTTATCCGGGAGCGGCTCCTCCTCAAAGATATCTCCGCAGAAGGAGCAGCGGGTGATCAGCATGCCATCCTCTGCCACAGTCTCCGAAGGCGCGTGCGCCTCGTTGATCTCGGCTTTCCACTCTACCATGCGGACCGCCAGGTTCTCGCCTTCCACCGCGTTGTCCGCCGTGATGATGAAGTAGGTGTCGCCTTCCGTGTACTCGACGGTGTATCCATCCACCGAGCTGAACGTGCCCGCGATGGCGCTGGCGATCGCCGCCTCGTCGATCTCTCCATAGAAATCGTGCGCATGGCTCGTGCCGCTGCTTACCACCGTCTCATTGCCGTCCGCGTCGATGCTGACCAGCTCATACGCGTACATGCCGCGCATGTTCGCTTTGTGCGCTACCGCCACATAGGTGGAGGCAGGCTCCGCATCGGTCCCGGCGATCATGTCGTTGTTCACCACGATGCCGGTCGGGATCCGTCCGCTCTGTGTCGCGAAGATCACGGTCTTGTCCGAATCCGCGGCGATGATCCCTTCTCCGGTGATATCCTGGATCTGCAGCATGCCGGAGGTGATCGCTACCCAGTCCGTGGAGACCATCGTGATCACGAGCTGGTTCCCGTTCTGTACTTCGTATGTGATCGTGCGGTCCGTATCATAGACATCTCCGCCCGCGATCGTGATCAGCAGGTCGTCCCGCAGATCGTCGTGGGCCAGCGCGATGTTGTCACTGAAGGTGATCGTCGCGATGATGGTCTGGTTCAGTTCGCCATCCGCGTCGTCGTGCTCACCGCTCGTGATATCGAAATCTACGATCCCGATCGCTTCGTCTTCCGAAATCCATTTCGCGTACAGGGTCGTGTTCTCATCGACCGTGCCGTCATTGGCCTCGAAGTCAAACTCGTTTCCGTCGGTGCAGTCCTGATCCGTATACCACCCGGCGAAAACATAGCCTTCTTTTGTCGGGGTGGTCGGCACCGCGATGGTGTCCGCGCCTTCCGCCTTTGCCGGCTCCTCAACGCCGTCGCCCTGGCCACGGTAGATGATCAGGGAGTTGCCCCAGTAGCTGCTCCACATCGTCGTATTGCTCGTCGATGTCATCGGGTGGGTGAGCACGGTCTGGCTTTCCACATCAGAGCCACCCTGCGTATCAAAGTTGACGCTGACGGCGTCCTGCACGATCTCGATGCCGTATACGAACCGGTACTGGTTCTCGAACGACACCAGGCTGTTGAACACCGTGTTCTCCGCTGTCGGGAGCGTCACGCCCGCGTTGATGTCGTCCCCGTATATCATGGTTTCATTATAATCAACGCAGATCCGCGGGTCGATCGTGCTATCATGCTCCAGCGCGTAATTGGCCAGCCAGCGGCGGATCAGATCATTTCCGCCGGAAGAGGAATCACTCGCAGCCTGATTGTAGATATCCACAAATTCAGGATCATAGATCCCGCTCATGAAATACCGGGTCGCGCCGAACAGCTGCGAATAGCTGAACGTGTTCCCGTAGTCATCGGAAGTCTGCAGCAGGAAGCTGTCATCGGCGCTTACCGTTGCGCCGACCTCATCCAGCAGATCCACCAGGGAGACCCCGTTCGTGGTAAACGTCCGGAACCCGGTCATGCCACACTGGCTGGAGCCGTTCGCGAAGCTCGCCATCTCACGGATCTCATCCGATGTCCACGTTCCCAGTATATTCTGGTCATCCGTCGTGTAGTGATTGCCGTCCATATCCTCGATGATGGAGAATCCTGCGCTGGTCCCCGTGTAGAAGGTCGTAAGGCCGACCGCGTCTTCGTAACCGGCCGCCTTCACGGTCACTTCATAGACCTGCGTCTGAGGATAGTACGGCACCGTGCCTCTGGCAGTGGTGTAGGTATACGGGAATCCGTGCCCCTCCATGACATAGACGATCGGGTCGTCCTCGGTACGGTTGAATGTTAAGTTGTTGCCGCTTATGGTCAGCTCATCCGCCGTAAGGGTGATCGTTTTCGGCGCGTTCGGGTACGTCAAGTCTCCGGTGTCGGTATCGCCGGTGACCTCGCCGCCCTCATCGACCGGTGCGTCCGTCTCGACCGGGCGGAGCGTGACCTCGGTGATGCTCGCTGTATAAGCATTGTCCGCGTTTTCCAACGAGACCCTTGAAGTCCCCGCGTCACTGGACTGGCGAAGGCTCGTCATGTTGGAAGCGATCGAAGCGGGCTCCTGCAGATGCTCTTCATCCCACACATAGACATGCGTGGTCAGCGTGCCGCTGTAGGCCCCGATACCGGTGATCGTGACCTCTACGTACGTGCCTACATTATCTTCGCTCGTATCCGCCGCAACAGTGAAGTCTGTCCCCTGTACCAGCGATACGCCGTTTACCTGCACATCGGCAGGGACTTCTTCTGTTCCCACATACACCGCTGCGAGGGGATCATCCACGGTACCGACGATCGACAGATCGATCGTATTACCCGCGGCTTCGACTGCCGTCACTTTAAATCCCCAATACGTCATGCTGGAGTCGGATGTCAGCCGGATGGTAAATGTATCCGTCGGGATGTACAGCGTGACGCCCGCGAGGGACGACCCGTCATACTTGCCGATCTGGTTGCCATCTCCGTCATAGACATAGATGTAATCATATCCGGACTCCGTGTAGGTCTGCTCATCGAACGTCACATAGACGCCGTTCTCCGCGCCATCCAGCGTGTAGGTCCAGGATTCATCCTCGTTGTTGGAATAGTTGTGCTCGCTCTCCGGAAGTCTGTAGATCCCGCAGATTGTGCAGTAGTCATCCTCATAGTTGTGGCCCACGGTGAAGAAGGTCACATCGGTGCACCACATGTAACCCCACGCGCCATCCATGGCCGTGCGGTAGTAGCCGGTGCCTTCCTCACAGTAGAAGTAAGCGTCCTCATAGATGTCTGCCGTGTAGGTCGATGTAAAGCCGTCGCTCTCGGCCGTGGCGACAAAGCCGCAGCCCTCATCCGGCTGATAGTCTCCCAGCAGATCCTTGACCGAAACGTATTTCTCAGTGACATCGCTGCTGCCCATGCCGGTGATGCGGGTGAAGGTCTGTTCCTCTGCCTTCGCCTGCGCGAGCGCGAAATCATCGCCCGTGATCGTCGTGAGCAGTTCCCCGTTCTGATAGACCGGGATGTCATTGTAAGAGCCTATGACGACATCGAAATCCGCTACATACTTCAGCCAATCCATCTGGCCGGCCCCGTCGATCGCGAGGCGGTAGTAGCCGCCGCCGTCATAGATATAGGCGTCGGACAGATCAAACTCGTCCGATATGTTGTTCACATGCCAGTCATCGGAAGTGCTGACCCCGAAGAATGTGATGTCATCCGTGTCGAGGTCAAGGTATTCACTCAGCAGGTCCGTGATCGGGACATACTTGCCGGGGTAGTCGGACGAGCCGCGCTTGATGGTCGTCTCCGGCGCCGCCTCGATCGCCGCGTCAAGGTCTTTCGCCAGCAATGTCAGCGTCTCCCTGTTGCCGTTCTCGGCATAAGACACGTTGACCTCTATGCCGGGCTCGTCTTGTCCGCAGATCGTGCAGACATAGTCCTCATAGTCGTGCCCCACGGTGAGGTAGTCCACACCGGTGCACCACATACGGCCCATCGTGCCATCGACCGCCGTACGATAAACGCCGCCATCCTTTTCAGAAACATATAAGTATGCCTGATCGGGGTAGTAGTCGCTTTCCTTAAACGTAGAGGTAAAGCTGTCTCCCGCAGCCGTGGCGGACACGCCGCACCCCTCATCCGGCTGATAATCGCCCAGCAGATCCGAGATCAAAACGAAGTTTGCAGTGACCTCGTTCTGGCCGGAACCGGAGGTATAGGTAAGCGTCTGTTCCTCTGCCTTCGCCTGCGCGAGCGCGAAATCATCGCCCGTGATCGTCGTGATCACTTCCCCGTTCTGATAGACCGGGATGTCATTGTAAGAACCTATTCCGACATCGAAATCCGCTACATCCTTCAGCCAATCCATCTGGCCGGCCCCGTCGATCGCGAGGCGGTAGTAGCCGCCGCCGTCATAGATATAGGCGTCGGACAGATCAAACTCGTCCGATA
>MSHE01000036.1 GCA_001941025.1 Lachnospiraceae bacterium Zagget3
AGTACAGACATAAAATACCCCCATCCCGCCCCACGAGGGGGCGGGATTTAATTCGATGCCGGATTAAACGCAGAGGCCGAGGCACACGCCGGTGGAGGTGCCCGCGATGTCGGTGCTCCACACACCCGCGGCGGTCACGACGGAAAAGTTGGTCGAGTTGGTGGTGTAGGGCGACCTCGTCCAGTAGATGTTAGCCGCGCCGGAGCCGTCCGACAAATACTTGATCCGGCTCGCGTCGGAGACGTAGAGCGGATAGGTGTCGCCCTCGTCCATGTAGCCCGCAGTGCTGGTTTCTAGGCCGAGCTCTTTCAGCGAGAACGGCCAAAGTTCGTCGACCGTCGTCTGAATGGTGGTCAACTGGCCCCCCGCAGTGGTCAACTTTATCACCGGCTTTTTGACCGCTTGTAGGTCGGAGGGGAGCCGGGAGAGGAGGGTCGGGATCGTCGACGTCCGCATGGCCGAGGAGTCCCAGCCTCCAACGTTAGTGTTGCTGGTGTTCATGGAGTAGGTGGTGGCGAGGAGGTCTTTCATTGCGATTGTGATGGGGGCTTTGTCTGTGCTGCCATCGAGGTCATCGTGGTCAAAATCTTCAATTCGCACGGTTATTGCCTCGTCGTGCGTGCCGCTGAGCAAAACGCTCTTCTCGTCGCCGACCTTGAAAACCTGCCGCGCGAGGCCGGAGGCGGCGATCGCGTCGATCTCCGCCCACGACATCTCGGCAAAGGACATGAGAGGCACCTCGATGATGCCGACGGTCTTCACGCCAATCTCCACGGTGAATGTCGAGCTATCCGTCGTAGTAACCGTGATTTTGTAGACTCCAAGCGTGCGCGTGGTGAAGGTGGCGTAGCCGTTGTTGTCTGCGGTCTGCGTCTCTTTATAGCCTGTATCGCCTTCAAGGTACGCGCTCTGAAGCTCCATTTCCACCTTAGCATTAGCAAGCGTGTGAACAATGATTGTTGCGGGCGTGGAATAGACGCCGTTGTCGAGGTCTGTCTGCAGCTCCTCAATCTCTCCTTTAAGGCTGCCGATCTGATCTTGAAGAGTTCCCTCAATCTCTGTCTTAAGTTCGTCGATCTGATTTTGAAGATTTCCCGCAGCATCTCCGTTGAGTTGAACTTTCAGATTTGCAAACCAGCTCTCAAAGGATGCTTGGCAGTTCTTCATGAAGTCACCGACATCGAGCGTCTCGATCAGAGTTCGAATGATGCCGCAAACCTCGTTGTCTGTCCGAGTGTCCACAATGTCTTTCTGGGTAATTTCGGTTGCGCTTTTCTCAACCTTGACCTCGGCGAGACATATGTCGTGATAGTCGTCGTCCCGCTTAAGTTCGGGAGGCGTCGGGTCGCTATCACCGGTGGCCGGATTGCCCTCTACAACGATCGTCTCGATCTTGCGATCCGCCACGTCGAGCCTAACCACAACCCGGTCGATCCGAGGATTGGAGTCCCCCGTTCTGATCGTGAGTGGCTTCGATTCGGTGTTGTAGTAGAGGTGCCCCTTGATCCACGCGAGACCCGGCCCCACCGAGAGGCTGAGGCTACCCGAGGAGGTGACGGGGAGGTTGTCGCCGTTGGCGGAGACCCCCGAGGAGATGATGTCGGCGAAGTAACGGGCAAAGTCCGGTGCTGTGTACTCGCGGTCGCCGGAAACACTATTGAACGGGAAATATAGCTCTGCCAT
>MSHE01000037.1 GCA_001941025.1 Lachnospiraceae bacterium Zagget3
ACTGACAATAAGTTTACTTCATCTTGCAACCGCAAAATATTTCTTTCACGCGCGATTTATGGTATAGTAAGAAAAAACAGAAAGGCGAAAATTATGAAATACATTGAGACACTGCGCGAGGGCGACCATATCTCGGAGGTTTACCTGTGCAAGCAGAAGCAGACTTATATGACCAAGGCGGGGAAACCCTATGACTCCGTGCTCCTACAGGACAGGACCGGCATGTTGGACGCGAAGATCTGGGAGGTGGGATCTCCCGGGATCGAGGAGTTTAATGCGCTGGACTACGTCTATGTGACCGGCGACATCACCAGCTTTCAGGGCAAGCTCCAGATGAGCATAAAACGCGCGCGGCGCGTGGAGGATGCCGGCATCGACCCCACGGACTATCTCCCGGTCAGCGAACGGGATATTCCGCAGATGTACACGCAGATCCTCGTTTACATCGATGGGATGAAGAGTCCGCATTTAAAAGAGCTGGCGAAGTCCTTTTTTGCCGACCCGGAATTCGCGAAGCGTTTTCAGGAGCATTCCGCCGCGAAGATGGTCCATCACGGCTTCGTGGGCGGTCTGGTCGAACACACGTTAAATGTGACGCAGACATGCGACTTTTTCTGCACCCAGTATCCGATGCTCAATCGTGACCTGCTGCTTACGGCGGCCCTGTTTCACGACATCGGGAAGCTCTCGGAACTGTCGGACTTCCCGCAAAATGACTATACGGACGACGGACAGTTGATCGGACATATCGTGCTCGGCGCGATGCAGGTACGGGATCATATCGAGGCGATTCCCGATTTTCCCGAACGGACCGCTTCGGAGCTCATCCACTGTATCCTCGCGCATCACGGGGAGATGGAGTTTGGTTCGCCGAAGAAGCCGGCGCTCATGGAGGCGGTGGCCTTAAGCTTTGCGGACAACGCGGACGCGAAGCTTGAGACGATGAAAGAGGCGCTGTCCGCGGTACCGGAGGGGAACACCCAGTGGCTGGGATACAACCGGCTGATGGAGAGCAACATCCGGCGCACCGGCAAGACGGAGGACTGACGCGGGAGAGTGCGGCGTGAAGAAAAATGAGGAATTTGTTTTAAAAATAGAAGATCTGAGCGTCAGAGGAGAAGGCGTAGGACGGCATGAGGGCATGACTTTCTTTGTAAAGGATGCCCTCATCGGCGATCTGGCGAGGGTCGGTGTCACGAAGCTGAAAAAGACCTACGGCTTCGCGCGGCTGATCGAGATCGTAGAACCGTCTCCCGACCGCGTAGAACCGGTGTGCGCTTTTTCCCGGCCGTGCGGGGGATGCCAGCTGCAGGCGCTTTCCTATGAGAAGCAGCTGGAGTGGAAGCAGGGGCTTGTGGAAAACGCGCTTATCCGGATCGGCGGTTTTTCCGATCTTCCGATGGAGCCCATCATCGGGATGGCCGATCCGTTCCACTATCGGAACAAGGCACAGTTTCCGATCGGAACCGACCGGGACGGACAGATCATCACCGGTTTTTATGCCGGGCGGAGCCATCGGATCGTTCCGAACCGGGACTGCGCGCTCGGCGTGCCGGCCGACCGGCAGATCCTGGATCTTGTGATCGATTGGATGGAGCGCTGTGGCATTTCCGCCTACGACGAGGCGACGGGAGAAGGGCTCCTCCGTCATGTGTTGATCCGCTGCGGATTCTCCACGGGGGAGATCCTGGTCTGCCTGATCGTAAACGGCGACGGCCTGCCTCACGCGAAGGAATTGATCCAGGCGCTTGCCGCCGTACCGGGGATGACGAGCATTTCCTTTCACCGCAACACGCGGAGAGACAATGTGATCCTTGGGGAGGAAACGCGGGTGCTCTGGGGACAGGGATTTATTACGGATACGATCGGAGGCATCCGGTTTCAGATCTCGCCGGAGTCGTTTTATCAGGTCAATCCGGTGCAGACGGAGGTGATGTATCGGTTGGCCGCGGAGTACGCGGGCCTTCACGGAACGGAAACCGTGTGGGATCTCTACTGCGGCATTGGGACGATCTCGCTCTTTCTGGCGCGGGAGGCCGGACGGGTGTACGGGGTAGAGTGTGTTCCGCAGGCTGTCCGGGACGCGCGCAGGAACGCCGCGGAAAACGGGATCGCGAACGTGGAGTTTTTCGAGGGGAAGGCGGAGGAGATCTTTCCGGCGGGAGACAAAAGCGGGGAACCGACGCGCGCGGATGTGGTCGTTCTCGACCCGCCGCGTAAAGGGTGTGATCCGAAGCTGCTGCAGGCAATCCTGGACGCGCAGCCGACGCGGGTCGTGTATGTCAGCTGCAATCCGGCCACCGTCGCCCGGGACGCGCGCGTTCTCTGTGACGGAGGCTATCGTCTTGCGCGGGTGCGTCCGGTGGATAATTTCTGCCAGACGGTCCACACGGAGTGCGTCCTTTTGCTGACCGCAGAGGCGGCAGAACGACCATGGTAAAGTGATATTTTTACCAAATTTTTCACAATTTGTTTCGGGGAAAACTATTGCATTCCTACATATACCTGTGCTATAATCCTGTTGATTGAGGGCTGATAGCCCGAAAAAGAAAAAGATAACAGGCTGGAAAACGTTTTCGGCGCAGGAGTTAAGGAGGAAAATGAAATGAAGAGATGGAAAGTGCTTTTGATCGTTGGCGCACTGGCTGGCTGCATGCTTGGCGCAACCGCATGTAATACTGAAGCGGGTGAGGATGTCGAGGAAGCGGCGGAAGATGTCAAAGACGACGTCGTAGAAGCAGGTGAGGATGTCGTAGACACCGTGGAGGATATCGGCGAGACCACTGCTGACGCCGTGGAAGACGTCGTTGAGGACGTCAAGGAAGGTGACAGCGTCCAGGAGACAGCTGGGGATGTCAAAGAGGACATCAAGGAAGGCGTCGAGGAAGAGAAAGAAGATGTTGAGGCGAACAAAGAAGAGGCCGAAGAAAAAGAAGGTAAGACTGAGTAATTCGTTTTTCTTGTGATACAAAGAGTCCGGAGAGTAATTTCCGGACTCTTTTTTTCCGAAAGGGGGGGGTGAGCCGTATGAAGCCGGGCCATTCCGTTCACAAACGCATATCGGATTATGCCCAGATGGACCCGAAGTTCCTCTTCCTGCATCTGCGCGTGCCGGAAACGGGACTCACGGACGAGATGGCGGATCGGTTTCGTAAGCGCTACGGGGAAAATCTGCTGGTCGGGCAGAAGCGTGAGACGACGGCGCACCTGTTTTTCCGGTCGTTTTTTACGCTGTTTTCCATTGTGCTGCTGATTTTGGCGGTGGTGTCCCTCTTTACGGATGTCATCCTGGTCCCGCGCGGGGACCGCAATATCGCGACGTTTGTCATCATCATCGTGATGTTTCTTGTCAGCGGCGCGATCCGCTTTGGCCAGGAGATGCGGGCGCGGAATGTCACGGACCGGCTGATCCGGCTTATCGACACGACGGTACAGGTATGCCGGAACGGGAAGTGGCAGGAGCGTTCCTCCGCGGAACTGGTCGTCGGGGATCTCGTGCGCCTGGATGCCGGAGACCGCGTGCCTGCGGACATCCGCATAACGCGGGCGGAGGACTTTTTCGTATCCCAGTCCGTCATCACCGGTGAGAGCGGGAGCCTGGAAAAGACGGCGGATACGATCGACGGCCAGCCGGCCGGATTCGACGACTACGAGAATACGGTCTTCCTCGGGTCGACCGTCATCGGCGGCTTTGCTGAGGGTGTGGTTCTGGCCGTCGGCAGGGATACGCTTTACGGAGGGATCTCCACAGAGGAGAATGAGCGCAAGCGTGGATTTGACCGCGGGGAGAACTCCATTGCCCGGGTGTTGATCCGGTTTATGATCGTGCTCGCTCCCATCGTGTTTGTGGCCAGCGGCCTGACGAAGGGAAGCTGGCTTGGCGCGTTGGTTTTCGCGCTCTCTGTCGCCATCGGGCTGACCCCCGAGCTGCTTCCCCTGGTGGTCACGGCCTGCCTCTCGAAGGGCAGCTATCAGATGGGCCAAAAGCAGACTGTTGTCAAGACGCCCAACGCCATGCAGGGCTTCGGCAGCATGGACATTCTGTGTGTCGACAAGACCGGGACGCTCACGAGCGACCGGATTATTCTGGAATACTATATGGACGTGCTGGGAAACGAGAGTATGGACACCCTGGACGCGGCGTATATCAACAGTTACTATCACACCGGTGTGGCCAATCCCTTGGACCATGAGATCCTGCGCGCGAACAAGATGCCGGGACAGAGAGACCACTTTGAACAGGTGATCAATGAGGCCCGGCAGCTGGACGAGGTCCCGTTTGACTATGACCGTATGTTTTCCAGCGTACTCGTGCAAAGGGGAGAAGAGAACACCCTGCTGGTCAAGGGCAATGTGGACCGGGTCATCGCTCGCTGCAAATATGTCGTATATGGCGGTGAGCGGCACGAGATCGGCGCCGACGGCGAGAGAAGCGCGCAGGAGATCGTGGACGAGATGCTCGAAGAGGGCATGAAAGTGCTCGCGGTAGCGGAAAAGCCCATAGACAAGCGCACGGTGGAGCTTGCGGACGAGTATGACCTGACGCTGATGGGATTTCTCGCTTTCTTTGACGCGCCGAAACAGAGCGCGGCCAGCGCCATCCAACAGCTGCAGGATCTTCATGTAGGCATCAAGGTCTTAACCGGTGACCACGAGGAGGTAGCTATCTCTATCTGCCGGCGGCTGGGCATCCCCACGGAGCATGTGATGACAGGGGTGCAGCTCGACGCGCTGATCAAAAACGACATTCCGGTCGCCGTGGAGCGCACGAGCATCTTCGCGGAGCTCTCCCCGCAGCAAAAAGCGCGCGTCGTGGGAATCCTGCAGGACAACGGACATGATGTCGGGTTCCTCGGAGACGGCATGAATGATCTGCACGCCGTGACCCGGGCGGATGTGGGCATCTCCGTCGACACCGCGACGGATGCCGTCAAGGAGAGTGCCGATGTCATCCTCTTAAAGAAAGATTTAAACGTGTTGGATGAAGGTGTCGCCGAAGGGCGCAGGGCTTTCGCCAACATGACCAAATACATCAAGATCACGGCATCGTCCAATTTCGGGAACATTCTGGCCATTGTGGTGGCGAGCATTTTGCTGCCGTTCTTCCCGATGACGGCGCTGCAGCTGCTGCTGCTCAATCTGTTGTACGGAATCCTGTGTATCGTTCTGCCGTGGGACAATGTGGACCCGGATATGACGGAGCGCCCGCTGGAGTGGAGCGGGTGGTCTCTGCGGCGGTTTATGCTCTTTTTCGGGCCGGTCAGTGCCGTGCTCGACTGTATGACATTCGCGTTTTTGTTCTTTTTTCTGTGCCCGACTGTGTGCGGCGGCGCGTTCGGCGTGCTCGGTGCCGCGGGGCAGGCGCATTTTATCGCGCTGTTTCAGACCGGGTGGTTTTTGGAATCCGTGTGGACGCAGATCCTCGTTTTGTATATGCTCCGCACGAAGCAAATGCCCTGTACGAAGAGCCGGCCCTCGAATTCCGTGATCCTGGTCACGCTGCTCGGGATCGCGGTGTTTACGGTCCTTACCTTTACGCCGCTCGGCGGATGGGTGGGGATGACCGTCATGCCTGCCTGGTTCTTCCTGTTTTTGGTGGGAATCGTCGGGTTATATTTCGCGTTGACCCGGATGATGAAGACGATCTACATCCGCAGATACCGGAATCTGATCTAGGGAGGGGGAGATGCCATGAAGAAACACATTGGATTTATCAACCTGGACCCCTCCCTGATCGAGTGGATGCTGGAGGAACTGGAACATGCGCCCGACGACATAACCGGAGCGGCAGAGCTCATGGAGGCGTTGACAGATCTGGCGCAGGAGGAATCCGGTTCCCTGATGGTGGAGTCGAACGAAGGCGGATCCTCCGCACTCTCGCGCGACGAGATCGTCTGCGGCGAGCTGCGCATCTTTGTCCGCGCGCGCAAAGTGGTCCGCGGGGACGAGGAGATCTCTCTGACTCCGAAAGAGTTTGATATTTTGTACTTCCTGGCAAAAAACCGCGGGGAAGTGTTTACGAAGGAACAGATCTATCAGGCCGTGTGGGAGAATGAATATCTGCTGGATGACAGCAATGTCATGGCGTTTATCCGGAAACTTCGCAAAAAAGTCGAGCCGAATCCGGATGAGCCGCAATATATCCTGACGATCTGGGGTATCGGGTACAAGTTTACCGACGCGTATGACTGATCGGGCGAAACAGTAAAACGAATGGAGAAACAGGAGCAAGACGAAAGAAGGGAGATGGGACTCATGGCGGGAACGATCATCTGTTATGGCGATTCCAACACATACGGCTACGATCCGTGCTCGTTTTTGGGCGGGCGCTATCCGGAGGAGGCGCGCTGGCCGGAGATTCTCGACGCCGAGACGGAATGGACGGTGCGAAATTGTGGCTTAAACGGACGCTGCGTGCCTTATTTTTTGCCGGAGATCGAGCATGTCATACACCGCCTGCCGCAGTGGGCAGCGGAAAACGCCCCGGTATGGCTCTGGGTCATGCTCGGGACGAACGATCTGCTCCACAACGGGCAGATGACGGCGGAGTCCGTGACGGAACGGATGGAGCGGTTTTTAAAAAAGCTCATGGACTGTGAGGAAATCGCGGGAAGTGTACCCAGCGAAGAGGCTGTGAACGACGGGTCCGGCGAGGCGACTGCGGAAGGCAAGATCCGTCTGCGTCTCATCGCGCCGGTGCATTTGCAGCGCGGAATGTGGGTTGAACTTGATGAGCAGTGCCGGGAATCGGAAAAACTGGATGGGTGTTATCGGGAACTGGCGAAGCAGCTCGGGATCGCGTTTACCTGCGCGGGAGATTGGGAGATTCCGCTGCTGTATGACGGGGTCCATTTTTCCGAGGAGGGAAACCGGAAGTTCGCGGACTGCGCGAAGCGGGAATGCATAGGATAAAAAATAGGGCAAAAAAATAACACGGACCTGTTTCTCAGGCCCGTGTCTTTCTCTCTTATTCCTGATTGACGGTCGTCTGCCCCAGCAGATCCCCGTTTCGGACGCCAACGCAAAAACACTTCGCACAGATGATCGCGCATAGGATGATATAGGTCGGTTTTAGGATCGGATCTGTTGAAAAGATTGCGAGGACGACCAGAAAAATGCCAAAGCACAGAATCGTCCGAAGGTGCTGCGGGCGAACCCGGACGATCCAGCGAACCACGACATAGATCACGATCAAAAAGAAGATGATCCGGCTCTGCAAAAAGATGGCCATCAGGGTACCCCAGAACGGAGCGACACCCATCCCGCCGTTGCCGCGATGGTAAAGGGAAAACATGTGTCCCAATACGCCGGAAGCGATGACGAGCCCGAACAGTGGCGTGCGCACGTCCATCGGAATGAGGGCCTCCGCGATCGCGACGGGGGCAAAGCCCTTTCCCAGTTCACAGATGCCGGTCACAATGCCGAGGGGGGTTCCGCAATATTTAATTACATTGGATGTTCCCGGATTGCCGTCTTCGCTGACAGCCTCGATGTCGATGCCGCAGAATACGCGCGGCAGCCACTTCGCGAACAGGACGCTGCCCAACAGATAGCCGCCAATGCTGATTATAATGACAAGCTCAATGTATGTGGCCTCTTGCATAACTCTCTCTCCCTATAAGTATCTGCCTGCAACCACTTCTATTACAAATGCCTGAAATTACTTCTATTGTAATTGCCTGTAATCACTCTTATTATTATATCTTTTACGATTTTGCTTTGTCAAGAACGTCAAAGTTGCACAAACTTTTCCTGCCTTTCGCACAATTTTTGGGCAAATTTCCCCCTTGGCGGCAGCACACTTTCCCTTGTAAAAACAGGGGTGCCTGCTTTATACTGAACGTATAAGCTCGGAGCTTAATAAAAGGAAAAGGAGTTTTTCATGAGCAGAGAGATCGTTCTTGTTCTGGATTTCGGCGGACAATACAACCAGCTCGTGGCGCGCCGCGTCCGCGAGTGCAATGTATACTGCGAGATCTATTCCTATAAAACCCCGATTGAGAAATTAAAAGAGATAAACCCGAAGGGCATCATCCTGACCGGAGGCCCGAACAGCTGTTATGAGGCGGACGCGCCGACATACACGCAGGAACTGTTTGAACTGGGGATCCCAATCCTGGGATTGTGCTACGGAGCGCAGCTGATGCAGCACATCCTCGGCGGCCGGGTCGAGCGGGCCGAAGTGCGCGAGTACGGAAAAACGGAGGTCCGCGTGGATACGACATCCGCGCTCTTTGCCGATGTTTCACCCGAGACGGTCTGCTGGATGAGCCATTACGACTACATCGCCGAGATGGCACCGGGGTTTGTCAGCACGGCGCAGACGCCGCACTGTCCGGTGGCCGCGGCGGAGGATGTAAAGCGGCAGCTCTATCTCATTCAGTTTCACCCGGAGGTCCTGCACACCCCGGAGGGGACGAAGATGATCTACAACTTTGTCCGCGGAGTCTGCGGCTGTTCCGGAGACTGGCGGATGGAATCGTTTGTGGAGGACTCCATCCGGACGATCCGCGAGCGGGTGGGCGGCGGCAAGGTGCTCTGCGCGCTCTCCGGCGGCGTGGATTCCTCCGTGGCGGCGGTCCTTCTCTCCAAGGCGGTCGGCGACCAGCTGACCTGCGTGTTTGTGGACCACGGTCTGCTGCGCAAAAACGAGGGCGATGAGGTGGAGGCGGTCTTCGGGCCGGACGGCAGTTATGATCTGCGCTTTATTCGCGTGAACGCGCAGCAGCGCTTTTATGACCGGCTGGCCGGGATAGAGGAGCCGGAGGAAAAGAGAAAGATCATCGGTGAGGAGTTTATCCGCGTGTTCGAGGAACAGGCGAAACAGATCGGTGCCGTGGACTTCCTCGTCCAGGGGACGATCTATCCGGATGTGGTGGAGAGTGGCTTAGGCGGCGAGTCCGCCGTGATCAAATCGCACCACAACGTGGGCGGTCTGCCGGACTATGTGGACTTTAAAGAGATCCTGGAACCGCTGAAAAACCTTTTTAAGGATGAAGTGCGAAAGGCCGGCCTGGAGCTCGGCATCCCGGAACATCTCGTGTATCGGCAGCCGTTCCCGGGACCGGGACTGGGCATTCGCATCGTCGGCGAAGTGACGGCCGAGAAAGTGCGGATCGTGCAGGACGCGGACGCCATCTATCGCGAGGAGATCGCAAAGGCGGGCCTGGACCGCGGCGTCAACCAGTACTTTGCGGCGCTCACCAACATGCGCTCCGTCGGCGTCATGGGGGACGAGCGCACCTATGACTATGCCGTGGCGCTGCGCGCCGTGGAAACCATTGACTTTATGACCGCCGAGGCGGCACAGATTCCCTGGGACGTGTTAAACACGGTTATGAACCGCATTATAAACGAAGTGAAGGGCGTGAACCGGGTGATGTATGATCTCACCTCGAAGCCGCCCGGGACGATTGAGTTTGAGTAGTATTATTTTCTGCGATTATGGAAAGGCTTTAGGTGCCTATTTTGTCTCTAATCCGGCATCTTCGGCTATTCTGTTTCTGGTATCCACAATTTTGTCGAAGGATTCACTATCTCCGTTATAGCTGTCAAGAAGAATTTGCGAGCTGGCCGTTGAGAGTGCCACCTGAATGCTCCAGTCGGCAGCATACTGCTCGGTATCTTCTGCTGTTTCTCGAGGAAGATCGTCTACATAGTCCATTTCGTCATAGAGATCACTTAGCTTATCCCTTGCCGAGCTTCCGCTCGTTTTTCCGTCCAGATAGCCGTCTATTGCATCGATAGCCTGTTCTGCTACCGAGACGGCCTTATCGGTCGCTGACGTTGATTCTTTGGAGCCACAGCCACATGCTGTGACGAGCAGCGTGCAGATGATTCCGATGGCAAGTGTTTTCTTCATAACTATTCCTCCCGATATTTCTTTTCCATGCCGAGCAGGACCCGGATATCCAGCTCTCGGCTGGTAAAAGGCGGAATGTCTTCCGGCTTCCGTTCGCTCCGAATTTTATAGAATGTCTCCCGGCACCCATCCGGAAGAGCGGCCAGCCGTTCCTCCACTTCGGCCTCGAAGTCCGGATCGTAGATCGCGTCGAGCACCGGCTCTTTATAGCAAAGGTCCGGATCGGCCAGATTAAGATCTGCAGAGAACACAAACTCATCCGGATGTTCATCACGGATCTTCTGCATGGACTTCAGTTTTTTCTTGACCGGCGCCTTCGGGTATTCTTCCAGAGTGGTCTCACAAAGCAAGCAGGCGTTCCCGAATATTTCATGTGAAATATACAAATCGATAAGAAACAAGCGGGCTTGCATAATCTGATACTTACTCATGTAGGGGAAAGATGCAACCGCATTAATTAAAATGATCACGCGCTCCTCTTTCTTACGATCAAGGTCAAGTATCATCGTTCGCATCTTTGTTTCCGCTTCTCGGATCATGTCGTATGGTGTTCGTTTCATTCTGCTTTCCTCTGTTAGTATTCTATCATGAGCGAAGAGGAGGTACAATAAAGAAATTGACCTATGAAATAACGTGTTGACCCATCAAAAACAATTGCAAGTAGACATAATTACGGTATAATTTACCCAAGAAGCCTACAAATTACAGACTCAGGATTGCCTTGAATGTCACGAATTAGGAAATTATGAAAGAAAACATCAGAGCCAACTACCAATCCCCGCTCGGAACGATTTTTCTGACGGCCGACGAGAAGGGATTAACAGAACTTTGGTTTGAAGAACAAAAACAGAATACCGGGCAGCCGGAGACGGAATGTGACGAGCAGGAACGGCCTGTCCTCTCTGAAGCAAAACACTGGCTGGATCTCTATTTTTCCGGACGGGAGCCGGACTTTACCTTGCCTGTTCACCAGGAAGGGACAGCGTTTCAAAAAGAAGTCTGGGAAATCGTATCACGCATTCCCTATGGGGAGACCACAACGTATGGCGCAATCGCGCGGGAACTGGCCGCGCGAAGAGGCATCCCGCGGATGTCCGCGCAGGCCGTCGGCGGCGCGGTTGGCCGCAACAAAATCCCGATTCTTGTGCCGTGTCACCGTGTCATCGGAAGCGATGGCAGCTTGGTCGGTTATGGAGGCGGGATTGAGAGAAAGGCGGCATTGCTGGAGCTGGAACAAAAAGAAACGAGTTGACTTGTAACGACACTCGCGTTACAATGTTTTTCGGGAGGTGCTTTGCCATGGAAAAAACCGCAACTTTAAATTTGAGAGTCAATCCAACCGTAAAACATAATGCAGAGGAAGTCCTTGCGAAATTAGGGATTCCTATGTCTACGGCGATTGATATGTATCTGTATCAGATTTCTCTTACAGGAGGGATTCCGTTTGCCGTAACTCTGCCGAAGGCTCCTGATCGGATCAATGCAGACTTGATGACGGACGAGGAACTCCGGGCAAAAATACAAAAGGGATACGACGACATAGCAGCCGGGAGAGTTCAAGACGCCTCAACCGCCTTCGCCAATTTTAGGGAGCAGCATGGATGGAACACTACACCATAAATATTACTGACGAAGCATTGGAGGATATGGAAGAGATATATAATTATATTGCTTATGTTCTGCGTTCTCCGGAAACTGCGCAAAAACAATATGATCGGATTGCAGATGCTATATTTAAGCTGGAGGAGCTGCCTGAGCGGATTAAGGTTTTAGAATCTGCTTATATGCAGGACAAAGGACTGAGGCGGCTGCTTGTAGACAACTATTCTGTCCTCTATTCCATTGATGAAAATTGTGTTACTATAACAAATGTACTTTACAGCGCGTCAGACATTGCGCACCGCTTACAGATATAATGCTGATACGAGGGGGCAACAACATGAGAGAACTGTCCGTAGAAGAATTGAACCTGAATCCGATGACTAAGATCGGGGAGGAGTGGATGCTGGTCACCGCCGGCACAAAAGAGACCGGTTATAACACCATGACGGCAGCATGGGGGCAGCTCGGATTTCTCTGGGGCTATCCGACCTCGGTGATCTACCTGCGCCCGCAGCGCTATACGAAGGAGTTCCTCGACCGGGAGGATCTGTATACGCTCTCTTTTTTTCCGCCGGAATACAAGGAAAAGCTGGCCTACCTCGGGACCCATTCCGGCCGTGACGAGGACAAGGTCGCAAAGACCGGCCTGACCCCCGTTTTCGGGGACGGCTGCGTCTGGTTCGCGGAGGCCGAGTTGGTACTGGTGTGCCGCAAACTCTACCGCGCGCCGCTCGTGCCGGAGGCTTTTTTGGATCCCGGGATCATAGAAACGCATTATCCGGAACGGGATTTTCACGAGGAATATGTCGGTGAGATCATAAAAGTAATGGCTGCGGACTGATATCCGCAGCCATAGTGTATCAGATCACCCTGCGTATTTTTACGCGGTCTGGTAAGGGATGTTGTGCTGATCTAAAAATTCTTTGATGATGCGGACATGGACGCATTGTCCGACATGGAGAAACGGCTGATTGCTGATCTCCTTTTTTTGTCCGTTGCTCATCACGACTTCTTTTTCGATGTCAAAACCGAGATACAGGTGCTTTGTGGAAGACTGCATCCCGTAGATCCGTCCCTCGGTGTCAAACAGCGGGCCGCCGCTCTGCCCCCTAAGGCCGGGTGTGCTGATCTCGATCCCGAACAGGGATCCGTCCTTGTCGGCCAGATGCCTGGTCACAATTCCATCCATCGGGAAACTCGGGACATGAGGCGGGCCGGAGATCCACTCGATGTCGTCTTTCTCGGCGTTGTATTGAAAATTCTTAAATTCGGGGAAGGGAAATCCCAGCCGGCAAAGGCTGTTTCCCTGCCGAATCTCTTCATCCTTATCCAACAGACGAATGTGTTCCGCGTTATAGTGCAGATCCTCATATCCGCTAAACTGAATGATGGCAAGATCATACTTGGGATGTGTATGAATGGTGAAGCTTTTGAACGGACTCGGGATATTCACAAAATTATACTTGATGGTGATGGGGGCACCGGGCCGATACCCAAACTCTTTTTCCAGAAGACGCATCTGTTCTTCAAAGTCTTCGGGATGTGTTTCCCGCAGCGTGTCCAGCTGCTGATGAAAGCCGCGAAACTTCTTGTTGATGCTGTCCGCCTGCATCAACTGCTCCGCCACATGCTTGCAGGTTACGGCACAGCCGGAGTCATTGACAAAAAACATGGTGGCCAGACCGGGGTTGACATTGATCGATCCGTAGGTCCTGCTGATGGACATGAGCGGTCTGGTGAACTGGGATACTTTTGCGATCGCGTCTGTGAACATAACAAAATTCCTCCCTTCGGTTTTACTTTTCGAAATGCTGGTAATCTTTGGACGAGTTCCAGGAACCGCCCCAGGTGAAACCGTGCTCCTTAAATAACCGATAGCACAGATCGTTCGTGTCGATCTTGTGGGCAAAATCAGCGGAGCGATCTACATAGTCCCAACCCGCCGGAGGCGAGACATCTGTGCTGCCGTCGGCGTTGTATGTGATGTAAGGGTTGTAGAGCGGGTTGACGTCGATCGCGCGCCCCAACGCGTGATTCGAGAGGGAACTGCTCCCCGCTACGTTGCGATAGTTGAAGCACGAGGTATTGTCCGCTGCCATCGAGGCATCGTCGTCACCGCCGTATTCATCGACCAGATGGATCTGCTCGATCGGATAGCCGTTCTCCTGCAGCTCATAAAAGATCTCGACCAGATCCTGCGCGAGCGCCGCGTTGCAGATCAATTCCCCTTCCTGTGTCTCCCTGTCAAAGTTCGTGTACAGCACATGGACATAGCGCAGGTCGTCGCAGGTGATCGCGAGGGAGGACTCATCCGTCGTCTCGGGATAGGAGGTGCCGGTGATGTAGTCTTTTAAGGCATCGGAGATCGGCTCGTAGTAAAATCCGTCCGCGTAGGTTACGCGAAGCGGCTCCTCACCCGTGGCAAACGTGTCGCCGTTTAAGCGCGCGCCGGGCAGGGCGGATGTCGTTTCCTCTGTTTTTTCCTCTGTTTCAGCCGTCCGATTCTCCTCTCCGTCTGCCGCGTCCGGAACCGCGTCGGCATCTTCCGTATCGGCTTCCTTCGTCCCGGAAGTCTCCGCATCGGCTTCCTTCGCGTCAGTTTCTTCCGTGTCGGCCTCTTCCGCCGACGTTTCCGCTTGTGACAGTTCCTCTTCGCTGCCCGCGCTGCCGCAGCCTGCCAACAGAAAGCATACTGCGGCAATCGGGAGCAGACATTTTGCTCCTCTTCTCATACTACTAGAATTATAAATGGAAGGCGGATGTGCCGCAAGTGCTTTTTTGCAGACAAACCGACTTTGCCGTGCTATAATTTTACATAGAATTTACATAAAGCACTCTTTGGATTTTACATGGTGCCTTTACAATGGGGCGGAAGTAAAAAGTAAGTAAAAAGTTTGTCCGCTGACGCGGGCGCCAAAAGGAGTGCACATGACAATCTTTTCCGTATTGACCTTGATCGGCGGTCTGGCGTTGTTCCTGTTCGGGATGAACACCATGGGAGACGGGCTGGTCAAAGTATCCGGCGGAAGGCTGGACAGTATTTTAGAGCGGCTGACATCCAACCGGATCAAGGGCGTGCTGCTCGGCACGGTTGTGACGGCGGTCATTCAGTCGTCTTCGGCCACGACGGTCATGGTGGTCGGCTTTGTCAATTCCGGCATTATGAAACTGACACAGGCAGTCGGCGTGATCATGGGGGCCAATGTCGGTACCACGGTGACATCCTGGCTGCTTTCGCTGACGGGCATCGAGGGGAGCGGCGTGGTCCTTCAGATGTTCAAGCCCTCGTCCTTTTCCCCGGTCCTGGCGATCATCGGCGTCATCATGCTGATGACGGCGCGGGGCAATGCCAGAAGGCGGGACATCAGCGCGATCCTGATCGGGTTTGCCGTGTTGATGTTCGGCATGACGACGATGAGCGGCGCGGTGGAACCGCTTGCGGACAATCCGCAGTTTATCAGTATCCTGACGATCTTCTCCAACCCGATCCTGGGTATGGCGGTCGGCGCGCTTTTGACTGCCGTGATCCAAAGTTCGTCCGCGTCTATCGGTATCCTGCAGGCGTTGTGTGTCACAGGCGCCGTTCCGTACAGTGTCGCGATTCCCATCATTATGGGACAGAACATCGGCACCTGCGTCACCTCACTGATCTCCTCGATCGGCGCGGGGAAGAACGCGAGGCGGGCGGCCATGATCCACCTATATTTCAATGTGATCGGGAGCGTCGGGTTTATGGTGATCTTTTACGCGGTCAACCACTTTGTCCAGTTTGCCTTCCTGTCGACCTCGGCGACGGCGGCGGGGATCGCGGTGGTGCACAGCCTGTTCAACATCGGTTGCTGTGTGGTGCTGTTCCCGTTCGGCAACTTCCTCGTGCGGCTGGCGACGCTGACCATCCCGGACAAAAAGGAGGAGGCGCCCGTGGAGCAGGCTCCCGGCGAACTGGATGTCCTGGACAAGCGTTTTCTGGACAACCCCGGCTATGCCATACGCGTCAGCTGGGATACCTCCGTTAGGATGGCGGAGCTCTCGCGGGATGCCGTGAATCTGGCGGTCGATCTGACGAAAAATTATTCGGAGCACACGGCAGAGCAGATCCTCGTGTTGGAGGATCGCGTGGACAGCTACGAGGCGGCGCTTGGCAATTATCTGATGAAGGTCAGCAATAAATACCTATGGCGGGGCGACAGCCGGAAGGTGTCCATCATGCTGCAGTGCATCCGGGATTTTGAGCGGATCGCCGACCACGCGGTCAACATCAAGTTCCTGATGGACGACATGCACGCGCAGGGCGAGCGGATCACGAAAGGCGGCATGAAGGAGCTGGATGTCTATGCGCGGGCCGTGCGGGATATCCTGGATCAAATGATCCAGGCCTTCGCGCAAAACGACATTGTCATGGCAAAGAACATCGAGCCGTTTGAGGAAGTCATCGACGGCTTAAGCGTCGAGTTAAAGCAGCGCCATGTGGACCGCCTGCGGAGAGGGAAGTGCTCCCTGGAGGCCGGGATGATCCTCGAGGACATCATCATAAACTTAGAGCGTGTCTCTGACCACTGCTCCAATGTCGGGGCCTGCATGATCCGGGTCAACAGCGGCGGCGGGACCGACACGCAGACGATGCTCGACGAGGTCATCGTGCAGAACGACCAGTGGTTCCGGGAGGAATACAATCGGGCGAAAGAAAAATATACGCTTCCCGTAAAGAAGGAAAAAGTACAAGTGGCGGAGGAGGCTCCGCCGGAAGGAGAGAAGGAGAAAGTACAAGTGGCGGAGGAGGCCCCGCCGGAAGGAGTGACCGAATAAAATGGCTTTAATCTATCTTGTGGAGGATGACGAGAGCATCCGGGAAATCGAGACGATCGCGTTAAAAAACAGCAATCACATGGTCTATGCATTCGGGACGGCAAAGGAGTTTTACAAAAAGATGGACGACATCGTGCCGGATTTGATCCTGTTGGATATCATGCTGCCGGACGAGAGCGGCTATGAGATCTTAAAAAAGATCCGCCGGAACCCGACGACAAAACGGATCCCGATCATCATGGTGACGGCGAAGACGACGGAGATGGACATGCTCCGGGGCCTGGATGACGGGGCGGACGATTATATCAAAAAACCGTTCTCCGTCATGGAGCTGATCACCCGGGTGAAAGTGCTGCTTCGGCGGACGGATTCTGAGGACGCCCCCATGCTGCAGCTCGATGACATCGTGCTCGATCACGAGCGGCACATGGTCTTTGTGGGTGAGGAGCAGGTCGAGCTGACCTTCAAAGAGTATGAGCTGCTGCGATATCTCATGACGAATCCGGGCATCGTGCTGTCCCGGGAGGCGATCATGCGGCAGGTCTGGGGCACCGAGTTTGAAGGGGAGTCCCGCACCGTGGATATGCACATCAACACCCTGCGCCGGAAGCTGGGCGGGGCGGGCAGCAGGATCCGCACCGTGCGCAATGTCGGCTACTCGATCGAGAGGAACAAGGAGTCGTAAATGAAGCAAAAGATCAATCTGCGGTTAATTGGAATGTCGGTCATCGTGGCGATCGCCACGGTGGTCTGCATGACCCTCGTGTTTTACGGCCTGTTTCAGAGACAGGTGCGAAACGACCTGCGCGTCGACGCGGAGCTGTTAAAGGGCTCCGGCATGTTTGAGAGCGACCGCGCGGCGGAGGAAGTCCAAAACGGGTCGCTTGCCTGGCTCGAGAGCGATTTCGGGGAAACGGAAGGCCTGCGCGTGACATGGATCGACACGGACGGAACGGTGCTGTACGACAACGATACCGACGCTTCCCTTTTAGAGAACCACGCCGGGCGGCCGGAGGTGCAGGATGCCCTCGCGTCGGGCGAGGGGGAGACGGTCCGCCGGTCGGATACGATGGGCAGGAA
Organism: Lachnospiraceae bacterium Zagget3; assembly: GCA_001941025.1. Next base: position 17,351 of record MSHE01000037.1, read on the forward strand.
CACGTTTTACTATGCCGTGCAGCTGGACGATGGATCCGTCCTTCGTCTGGCGGCGGATGCCCGGAGCATCTTCAGCATCTTTCTCTCGGTCCTTCCCATCCTGATCCTGATCGTGGTGGCCATCATCGTGGTCTCCATCATCGTGGGCCGTCTGCTCACGCGGCAGCTGCTCGCGCCGATCGAGCGGATGGCGGAAAACATGGAAGAAGCGGCCCG